>JAXHMW010000021.1:0-110088 GCA_034521065.1 Planctomycetota bacterium | reverse complement strand
ATCATGAGGGGACGGTGCATGATTGCCCTTCTTGCAAATGTCATACCTTACATCTCAAAAGACGTTGCAGTCGTCGAGACATCACAAAGAAGTTCTGGCGTAACATCTTGTATTCAAGGGTGTTATGGGAGACGCGCGGCGGAGAGAATTTCGCAATGAGTACCGATTTTTAACAACGAGAGATTCTGCGGAAACGGGGATGTGTGCAAATCCTGCACTGTAGCGTGTGAAAATCCCACACTCGCGCGAGATTGACCGGATGCAGGAGAGGAGTATACTCAGAGACGTGAAAAGAAGCAAAACGACCCTTTTCGGGATTTTCTTCTCGGTAGCCGGGCTGGCGTGCATCGCCGACCAGGCGGCGAAGTTCTATCTTTTCTCGCTTCCGATGGAGGAGATCTGGCGGCAGGAGCTCGGCCCCGCGGCGGTCGGCCTGGAGAAGGCGCTCAACACGGGCGCGGTGTTCGGCCTCGGACAGGGCATGAACATGTACTTTTCCCTGCTGAGCGCGGCGTTCCTTATCGCGATGGTGCCTTTTTTCCTGGTTTACTTTCTTCCCACTCGCGGCGGAGTGCTTTCAGCCCTCGCAGCGGGGTTCGCGTACGGGGGAGTTGCGGGCAACTTCGTTGACAGGCTACTTTTCAACCACGTGCGCGATTTCATTCTGCTCGAATGGGACGGATACATCTGGCCGCTTTTCAACATCGCGGACGCATGTATTTGCGCGGGCGTGCTTTACTTCGCCTTTCGAATAGCTTTCGAGAAAGACGATAAATCCAAAATCACCTCCCCTGTCGCGGAGCCTGCATGAATGTTGACCTCAGTTGCACAATAGGCTCGCTCGAGCTGAAGAACCCGGTTCTGACGGCTTCGGGCACTTGCGGTTACGGCGAGGAGCTTGCCGACTCGCTTGACGTTTCCTCTCTCGGCGCAGTGATACCGAAGTCCATAACAGTACTTCCGAGGCTCGGCAATCGCACTCCGAGGCTCGCGGAGACCGCGAGCGGTCTCGTGAACTCGATAGGACTTCAGAACGAAGGGCTTTCGGCGTTCACAGCGGAGAAGCTGCCGGACATCGCGAAGCTGGGCTGCCCTGTGATAGCGAACATAGCGGGGTTCAGCATCGAGGACTTCGTGAAGATGGCCGCTACTCTGGACGGAGTCGCGAGGCATGGCGTCGTTCGAGCCTGAACATATCGTCATGCCCGAAACGCTGAAGGAAGGCGGAGTTCATTTTGGAGTAAACCCGTCCGCGGCCGCTGAGGTTACCGCAGCGGTACGCGCAGTGACCGGCAAGACAGTAATCGTGAAGTTGACGCCGAACGTGACGGACATCACCCGCATAGCCCTCGCGGTGGAAGAGGCGGGAGCCGACGCGGTATCGCTCATCGATGCCCTGTCAGCGATGCCGGTTGACGCTCACAGTCGCAAGCCGGTGCTCGGCAATGTTTTCGGAGGTCTTTCCGGCCTGCGTCGGGCTCACCATCGTGGCGCTCGGAATGGTGTACCTTGTTCACAAGGCGCTGGACATTCCCGTGGTGGGCCTGGTGCAGGCAGCTAAGGGCCAGGCCCTGGACGCGATAGAGTTCATCCTTTGCGGGACCGACCTGCGGTCGAGGTCGGCGCGGGCACCGTACACTGCACGCCTGCCGAGGTACTCGCAGGAATTCGCGATTACTGCGAAGAGCAGGGAGTAGAACGGCTTCGAGACCTTATCGGCGCACTTGAGTTGCCGTAATCAGACCCTTTTGCAGCAAGTTAACGAGTAAGGAGGCGAACATGAACACACGAGCCTCAATAGCATTCAGTCGTCGCTTTCGTGCTTTCGCTGACAGTAAGCTTCTCCGCATTCGCCGGTCTGGTTTACGAGCAGGAGATCGAGACGAGCAAGCTGAAGCTTGTTCGCGTGGACCCGGAGAAGGCGAAGGGCAACAAGGAGGACATAGAGGTTGAGAAGGCCGAGGAGAAGCAGTTGTATTCCCAGCGAATTCTTCTCAAGGGCGAGCTGATGAAGATTCGTTCCGAGGGCGGCATAACGATCATCTATGACCGGTCGAAGGGCGAGGTTACCCGAATATGGCCGAGGGTCAGCGGTGCGTGTCAGCGCGCTGACGCTTGCGCAGTATCAGAAGAACCGCTCCGAGACGATGGAGAAGGTTCAGAAGAAGAAGAAGGCGAACGCGGAATTTCTTCTCGAAGACCTCAAGAACATGATCAAGAATATAGATGACAAGAACGAGCGCGAGCGTCTTCAACGCAATCCTCCGCCGATGGTTTTCAAGCTGAAAAAGATAATCAGAGGGGAGTACGAATATCGTCTCGTGGAGCCGCGTTCGAGCCGCAAGGGAAAGAAGGGCGTTTTCAGGGCGCTTCAATACTTCCAGATTACCGAGAACGGCGACGAGTTCATCCAGATGCTGCTCACCAGCGAATTGCCCCAGAGTCCCGCCCGATTCTATTCCGACCTTCTAATCGTGCCCGAAAAGGCCGCGAGGGTGCTGGAGAAGCGCAAAGAGTTCATCGGAGAGATACGTTTCCCTTACGATTTCCCGGACGAAACGGTTCGTATTCACATGAAGGTGAAGGGCTATTGTCCCGCGGAGCTTCCGGACGAACTGTTCGAGATACCCGAGGGATATGTTCAGAAAGAGACACGCTTTGAGACGATCTTCGAGCAGCCTGACTTTTAGGCTCGCGCTTGTCGCTTTGCTTTTGGCCACCGCACTTTCTTTCGCGGAAGGAGTTGACGGCTGGCGAACACGTCTGACGGCGTACAAGAGCGCGATAGAGAGGGGCGAGGAAGGCATCTGGTCAAAGATGCTTTCGGACATTGATTTCGGTGTCAACCTTTACGCTGTTGAGAACCTGCCTTCCGAAGAGGTCACCAAGCACCGGGATGTCCTGCTTGGCTTTGCGCTGAAGAGCGGTTTCAAGCCTTTACGCACCGCGGCCGCAAGGAAGCTCTCGGGCGAGTCGGGGGAGCTTCTTTATGAAAAGAGCAAGCAGGCTGTGGAGAGTGGGGGCAAAGAGGCGAAAAACGCTCTCGACGCACTGGGAATACTGGGTACGGAATCCGCCCGTACATATATCACGGAGCTAATGACACAAGTCGCGGCGATTTCGCCAGTATCTCAGTAGCACGTTTCCGGGGCGCTGGTTCGCAGACCGGACGAGAGTGGTTTTCGAGCACTATCGTCAATTGCCGGTTCCGCCGAGTACGGCCCCGCTCTTCGCATACAGGCGATCGGCGCACTTTCGCGTTTCCATATAAAGGCGAACGTGGAGTTTCTCATCGGACTTCTGAAGGTGGAGGACGCCGACGTTCTGGACGCTGTCTGGCTGAGTCTCCAGAGCCTTACCGGCAAGAAGTTTCTGCCTGAGGCGAGCTACTGGAATTCGTGGTGGTCGCGAGTAAAGGACGGGTACGAGTTTCCAGCAGCAGACGCTCTGCCGGAGCATGAGTCCGTGACGGTCGGCGAGGAAGAGTTGAACGAGGCGGTGCTTCTGGGTTGCGACTGGCTTCTCGAGCATCAGTCTCAGGACGGCCACTTCGATGCACTCGACTATTCCGCTCACGAGGGCTACGTTGCCGACCGGGGTCGCAACGATACCAACGTATGCATGACGGCTCTCAGCGTCATGAGCCTTCTCAGTGCGGGCGACAGGGGCAGTTCCGCTCAGCGTGCGGCCCGGGAGGGCGCCATGGCCCGAGCGATGAACTGGCTTGTGACGGTACCAAACGAGGGCGGCAACTACCGCTCGGATAATCCGGTGACGTACGTTCACGAACAGGGCGCGGCGGCGTGGGTTCTCGCGGAATACGTTGCGGCGGGTCACGAGGAGTACATTCCATACCTCCAACAGGCGATAGAGAAGAGCATGGAGTACCGCGACGGCGACCGTGTATGGGGCTATCCGGGGATGGTGGGCAACACGTCGAACTCGTGCGTCACGGTGTGGTACGCATGCGCGTTCGCCGCGGCACGCAACGCCGGAATTGACCTGCCCCGCGAGGGCTGGGCCGCCATAAGCGCGTGGTTCGACTGGCACGCGACCATAGAGCATTCGGGCTATGTCGTTCAACGCGAACATCAAGGAGCCTTCCGAGGCGATGACGGGCGTTGGCCTCCTATGCAAACGCTTCAGCCTATTCGATATGTCCGCACCGGTTCACAAGCGCTCGACCTCGTTGCTGATGAAGCGGGACGTCAACCGCATCTCCTATTACGACATGTACTGCTACGCTCTTGGTCTCGCACGCACGGAATACGAACCCGCACGGCATTACGTGAGGAAGATTCAGAGATACCTGATTGACACCCAAGTTAAAGAGGGCGAAGGAGTACGGGGCTCCTGGGCTGCTCCGCACGACATCTGGGAAACGAGCCGCCTCTCATACGGCGGGCATGGCGATTCCCTGCCTTACTGCATTTGACGGTGAGCTTGCGATACTGAGGGATTATTAGGCGAGGCTGGCAGAGTCTGCTATTACGCAAGAAAAGGCGCACCCTCAGCCACAAGGTAGCCGAAGCAAGGTTCGGCTTGCAGTTGTCGAACGGCTATGTTGGTCGGGGCCTATTCTTCCTCCAGTTCCTCGATATCGGGCGGGGGCTGAATCGGCTCCCTTTCAAGCTTTCGCGGACTCATCTGCATTGGAATATGCGGGGATTTGTTCCAGTCAAATGCATCCTGATCAATCAACTTGAAGAACTCGTTCCACTGTTCGTTGTTTTTGAGAAGTTTCGTGTAAAGATGGCCGGTCTCGTCAACGGCATACGCATTGACCGGGAAGTTAATCGGCTCGGGAACAGCGAGATAGATGAAATGTTTCGCCTCGTGCTTACCGTCCAAATTTGTATCGTCAGAGAAGTAGAAGAACGAGTAGCCTTCTATGTTGTCTTGATGATCGAAGTATTCACCGAAGTCTTTGTTTTCGGACTCCCAGTAGGATTTCTCGTCTTGCGCATACGAGAAATCAACTGCCGCAACGTGGAAATTAAGCACCCTCAAGAGAACCGGATCATCCCTCCCGAGTGGTTGCTCGATAACGCGTTGTGCTGAAAAGGCCATGAACAATTGTCCTGCCATCATCTGCAGAAGCGAAACGGGCAGCATGCCGCGTGAATTGGCTGCGTAACCGTCCTCGGTAATCCGCGCAGCGAGGGATGTAAGGCGCATGTGCTTTGCAAGCGCGTCAACCGGCGGGAACATGATGATCTCGGGGTTGTCTTCGCGAGCGATCATTCTAATGTACTGCATCTTCCAGAGAGGGTATCCGACGCTTGCGATCTTTGGCATGTTGAGCCCGAGCAACAGGTTCGGGGAGAACTGGGCATGGCGGGCCTTCAGGTCTGCGAACTCTTCTGTGGCGGCAAGTGAATCTTCCATGGACCTTTTGAGTGCTGGCTTGACGGCGTAGATGGTGCCCATGATGAGGTGTCCGTCGCGAATAGCGAAAGCCATCGGCAGGATCTGATTCATTTCTCCGGTACTCAAACTGTAAATGACGCTTCCGTCGGGCAACTCGCTCCTGGAGATAATTTTTTTGGCAGGAATGATGGCGATATCATCGAGAGTCTGCTTCACGAGTTCGGGGTCCTTCAGCGGTGCGATGGCAAGGATTTCGTGGCTCATGATACCTCGGTCCTCAGGTAGCAGATGTTTCACTTCGGAGCCCACCTGATTGAAAAGCGTATCGGTAATGGAGATTCCGAGCATTTGCCCGTAAAGCCTCTTTGATCCTCGAGGAGGGGCTGCCCCTGCATCTTCTCCATCATCACCGAAAATAGAGGAGAGCGAAGGTATGTTTGCGGCAAGGTATGCGTGATACTGTTCCGGCACGAACTTCGCGCCGGAGTGGGAAGCGTCTTGGCCGCGCACCTGCCGGCAGATATCGTGTTCCGCAAGAGATTTCGAGACGAGCCTGAAGGAGTCCGTGATGTCCTCGCCCTCTGTGTCGAGTGCGCTGTACTGCAATCCGCTAAAGATAAGCGGTATGTTCACATTCAACCCGTCGGCATCGTCGAAGCGTTCTTGCAGCTTTTTCGTGTCGTTATAAACTGTCAAGAGTCCCGAGAGCCTTTTTGCGTAGTTCGCCTTAAAGGTCTCGTCCTGAGCGAGTGTCTTTATTTCGTTTTTTTCTGCCGGTCCGCGTTTGTCAGGGCGAGCAGTTCCGCGCAGTCGTTGTCAGCGGTGATTACGACCATGTCGCCTTTCAGGAAGTAATACACTCCCTCCTCGTCCTCCCTGTCCCGGGCGAAGGTCATGGAGACACCGTGCATGTCCACCAGCTCAAAGACGAGGTCTTGCTCGTTCTTCTCTTCATCGTGCCATGTGTTCTGAATGAACACGTAGAGCTGTCTCATGGAGCCTTTCAGCTGCTCGAAGACCTCGGGACCGAGGCCCTCCTTTGCAGAGAATGAAAATACGAGCTCCGACGTTCGAAAGCCATTTTCGGAGACCATGGGTACAAGGCCCATGCCGACTCGCCCCGTGACCTTGTCCTTGTAAGGCTGCATCAGCCGGGAAATGACTTCGACGGTTTTCCCGGCATTATTGAGAATCAGTGACGTTTCCTTATCACCGGTAGCCTGCTTGAGAGGCTGGAGTTCAGGGTCGTTGTAGAGTTTCAGGAGGGCGGTTTGAGGCATTTTGTCAACTATGCTGTAGATGTTTTCGGCCTCGAGTATGTAGAAGGCGTCATCCGGCAGGACGTTCGCGACGGAATCCCGGGGCAGTTCCGCCTTGAGGCTCGTGGACGCGGCGAAGAGCAGAAACAGTGCCGTGAGAATGGACAATTGCCTTTTCATATGTTCCTCCATGTTTGGATTAGTATATCAGAATTCTCGCGAGAAGCGGCGGCTTGCCCCAATGTTTTTGGCTCAAGGGGTTTACGCGCAAGTTGCGACATAATCCGTCCAAGTTCCGATCGGATCGAAAAGACGGGTCGAGCGCAAAGTCGCATTTTAAGGGGATTTCAGCGCATTTATCAGAAGTGCCGAGAATGTAAGACAAGGGATAATGGGGGTTTGTGCAAGGTCGGGTTTATTCGTGATAATGCGCACGAAAAGGCGGAATCCCGAATCGGCCCTTTGGAAGGCTGTCCCGCGAGTACAGTATTGAAGCGGGTTTGCGGCCGTCGCAGGGAATTATCTCACAATGCGTTTGACAAGCACTATTATGCCGCTAACATTCTCATTCACAGACACTATATCTTGTGGCTGTCGCAACGAGACCACAACCTGTTGTGGCGGGTGTAGGAAACGAAAACTGCGACTATTATTCTGCAGCTCGGAAAATCACTGTATGCAAGCTCCTTAATGATAAGGGTTTGCGAAAAATGTAGGAAATTGTCCTGTGATTTGTTTGACAAGGCGGATTTTGGTCCTACACTGTGATGCAGGCACAATATCTTGCGGGCAGGGTTGACAGCACCACAAGTTATAGGGTACCGAACCAAGATTAGAATCAAGTGAGGAAGAGATGAGCAACGAAAAACCTACAGGGAACCCCGACAACGAAGAGATTCGTGGCGAAGACGGCCACCTTTTGCCTCCGGAGTACCTGAAGCCCTCGCCGCCGAAGGCGGTAAAGAAGCGCGACGGCTCTCTGGACAAGTGGAACGAGGAGCGCATCACGCACGCAATCCAGATGGCAGGCAAGGAAACCGGCCAATTCGGCCCCGACGTCGCCAAGCGACTGACGGAGGAGGTCGTGAAGGTTGTGTCTCTGCGTTTCGACGAGCATTATCCGAACGTGGAGGACATACAGGACATCGTCGAGCAGACGCTTATCAGCAACGACTACGTCAAGACTCAGCGCGCGTACGTTCTGTACAGGGAGACCCGCGCGAAGAAGCGCAAGAACATAGCCACTCTTGTTGAGGTCGAGAGCACGATCAAGGAGTACCTGGAGAAGCAGGACTGGCGCGTGAACGCGAACGCGAACCAGGGCTACTCGCTCGGCGGCCTCATTCTGAACATATCGGGCAAGCTTGTGGCGAACTACTGGCTGAACGAGGTTTACACGCCTGAAATCGGCCAGGCCCACCGCAACGGTGACTTTCACATTCACGACCTTGACATGTACAGCGGCTACTGCGCGGGATGGTCTCTGAAGACCCTTCTGGAGCATGGATTCAACGGCGTACCGGGAAGGTCGAGGCGAAGGCGCCGAAACACCTTTCGTCTGCGGTCGGTCAGATGGTGAATTCTTTGGGGCACTCTTCAGAACGAATGGGCCGGTGCGCAGGCCTTCAGTTCCTTCGACACCTATCTCGCGCCGTTCGTAAAGATCGACAATCTGGGCTACCGCGCGCCGTCAAGCAGAACATACAGGAGTTCATCTACAACCTTAACGTACCGTCGCGATGGGGAACTCAGACCCCGTTCACGAACGTGACCTTCGACCTTGTCTGCTCGGAGCCTTCCGCGACAAGAAGCCGATAATCGGCGGGAAATATGTGGACTTCACGTTCGGTGAATGCCACAAAGAGATGGACATGATCAACCGCGCGTACCTCGAAGTGATGGGCGAGGGCGACGCCAAGGGGCGCATTTTCACCTTCCCGATTCCGACCTACAACATCACTGACGACTTCGACTGGGACAGCGAGATATCGGACCAGTTGTTCGAGATCACCGCGAAGTACGGCCTGCCCTACTTCCAGAACTTCCTGAACTCCGACCTCGACCCGCAGATGATTCGCAGCATGTGCTGCCGTCTGCAGCTCGACGTGAAGGAGCTTCTGAAGCGCGGCAACGGTCTTTTCGGTTCCGCCGAACAGACTGGCTCGCTGGGCGTGGTGACGATTAACTGCGCGAGGCTCGGGCGCAAGCACGCGAAGGACTGGGACGGGCTCGACAGAGGACTTGGACTACCTCTCGACCCGGCATACCGCAGTCTCGAGCGCAAACGCGAGGTAATCCAGGCGAGCATAGACCGGGGCCTTCTGCCCTACACGAAGCACTATCTCGGCACCCTTAAGAACCACTTTTCCACGATCGGCGTAAACGGCGTGAACGAGATGGTTCAGAACTTCTTCATGGATGAGGAGACCGACATCAAGGACCCGAAGGGTCAGAAGCTGGCACAGAAGCTTCTGGACCACATCCGCGAACGCATGGTGGAGTTCCAGCAGGAATCGGGCAACCTTTACAACCTCGAAGCGACTCCCGCCGAGGGAGCGACTTACCGGTTCGCGAAGACTGATAAGGACCAGTATCCGGACATCATCCAGGCCGGCCCTTCCGACGCGCCGTACTACACGAACTCGTCGCAGCTTCCTGTAGGCTGTACGGACGACATCTTCCTCGCGCTGAACCTGCAGGAAGACCTTCAGCGCAAGTACACGGGCGGAACCGTCTTTCACACGTTCCTCGGCGAGCGTATGTCGGGAGAGGCATGCAAGAAGATGGTGCGCACGGTGCTTGAGAAGTACCGTATTCCGTACCTTACAGCGACTCCTACCTTCTCAATCTGCCCGACCCACGGTTACCTGAAGGGGCAGCACAATCTCTGTCCTAAGTGCAAGCCGGAGAAGGAAACCGCCTGTGAGGTCTGGACGCGCGTGATGGGGTATTACCGTCCGGTATCGCAGTTCAACGTCGGCAAGAAGTCCGAGTTCAGGGAGCGCAAGTACTTCCAGCCTACGGAGGGCTGAACGGAGCATAAGATGGAGCCCACGCGAAAGAAACAGAAAACAAGGGGGAGCGCGTTCTGCGCGCTCACCCCTTTCACCACTCTCGACTGGCCGGGAATGTTGTGCGCCACCGTGTTCGTCTCCGAGTGTCCATGGAACTGCCCGTATTGCCACAACAAGAACCTTGCCGAAGAAGAGGTTCGACCAAAGGGCGAGATCGAGCAGTTTATTGACAGGCGACAAGGCCTGCTGGAGGGGATTGTCTTCAGCGGTGGCGAGCCCACCATGTACGAAGACACTGTCGAGGAGATGCGCTACGCCCGCGCTCGGGGTTTCGGCGTTGCCCTTCACACGGGCGGACCTTTCCCGGGGAGGCTCGCGAAGATTTTGCGCGATGAACTGGTTGACTGGGTTGGCCTGGACTACAAGGCACCGCTTCGGATGTATTCCGATGTAACTGGTAACCTGGACAGTGCATGCAACTTCGAGCGTTCTCTTTCCATCCTTCAGGGGTCGAAAGTGGAGTTCGAGGTACGGACAACTCTCGGCGACGATGTGGCCGACGAGGGTACCGTGCTGGAGATGGGCCGTCAGCTTCGGGAGTTCGGCGTGAAGGAATGGGTTTTGCAGCAATGCCGGGAAGGCGGAGTTTCCGGCGGCTTCCGGGGCAGACCTCAGACCGAGACGATGCAGAAATGGGCGCGCATGGTGACCGCCGAGTGCGGCATCAAGGTGCGGGTACGCTCGTCTGATTCAGATACCTGAATTGCATGGGGGCAAAGCAACGAGAGGAAGGGGAGGGCTATCAGTGGAAGTCTACTGCAGTAAACTAAAGCTTAAGTAACTGACTTGATCAACTCAGAAAATGGCACGATGACTGCTTGGAGGGCTTGAGCACGACTCAGGAAGAAACTGTTTGCCTTTATCGAAAACCACCCAGCCGTTTCCAGTTCACTTCGGTTGACTTCCCCTCCGCTCGTTGTACACTCAGGCAGTATATTCCGTAGTTATTGAGATAGCCGCAAGGGAAGGTAAATGGGCCGTACAATCCAGACAGATAGTTCTTCCACATCATTCATGAAAGTTGTATCCAGACAAACGTGCAAGATGTCGAGGAGGCATCATGTCTACGAAGGAGCTTGTAGATATTATAAACGTATCAACACCGCTACTTGTGGCTTTACTCACTCTCCTTGCCGCATATTTGGGGCACAAATGGACAAAGCGGACGGCACTAAAAACAGCGATATGCTCATCTGATTACATCATGATTTCGAGCATTTTAACCAAAGCAATAAACGCGATATACATTCTAACAGAGGATTCAAAATACATTGGCCTCGAACTAAATGGGCGCGATGTTAGTCGTGAGAACGCGGATTACGCACGCCTTCTTCTTCGAAAAGCTGAAGCAGATGCAGGCATACACTTGCCCGAAGACATAAGGGTACCTCGAACAATTGGTTTCGTTCGAAAACGAGCGAAGCATAACAAAGCCGCAGCCGATTACAGTAAAACCGTATTTTTCGAGGTGCCCCTGAAGACTACAATACCTTGAAAATATATTCGAGCGACATGTATATGCCGGCGAGAATGAACACCGTGCCGGTAACGTAGCGCGCCCATTTTTCAAAGCGTGATATCTTGTTGAACGCGGCCGCAGCGCGAGAAGCTCCCAGAGAGACCAGAACAGAGAATACAACCACTGGAAGACCCGTGCCCGCACCGTAAACCGAAGGGAAAAGAATGCCGCTGTCGAACTTCACCGCAAGAGGAATAAGCGTAACGAAGAAAAGTGCCGCCGATACCGGACAGAAGGACAGCGCGAACAAAACCCCGAGGACAAACGATGCCGCGAGCCCCCCTTTGTCCGCAAGCTTCTGAGCCTTTTCCTTGCCCACCGAAAAGTCAATGCCGAAGGAAATCAGCTCCAACAAGTACATGCCAGCGAGAATCAAAAGCGGAGCAAGAAACATGTTTATGTAATTCTGCAGAAAAACGGAAAGCTTCGGTGCTTCGAGCAGAGCGTTGACAAGCAGTACTGCGAGTACAACATATGTCAGCAATCTGCCGAAGGTGTACACGAGCCCGCTTGTGAGAACGTACGACGGCCTGTCAATTTTTTTGGATATGAACGATATGGCTGCTATGTTTGTCGCAAGCGGGCAAGGACTGATCGCAGTGAGAATACCCAGCCAAGCCGCGGATGATATCCCTATCCACCAAGCTGCGTCCACTACTCACCGCCTTCGAACTCTTCAAGCATCATGCGCACCATGTCGCGAATGTATAACAGGAAGTCTTCTTCATTGTTGGTGAGCGTCCAAACATGGGTCATATTCTCCCAGTCCACAAGCTCGCCATTCTCGTACTTGAGTATCAGAACCGACTTCGACGACAGTGAGAATTTTTCCAGAAAATGCTTGTTACCCTCTTCGTCGCAGTTCACCATTGCGAACGCGAGACTTCCCCGAGGCTCGCTCCTCTTCGAAAGCACCGTTAACGGCCTTGCGCGCGTGTACTTCTCGATGAGGCGACAGGCCGAGCATCGCTTGCCAAACGTGAAGTAGGTCACTTCGAGCCTGTTCGGAGCAAGCTTGACGGCGGTTCGGGAGGACTCCGGGCTGGCTTCAGGAGAATGAGTTACAGCAGGGTTCGGAGAAACTTCGCTCCAGGCGAGGTATCCCCCGGCCACTGCCACGTACAAAAGCAAGCCCCAGCGCAAAACAAATCTGATATGCTTCAACTTCATCTCAGCAAGGTTACTGAGCTTCCATCTTTCGGCAAGCACTTTTGCGTATTTCGCCGAATATAGATGTATTGACGTCTCCGACCACACCGCAAACAATCACCGTGTCCAAAACTCCCCGCCGAAAAAGGGCCGTTTCTTGCTCCGGCACTCGACAAAGCCCGTGCCGGGCAGCCAAGTTAAATTGTGCTGGTGGTGGCTGGTGACCGCTTTTGCAAGTATCCCCCATTTGTATGGTTAATCTTGCCTGTGCGGCTCGCACCCGTGCCGGGCAGCCAAGTTAAATCTTACTGATGGTGGCAGACGACCGCTTTTGCAGGTATCCCCCATTTGTATGGTTAATCTTGCCTGTGCGGCTCGCACCCGTGCCGGGCAGCCAAGTTAAATCTTACTGATGGTGGCAGACGACCGCTTTTGCAGGTATCACCCGTTCGTATGGTTAATCTTGCCTGTGCGGCTCGCACCCGTGCCGGGCAGCCAAGTTAAATTGTGCTGGTGGTGGCTGGTGACCGCTTTTGCAGGTATCACCCGTTCGTATGGTTAATCTTGCCTGTGCGGCTCGCACCCGTCGTAGGAGAACGAGTTTATCGTCGGCATGAAGGTGGTACGGTTCTCGTTGGTCAGCAGCCCGCGGGAGTTGTAGCCGAAGGACGCGTTGTAGTTGCCGTAGTTGCCGGTGGAAAGCTCGCTCGTGAGCTGGTCGGCATTGTCGTATGAATACACCTGCGAGCCTATCTGCGTACCGCCCGAGTTACGGGCATGCATCGTGACAAACTGCGGTAATTGGGATATCACTTTTCAAATCTGGCCGGGACACCAAGTTTGTTAAGCATAGCATGCAGTTGTGCGATAGCTGCCTGCTTGCGTTTGTACGCATGCTGCGTTTCCTGTTCAGTCATTTTCTTGAAACCGCGCATACCATAATATGGGGTAGGCATGCCCCGAATTTCCCAGGAAAACTGTAGCCTTCGTCAACGCGTCCTGCGTCGAAATCCGCTTTTACCAAATGCTTCACGTCAATACCCTTCACATACAGTTCTTCGCATTCAATGTAGATGTTTGCTCCTGGAGCGACTGCCTGGTCAGCTACTTCCGCAAAAATCACACTCTGCTTCAGTCGCACAGCTTTGTTGGTGAGACTGCCACAATCAAACAAGTTGTCCGTAGCTTCCTGTTCCATTTTGTGAGAAAAGCCAAGGGGGCTTACAACTGCACCGTCTAACAATGTTCCATTGTCGAAAACAATGTTTTCCGATACAATGCACGAGTTTCCGTTAAAGACAAGAGATCCGGTGGTTCCCTCTGTTATCGTCAGTTTCAAAGAACTCAGTGCCCAGAAAGTGTTATCAGCAAACACGCAGTGCTGTTTTCGGCCTTCAATTACCACTGTCGGCGAACTAATGGTTTTTGAGCCACAAAGAAAAATGTTGTCCTTGAAGAAAAGCTCGTTATTGATTCGTCGGCCTGAATAGGAGTAATATCCCCCGTATTTCCACAAAGCAAGAATAGGTCCTCTATATTCTGAATACACAGTGCAGTTGGTAAGTGCTCCGGCAGAAATACTGAAGACGCATGCTGAGGCTAAGGTATGTGATAGTTTTCTTACCTCTTCAGGCAGACTGGTTGGCAGTTCGGTTAATTCAATTGTGCATTTGTACAGCACTGCACCGCGAACAAACACCCCCGGCCAAGACCTGGGGCAAATCCCTGAAGACCCGAATGACATAGTTACACGGTGAATATCCCTGAAGTTGCATTCCGCAAACAGCGAATCGGTAAACAAGCCGAAATAGTTGAAATAGATGCCCGAAAATGAACAGCCTTCAGCGGCGAAAAAACGGTCGCAGAAGTATCGCAGAAAGCAATCGCGAAATGTCGTGTTTAGGGAAACCGCGACAGGCTCCTTTGGCCTGCCCCCGTTCTTTGGTCCACCTGTTATGAGAGTTTCACCGCTGGTTCTCCGCACACACACGCCTTTTGGAGGGCGAGAGGATTCGCACGTGCGAATCCGCGAGTCCGACAAAAGGCGGCGCGCTCGGAAGGGGTTTGGTTGTTAAGCGAACTGTGGCGACGCTTCGTATTGTAGTACTCCTTCCACTTACTGGCAAGCTTCTTCAGCTCGCCGAGGCCGTAAAAAATCTCCATGTTCAGAAACTCGTCCCTCAAACGGCTGTTGAAAGATTCCACGAACCCGTTCTCCCAGGGGCTTCCGGGCTCGATGAAAAGCGTGCCGACCTCGATTGACGACAGCCAGTTTCGAACTTTCAAAGCAGTAAACTCCGAACCGTTATCGGAGCGAATGAACTTCGGCGAGCCCCGCTCCAGCATCAGCTTCCCAAGGACATCCAAGACATCTTTTCCTGTGAAACGGAAGCCCGCTTCCAGCGCGAGACACTCGCGGCTGAACTCATCGACAACCGCAAGGATCTTCACCATGCGCCCGTCCGAAAGGCGGTCGAAAACAAAATCATAGCTCCACACATCGTTAAGACCATCGGACCTCTTCTTCGAACAACTTCCGCTTGAATCGCCTAAAACGCCCTTCTTACGCCGTTTGCGCGGAACCCTGAGCCCTTCGCGCTTCCAGAGCCTGTGGACTCTCTTCACGTTGACGTCCCATCCTTCGCCCTGAAGCTCAGCGGCGATCCTGCGGTATCCATACCTCGGAAACGACGCGACAAGCTCGTGAATCCGCTTCACAAGAACCTCGTCGGAGTTCCGCTCGACGGGTTCGTACCTCTGGGTGGAGCGATGCTGCCCGGCCACACAGCAGGCTCGGCGCTCCGAAACCTCGTGCTTCTCCACCACCATGTCCACTGCATCTCGTCGCCTGGCCGGGCTCAGAAGTTTCCCTCCGCGATGTCCTTCAGGATCTCTTTGTCGAGCATGAGGTCCGCGACCATCTTCTTCAGGCGTGTGTTTTCGATTTCGAGCTCCTTGAGCCTCTTCGCTTCCTCGGCTTTCATCCCGCCGTACTGGTTGCGCCAGCGATGGAACGTTGCCTCGCTTATCTCAAGAGCCTGGCATACCTGCCCGATGCTCTGTCCTGCGTTGAGCCTTCTTTCCGCGTCGTGAAGTTTCTTCACGATTTGCTCCGGATTGTGCCTTTTCCTGCGCTTCATTTAGAGCCTCCCGGCCTTTCGGCCTTCTCGGAAACTCTCATTGTAACTGGATCGATTTTTGGGGGGCATGCCACCTTAACCGACTGTTTTGTGTCCCGCATGTGCTTCTGGACAGAGCCACTTGTGAGATTTCTGATACAATTCTCTGCGTTGTCGGATACAGCAAGGTCTTTTGGAAGGCCTTGGGCAAGAAACATGGCTGAGAAGCTTAAGTCGCCTCCAACAGCGAAGTTGGTTGATTCCACACGACAATTGTTGAGGATAACTTCGAAGGCGTTGACCGCACAGACTCGGGGAACGCAAGTCCATTTCTCGCCTCCCTTGGATTCATGCCAATTGAGCGCTTCCGTGATCCCATAGGAGAGACCTTTAAAGACGCTATCATCCGCATAAATGCGCAACGCTTCTACTGCAGTCGCCAGTCCTTTAGCCCTGCTTGCTCTGAAATGCGCAATGAACTTCTCTCGCGAGTCCATGGTATTCAGAATCTCAAGCGGCGGCGCTGGCATCAGACGAAGGTCTGAGAATTTGCATTGCTCAAGGTTGAGATTTTCAGCAAATGGAAAACGCAATCCAAAGAACCGCTTTTTACCTGTCCCCTTAACGATAACACTCAGTGAATCAGACAAGAGTGCGTCTTTTCCGAGACAGATTATACCACCACCGTTGGCTGTAAGCGTTGCACCTGGCTCTATGCTGACCGTTCCCCCCTTCTCGACAATGTACAGTGTATCCAGCAGGTCACCGTCGCCGAGACTGAGAGTTTCGACAAACTGAATATCCAACTCTTCTTGGAATACCTCCGCTTGTGGCGAAGAGGGTAAAATTGCCGTCAGAGTGAGAACGGCGATAAAAATGACTGAGATTCGCTTGAAGTATAACGCCATGATTCTTACCTCCAGCCGTGTCTGTGCGTAGTTTTGGGGTCGTTTGTCTTCATGGGTATACACATCAACCTTGAAAAACTCCAAAAAGAGCAACTAGTTCTTCTCGTATTCTCTCCGCACATCTGGTTGTTCTTTGCCAGTATACAGGCCGCTATGCCCTCTTAACCTGTCCCCTTCGTCTGGACAGAAACCTTCCTCCGAATTTGGTGGAAGATTCTCTACGCCTGAGTTGACCTGATGTTTCCGCAGTGGAGGCGAAGCGTAGCGAAGCCGAAACTGCGGAAACGGCGGTACCTGAACCCGCGGTGTAACCAAACGTTGAATTGTAACTCCCGTAGTTGCCGGTGGAAAGCTCGTTAGTGAGTTGGTCGGCATTGTCGTATGAATACACCTGCGAGCCTATCTGCGTACCGCCCGAGTTACGGGCAACAATACTAATCAGCCGCCCGGCGCTGTCATACATGTATTCCTCGGTCTGGCCGGTTGAAAGAGTCTTCTTGGTGACCTGGCCCTTGGCGTCGTATTCAAGAACGTGATTTCTCTGGCCTTCGGTTACTGTCTTGGTGAGATTCGCGTCGTCGTACGAGAACGAAGAAGGCTCGTTCTGGAAGTCGGAGACATCCGTTATGCGACCCTTGTTATTGTAGTCGAAAGTCGCGATCATTCGGCCCTGCTGCGGCCATGCGGGCATGTACTGGTCTTCCTGGATTACACGACCGAACACGGCCTATTCCTTCCCTCTCATTTCAACAAACCTGTGAGGGGAAAGCACGTATCTGCAACCTATGTACCAGTGTGGGTCTACCTTCCTAAGGCCTGGTCCAAAGCCACCGATAAGTTCTTCTGAAGTCACTCCACCGATCGCGATTGAACCTCCATTACACCTCCCCCCTTTCTCAGACAATCGCCCGCAGAAATCCCATGCATCATTCCAAGTGCGAGGATCCATGAAACAGTTGTCAAGAAGCACCTCCGGTGCATTTCCGTACATGTCATACAGCCCAAATGGATTCGCGTCCGCCCTTTTAACGTAGTGGCCCCCGCTCAAAGACATTGCCTCATGTTCGTATGCGCCGCTAATATCATCACCCCAGTACCAAGCAGTTTCTGCATTCCCATGAGCCGCATGGACATATTCTGCGGTGGTGGGAACACGGAACTCCAGCGATCCTTTAGACTTAAAACCAGCCGGAAGGTCTTCTGCGAGCCAGTCTGCTATCTGCATCGCCTCCTTCTTGATCAAATGGGTCGCCGCGATCAGCGAGAGTTCTTGCCCTGCATACACTCGTCTCCAATCCTTTTCCTCGCTTTTGATAAGCAACTCGCCTTCATACGGAGTTCCATGAGCATCTCTATAGGCTTTCAAGACATCCGCCGTCAGCTCTGTTTCCATCATCCAAAAAGGCTTCGACTGATGCACTCGTGGATTAAGACCGCGGCGACCAGGTGGTCGGCCGAAGTACACTAAGCCAGGAGGAATGAGATTGAACTTCAGCTCAAAACCTCTCGTATTTAGTTCCATTTGTTTAGCGAAACGAAGGCCCTCAAAGCTGGCGGCAGGCATATCCAGATACCTGCCATCAACGACTCTTTTCTCGTTAGCCTTCAGGTGAATGACCTTCTCGAGTGCAAAGCGATGTATCTGCCATTTGCGATGGTGCTCCAATGTGCTCCTTCGGTCTGCTACATCAATCGCCACACAGGCTTGCTTATCGTCACAGGCCTTGATTACATTGTAAATACTGTAGTAGGAAAACCGGAAAACAGGCTCTAAAAGACCTATCTTATTGCCTTCAGAATCGAAAACAGCCGGTGATTCCCAACCTCTTAATGTAGCTTATCCCATCCGAAACCGAGTGTCACCAAACAGTCCTTTTTCCCATAAGAACCGTGTACAGGAAGTAGCTTCACAGTATGGAACGTAGTCTTGTGTTCAGCCTCTTCTGCGTAGCCTGAGCACGCAAATGTAAGAACAAGAATGAACAGTACAGCAGACAAGTGTCTTACTTTATCCATTTGTGCTCCTTTGCAGGCTTAGGGTTGTTCCTCTTAGCTTTTTTGTCATACCCCCACTCCACTACCTTCCCTGATGCTCCGTTCTCGTGGCCACCTCGAACAATACCCAATTCTGTCATGAAAAGCGCAGATTTTGCCTCCGGTGCGTGATTGAGGCTCATTTGACGGCTTTTTGGCGGATAATACGGACGTCAGCGGCCTTTTCGCGTTGCCCTATCGAATCCGGGGCCCAAGATCGGACAAAAGTCCTCCCAGTCAACGACCTCGTTCAGCTTCGCAAGAAAATCACCCTTCTTATCGAGCCTGGCAAGGGTGCGTGCCGCACGGCCAAGTTACAACAAGCGAACGGAAAACAGTCTGACAATGGCCTCTGACCGTCAAAACGCTTTAACTTGGGCGTCCAGCATGGACATGGACACGTTTTCTATGTTGAAGTTAGCTTATAAACTCTCAACCGTTTGTGACTCTCTTCGGTTGATTGCTACTCCATTCTTTGTATGCTCAGGTTGTGGATGCGCCAATTTTTCGAGGTGGCCAGTAATGTGTGGTACTATCCTCTGAGTTGAATCTGAAAGCCCTGCTGTTCAGGAGGCATCGTGAAAAAGAGTCTTCTTGTCAAGGTTGCTGTACCGATTCTTCTTACAGGGGTTATCGCTTTGATCGGCCCTCCAGAGGGGCTTGAACCTGCTGGTTGGTATTACTTCGCCATCTTTGCTGGAGTAATCGCCGCGCTCATTCTTGAACCTATACCTGCGGCAGCGGTTGGTGTTATTGGGGTGACGGTTGTTGCCTTACTTGGACTTGCGGCTTCTCATGGCAAACCTTCTGCTGCCTGGGCTCTTGGAGGCTTTTCCAACACCACAGTGTGGCTGATCTTCGGGGCATTTATGCTTGCTCTTGGCTACAAGAAAACGGAGCTCGGCAAGCGAATATCCCTTATTCTTGTCAAGTTGCTTGGAAAACGTACTCTTACACTTGGTTATGCCGTCACTGCAGCAGACCTGATGATCGCGCCGTTTGTCCCCTCAAACACTGCGAGAAGTGCCGGAACTATATATCCTCTGATCAGTAACATTCCTCCTTTGTATGAATCAACTCCTGAGAGCGGAAGACGGAGAATAGGTTCCTACCTCATGTGGACTGCGCTTGCTGCAACATGCATTACAAGCTCAATGTTCCTCACCGCTCTCGCACCTAACCTTCTTGCAAAAGAAATCGTGAGCAAGAACGCTGGGATTGACATAACATGGGGAGATTGGTTCATCGGATTTCTGCCAGCAGGGATTCTCTTACTTGCACTTGTGCCTCTGGTGATCTATCTGATCTATCCGCCGGAAGTCAAGAAGAGTGAAAAGGTTCCCCGATGGGCTGCGGACGAGCTGAAAAAAATGGGAAAGGTTAAGTGGCAGGAGATTGTCATGGCACTGCTCGTTCTCGGAGCACTGGCTCTGTGGATCTTTGGCGGTAGCTTTCTCCACTCATCCATGGTCGCAGTAGTAGTGATTTGCCTGATGCTTGTCTCTGGCATCCTGAAATGGAGTGACATCACCGAGTATAAGTCAGCTTGGAACGTATTCGTGTGGTTTGCCACTCTTGTTACTCTTGCAGGTGGACTGAAATCTACCGGCTTCGTGGACTGGTTCGCATCTTGGTCCAGCTCAATGATCGACAGCCTTTCCGTCACCATGATGATGATCGCGCTTGTGGTAATCTTTTTCGTAATTCACTACATGTTCGCAAGCGTTACTGCTCACACTGCTGCTGTGTTACCGGTCATACTTGCTGCCGGAATTGCTGTAGAAGGCATTAATGCTCCGGTGTTTGCACTGCTTCTCGTGTTCTCATTGGGTATTATGGGAATCATCACCCCATATGCTACCGGGCCAGGCCCGGTTTACTATGGAAGCGGGTTCATCAGCAGAGGGGAGTTCTGGAAGATGGGCTCTATCTTTGGGGCTTTGTTCCTTGCAGTTCTGCTGGCCGTGGTTTTGCCATGGTTGATGCTTGCAGTGTCTCAAGGCTGGATCTTAAGCTGAAGTAAGAGTTAGCGCAGGCAGGGCAGTGGCACAGACCGCGAGGATGATGTTTCGCCCGTGCAGGATACGGGAATGTGGGCGCAGGAACGCAATGGCAAATGGTAATCCCCCGAGCAGGATTCGGGGAGTGGGCATAGAGAAGACCAGAAAAGGGAGGGCTCGAAGCCCTTTTCTACATTGGCGCCCGGCCCAAGACGTAGCGCTTCATTGCGGCGAAGTCGTTGGAGATGGGGCGGTCGTCGTCGAACGGGGAAATCAATTCGTCCAGACGCTCCATAGTCTCGCGCGCCCAGGGTGACGGTGATACGTCCGGTAAAAGCTCCAGGCGCAGGCGCAATGCCTCGCGGGCGGCAAACAGTGCTATACCGATTACGCTTGCGGCGTTGTCACGCACCGAATAGCAATGCAGTGCGGCGTTGGAGCCCATCGAGACAAAATCCTCGTAGCCCGCGCCGGTGGGAATCGAATCCACGCTTGATGGATGACACAGAACCTTGTTCTCGCTCACGAGCCCCGCTGCAGTGTACTGCGCGATCATAAGTCCCGAATGCAGCCCGGGCTTGCGCGCCAGGAACGGGGGCAGCCCCCGCGAAAAACCCGGGTCTATGTGAAGCGCTGTCCAGCGCTCGGCAAGCGAGGCCATTTCCGAAATCGCTATCTTCGCGTTGTCTGCGGCAAGACCAACGGGCTCGCCGTGGAAGTTGCCGCCGGATACCGCACGGTAGCCACCTTTTCCGTCGGGAATCAACAGCGGGTTATCGCTCGCAGCGTTGAACTCGATCTCTACCGTCCGCTCGGCCGCAGCGAGCGAATCCATGCACGCGCCCAGGACCTGGGGCGCACAGCGCAGGGAATAGGTGTCCTGCACCTCCTGCGGACGGGAGTCTATCAACTCGCTGCCCTCGAGCATTTTGCGCAGCCGGGAAGCGACCTCGACCTGGCCGGGATGCGGACGAAGCTCGTGAAGGGCGGGGTCGTAAGCGCTGGAAAGGCCGCACATCGCCTCGTAAGTCAGGGCAAGGGCCTCGATCGCCTTGTCCAGCAGCATCCTACCGTCGTAAAGCGACAAACCCAAAAGTGATGCCGATACCTGCATGCCGTTGTTCAGCGCAAGCCCCTCCTTAGGCCCCAGCTTCACACGCGTAAGCCCAACCTTCGCAAAGCCCTTTCGAGCGTTCATTAGCTCTCCGTTGAGCACAACGGACGGGCCGGGTTCGTCGTCGCTTTCTCGTTTGGTCATGGCAAGGGCGATGTGTGAAAGCGGGCTGAGGTCGCCGCTTGCGCCCACCGACCCTCGCGAAGGAACGAGCGGAGCCAGGCCGGAGTTCAGCATGTCGGCAAGCAGCTTCACGGTCTCGAATCTCACTCCCGAAACTCCGTGGCACAGGGTGTTGGCGCGCAGCATCATCGCTCCGCGCACGACATCGGTGTCGAGCTTTTCGCCCACACCGGCACTGTGGCTTTCGATAAGATTGCGCGAAAGCTCACCGGCCTGTTCGGGCTCGATTCGACGGTCTCGGAGGAAGCCGAAGCCCGTGTTAAGGCCGTAAACCGGCGGAAGGTCTTCGCGCGCCACGCGTTCGGCCACCCACTGTGCGCAGCGTTCTATGCGCTCGCGAGCTTCCGGAGATATGTCAACCCGCTCCCCGCGCCGGGCCACTCGTTCCAGCGCGGTAACGTCAACGCCGCTGCCGTCCATGCGCAAGATATCGCTCATGTCAACTCCGTTCTTCTGTGCTGAGAATACCAGATTGGCGGGTTTTTGATGCAGGAGAGATTTTTTGTCGAATCGCGATGTCAACGGTTCAGATGGGCGTCAAGCGCGGCATGGCTCGCTGGCAACAGCTCGGACAACTGCTCCACAAGCGGTTTCACGGCGGCTGAATCACCCTTCAGGGCGGCTTCGTCAAGCTCCTGTGCGACCTCGTTAAGCTTCTTAAGACCAAAGTTACCGGTCGCGCCCTTGAGGGAATGAGCGAGCGGCTTGATACGGGCGAAATCGGGCTCCTCTGCTTCGGCAAGCTCCGAAAGAGACTTCACAAGCTCTTTCGTTTCGTCAATAAGGTCTTTCTTGGCGTCGGCGACCGCGTCGAGCCCTAAGCTGTCCACGAGCCCCTCTATCTGCACGGTATCCGAGCAATACGGTCGGCATACTGTTCCCACCGGAGCCCCGGGTATTTTCAGAGCCTTGCAGGGCTTCTTCGAGCGCACGCAGGATCTCGAGCGGCCGAACGGGCTTGGTGATGATTCCCGCCATGCCCGCATCTTCACAGCGGCGGCGGTCGGCAGAGGACGTGCTTGCGGTAAGCGCGTAGATGGGCATGGGGCTGTCCGGTAGTCGCTCGTGGATGCGCCGTGCGGCCTCGATTCCCGTGATATCGGGCATGCGAATGTCGAAAAATGCAACGTCGAACTTCTGCGAAAGCGCACAGCGAACGGCCTGTACGCCACGGGAGACCACCTCGACGGTGTGCCCCTCGCGCTCCAGAAGCGCACGTATGACTATTTGCCCCGATTTCGAATCCTCCGCGACAAGGACCCTCGCCCGTTTGTGGTTCGGATTTGCGCCTTGCAGGGAAACGAGTGCCACAACCGCCGCCGCAAGTGCCGATTGGCACACGGGCTTGCGCAAAATCTTTATCCGTCCCGAACGGCTGAGAATCTCGTCGGAAATGTGTTCGTCAAGGGCTACGAGCCACAGTATCCGTGCATCGCCATCGCTGCAGAACTTCGCAGCCGCCTCGTCGAAGCTCAGTTGCAGCGAGTCCGTATCCACAACCGCGAATCTCTCTACTGTACCTCGGGAGAATGAAGACACCTGTTCCAGATTCGCAAGCATTCTGGGCCGGACACCTTCGCGATTGAGCTGGGCGCAGATTGAGCGGGCGAGGATTCCGTTTTCGACATACACTCCCGCCTCGGCGCTGTACGGAGTTTCTCGCACGGGTGACTTGTTCTCCTCAATTGGAACCTTGAAGTAGAAAGTGCTGCCCTTGCCGAGTTCGCTCTCGAGACCGATCTCGCCGTCCATGAGGTCAATGAGCTTCTTCGATATGGCCAGTCCAAGCCCCGTACCCGGTTCGTCGCGCGAAGAGGGAGTGTCCGCCTGTGAATACTGGCGGAAAAGACGTTTCTGAGCCTTGGCGGCTATGCCTGCTCCGGTGTCGGTAACCGCATATCGCAAAAAACGGCTTTCGTCTTTCCTGGCAATGGATACGCGAATGAGTATGCCGCCCTTATTAGTGAATTTCACGGCGTTGCCTACGAGGTTCAATAATACTTGCCGCACTCGCGACGGGTCGCCCGAGATACGGGGCGGCACTTCGCGGTCAACAAGGGTGGCTATCTCGATTCCCTTCTCATGTGCGCGGGCCGCGAGAAGCTGGGCGGAACGTTCCCCCACCTCGGTCGGGGAATAGCGCTCGCTCTGAAGCTCCATGCGACCGGCTTCCAGTTTGGAAAAGTCCAAAACGTCGTTTATCACGGCAAGCAGGGCCTCCCCCGACTCGCTGATGGTGCGTACGTATTCGCGCTGCCGACCGGGTTCCCGTGTCCCCGAGCAATCTCTTGCCATGCCCAGTATGCCGTTGAGAGGAGTGCGTATCTCGTGGCTCATCGTGGCAAGAAATTCGCTCTTCGCCTCCGCCGCAGCCTCTGCCTGCGCTTCGGCCTCCTTTTGCGCAGTTATGTCAACGAACCCGCCTACCAGACCCGTTACCTCCCCGGCACTGTTGCGTATCAGTGCCTTGCTCAGGTAAAGCTCCCTGTCGCCGTCGCGAGTGGGGAACGCTATCTCCTTGCTGATAGAACGATTGGCCCGAAAGGTCTCCAGGTCGCGCTCACGAATACGAAGCCCCAGTTCCTCTCCGTGCACTTCAATGCAGTCACGCCCTACTATCTCGCTGCGCGGCTTACCGATGAACTCCTCGAAAACCGTGTTGCAACCGAGATAGACGCCTCGCTTGTCGCGGTAGAAAATGGGCGTCGGAATGGAGTCCACCAGGACGCGAAGGAAACGGGCCTGCTCCTCGATTTCGGCGCGGGCGCGTTCCCTGTCCGTAACGTCCTGCAGCGAAACGAGATAACCGCTGCATTCGCCCCTTGAATCCTCCATGCGTATGACGGTGGTCTCTGAAAGTCCGTGGGCCAAGGAGTGTGTGAAGTTCCTGAATACGCGTCGTGCGGCCGCGCTTGTGCTTCGCGGTCTGCTCCAGCTGAACCCGAAGCTCCTCCATAGCATCGCTAAGGTGCTTGTGCATCCACCGCCCGACCTCCTCGTCCGAGCCCGGGAAAAGGTCGCAGGCAACGATGTTCATCTCCTCGACCTTGAAATCCGTGTCCAGCACGAACGACGGGTTGCTCTGCTGCTCGAACGCGGAACGAAGCTTGTAGCTGCCATTGGTGACACGCAGGCGTCCCATCGAGTACGCTGCAACGGGGTCGGTGCGTCCTGAACGGAACCAGTTCGCCGCAGCAACCTCCTGCATATTGAAACAGAACCCGTTCATCACGCATGAGAGGATTCCCCTCTGCTTACCGGAAACCCGTGCCGCGTCAACGAGGTCCGAAAGCAGCCTGCGGATGTAAAACGTGGTCTCTAAGAAATGTCGTGTGGAAAAAGAATACAGTCGTAGATGTTCTGAAAGAGTGGTGCCGAAGGCTTCTGCAGAGCCTGCCGGTTTCTGGCATACAAATGCGCCCTCGCCGAGATTCGCCTCTTCGGGGGCCTCCGATAGCGCGCCGGAAGTCGTTCGCCAAGTACTCGGCGCATGACCCGACAACGTCCGGGGGTTGGTCCGTACGGTCGAGAAGGAATATGTTCAGTCCCGCACCAAGCCAATCACGGCCCGAACGAAACAACCTTGTGAGCTGATCTTTCAGCTCCATATGCCTGCCAAAGCGGATGTTAAGAACTCTTCTTTTCCGAATATAACGTTTTTCCCCTTAATATCGCAAAAAACACATCTAAGCATTTTTGTTGTTGTGTGTCTCGCTAGCCGCTTGTCATCTTCATCGCCGCAAAACTGCCCGCAAAGCTCATATAATGCCGGCAAAGCGGAGGAAACCCATGCGTTGTCCGAGTTGTTCGAGGCCATTGCCTGAAGGCGCGAAGTTCTGCGATAGTTGCGGCCATAAGCTGCAGCATGCGACCGTTCTGCTGTGCCCGGTATGCAAACTCGAAAACGACTCCGATAATTCCTACTGCATATTCTGCGGTTCATTGCTAAAACGTGCCTCCGGCCCACAGGCTATTGCTCCTTCTGAAACCTCTGCAATTTCTGTGCCACAGAGCGTTCCGGCCGCGCAACAAACAAACCGCGTTACTTCCGCGCTTAAACCCAGCTATTCTTTTATCTACATTCTGCTCGCGCTCTTGTTGACCGGTGCTGCATCCGTGGGGCTCGCGGTTCATTTTATCGGAAAAGAAGAGAGAGCTATGCTCCGCACAACCCGCAACGTCTTTCAGGAGATGAAGGCCTTCCTCAACGACGTTGACTATTTCCGGTTTCACAACCTCAACTTCTACTGGGAGGACGGATACGGCAAGTATTCGTCATATCGAAACGACGAATACCTGTTCATCTACATTTCAAACGACACCGACCGCGACGGCGTCCACCGCGCAACGAAGTTCGTCTTTCTCGCCGTGCCGCTTACCACATCACCCTCCCGTACCGCGTACTTCACCGACGAGTCATACGTCATATACCAGGCGGACATCTCACCCTTCAAAGCGGCGAAGCTCCGCTCGCTCTCAAGCAGCGACGTTGACTGGACCATTCCTTCCAACACCATAAGGCCCAGCAGATGCGACCTCGAAGGCGTGGAGTTCTCAGTGTTCAACAGGGATGTTTACGCTCACGAATAGGGGGGCGGGCCCGCTGAACGCGAGCCCGGGGAATTTCAGTGCGGTTTTCTCAGTGCGGTGATGTTCTTGCCTACAGCCCAGTAATTATTTGCTCCGTAACAAGGTACCTTGCCCTCGGCAAGAGCCAGCTTGCCGTCAATGACGTATTCATCATCCAGGTATGTCTGCATCACTCGCCCGATGAAAACGGTGTGCGTGGGCAGTTCAATTGTCTTGGAAAGCTTGCATTCGAGATTGATCGGACACTCGGCGATGAGCGCGACGTCTGTCTCCTCGCCGAAGAAGGGGGTGAGCCCCAGCTTTTCGAACTTGTCCTGGTCCTTGCCGCTTATAGTGCCCGCGAGGTCCGTTTCGGGCAGCATATCAATCGTGGGGATATTGATACCGAAGACCTCGGCCGAAATCACCTTGCCGTGGGAATGGCGCGAGGGTCGAAGAGATATACTGACCATCGGCGGCTGGCCGTTCACAACGCCCACGTAGGACACGGTAGCGATGTTGCGTTCGCCCGAGGAAATCCCCGTCGAGACTATCGCGCAGGGCATTGGAAAGATTCCGGTGGTCGGGCCTGTCTTTTTCTTTTGCAAAGTTCCTCCAGGTACTTAATTCAGCAAATGATATTTAGTTTTAGCTTTAAGACAATCTCCGATTGCTACCTGACCCCTGCCGATTTGACAATCAGGCCGATAAATCGCAAACCCCTTGCTCGAAATGACCATGCCGGCGTTCAGACCACAAGAACGCAACTGCTTGATATGAACAGCGTTATGCCAAATGCCCCGCTTTTAAGTTTGGCATGCGGTTTGAAGAACTCCCTACTCCACATCAAAAACAGGAGCTTGTGAACATGCCACAGAAGAAATACGAATTCCAGACCGAGGCCAAGCGGCTGCTCGAACTCATGGTCAACTCCGTCTATTCAAACAAGGACATTTTCCTGCGCGAGCTGGTCTCCAATTCCTCCGACGCGCTGGACAAGCTGCGTCTCGAATCAATCAAAAACCCCGACCTGTCGGAGCTTACAGAAGACCCCCACATCCGAATAGAAGCCGACAAGGACAAACGGGCCGTGGCCGTTTCAGACAACGGTATCGGAATGAACCGCGATGAGATCGTTGAGTTCCTCGGCACCATCGCGCGCTCCGGCAGCGGAGAATTCGCAACTTCGCTCGAAAAAGCCAACAAGGAAGGGCTCTCGGCCCAACTTATCGGGCAGTTCGGTGTGGGTTTCTACTCCTGTTTCATGGTCGCTGACAGGGTAGTCCTCACCACCCGAAAAGCAGGAGAAGAAAAAGCCTGGATCTTCGAATCCACAGGCGACGGTACCTTTACCGTTACTCAGGGCTCGCGGGACTCGCACGGTACCACCGTTACCGTTTACCTCAAGCCCGACGACAAAGAAAACGAGCTCGACTACTCCGAATTTGCCTCGGAGTACAAGATACGCTCCATCATCAAGCAGTATGCCGACTTCGTCTCGTATCCCATTAAGATGCGAACCGAACGCACCGAGCCTGTTCTGGACGACGAGGGCAAGCCGGTCGAAGGCGCCGAGCCCAAGACGAAGGTCGAGGACGAGACCCTCAACTCCATGAAGGCCATCTGGACGCGGCCCGAGGACGAGGTGGAAGAGTCCGATTACAACGAGTTCTACAAGCACATCAGCCACGACTGTACCGACCCCTCTCAAGCGCATCTCATACCACGCCGAAGGCACTTCGGAGTTTCGTGCGCTGCTGTTTCTGCCCTCGAGGGCACCGTTCGACCTTAACTGGCGCGACAGCGAACACGGTATTGACCTGTACGTGCGCCGCGTCTTCATAATGAAGGACTGCGAACAACTCATCCCAGAGTACATGCGATTCGTACGGGGTGTAGTGGATTCCGAAGACCTTTCACTTAACATCTCGCGTGAGATACTGCAGAAGGACAGGCGGATAAAGGTCATTCACAATGCGCTGGTCAGCAAGCTCCTTTCCACCTTCAAGGATATGCTCGAAGACGAACGCGAGGACTACGAGAAGTTCTGGACCGAGTTCGGAAAGACCCTCAAGGAAGGCATTTATTCCGACCTGCGTAACCGCGAGAAGCTGCTCGGAGTCCGCCTCTTCCGCTCCACAGAGAACGGACTCGTTTCCCTGCAGCAGTACATTGACCGGATGAAGGAAGACCAGAAGCATATCTACTACATCACCGGCAAGAGCCACGAGGCTGTCGCCAACTCGCCCCACCTCGAAGCTTTGCGCGAAAAGGGTTACGAAGTCCTCCTCCTCACCGACCCCGTTGACGAGATATGGACTTCGCAGGTGCCGGAGTTCAACGGCAAGAAGCTTCGCTCGGCTATCAGAGGCGATATAGAGTTCGACCAAAAGAAAGCAGACGACCAAAAGAAAGATTCTGACAAGGAAGAAAAGGCCGAGGAAAAGGAAAAACCCCCGGTACTGGACGCCATCAAGGGCAATCTCGAAGAGCACGTGAAGGAAGTGCGCTTCTCGCACCGCCTCACCTCCTCCCCCGCCTGCGTGGTCAGCGACGAGAACGAACTCACTCCCCAGCTTGAGCAGATTCTGCGCGCGACCGGCCAGGAGCCGCCAAAGGTCAAGCGCATTCTGGAAATCAACCCGAACCACGCAATATACAAGAAGCTCGAGAAGTTGCACAAGAGCGACTCGGACGACCCCAGGATCGCCGAGTACTCTGAACTCCTCTTCGGCCAGGCCGTCCTCGCGGAAGGCGGGCAGTTGCCCGACCCCGCGGCCTTCAGCAAAAAGCTGTCAAAACTGCTCGAAAACAACCTCTGAACCGTACGGACGTATGCAGGGGCGAATCACCATTGCCCCTGCATACACGCACCACGCCCCACACACCATTCGCCCATACGGCCCCAGCAATGCACGGATGAATCACCATTCGCCCCATATACCAAAAAATCCCCCCTTCCTGTAGGGGCGAAAAATCTTTCGCCCACACGACCATACACCCTGCGCCCACACATCTACACACCATTCGCCCATATGCCCCTGCGCCTTCCGTATGGTATTCTTTATTCATGCAGACGTTCCTGCCGTATCCCGATTTCAACCGCAGCGTCCGCTGTCTTGACAGGCAGAGGCTCGGAAAACAACGGGTCGAGGCTTACCAAGTCCACAACGCCATCGCCGACCCCGATAACGGCTGGCATAACCACGTCGTAACGAGGATGTGGACGGGCTACGAACATGCACTGCTCGAATACATGAACTGCGCAATTGTCGAATGGACGCGCCGAGGATACGTCAACAACATGCCTCTGGCGATACTGCCCGAAAAAATCCTCTACCCGCCCTGGCTGGGCCACGAGCCCCTTCACTCATCCCATCGCGCAAACTTGCTGCGCAAGCACCCCTCACACTATTCCAAACTGGGCTGGTCGGAAGACCCCGCCGCCCCTTATTACTGGCCTCCACGCGACCACTCCGCGCCCTGGCTCAACACCATCCCGAAACCTGAAAAACCGCGGTTTTTCCGCAAATGATTTTTCATCTTTTAATCGCACCCCAAAATGAAAGCAGGGCACCCGAAGCGGATGCCCTGCCATGAGATGCAAACTCAGATCATATGCCTTCCTCGAATAATTGGCGCATGTCGCAGACAATTCTACAATGGAGGGACTTAAAGTCAATCGAAGAGAGCTAAGAGTGGCTGAAGGTTTTTAAGTTACAATTGACGTAGAAAACGCGCTTGCGAGGCTCGGCAAGAAGGGCGATTTTCTCGCTAAACTGAACGAGGTCATTGACTGGGAGGATTTTTGTCCAATCTCGGGCGAGAATCATTTTATTCTTCCAGTCGCAGGTAAACGTCTCCGAGCCCTTGGTTAGCAAGTTGCCGTTGTTGTCGTTAGGTTTGGAGGCGAAGTGAACTACACTTCATAGTCGCGCCTATAACATCATTGAGGGAGAGACGTGTTTCGCATGCCTGTTCGTTCTGCTTTGCCCATTTTTTGTATTTTTTTGATATGGTTAAAAAGGTCCAATGCCGGAGTGATGTCTGATATGACGAAATACCTTTGCATACTCATGGTCCTCGTGCTGTGCTTTGCAAGCACTTCTGAAGCGAAAGGCGGGAAACGCCCAAGGATGCTTGTAACTCCCGGCACCCTTGAAGCGCTTCGCGACAAGGCGGAAGGAGCGGGTAGCGATGAATTCGCTGCGATAAAGGCAAGAGCCGACGCTATGATGAACATGAAGGCTGAACTGGATAACCAGGGGCGTTTTTATCTTCCGACATACGCGCTTGTTTATCTCGTCACAAAGGAAGAAAAATACGCATCCAAGGCGAAGGAGTGGTTCGATCTTCTCGCAGGTCACACGATCCGCAACGAATGGACGTGCCTTGAGTACATTCCTGTCTCGGCTTTCGCGTATGACTGGATTTTCCCCACTCTGACCGAGGATGAAAAGCGGCGCTTCGCAGACGGAATGATACGCCAGGTCGAGCGTATAAAGAAGCTGTGGCGACACAGCGACTACAACAACCACTTTCTTCTGGAACATTCGAGCCAGCTCCACGTGGGACTTACCCTCGAAGGTGAAGGTCACCACGAGGACGTTTGGCGAAAATACCTTGATGAAGGTGAAGTGTGGCTGAAGAATCACATCGTACCGGCGATGAACGAGATGGCACTTGACGATGGTGGTTGCGCTGAAGGATTCAGTTACATGAACTGGGGGGTTGAACGACCGCTCGCTTTGCAAATTCTGGCTTGGAAGACCGCGAAAGGCGAGGATCTCTTCAAAAAGTGCAGTTTCACACGGTGGGGGTCACGCTACAACATATACGGGCGCAAACCCAACGGCGAGATGTGCCGCACGGAGGACTGCCCCTCGGGAATAGAATGGGGGCAGCAGGTTAAGGGTACACTCTCGATTTGTGCGGCTGCTTACGGCAATCAGTACGCAGCCTGGGCTCGTGACAGCATCAAGGCTAAGTACCCGAACCTTTCATGGCATCATTTTGTGCCTTGGAATCCATCAATTCAGCCGAAAAGCCCGGAAGGCCTGCCGCTTGGAGCTGTGTTCCGTGGACTGGGACACGTGTTTACAAGGAGTTCGTGGACAGACCCCGATTCCACTTGGGGGATGTTTCAGTGCGGACCGTTCTTTGCGGGTCATCAGCATCTCGACAACAACAGCTTCGTGATATTCAAATCGCGGCCCGCTTGCTATTGAGAGTGGAGTAAATGAGTACTCGTCGCACAGAGCCAATTACTATAGCAGGACGATCGCACACAATTCAGTGCTTGTTTTCGACCCTGACGAGGAATTCCCCAAGTCTGTCTGGTCATCACAGGGGACTGGCGGATCCAACGACGGCGGACAGAGGCGGGCCATGATCGTCGAGCGGGTCACGGAAAGCGCTAAAACCAAGGAGCGGAGGAATATTGGTGAGATCCTTGCGTTCGAGAACACCGATTCCTACTGCTATGCATGCGGTGACGCGACGAAGTCTTACAGAAACCGAAAAATGAAACTCTTCGTCAGGCATTTCCTGCACATCCGCCCCGATACCTTCGTTGTTTGTGATGTTGTGGAGGCCAGAAAGAGGAAATTCAAAAAGACCTGGCTGCTACATTCTATCGAGAGACCAGAACTGTCCGAAGAAGGTTCCAGTTTCCGCGTCAGTTTTGGCGGCGGAGTTCTGGATGTCACATGCCTGCTTCCCAAAAAGCCCCTCATTAAGACAGTGGGTGGAAACGGCAGCGAATTCCTCGTCAATGGAGTCAACTATCCGCCTGATTCAAAGAAGGATCCTCTATCGGGCTCGTGGAGGGTGGAGGTATCACCGGACGCTGAAAGCAGGAAGGAAATATTCCTTCACGTTCTTCATGCTTCAACATTGGACGGGGAAAATAAAGTTTCGGATATAAGGCTCGTAGGTTTGACATCTGGCAGGGCGACTGCAGGTTTCAGAATAGGGGATTCTGAATACACGATCGTCTTCCCCACAACCGGCAAACCAGGCGGGAATATCGCCATTGACTGCAAGGGCGATATCCGCGAATACGACCTTGCAACAAAGGTGATCGTTCCCGAACGGGAGCAAGGTTGGGGGAGTCAGTGAGTAGAGAGATGGTAAAGAGCGATGACGAAAGTTATTCGCAGTCTTATTCCGGCTTTCCTATGGCCACCGCGGACACTCCGCGCCCTGGCTCAACACCATCCCGAAACCTGAAAAACCGCGGTTCTACCCCCCTCATTGAACAAACGCAAATGACAGCGGGGCAGGCGAACCAATCTTTGTTCCGATGTCGTGAAGGTGTACGCCTCGCCCAAACACGCCATTCCCCCATTCATAAACCGCGGCGGTGGCAACAGGCGAAAACCCGCGCAAAACTGAGAGCGGGTCTTGATTAGCCGTGATTAGGGGTTAGAATTGCCAAAGAACCTGTGGAAGGGGAACGATATGCCGAACGGCGAGTACAAACGCATAGACGAGCATCCTGCCAATGTGAATGAAGACTGGCTGTTTTCATCGCAGAAGTCCTCGCTTGAATCCATGCAACGCTACATTCGGGAAAACAGCGGCGACAGTACCGGCGCGAAGGACAGCGGCGACAGTAACCGCAACAGCGCACATTCAATCGCGTTTTTCGGCGGCTGGGGAAGCGGCAAGTCCACGGTAATTGAGAAACTGAGAAAAAATCCCACAGGTGAAAAAGACCCCGAAACAGACGAGAAAACTTTCTTCATGGTGTTTGACGCATGGGAGCACAAGGGCGATGGGCTGCGCATAGCGTTTCTGGAGAGGATGAGGGATGAGTTCTGGCCGAAAGACACAGAAAGTGCTTGTGGGGTCAGGCGAAAGATAGATGCATTCACGAACGGTATGCCAGACAGGAAACCAGCTTATGGAAAAGCATCTAAAGAAGCCAACAGACACTACAAAGACACAACCCAAAGGCAAACAGAAGTATCAGTTTCCTGGTGCAAACTAATTGTCGGGGTTATAGCGATAATCTTCGCTGCCTGCATGGGCTGGCTTTTTGCGCAGTGGTTTCCAGTTTCAACACCCCCTCTTCCTAATGGTCTTCTCGAGGCGTTCTTGACATTTGCATTTCTTGTCGTCATTGCGTGGTCGGCATCTACAACAGTACAGGAACGCGAATCATGTTCGTACGATTTTCAACAGGCTGTAAAACAAACTCTAAGGGCTCTTCTGTGTGACGATCACAAATATGCCAGCCGCGCCATCATCGTAATCGACAATCTCGACCGCCTCGACGAGGAAGAGGCTCGCGAGGCATGGGGAACGTTGCAGTCAGTACTATACGTCAACTCTCTTGAAGGAGACGGCCACGACGATTTCCTCTCAAAGGTTTTCCTCATCGCACCGATGAACGAGGAAATGGCAAGAAGGGCATGGAGCACCAAGGAAGAAGTTGGAGACAACGGCGCCAACAATAGCGAATCGTATATCCAAAAGACGTTTGCGCAGCAGTATGAGATAACCGAACCCACAAGAGATGACATTGGTGGCGTGTTTGGTCACTTGTTCGATCAGGCCAAAATGAAACCGAGCGAAGGGGAAAAGGAAACTATTGTCTCCATGTTCATGGCGGCGACCGAGAAGCCCTACACCGTCCGCAAGATGTTGAAGTTCGTCAACAAGATGGTCGATGCGGCGGAATCGGAAGGAGCAAAGCAAACAGTTCCGAGGGATTGGGCCCTTTATGCCTGTTTGCAAAAGCCGATCACCCTCCTTATCGACTTCTTCTATGACACTGATAGTTACTGCAAACCAGAAGTACTGATACATTGGCAGCCAAGGCAAAGCTATATGACAAATGCTGATGCAGCCACCGCGCTTTTCGCTATCTCCCATGGTAGGGAACCAAGTGATGAAGCCCTTGAAAACGCTCAGCTTGGTGCCGCATTGGCAAACAATGCGGCTGAATATAAATCTGTCAAACGTGAGATATCGAAAGACACTGGCAAAACGAAAGTAACTCTTACGTGTAGCGAATCTATTAAATTCGCAATCTCGAAGGCTTCTACTCCAAGAGATTGCATCCGGATCCACAGGGAAGCAAACAAGGCATTCGAGGCCAAATCAAGTCTTGAGGAAGATTATAATCAGCTGCGAGAGAACCTGACAAGTAAGGATCTCAAAGAAGAGCACAAATATGATTTTAACGAGCTAGACGAGGCCCTAAACACACTTCTTAAACATTACATTGGGGACAAAAACCCTATTTCTAATATGCTTAAGTTATTACGGCAGTATCACAATGGAAGTATCCAAGATGTATCCGAAACACAAAGAAGGCTTGTGATGGCGGCTGCTCAGGCAACTCTTTTGCGGTACAGACAAAAGCCGGACGGCGAGCACCAGCTTCTACATCCCGATAAAAAACTCGAATCAATAGTCGACAGTATTAGCTTTTATATTGATTTCGTTTCACCAGACGACTCTTTTGAATGTTCTCATCCTAAGCATTTGGTCTTCTACGCCGTCAAAGAACGGGCAAACGATCTACACGTTTACAAGATGGAATTCCTGAAGGTAGACCCTCTGCTTTTCAGAAGAATTGTCTCTTTTAATGATTGGTCTTCTTTTGATGAAGACACTGCGGACTTATTACTTGATGCTCATGGCGTATCAAGCTCCGATAGACGTGCTGTTCTTGACAGAATTACGTCTTTCCACGACTATTCATACAGCGAAGTCGTAAGCCCGGATGAATGGTTCAAGGGAGTCTTGACACTGATGTTTGATGTGGATGATGAAGAAGATTTTTTCGGCACACAAATCGGGCTCAGACCTATTGCTCCACCCAAAGCTGATTTAGAGAAATTCCTCATCGATGCGGGAACTTTCTGTTACACCGAGGGAAGCCGGTACGAGAAGGACGGATACACCTGTGGTATCTTTGCAGGTACTGGCTACATTTCTGTCAGTGACCTCGTTCATGATGAAGCATACCAGAAAACGCCCGTCCCCGTTTTGAAGAATGCCGATTCTTCCTTGATCTCTTCGATACTCATCTCTGTTTTTCAGGACTCGGTTGGCAAATTCAAAATGGCCCTTTACGGGCTACTATTGGTATCTTCTTCCGCGCTGAATTACGCTTTACTCGTTGAATACTTCAAGGCTGAGTTCTCATCTGTGATCAACTCTCTTACCTTGCGTCACTTGTCCCCGCTATTAGGGTTGGTACATCTTCACAAGCTGTTGAGAAGTACTAACGCCAAAAAAGCACTCGCAAAACTGGCGACCGGAAAAGCCACCTTGAGCCACTTTCAATCGAGTATTCAGCTTGCACTCACGAAAGGTATTGAGACGAAAACTGTCAAGGAAGCCGAGAAGGCAGCCGCTCTTTTTGTGCTTATTGGTATGTACGGTTCGGTACAAGAGCAAGAGTTTGTGGAAGATGCACCGGATGCAATCGAAATTTTGAAGAAAATTTCCAATCGTGAGGAAACTCGCACAAGTACTTTCAGAGGACTTGTTACGCAGACATTTGACGAAATTGCTCCCAGTTGGCTCCCGGAGCTACGACGTGAAATTATCAATCAGATTCCCGAAAACTATCCTATCAGCAAGGCTTTGAAGAGCGTTTTACGGCCAGCAAATTCGTCTGATTCTAAGTAAATAACCAGACAACCACCCAGGGTTGCCCCTGTTCTGTTTGCCTAACGGAATTGCACAAGGCAGACCGCGCAAGTGTGGCACGTTGCCCAGCACACCTAACCCTTGCCCCTTCACCCCCGTCGGTTACAATTGCTCCTTTAATGTGCAACTGCAACTCAGGAGGTACGATGAGCGTTGTACTCACAGGCGCGGACCTGAAAATTGAAGACGTCGTCGAGGTCGCAAGAAACTACGAAAAGGTCGAGCTTCATCCTGACGCGGTGGAGAGGATCAACGTCTGCCGCGCTCTGCTCGACAGAAAAATCGAACAGCGCGAGATCATGTACGGCGTCAACACAGGCATCGGAGAGTTCTCAGAAGTCGCGCTCACCGAAGAGCAGACAAGAGAGTTCCAGAAATACCTCATCTACAACCACGCCGCGGGTATCGGCGAGCCTTTCGACATCGAAGTTGTTCGCGCCGCGATGCTGGGCCGCGCGAACGTACACGCGCACGGCAACTCCGGTTGTCGAATCGTCATAACCCAGACCCTCCTCGAGATGCTTAACAAGGGCGTCACGCCGGTGGTCTGCGAAAAGGGTTCGGTAGGCGCATGCGGCGACCTTTCGCCGATGAGCCAGCTCGCGCTCTCTCTCATGGGCGAGGGCGAGGCGTTCTACAAGGGCAAACGCATGCCCACAAAGAAGGCGTTCGAAAAGGCGGGTATCGAGATTCCCGGCCTGCACGCAAGGGACGGGCTCGCGGCGATAAACGGCTCGAACGTTCTCACTGCGATCGGTGCGCTTTGCATATACGATATCGAGCGCTGGCTCAAGCAGGCCGAGGTAGCCACAGCAATGTCGTTGGAGGCCCTGAAAGCTAACATGAAACCCTACGACGAACGACTGCACAAGCTGCGAGGCTTCAGCGGGGCAGTAGCGAGCGCAAACAACATCAGAAAGGTGATAGAGGGTTCGGATCTTGCGACGGGCAAGATGAAGGTCAAGGTGCAGGACGCATACAGCATGCGCAGCAGCCCTCAGGTGATAGGAGCCGCGCGTGACGCGCTGAAGTACGCTCGGCAGCAGGTGGAGATAGAACTCAACGGCGTGGGAGACAACCCCATCTTCCTGCCCGAAGACGAGACCGTACTCACGGGTGCGAACTTCCAGGGCTCGCCCGTGAGCCTTCCGCTGGACATGGTGGGTGCTGCGGTGACTATGATAAGCGTGCTTTCCGAACGCAGGCTCAACAGGCTGCTCAACCCGGCACTTTCCGTCGGTCTGCCCGCTTTCCTCACGAAGGGCGCGGGGATGTTCAGCGGTCACATGCTGAGCCAGTACACGGCGGACATGATGATCGTAGAGCAGCGGATACTCTCAAACCCCAGTTGCGTGCAGTCCATCCCCGCGGCAGCGGATCAGGAGGACTTCGTTTCCATGGGCATGAACGGAGCGCTGAAGCTTCAGACGATACTGGACAACGCTTACGGCATACTTGGCATCGAGCTGATCGGCGCGGCGCAGGCACTCGACTTCCGTGACTACTCGTTCGGCAAGGGCACAGAGGCGGGCAGGAAGGCGGTACGCGAGGTGGTCGAGCACCTGGACGTTGACCGTCCGCTTTTCACCGACCACAACAACATGAAGCAGGCGGTGAAGGAGCGCAAGGTGCTGGACGCGGTGGAAGCCGAAGTGGGCGAACTGGCAACCTACTGAACGCACTTAACAGCTCAAAGACGTGTATAACATGGGGGCGGCGAGTGCCGTCCCCATTTTCAGTAAGGGAGCGAAGATGAGCGAGATAACTGCACGCAGGTTCAGCGGAACGCGAGATTTCCTTCCACCGGACACTGATTCCGCGCGAAGAGCTGTTTGCGAAGGTGAAAAAGGTGTTTTCGCTTTACGGCTACGACCCCGTGGAAACACCGGCTATAGAGTACATGAGCGTGCTCTCCGGAAAGTACGGCGAAGAAGCCGACCACCAACTCTATCGGCTGGACTACAAGACGGGCAGCAAGGACGAGGCCGGACTGCGCTACGACCTCACTGTACCGCTGAGCAGGCTCATGGCCATGGCGGGCCAGGAGGTTGCGCTTCCCTTCCGCCGTTACCAGATTCAGCCGGTCTGGCGAGCGGAGCGTGCGCAGAAGAAGCAAGGCCGTTACCGCGAGTTCTACCAGTGCGACGCGGACTGCATCGGCACGGACTCCATGCTGGCCGACGCGGAAATCGTTGCAATGGTGCATCGGATACTCTGCGAGGTCGGGCTGGATGACGCGAAAGTAAAGGTGAACGACCGCAAGCTTCTGCGTGCCGCCATCGCACACCGGAGTTTCCAGAAGAACGAGAGTTCGACCTGCTGCGCTGCGTGGACAAGTACGACAAGGTTGGCATATCCGGCGTGGAGAAGGAGCTTGCGAAGCGCGGCTTCAGCACCGAGACCGTAAAGAGGACTGTGGAGTTCTTCGCCACTGCGGCGGAATCGCAAGACCCGCTAACCTTCGTGGAGGACAAGCTGGCGGACAACGAGCTTGGCAAGCTCGGACTGCAAGAGCTGAAGGAGCTTTTGGGCTACTGCGAAGAGCTTGGCCTAAAGCGAGGAGCGGTAGAGTTCGACCCGCTAATGGTGCGTGGGCTGGACTACTACACCGGCCCGATTTTCGAGGCGGTCACCGACCGTTTGGAGAGGATGGGGAGCCTCGCCGGCGGCGGTCGTTATGACGGTTTAATCGGCATGTTCAGCGGCCAGCAAGTTCCCGCAGTCGGCGCTACAGTGGGGCTGGACCGCATCTTTACCGCACTGGAGCAGTTGAACCTCGTTACGCGCAGAAACACTCGCGCTCGCGTCCTCGTGGCCATCTTCGACGAGGCAACGGCAGGTGAAGCGCGTAAGATAGCGGGTGAGCTGAGGGCATCGGACATCCGAACCGCCGTCTTCCCCGAGCCCGACAAGCTTCGCAAGCAGTTTCGTTACGCCGACAGGCTCGGCGTGCGTTATGTAGTGCTTGCCGGCCCGGACGAGCTTAACCGGGGCACAGTAACGCTGAAGGACCTTGAGAAAGGCGAACAGCGTGAGGTTACGAGGGGAGAGCTTGTCGGAGAGGTGAGAGACCAGTAGCGTCTGCACGCGCAAGCCCCGTTGTTCAGCCATCAGCGCACCGGCGACTTTGCATCGCCGCAGCATCTTTTTGCGGCCATTCGGTTCGCACTTAATTTCACAATCACACCAAAATGGTAGAGTAATACACGCTGAAACACTTTTACAAACGCTCAGAAGGAGAATCAAGTGAAGAGATTGTCAGTTTTCGCGGTTCTTGTTTCGATGTTCGCGTTAAGCATGGCGTGTGGGTCAAGCGGTGGCGGCGGTATCGAGTTCGCCGATTTCGCACTGAAGATGAACATGGCCGCGCTTGATGACGTCATTGTCACGGCGGACGGACACTACCTTACCGCCGGAGACACACATGACGATGATTCGGTAGTGGTAGCAAAGGTCGGGCCGGACGGCACGCTGATATGGCAGAAGATTCTGGACCTTGATGGTTTTCGTGTGAAACTCGCCGAAGTTTCAGACGGTTACCTCCTCTTCTGCGCTCTCGAGATTCCGGCAAACGGCGATGACAACGACGCAGTGATGTTCAAGCTGGACTACGACGGCGAAATCGTCTGGGAAAAGCACTACACAAACGGTCGGTACGACGAGTTCCGCGACATCTATGTCGTCGGCGACAGAATATTCGCACTCATGCTCATTCAGACTGGCCCCGACTGGTTCGACCAGGAGACCTATCTTGCCGAGTTCGACAGCAACGGTAACCCGGTCTCAGGCAAGACCGTGGATATTGACGCAGGAGTGGATGACAATTGCTCCTTCAACGAAATAGTAAGCGATGGAACGAGTACGTATATAGCCGGTGCCGTGTACCTTGACGGTGACGGCAGGTATCTCATCATCGCGAAACTGAACGAGTCGTACGAAGTGGAATGGTGCAAGTACTTCGGCACAGGCGAAGACTGCTATGCCGAGGGGCTTACGCTTCACCCGGACGGGGGCGTGGTTTTCTGCGCGGGCATTCTGGGTTTCGGAGCCGGAGACTACGACGGATTCGTCGCACACTTCGACGCAGACGGAACCATACAATGGCAAATGACATACGGCACCCAATCTTATGACGACGTTATGGCGACTGCCTTCCTTTCAGACGGCACGATGATGATCGCAGGATACACGGAAGGAACCCCGAACAGTGAAGCGGCCATTTTCATTGCAAAGCTTCGAATGAATTCCACGTTGACGAGTGGTCGTACTTTTACGGCGATGCAGACCTTTGGGACCTCCTCGGAGGCTTCACAGTCGTAGAGGACAAGGGTTTCGTGTTCAGCTCCTTCTCGAGCAACTGGGACGACCAGCAGTACGCATGGCTCATGGCGGTAAACGACACCGGCGTGTTCGACGACACGGTGCCGTATATTACCGATATGCCGCGGTGCGTCGAGCGGATATCCTCGTTTGTTCCGACGGATATTTCTCTCACCCTTGCAGATTTCTCGGTGACGGTCTCCGACGGTTCGACCACTATCGTTGACGACCCAAGGACGATTGAGCAGGTTTACCCGGAACAATAAGCGTTTTCTGAACAAAGCCGTAACTAAACAAGGGCCGTCCGGGCGGGCGGCTCTTGTTCTGCACACATATCAGCTTTGCCCGGGCTATCGCGTGAACGGGAGCGTGCCGTGGTGTACAATTCGCGAAATGGATAACAAAAAGGACACACCGCTCCTGCAGATAACGGACATGACCGTTGCCCTCGGCGACACGGTGCTGCTGAAAGGCTTCGAGATTTCCCTCTCCAAGGGCGAGTGTGTCGCCATCCTCGGCCCGTCAGGCTCCGGCAAAACCACACTGCTGCGAACCATCACGGGACTCATTGACGCTCCAAGGGGCAATATCCTCTACCGTGGCAAGCCGAGAGAGGAATTCACATTTCCGGCCTTTCGACGCAAGGCCGTACTTGTCGAGCAGCAGCCATCTCTCTTCGACATGTCTGTCGAGAAGAACCTCCGAAAGCCTTTCGAATACCACTCCGCCCGCAACGGTGGCTTCGACGAAGAAAGAGCAAAAAATCTGCTCAAAAGAGTTGGACTGGCCGACCGCTGGAACCAGAACGCCACGAGCCTCTCGGTGGGTCAGCAACAGAGGCTCGCGCTTGTGAGGGGTCTCCTTGTAGAGCCTGAGATGCTTCTGCTTGACGAGCCCACGAGCGCGCTTGATGCCGCGGCGGTAGATATGGTAGAAGGGATGTTGTGCGAGGAGATGAGGGGAATAGGCTGTACAGCGCTTGTCGTGTCTCATTCGGAAGAGCAGGCAGAGCGCATGTGCGGGAGAAAGATACGCCTGGACGAGTACATGACGGGAAACGGGGGTGACGCATGAACGCGCTCGCTGCCTCGGTGATAGACCTCAGCTATTGGGATATTGCGATTTCCGCTGCACTGATAGTGGTCTGGGCGCGGTGAGCGTCGCGCTTAAGCTTAAGCTTGAGAAGAAACTTCTGATAGCGTCAGTGCGCACGGTGGCTCAGTTGCTTCTGGTCGGGTACGTACTGGAATGGGTGTTCGATATCGATACGCCCTGGGTTCTAATTCCCGTGGTTATCATTATGGTCGGCGCAGCGGCGCGAGAGGCAGTTAAGAGGCCCGACCGCACGTTCAAGGGCGTTGACTGGATGGCGCTTGTTACACTGGTGATAGTGGGCGTTGCCACGGTGACCATTGTGACACAGGTAATTATCCAGATAGAATACTGGTACCAGCCGCAGTATGTTATTCCTCTTCTCGGTATGATTTTCGGCAACATGCTTACGGCGGTGTCGCTTACTCTGGACTATCTTCTTGAGGCATTCGACATCAAACGTGCGCGCATCGAAATGGAGTTGTCGCTGGGGGCCACGAGCTGGGAGGCCGCGCGTGACCTCGTGGGGCAATCCGTCTCGCGCGGGATGATACCTATACTGAACTCGATGATGGTGGTCGGTCTCGTGACACTGCCCGGCATGATGACGGGGCAGATACTCTCGGGAGTTGACCCGTTGATAGCGGTGAAGTACCAGATAATGGTGATGTTCATGCTCGCCGCAGCAACCGCTCTCGGAAGCATTATCATGGCGGTTCTGGTCTATCGACGAACGTTCAACGGGCATCATCAGCTTGTTACCGACGTAATCGAGAAGCGCAACAGCGATTGACACTGTTTTATATTGAAACGAGGCCGCCATGTCAAGCGGCCTCGTTTGTATTGAAGATATGAAGTTACGGAGCTATGATTTGAACAGGTGTAGTACGATCATCTGTCGAACCATCACCCAATTGACCGTCGTTGTTCCTTCCCCATGCCCAGACTGAACCATCGTCGCATACTGCGAATGATGTATATTCGCCAGCACCGACGGCAACAACATCAACCATACCGACTGGAGCAGAAACAGCGACGGGAAGAGTCTCCTGACTACTTGCAGTTGTACCAAGTTGACCGTATTTGACGTCGTCGCCCCAGGCCCACACCGTGTTGTTGTCTGTGAGTGCGAGAGTATGCTGATTGCCGCCCGCTAACATGATGGGCTCATTTGACGGAATCGTTATCTCGACCGGAACTAAGCTTTCTGTTGTTGAGCCGTTTCCTAACTGCCCTCTAAAGTTCCATCCCCATGTCCAGAGGGAGCTATCTGAGCAAATCGCCATGGAATGACCGTAGCCTGAGGCAATACCGATAACATCATTCATGCCAACTGGCTGGTGTACTGATGTAGGTGTATTTCTGCTTGCTGTAGAATTATCGCCGAGTTGCCCAAAGGGGTTCCATCCCCATGTCCAGACCTCTCCATCTTCGCATAGAGCAAGAGAATGGTCACCTCCTGCGGCGATAGCAACCACAGTGTCCATGCACCCGGACAATGAGACCTGAACAGGGACATTACTGGTATCGTTTGTGCCATCACCGAGCTGACCATCGTTATTGTAACCCCATGCCCACACTGTACCGTCGCTTGACAGGGCAAGGGAGTGGTACTGCCCCGCAGCGATCGCGATAATGTCTTCCATACCAGCGGGCATGGCTACTTGGACGGGGATGTTGCGGTCATCGTTTGAACCATCACCGAGCTCTCCGTCGCTATTTTCTCCCCAAGTCCATATGGCTCCATCTGAACACAGAGCTACATTGTGAGACCTGCCAACACCTAACTGGACAACCTTTTCCATTCCGGTTGGAGTGGACACATTGACTGGAACAAGAGAGTCCGTGTTTGTCCCATCCCCAAGAACGCCATAGTAGTTGTAACCCCACGCTTTCAGAGAACCGTCAGAAGCCAGATAGACTCCGTGGCTCTCGCCGCCATCGATCATCGGCCATGTACTGAAGACAGCTTCACTACCTCCGCAAGCAATGCTCAGTGTAACAAACGCAGACATAACGGCGACGAGGATCAGCTTTTTCATAGTCTTGTCCTTTCTTTGCTCTTTTGGCTGGAGTCAAAGGTGAATGACATGCTGTGCGGATGGAGATATAATCGAGATGTTTCTGAAAACATTTTTCGTTTTTTCTACTGTATGGCAAGAGGAATATGAGAAGTTGCACTGTCGGATAGCACCTATTGACATATTGTTCATCTAACGCGCCGCTAAGAAACTGTTGCTCACATAAAAGTTACACACGGGTACCCCGAACAATTGGGTTCGTACGAAAACGAGCGAGGTAAAGTCAGGAGAGGAAGACATGGTGTTTCGACGCAAGTAATAGCCTTGGCTATACTTAAGGGAAAAATGGCGTGATGACGAAGCCCGTGCCGGGCTACCAAGTTGAAGCTTCAAGCGTGAGCCTGCTCCAAAATGTCTTGCTTCCCTCGACAGGGCGGGCACAGGCAACGTAACCGTCCTCTGACCATTCAACGACCATCAGGTAAGCATGGCAAAGCCGCAGCCATTTACAGTAAAGCCGTATTCTTCGAGGTGCCCACTCTTCTTCTCTGCCGTATTGGCAAGTCCACACCGAAACTGAGAGGGTGGTAGTATGTCAAAAGCAGCAACGGAGGAAAGATGAAGAGCCTTGAAGACATAAGAAAAGGGGACGGCTCGTTTTCCGCGCAAGAGTCGAAGAAACCCAACTTCGCGGATGTACCGGACGTATCCCTCGGCGCGCCGGCGGGCATGTATCAATACCTCGTGGTGAAGGGCAGCGCAGTGGCGTATTTCATCGCACCGTGGTTCGTACTTTTCGCGGCCACGCTGGTCTACGGGGTGTTTACGTCGGCTTCCTCGCCGTTGAACATTGGCCAGCTGGTGTTCCTCGCACTCATGGCGTTCGCGCTGGGCCTGTACATTATCTTCGCTGCCGTAGGGATACACGTTTACGCAAAGCGCGCATCCAATCGTTTTAGGATACTGTTTTCAGGTAACCGGGTGACCGTTCACGAGGGCGCCTGGCACAGCGAGAATCGCACCTTCGCCGTTACTGACGTGACCGACATGCGTCATCATTCGGGATTCCTCAAACGTATATGTTCGTCAAGTGTAATAGGAGTCGTATCGGAATCGCGCACTGGCGCTACAACGGAACTGATGCGGCTTGTAGCGTTCTTCCCGACGACGCAACGGCGGAGAGGTTTCACACCGAAGTGTATCGCAGACGGCCGGGGGCACAGGTGAGACCGGTTGACTTACTGCTCGATATATTTGTGAGCCCTTACTCAGATGAGACCAGTAAGGCAAAGAGAGGTCTGTGAAGTGCGATTTCTCATTGCAGTACTCGTGCTTCTCGCACTCGCGCTCTACGATTGCTTTCATCATTCCACAATCATATACCGAAAGCGAACAACAAGGGGCAAGCGTGAACAAAACTCTGCTACTGACAGGTTTTGAACAGTTTGGCGGCGCAGAACTGAATCCGTCATATGAGGCTCTCAAAGGCCTTGACGGCACCCGCATAAACTGCTGGACTATCCGCACCGCCCGGCTCGATGTAGCGTGGGACAGCCCCATGAAGCAGCTTCGCAGCCTGATAGAAGAACACGAGCCCCATACGATAATCTCCTTTGGGCAGGGCAAACCAAGGAGCTTCACGGTCGAGGCGGTTGCCCGAAATCAGCGAAAGATTCTACCGGATAACCTTCGCAAGTTGCCTTCCACGCAGAAGATACTGGCGGACGGGCCGGACGCGTATTCTTACGAGGCGAGGGCAGAAGCCGTGGCGCAAGAGCTTTCTGACAGAGGCTTTAGGATACGAGTTTCTCGCAACGCAGGCGGCTACCTGTGCGAAGAATGCCTCTACAGCGCTCGGCATCTTATGGCAAAGGGAGAGATAGAGGGCAAGGCAATGTTCTTTCACGTCCCACCGCTGGGTACCTTCTGCGACGGGCGCACCGTTGATGTGAGCTACGTACGGGAGTTCGTTAAGGCCACAGCAGAAGTGTTTGCGCAAAGCACCCAACCTGCTCAGTAACCGAAAAACCGCCGGCCTGTTACCGCTCGGATTTCAGGTCGCGAGTCATCAGCATTTTCACGCCTCGGGCAGGCTTCAATCCCTCGAAAAGGACGGCCGCGACGGTCGAGCAGATAGGCATTTCAACTCCGCTGCGTTCGGCCAGTTCAAGCAGGGGACGGGTGGTGGTAACTCCCTCGGCGACCGCTTCCATCTCGTCCAAGATCTCATCGAGGTCCTTTCCTTCCGCAAGCAGAAGGCCGACCTTGCGGTTGCGACCGAACGGCGAGATGCTCGTCGTGACAAGGTCGCCCAGACCGGCAAGGCCTGTGGCTGTGGCAGGACTTGCACCCGCAGCTTCGAGCAGCCTTCGCATCTCCTCCATGCCGCGCGTGATTAAAGCACTTTTGGCATTGTCGCCGAGTCCGAGGCCGTCGCAGATTCCGGATGCTATGGCGATTACGTTCTTGACCGGGCCGCAAAGCTCCACACCGATGCGGTCTGAGTTGGTGTAGATACGGAAGTACTCGTTGCTCAAAAGCTTCTGCACGTATTCGGCGAGCTTATCATCCTCGCCCGCGACAACTACCGAAGCCGGCTTCTTCTTCGCCACCTCTTCCGCGTGTGACGGTCCAGAAAGCACGCATATCCGCCTCGCACCCCACAGCTTCTGCAGCATGACCGAAGATGTCTCGCCGGTTTCGGCTTCCATCCCCTTGGCTGCACAGACGACCGGAGCGCCGTCGTACAACTCGGCGAACTTCCTGTAAACGCTGCGGGCGAACTTCGTGGGGACGACGGCGACTATAAGGTCACTGCCGACGATTGCGCCGGGCTCACCGGTGAAAGTTATGCGTTCGGGTAATTTATAGCCTGGGAGGAAGCTTTTGTTCTCGCGCGTTTTCTGCACCTTGCACGCATAGTCGTTATCGTGGCTCCAGACGGTAACTTCAGCGCCGTTGTCGTCCAGCAGCAGGGCGAGTGCAGTGCCCCACGCGCCGTCACCTATAACAAGTACTCGTGGTGCATGTTCTGTCATTGCTCTTCTTCCTCTCCGACCACGGGCTCGGTCTCCACTTTCTGCCCGAACTTCGCTTCGGTGCCCTTGAGCAAACGCGCGATGTTCGACCGATGCTTCACTATCACGAGTCCTCCCACGTGTGCGATGAACAAATTGGTGGGGAAGGTTCCTTCTCCGGAATTGATAAGCCACGCTCCGAAACCAACCGCGAGAGCGGCGAGCACCGACCCCAGCGAAACGTAGCGCGAAATCAGCACAGTTAGAAAGAAAACCGCTGCACCGAAGCCGACAACCTTTGGAGCGAGAGCAAGCAGTACTCCGAGCGAGGTGGCAACGCCCTTTCCGCCCTTGAAACGCAGATAGACGGGATACACGTGCCCCGCGATGCAGCCGAAAGCGACTCCGGGCGCGAGCCAGGGCTGGGCGAACTCAGGAACTTCTCCCAGCAGTCCGAGCGCAAGCGCAGGGAAGAAGAAGGTCGGGAAAAAGCCCTTGGCTGCGTCGAGAACCATTACTCCGAGCCCGACCCATATTCCAAGGTGCGCGCCACGTTCGTCGCGCCGAGGTTTCCGCTGCCGTATTCACGAATGTCAATTCGCTTTGTGGCATATCCTGCGAGCAGCCCGATTGGAATGGAGCCGATCAGATACGCAACTAAAACAGGTGCTACGAAGGCGACGTACTGCACATTCACCTCTTTGATGGGTGAAGGATTTTAACCGATTGACCGGGCAGGGCAAGGGGTAGAGAGCGTTCTTTCATTCTCCCGAGTCAACAGGAGTCTGCGTACTTGCCTTACCTGAAGCCTGTTCCGCGTTTCTTCCGTGAAGTTGGTTTGCTTTTTCCTTTGCGAGCTTTTGCATGTCTGTGGCAATATCGGTTTCGTCAATAATTTCGCGCCCGAGCAAAGTTTCGAGCAGGTCTTCGAGAGTTACGATGCCCTCTACACCGCCGTACTCATCCACGACGAGTGCGATCTGGTCATGGCTTGCGAGCATCGTCTCCAGTGCACGTGAGACCGGCAGCGTCTCCAACATGGCGGGAATCTGGCGCGAAAGTTCTTCGAGCGTTTCGGTTGTACGGTCGTCCGCTAAAGCTTTCTGAATCTCGAAACGCGTCACGTAGCCGGTCACCTCGTCGAGGTCTTCGTCATAAACAGGAATGCGTGCGAATCGCAAAGGCCCGAACTCCTTACGTACCTCTGCGACCGTCAGCTTCTTCGGAAGTGCGAACAGAACAGTGCGTGGAGTCATGACCTTTTCGACGGAGACCTTTGAAAGGGTTAGCAGGTTGAAAAGCGTGGAATACTCGTTTTCAGCGAGTGCTCCGCCCTTGTGGCCCATTCGAAGCGTCGCGAGAAGTTCCGGCGCGAGAGAGCCCCTCGCGCTGATTACCGCCGCCGATGAGACGATTGACCCCTTCGAGGAGGATGACAACGGGCCAGATGAGGATCATCATGGTCCATGCTGTCATCGCTGTCATGGGCGCGAGACGTTTGCTGTGTACAGCGCCGAGGGTTTTGGGAATAATCTCGGAAAACACCAGAATTAGCAAAGTCATTAGTGCGCCAGCCACGCCAACCGCGGCATCATTGTACACTACGGCTGCCTGGGCTCCGACTCCAGCCGCTCCAACCGTATGAGCTACAGTGTTAAGAGTGAGAATAGCAGAGAGCGGGCGGTCTATGTTGTCTTTCATACTCTTCAGAGTACGACCTGTCCATGAGTTCTTCTGTACGAGCGCCTCAACGTAACTTCTCGGTATACTGAGCAGCCCGGCTTCCAGCATTGAGCAGACGAACGAGACGCCGATAGCGAGAGTTGCGTAAAAGATCAGCAGTGTCATATGGCTTCAGTTTCCGAATTTGCGCCGTTCTTGCAAGGGGACGCGGCCTGGTACTGAAACGGGCGGACCGAAACGGCCCGCCCGATTATCGATGCGTTCGTGAACTTATTCCGCTACGAGCTTGAACGTGCCGTTGTTCTGTTTGGCAAGAGGTTCGAGGAACATCTTCGTCATCTTGCCGACACCGATCGTATGAATAGTGACCTGGCGAATCTTGTTCATCTCCTTTACAGCTTCCAGAATTTCTGGCGCGTTGGGTATCGTGCCGGCGTTGGGAAGACCGTCAGACAGCACGAAAATTGTGTCAGGGCCGCCCTTGTAACGAGTGTTGACCTTGCCGCCGGGGTTCATCCGGCCGAATGCCTCCACAATGGCATCGTAAACGTTGGTCTGGCCGCTGGGACGCAGCGATTCAACCCATTTGATGGCACTCGACTTGTTGCGCTTGGTCGCATCGGTCTGGGCCTTCTCCCAGACTGTGACCTTGGCCTCGAAGGCGACGATGTTGAAGCGCGTGTCCTTGGGAAGGCTCTTGATGACTCGTATGAGTTCCGCCTTAACAAAAGCCATCTTCGTATCGCCCTTCACTACCGCGCCTTCTCCTACATAGCCGCCGTGTTTGGCCTTTACCTTCTCCGACATGGAGCCGGAGTGGTCAATTACGAATGCGATATTCTTGCTCTTGGTCTCAAGACCGTGGTAGGAAATGTAGTCGCCCTCTTTCTCGCCCTCTTTGACGGGCTCTTCGAGGTTGTTGAACCAGTGCTCCCAGTATTCCACACGAGGGCCGAATGATTTGCCGGTTATCTTCAGCAGTGCCTTGTGTATGTCCTCTCCGATGCGTCCGCCCTCGTTCTTCCAAAGCTCGATCATGGGGCCGACGGCCTCGGTAATCTTGAGCTCACCATATGCACCTGCGAACCTGGCCGCCCACCGGCCTCCCATTCGGGCGCCGCGAGCATCATGATGAACTTGTCCTTGAGGTCGCTGCGGTCGTTCTCTACCGCGATCTGGATCGCGGCGACACGCACTGCTGTGGCCTCGTCGTCGAGAGCCTCTTTTGCCTTATTGAGGGCGAAGTCGTCGTTTCGCTTATAGAGAGTGGAGAGAGCCTCGCCGCGAACCTGCCCGGGCGCCTTGCGGGAGTCGTACAGTTTGCGCAGCAGCTCGGAGGTCTTTTCGTTGTTGGTGCGTTGCAGGCCGCGGAACGCGATGAGCGATATGTTGACGTTCAGCGCGTCCTTGGCAAGCTTGTACATGGCGATGAAGGCGTCATCGGTGTTGTAATTCGCAATCGCGCGGGCCATCTCGAACTGTATGTCCGGCTCGTTTTCACGATACACCAGCTTGACCAGCTCCGGAAAAGTCCTCTCGTCTGCGAGTTGTCCGAGCACGCGCACGAAATGCTGGCGAACCCGCTGGGCGTGCTTCTTCTGCATATAGTAATGCATGCGCTCGAAGACCTCGTCACCGGTGGCGGTTTTGAGAATCTCGTCGGCCTTCATGTAAGTGGCCTCGTATGTCATGCGCTGTTGGGTATTCTCGTCGCCATAAACCGTGGCTATGGTGTCCACGATTCTGGGGTGGTTTACAGGATTGAGAATATTGAGAGCCTCGACTCGGTTTCGGCTGTAAGCCTGTTGGAACCTGTTAAGGCGGTCGTTGACATCCTCTTCGGCAAAGGTGGAAGGGCATACAAGCAGCATGAGGCCGAGCATGAGAACGAAATAACGGGAGTGATGCTTCATATCGAACCTTTCGCCGCACTGAGCAAACGGCGTGAGAGTTCCGTTCGGAATTCTTTCCCATTATATTAGACCGCCCTATCCCGCAATCGCAACGGAATGGGACGGTGTTTTTCGCCCAGGTTTGCTCACACCTCGTCTATGTACGATGGCACGGAGCTGACGAATGAACGAATCTGGTCCCGCACTCTGCGGTAGATATCGAGTGCCTTCTCCTCGTCGGTGATTCCGGCGGCGAGGTGCGGCGGGTCCTCGAAGGAGTGGTGAATGACCTTGGCATCGCAGGGAAAACAAGGGCAGGTCTCACGGGCATTGTCGCAGACGGTTACGACGAGGTCGAACTTGCAGTCGTCAAGCTCATCGAGACTCTTGGAGTACTGGTTCGAGATGTCCACGCCCTCTTCCTCCATGACCTGAACGGCACGGGGGTCGATCGTCTTGGGCTTGGTACCCGCTGAGCAGGCATCGAGAAGGTTTGGGTGGAGTTTTTTCGCCCAGCCTTCAGCCATCTGGCTTCGGCAGGAGTTTCCGGTACAGAGAAAGAGAACCTTCGGTTTATCGTCCATGTATAGTCCCTGTTTGGTGTGTACAATAGCAATATACACGACTTATGGAGCAATGCCGTTCGACAGTTCAGGAAACGAAATGGAATCTGCCGGAGGTGGTCAGGAACGTACCTTCTCGACCGAACCGCACGCGAGTGAACTGCGCGCATGACCACAAGCCCCGTGCCCATCCCCACAACAGCGAGCAGTAAAACCGGCACGAACGAACCGGTTAGCTGGATAAGGAAGCCCGCGAGCAGGTAAGCACCTACCGCTCTAACACCGGTGAGCGTGGCGTTCAGCCCTACGAAAGTGGAGGGGTCGCGCCGTGCTGAGAAGAAAATCGGACCGGTGTTCCAGGCCATAAGGTCAACAGCAGAAGCCCCGGCAAAGACAAAATGCACCGTAAGCGCGGCAAGCGGAGTGTCGCAAAGCAACAGCAGAAGCGGAAAGGCCGAGTTCGCGGCGAATGCCACCATGGCGATACGGGTGGGCGTTGTGCGGTCCGCCCACTTGCCTATCAGGGGGCTCGCTATCAACGCGCCGTTGAGGATGAGCCCTGTCAGCCCGAACTGCCAGTATGAAGCGCCGAGATGTTCCGTGTAGAAGACGGGCAAAGTCGCCGCCACCAGCATGTATCCGAAACCGTAGAGAGAGAATGCAAGCTCGAAGCCCATGAAATAGCGCTCCGTAACCACCATTTTGTACAGGTGCACGAAAGGCTCGTGCAGTTGCGACATCGAGAATTGCCGCGGCTTCTTGTCCTGCGAAGATAGCGCCGGCACCGCGTAAAACACTAAAGCCGAGACCGCCGACAATAGCATCGCGCAGGGAAAAGGATGCGAAACAGGTGCGGGTGACTTTCGAGCAGTAGTCCCGAACCCACGAGCGCAAGCAGATTGGCCCCGGAGAAAGGTGTACAGCAGTCCGACGTACCGGGCTCGTGCGCTGTCCGAGAAGTTGGACTGGAAAATCGCGTACCGGGCGGGGTACTTTATCGCCTCCGCTATACCGTACAGCGGGAGCCAGACGAGGAAGAGCGACCCCGGTGGCAGCGACAGGGAGCCGATTGCAAGCGAGGAATCCGAAGGCATAAGTACCATGCCCAAGGCCGCCACGGCGTTCATGAAACCGGAAACGAGGAAGAGGACGTTCTTGGGACGGCCGGAGAAGAAATAGCTTACCGGATAGGTGAGTATCAGCCCCGCAATGACGGACATTCCCGCGGCGGTAACGAGGGCGGGCGGAGCGTTGAGCGAGCGCGACATCACGAACGCCACGTAATAGAGGGCGGCGTATGCGAGCCCGTCCAGTGCGAATGAGACCGAGAGCCTCCTCGCGGTGGGCTTGCATACGTCGCTTTCCGCGCTTGTACCCGCGGCCTTGAAGTGGGCCTTGTGGTGGCGCAGAAGTCTTGAAAAACGTACGCGTACGTACCTGAAGCGCGGCAGATAGGACACCTTGTCCTCCTATCGCGAAGTCGGTCAGAAGCGCAACGTTGACGGACGCGGATGTCCGCGTCTTGTAAGTGTGATGGGTGGGGTTTTGTGGTGGTAAGTCACCCGAACCGTGCCGGTCGGCCCGGGGTATAGGAGCTATCGGTTCTGCGAAGAGAGATCACTTGAGCGTCGAGAGCGTATTTTGCTCTTTTAGTTTTACGGGTCAACGCAAAAGCGTTTCCTGAAAAAAAGGTCTCAGAAGACCATCAGGGCATCGGGCGGAGTGAGGTCTATCTTCCAGGAATTGCCGACCTTCTTGACGTATATCTTGCCCTTGTCAATGGAGCTCTTGTCCTGCGAGACAATTCTGACCGAGACGGTGAACACGTAGCTGTCCTCGGCCTGTTGAGTGGCTTCGTGCACCTCTACGAGCTGGGTATCGGTCTTATCGAGTTGCCGTTCGATCCTGGCAAGCGACATGCCGCTGCTCATCGCGTAGCTTTCCAGGTTGCGCTTGAGTATTCCGGAGCTTTCCGGAGTGAGCAGCATCTGCTTCTCTTTGACACTCCGAGCCTCGAAAAACTGGTGAACTACGGAAGCGGGATTTTCCTGCAAAAGAAAGAATACGAGCGCGGCGAAGAGCAGAAATATCAACACCCCGCCGACAACGAGCAGGCCTTTGGATGGTGCGCCGTCTTTAGCCATGTTCGTCCTCCTTCGTATTCAGGCTTCCACGAGGGTCTCTCTGACGACCTCTTCGACCGTGGTAACGCCGTTGAATATCTTGATTATACCGGCTTCACGCAGTGTCTTCATGCCGTACTCGAGGGCCTTGGCCCGAATTACCTCGGTCGGGCTCGCCTGTGAGACGAGTTCGTTCAACTCGCGGTTGAGTACCATTGTCTCGAATATGGCTGTTCGGCCCTTGTAACCGGTATGGCTGCAGAACTCGCAGCCCTTGCCGTAGTGGAATGTCTTGCCCTCCGCGTCTTCAGGGCGAAGCCCGAGTTCGTAGATCATCTCTTCGGTGGGCTCGAACGGTGTCTTGCAGCGCGGACAGATCTTTCGCACGAGCCTCTGGGCTATGACCGCCTGTAATGTTGCGGAGATGAGGAACGGTTCGAGTCCGAGGTCAATGAGACGGGTAATGGACGTAGGCGCGTCGTTGGTATGCACTGTCGAAAAGACGAGGTGGCCGGTCAGCGCGGCCTCCACCGCTATTTCGGCGGTCTCGAGGTCTCGGATCTCGCCCACCAGAATTATGTCGGGGTCGTGGCGCAAGATTGAGCGAAGACACTTCGCGAACGTTACTTCTATATCCGGGTTTATGGGTATCTGTAACAGACCTTCGATCTCGTATTCCACCGGGTCCTCGGTGGTAATGATCTTGTCTTCCGGCGTGTTCAGCTCGTTCAGGGCCGAGTAGAGCGTAGTGGTCTTGCCGGAACCGGTCGGGCCGGTCACGAGAACGATACCGTGCGGCCGCTTGATAAGGTCTCTGAAGTTCGCCATCTCTGCGTCGGTGAAACCGAGCTGCTCGAGGTTCAGCGATACCACCGAACGGTCGAGAACACGCATAACGACGCTTTCTCCGTAAATGGTGGGAAGGCTCGACACACGAAGGTCAACCGGATTGCCGCCCACGATAAGGTCTATTCTTCCGTCCTGCGGCAAACGCGTTTCCGATATATCCAAGTTGGCCATGACCTTGATTCGCGAGATGATGGGCAGTGCAAGATGTTTGGGCGGAGGGGTCATTTCATACAGCACGCCGTCCACGCGGTAACGGGCAGGCTTGAATTCGTATTCGAAAGGTTCGAAGTGAATATCCGAGGCCTTCGATTTGATCGCTTGCAACAGAAGAAGGTTGAGAAACTCGATAATGGGCCTCTGGCCCGCGGCGTTCTTGAGCTTCTCGAGATCGAGAGTCTCGCCGTTCTCGGCCAGCCCTTCGGCATCAGAGAGAGCGGAGACGATGTCGTCTATGGTCTCGCCTTCCGAGCCGTAAACCCGTTCGATCGCCTCTTCGATTTCCTTGTCGTTGCTGACGGCACCCCTGACTTCCTCGTTCAGCATGAAGCGAAGGTCGTCAAGGATGTGCATGTTCTGGGGATCCGCCATTGCGACGAGGAAGGTTCCGTCCTCTTCTCTCGCGACCGGCAATATACGGTAGATCTCGGCGACCGACTTGGGAATCTTGTCAAGTAGTTCGGAGGGCACGTCCAGGTTTCTTACGTCAACGGCCTCCATTCCCTGCTGTATTCCGAGAGCGTAGTGGACGTCGGCCTTCGAACACGCGTTCATGCCCACGAGAACTTCTCCGAAGGCTCCGCCCTGTTCCTGCTGTATCTCCAAGGCCTGAGAGATGTGCTCGTCCGTTATCTTGCCCTGGTCCCTGAGGATCTCGCCCAGTTTCTTATCGAGTCTTGCCATTGAATCCTCCGTTATCGGTAAGAGAAGGAACCTCTCTGAGAGCCTCCTCCGCCGAATATCTTCTTGCTCATGCCTTCGCGATCCTGAGCCTTGCCCAGCGCGGTCTGTTCGCCGATCTTGCCCTGAGCGTACAGCTCGTATATCGATTCGTCGAGGGTGACCATTCCCAGCGACTTGCCCGTTTCTATGATACTGTCGATCCTGAAAGTCTTGTTCTCACGTATCAGGTGCTTCACCGCGTTGTTGCACACGAGTATCTCGAATGCGGCGTGCCTTCCGGTGTTATCCTTGTTTGCCAGAAGCTGCTGTGCGACTACCGAGATAAGCGAGAACAGAGAGCTGAACGCCGTATCTCGTTCTGCTGGTCTGGCGGGAACGCGTCAATGATACGGCTGATTGTAGTTGAAGCTCCGATCGTGTGCAGTGTGCCGAACACGAGGTGCCCCGTCTCAGCGGCGGTCACGGCCGCGGCGATTGTCCTGAGGTCGCGCATCTCACCGACGAGAATGACATCGGGGTCCTGCCGAAGAGACTTCACTATCGCCTCTTCGAAGGATTCAACGTCCTCGCCAACCTGACGCTGGTTTACTATCGATTCCTTGTGGTGGTGATAGTACTCGATGGGATCCTCGATAGTTATGATGTGGTGGCCGAACTTACTGTTGATGTAATCCAGCATCGAGGCGAGAGTAGTTGTCTTGCCGCAGCCGGTGGGGCCTGTCACGAGTACGAGCCCCCTTGGTTTTTCGAGTACGGAGTTGAAAGTGGCGGGAAGTCCTATTTCATCGAGGGATAGAATCTTCGTGGGAATGAGACGGAATAGCCACAGCCGGTTTTCCCCGGTCGAGATATGCCGAAACACGAAAACGCGCCTTGTCGCCGTAAGCATACGAGAACTCCGAGCCCCCGTGCTCTTCGAGGTCGTTGTGCTTCTTTTCAGGCGCAATCTCCTTGAACATTCTCAAAGTGTCTTCGCTGGTGAGTTTCGCCTTCCCTGCGGATAACAACTGTCCGTGAAGGCGAACTATGGGCTCCTTGTCAACCACGAGGTGGAGGTCGGACGCGTTTTCCGCGATTACGAGGTCGAGCAGTTTCTCCATGGAGTATGTCATGTCAGCTCCTGTATTTATGTATGGCTGTCATTTCGACCGATAACAACGTCATTATGACAGACATCGTTGTAACATTGCGGCGCATTCTGTCACGACGAAGCGACTTTAGGCGCAAAAGCAATTAGAGTAACGACTTACAAACTTATCAACAAAACACCCTACACCGACTGAAGGATTTCCGAATAAGATATCGGAAACTGTAGGTAAATCCGACTGCGCTTGTGCGGCCCTTAGACAGGGTACAAACATCAACAGCATAACCTTCACGCGTGTCGGGAATGGTCGCGTTTCCTTCACAGTGTGTACGTTTTGTCGAGAACATCTAAAGCATGGGCGGAAGTACTCTTACGAGTTGCCGACCGGCCCTTTCCTACAAACCTACCTGCCCTTCTACTACTACTGTTTTACAATAGTAGAAGAGGGGGGAAACCTACTCCGCGGTTCTCGCGGCTCTCAACACCTCTTCGACGGACGTCTCTCCGGCCACAATCTTGCGAATACCGTCCCGGACAAGCGTGTGCATTCCGTCGTTGATGGCCTGCTCGCGAATCTTCGAGGTCTCCGCCTTTTCGAACGCAAGCCCTCTCAGAGTCCGGTTCATCACCATCAGCTCGAAGATGCCCAATCGGCCGCGATAACCGGTGTTCTTGCAAGAACGACAACCCGCTCCGCGATAGAAGGTGGTCTTCTCGATCTCCTTCTTTGCCATTCCGAGGGCGATGAGCTTACGATACTCCGGCTCGTACTCTTCCTTGCAGTCCGGGCATATCTTTCTAACGAGCCTCTGTGCCATGACCGCCTGGATAGAGGAAGAAACGAGGAAGGGCTTGATTCCGATATCTATGAGTCGGGTTATGGCCGCGGGCGCGTCGTTGGTATGCAGAGTCGAGAATACGAGGTGTCCCGTGAGAAGCTGCCTGGATAGCGATTATCAGCGGTCTCGAGGTCTCGAATTTCACCGACGAGGATGATGTTGGGCGCCTGTCGCATCATCGCCCTGATGATGCGGGAGAAGTTGAACCCGATCTTGTGCGAAACGTTGCACTGGTTGATACCTTCGAGATGGTATTCGACCGGGTTTTCCGCGGTGATGATCTTGCGGTCCGGCCTGTTCAGAGTGTTCAGCGCGGCGTATAGGGTAGTCGTCTTGCCCGAACCCGTGGGACCTGTCACGAGAAGGATGCCGTTCGGGCGTCGAATGAGCTTGTTGAACACTTCGAGGTCGCTCTGGTGAAATCCGAGCTGTTCGAGTCCGAGCAGCAACGTCTCCTTGTCGAGAATACGCATAACGATTCCCTCGCCCTGTGTGGCGGGGAGTCCTGAAACACGCAGGTCGATGTCGCGGTTGAGCAGTTTTATCTTGATCCTGCCGTCCTGCGGCTTTCGCTTTTCCGCTATGTCCATTCCCGCCATGATCTTGATGCGGGATATAATCGGCCCCTGAAGACGTTTGGGAACTGATTTCGACTCGAAACACACGCCGTCAACCCTGTATCGAATGCGCATACGGTTAGGCATGGGTTCGAAGTGAATGTCAGAAGCACGGGCCTTGAGCGCGTCCGCGATTACTCCCGTAACGTAGCGGATGATAGGAGCGTCGTCCTCTTCGCCGTCAATGTCCGCGAGTTCGTCGTCGGCACCCCTCGTACCTATCTCCAGACCGTCCGCGGTGTTGGCCTTCATCTGTTCGATGAGTTCCTGCTCCGCGACTCCGTAGAGGTTCGTGAGGGCATCCCGGATTCCGGACGGTGTGGCAAGAACGCATTCCACCTGCGCGTTTACGACGAACCCTATCTTGTCAACGGAATCGAGGTCGAGAGGGTCGCTCATGCAAACGGTCAGAACGCCGGAGTTGAAGTCCACCGGAATGATGGTCTGTTCCTTTGCAAGCTCCGCGGGAACCTTCTCCACGACCTTCTTGGGAATATGCAGCTCTTCGATGAACACCATTTCAAGGTTGAACTGAAGAGCAAGAGCCCTTGTGACTTCTGCGTCTCCGCAAAAGCCGAGGTCAACGAGAATCTCGCCGATCTTCTTTCCGGCGTGTTCCTTTTGCTGTCTGTCGAGGGCCTCGCTGAGCTGCCGTTCGCTGATGAACTCGTAGTCGAGCAGAATCTCGCCGAGTTTCTTTCTCTCCTGCATGGGCGCACCTTTCGCCTCGTTGTTAAGACTTGCTCAGTAGAGCGGGGATGATGCTTCAAATACCTGAACCGCTGTAACGGGTCTTGAAACAGTTTGACAATGTTAGCGGTCTTTTGTTTCCTGCCGAACTCCGGTTGCTCATGCTTCGCGGTATCCGCGGGCGTATTCATAAACCGTGAATGCCAATGCGAATGTGAAAACCATTACAAATGCAAGCCCGCGGTCGAACACATAGGTGAATTGTGCCGATATAACCAGTGCTATAAGCGAACAGAGCGCACCCTTGCCCAACACCGCCACGGGTTTTCCGCAATAGCAGGCAACGAGAGACCAGCGGATGGCCGCGATGATGAGCGAGAGGAATATCAGTAGCCCGATGACTCCCTGTTCGACCAACAGTACCGCGTAAGTCGAGAACGAACTCGGTTCGTCAACGTGAATGTCGAAGGCCGTCGGGTCGTCTGTCCTGGCCGTGTATTTCGCGTCGAAATAGAAGTTGGGCCTTACCGCGTTGGAATATGAGGATGGCCCGTAACCCAACAGCGGGCGGTCAGCCGCCGCGAGCAGCGCGGCCTGCCAGTTTCTCACACGCACCGATACCACGTGCGTTTTCATAAGAGCCCTGGCGTCGTCGTTGTCGAGACGGTGGTACAACTGGGTGGTCTCGAGCAGCCTGCCGCCGTTGTCGCGGGGAAGGTTAGGCACGATGATGGCGACAAGGAGCAGCAGCGCGAACAGTCCGATAAGCGCGAACCATCTTCCGTAAAGACCGGCAAAGACGCCGAGTGAAATGAACAGCGCGCCGAGAAACCAACCGTTCATAACAAGGGGAATCGACCCGAGTAGCAACAACAACGCCCAAGCTTTGCGAGCGTGTGTGTCAGCGGACAAAGAGTTCGCGATAACCAGTGGCAACGAAATGGCGAGAAACGCGCTGAGAACACTGTTGTTGGTCAGGACGGATGATACCTCGAACGCAGGAATATCGTAGCTGAAGTACTGGTAAAGCCCGTAGCCGATGACTCCTGTAACCGCAACGGTGAGCGTATCGAGGAACAGTCCGACCGTCCTGCGGTCGTGCATGGCGGTGAGGAAAAGGGCGAAGCCGAAACAAAGGAATTCCAAAACCTGAAGGGACTCCTTGAGTATTCCAGCCTTGCCGACCTGGACTTCGGGTGTTATCCGAAAGAAACCGAACGCGAACCACAAAAAGAGGGCGATTGCCGCGAACGGCGGAATCCGCAGTCTCCTGTATTCCCTTTTGACTATTATGGTTATGGCAAACGCCGCTGTGAAGACGAGCGCGAGCAGGTCAACCACCGTGACGTAAGGCCCGGCCGGTTCGCCCTTGTGAGAGAGCAGGCCGAGGTTGATGGCGTAAGTCACCGGCGCGAACAGGACCAGCAGAATCGCCGCCTGCGACAGCATGTCTATGAACTTCTGTTTCCCCAAACTCTGAGGCATAGCGAGCCTTTCATCTGAGGACGTTTCTACTCCTATTATCCGCAATAGTGGCGGATTGTCGAACAAAACGGCACTTGTCAGGGCCAAAGACCGGCCGGATTACTCCTGTTAGAACCGACCGGGCCGGACGACATCCATAAACGGCGTTCGGTTGAGAATGTAGTCGTACGGTAACGCGTCCGTGACAGCCCCGCTAAATAACCGTGACTTATGCGGCGAACGCGGTGCTCCGTCCGTTCAGGATTCCCTGCGCAGTTTTTGCGGGATTTGCCGATGCTTCCGTTACCGTGCCGAAAGCGAGCGCTTTGCGCGAAGGTTGCGCCGGTTGGATCTCCCGCCTGGCCGACAGCTCTGCCATTTGCCACTGCGACCGTAATATAATAACGGATATAAGAACGGCCGACGGTAGTCTTTGCGTCAAAGGAAACATGCCAGTTTATTGCAATTCATGCTGGAAGGGTTCGGTCTGACATGATTTTAACAAAAGGTTTGCGAAATCGCCCGTTGAGGCGCGGCAATGGGCACGTCGGAAAAAATTAGTTGTAGAATACTGTCAGAAGAAACCTGAGGCGTGCCGCGGCAAGATGAGCACCAGCCGTACGATACGGCAGGGAGCCGTAAATGCTGTTATCAATGGACATAATTCCCAAACCCGGATAATCAAGGGGTGCCTCGAACAATTGGTTTCGTACGAAACCAAGCACGGCAAAGCCGCAGCCGTTTACAGTAAAACCGTATTTTTCGAGGTGCCCTAAGGAGTTGACAATGGGTAGCAAAGGCAAACTCCGACTAAGGTTCGAACTCACAAACCTTACCGAGAAGGGCATCGGCTTGGGCAGAGGCCTTCTCGAAGAGGACCTCGAGAAGATCGAAAAGATCTCTCAGGGCCCCTTTGATGCAGTTAAAAGGGAACATGAGAACGGCTGCCTGCCGTATCTCGACCTCCACCGACAGGGCCACTCGGCGACATACTCAGGATGAAGAAGGAGCTTCAACGGCGAGTTCGACAATCGTCGTTGTTCTCGGTATCGGCGGCAGTCTCGGGCTGATCAGCCTGCACTCGGCACTCAATCATCCACTGCACAACATGCTCCCCGACGAAAAGCGGCCCGCCCCCCGCCTCTTCGTATTCGATAACATCGACCCGGACGACTTTGCGGCACATATCGAGATTCTGGACTTGAACCGAACAGTTTTCTTCGTTATCTCCAAGTCCGGCTCCACAGCCGAGACCATGTCGCAATATCTTGTGGTTAAAGGACTCCTGCGCGAGAAAAACCTCGACGCCTCGAAGCATATTATCGCGATAACCGACCCCGAAGAGGGCATACTGCACGACATAGCCGCCAAAGAGAACATGCGCACTTTCCCCGTTCCGCCGGGCGTTGGCGGACGCTTCTCCGTGTTGACACCGGTGGGGCTCGCGCCCGCGGCACTTGTCGGCATTGATATCGAGGGCCTTCTCGAAGGAGCCGGTGAGTACACTGAGTTCGCGCTGTCCGAACCGGTCATGAGGAATCCTTCGTTGTTCATGGCCTGCGCGCTTTTCCTGCTATATCACAAGGGCTACACGAACCACGTGATGATGCCATATTCGAACCTTCTTCTGAATGTCGCGGACTGGTACCGTCAGCTCTGGGCGGAGAGCTTGGGCAAGAAGCACGACCGCAGGGGCCGCGTAGTGGAGGTAGGCCCGACTCCCATCAGGGCGCTCGGAGCTACCGATCAGCACTCGCAGGTTCAGCTTTACGCACAGGGTCCGCGTGACAAGGCGTTCATTTTTGTCGGAATTGACGACCATGACAAAAAGGTAGTAATACCGCAGGCTGAGGAAGTAGATAAAGAGTTAGGGTACCTTTCAGGTCATAATCTTAACGACCTTCTTGCCGCGGAGCTTGAGGGCACTATAGTCGCTCTCACCGATTCAGGTCGTCCCAACTGCCGCGTGAATCTTCCTGAAATCAGCCCGCGAACTGTATCACAGCTCTTTTTGTTCTGGGAGATGACGGTATCATTCATCGGCGAATTGTTCGACATAAACGCCTACGACCAGCCCGGTGTAGAGGCCGGAAAGAAGGCGGCATACGCTTTAATGGGCCGAAAGGGCTTCGAAAAAGAGGCCAAACGCATAAAAGGGCTTATTCAGGAAGTCGATTCTCTGACAATGCCCTGAGTATTTGATACAAATCCCAACGATGGCGGTAAAGACTAATGGAACATCGAGATGCCAGGAGCGATTCTGAACTTGGCAGGGAGATGCAACAGGGAAGCGAAGAGGCGTATCGTGAGGTGGTTCGCAGGTTCATTCGCCCGATTTTACGAGCGTCTGTCTGAAGACGCTCGCGCAATCCGGTAGAGGCCGAAGACGTCACTCAGGACGTTTTCATGAGAATGTTCAAAGGCATTCACACCTACGACCCAGACCGACCGCTCAGTTCGTGGCTGTTTCGCATCGCCTACAACAGGTGTATGGACTACCTCAAGAAGAGAGGGCGCAACATCGAGATTCCCATGGAGGATATCGAGACCTCGACCGACGACCAGAAGGAGCCCATCGCCTCCGACAAGACCGACAAATTGCTGGCCCGAATGTGGGAGGCAGTGGACGAGTTGCCCGACCAGCACAGAAAACTGGCTCGTGCTGTTCAAGTATCGCTTCGAAATGAAAAATTCCGATATCGCTGAAGCTCTCGATATCACGGAAAACAACCTGAGAGTCAAGCTCTATCGGGCGAAGCAGATTCTGCGAGCCGCCATGGACAGGAAGCTGCGGGAGGACTGAGGAATGAACAAAATGAATAAGGATATGAGACTCGTGATTGAAGCCGTCCTCGACGGGACGGCGAGTGACGAGCAGAAGGCAAAACTCGGCGAACTGCTTGCACAAGAAGAAGGCAGGCAATACTACGACTCCGCCCGTGTCGAACTGGAGCTTCTCAAGGAAGCCCTGTCGCGGGACGTCGAGGTCCCCGCGGGCCTCGTGGATAAGATTATCAAAGCTCTCGACGAGGTCGAACCAGACCCCGCTCCGAAAAAAGCCGAAAAGCCCGAAGGCCCCATGATCGTCATCCAGATTAAGGAACCGAGCGGAGCCGAAAAGATAGAGACGGTCGAGAAAAAGGAGTTCACCGCCGGAAGGGGTGAAGAGGCCGACGTGCAGCTCGCGGATGAGGACGCCTCTCGCGTCCACTGCCGCTTCGAATATCGCGATAAGTCCTACCACGTCAAGGACCTCGACTCAAAGAACGGCGTTGTTCTCAACGAGATAAAAATCTCAGACTGCGATATCGAGGCCGGTGACATTATGAGGCTCGGCAAGTCCGTGCTTCGCATCGTCCAGGTTACCCAGGGCGATGTCCTTACCGGAACGAGCGAGGTTGCGAAGTCATCCGAACTTCAGAAGGCCTACCTTGTCGCGAAGCTCGACGGCGAGGAGAAGAGATTCCCGATCGAAAAGGACGTGACCGCAGTAGGTCGCGGCAGCGAAACCGAAGTCTGCATAGACGAAGGAAGCGTTCAGCCGCAGGCACTTTTGCATCGAGCGCGTTTTCGACGAGTACCAGCTCGTTGACCTGGGTTCGACGAACGGAACGACTCTTAACGGCAAGTCCGCGCTGATGGAGACCCTGCACGACGGCGATATCATCAAGGTCGGCGAGTTCGAGCTCACTTTCAAGAACCCCGCACAAGAGCCTTCCGCGGCGGTTCCCGTACCTGTCGATACTGCGGAAGCAGCCGCTATGGCAGGAGTGCCCTCGATTCCGAAGAAGCGCAAACTGGACCCGAAGGTCCTTGCAGCCAAGCGCGAACGACTGCAGAAGACGCTGGCGGACAAGGACTCCGCAGGCAACATAGTGAAGTGGTCTTTCGCGGCGGTTGCCATCATTGCAATCCTTGTCGGTGTGGCGTTGGCGGTGCTCAGCATGACCAAAGGCGATGACGGGCCCGGCTACGACCAGGCCGCTGCGTATGAGGCCATGCTCGAAGTCCGCAAGCTCAAGGATGCCGGTGAGTTCGAAGAGGCGTTCAAGAAGGCTAAAAAGTACTATCGCGTATATCGAGGCACAAAGGAAGGCAAGGACATAAAGAGGGCATCTGAGTACTGTCGAAAGAAACTCGACACCCCAGATGTTGACTGGAAACAGAAGTATGCCAAGAGTACCGCAGAGTTCGAAGCAATTGTTGACAGGCTCACGCAGGTCAAGCAAGACCCTATGGCCCTTCACGAGCTTTACATGGACTACAAGGCGTGGAAGTCCCGCTACGCGAACCTCGACTCGGTCGCCCGTCGCGGCAGCCAGAAGATACCGGACTTCAAATCTCACATTCGCCGTGCAATCTACGACGCGTTCGGACTGGTGCAGATTCGAGCCTCGATGAGCGCTCGAGACAGCCACTATGGCGAGGCGATTACCAAGCTGAGGTTCTTCAAGAGCCGCTACAAGGACATCGTCACCCGCTACATGCCGGAGAAGTGGCCGGAGTACACAAAGGAACTGAACGCCCAGATAGACGGCTATATAGCCGACGCGAAAGAGGAGTTCGAGTACAACTGGGAGCTTGCGGAATTTTACATCAAGGAGAACATGATCGACGAGGCCGTAAAGTGCCTGAGTTTGATTATTGATAACTTCGGAATTCCCGAGTACGTTGACCTCGCAAAGAAGAAGATGGCCAGCATTGCCGGTCGTAAGGGAGTTCCGAACGTAACGGGCCCCGAGCCCGGCGAGGAAGAGGCCAAGGTAAAGGTATTAGACCGATTCACTGACGAAGGTTCGGACAATCTCATCCGCCGATATCTGTTCGCCAAAGCTGTCAAGTACCTTGAAGACATGCTCAAGGCCACACCCGACGATAACCTCAAGGCCCGCATCCAGGGCCGTATTGACGAGGTTCAGCCGATGGCGGATCACATGAAGTGGTTTCTTAACACGTTCGGCAACGGCGATAAGGTTGACCTCGGCAAGGGGCTGACCGGCAAGGTTGACCACGTTGACGAGTCTGCGCTGTACCTCGTGACTGCGGGCGGCAAGATGACGTTCAAGTGGGAGACCTTCAAGCCTCGCGAGCTTTACGAAATGACGGTCGAACGACGTAGTGCCAGCAAGTTCAACGCGGAGCTTTACCTCGGCGCGGCGGCATACTGTCTCGAGTTCGCCTTGCGCCGTGAGGCTCTCAGTAATATGAGCAGGGCGTACGAGAAGAAGGCGGAACTCAAGGAGAAGCTCGACCTTCTGTACGCACGCTATTCCGGCAAGGAGCTGCCCGAGGACGGTTTCATTGTCCATAAGGGTCGTTGGCTGACTAAGCAGGAGTTCGAGTACGCCAAGCTCGAGGAAGCGGTGGATGCCGCGGTTGCCAAGCTGGATTCAAACGACGAGGCCGTCCGTGAAAAGGCCATAGACAAGCTGTACGAGCTTGCCAAGGAAAACGAGAACCTCGTTGTAAGCCGCCTGACGATGAAGCTTTCGGAGCTGATCGAAAATATCAAAAAGAGCAAGGTTCTCAAGACGCTCGAGAGCGTGCAATCCCTTCGCGACAAGCTGAACGAGATGCGCAAGGAAGCGCTGAGGATAATCTTCGACAAGAAGATCTACCCGGACGAGAACCACGGTGCTGTCGGACAGCCGATTGTTGACGAGGCCGTGGCTAAGGTCCGTGAAATCTACAAGACGCCCATCAAGGGCGTTCTGGAAGCCGAGCCCTCTCTGAAACTGCTGGTCATGAAGGCGAAAGCAATACACCGTTGCCTTCTCGACTTGGGCGTTGATATGGACGACAGTCTTCTGAACGTTGACACTCTCCTCGAAGCACTTAACGAGAAGATTAACATCAACGTCGGCCTGAAGGCCAACGAGCTGCGAATCTACCAGCTTTCGATGAAGGTTAAGGAGTACAATCATCTCCTCAAGATTCCCGGCGTCACCACCGAGAACGAGAAGAGCTGCGTACGTGCCACCAACGAATACCGACTCATGATGGGCATGCACTACCTGCGCATGAGACCGCATGATAACCGAGGCCGCACGCATACACTCCTACAACATGCACACGAAGGAGTTCTTCGCTCACCAGGGCACGTTTCACCGGCACCTCGCCTCAGCAGCGTATGGCGCAGGCCGGTTACAGCTCGCCCGGCGGTGAGAACATCGCCCGGGCATGTCGCGCGGTATTGAGGCATTCACCGGCTGGTACAACAGTCGGGCCACCACCGCAACATGCTGAGAAAGAGTTATACCGAAATAGGCATCGGGCTGTGCGGAACGTTTTGGACCCAGGACTTCGGAAACGCCGGCTTCGATCCCGACGCCGAACCCGACAACACCGAGCCCCTTCCGAAATGCGCATCCGACCTTGTTGACCCCGAACACGGCGGAAGACGTAACAACTGATACGCGAGTCCGATTCGACTAACAAGGGGCGGCGAGTAATCGCCGCCCCTTTTGTGTTTGCTGAAAAGATTAGGGTACCTCGAACAATCGGTTTCGTGCGAAAACGAGCGAGGCACAGTCAGGCGAGGAAGACAAGACGAAGCATGGCGAAGCCGCAGCCGTTTGCAGTAAAACCGTATTTTTCGAGGTGCTCATTAGCTTCAGAGCAGTTTTGCGAGAGCGGCGACGCGCTTGGCGAAGTCCTCAAGCAATGGCAGGGCGAGTTCGCGCCGCTCGAGCACCCTGCGCCTCTGCATCTCGAGAAGCGCGCCCGTAACCATCACCGCCTGTGTGTTTTCCCGCTCCGATGACAGGGCCTGTGCGATGTCCTTCAGCGCTCCAATTGCGACCGCGGCGTCCTGGTGTTCTCCAAGACAGTCCTGCACGAGCTTGCAGTCCTTGATGGTGTCACGGAGCTTGCCCCTGTAGAGTACCTTGAAATATTCGCAGGTGTAGCGTAGCCGCTTGACCGCAATGCGTACCTCGTGCAACTGCTCGGAGGAGGGTGGGTCGGCGAGCCCCCCAAGGGACTTGCGCACCTTCCTTCCTGCCTTGCGAATGAGCTTCGAGGCATAATTCCTGGTCGGCCTTTTCTCGGGAGGCAGTTGCGGCGACGGTGAGCGGTACAGTTCAAACAAGTCGTTCAGAAGCTTCTCGTAGCGGGACGAAACGAGGGCCTCCTTCAGCCTTTTCCGGGCCGGGATGCGTTGGTTTTCGAGATAAGCGAGAAAACGATCCTGCCCGCTGAGAAGGTTTTCGGTTCGTCCAAGGGGCTCGTGCAGGTTCTCCGTCATGACATCGCAGTCGCGCACATCGCCCAGCACGTCCGCGAGCCACTTGAGTTCCTTTCTGAGCCGCTCGCAGTCGTCTCCGAAGAACGGACGCATCATCCGCAAAGCGAAGCGAGCCCTGCGGGTCGCAACGCGCAAATCATGTACGAACTCCGGGGTCGCCCGCGAGTATGGCACCGGGGGTATTGGCCTTCATTCGGTAGGCCTGGCGGCCGATGACCTTGCGGCTTATGTCCAGCAGGTCTTCGCCGGGGCTGGGCTTGAATTCGTCAAGCACCGGCGCGCCCGGCACCGGCAGGTCGAGGGTCTTGCGTGCGGTCTCGAACAGAGAAGGAGGATCGGAAATGCAGAGGTTTTCGAGCTGTTCGGGCCAGTCCTCGCTGGGCGAATATCCGAGAAGCAGGAAGGTCGCGGTCTTTTCGAAGGCGAAGGGCGAGGACGCGGTCACTTCGGCGAGCAGCACCTGTTCGGTCTCGGAGGTGAACCGGTGCATTTTTAACGAAAGGTCAAGCCATACGAGCAGCTTCCGGCCCTTGTAGTGCCCGGCATCCACGAGCTTGTCATTTGACCAGCGTACGATGTCGCGCCTATACAGCGCGCCGTTCTGGGTTTCGAAGAATCGGATGAAGTCGGTTTCAGGTGAGTCGGCCGTAACGAGGCCGATTTTCTGCACGGCGTCCCTTGCGTCGCCGAGAGCAACGCCGTCGGCGAGGGGTAGAAAACGAGGAGGATCGTAGGCCGTTCGGCCTTTACTTGTCTTCTCGGCCATTTCCGTCATCCGAAACCCGGGAAACAGAAATCAGAACATCATTCTATTCTACCACTAAGGTACCTCGAACAATTGGTTTCGTCCGAAAACGAGCGAGGCAAAGTCAGGCGAGGAAAACAAGGTGTTTCGACGCAAGTAATAGCCTTGGCAATACTTAAGGAAGAAATGTCTTGATGACGAAGCATGGCAAAGCCGCAGCCGGTTGCAGTAAAACTGTATTTTTCGAGGTGCCCACTAATAGTGAGAGTTGACACTGTTCCGTTGAGCAAGAATGTCCGCCAGCTTGCCGGTAGTCGGCCAATTTCACCTCCTGCACCCATTACGGCAAGACTATCGCCCTCTTGCCCGGTTTCAGCGGTGCGTTTATAACGGCAAAAAACTTTCCACCACATCTCGACATCCGGAGTTGACTTCAAGGCAGTTCGTTGTATAGTTGTATTATGGAGTTTATCTGCTGTTCGAAGTTGAACGCGAACTTCTTGACTACGTGGCGAAACGGCGCCATTTTGAAGTAAAGGCTTTTTTCTTGGCTTGTAGGCATTTTTCGGTAAGTCGAAAAAACTGTTATCTGCGTTTCATTTCCTCGATGGCCTGTGTCCTCATGTTGGCTGTGAGCTTTTGTTCTCCGGCCTTCGCTGAGGATCGCACTCCGCCTGAGAAAAAGATTACCGCCGGTGCCGAGATTGGCTATCCGCCGTTCAGGCATGCTTGATGAAGACGGTAAGGCGGATGGCTTTTCGATAGCGCTCATGCGTGCCGCTCTTCATGCTATGAACAGGGACGTTGCCTTCCGAACAGGGCCATGGACCGAGGTGCGTGGCTGGCTGGAAAGAGGCGAAGTCGAAGCCCTGCCCCTGGTCGGAAGAACGCCCGAACGAGAACAGTTGTTCGATTTCACCGTGCCCTACATGACTCTTCGTGGTGCGCTTGTTGTCAGAAATGACGAAGATAGCATCGGCGACATGGAGGACCTGAGGGGGCGAAGAGTTGCCGTCATGAAAGGGGACAACGCGGAAGAATTCCTTCGCCGCGAGGACCGGGGAATTGAGATTGTCACAACTTCAACTTTTGAAGTCGCCCTCGCAAAACTCTCCCAAGGTGACTGTGATGCGGTTGTCATGCAGAGGCTCGTGGCCTTGCGCCTTTTGCACAAGACCGGGCTTACGAATCTGACGGTTGTCAACAAGCCAGTTGAAGGATTCAAACAGGACTTTTGTTTCGCCGTTCTGGAAGGCGACAGAGAGACGCTTGCTCTTCTGAACGAAGGGCTGGCGATTGTAATCGCCGATGGAACCTATCGTCACCTTCATTCGAAGTGGTTCGCCGCCCTGCAACTTCCGTCTGACCGCGCCATCATCGTGGGCGGTGACAGGAATTTCCCGCCATTTGAATTCCTTGACGAGAACGGCAACCCCTCCGGCTACAATGTTGACCTGACCCGGGCAATCGCCCGGGAGATGGGAATGAAGATGGTTGTCAGGCTGGGGAATTGGGAAGAGCGCGTGGCCGCGCTGAAAGAGGGAAAAATTGACGTATTACAGGGAATGTTCTACTCTCCCGAACGCGACCTCGAGTTTGAATTCTCAGTTGCGCATTCAGCCGGTCACTATATTCCTGTAGTTCGCTCCGCAGATGGGCCGGCACCGAAATCTCTCGAAGAACTTTCGGGAAAATCCGTCATTCTTCAAAGCAGCGACATATTGCATGAATATGTCCGCCAGCACGGTCATAACGTCGAGATCTTCACTGTTGACAGTCATGAAGAAGCGCTTAGGCGGTTGCGGGCGGGAGAATGCGACATTGCAATAGTTTCTCGAAGCACCGCTCAGTGCTTGATCGAGAAGCATAATTGGTCCGGCCTGGTCTTTGGCCGGAATTCCATTCTTGCTCCAAAGTACTGCTATGCTGTCGCCGACGGAAGAAAAAGCCCTTTGCTTGCCCCAGGGTAACGAAGGGCTGAGTGCGCTGAAGAAAAGCGGTGAATACCGCCGGATTTACGAGAAATGGCTCGGAGTGTACGAGGAAAGACCGATGTCGTTTCTCGACGCTCTTCGATATTCCGCCCTGGTTCTTATTCCATTACTCGTTATCCTGCTTCTGGCATTCGCTTGGTCATGGTCGCTGCGCAAGCAGGTTACCCAGAAGACCGCAGCGCTCAGAGAGAGTTTGGATCGCTTTCAATATGTCTTTGAGGCGGCCAATGTGGGCAAGTCGCTAACTCTTCCCTCCGGAGAGATGGATGCCAACAAAGCCTTTGCTGATTTCCTCGGATACGCTCCGGAGGAGTTGAAGGGCAAACGCTGGCAGCACGCCCGGCTCCCCAAAAGATATGGCGAGAGCCGGGGGATCGCTCTCACCCGTGCTTTCGGGCGAGAAGGATTCAGTGCGGTTTGAGAAGCGTTTTGTCCACAAGGACGGGAGCTTTCGCTGGGGAGATGTCCGTGCGATTCTGCGCAGGGATGAAGATGGCAATCGACTCTATTTCCTGACGACGGTCGTTGACATGACGGACAGGAAGCGGGCAGAAATTACACTTCGAAGAAGCGAAGAATTCCAGCGAGCAATGATCTCTTGCTCTCCCATTGCGCTGTACGTAATAGACCTTGATGGAAATGTGCAGTCCTGGAACAGTTCCGCCGAGAGAATCTTCGGCTATCGACCCGTGGATGTAATTGGCAAGCCCATCCCAATAGTTTCGGAGGACAAGAAGGAGCAGTTCGACGCATTGCGTCGCGAGGCACTTGAGAAAGGCGGCTTCCACGGAAGAGAATTGGTTCGCACAAGGAAGGACGGCTCTCATGTTCATATAAGTCTTTCCGTAGCCCCCATTCGAAATGCTCAGGGCGAGATGGTGGGAATTCTCGGAGCTGCAGAAGACATAACGCAGCGCAAGGCGGATGAAGGACGACTTGAATGGAATCTGCGAAGAAATGAAGTGCTGTCGAACATTGCTGCCGGACTGCTTACGAAGTGACTCACCTCAGACTCTTGTCGATGAGATATGCAGGGATGCGATGGAACTCCTCGATTGCCAGTGTCTCTTCAACTATCTGCAGGAGCCTGATTCAGGCGAGTTGCATTTGAGCGCCTTTGCCGGAATTTCAGAGGAGGATGCGCAAGAGATTGCCGAGTTGGAATACGGGGTGGCTGTATGTGGTAGCGTTGCTCAGAGACGGAAACGTATTGTCTGTGAAAACATACAACAACGCGACGACGAGATGACGCAGATTGTCAAGAGCTACGGTGTCAAGGCATATTGTTGCCTTCCGCTGCTGGTCGAGGACAGCTTGATTGGCACCCTGTCTTTCGGCAGCCGTAATCGCTCGTCCTTCGAACCCGAAGAAATTGAAGTAATGGCTTCTGTCTCGGGCAGGCCGTCGTCCCCATCGCGATCTCACGTGTCAACGACGGAGCAGAGGCTGCGTGACAGTGAATCCCGCTTCAGGATGTTCGCAGCGTTGGCTCCGTTGGGTATTGTAGTTTCAGACTTCGATGACAAGACCCTCTATGTCAACCCACGCTTTACTAAGCTCTTTGGATACACCAGTGAGGACATGCCATCGATTAAGGAATGGTGGAAACTGGCCTATCCCGACCCCTCTGTCAGAAAGCTGGTTCGCAGACAATGGCAGAGTGCTGTTGAGGAAGCCAGAAAATCGGGCAACGAAATTCAACCACTGGAACATTCTGTCAGATGCAAGGATGGCAGCTTCAAGTATGTTGAGTTCAGAATGTCAACATCTGAGAACCTGAACATAGTCGTTTTCACCGACATCACCGAACGCAAAGAAGCCCAGAAAGAGAAGGACAAGCTTACGGAGCAATTAGTGCACATGCAGAAGATGGAGTCAATCGGGAGGCTCGCTGGTGGAGTCGCCCATGACTACAACAACATGTTAGCTGTGATTATCGGCTACTGTGAGCTTGCAATGGCGAAGGAACGTCAAGACAAATCTTTACGTGGTGACCTGCGACAAATCCTCAGTGCCGCAAACCGTTCGAAGGAGATTACCCGCCAGTTGCTCGCGTTCGCACGCCGCCAAACTATTGAACCCCGTCCGATCGACCTCAATGAGGCCGTTGAGAGCCTGCTGAAGATGCTCCAAAGGCTGATTGGCGAGGACATTGAATTGATCCGGCAACCCGGAGCGGGGAAGATGACCGTTCTCATGGGCATCTCTCCAGGTTGACCAGATATTTGTAAATCTATGTGTCAACGCCCGTGACGCTATTGCAGGCGTCGGGAAGCTGACCATTGAAACCAGCTTGGTCTCCTTTGATAAAAAGTATTGTGCTACTCATCCGGGTTTTTCCGAGGGCGATTTCGTCATGCTCGGTGTCAGCGACGATGGCTGTGGAATGGACAAGGCTACGATGGACAACATCTTCGAACCATTCTTCACCACCAAGAGTACAGGCGTAGGAACAGGTCTGGGGCTCGCGACCGTCTTCGGTATAGTAAAGCAGAATAACGGCTTCATAAATGTGTACAGTGAACCCGGGAAGGGCACTACTTTCAAAATCTATTTTTCGCACCACAAGACGGACGAGATTGTCTCTGTGGAGCGCGAATCGTCTGATATTTCACAGGGGCGGGGTGAAACCGTTTTGATTGTCGAAGATGACTCATCGATTCTTGAGCTCGTTCAGACGCTCCTCGTGAATTCCGGATACGAAGTTCTGGCCTCCACGTCTGCTGCTGACGCGATTGCGCTGGCGGCTGAATACTCTCAGAAAATACACCTTCTGATTACCGATGTGGTCATGCCCGAAATCAACGGCAGGGAATTGGCCCGGTCTCTTGAAGAGTTTTATCCTGAGTTGAAAGTTCTTTTCATGTCAGGCTATACTGCGAACGTGATTGCACATCGTGGAGTCCTGGCAGAAGGTGTCAATTTCATCCAAAAACCCTTTTCGAGCAGGGAACTTGCCGTAGCGGTTCGAGGGGCCTTGGACAGTTAGCTTTTTGCTCGAAAAACCGGCTCACGGCTTCGCTTTCCGCTCATACGGATACCTCGAACAATTGGTTTCGTACGAAAACGAACGAGGCAAAGTCCATGCTGGACAGCCAACTTAAATCGCGCTGACGGAGACTTGGAACCGTTATCACATGTATTACCCGTTCGCCTGCTTTAACATGCCCGTGTGGCACACACCCGTGCCGGGCTCCCAAGTTGAAACTTCAAGCGCGAGCCTGCACCAAAAAGTCCTGCTTCCCTTGGCAGGGCGGACGCACGTTCCGTACGGCAGCGGAGTTCGAGGAAGGTTCTCTGAGTTCTCTCCGTCTGCATAAATACCAACACCGCTATAATACCCACGATGGCAGCACGAAAGCGCGGTGAGCGCGGATTCCTCTCATTCGTCTTTTCCACCTCCGCCGGCAGCATGATTACCGGCTCACGGGATACGTGCGAGAGCTTGCGATGGTCGCCTTCATCGGTCCTACCACCTTCGCGGACATCTTCTACCTCGTCTATGCGGTGCCGAATATGCTCAGAAGGCTGCTGGGCGAGGGTGCCCTTACTTCCGCCCTGATACCCGTGTTCAAGTCAGTCGAAACAGAGGACGGAGCCGAAGAGGCACGGAAGTTCGCCTCGCGGGTCATAACTCTCCAGGTGGTGGCCACGAGCGCGTTCACTCTGCTCGTAATCGCTGGTTGTGTCGCGCTTTGGCTCTTTTCCGAAGAAAACTCACTCGGCAGGGTCTATGCCGAATACACCGCCGCCATCGTTCCCTACGCGATATTCATCTGCGCCGCCGCACTGTTCGGCGCTCTTCTCAACACCCGCGGAGTGTACTTCGTGCCGCCGCTCATGCAGACGCTGATAAACCTGGTGTGGATTGCCGCAAGTGTCGTGGCGGGGCTCGTGGTGGGCGCCCGGTACGGGCTTCTGGGCCTCTCGCTTTCAATAGTCGCGGCCTGCGCTGTGGGAGCATGGCTGCTTTGGCGGCTGCTCGCAATGAAGGGCGTGCGCGTCAGTCTTACTCTTTCCGAAAAGCTCAAGACCGCACGCATGAAGGGCTTTTTGCGCATGTTCGGCATCACCCTCATCGGCGTGGCATCCTATCCGGTCAACCTGCTGGCAGACCGATTCATGGCCCAGTTCATCGTTAACGAAGAAGGGGCCGTAACCTGCCTGTACCAGGGCGACAGGCTGATGCAGGTGCCGTTCGGAGTGCTGGCGGTCTCCATCGGAACGGTCGCGCTCGCCGAGCTGAGCAAGGTGGCCGCCGACAAGCGACGATTCTTCGCAGGCTTCACTCGTGCCATGCGCCTGTCGTTGTTCCTCGCAGTCCCCATGGCGGCTGTCATGGCCTTGCTTTCCACCCAGATCGTTGACCTCACACTCAACTACGGAGAGTTCGCCAACCTCGAACGAATACGCGCGCTCGACCGAACTTCTCTCGCGCTCCTGTGCTACTCACTCGGACTGCCCGGCTACTTCGCCGTCACTTGCCTTACCCGTTCCTATTTCGCACGGCAGGAGATGCTCACTCCGGTCAAGGTAAGTTGGTGGATGGTCGCGCTGAACATCGGCCTAAACATCCTGCTGCTGTGGCTCACGGATCGGAGAGGCGGCGCTCGCCCTTTCCTCGGCTGCCGTCGCTCTGCTGAACGCAACGCTGCTCTTCACCATCATGGGCTTCAAATGGCGCTGGATTAAAGCCCCCGTCGCGCTCAGCGTACTTGGCAAAGTCCTGCCCGCAGCCGCTATCGCGCTCGCCGCATGCTGGGGCTGTGTGCAGCTCGTCGGAACCGATACCGGAGGGCTTATAACCGCGAGGCTCGTGAGGTTCGCGGTTCCTGCAATAGCGTTCTTTGCGGTGTTCGCGCTTGTCGTAACAGTTCTGCGACTGCGTGAAGCGCGCGATATACTCTCCCTGTTGCGAAGACGCGGATAGGAGGCACCTTGGCCGACATAGTCGTTACCGGCGGAGCCGGGTTCATCGGCTCACACCTTTGTGATTCACTCATAACCGAGGGCCACTCGGTTCGAGCGGTGGACGACCTGACCACCGGCAGGCGGGAGAACCTCTCGCACCTTCTCGGTCACCCGGACTTTCAGCTTATCGAGGCGGATATCCTCAAGGAAGGAGTCCTCGCCGAATCTCTCGCCGACGCGCAGGTCATCTATCATCTCGCCGCAAGGGTCGGCGTGCAGCGCGTGCTGGACAGCGCGCTCGCCACTATTGACGACAACACCGGCTGCACTCGCGAGGTCGCCGATGCCGCGCTGAAGTCCGGCGCGGTACTCGTGTATGCTTCCACAAGCGAGGTCTATGGCAGGAACGAGAAGGTCCCCTTCAATGAAGAAGACGACCTCACCCTCGGCCCGCCACATGTCGGCAGATGGGCCTATGCCGCCTCGAAGATTCTCGACGAACACTACCTGCTCGCTCTCGCAAGAGAAAAGGGCCTCAAGGTCTCAATTGCGCGGCTGTTCAACACGGTGGGACCGCGCCAGTTACCCGATTACGGAATGGTGCTGCCCCGTTTTGCAAGCGCCGCGCTCAGGGACGAGCCCCTTAACATAATCGGCGACGGAAAACAGACTCGATGCTTCACTTGGGTGGGAGATGCCGTGCGGGCACTTCAGATGCTGGCCTCCAACCCTAAGGCGAAAGGCCAGGTGTTCAATATTGGCTCGTGCGAAGAGTCCAGCATTCTGGAGCTTGGTGCGCTTGTGGTAAATGCCGCGGGAAGCGGAAGGCTCGAACACGTCACGCCCGGCTCTCTGGGCAGCAACTACGCCGATATGCGCAGGCGTGTGCCCGATGTTTCTAAAATCGAGAAAGTGCTGGGCTGGAAGGCCGAGACTCCCACCGAACAGATTGTCGCCCGAACCGTGGAATGGTGGCGCACACGCATCTAAAACAGTTCCGCGAGCTTCTTCAGCGCCTCACCCGCCTTGCCCCCTATTACCTCTTCGGCGTGCTCGTCAAGCGGCGTGGGGTCGCGGTTGATTACTATCAGCTTCGCTCCCGACCTGACCGCCTGCTCCGGGATCAGGGCCGCGGGATACACCTGAAGCGACGAGCCCACCACCATGCAGCACTCGCATGACGACGCGAGTTCGAACGAACGGTCAATTGCGTTCTTCGGCAGTTGCTCGCCGAACCATATCGTGGTTGTCTTCATTATTCCCCCGCATTCGGGGCACAGCGGCACTTCCGTGCCGTCCAGAAGTTGCCTCTGAATATCTTCCCTGCCGTACAGGCGGGAACAGTCCAGGCATTTGACCTTCTTTTCGTTGCCGTGCAGCTCGATGACATCCTCGTCGGAGACTCCCGCTTCCTGGTGCAGCGAGTCTATGTTCTGAGTGACGACCGCCTCCACCGCGCCTTTCTCGTAAAGCTTCGCGATGCCGTAGTGCGCCGCGTTGGGCCGACAGTCCTTGAAGCCCTCGTACATGTCTCGGTGCAGCGCCCATTGCTCCTTACGAGCCTCGTTGTCCGCAAGGAACTCCTGGTAGGTGATCATGCGGTACTTGCTCCACACGCCGCCGGGCGAGCGGAAGTCCGGAATCCCCGACTCGGTGGAAACTCCCGCTCCAGTGAATACGAACGCCCGCTCACTGTCCTTGAGAATTCGCGCGGCCCGTTCAATACTTTCAGTCATTGTGTTCGTCCTCAGGTACCAGCTTTATTCGGCCCCTGCCGTCGCCGTCCTCGGGGCCATATCTGACAAGAGCGTTCTCGATGTCTGTTTCTATCACGAGCTCATCCCCTTCTATCCGAAGCTTCCCTTCCCACCGGTCCCCAAGTGGGCACCTCGAACAATACCCGTTTCTGCCATAAAAAGCACAGATTTCGCCTCCGGGGCGTGATTTCGGCATATTTGAGGGTAAGTTGGCGGATAATGCGGCTATTTGCGTCCGTTTTGCGCGCAGCCTTGTGGATGCGCCCGACGATCGGACAAAATCCTCCCAGTCAACGACCTCGTTCAGTTTCGCAAGAAAATCACCCTTCTTATCGAGCCTGGCAAGAGCGTTTTCGACGTCGAAGTTAACTTAAAAACCCTCAACCGTTTGTGCCTCTCTTCGGTTGATTGCCACTCCATTCGTTGTATACTCAGGTTGTTGATACGCCAATTTTTCGAGGTGGCCCTCATTCCACTTCTTTGATCGTGGTAGTTTCCCAAGTCGAATGTGGCCCACTGGTTACTCCATCTGCTGTTGCTTCATCCTTTTAGTCCCCCAATCTTGACTGAAAGGCCACGACATCCAGTTCGGTTAAGGGGCTCGCACCAGCTTTAAGAAGGTCACCATTGTCTTCGGTGGCAAATGTGAATACAGGCTGCTGATGCCCTATTGCGCTGCGAACAGTCGCCCATGTCTTACCGTCAGGGGCGGCGTGCGGCACCCATAGCGCGTTCAGCCAATGCGGCGACCAGGTCGTTCCGTTGTACCGCCTGTGCGGCCGTCGTTCGCCGTATGTTGTTTGGGAAGGGCGACAGGATCATTAGACGACCTTTCTTCAGCGCACGCCTTGGCATCTTGCCTATGCGCAAGCCCGTAAGTCCACGGGCCGGGCAGAGGATCGCCGGCTGATCACCGCGCAGCAGAATATCCAGACATTCCTTTTCCATAGGCGAGTGGAAGCCGCCGATCACTGTCACTCCCGCATCTCGCAGCGCGCGGGTTGCGTCGAGCGTTTTGATCACAATGCTGCCCGGGCACTGGATCGAGCAAATCAGACCCAAGAGTCGATTGCGGAGGATATCTGCATCGCCCATCACGTACAGGCAGGATGGGGCGGCATCGCCCAGTCTGTCACAAAGGACAGTTGGGTAATCGGTATCGCTTTGCTCGATTCGGTTCTCGACCATTTCTTGTCCCTGCCTACTGCGATTCCTTAAGGATTGCCCGCCCGTTGTAAGTGATCTCCCACACCCCGTGCGGGGAGTCGGCCTTCAGCAGGCCATCGCGGACCATGCTGTTTCGCGCCCACTGGGCGGCGTTGCGCCATCGCGGGTTATCCGGGCTGCTGGCCAAGGGTTCGTAGTCCACCTTTTTCAGAACAGGCTTCATGAGCTTGCCGACCCGATCCAGAACGTCCGCAACCTTGCCGTTGCCGCCCATCTGGTCCAGCACCCGGAGGATGGGCTGGTAGTAGGCGGATTCCGGAGTCCGCACGCCCTTGCGCAGCTTGCCAAATTCGCGGCGCTGGGAACGGGTGTCCTCGTCTCGCTCTGCCGCCGCTGCCATCTCCTCCCACTCCTTTCGCAGCACGGCAACGCGATTCCGAAAGGCCGTAAGTGCACTCGATCGTTCCAGGGCCTCCTTGGCCTTATCGTAATCGCGGCCCTCAAAGGCCTTTGCACCGAAACCGTTGACGAAGTCGATCTCCGCTTCGAGTTCCTCCAGAAGCATCTCGAATGCAGAAGACACGTTGGTGGGATTTTTCTCGATCATTCTGGGTCTCTTCCCCCCCGCTTGTATATGATGTCTGAATGCAGCAAGTAACGTAGTTCGGCCTGCGTGAAACCAAAGTGCTTCAAGATCAATGCATCAGCCTGTGAGAAGATTGCGTTCTCTGCTGCTTCATCTGGTTTCTGTGGTCTATATTTCGCTTTGACGGCGGCAGGAATCGACTTCTCGCCAGCAAATTCATTTATCGCCAACACTCGTTGCACATGGTCGAAGACCTTGAGTACAGCTTCGCGGGACATTCCAAGGCCAGCGAGAAGCACCATATCGGCTCGTCTGGTAAGCCAAGGGTGCCCACGATAACTAAAGTTGCCCACATGCTTACCCGCATTCTTCTTGAATGTGAGCGCTTCGAATCGCCGTTGATGAAGAATCTTGCCAATCTCGGTAAGGATGTTGAACTCGCGTTCCGGAAGATGAGCCAGTACCTGAATGAAATCAGCGACTATCCAACTCGTCACATGGAACCCGTCGCCTCTCGTCAACCAATACCAGAAATACAACTCACCAACCACGGTACTCAGCGCTGCGAAGACTTGCTCTGGTTGCGCAATGGCGACTTTACCGTTCTGCGATGACGGGACACTCTTGAGTGTGGCCTCTTCGAGGCACGGCGCATCATCCTTGAAGGCTGAAACAAAGTTCCGCGCCGTCTGCGAAAACCTCAACCAGTTCTTAGCTTGGCTTGAAGGAATTATCAGTGTTCTTAGGGCAGACTTGGGGGGGCTCACAATCGAGGAAAGCAACGAAGCAGACGTTGAACTACTGAGTTTTGGAAGCCCGTTCGCATTGATCTCACAGAACGGCAGTTGTGTGTAGCAGACATTTTCAATCAAGAAGTCCCGTGTAATTGACCTCCAGCGATACATTGGGCTGACTGACAGCATTGGTGCCGACCGGTCGCCAATCCATATCGTGCAGCGTTGGCTCACTCCTGCGAACAATGCAGCAGGAATGTTGTCGTAGGAGGAGAACCATGCCTTTCCGACTGACGTCAACGCCTCTCGGAGTGAAGTGAACTTCTGACTGAACGTAATCGAGAGAGGAACAATCATCCCGAACCGGCCGCATGCGCTTGATATGTCTATCGTCCGCAATAGCACATGAGCGTACAGATCCGGAAACTTTTGTGCCTTTGCGGCAGTAGACAGGTAGTCCACCTTGGACGTTGATACGTAGGGCGGATTCCCAATAATCACATCAAATCCGCCAGCCTTCATAATCCCGAAGAACTCCGCGAACCAGTGGAAAGGCTCGTGGCTCGACTTCCATTCGTCGAAGGCCTGATCGTAGGTCGCCCGCGACCCGTACTTGCTGCTTGAGATGCCGTACTCGCCCGCAAGGTAGCGGTCGAGTTCTGTATCGAGTTTATTCAGGCGGGCGCGGAGTTCCTGCTTGTCCTTATGCGTGACCTTACCGCCATGGGTGGTTTGCTGGTCGCGAAACTGCTGGAAAGCCCTTTCGACCATCTCGGCATCCTCTTCAATACGCCTGATCTGTTCATCGCCAAATCCAAGTATTCCTTCCTGGGACTTTCGGACCTGATCGAGCGAGGTGTAGCCGACAAGCGTGTTGCCTGAGCGGATGTTGAAGTCGATGTCGGGGAGCGGTTCGATCTGCTCGACCTTCTCGACCTGGGCGACGAGTTTAAGGAAGAGGCGCAGCTTGCAGATTTCGACGGCCTCGTCCATGATGTCCACGCCGAAGAGGTTGTTGATGATGATGGACTTTAGGATGAAGTAACGTTCGTTGGGATGCCTGGCGATCTGGGCCAAGACTTTCTTGAAGTCACTGTACTGCTTTGGATGGTGTTTCTTTCCTGCCAGATCCTCGATAAACCTTTTCATGCGCTCGAGACAGTCGCTGTAGAGCGTTTCCAGAATGCGCAGGGCGGCGAAGAGAAAGGCACCAGATCCACAGGTGGGGTCGAGAACGGTTACTCCCTTTATGGCGTGCCAGAAGGCGCGAAGCAATTCCGGCCCCTTGGAGTTGACGATGGCGTCGCGGGCGAAGTGCAATATGTCGAGGTTCAGTGTGATCAGGTCGTTGATCTGGTGGACCTCGCCCTTGCTGAGCTTCTCCCGAATTTCCAGGCATCGTTGGCGGCGGGCGACGTGCTCGCGCCAGGTTTCGGTGGACAGGCCGAAGGGATCGGCAGCGGTCTTGTTCCAGCCGTCGCGCTTGGCCACGTCCTTGACCCCGGCCTCGATCTCCTTGGGCAGCGGGATGATATTGCCCTTGTCGTCCACCACGCCGTGGCGAACGGCGGAGTAAATGTAGCGATCGGGGTTGTCGCTAAGCAACTGCCACAAGGCGCTGTCAGGCTTGAAGGCAATGGCACATTTCTTCTCGGCGGAGTCGAAGAGGAAGGGGATGATGGTGTTCTTGCTGATGTACTCGGTGATGTCTTCCTTGGTGTAGTAAGCCCCCATCTGTTTTTGGTTGATGTACTTCTCAAAGATGTAGCCAACCACGTCTGGATTGATCTCGTTATCGGCGCGGAGCGGGCGCTCGTCGAGATGCCAGGAGTACTTATCGAAGAAGTCGAAGAGCTTCTCGAAGGCCTTGTCGGGGATGTCGATGTCGGGGTTGTGCTCTTCGAGCTGGTGGACCTCGAAGAAGCCGCCGTTAAGATACGGAACTTTCCCGAGCAGCTTCTCCATCGCGGCGTCAAGCTTGCGTTCGCTTGGCGGTTTGCCCAAGCCATCGTGGAAGAGGCGCAGCAGGAAGTAGCGGTAGAAGGACTGGAACTTGTCCATGCCCTTGGCCTGCTGGACCAGAGCCAGACGGTTACGGAGATAATCGGTGTCTCCGTCAAGGAACCCTTTCTTCTGGATGAAGTAGACAAACATCAGCCGGTTTAGCATCAGGGATGTATACCACTGGAGATCGGTGTCGGCCTTGATGCCCTTGATAAACTTGAGAAAGGCGGCGTGCTCGGTCTTGAAACGGTCATAGAACTTTTTGGTGACCTTGTCCACGTCGAAGGCGGCTCGTGCGCGACCCGCGATATCAATGAGAGTGATACTCTCTTCTTCATCCAGAGCGACGGCAACCTGTTCTAATCGCTGAATGATCGGTTCACCAGACTGGGAGGAGTCGAAGCGGTGTTCGCAGCTGGCCAAAGGTTTGCATGGCTCGCGGCGGATCCATTGCCAGACTTGCAGACCTGCAGACTGGTCGGCGTAGATGACTAAGTGCTCACGGGCGGACTTGGTGACCTGATGGTCGATCTTGATGCGAATTTTGCAATCAGGTATCGATGGGCAAAGGAAGGCAACGAAACCACGTTTCTCGGCGAGGGCGGTCAGGCGAACCATGCCGCCTTCCACTGGGATGTCGAGCTTTGCCTGGTAGTTGTCCCATCCCAGGTGCTCGCGGAAGAGCGTCTTGAAGTCGAATGACTTAAGGCATTCTCGCACTGAATCGAAGTCTATCTTCATAGGCAATGTCCTTCACTCTGGCTTGCGCAATCCCAGCGAGCAGATTACTTGGGGTTCGGCCGCTTCTACGTCCTCGGCCACGCGGCAGAGGCGAGCGTCTTTTCGAAGCGAGACGACCAGTTCGGCCAAGGCTTGGTCGCCGATGCCGCTTTTGAGTTGGCGGTTGAGCGTGTCAGTAGCGGATCGGAGCAGCGGGTACTTGTAGATATCCTCGATGGCCTTGTGCAGTTCGGGCGTGGCGAAGAGCGTGCCCTTGATGGTGTCGGCGTATGCCTTAAGACGCTCATAGGTTCTGAACCGGGCACCCGATGGACGACCAAGCTGCCCCCCCACGGACTTCTCCGTCTCGACGATAAGCTTGACGCCCTTAGCGACCATATCGTGGTGGCTATCGTGACGATGCAGCGCTGGGGTATCAGGTTTACACTCGGCTGTTTTGAGGATCTTGAACTGCGACTCAGTGACGCTGGCTCCGTCCTGGTTAATCCAGGCCAAGGCGTCGTTGCCCTCGGCGGTTCGTAAATATACGAGCACTCCCTCGGGCCAGTCAGCGGTGGGTTTATGCGGTTTCGTCGTGTACACTACATTCGGCATCGTCGGGATGATCTTGGCAAGCTTGGGATCCCTGTCGATGGCGTTTTTCCAAATCTGGTAGGCGTAGGACGCCAGATCGACCTCTGTATCATCGTCACCATCCAGGATACCAGCCTTCTCAGTGAAAAGATCACGGACGACCTGGGCGTTGTCCTGGTCCTCAAAGAACGTTTCATCCGCGCCGACCACTTCGGCGTTCTCCTGCAGACGCTGGCGTACCCTTGACCGGAGGCGGATGATACGCTCAACACCTTCTGCTGGCAGGAATGAGTAACACAAGATCGTGTCAGATTTCTGACCAATTCGATCCACACGGCCTGCCCGTTGTATCAGGCGGATGATGGCCCACGGCAGATCATAGTTGACGATGATAGCACAGTCTTGGAGATTCTGACCTTCGCTAAGGACATCCGTTGCTATGACAACGCGCAGTTCATTATTCGAATCGACTTGGTCGCGTTTCTCATTACTTACTGGACAGAATCGGTAGGCGATGGCGGTTGGGTCATTGGTATTGCCTGTTACGCCCGCAATGGCGTGCAGTCCTTGGGTCTCCAGTTGCTCTGCGATATAGTCCACAGTATCCGCGAATTGCGAGAAAACCAGCACCTTGTCCTTGGGGTGCTGTTTGACCAGAAGTTCTACGAGGGCGTGCAGCTTCGTGTCTCGGTTGGCGTTCCAGGCTCCAGCGTTTTTCAGGACAGCCATTAGTGCCTTGGCATCCTTGCGGAGATCTTCAGCCAGTGAATCATCGAACAATCCCGGGCGGAGCCATTTGAACCGACGGTGGAATTGATGAGCATAAGCGTCATACACTTTAGACGCCCTCGCCTTAGCCTCATTCACAGTGAGAACCTGACGGATCGTCGTGGTTGGATCATCGGCTCCGTCGCTATCATCGTTGTCTGCCGCGGGGTCCCACAGATCACTGTCCTGATCGTTTGCCCAAGTATCAAGCGCTCCAATGTCCTGGGTACCAATCGGTATTGGCAACTCTTTCTCGATAGCGTGTAACCATATGAAATTACGGAGAATGTGGCGTTCGATGGAGAGGATAAAAGCGTGCCCGCTGCTCTCCAGACGTTTGAATAAATTTGTGCGGCAAAAGCCCTTCAAACGAGTGCCAGCACGCGACAGGTCGGCCAGCACCTTTGCCTCATCCGTTGTCGGCGGCTTTTGGGGCGTTGGTATCTGATAGTTGCCCAACCCGTATCGGGGAAGTGTCAGGTCATTGACCGCTTTCACAACATCATCTGCGAAGAGCTGGGCGTACTGGTCGTCAGAGACCTTCTCTTTGATCTCAAATGTGACGGTTTTGGGTACGCGCGTTGGGAAATACGAACGCGCTCCATCTGAGAATTCTATGTACTTCTGGTTGCGTTTGGGATCGAGCTTGGCGTAGTTTTCCTGAATAAAGCTGCGTGTCCGACGGACGAGATATAGGCGCATCAAATCGCGCCAATCGTCGGTGTACTCGCTCTTTTCGAAGGCGGCAAGAGATCGCACGGGGCACTGGTGGCGTCTTATAAACTCCGTCTCGCCGAGCTCCCGAAGGAGCTTCTCCGGGCGAATGCCTATGTTCTTTTGCTCGTCAATGAACAGCCGTAGTTGGTTTGACAAATCCAGATAGGTCTTGTTGTATGGCGTGGCGGATAGCAATATTACTCGGCTGTCGTTGGATGCGATGTACTCTGCGATTGCGCGATATCGCCTGCCTTCGCGGTTGCGCAGGTTGTGGCTTTCGTCAATCAGCACCAAGCGAAATCGTCGCAGATCTGAAAAGCTCACGCCTGACCTTGGCGATGGATAACACCTTTGCCCGCAGGCGATGCTGCTGATGATCCTTCCACATTCGCACCGAGGTTTTTCGGGCAGATGATGAGCGTCTCGACACCGTGGTCATCCTCGAAGATACGTGCGAGCGCTGTGGCCATGAGTGTCTTTCCGAGTCCCACCACGTCACCGATAACCACGCCGCCACGCTTGTTCAGGTGGTGAGCGGCGATCTGGACCGCGGCTTTCTGGTACTCAAACAGCTTGTTGCCAAAGTCACTGGGAATACGGAACTCAGTCAATCCGGAACGTGCCTCCTGGGAAAGGTGGTAGGCCGTCTTAACATAGATGTGATACGGAGGAATCAGTTCAGGACGTGCCCAACTGTTGTTGATGATCTCAACAAGTTCCTGAGAGATGTCTATACAGAATCGGTCGTTCCATCTCTCCTCGAACCACTTGGCGAGCTTGTCGCAGGCATCGTGGTCAAGAACATCGACGTTGAGTTCGCCCTGCTTCGACAGCCCAGCCGCAGTCAAGTTGCTGCTGCCCAAGTACCCGATTTTGGGGTTGAGGGGGTCTTGCCGGAAAAGCAGATAGAGCTTTGCGTGGAGCGGATGGCGAAGGAAAAGCTTGACGACCAGCTTCCGCGATGTGATTTGTGCTACAAGGCGACGTAGTCCAGCTTCATCAGCGTTTGTTGGAATCCCTACCGTCAGTTGGTCGTGGAATTCCTGAACAAGTTTTCGCTTCATGGCGATGGCCGTTGCTTGATCAATCTGCTCTTCGCCTTTTATAAGGCTCATGGCCGACCGGAGTTGATCCTGCGGCATCTGTTGCATGCCGACGAGAAGCCTGCAGCAATGGCCGTCGCCTCCAGCCCAGTTCTCAACAAGTGAATCAAGCTGTCGCCATCCACGCAGGTTGAAGTAGCCGACGCAGAAGTCCGACCGCTCGGAAAGTCCCATCGCGTCCGAAAGAGCGGTCAGAAGATGCTTCTCAATGTTGTCGAATATCTGAGGCATTCCCCAACTTCCTTTCGTCTATGCATTGGGCGTAGTAGCCGGAATTGCAGGGTGTGGTTCCAAGGCCGTGCTTCACCCACTCGTCGACGGCGTCCTTGTGGAACCGCCAGCGCTTGCCGATCTTCTGGCCCGGCAGCTTGTTGTCCTTGGCCAGCTTATAGAGCGTGGACTTGGAGATCTTCAGATACTCCGCCAGCTCATCCATTGTCATGATATCATCTCGATTTATCGGCATCGGGCCGCTCCTTCTCAACAGCTGGCACTTGTTACGATAACTGCGAATATTGTCCGTATTTTGCCGGCGCATGCAAAAATATGCATGATGCTGCGACCCTATGTTCCTCAGGTTCAATGAGCCTAACAAGTATTTGCTCTTCTGTACTTCCTTAATATCAACTCTCTCGTAAGAAGCCGGTTGTATCAATATTGAATTTCTGATTGGTAAGCCGAATTATAATCCCGAAAGGGCAGGTGCATATTGCCTGTCTACCGCAGCTCTCTTCCGTCGAAAACAGCGCAATATGCTAATTGTGTCTCACGCTCTTACACTCGCATATTCCGAGATTGCGCTAGGCATCTTAAGCGGCCTGTTGACCTCTGAGTCCATTGTGATTGTGGAACTCGAGCAATGAACATGCTTTTACTGGTTTAGCCTTTGTCCGATCGCTGCATACAAGGAGAGAGTCTCCGTTAAGTTCTATTGTTTCTCATCCTTGGGGCGATTCTTAGTGGAGCCATCCTACGCTCTTTCGAACTGAGTTCTCCTGAGCTTGTCCCCAAAACCTGGACAGTAGCTTAAGGTGGAGGAATCTCCTGCTACAATGGGGCTCGCGAGCCCTGAATGGAGAAGGGAATGAGAAGAAAGAGACGCAGGTTTTCGGCTGAGTTCAAAGCCCGGGTCGTTCGAGCAGCTCTGAGGTATTCACGTTTGGTTGCTGGATTGCTCCTGCTTTCATGCATTTTTGTTTCACTGCATGCGGAAGAGGACGACCGTGGCAAGATAAAGCTCTTGCCAGCAAGCCGGTTTGAAGGGCTTCACGCCTCGAAATCACTCCAGTGTGCTCTGACTGCTAACAAGGTGATTCTGAATGCAGAAGGCCGAGAGTCCCATATCGTGCTCGATGTCACAACGGGCAAGGAAGAAGACATAAGCCACGATGTTGTACACAGAACACCCGTTCAGGTTCTGGATGGCAGGTATGTGTACGTTTGCTATTTTCGTTTCGGTGACAGGGATGAGGAAACACTTTCTGACAGCGTAGTATTTGAATGCTACGACCTTGAAGCAGAGCAGTGGATACGAAAGGTACAGATACCAGTTGCCGTCCGCTGGCATCCACGATTCGAACGCACGATCGAGTGTAAAGGAAGTGAGGCATTCTTGTGGCAGGAGGTCTCTGATACTTGGCCTGCTGTAGCGTATCCTGATGCCAACGCTCAAAGGGTGAGGGATCACGAAGCCAGCCTTTTTCACAGCTTTCTTCGCGTGGATATGGATACCGGGAAGGTAATTGACAGGTTCACATATTGCTCGGGTATCGCCGAAACTCCAAACACACGAATTCTCTGCTACGATCCTTACAGGCGAGCCTTGCTGAAACACAATGTTGACACAGGCGAGCTTCTATGCAGTGATATCGAAGGCAAAACTCAAAAGGTGTTTGACGTCTCCGCATACTTCAAGAATGACGAGAACCTACGCGCGAAGGCGTTTCAAGACGAAATCCTTTTGTTCGGTGACAGCCGCTACCTGTTGCTCGATCCTGAATACACTGTAAAGGATGTCGTTGACAGTCGGTCTTATGTCACCAGCATTAACGTAATGGGTAGAGAGAAGATTGACAGGTTTTCGCCCGGTGTTTACTACGTCAACCGAAAAGACTCAGCTGCAGTTGTTGTCAATTTTAAAAGCAAAAAGCAGCCGCTGACGGTGCTCGGATATGTTTACGGAGATGCGCCTCCAATCCGTGATGGAGTACTTTACTGGAGGAGCAGGTGGGGGGACTTAATGCGCGTCTCCGCACCGGACTTTGAAGTAGAAGTCGTGAAGGAAAGATACCTCTATGCAGTTGACATTGAGGAGAGCACTTTTTCCGGTAACTTCCTGTTTCTTCCAGCCTGTGATGGAGAGAAACTGAGAGTTCACTCAGCTACGTCAGGGAAACTCAAGGAAGCTCTCGACTACAGTGACAACCCGATCGTTGAATTCGCCGTGGCAATGGACAGTGTACAGAAGGTCGCCGTGCTGCTTTCCGATGGCGTAGTACAGGTCATCAACTCAGTGACTCTTGAAGTTGAGAGAGAAGTGCTGTTGAAGCCACTTGCCCACCACGAATTTCTGGAGTGGAAACTGGTCTTCTCGGCACAGCAGTTTATCGCACTGCTTCACTACAAGACTGAGGGGCACGTGGATGGTTACAGGTTTGACCATCGCGGAAAAACCCTGCAGAGATTCACGAAAGACATGTGGATTTTCCCAAGAAGTGGCTGCGCAACAGATTACCTTATGTCAGATGCAGATCGTACCGCTGTTATTCCATTCGAAACGGAGATAGACCTTGACGGTCGATGGTTCTACTCTTTCTTTGCAGGAGGCTGCTTCTGGAGTTGCCTTATGGAGCAGAACAAATCCATAGTTCTTACAAAAAGAGACCTCAGCACAGGCAAGAACACCGTTCATGAGTTGGAATGGTTCGAAAACGCCGGACAGATCCTGAAGGACCCATACGACGAACATATATGCTATGTGAAACCCTATGTGGTGTTTGGCCATAGAGGAGAAGATGGAGTTAGCGTGTATTTCAGCAACACGGAGACCGGAGAGACAAAGAAACAGTTGATAGCTGGCAGCAAGGGACCTTGGCATCTTCTACGTTGTACCACTGGCTCGGAACAGGGTCCTGATCATGCTCTACAGCAAGAGAGGCTACTGTATCTGTGAACCCAGCTCAGTAGAGTAACGATGTAGGCACAGTGATGCAATATGGTGTCACCGAGTTGCTCCAATGCTGCAATGGGCTCGCGGGTTCGCAGGGAGAAGATAATGGCAAAGCTTAGCGGAGTCGCGGACGTTTGCAGCGAGCGGAGCCGCGGACATTTGCAGCGAAACTGTATTTTCGAGGTGGCATCAAGCAACGATACTCAAGTTCCGCATGCCGGTCGGAAAGGGAGAATGCTCATCGAGCGTTTTCTATCGCTTCCCGGTAGTCCTGTTCGGGGCGAACGCTTATCGGGCGTTTTCTATCGCCTGCCGGTAGTCCTGTTCGGGGCGAACGCCCACGAGCCTCTCCGTCTCGCTGCCGTTTTTGAAAACGATGACGCACGGGATGTTGCGAATGCCGTACTCCATTGCGATTGACCGGGCTTTGTCCGTATCGAGCTTATAGATGGCCACGTCGGGAGAGGAAGAGTACATCTTTTGCAGTTCGGTTATTGTGGGAGCGAGCATCTCGCACGGCTTGCACCAGTCGGCATAGAAGTCCACTAAGACGACCCCCTCTGCGGCGAGCACCTTCGATTCGAATTCCGAGGGTGCAAGGTGGAGGACTTTCGAGGGAGAGGGGCCTCCTGAAGAGTCGTTGTCCGTGGCGAAGTAGATCACCGCGACCGCGATGGAGAACACGAAGAGCGCGATAACGAGTATGAGAACGGGAGTTTTCATTTCGGGCAGCCTCCGATTGCATCCAAAATTCAGCATATATCATTGGTCCGGCCGGACAAGTTTTGTGATGGGTCGAGCGTATTTCCAAATCAAATCGGGGCGCAAAACCGTATATGATGTTTCGCCATCAGTGGAGGAAGCATGAAGCACGTATATGTAGAAGACCTTGGCAAGCACATCGGCGAGCAGGTAAGGCTGAAGGGCTGGCTCGCGAACCGTTCATCGAAGGGCAAGCTGCATTTTTTGCAGTTCCGGGACGGGACGGGTTTCGTCCAGTGCGTTGTTTTCAAGAAGGACGTTGACGAGAGACGTTCGAACAGTGCAACCACATATACCAGGAGAGCTCGATAACCGTGGAGGGCGAGGTCCGGAAGGACGAGCGCGCGCCATCCGGTGTCGAGGTGGGTGTTTCGAACGTGAAGCTTCATCAGCTTTCGGAGGACTATCCTATAACACCGAAGGAACACGGAATAGACTTCCTTCTGCAGCGCAGACACCTCTGGCTTCGGTCGCGCAAGCAGATGGCAATCATGCGCATCCGTTCGGAGATCATCCGTGCGACCTGTGATTTTCTTTACGAACGTGGCTTCATACGCATGGACACGCCGATCCTCACCCCCGCGGCTTGCGAGGGCACGACCACCCTGTTTGAAGTGGAGTATTTTGACCTCGGGGCGGCGTACCTGAGCCAGAGCGGGCAGTTGTACAACGAGGCAAACGCCATGGGGCTCGGCAAGGTTTTCTGCTTCGGCCCCACCTTCCGTGCCGAGAAGAGCAAGACCCGCAAGCATCTCAACGAGTTCTGGATGCTTGAGCCTGAGTGGGCCTATGCCGAGTTAAACGACCTGATAGAGAACTCGAGCGAGTTGATTCGCTACACTGTGCGGCGCATCCTCGAGACTCGCAGGCCCGAACTGGCCATTCTGGAGCGCGACACGAAGAAGCTCGAGAACGTGAATACGCCGTTTCCTCATATCACTTTCAGCGAAGCGGTGGGGATTCTTCGCGAGGGAGGTTTGGAGATCGGCGACAAGGAGGACTTCGGAGCCCCGCACGAGGAGTTTCTTGGCGATTACTTCGGTGGCCAGCCGGTTGTGGTGACTCACTGGCCCAAGGACATCAAGGCGTTTTACATGAAGCGCGACGGCAAGGACGATGACGTTGTTCTTGGGATGGACATAATCGCGCCCGAAGGTTACGGCGAAATAGTGGGCGGCAGCCAACGCGAGGACGATTTTGACATTTTGCTGAAGCGCATCCGCGAAGAAGGTCTGCCGGAAGAGGTTTTCGAGTGGTATTTGGATCTTCGCAAATACGGCAGCGTGCCGCACGGCGGCTACGGTCTGGGACTCGAACGTTTCGTGGGCTGGATATGCGGTGTGGACCACGTGCGGGAGTGTATCGCATATCCGCGCACCCTGAACAGGATATTCCCTTAGGAAGGACACCATGGAGACGAAACGGACACACACCTGTGGCGAGCTGAAGAAATCGAACGAGGGCGAAAGGGTGGTACTGAACGGCTGGGTTGACTCGGTACGCACATACGGTTCGCTGCAGTTCGTTGACCTTCGCGACCGTTACGGCATAACGCAGACTGTTTTCGACGAGTCAGGGGGTTCAGACCTTCTGAACCGCGCGAAGGGCCTTCATTTGGAGTACTGCGTGTGTATTTCGGGCACCGTTCGCACACGGCCCGAAGGCCAGCGCAATTCCGAGCGTTCGACCGGAGATATCGAGGTACTCGCCGACGGTTTGAAGGTTTTCTCGCGCACGCGTTCTCAACCGTTCGTAATCGGCGACCCGGAGGAGCCGGGAGAAGAGACACGCTTGAAGTACAGGTTCCTCGACCTTCGCCGCGAGCCTATGCAGAAGGCGATGCGAGTTCGTTCCGAGGTCACGCACTCGATACGCAGTTTCATGGAGGGCGAGGGCTTCTGGGATATAGAGACGCCGGCACTCGGCCGTTCGACGCCGGAAGGGGCTCGCGACTACCTTGTTCCTTCCCGAGTGAACCGCGGCAAGTTTTACGCTCTGCCGCAGTCGCCTCAGCAGTACAAGCAGCTATTGATGGTCGGCGGAGTGGACAAGTACTACCAGATAGCCCGATGTTTCCGAGACGAGGACCCACGAGCGGACCGTCAGCCCGAGTTCACACAGTTTGACGTCGAGATGTCGTTTGCAGACCGCGAGGACGTTCTTTCGATGTCGGAGAGACTTCTGAAGCGGGTATTTTCGGAAGTCATGGGCATCGAGCTCTCGACCCCGTTTCCGCGCATGTCACACGCACAGGCTGTGGAGAAGTACGCATCGGACAAGCCGGACCTTCGATTCGGCCTGGAGGTTACGACGCTTGACGAACTCTTAAGGGGCACGGACTTCAAGGTATTCAAGAACGTGTTGCAGGGCGGAGGTACTGTCCGCGCTCTTGCAGCTCCCGGAGCAGCGGAGTGGTCGCGCAAGCAAATCAAGGAGTTGGAGACGGTATGTACTTCCTCCGGCGCGAAGGGAATGGCATGGCTGAAGTACATCTCGGACGAGGAGTTCACCGGGCCGATATTGAAATTCTTCTCAGCCGGAAAAGCTCTCGAGATGGCGAAGGCCATGAACGCGAATCAGGGCGACGTGTTGTGCTTTGTCGCGGACAAAAAGCAGACCGCCAACGCTTGCATGCACAACCTTCGCAACTACATAGGCCGAACTTTCAACCTGTATGACAGGGAAGAGTTCCACTTCCTTTGGATAGTTGACTTTCCGCTTTTCAAGTGGAACGAGGACGAGGGCCGCTACGACTCTGAGCATCATCCATTCACCGCACCGATTCCACAAGATGTAGCAGCGTTCGAACAGGACAAGGAGTTGATACCTTCCGCCTCATACGACCTGGTTATGAACGGGCTGGAACTTGCATCGGGCTCGCAACGAATTCACGAGCCCGAAGTCCAGAGCAAGGTGTTCGAGGTTCTGAAGCTCGACGAGGAGACGGTACGGGAGAGGTTCGGATTCTTCATAGACGCGCTTTCATATGGCACCCCTCCTCACGCCGGCATAGCATTCGGCCTTGACCGATTCGTGGGACTTTGTCTCGGCCATGAGTCCATTCGCGAGGTGATCGCGTTTCCGAAGAACACACGCGGCATAGACATGATGAACGGCGCGCCCGGAACTGTTGACCGAGAACAGTTGGACGAGCTGGGCATCGAGCTTTCGGAGGATTAGCGGGGATTCGAAGAGATGTCCGCAGAGATGGGTCGCCCGGCTTTTCGGGCGGCCTTTTTTGTGTGCGAGGGGTTGCAAGCGTGAAAAAACGGCGTTTGCGCACGGAAACATGCGTTCAGCGCGTGACAGCGCAGACAAGGCTACAAGGCAGTTTCCAACTGGGATAGAGCGCGATATTTGGGGTGGAGCGTCAGTTTTTTGCAGAAAATTTTGGCCGAATCCCTTGACAATTTGTATGTTCGCACTACAATTCTCGGTTAAGAAGATGTTTGGAAATTGTTAGCGACTGCTCTGAAGAGGGCATCGAACAGCGCCCCGGACCATGAGGGAAGGGCCCAAGATCTGGCAGATCGTCCAAGCGAGATGCCGGTGCGGGAAGTGCACTTCATGGCGTTGTCGGGTAACACGAGGCGGCTTTTTGGCCTCGTACCCCTTTGACAGCGACGTATGTATCCGGAAAAAGCGCGGGCCTGCGAAGGGAGGTGAACTTCGGTACGACTGACGAGCAGATGCTGAACATAGATGCGACTAAAATGCACAAACTGTGCGTCCGGGAGTGACGGGAGTATGTGCGCAAATCGGCGACGAGAAGCGCACGCTTCATCCGAACCTTTGAAAAAACAAGGATCTTTGGGCAGAGCGACGAATGCAGAAGCAAACGTCGTTCGCTTTGTTACATTTCGGACGCGACACTCTGAGAACGAGAGGTAATAACAATGAAGAAGGCTATACTTTTCATGGCCGCTCTTTTCCTGACAGTAGCCATAGCCACTCCGGCGAAGGCTGCCTGTGAAGACGTGACCATCGGTGCAGACATCGCGGTCGTCGGCTACTTCGCTGACAACTTCGACTGGGACGATGACTCCGCAGACTCGGTTGCGTTCATGCAGGAGTACGTGAACATCCACCTTTTCAACTACTACACCGATAACGTGATGAGCTACATCCGTCTTGACGCAGAGAGCACCTTTGATGGCTTCCAGCAGCAATACCAGCCTCTGGCATCCATGAGCTCTTCTTATGCGTTCACAAACGACTCCCAAAAGGTCGAAATCGCTCTGGACCAGGCTTACATCAAGCTGAGCGAGTTCAGTGTCCGAGGGTCTGACTCTTACTGTAGGTAAGCAGTCCTGGACTTGGGAGCTTCGTCCCTACTTCGGAGCCGGCGCAATCGAGATGATGAACCCGAACTACCTTAACGGCGCATTCGTCCTTGACGTCACGCCTCTTGGCTGGCACTTCCACTACCAGTTCAACCCGGACATCGCAGTGTCTTTCGGTTGGGGTAAGGTTTACGAAGGTTCGTACCCGGGCAACAACTCGAACGACCTCGACCTTTACTTCCTCCGCTACGACCACATGCTCGGCGAGAACAGCAGCATGTTCGTGGCCCTGGTATCTGCTACTTGGACCACGTGGACGCACTCCCGGGCGATGTGATGTACTTAAACGCCGGTATCGACTACTTCCTGATGGACGAGGCGCTCGGAACTCTACATCGAACTCGCCTATCAGGGCGGCGACGCTCACGATGAAAACATGGACTTCGGCGCATTCGCATTCGACCTCGGCGCCGAGTCTACCTTCCGTGACGTTGAAGCCGTTCCTTACATCGGTCTTGAGATCGTTTACTACGCCGGTGCCGATGACGACACGTACGGCTATGTGACCTTCAACGACAACTTCGTGAAGACACTGGTGGTCGGCGTGTTCATGAACACCTTTTACGCATCAAGCAGCGCGGACGCCCCCGAATACTGGACGGTGATGCTGCAGGGCGGAATGAAGTCCATAGCCGACGACAAGTTCGGCCTTGACTTTATCTTCGCTTACTACCAGAGCACCGAAGACATCGACGACAAGGGAATCGGCTGGGAGTTCAACGCAGTTGGCTCCTACCGTTACACCGAGGACGTGACCTTCGGCCTTGGCATCGGTTACTTCAGCCCGGACGAGGACATGGCCGGTGAAGACCCGGATGCTGCCATGGTGGCATTCCTCTCGGTCGTAATCCTCTTCTAACAAAGCTGTAATCCGGCAATTAAGGGCGGCGCAGCGATGCGTCGCCCTTTTTTTGTTAGTTTCCCGTTAACCCTCTTGACAGAATTGAGTTTGTCGTTACATTGTTGGCGCTCGAAGAGATGTTTGATCCTAACAGGGTCGGGACAGGTTTTTTGTTGTGCACTCTGTAAGAAGCATAGAATCCACGTCTCACATTCGAGCGACGAATCGGGGTTTAACGACCATCTGAAGCTTTCTGAAAATTGATCAACCGCAAGGGCAGATCGATGCGGAGCAGTATCGTTTGCGCCCTTTACAATTTGCGATTAACTATCCGCTGCCAGGACGACAGACAGCGTGAGCGTTATGCGGGCAAGGATCCCAGATCTTTCAGACCGGGAAGAGCGGCTGAAGGTGCGGAGAGTGCCCCCGCATGCTTGACGGCATGATATCCGGACGACTATTCCGGCAACTGCCGATCAAGTTCTTAAGAGACCGTTATCACGCGGGTCCGCGAAAGGAGGTAGTAGCAGCAGAGGGACAAGCCGGATAGTGGAGCATAAAACCGAAGACGAAATCAAACAAACTCTCTGATTCTCGAACAAACACGAGAAGGAGTACCAAGAAATGAAACGTTTTGTACTTTTTGCCGCAGCATTTCTCTTTGTTCTGGGCATGTCCGCCCCGGCGAAGGCTGCATGCGAAGACGTGACCATCGGCGCCGACATCATCATCTGGGGCACCTACGTTGACAACATCGACTTCGACGAGGACACCTCGGACGGTTATGCCTGGCACACCGAAAAGGTCAAGATCCACCTTTACAACTACTACACCGACAACGTCATGACACACGTTCGCCTGGATGCGAAGACGAAGGATTCCTCCAAGGGCAGCTTCGTTCTCGACCGTGCGTACATCGCAATGTCCGACTTCCTGACCGAAGGTCTTACACTCCGCGCCGGCAAGATGAGCTGGGGTTGGGAGTGGCGCCAGAAGTTCGGCGGCCACACGCTTTACAACCTCGTGGCCGGCGACTTCGAGAGCGCATTCATATTCAAGACCAAGCCCCTGGGCTGGGACGCAACCTACAAGTTCAACCCCGACGGCAAGGTTTACTTCGGCTGGGGCAAGATCGACGAGAACTCCGAGCCCGGCAACAACGCGAACGACACCACCGCCTACCTGGTCCGCTACGACCACAAGATGGGCGAGAACAGCAAGCTGTTCGTGGCTCTCATCTACATCGTTGATCACTACGAGAACCTCAACGGCGATCTCCTTTACTTCAACGGTGGAATCGACTACTTCCTGATGGACGAAGCGCTCGAGCTTTACCTCGAGTTCGCCTATCAGGGTGGCGACCCCCACAACGATAGCTACGACTTCGGCGCAGTCGCATTCGACCTTGGCGCCGAGTACACCTTCGCCGACGTTGAGACCGTACCTTATCTCGGCATCGAGATCGTTTACTACACCGGCGACGACAGCGACAGCGGCGACTACACCTACGGTTTCCAGAGCCCCTACTCCAACTGGAACCGTACGATCATATTCGCGAGCGATGTCATGTACAATGATGTTTACAGCGACACCTGGTCCGGCCGACCGAACTATTGGTCGCTCATGCTGCAGGGCGGAATGAAGTCCATAGCCGACGACAAGTTCGCAATTGACGTTGTGTTCGCGTTCTTCCAGAACACCGACGACGTTGAAGACAAAGGTATCGGCTGGGAATTCGACGTATCCGTTTCCTACTTCTACACCGAGGACGTTACCTTTGCGGCAGGTCTGGGTTACTTCAGCCCTGACGACGACATTGCCGGCGACGATGCTGACGGCGCACTTGTCGTCATCTTCGGCGTGAACATAGACTTCTAAGTCGCACTCACACGCATCATAACGAAGGCCACGCCTCACGGCGTGGCCTTCTTCTTGCAGTAGAGACGGCAAGAACTTTCACGAGAGCAATACTGGCATATAATAAGGGGGGAGAAGTAACAGGATGGAACTTCACGCAAACGACCTGATATCCATACGCAGTCACTCATCGCCTGCGCACAACTGCGCGAGTGCGGCGATACTGTGGAGCTTTGTCGCAACCGCGACTCTGCTTTTAATGCTTCTCGGCAGAAAACTTCCCGGTCAATTCGGCTTTCCTCTCGACCTGGAGACGACGTTCATCGTTTTCGGAATCACATGCGTGGCATTTTTCATCTACATCCCGCCCATTTATCTGACGCCGATGAAAGTTGGCAAAAAGCAGTCGGGCATCTGGGAGGTAATGGCGACGATGTTCGTGCTTGTGCTGATAACTGTGCCGTTCCTTGTGTTACTTCGCCGCGTTTTGCCCGTTTCCAAGTTACAGCTCGGCGCCTTGCTGACGATTGCCACGACGTGCGGCCTTTCGTCATCGTTCTTTTACATTCTGTTTCCCCGGTTTCATTTTTCCTTTTTCACGGCATTCGCGCTCGGATTTCCGTTCCTTTACATCTGTATCCTTGAGATATGGGCAACAGAACCTTACTATCTTGCGGCGATATCGCCTTTTGTGACGATATACTTCATAAGTCCCCAGATGCTTCTCACGAAGGTGGGCTACTCGTGGAGCAACACGGCATTGATATTCGGCCTTATCGCCTTTGTTTGCATGTCGTACCTTATACTTGTTGCAAGAAACCGAGCCCCTGAAGAAGAATTTGGCGGTTAGCCGCGTCGAACATTCAGGAGTGTTTATGAAAATGACCGAAAAACTGCGCTACACGACCGTCCTTTCGCTTCTGTTGTGCTTTGTCGCATCAGCGAGTGCCTTTGCACCTTTTGCCGGTGGAGAGGACGAGACCTGGCGAGAGGAGAAGCTCGCGATGAAGTTCTTCGAGGACGCGGACGAGGAGTCCTCGTTCTGGACGCCAAAGTACGAGAAAGTGAAGCTGTTCTTTGATGAAGAGAACGGTCACTGGATCGGCGACACGGACGGAGACGAACAGAAGTACGGCAAGAAGTACGAGTTCGACGTCGTGGAGTTTCCGACGAGGGACACGAAAAACCGCGGCATGCTGGTTCAACGCGACGGCATGGGCATCCGTGTTGACACGAACGCGGACGGCAAGGTTGACAAGAAGGTGTCCCGCACGGGTACGATAGTGAAGTTCAAGATTTCTCGTCCGTTCCCCGAGCGCGAAGAACCGTTCGCGGTGACCTTCTACATGGAACTGGACGAGTGGAGCCAGAAACCTCACTGGTCATACGGCAGGGGAGTTTACTGGGAAGGCCGGATAGGGCGCACGCCGTTGTACTTTACCGACGACAACATGGACTCTTTTTTGAACATTCACGCTAACGACGGGCTGATTATCAACCGTTTCAAGTACGAGGACAAGTATTACGGCGGTTACATGTCGAGCGTGGTTCTTGTGGGCCGTAGCCTTTACGAGATCCAGGTTGACGAACAGGGACGCTGGTTCAAGTACCGTGATTACGAGGGAGGGGAAGGCAAGGTTGACTTCTACAGTGGTTTCAAGGGCAAGGAGAAACCCAAGTTCGTCATCCTCAAGACATACGCCGACCCTCACAAGCCCGACCCTAACGCCATATCAATATTCCTCGAAAAAGGCCGTGGTACGGTTCCCGAAGGCGATTACGAGTTCAAGAGGACGCTTCTGAACGAGCGCTGCATCGGCACGGACCACCGCCGCATGGCGGATGCCGACTGGCGCTATATTGACGACCGCGCACTTCCCTACGAGCTTACTCGTCGCAAGGAGAAGAAGTACTTTCCGGATCTCGTCTCACGTCACGATTTCAGTGCGGATTCTAAGTTCCAACGCAAGAACCAGTTCGTGATCAGGGACGGCGACCGCTTTAAATGGGACTGGGGCGCGCCGTTCTGCATTCACCTTCGTCCGAGACTCGCGGACAAGGAAGGCGGCGGAGGCAAGGTTCTGGAATTTTTCTCGGACGACTTTCTGTTCTACGACAGCGCGGGAGTTTGCTACTACGCTCCGATGGAGTTCAAGAACGAAGGCGCTGCGCTTCCCGAAGTGATGTCGTTCGAAATCAAGGTTTATTCGCCTAAGGACGGCAAGCTTGTGACGCGCAACACCCGCTACACCAAGGGCAGCGGCGGAGGCGCCGGAGACGCTGACCCGAACTGGGTCGCGTTCCAGGTTCCAATCGGCAACACGAAGGGCGTGTTCCAGATAGAGGTGAATGCTAAATCGAAGCTTTTCGGCGAGATTAGAATTACATAGACTTCGAGGTGAAGAAGGAACAGTAATCTGTTCATTACGAGAGAGGTTAACATGAAACGAACTTTAGTACTTGTCGGCATTCTGGTTGCCGTTTTCGCCTTGGCTCACGTGGCCCAGTTGAAGGCGGAAGACGAACAGAAGACGGTGTCGCTGCGTTACAAGACCATGAAGAATATCGATAAGATCTTTACTCCGGGTCGAATGCAAAAGCCTCTCACGACTTCCATCATGCTTCCCAACGGGGACGGGATGGGCATAGCATGCAGCGTCTCGAACATGAAAGTCGAGGTTGACACCAACCTTGACGGTCGTCCTGACAAGAAGGTCGTGAGAAACGGCGACATTATCGAGCTTTTAATCCAAAAGGACGGCATGGAAAAACAGCCGTACGCCGTTCGAATCACGTATGACGACCGTTTTCAGGAGAAACAGTGGTTCTACGAGACAGCGAGTGCCGTGACCGGCAAGGTCGCGGGCGAGACCGTTTACATCATCGATGACAACTGCAATGCGAACTTCGCTGACTACGGTGAGGACGGGCTCGTGATAGGCCGCGACGACGCCGGCTGGTACCTTTCGACGGCCGTATCGCTTGGTCGCGAACTTGTTGAACTGAGCGTTGACATACACGGCGAAGAGCTGAGCTATACGGAGTTCTACGGCGATCTCGGCGAGATAGACCCGTTCCGCAAGCTGGAAAAGGCCGATTTCAAGCCGAAGATCTTCGTTGTCCGCCAGTCTGACCGGTCTTTCAACGTGCTTCGCGGCAGGCGCAAGCTTGTAAAGGTACCGACGGGTTCATACAACATAGAGCGCGGCGTAATCGACAAACTTACTGAATTCGTGGGAGGCAAGCACCCGCCGTTCGCTGTTCTCAAGGACAACACGACGTACGTCGAATGGGGCGGGCCGTTTACAATGCTATTCAACGAGGCCCCGTCCAGGGAATATCAAGCAGCGCTTTTCGGTACATCGGCATCTACCGAGTGGCTTAAGGGCGCGATTGCAGACCCGCACCTTTTCTACATGGAGCCGCCTTACATCATCGGTGAGAAGGGTGAGGTTTACGTTGGTTCGAAAAAGCACTGTCAGCCTGAGCGGGCAATCCGCCGCCCGACGAACAAGGGACAGATGAACTTCTTCCCCTATCCTCCGGCGAGGATATCGTATCACGTGGAGATCATAGACCGCAAGACGAAGCGCGCAATCAACCAGGTCAAGTTCTACACGGGCAACCAGCCCGCCCCGAACGAACAGACACCTGCCCCGTACTACTGGGCTCCGTACACATTCCGTTACGGCGACCACCGCGGCAAGTATGTTCTCCGGATAACGACCACAGCCACTCAGATCTTCAAGGACGCGGTTTTCGAACAGCCTATTAAGCTCGAATAGCGCATTGTGCTCTTACAACGGGGCCCGTTCGTTTGCGCGAAGGGGCCCTGATTCCGGAGATCGGATGGCCTTCGAAGTTTCGTTCAAACTCGACTGGAAGCTCCTTGGCGTTTACGCAGCATGCCTTGCCGTGCTGCTATTCGCCGTGCTTGTGTACCGCAATCACCAGGTGCTCGTCGTTCAACGGGCTGAGCTGGAGAGGCTCGCGGAGGTCGAGCGCCGGGTAAGCTGGGAGCGGAGGTCGCTCGAGGCCCGGAGAAATTCTCTTTCTCGGCGGGAGCCGTTCTTTACGAGATGTCATTGAGAGAGGAATGGGGATACCGTCGTCCGGGCGAGGTGCTGATGTCGGAGCTTTCTTCAGGGCACTATGTTACGAAGGGCGTATCGCTTTCCGAGCTCAGGGAGCAAGAGTCTTCGGGCGAACTGGACCTCGAGCGGGCACTGATGTTCACTCTTTTGGGAATAGTGGTCGCGGCGTTCACGTTCTTGTCGCTCTTCCCCCTCGGGGTGAAGAAGGAAGAGAAGCCCGACCCGCAGGTGGAAATCGGCAAGGCGGACACTCAGAGGCTTCGTAAGTCGGAACACCTCAACGACTGACGTCGAACGGAACGTCTATGCCATATCTGACGGACAGGGTGCGTATCCTGTCCAGCACGTTTTCATCTCCTCCGCCGTGCAGATACTTCTCGGACAACTGATAAATCCTTCCACGCGCCCACTCGCGAGCAATCTCGGGTTTATCCTGAGGTTCCGGCAGATTCGTTCGAACAAGAATGTCGCGCAGGCCGTCGAGTCCCCGAGCCTTGAGGCGCAGAACGAACTCCTCTCCGCGCTCACATTTCCCGTAGATTCTCAGTGTGTTGTCCCGGTAGATATTGGGCAACTGCCTCGGATAAACCTCCGAGACGGCCGGAGTCAGGTACTGCGCCTCGCAGTTCATGAGAAGGGGAGCGTTGAAACGATGGGCAAAGGAGCGCAGAAGGGACTGTCCGCCGTCGAGCCTCGGGGCGTCGCCGTAATAGCCTCGAGCGAGGAAGGTCATCATCTTGAGCAGTCCGACCTCGACGGGCCTGCCGATGTTATAGGTGAATACGGATTGATGGGGCTGGAGGGAATTGGAATAGTTCGAGGTGACCTGGGCGACGCTGGACTTTCCCGCCGTGACCTTTCCGTCGGAGAAGACAATGACATTCATCGGCCTGTCCGGAGAGCCAGGGAATCGCTTCAGTGTACGCCTCAGCGTGTTTGAGAGGTTGGTGAGAACCGCTCGGTCGGGACGCTTGAGGAAGTTTTCAAGACGGTTCATGTCCATCTCGTCCCAGGTCAGCATCCGGTTGGAGAAGTTTATCTCGCGCATATGGAAGAGGATGACGTTGTAGCGGTCGCCTTCGGGCAGCGACGGAATAATCTGCTTGAGAGTACGGAAGACCAGGCGCAACTCCTCATCGGAGACGGAGTTGGATGCGTCCACGAGGAAGAGATTGTCCTTTGGCAGCCGTCGCAGTTCGGATTCAGGCCGGACGCGAGCTGTCAGTCGAAAGAAGGTCTCTCCGGTGGCGGGTTCTTCGAACAGCTCGAGGGCAACATCAAGTTCTCCTTCGAGCGGAGCAACAGTCTTTTGCTCTCGAAAAGGCGGCAGAGGGGGAAAGGAAATGCGTGCGGCGAGGGGCAGGCCCTCGAAGAGTCCCGGCAGCGAGTGCGCGGGAGCAGGGGATTCCGGCTCGGGCGCATCGGTTTCGAGAGCCTCTTTGTCGAGCTTCCTGCGCAGTACCGAGAGAGGAATGCCGGGCTTTTCGTCAACGTGGGTGACCTTGGACTCGTCCTGTTGTTTGCCCGGCGCCAGCAACGGGCCCATGGCCTTTCGTTCCTCGTTAAAGAGTATGCGTTCGTCCGTGAGTGGTGACGAGAGGGGCTCGGGAGCCGGTTTGGAAGGCGGAATATCGGATTCCTCGACCGAGGGTTCACTGTCCGACCATTCGAGCCCGGAAATGCGCGAACCCCCGAACTCAGGCGGGAGTGACGGAGTATCGAGAGCACTGGTCTCGTCTATGAAGGTCTCTCGTCGCTCCTTGTCCTGCGCCTCGATGCGTTCAAGCTCGGGCAGGTTACCGGTTTTTCTTCCAAAGAAAATGTTGCCGAGGACTTTGACCTGCAGAAGAGTGAGCAGGAGTACACCATGAACAACAATGGAAAGTAAGAGCGGAAACCAAACGGACTTCTGTAATTTCTCAATCATCTATCTGCTACTCCAGCCACAGCCCGTACGAGACGAGCCACAACAGGGAAAAAACACTCATCAGAGGCAGCCTTGACTTCTCGCCCGCGACGAATCCACCAAACGAAATGAGAGCAACTCCCACACTTAAGACGAACAGCGGGTCGTTGAATCCCAAACTACCGGAGCGGGAAACCGTGTGCAAGATCAGCACGGCAGCGGCGACGGAAGCGAAAAGAGCGCTGTCGCCGCAGGCGGCCTTTCTAAGCAGCGAGCTGTCCCGGATATGTTCAGCGGCGATGCCCTCGGCAAGGGCGAGCAGCACGAGGAATCCGGCGATGGAACGGCCCGAGAACAGCGAGGGTTCGAGGTGAATCATGTTGGCCGTCAACGCAAAGAAGCCACTCGTCAATGATATCATACAGAGCAGGATCCAGAAGGACACGGAGGGTTTTGAGTCGGGATTGACGAACCGGAACGCCCCCATCATCATCGCCGCCATTACCGCGACGAACGCACCTGCCCAGCCAGAGGCGAGATGGAGTGCATTGGCGTAGTGGTCGAACAGCCAGACGGTGCTTCCGCGTGCGAAGGATGCATACACGACAACTCCGGCAATGAGCAGCAGCCCTGTCAGGGTTGTAACTGCCTTTCTCATTCCCTTTCTGTCAACGAAGGCGCATGAGAGGAAGGCGGCGGCCAGTACAAGTGAGAGTATCGGAGGAAGGAGAGTCATTGCTCATCCTCCCTTCCTTGCAGCGCGTCATTTGAGAGATATGCGAGGTAGGTGACGAACGCGATTCGAAATGCGAACACCACAATTCCGGCGAGCATGAGCAACACCGGCCATAACGAGAACAAAGCGGGGGCGTAGGATACCCCGAGCAGGACGTATGCGCCCTGCACCGCATCGGCTCCGATGACGGAGACCGAGTAACCACCGCTCTCCCACAATTGCCCGGGCCGCAGAACAAGCTTCTCGTCGGCCTCGCCCTGTTTGCGAACGTCGAGGGTAACGGAATCCACATTAGTGCCGAACGCGTCCTTTACGGAGAGGAACAGGCCTTCCCTGTACAGTTCTGTCGGGTAGAACTGCCGTGTTGACAGTGCTACGTTCTTGTCCTCTCCTTCGGGCCGCACGAGCTTCGCGCTGAGGGCGTAGTGGCCGGAGTCCTCGTCTTCCACGAGCTTTTCGACGACCGAAGCGTCCGGTATGACGTCGCTGAAGGTCAGAGTGACGCTCCTGCCTTCAACTTCCCAGTTGACGCGGCTGGAGGGATCGAGCTTTTCCTGTGCGACCTTTACGCCGCCGCTGTATTGTGCGATACGAGTGTCGCAGCCCGGGGCGGCGATGACAGAGACGAAGGAGTCCGGTTCGCCGTTCGTGCGGGGATGGCGGTACAGTAGCCTCAGGTCCGGGTACTTCGTGCTCCTGAGCACCGGCACGGATTCCGAGAGGTTGAAGTTTTCGCTTCCGCGTGGTCCCTGAACCTCGACTGTCGCCGAGCCCTGCTCCCCCGTGACGAGGTGGCCGAGGTTGGATTTGGTGATGGAGAGCTTGTAGTGGGAGTTTGGAAGCACAACGTCCTCGCCTTCGAGGGCGATGAGGGTGAACCTTCCTCCGAGTTCGGGCGAGCGGAGTTCGATGTACGGCGCGTAGGATAGCCCGGATGAGGCAAATGCGTTGAATTGCTCCTTTGTGGAGTAATAGCGGAAATAGGCAGGGACTCCCGCAGCGTTGAGGTAAACGCAGTTCGTCATGCCGTGAATGCCGAACAGGACGTAGTTGCTCGTCAGTTCGTCATCTGCGAACTCCATTACGTGAACAGCGGGCCGGTTGTAGTCCTGAGAGGCCCTGTGGGGTTCGATTTTTACGGTAGCTGGTATGCGTTCGGGCTGTATGTCCAGCACGCTGTCTGTGGAAGGGAGCGGAATCCGGACTGGCTCGTTGAAAAATCTTCTGTCGAGGGTTTTTCCGTTGCGGTCGGAGACCTCGAGCAGGTATGGCCGGATGTCATCGGAAAGCTCAAAGGAGCGGAGCGTCATGGAGAACGGCAGCTTCTTGGGTAGTCCGGAGGGCTCGACGTACACCCTTTGCGCGATTTGGGATGGCACGAGTTTGACCGTGGTCTTCCACTGCATTCTCGCACCGAGCAGAAGTCCGCCTGTTCCGAGGAAGAAGAGGATGGTGCTTATCCACAAAAGTTTTGTGCGCCGGTAGTTCAAAAACGAGGAGAAGAGGAGAGCGAAGGCCGCGGCGAGCAGCACCTTGAACCATGGCGCCGCGAGAGGCTGTTCGAAACCGAGCAAGGCTGCAATGTCGGAAGTGGAGAAGTATCCGTTGGCAGCCCCCATCCTCCATGTGAGCGCAATGAGCAGCCCGAAAGCCGCCCAGCCCAAGCAGGAGCGGGCAATCTCGTGGGCGTCTGAGCGCGAGACCTTGTCACGCACAAGAGCGCCGAACACGAATGCCGCCGCCGCGAGAACAAAGGGGTCGAGAGCGAAAGCGAGGAATGAGAAACCGCTGCTCGCGCTTGAAACGGCGAGAGCCGCAACGACGAGAAGAGGAGGAATGGCGTTTGGCGCCGATTTCATGCTATTAAGTGTGTTTCCCGGCTATCTGCAACCTGTTGAGAGCCCTGAGCAGGGCAATATGTGCCCTGTCAATTTCAGTTTTTTCAGGCCTTCTCTTTGAGATGCTTTTGGGCGCGCTCGCGCGCCATTCGCAGCGCTCGGATATCTATTCATCCGCACGTTCCACGGCATCAGCGAGCACGAGCAGCACGTTGTCGCGGACCTCGAAGAAGCCGCCGGAAATCGAGTAGTAGAGCAGCTTGCCGTTGTTGTCGGTGAAGTGCAACTCGCCGATGCCCAGAAGTCCGATCATATCGGCGTGATTCCTGAGAGCACCCATTGAACCTTGGTGCGCGTCAAAGGCCACGCCCTGGATGTCGGCGTATTCAAGCTCACGAGCGGGCGAGACAATTCGGAGTGTGAGAGTTCGGCCATGTGTTCAGCTCTCCTGCATCTCTTTGGCCTTGGCCCTGACGTCATCCATTGTACCTGCGAACATGAAGGCCTGCTCCGGCAGGTCGTCGCATTCGCCGTTGATAATCTGCTCGAAGCCGTCAATAGTGTCCTCGCGCTTGACGAAGACACCGGCCTTGCCGGTAAACTGCTCGGCAACGTGGAACGGCTGGGAAAGGAATCTCTCAATGCGCCTTGCGCGGTTCACGGTGAGCTTGTCCTCGTCGGACAGCTCTTCCATGCCGAGAATAGCGATGATATCCTGCAGGTCCTTGTACTTCTGGAGAATTTGTCGCACCTGAGAGGCGACCTCATAGTGCCTTTCGCCGACGACTCTCGGGTCAAGCAGCTTCGAGCCCGAATCGAGAGGGTCAACAGCGGGATAGATGCCCTTCTCAGTAATGGCACGGGAGAGGTTCGTGGTGGAGTCGAGGTGCGTGAAGGTCGTTGCGGGCGCGGGGTCGGAATAGTCGTCAGCGGGCACATAGATGGCCTGGACCGAGGTGATGGAGCCCTTCTTGGTGGAGTTGATGCGCTCCTGCAGTTCGCCCATCTCGGTGGCGAGGTTGGGCTGGTAGCCCACGGCGGAAGGCATGCGGCCGAGAAGAGCGGATACCTCGGAACCCGCCTGAACGAAGCGGAAGATGTTGTCGATAAACAGCAGAACGTCCTGGTTCGCCTCGTCAGCGGAAGTACTCGGATACCGTGAGTCCAGTAAGCCCGACCCTCAGCCGCGCCCCGGGAGGCTCGTTCATCTGGCCGTACACGAGGGCGGCCTTGTCGATGACGCCGGACTCGGTCATCTCGTCGAGCAGGTCCTTTCCCTCTCTCGAGCGTTCTCCGACACCGCAGAAGACGGAGTATCCGCCGTGGTGAATGGCGATGTTATGGATGAGTTCCATAATGATGACGGTCTTGCCGACACCGGCTCCGCCGAAGAGCCCGACCTTTCCGCCTTTGGGATAGGGGCAGATGAGGTCGGCGACCTTTATGCCGGTCTCCAGAATCTCAGTGGAAGGTGAAAGCTCGCTCAGCTCCGGCGAGGGCCTGTGAATGGGATAACGCTTTTCTGCGTTTACGGGGCCTTTTTCGTCAACAGGTTCGCCGATGACGTTGAGGATTCTTCCCAGGGTCTCCTTGCCCACCGGCACGGTAATGGGGCCGCCGGTGTGCCTGGCTTCCATGCCACGGACAAGGCCGTCGGTTGAGGACATCGCAACGCAGCGAACGACGTTCTCCCCGAGGTGCTGTGCGGTCTCTACGACGAGTTCAATGTCTCTTTCCTCGTCGGCGATGATGATGGCATCGTAAACTTCCGGAAGCTGTCCGGCTTCGAACTCCACGTCAACGACGGGACCGATAACCGCGACCACTTTGCCGATGTTACCACCGTTTTCTTTGCTCATTATTCTCTCCGCTATTGTGAAGAACGCATGGCCTCGGCACCACCGACTATGTCGAGCATCTCGTCGGTTATGGCGGCCTGACGCGCCTTGTTGTATGCAAGTGTAAGGTCGTCTATCAGTTCATCCGCGTTACGGGTGGCGTTCTCCATCGCAGTCATTCGCGCGGCGAACTCACTCGATGCGGATTCCAGCATAGCCTGGAACACGCTCATGGAAAGGAAGCGTTCCAGTATCGGGCTGAGAAGCTCCTTCGCGGGAGGCTCGTACATATAGTCGTGCTGGAACTGCTCATCGGAATCTTCGGCGATGTCCTGAGGGTCTGCCGGCCAGATCTTCTTAACGTGTGGATGCTGAGACAGAACGTTTGCAAACGTGCTGAACACGATGTAGTAAGCGTCGATCTGCTTTTCCTCGTGCATTTTCATCGCCTTGCGCGAATAATCGAGAGCGACGGGGAACTTGATGTTGTTTATGAGGTCGTGTCGAGTATCGAGCAGCTCGATGCGTTCGCCGAGGCGGCCTTTTTGGAGCTTTCGAAGGTAGTCGGCACCCTTTCTTGCCGTCAGCAGGAGATCTTGAAATCCATGCCCTCGTCGGCGTTGATGAAGTTGAGCATCTCCTTGTTGAGGTTTGCGTTGAAAGAGCCGCACAACCCCTTGTCGCCGGTGAAGAAGAGCACGCCGACGCGCTTTTGTTCCCTTTGTTCTCCGTACAACTCACGGGCGAGATCCGGGTTGCATTCCACGAGATCGGCGTCAACCTTCGTAATGCCTTCGGCATAGGGTCGCAATGCGAGAGTGTCATCCAGCACCTTTCGGAGCTTGGACGCGGCGACCATCTTCATGGCGCGCGTAATCTGCTGCGTGTTCTTTACGCTTCGTATTCTGCGAAGGAGGTCTCTCGCCTGGGCCATCAGTCCTCTTTCTCGACCTTGAAGCTCTCTTTGAAGCTCCTCGGTCGCCTTGTGCCAGCCCGGTCGGTGAGTTCGTCAGTCATTCTTTCCGACCTCGATAATGGACGCGAGCAGGTCCATCGTGCTTCTCGTCGAGGAACTGCAAGTACTCCTGCTCGAAGCGGTCAATTTCGCTCACGGGGATATCGTCGAGGTAGCCCTGGTTTCCCGCGAAGATGATGGCAATCTGCTTCTCGACCGCCATGGGCTTGTACTGGTCCTGCTTGAGAATCTCCACGAGCCTCTCACCGCGTTCGAGTTGGTGAAGGGTGGAGGAGTCGAGGTCCGAGCCGAACTGCGCGAAAGCGGAAAGCTCCCTGTACTGAGCGAGGTCGAGCCTCAGCGAGCCCTGGACTTTTTTCATGGCCTTGATCTGCGCGTCACCACCGACACGGGAGACGGAGATGCCGACGTTAATAGCCGGTCTCACGCCCTGGTTGAAGAGGTCGGGTTCGAGGTATATCTGGCCGTCGGTGATAGAGATGACGTTAGTGGGGATGTAAGCTGAGACGTCACCGAGTTTTGTTTCGATGATGGGCAATGCGGTAAGGGAGCCACCGCCGTGTTCGTCGTTGAGCTTACATGCTCGTTCGAGCAGCCTGGAGTGCAGGTAGAAGACGTCACCGGGATAAGCCTCGCGTCCCGGGGGTCTGCGCAGGAGCAGAGATATCTGTCGATATGCGACGGCGTGCTTCGAGAGATCGTCGTAGATGATAAGTGCGTGCTTGCCCTGCTCGAGGAATTCCTCGCCGACGGCGCATCCGGCATATGGCGCGATGTACTGCAGGGAAGCGGGATCGGAAGCGGTCGCAGCGACCACGACGGTGTAGTCCATGGCGCCGTGTTCTTCGAGCGTGTTGACGACGGTTGCGACCGAAGAGCGCTTCTGTCCTATCGCCACGTAGATGCATTTGACATCGGTGTTTTTCTGGTTGATGATAGTGTCTATGGCAATGGCGGTTTTTCCGGTCGAGCGGTCGCCGATGATGAGTTCCCGCTGTCCGCGCCCGATTGGAATCATTGAGTCAACGGCCTTGAGCCCCGTCTGGAGCATTGACGTGTTGGCGCAGAATGATGCCCGGCGCGATGCGTTCGATGTACCTGGATTTGCTCGTTTCAATATCGCCTTTTCCGTCGAGCGGCTTTCCAAGAGGATTGATTACCCTTCCGAGCACCTGGTCACCGACAGGCACCTGGATAATCTTTCCTGTCCTTTTAACCTCGTCGCCCTCCTTAATCCTCTCGTATTCGCCGAAAAGCACCACGGCCACGTAATCAGGATCGAGGTTGAGCGCGATGCCGTACACGTCGTTGCCGAAGTCGAGAAGTTCACTCGACATGCAGTTGTCGAGACCGGAGCAAGTAGCCACTCCGTCACCAATCTGCAAGACCTCGCCCTTTTCCTTGACCTCGCGCCGCTCCTTGCCGTAGTCCCTGATCTGTTTCTTGAGAAGCGTGCCGATCTCACCGGGATTAAGTGTTCATTTTCGCTCTTTCCTTTATCGCTTGGAAAGCCCTTCGCGAAGCATTTCGAGCCTCGCATCGAGCGAATTGTTAATGACCTTGTTGTCAACTTCCACGCGCAGCCCGCTGATGAGTTCCCTGTCAACCGTGACGCGCAGAACGGGCTTGCCGCCGCTGAGTTTCGCGTAAGCGGAGGAGATTTCCTGTTCTTGCTCTTTCGTAAGCGGCATTGCGCTGCGGACGTGAACGTTTACTATGCCGCGCCTTTTGATGGCGGACATAACCCGAAGCTATGAGCGGCAGAAAAGACATCCTGCGTCTGTCAACGAGAACGTGAAGGAAGTTCTCGATCATGGAAGCGAGGCGGAACTTGTCCGCAATCTCCTCTATGGTCTTCTGTCGCCGGAAGTCCGGGACCTTCTGGTCGTCGAGGTAAGCGGCGATATCCGGAAACCCACTGGTCGCCTCGACAAAGCATCAAAGCTGTTCGCCGTATTTCTCGATCTCGCCGTCCTCGGCGGCAATGTCAACGAACACCTTGGCGTATGTCCTTGCAATGCGCCTGTCGAACATCAGGCAAGTCCTTTCGTGGGCTGCGGTCAGACCCGGAAGCGCGCGAAGGTCTTTTTGCCGACCTTCAGGACGCATTCCGCAGTGAGCTCGACCGACTCGTCAGGGGAGTCGATGCGCTCACCGTTCAATTTAACCGCTCCCTGCATAATCAGCCTGCGAGCCTCTTTGTTTGACGAAGCAGCGGGCGTAGCCCGAACCAGGTCGAGGATCCTGTAGCGGCCGTCCTCTCCGGGTTGGGGCGGGTCGAAAACCGGGGCGTCTGCGGGGGTCTCGCCTTCGGAGAAGGTTCGTTCGAATCCTTCCCGTTCGGCTTTGGCGGGGTTCCGTCATCGTAATCAAGGGTGACTATTTCCATCGCGAGTTGCTTCTTGGCCTCCATGGGGTGACCGGAAAGCAGCCTGTCAACCTCGTCCAGCGAAACGTCCGTACAAAGCGTGAAATATGAACGCATAAGCTCATCGGGAATGGACATTAGCTTGCCGAACATTTCACGGGGCTCGTCAATTACGGAAACGTAGTTTCCCAGAGATTTCGACATCTTGCGCGAACCGTCGAGCCCTACGAGCAAAGGCATTGTGACAGGTACCTGTGGCTTCTGTCCGAAAGAGGGCTGAAGGGAGCGACCCACGAGCAGGTTGAAGGTCTGGTCTGTGCCGCCCATTTCGACATCGGCCTGCACCATGACCGAATCGTATCCCTGCATGATGGGATAGAACATCTCGTGCAGCGAGATAGGCAGCCCTTCCTTGTAACGCTTTGCGAAATCGTCTCTTTCGAGCAGCCTCGCAACAGTCATCTGTGAAGCGAGCTTTATGACCTCGGAGAAGTCCATATTGAAGAACCAGTCGCCGTTATAGACGATCTCGAGCTTTTGTTCGTCGAGGTCGAGTATTTTCCCGGCCTGCTCGAAGTATGATTTGCAGTTTTCAGAGATCTGCTCTCGTGTGAGAACGGGCCTTGTCTTCGAGCGTCCTGAAGGGTCGCCCACCGATACCATACCGTCGCCGATAATCAGGACGACCTTGTGGCCCAGATCCTGAAACTGTCTGCACTTTCGCAAAACAACTGAGTGACCGAGGTGAATATCGGGCGCGGTTGGATCCATACCGAGCTTGACGCGCAGCGGAGGCCTTTTGCCTTTGCTGCAAGCGTCGAGTTTTGCGCGGAGGTCTTCAACCGTGAGGACGTCCACGGTTCCACGCAGGATGATATCGAGTTGAGTGCCGGTGTTTTTCGAATCAGTCATGCCGAATAATCAGTCTTAAACGTACGATTTTGAGCCAAGGTTATTGTATCGGGTATTCAATGCGACAAGTAAAAACGGAGGGGGCTATGGGCGTGAAGCGCGGCTATAAGCGGGTGTTAGGACAGCTTTAATGAACTGAAGAGTCATGACCTCGTGAGGAAAATGCGAGTGCTTTCACAAAGTGCCGGTTTGAACCGAATTTCGCTCTGAGAGACGCAATTCCAAAGTGTGGCAGAAGTCTAATCGGTTGACTTACGCATGACGCGGAGTATTAT
>JAXHMW010000020.1:0-332051 GCA_034521065.1 Planctomycetota bacterium | reverse complement strand
ATCCGCTCAGCATATTCGGCTGCATTGTCGAGGGAAAGGCGGGCAATCCGTCCAACGTGTTCTTCCTCACCTGTGACGCGTTCGGCGTGCTGCCCCCCATCTCGAAGCTGACTCCCGCACAGGCGATGTACCACTTCATCAGCGGATACACCGCCAAGGTTGCCGGCACCGAGGCAGGCATTACCGAGCCCCAGGCGACTTTCTCGGCGTGTTTCGGCGCACCTTTCCTGCCGCTTCACCCCACGCGCTATGCATCGCTTCTCAGGGAGCGCATGTCGCGCCACGGTTCCAACGTGTGGCTCGTGAACACCGGCTGGTCCGGCGGAGCCTACGGAGAGGGTGAGCGCATGGACATAGACGTCACTCGTGCGCTTCTTAACGCCGCTCTCGAGGGCAAACTCGAGAAGGTCGAGTTCGCCGCGGATTCGGTCTTCAAGGTGCTCGTACCTCAGAGCTGCCCGGGAGTTGACAGCAGCGTACTCACCCCTCGCAACACGTGGAAGAACCCCGATGCGTACGACGAGAAGGCCCGCCACTTGGCGAAGCTTTTCGTCGAGAACTTCGCCCAGTACGAGGACTATGCGGACGAAGAAATGATGTCCGCCTCTCCGGTAACGGGCTGAACGAGTTGACGGACGCTTAAAAAACGGGCCCGGCGCGCATGTCGGGCTCGTTTCATGCTGTAACAATGCGCCCTGTATGCAGTTATCACAGTGGGTAAGTGCGCAATGTAGTGGAACTTTCCCACGGCGGATATACACTAAGAAGAGACGCTCGCCATATACGCGGAGGATTTACATGCATCGTGGTGCCACACTATTTCTCCTGATCTGCACAGTTGTACTTTTCATCGGCTGCGAGTACAAGTCTGAACCCGCAGGTCCGCAGGACAAGAGTTCGACGGTAATGAAGGCCGAGAAGTACATTGAGGAAGGAAAGGCCGAAGAGGCCATGCAAGTCCTTCAACGTGCACTCGAAGGGGGCGAGCAGGTAAACGTTCAGTTCCACCTCGCCATGTTCGATGCCGCCCAAGCCCTGAACATGAAAGAGCTTGCTAAAAAGCACATGTTCAAGGCGCTTCAGGAAATATACTCGCTTCAGCAGAAGGGCACCTTCGACGCGAGCAAGTTCCCGAAACTCGTCCGGCAGATCAAGGACTACACTTGGATACTGTTCCCGATACACGAGACTCAGTGGGGTCGCCGCGGCTATACCTCTGCAGAAGTCGGCTTCGGACAGGAGGAAGTGATGGCAGCCACATTCGCTTCCGCCGTGCTGCAGGGCATCGACCCCAACGAGGGCTACATCGGCCTCATTCGATTCTTTGCATGGCTCGTGCAGGGCGAATACGGCCGGGCATATACGATGCTGCTCGGCTACACCAAATCTTACCAGGATGACCCTTGGGGCTGGAAGTGGCTTGGCGACATGATGCGCGAGACCGCCGAATGGCAGCCCGACAAGAACAGAAGGCTCAAGTACTACAACCGCGCTTACAACCACTATCGTAAAGCGATAGATATGGACGGTGACATTCCCTGTTTTTACCTCTCCTATGCCATTGCTCTGCTGAGGCGTTCCGAGGTTGCGGAGGCATCGGCTGAGCTGCAGAAAGCACTCGATGTCGATCCGAACTATGCTCCGGTCCACTATGAGCTGGCTAATATCCAGTACGATGGCGGGTTCAAGGCCGCCGCGCTCAAGAGCTACACGAAGTGCATAGAAGCAGCCCCTGAATTTCCCGAACCATATTTCCAGCGCGCATACATTTACTTTTCCTACGGCGAGATTGGCGGCATACGGTCCGGTGAAAACACTATGGAAGCGCTGGAGTGCTACCAGCGCGCAAGCGATGACCTTAGCAAGCTCGCGACTCTGATCGATTACGCGCCGGACGTGTGGATACTCAACGGCGATTGCATGTCGCGCTCCGCATTGCGCAAGATGCGAGTCGGACTGTTCGAACCGAACTACGACCCCACGACCAAGCCGGGTTTCGACGAGGCGGAACCTTACATCAAGAAGGCGATAGAGTACTACTCGAAGGCCATCGAACTTGACCCGGAAAATCACAACGCATACTTCCGCCGCGGCGACGCTTACGGAGTTTACGCCAAGTGGGAAGAATGCTACGAGGACCTCCGCAAGGCCACCGAACTCGGCCCGAAAGAGGACGGACAGTATTGGCGCTACTGGTACACACTCGGCAAGTACCTGCAGTGGAACAACAATCACGAGGAAGCATTCGACGCTATCGAGCAGGCGTTCAAGAACTTCATATACCTTTGCAAGTACGAGGCGAAGCAGGAAGGCCGTATCGAGAGCATGGACGAGAAGATTACCCTTACCGGAGCACAACGCGGTGAGGTTCAGTGTATGAGCGCGAACTGGAACTTCTCCGTCAGGTTCATGAAGAATGAAGACCGCGCCAAGTACATTCAGAGATGGGCTGACCTGCTGAAAGAGGCGGGTATCACCCTCCGCACGGGTAGGTAGCGAAGGTATCAGGTGTCGAGTGACGGCATGCGAATTCAACGGCAACGGGCAACTGCCTGTCGCCGTTTTCATTGTGACGCTTGAATAACAGGGGGGCATGTGGCGCTGTGTCCGTTATGCCTCGAAACCGCGAACGCCGGCATACCGCTCTGTGACGGCAGGTTCGTACACGAAGATTGCCTGGGCTACATCGAAGACCGCTTTGGTGAAGTCAGGTACGAATCACAACGTATTTCCCTGAAGCTACAAGAACTTCACAAAAAAAAGGATGCACTGCGTTCGCCATTCAACAGGCTCTTGGCCGCGATTCTAAAGCGACCTAACCCGCGTCAGATAGAAGCCGAGATAAACGGCCTCTTACGCCGGGTTGAGAAATACGAGAAGCAGATTCCGAGGCTTTGCAAGACAGCTTCAAAGGTTTACGACCGATTCCTTGCTCGTCCGCCCGACTGGAGCGAGAGAGAGCAAAAGGTGGCGAAAAGACATGACGGCAAGTGCTGCAAATGCGGCGGGACGATAAATTGCCGTGCATTTCACAGAACTGCTCCTTCCATGGGCGGCAACAACACTCTCGGTAATCTCGAATACGTATGTAGTAACTGTCGCTCGAGCGAGCGTGGAGAGCATGACACGTTCGATGAGTTCTCCGAATACGAACGGGAATATACCCGGTATGTCTCCAAGATACGCTTCGCCATAATGAATCACCTGAAGCTCGGACTGACCTACTTCCGCCCGAAGACCCGGGAGACGACCGAGCGAGTAATCGAGCCTTATTCGCTCGTACTCATTCCGTACGTAAAAACTTCGGGTGAGTCGCTTTGCGTGAGGGGGTTCTGTCACCTTCGGATGGAGGTGCGAACGTTCGCGATACCGAGAATACTCAATTTGAAGCTGCTCGATGAAAAAGCGGAGTACGAGCCTCCTACGTAAAAAGGGCAGGGGGTTTACTTCCTGCCGCGGCGCGATACGAGGTATGCGGCGAGTATCTCGCCGAGAGAGCGGTCGGTAAGAATGGGCAGGTAGTCCATTCGCAGTTCGCGGGCGCTGTTGCGTATGGCACGCACATGCAGTTTCATCTCCCGGACGTATGCGGCCCTCAGTCTCGCGGGATGGACGCGCAGCTCCTTCTCGCCCTCCAGTCCGGCGAAGCTTGTGAGGTCGGCATAGGGCAGAGAAGCTTCGGCAGGGTCAACGAGGTGCACAAGCAGCACATCGTGCCTGCGCCGGCTTACGTAGCGCAGAGATTTCAGCAACTCATTTTCGTCTTCCATAAAGTCCGATATCACCACCAGCACCTTTCGCCTGCCTCCCTTTTCAGCGAAGAGTGTCAGGGCTTCGGCGACTGTCGCCTCTCCACCGGGTTCGGCGGTTTCGAGGTGGTGGATGAGTTCGCGCATCCGTGCGGGCGAGGTTGAAGGCGGCATGCTGACCGGTTCGTCTCCGAAGATGTTCAACCCGACGGCGTCGCGCTGGTCGAGGATAAGCTGGGCAAGGGCGGCAGCGGCGTGTTTGCCGTATTCCAGCTTTGAAAGCGGGGCCGTGGAAAAGCCCATACTGCCGGAGGCATCGAGAAGAATATGGGCCTCGAAATTGGTCTCGGCATCGTACTGCTTGATGTAAAGGCGGTCGCTTCTTCCCCAGACCTTCCAGTCGAGGTGGCGCAGGTCGTCGCCCGGCACGTATTCCCGGTGCTGGGCAAACTCCACCGAAAACCCGCGATACGGGCTGCGGTGTGCGCCTGACAGGAAGCCCTCCACCATGAGCCTCGCCTTGTAGCCTAGGCCGGAGATGGCGGCGAGCGTCTCAGGCTCTAAGTATGCGGGAGACGTTGCCATCTTCTTCCAGGTCGCCCTTCATGGGTTCGGTCTCGTCGAGAATCTTGTGCACTATGTCGTCGGGAGTTATGCCCTCGGCTTCCGCGTTGAAGTTCGTAATGATTCGGTGGCGCAGCACGGGCTTTGCCAGTGACTGAATGTCTTCAACCGTAACGTGCAACCTTCCCTTGAGCAGTGCGCGGGCCTTAGCGCCTATAATCATGTATTGCGCCGCGCGGGGACCTGCGCCCCAGCTCAGCCACTTCTTCACGTAATCGGGCGCTTCGCCCTCTGTCAGGCGGGTCTTGCGAACGAGGTCGATAACGTAGTTGATAAGGGTGTCCGCCATGGGCACCTTGCGAACTATGTCCTGTAGTGCGATTACCTGCTGGCGGGACAGCACCTTGTCCACATCCGGTTCCGCCTGCGCGGTAGTGAGCTTCATTATCTCGAACTCTTCCTCGCGCGAGGGGTAGTTGACGAGTACGTTGAACATGAACCTGTCGAGCTGTGCCTCGGGCAGGGGGTAGGTGCCTTCCTGTTCGATTGGATTTTGCGTTGCGAGCACGAAGAAGGGTTTGTCGAGAGGATACCTTTTGCCGCCTGCGGTCACCTGTCGCTCCTGCATGGCCTCGAGCAGTGCGGCCTGGGTCTTGGGGGGAGTGCGATTGATCTCGTCTGCAAGGACGAAATTGGCGAATATCGGGCCCGGGATGAACTTCTGAACGCGTTCACCGCTTGAGCGGTCCTCCTGTATGACCTCGGTGCCGGTGATGTCCGAGGGCATGAGGTCAGGCGTAAACTGGACGCGGTTGAACGACAGGTCCATAGTGCGGGCGAGAGTGGAAACCATCAGGGTCTTTGCGAGACCGGGCACTCCCACGAGCAGGCAGTGGCCGCGGCTGAATACGGCTATCAACAGTTGCTCCAGCACCTCCTGCTGGCCGACAACGGCCTTTGACATCTCGCTCTTCAGCGTCTCGTAGCCGTTGGAGAACTTTTCGACGAGTTGCATCTCGTCGGAGGTCGGTTTTTCCTTCGCCATGAGTCTTCCCCTTTTGCTGCAAGAGATTATAGACGATTGGCCCTGTCGGGCAATGCGCAGCTTCTTCGGCATAAGAAAGGGGCCGCGGTCAACCGCGGCCCCCGGGGTTTCGAAAAGACGCGCTTCCTTCAGCCGACGAGTTCTTCGAGTTCCTCGATGCGCTTCTTCATGTAGTCGAAGCCGCTCTGCCAGAACTCCTCGGAGCTGATGTCCATGTCCAGCTTCTCCGCGAGAAGGTGCGGAGGAACCTGGCCGCCGGACTGCAGCATTTCCTTGTAGGCTGGCTTGAAGGAGTCGGGATCCTCGAGGTAGCGCTGATAGAGCGCAAGCACGAACAGTTTGCCGAACGCATATGCGAAGCAGTAGAAGCGGGCGAAGAAGAAATGTCCCACGCGAGCCCAGAAGTACTTCTGGTCCTCATGCGGGGTAATCGTTTCGCCGTAGATCTTGTTCTCGTGGTTCGCCCACATTTTCGAGAGGGCATCGGAGTCGAGCCTTTGCTTGGCACCCTTCTCGTGCAGTTCTCGCTCAAAGGCGATGTACATAATCTGACGCGAACAGGTGTTGATGACACCTTCTATCTCGCTGCAGAGGATGTCGCGCTTCAGCTCGTCGCTGTCGGCATCCTTGAGCATCATGTCGGTCAGCAGCATTTCGCCGAAAACTGATGCGGTCTCGGCAACGCAAAGAGGCGGGTGGTAGGTGAGCATTCCTGCTTCTGGGCCGCGTAGATGTCGTGGATGCCATGTCCGATTTCGTGGGCGAGGGTGAAGGTGTCGCGAACGTTATCGGCGAAGCTCATGAGCACGACAGGGTTGAGGTCGGGCAGCGTGCCAGAACAGAACGCTCCGCCGCGTTTGCCCTTGCGAACCTCGGCGTCTATCCAGTTGCGCTCGAAGAACTTCTTCGCGTGTTCGCCGACTTCCTTGTCGAACATCGTGTAGGACTTAGTGACCTTCTCGCGGGCCTCGTCCCACTTCATCTTGTGTTCCCTGCCAACGGGTGCGCTGCGGTCCCAGCCGAACATCTTTTCGTAGCCGAGAATCTTCTTCTTCAGCGCGTAGTAGCGTTGGGCGAGGTCGTAGTTCTTCTCCACGACCGCCATCAGGTTGTCAATGGTCTCCTTGTCAACCTGGTCGCGCAGGTATGCGGGTGTCATAGCGGAGGGATATTTGCGCAGCCCGCCCTCGTTGGCGTGGTCGCGAACGAGATTGTTGAGTATGGACGTGATGACCTTCACGTTATCCTTGTACACCGTAAAGAAGGTGTCATAGGCGCGTTTGCGAAGCTTCCGGCTCCTCGCTTGTGAAGTAGGACGCCACCTCTTCGCCGGTCATGGTCTTCATCTCGCCGTCAACTTCCATCTCGAAATCGAAGTCGCCGGTGTATTCCTCGTAGAGCTGTACAAGCGCGCTCTTGCCGGTGGAGTCCTTGAGATTGATGACCTGCTCTTCCTTCTCAGAGAGGGTGTAGGGTTTGTTCTTGCGCGCCTCGGCGAGCCAGTGCTTGTAGTGCGCGAACTCCGGATCCGCCATGATGGTGTCGGCTGTTGCGTCGGGCATCTTCATAAGTTCGACGTTGAAGAAAACAAGCTTGTTGTTCGTGACCGTGAAGCTTTGCTGAACCTTGGCCAGAAGGGCCTGGTTCTGAGGATTCTGCGTGTCCTCGGAGAACTTCAGCATCGCGTAGTGGTAGGGTCTGGTCGCGAAACTGTAAACTTTCTCCATCGCTTCAAGGGCTTCCATCAGCATCTTAGTGTTGAACTCGCTGGAAGCTATCTTGTCGCGATAATTGACCACAAACTCGTTGGCAAGCTCGTCACCGCGCTTCAGGTGTTCTTCGATCTTCGGATCCTCCGTGCCATCGTAAAGGAAGGAGAGATCCCATTTCACGCCTTTGGCTTTTTCCATAAAAAGTACTCCCTTGATGTTTGTTTTTTCCAGTATAGCACCCGATACGGCTCGTTCAGCTTTTGGCTGTCCCTGCCATACAAAGAAAAAGTGATGGCATCGGCCATCACTTTGTTCCGCATAATTTGCGATCATCTGATTCGAAGTTTGCCCATCCGGCAGCCACGAATAATTAGCGAGCATACCGAACCACCATGCAATGGATAAAGCTAAATGTTACTCATAAGGCTACCGCGAATAATCGGTTTCGTACGAAAACGAGCGAGGTAAAGTCAGACGAGGAAGACATGGTTTTTCGACGAAGCATGGCAAAGCCGCAGCCGTTTACAGTAAAGCCGTATTTTCGAGACAGCCATTCGGTATCCGTCAGTTGAACGGATGCTCCCCTCGCCGCAATCTTACAGCGGACAAAAAAACACCTTCCGACAACTGCCAGAACACCTTTTTCGATGTAGGGGCAGGCCCACGTGCCTGCCCTTTTTTCTTTTACCCATAGCTATTAGTGCGGGCGATGAGTTACCTCATGCCTTCCGGTTTCCGCACGCGGACAGGAAGAAGCTCTATGGTGTCCCACTCTCCGCCCTTTGCGTTTCCGATCTCGCCGTGCGAGTTACTCCCCCACGCCCAGAGCGAGCCGTCTTCACAAAGGACAATGTTGTGCCAACCTCCTGCGGAGATGGCGACGACATCCCTCATATCTTCCGGTTTACTCACGCGGACAGGCAGAAGTTCTTTGCTGCCTTTTTCACCGTTTCCGATCTGGCCGAAATTGTTATCGCCCCACGCCCAGAGCGAGCCGTCTTCACAAAGGGCAAGGCTGTGTATATCTCCGGCGGAGATGGCGACGACATTCCCCATACCTTCCGGTTTATTCACGCCGGACAGGAAAAAGCTCTCTGCGGCTATTTCTACCGTTGCCGATCTGGCCGTAATCGTTCCAGCCCCACGCCCAGAGCGAGCCGTCTCCACAAAGGGCAAGGTTGTGGCCACTTCCGGCGGAGATGGCGAGGACATTTCCCATGCCTTCGGGTTTACGCACGGGAACAGGCAGAAATTCTTTGCTGTCCTTTTCTCCACCCTTGCCGTTGCCGATCTGGCCGAACGAGTTCGAGCCCCACGCCCAGAGCGAACCGTCTTCACAAAGGGCAATGTTGTGAGAACCTCCTGCGGAGATGGTGACGACATTACCCATGCCTTCAGGTTTACGCATGGGAACAGGCAGAAGCTCTCCGCTGGCTTTTTCACCGTTGCCGATCTGGCCAGACGAGTTGCTCCCCCACGCCCAGAGCGAGCCGTCTTTATCCAGGCAAAGAGTGTGGTGAATCCCTACCGAAATCCTGCTTTGCTGCGCTGTCGCGCCGCCGGAAAGCATGTCCCTTGAACAGCCGAGGTTCAGCGAAAGCGCGAGCACCACAACAACCGCAATCACCGAAAAAATCAAGACCGACTTTCGCATTTTGTTTTCTCCGTTATATTGGCGTCGAAAGCTTTTGCGCAGCTTTAAGGCATACGCTCAAATGGTGCCTCGAAAAATCGGCGTATCCACCACCTGAGTATACATATAGAGGGACTTAAAGTCAACCTAAGAGAGGTATGAATGCTTGAGGGTTTTTAAGTTAAGTTCGACGTAGAAAACGTGCTTGCGAGGCTCAGCAAGAAGGGTGATTTTCTCGCAAAACTGAATGAGGGTTGAACACGTATTCGGGATGGGCGAGACTGACCGCAGGAGACCTTCTTCTGAGGTGCGTCGCGCTGGACAGGGCGGGGGCGAAGATCGGTCGTCGAAACCTCGCCTACAACATGAGGTGATTCGTAACTCTTCTGAAAACAAGATTTTGCACGGTCTAAGTCTGTTCTGAGTAGAAAAAAGACTCAAAATGCGCGCAAAACGTACGCAAATAGCCGCATTATCCGGCAATCAACCGTAAAATGAGCCGCAATCACGCCCCTCAGGTGAAATCTGTGCTTTTCACGACAGAAACGGGTATTGTTCGAGGTGGCCAACTGTAAAGTCATCAAAAGTAACGAAAATATACAGAAATTCCTTGCGAAAGTCAATCATTATCAGTAAAATTACCAAAATTATCGGCTGTTTAGGGCGAGTGACTAATAAAATCGAGGGCTTACCATGCGGTTATCACGGATACAGATTGAAAATTTTCGTAATTTCGCCGAAGTTGACATAAAACTTGGTGAGAACGCTGTGATTGTGGGCGAGAACAAGATTGGCAAGTCCAATCTCCTGTATGCGTTGCGTCTAATCCTTGATTCCTCGCTGCCGGATTCCGCTCGCAAACTTCGTGATGAAGATTTCTGGGACGGTTTGCCCCGTCCGCTTGGGAAAGATGACCGGATCGTCATTTCCGTGGATATCGCCGACTTTGAAGACAATGAAAACCAATTGGCGGTCTTAGCGGAACACCTCGTCAAACCTGAACCAATGGTATCTCGCCTGACTTACGAATGGCGGCCTCTGCCGGGATTGGAAGGTGAACCCAAAAATGATTCGGATTACGAATTTGTAATCTATGGTGGTGGCCGACCTGAAAACCTTGTCAGCTATCAAGTGCGTCAACGCTTGCCGATGGATATTTTTCCCGCTATGCGAGATTGCGAGGGCGACCTTATGCGCTGGTCGCGATCACCGCTACGACCTCTACTTGACCAAGTTGCGGGGGAAGTCGAAACGGAGACGCTTGAGGAACTGGCTGGAAAAGTTAATGAAACAACAGCCGAGCTTACTGAAATCGAGGAGGTCAAGGCGGTTGCAACTGCCATCGAAAAGAAGCTCGTGGACATGATGGGCAAAGGCCAGTCACTTGAAACCGCTCTCCGATTTTCGCCCACCGATGCGGATAAACTGATTCGAGCCTTGCGCATCTATATTGATGGCGGAAAGCGTGGCATCAATGACGCGAGCCTTGGATCAGCCAACCTGCTTTATTTTGCGTTGAAAGCATTGGAGTATGAACAAATGGTAGCCGATGGCGACAGAGACCATACGTTCTGGGCCATTGAAGAACCAGAAGCACATCTTCACCCAAATCTCCAGCGACTCGTTTTTAGGAATTACCTCAGGCCTCGCGGTTCCAGCCGAAGCGATGCCGCAAAGCCATCATCTACAGTTTTGATGACAACCCACTCGCCGCATGTCGCCAGCGTGACACCGCTGAGAGACATTGTACTGCTCCGTCAGAATGAGGATGGCAACGCGACCGAGGCGGTTTCAACCGCTGAAATTGAACTTGAAGCTCCCGATGTGGCAGACCTTGAGCGGTATTTAGATGTAAATCGTGGTGAGGTGCTTTTTGCTAAAGGAATCATCCTTGTCGAAGGAGATGCTGAGCGTTTTCTTGTGCCAGTACTCGCCAAAAATAACGGATACGATCTTGACGAACTGGGAATCGCCGTGTGTTCGATTTCGGGGACGAATTTCTATCCATATTTGACACTACTTGGGCCTCAAGGACTGAATCTTCCAGTGGCAGCCTTGACTGACCTTGATCCACGTGAATCAAAAGATGGAAAAGAACGGAGTCCTTTAGGATACAACCGGGTAGTCAATTCGATGATTGCAGCCTTAATTGACGATGCAACATTGAAGTCTTGCGAATATCACGAGTTACTGTCGAATGCACCTAAATATGGGGTATTCTTGAACACATACACATTAGAAGTCGATTTAATCCAATCGGGAATGGCAACAAGGTATGCGGAAGCCATCCGAGATTGTACCACCAACAAAAAGATGATCGCATGGTTTGAGCAACTTACCGACGACATATCAGACAAAAATGCGATTCATTTGCTCACCGCACTTGAAGGAGTTGGCAAAGGTCGTTTCGCTCAACGCTTGGCAAGTATTATCGAAGCGCCCGGCAATACCGCTTGTCCTGAATACATTCTCAAGGGGGTGAAATATGTCGCCAACAAGTGCCAGAGTACATAAGCCTCCGTACATGCTCGCGGCGGCGCAGCTTCGCAGCAATGAAGGTCAGTTTGCCGCATACAACTCCGCAGGCCATTGTGTTATGCTGGCTGGGCCGGGAAGTGGCAAGACTAAAACTCTGACAATCAAGATGGCTCGAATGCTGGCTGAGGATGTCAAGCCTCCCAGAGGTATCGCGTGCATCACATATAACAATCAATGCGCCAGAGAACTCAAGCGTCGCCTCAAGACACTTGGTGTTGATGATGGACACCGAGCCTCCATCGGTACGCTACATGGGTTTTGCCTGAAACATATCGTTCTTCCCTATGCCCAACTGGCTAAGCTCCCCAAGACATATCCTATTACCGTGGCATCAACGGTTGAAACAAACACCATCCAACAAGAAGCATTGGCCCAGACAATAGGTGGCGATCACCGTTGGGAACGGTTCCAGCGGTATCGCCGAATAATCTTGGACAGAAAATCAGAAGAATGGAGAACCAAGGACGAACGGGCCGCGCAAGTTATTGAAGCCTATGAAAGCATACTTGACACCAAGGGATTGATTGACTTCGATGGAATGGTGTTGATTGGCCTCCATCTCGTGAAAGAAAATGGGTGGGTACGAAAAGCCCTCGCCGCTCGTTTCCCTATTCTTGTGGTGGATGAGTATCAGGACTTGGGGCATCCATTGGATCAGCTTGTGCAATGTCTGTGCTTTGAAGGTGGCATGCGAATGCTGGCAGTCGGTGACCCCGATCAGTCAATCTATGGATTTACTGGAGCAGAGCCACGCTTGCTCAGAGAGCTTTCCGAACGTGATGAAGTCCAAGCTGTTCAATTGAGACTGAATTATCGATGTGGTTCACGGATTATCCAGGCATCCAAAGCCGCCTTAGCCGAAGACCGTGATTTTCAATCCGACCATGATGAACCGGGTGTTGTCTATATGAACGAATGCCCAAGCGGATTAGCTGCCCAAGCCCAGAGCGTTTGTGACACGATTATTCCAGAAGCTCTCGCGCGCAGGGACGGACGTAAATTCGGCGATGTTGCCATCCTTTATCTCGACAAGAATGATGGCAATATCATCGCGGATGCGGTCGCCAGAAAAGACTGGCAGTTTGTGCGTGTTGATGGAAACAATCCATACCAGCCATCGCCAGTCACCTATTGGCTTGAGGATTGCGCCGCATGGTGCGCAGGTGCGTGGAAGGATGGAAAGATCAGGCTTTCCGAACTTATAAGCCGATGGCTTGCTTTTAATGAACGCCTTGATTCTCCCGAACAACATAGGCATGCCAGAATCCAACTGGTTAGTTTTCTGTACAATCATCGTGCCCCTGATGCGAAATTGTACGATTGGCTATCTGGCTTCTTAACGCACGGCCTGCAAGAAACCATCGACAATGAACCTCGTTTGCGGGATGACAAAGACAAGGTTGAAAATCTCCTCAAAGTCACCTCGGCGGAAGGACAACTGGAAACCGTTACCGTCGCCTTCTTTGGCGGTCAAGGCGGTTCCCCTGACCATCTCACCTTGACAACGCTGCATTCAGCCAAAGGTCTGGAATACGATGTGGTGATTATGGTTGGGTTAGAACAGGGAAGAATACCAAACTATAGAAACTTGACAGGACACCCTCTTACAGAAGAACGCCGGAAGTTTTATGTAGGTCTAACACGTGCCCGACACGAAGTGCATTTGTTGTATTCAGGACATTACACAACATTCACTCGCAGGGGGCCATGGCGACATGATGATGGCCGTTCACAATTTGTCGATGAAGTTGAAAGCTCTCTGCTTGGCGGCTAAAACATCATTGGCCAGACTCTCTGCCGGAGAGAATCGATAGGTTAACCTGTCCCCTTCGTCTGGACAGAAACCTTCTTGGAATAAGGTGGAAGATCCTCTACTCCTGAGTTGACCTGATGTTTCCGCAGTGGAGGCGAAGCGTAGCGAAGCCACAACTGCGGAACGATGTAAGATCATCTATGGCTACCTCGAAAAATCGGCGTATCCACAACCTGAGTATACAATGGATGAAGTAGCAATCAACCGAAGAGAGGTATGAATGCTTGAGGGTTTTTAAGTTAACATTGGTGTGGATTGCACTCGCAGCTATCAATCAAGCTTTTTGGGGACGGCGAGCCTGAAATGAAAATGGGGATTATTCGAGATTCGACCAGTAGCCGCCGTTGTTCTCAATCTTGTTGTCATTCATCTCAATCTCATCACACTCATAGACCTGCATGAGGTTTCCGTTGTCTTCAATCAGAGAGCCTATGACTTTCAGTGACTGCAACCCGCTGATGTAGAATGCGTTAAACGAGTTGTTGCGGATGCGCGAGTCCTCAACGAACACCCTCCCGCAGAACCACAGTGACAGACCGATAGCGCCGCACCCGTTCAATTCGCAGTTGGACACCCGGATGGATTGGCAGTTCTTTGCGTAAACCACGCTGCCGTGGCAGTCGTATTTCTCAAGCGGAACTGCGTGGGCGAGATACAGGTTGGAAAGACGAACGGTACCGCAGTTGGCAAAGCTGAAAACGTCCGCATAAACATCGCGCACAAGTATCCTCGTGCCTGGCTCAGAGGTGATTGTGATATCGCTGAAGTCGGAAACGATGAGTCCTGATGAAAGGTAGTAGGTGCCGCCGGGAATGGTTACGGTCTGTCCATCTGACGATGAGTCAATCAGCGCCTGAAGGTCGGTACTTTCGCTGTGTGTGCAGCCGCTTGAGAGGAATGCAAAAAGTACAAGTAAGAAAACCGGCGAAGCGCAGGTAAAACATGACCAGTCGCGTACTACTTTGACTCACCAGGTGTCTTCGGGTTTATCCTCGTCCGGCTTCTCGCTTCCGTTTTCATCGGTCGCGTTCCTTTCAACGGGCTCGTCGCTTGAAAGCTGGTCCTGCGCGTCCATCTTCTTCGCAATGGCCATTATTGTCGGATGCACGTAGCGGACGACTGCGTCCATGTACAGCTTTTTGGTCCATTCCTCCTGTCTTGCGCGCATGGCATCGATTTCGAGCTTCTTCTTGATCTCCATGCGGACATCTTCGAGAGGCTGAACCCCTTCAGGTGTCTTCTTCTCAAGATAGAGAAGCCGAACGGAAGAACGCAGGACGATGGGCTCGGAGACATCGCCTTCGGTCATCTTCTCGACCACGCTACGGAAGACCGCATTGAGCTGGTCGGTATTGAAATCTCCGTACAGTCCACCCTTTTTGGCGTAGGAGTCCTTCGAATACTCGTGTACGAGTTTCGCGAAACTCTCTCCACCGGCGACCTTCTGTGCGAGTTCTGTAGCGAGCTTCTCGGTTTTCAATCCTCCACCGTATTCAGAGAACGGCAGAGTCATGATTCGAATGGTTACCGATTCTTCACGGTACCAGTTGTCTTTGTTGGCCTCGTAGTACTCTCGTATCTCGCGAGGGGAGATCATATCGGGTTTGCCAATGGAGCGCGAACCCACGTAACGGGCGGTTTCCCTGCGCATAAGAAAATTGCGCACTTCGACCGGATCGATTCCGGCGGCTTTCACGAACTTAATCCACATCTGCGTTTCCTGCTGACTTTCGAGGATAGAGTTCACGCGCATTTTAATCCTCGCCTCGGTTGTCTCGCTGAGTGGAACCATGCCGTTCTTCCTGCCGTGCTCAATGACAAGGCGGTTAAAAATCTCCATGCGGGTAATAGATGCCAGCATCTCGTTACACTGTTCCTGAAAGGCATCTCGCGCGGCCTTGGGGACGGGGTTCGGCCGGTACTTCGCAACAAGCCTCATCTCCATCGAGTAGACCTGGTACTCGTAGAGCGGTCGTACGTCGGCGAAGGTGAGTGCCTTTCCATCGTACACGGCGAGTATCGCGTTGTTTTCAGCAGAAGCATTCGATGCGGCAAAGGTTACCAGTACGATTGTCAGAATGGCGATAAGGCGTTTCATATTCGCTCCTTGCAAGTGCAAGTTCATGCGGCGCCCTGTTTTTTCAGCATGCCCTTTACGAGTCTGAGACGCTGAAGCGGGTTGTCCGCCGTGTCTATAAGAACTACTCCGTCTTCCACAACGGCTTTGACGAGATTTGCGCTTTCTCCGAGGACCTCTTGTGCGCGGGCGAGTTGGAAGTTTCTGAATCGCACGAACAGTCCCTCTTTCTCCAATGATATTCTATAGATTCCAAGCTCGTGTGCAATCAACTTGAGACGCTGGAGTTCCAGCAGGTTAACTACCGAAGGTGGAAGAGGCCCGTAAACGTCCTCCAGTTCCGCTCGCAACTTCGCTATGTCATCTTCTGAATAGCATCGTGCCAGCTTTCGATAGATGCGTATTTTGGCGTTCTCGTCCACCGGGAAGTCCTGGGGGAAGAAAGCGTCGGTGTCAAGGTCAATTACTGCATCCGGCTCATCGGTGACGCTCTTGCCTGTCATAGTTCTGACGGTTTTCTCGAGAAGTTTGCAGTAAAGTTCGTAGCCGATTGCGTTGATGTGTCCGTGCTGCTCGCGTCCCAGCAGGTTGCCCGCGCCACGAATCTCGAGGTCGCGCATGGCGAGCTGGAAGCCCGCGCCGAGGTCCGAAAACTCTTCGATGGCCTTGAGTCGCTCGCGGCCTGTGTCGCTCAGTGTTCGGTTGCCGGGTACAAGAAGATAGCAATAGCCCTGGTGTTTGTAACGTCCGATGCGCCCGCGGAGTTGGTGAAGCGTTGCGAGGCCGAATTGGTCCGCCTCGTTAATGAGTATGGTATTGGCGTTGGGTATATCAATGCCGCTCTCAATGATTGTGGTACAGACGAGCACATCTATCTTGTGATCCAAAAAGGAGCGCATTACTGTGGCCAGGTCCTTTTCGTGCATCTGGCCGTGGCCGATACCTATGCGGGCCTCGGGTATGAAGCGCGATATCATCCGGGCTATTCGGTGAATAGACTGAACGCGGTTGTGAAGGAAGAACACCTGACCGTTTCGGTCGAGCTCCCGCACTATCGCACGGCGTACCACGTTCTTGTCGAAACGGGCGACGCGGGTGATTATCGCCATTCGGTCCGAAGGTGGGGTGTAGAGGTTCGAAACGTCGCGGATGCCGCTGAGAGCCATGTGCATAGTGCGCGGTATCGGCGTTGCCGAAAGCGAAAGAACGTCAACGTTGACCTTTAGTTTCTTCAGGGCTTCCTTGTGTTCTACTCCGAACTTGTGCTCCTCGTCAACCACGACGAGTCCGAGGTCGGCAAATCCAACGTCCTTTGAAAACAGCCTGTGCGTTCCGATGACCACGTCCACCAAGCCAGCCTTCATGCGGTTGACCACGTCGGTCTGCTCTGAGCGTGAGCGGAACCGGCTTAGCACTTCGACTTGTGTGGGATAGGCCGCCATCCGTTCACGGAAGGTGCGGTAGTGCTGTTCGGCAAGCACAGTCGTGGGCACCACGACGGCGACCTGTTTGCCTCCCATAACCGCTTTGAACGCGGCACGGACTACGACCTCGGTCTTGCCGAAACCCACGTCGCCGCACAGCAGACGGTCCATCGGCTGGGGTGAGGTCATGTCGGACTTGACGTCCTCAATGCATTTGAACTGGTCCTCGGTCTCCTCGTAGGGGAACGAAGCCTCGAACTTAGCCTGCCATTCGTTATCGGTGGGATGCGCTATTCCCGAGCGCGACTTGCGCATAGCCTGATGACGCAGAAGCTCTTCAGCAAGCTCTTTCAGCGACTCCTCGACGGCTTTCTTGCGCTTCTCCCAAGTTACCGAACCCACAGTACTGAGCGGAGGGGATTCGCCGGAACCTATATACTTCTGCACAAGAGAGATGTTGTGCAACGGCACGAATATCTTCACTCCGCCCGCGAAGCGCAAGCGCATAAACTCCGCGCGTCGCCCCTCCTTTTCGAGGGTGTGTATGCCCTCGTAAACAGCAATCCCGTGCGTCAGGTGGACGACATTGTCGCCGGGAGATATTTCTATCAGGTCACCGATTGGGGCACCCTTGAACTTCCTGCGTCGCGTGCGCTTCAATCGGTGGCGGTTGAACACCTGTGAGTCGGCGATGAGTGCGAACGAAGCCCCGGGCGAGTCGAACCCGCCCGAGATGCGCCCCACTATGGTCTTGACGTTCTCCGGCGCATCTGCTCCCTTGAGCAACTGGTCGAGCCGCTCCTTTTCGCCCTCGTTATGGCAGGCCACTGTAACCTCGTTACGCATTTCGGCAAGCTCTACGAGAGAGGATATCGCCGAGTCAACGTCCACCTCGAATCGCTTGAGAGAACGCACCTCAAGGTCCACTGCGGTAAGATCGGAATCAGAAAGGGAGGTGCGTTCCACCTCGATTCTCAGGCGGCGAAGGACTCCGTTCATGAACGCATCGGGCGCCATGATGCCCGGAAAACTTCTCGCATGGCGACGGGCGTAGCTGCGCGCACCCTCGTGAAGTTGCTGCGGTTCAACTGCAACAATAATTGCGTCGTCGGGCAGGTAGGAAAAGATGTTCGCAGCTGCGGGATCCGTCCAGTCTCTGCGCATCTTGCGCGAATCGAGGCCGCGAATGAAAGCCTCGTCCAGTTCAACGCTCGAGCGCTGGGTAACGGGGTCATACGAACGAATGCTCTCAATGTCGTCGCCGAAGAACTCGAGACGAACGGGAGAGTCGCTCATGAGAGGGAAGATATCCACAATGCCGCCGCGCACGGCGAACTCGCCAACCCTTTCGGCCATGCGTTCGCGGTGAAAACCCGCCTTGCTCAACCACTTTACAAGGTCTTCGGGTGGCAGGAAATCGCCTTCGCGCACGTGCTTGTAAGAGGACGCCAGGGTCTCCTTGTCCGGCACGGGCTGTACAGCCGCGGCCACGGACGAGACCACAAGCGGTGAGGCCTTCTCGATAGCAGTAAGGACCTCGAGGCGTCTGCCCAGTACAGCAAGGGAGGTGCTTTCTGTGCGGGTGGGCGGCGAATCGAACGAGATATAGTGCGATATTCTTTTACAGCCGAAGAACGGTAGGTCCTCTACCGCGCGTTCGGTGTCGGATACGGTGGGATAGAGCGCGAATATGGTACGCTTGGGAAAGCTGTTTCGCAGGTGTGAGATGAGCAGTTCAACGCTGGTTCCCCATGCGTTGAGGGCGCAGACGCTTGCGTCTGACTCCATTGAGGCTACAATTGGCCTGAATTGGGCATTCGCCCGGTTTCCGTTCATCGAGTTTCTGCCTCGAGGGTTCTAAGCGCAAATGAGTACGCCGGAACCGGGCATATTGCCCGCTTCCGGAATTTTATGAGAGACGGAATTCTACCCGGATTTTCAATCCTGAGAAGCTTTGCCCCGCTGCTTTGTCTGCTTGGTGCGGCTTTTGCCGCAAGCGCCGGTGGAGAGGGGCTCAGGCTCTTCGCGCCCGCCCACCTCTCAGACATGGGAGGCGGAAGACGGTACTACGTGGCCGCGGGCAAAGGAAACGGGCTGAGATTCGGCCCGCTTCTCGAGTTCTCGGAGCTTGTTTCTTCCTTCGACGGCATGCCCGACGGCCCAAAACAGTTCTGCCCCCTCTCAAACAAAGATACCGTTGTTCTGTCAGGAGGCCGCCTGTACGTAATCGGCGAAAGCGGAGCATGGAGGCTCGTGACTGCGGAGGGGTTGACCTTACCGTCTATCGTCGGCATGCAGCGCACAGAAGAGGGGGTGTTTTTCTGGACCGATGACGGTTACGGGTTCGTGACAGAGGAACATTGCACCTACAGCGGCGGGTTCGAGCTTGCCCGGGGCGCGAATCTCGTCTCTTGCGCGGCCCAGGGCGATTCGGTTTGGATGCTCGCGGATACCGGCCAGTGTTACGTTAAGAATCTCGGCGGACAGCTTCAGCGGGTGGCATGCCCGGACGGTACGCGCTGGTTATTCGCAGGGCATGACACTCTATATTGCTTGGCCGCCGGGGGCCGTATCGCAAGGCATCTCGGCGAGGGAACATGGGAAATCGTGGCCGACGGGTTTTCGGACGCACGCTACGCCCTGGTGGACGGCTACGGCGCGTTCTTTTCGAAAGACAGTGTTTTCGTCGCTTCCGAGGGCGAGGTCCTTCCGTTCGAGACAGCACCTTTCGACATATCCTTGCGCGATGGCGGGCTAAGCGTAGAAGGCGACCCATTCGTCTGGAAAAAGGAACGCTCCAAACTGCCCGGTGTGCTGGAGCCGGTGGGCGATGTGCGTATGCTCGCGTATATGGCCGACGAATTGAAGGTGCTGCACTCCTTCAGCGGATTCGACGAGCCCTCCGACATGAAGGCGGACCTTCAACCGCTAAATCCCCTGTCCGGAACGGCCTTCATGCGCGAGGGCAGGCTGCACGAGGTGCTTCTTTCGGGTCGCGTTGTCTCGTCCCGGGAGCTTCCCGAGCCCCTTACGTTTGCTCATCCCGCACGATTTAACGACTACGGTTCTCCCGAATGGCTTTGCCGCGGGGAGTCCGGAGCTTTCTACCTGTTTACGGCGGACGGTTTCGAGGAGACCGAGCCCGTTCAGTTCTGGCGCATGATAACCGGCGGGCGCAATTATGGTTCAGTGATGCGTTTCTTCGAAGAGGAAGAGCCTCTGGACCTTCTCAAAACCGGCATCGGCAGCAGTTTTTCGCAGATGGGTCTTTTGCTTTTGCGCCCTTCGCAGGCGCGGATAGTGCGCCGGTCCGACCTGACTTTCATAAGAAGCTACGATTCACGCGACGGCGTGCCCTGGCTGGGCTGTGTGAGCAGGGCTGGCAGGCTCGCGCTGTTCAATCGCAGGGCGGTGTATTCGGTAATAGAAGAGAAGCTCGTGGAGTCATATCGCCCGGGCCCGACCTGCACCATAGTTGACGCCACGTACACCGAGGATTCCCTTGCTGTTCTCACTCGCGCAGGACTTGTGAAACTGCCACTGGATTTCGAGTTTTTGGCAAACGCGGAAACTGAATCGCTTAAGGTCTCTGCTCGTTTTAGCGATGCAACTTTGGGACTCGAGCCACCGGTGGTTGCTGTCGGTAAAGCAAGAACGGAGCTGAAACTCAGAAGTTCCGGTGACTTTGCCGACCTTTCGGGCAGCGCAGTACTCGACGGCGGGAAAGACCTGCCGCTCCAGAGGTTGGTTTGTGCACGTCTTCTGCTCGGCGAGTTTGAGATTCCCTTCGTGCGCCCGGTAATTGCGGCTTCTGATACGAATGATGCGGCGTCGCTTGCCGCCAGCGTGGAAGACGATGCCCCTTATCCGCCGGGCCGGGCCTTACCACGCCTCGACCTTGCCGCGGCCGTTCAGAAATACGGCTCGGGGGGCGGCAACTTTCTTTCCACCGACCAGCTTTCCGGTTCCGTGTCGCTGCGTTCGTGCAAGCTCGAACTCCTTCCCGCGCACAGGTTTGGCAAGCGAACCTTCATGGGAATAGAGCGCACGAATATGCTCGCGCCGTCCGACGGACGCTGGCTTGCGGTCGGCGAGCCGGTTCGGTTGTCGGTCGTAGCGAATGGCACAAGGCTCGCGGAGGTATCGTTCGACTCTCCGCAGATAATGCAGTTCGAGCCTCATCTTCCCCCTCAGGCATACAGCGTTTGCGTGTTGGGCGGAGATGGTTTTGTCGCGCTTCCCACCCATTACAGTGCCGCGAACCGTGTACATTCATGCGTCATACCGCCGTCCGTTTGGAAAGCACGGCGCGGACAGGCCGATTTCGCTCTTTGTGCAATGTTGCTCGGGGACGGTCCGCAATTCGCGGTGCTGGACGGACGCAAGGCGTTTTTGCATGTTTCCAAACGGGCCGGCGAGGTGTCGCTTCCCACGGGAAACGAGGTGCGTTTCGCGGCCTATGAGGGAGACGAGTTCATCTTCGGCGGTCGAATACGAAACGGTGATGCCGGTATGAGCTGGAGCACGGACAGCTTTCGCGCGGAGGAATTTACGGAACCCCGCCCTCCGTCGCTCCGTCGCAGGCCCTTCGCATGGCCGTCGTGGAAAGGGACGTTTACGGGTGGTTCCCCGCCGTTTGCGACACCCAAATTCCGGAAGATGACGCGGACAGTCAGTTGCTTCATCCGTCTCTGAGTTCAACCTTCGTGGGCGATAGGCTCACTATGTGGGCCACCGCACGCTGGGGCGATCGAACGTGTTTCGCCGCAGCGCAGTTCTCGGTGCAGGCCGGGGACGGTGACGTGAATTCATCGCGTGGGACCTTCGACGTTCCCCAAGGTGCGGCATCGCTGAAGGTTGTCGCGGCAATCGGTGGCAATCGCAGCAAGCGACTGATACGCGAGTTCTCGGTGGACTCTACTCCATCTGGTCACACTCTGATCTCTCGCGACCGGGTGTTCAACTATGAGCAGGGCAGGGGCATTTACTTTTCGCCCGACCCGAAACGTGCCGTGCGTGTCTCGCGGCTGTATGCCTTGGTCATGGCTCGAAGCGAGCTTGACCTGACACCGTTTTTATATGGAGCATATCTTGAAGACGCGCGCTAAGTTCATCATTGCCGGTGCCGTGCTGTGCGTCCTGTGTGTCGCGGGTGTGGCGTTATACATGCTCACCATCGCGCATTCTGTGAGTGTGAGTCTTACACGGCTCGGGGACCGTGAATACCGCCTTGACGTGCGCGGTTCGGTTGATGCGTGCAGGATTGCGATACTCGTGCAGTGCCCCGACGGCGTTTACTCCGGAATGGAAGAGCTTTCCGACAGCGATTCGGTGCGCCGCGCTGTCCGGCTGGACACGAATCAGTTCGTGCTGTCCACCTCCGGCGTGGAGCGTCTGCCAAGATACATCGCCTCCGTTCGGTTGCGTTCGAAGGACGGCGAGGCCCCGCCCATCAACGCCCGGCTGCTTTATTGTCTCGACGCGAACGGCGAGGAAGTGAAACCGCGATTGCTCATTGACTGACAAAACGTGCTACACTTCATGTGAACTACAGACATTGGAGGAAAAATGCCACATCCGCAACAGGTACAGATTTCAAAGAAAGCCGTTATCGGTGTCATCGTGCTGGTGGTGCTGGTCGGGCTTGGTTTTCTGTTCTTCTCAACTATTCGCGCCGTTGACACCGAGAGCGTGGCGGTCATCACCGTTTTCGGCGAGGTTACGGATGTTGAGGAACAGGAGGGCCTGCATTTCTTCCAACACCCGTTTTCGCAGTTTCACATAATGCCGGTGTCGCTTCAGCTGTTCGACCTGCAGATGAGCGCGTTCTCTGCCGAGAACCAGGACGTAAGCTGCAAGTTGAACGTGGCCTACCGTCTGAACCGAGCGCAGGCGATGGAAGTTTATCGCCAGTTGCGCGAGGATCCCCGCATGTGGACAAGCTTCATCAGTCCGATTGCGGAGAATGCATTCAAGGAACTGACGATAGAATACAAGATAACCGATATCGTCGCAAAGCGCGAGGAACTTCGCAAAAAGGCGGTGGAAATTATATCCAATAGATTGATGGAGCAGGGCGGGCAGTTCACCATTGAGCGCGTCGAGATAGTTGACATGGACTACTCCGACCAGTACAAGCAACAGATCGAAGAGCGCAACAAGATGACGCAGCAGGCCCTTCGTGCCGAGGAGCAGCTCAAGAAAGAGCGCACGATAGCCCAGATTCCGATTATCCAGGCCGAGGCGAAGGTTGAGGCCGCGCGCTCTGAGGCCGAGGCCCGCATAATCGAGGCCGAAGCCCAGGCCAAGGCTTTTGACATCCTCTCAAAGAATCTCACGAACATGTTGCTGATCCTCGAAGCCATCCGCAAGTGGAACGGCATCCTTCCTTTCGGCTCGGATGACCAAAAAGAGGAGGAAACCGGCGAAGATGCGATGTTCAACTGATCGGGCTGGTCAGGCTCACACAAAGCTTTTGAACACGGGGTCGGAGAATCACTTCGAATGTCGAATGCAGTGAATCCGTGATGTTGAGTGGCCTGAACTCACCAACTCTTTCCCGGTTGACAAGAAGCAGCTTTCACTCTTTCAGTCTTGAAAGTTCAAGACGTGCTTCCTGGGCGAGGTCAATGCCCTCCGAAAGAATTCTTGCTGCCTCCTGGGGCGAGTGAAAGCCCATGCTGTTGGAGGAAGCCATGTAGTCCACCTTATCTGTGAAGCGCGCAAATTGTATCGAACTGATGCGAGTTGCTCATCTGAGAAGTCTTCTGCGGCCTTGCCGACCTCTTCGTGAGCGATGGCGAGAAGGTCGCATGCGCGTTTCTGGAGATCCCAAACGATATTCTGACGTTCATGGACAAGGTCAATTGCTTCTTGCTCCGAGAACCGATGGCATACGAGGCAGACATTGCCCACATTCTTCAACGGGCTCTGTACATGATGATCGGTGTACTTCACGCCCCCCTGTGAGGAATACGGCATGTGGCAGTCAGCACATGCAAGACCGCGTTTGTAATGTACACCGGTGGTGAACAGTTCGTAATCAGGATGCTGCATTTTGACCATATCCGCGCCGCTTGTCGCGTTGGTCCAGTCCTTGAAGTCAATGGAGTCGTAGTAGTCGAGCATTTGTTCTGGCTTGCGTCCGTTATCCCATGGAAGCGTAAGATATGCGTCCTTGGCGAAATAGTATTCGACATGGCAGTTGGCGCATACCATGGAGCGCATTTCCTGACGGCTCAGGTCTTCTGCCCTGCGCCCGTCCTTCTCGAGCGCTTCAATCAGCGCGACGTTAGTCAACCTCAATTCAAGTGTCGAGCCATCGTGGCAATTGGCGCAGCCGATAGTATGCTCGGTTTCCGCCCTGATATCGTCGAAGCTCATTTTAAAAACACCGGCGGGAGTATGCTTCGAGTAAAGGTTCGGCAAATCACTCGTCTTGCAGTTTATGCATGTTCCTGGCATCGGTTTCCCACCCCTCGAAACATCCATCCTGCCCGTTTTTGTGACGTCCTCGAGAGCCCAGTAGTGTCCCCTGTCTTCAAGATATTCGACTGAAAACGAATATCCGGGATCATCATCTTAAGCCGATTCGCTTGAGATGATCGAACGGCTGAGGGCCGTCCGGTCAGGTTGGCAATCCTCGTCATCATGAACGACTCGTACTCGCGGGGAAAGTTCCTCTCCCACTTGCTGCTGTCGGCCTCTCCGGGGTCGAGTTGTTCAAAGACTACGGGCATTAGCAGATTTTCGGAACGGCGCTCAAGAATGAGGGTAAGCGCGACTCCGACTGCAAACATGGTGATTGTGGACACGGCGAACACGATGAAGTAAAACAGCCTGGAAAATTTGCAGAATGATTCGGTTTTCATTTCTCTTCCTTCCGAAAAGCCTCCTTCTCAGGGAGGGAAACTTCGGATAGTGAGCGTATGTGAAAGAACCCGCGCCCCTCTGAGAAGCGTGAACTGTGTTTCGGTGACAGTCCCCGCAGAACCTTGTTTTGGTGTGGAAAATATCACTGTAAGCCATGGCCTCTGGGTGGCATCTCATGCAGTTGTCGGTTATCGTGACCTTTGATCCTTCATGCAGCTTGATAGCGTAGTCAGTTCCTCCGGTTGTGAACACCCACGCATCCCAAAGGCCGTCCCTGCTCTTGTTCAGCGTCATACTTGACGATATTATCTGGTGTGGAATATGGGCGGTCGGCGCCATTCGCGGAAAAGTGGGCACTGCGCTGCTGCTGAACATAAAATGGGCGCATCACATGGCAGTTAATGCAGGAACTTGGCGATTCACCCAGATACGAATGGGCTTCTGTGGCGAGGGGGATAAAAGCGAGAAGTCCGCAGCAGGCACCGAGCAGGGCCGCGAGCGATGTTTTCATAATCACAGAAACATTATAACTTTGAAAGGTGCATTGTCAAAACATCCCTGCATTACCGTATCTGTATCAGTGTTCATAAGCCCTTGCTGCGGAAAGCACTGTCTGTTCCTTGGTCGAACACAAAGCACAGCACGACCGACCCACGGCTCGCGGCCAAAGGCGAAGGACAGCCTGATATATTAAAGCCTGCTGCCCATTGGCTTCTGGCATTATTCAAATACCAGCCTCTGTCCTTTGCGCGATCGCCACTGCGCGGCCCTGGTCAGCCGGTACGATGCCTGTTATACGACAGGAAGTGGAAACGAAGTTGCGGATGATTCTGGCAGTTAAGAAAACTACCAAAGAGTATCGTTAGGAGCCCATCCATAGCCGCGCTTGCCGTATCATCTGCGAACACGAGGATGGCGAAAAAGAGCTTTAGCAAACGTGAGAGTCACTGGAAAAGTAGAAAGTGGCGTGTGATGACCCATTCGAATGGGGCAAGTCGCAAGACAATCCAAAAGGGAGTTACAGTGGCTGACGAATCGATCAAACTTACCGACCTCTCGATCAAAGCTTCTAACTTCAAGTGCTTTGCAGACGAGCAGGGATTTGACACGATCAAACCCATTAATGTCATTATCGGCAAGAACAACTCCGGCAAGTCTACTTTGCTGGATATTTTGGAGTTGGTCTTCTGCTGGAAGGACGAACACAACAATGAGGTCGTAAAACCAGGGGCATCTCATCAGAGAGCTTACCGCATAGCTCTCTCGAGCGTGCTTAACGAGAAATTCTCCAGCAACACAGCTATGGAGTTTGATACGCGTTCTGACAAAGGTGCAAGCATCGCAGTTTCACCATTAGATAAAGAAAAAATCCATTCGTGGGTTTAAAGGTCGTGGTTCGATAGACCGTATGCAAAAATCGAAGGAAGTGAATGCCTGGGCAAGTTCTTGAGTGAAAAACGCTTTCCGTATGGGTACGAACGGACTTTCCCTAAAATCGTCGATGAAATTGGAATTGGACTTGGAGATATTGGCCGCAATGGTTCGGGTGTCACGAAATTGGTTCATACTCTTGTTAACGTCGAATATGGCCATCCCGAAGTTGTTGAAGAACTCATGGGAGACATCGACACGATACTCGATGCGGAAGCTGAAGTCACCGACATAAAATGCAGGCAGATAAGGTCGGGTAAAAGTGGCAGTAAGGGCAAGTGGCAAGTGTTGTTGGATATTGACGGTAAGGAGATTTATGCAGAGAATTTTGGTGCAGGTTTGCGAATGGTCCTGATGGTATGCCTTTTCTGCAACTCAAGACTAACTGAAGAACTCCTTGGCCCAGACAATTCAAAGAGGGAGTGTGGCTCTGGAAGAACCGGAAACAAACATGCATCCGGCATTACTCCGCCGTTTCCTGAAGTACCTTAAGGGGAAGGCAAAGCAAGAAGATAACTTCTTGACGACGCTCAGCCAATCTTGAATTAATTGATTTTAACAAGATGCACCAAACTCTTGAAGTGCAAAGGGAGAAGGTAACAGATAGCGTTAAACGGAAGTCGAAGAGGGTAAGAAAACGCGAATTGCCCAGTGCCGTTCCAAAAAACTTTTGTTGCAGGGCTTAGTGTCTAACTTCCGGCTGACATTCTTCAGGCGAATTCGTTATCTGGGTTGAAGGGCCACCCGACGCCGGTCTCCGTCGGGAAAGTGGATCGAGCTTGTGGATGAACGCTGCAACAACCCGAACCTCTACCAGATTGCTTTTAGCGGTGGCTCGCTGCTCTCGTGGCGTTCCTATGACGAAGAACCTGTGTCAGAGCAAGACAATGAGCAACTCAAGGCAGAAACCAAGAAGTTCATTGAGGCACAGAAACTAAACTATCCCGAACGACGTCGTTGTTCTCGGCAGTGACATTGCTGATGATTCTTCAAAGGGCAAGGGATGGACGAGAGACAAGGAGAAAGCAAGAAAGGAGATCGAGGCAAACGCGGGATTTGTCTGGATAACAAAAGGCAAAGAAATAGAGAACTACCTTACAAAGGATGTCCTGGACAGAGTTTTTCCAGACCTTGAAATTCCTGGGTTCGAACGTGGCAAGAGTTTCTCTGATTGGCTCAAGGAAGCCAACAAAGAAATCGTTGAAAACAGAGAAGGTCGAAGCCCTGCAAAGATAGTTGGCAAGACAGATCTTGCGATGCGTGTTGTGCAGCACATTGAAAAAGAAGACCTCGACTGTAAACACCTCAAAGATGACTCGGAGGAGGAACACCCGGGTCACACAGGCACACTCCGTGAACAGGTAGAAAAGCTCGTAGAGAAGATCAAAGAATACAACTCATATACTTTCTGATCGCATGCAGTTCAGTTTCTGAAATAAAAGCCCCGCTTAGCGCGGGGCTTTTTTGTGGCGAGTAATCGCATTGGAAGAAGTCAGATATTGCTTAGTGGACCCAGGGCGGAGAATACTCACGTCCCCACCGCTCCACCGCGGGAATCGGGTTGTCAAACGCGGCTAAGTTGTAGTTCAAACACGTCTGAACACCGCCGTCGCACAGCTACGCGTATCCAGTGCGTCAGGAATCAGTTGCTACGAACAGTTCCGGGGTGGTATCGTGATCCCGGAGTACGGAAAGGTCAAGGCCGCATCGCCCACATGGGGCTTGGCATAACGAGCTTCGTCCTTACCGCCCCGCCACACCCTCGCTGCAAGGTAGGGCTCTGCCGGAGAGCATGAACTTCCTGTACCTTTCGCGTGGTCCGTTCCTTCTCAACTTCCCCTTCCTTCAACGGCGCAGCGAACGGCCGTTCGAGATCGTCGCATTGCATTCATCAGAAACTGGTGCAGGTTACCCGGAGTTGTTCCCTCTCTTGCCGAAACATCGGGGAAGGCAGAAATATCGAAGGTCTTTTCGACGTGGATAGCGCGGATGTCGAAAATCTGCCTGTACATGAAGCTCTGTCCGTCCGGCGGATAGTTTCGGTGCAGAAAGAGCGAGGAGTGGAAAAAGAAGTCAACTGGTACCCGGGTGAAGTTTCGCGTGAACTTTGGTAGCTCTCCGTTTTCGGTGAAATACTTTTCCACTGCCTGTTGGTTTACAGCGGGTTAATGTGCCGTCGAGTTGAAAATCGGCGCGACTATTTCGTCGAGTGGTGGTGAACACCGCCTGTCCTTGGTGCGGATAAATCCTGGAGGATGAAGATGGAGCCCGGCCCGGCTTCTGCTGTTGTGACATCTATTCCGCGCAACTGGCCTCCAGATTCCTCGGCGATTGCAAATGCGAGGCGCAGGGCTAGGGAGGAATGGGGCGTGAGTTCCCTCTTGCGTTTTTCGGATATTCGTGTGCGTATTGAATCTCCATATCTGCGAAGGCCGTCACGTATTGAGCGAAGGTATGCGTGAATCATCGAGTGGACGAGCAAGTCGTTTATCTGAGCAAAGTCCGGCAACTCGTCCTTAACAGAGGCAAAAAGCCGGGGCAATAGCGGTCGATATGCGTCGAGTATTTCTTGTGGAGACGACAGCTTTTCGCCTGATTGTTTGTTCTTTCTCATTTGCGCGAAAAGGCATTTCTGCATCTGGAATATGAGGTAATAATCGGGTTCGACAGTGCCGTTTTTCTCCGCTCTCCCCTTCAACCGCAGGTACTCCTCCTGAACTTTCGAGGGATGGGGCTCGTGTTCGTAGCCCTGCATGCGGATCCCATGCCCAGAGATATCCTCGCCTGCCGTAATGCCGTACAGGACAACGAAGAGAAGGCCGAAAACGATGAATACAGGTTTGCGCATCAGAAACCCTCGGTGTTATGGATAAGTGCAATTTCTGAAATGAGCCCAGATTCCAAGGAAGAATTCGGAAAAAGGTGACATGACGTGGTCAGGTTGATGAACGGATTGTCCGGCGGCGATTTAGGCGAACATATCCTTAATACTCCCACAGTGACGTACTGGAGGTCGCTTCGAGCAGTCATCTGTTCTTCCCCCTGACTGAACACGAAGCACAGAACAACGGAGGCCTCTGCCAGCGGATACTTTCCATGGACTGCCGAAATTGAAAAGCCCGTTATTTGGGTGCCTTTCAACGTTCTTGATATACCAATTTCTGTCCTTTACCGATGGCCAGGCAACACGGCTCGTCCCACCCATCAGATGTCCGAGCCTTCCCTCGCTACAGGTCGGCGTGAGTTCACCGGGTTGCGCCTCTCCGCTCCAGTTCAGGTATTCGGAGAACCTGTCCGCCAACTCCACCGTTCGCATCCTGCTAAAGCTTCCTGGCGGGGCATCTCTTTCTCGCACCTTCCCCCGAAGAACAGCGCCCGGATAAAAAGCGCAGCGGTCGCAATGCAGTATCTGCCACTTACTGGTTCGCCGTCGCGAACAGGAATGAAGTCCCTGTTGAGCCTGTTGGTCAGGAGGGCGATTTCATAATCGTTAAAAGCGAGGGAGGTGCGGAGGGCTCTGCCAAAAATACCCAACTCTCGCGCATCAACCGAGTCGTTGCGTTACTTCAGATTCCGAGTCGCCATGCAGAATCGGGTAATTGAAAATCGGACTGCTCCCCGTCGTGGCAAATCCACCCTTGATATGAGGTAGTGGTTGCGAACCGGCGGGGATCCTCATAATGTAAGAGTGCCGATTGAGAACCCGTTGTTCCCCATCCTGATTGCTTGATTTCCGCGTCTTCCGCGAAGGTGAGGGTAGCTGCAAAGCTGAACGAGAGCAACACAAGGCAATAAGCAACGATCAGAGAACGCTTATATCTTCGGCTATCAAGCATAATCATGCCCCATTATTCTTTGCGATGAAACAATACTCCGCAATGTGAGAAAAAACAAGAAAAAAAATAAAAAATCTGGAAAAATGTGGACAGGTGGAACAGAGTTAGACAATGACCAATAGTTCTGCAGTATATGCGCCATATAGAATTGGGGAAAGCGCATATCAGCAGAGCGCAGCAAACGTCATACCTGCGACCTGAGAGCTGTTTCAAGACAGGAAAGCAGGATACGTTTACACCGCAATACATGCGCGGAGCCTGCCTGCGGCAAATATAAGCAAAAGAATCGAGCCGGCTTGCTTCGCTTTATGGCATTTGCCCGGAATCAATGGGTACCTCGAATAATAGGTTTCATGCGAAAACGAGCGAGGCACTAAAGCCGGAGCCATTTGCAGCAAAAATGTCTTTTTTAGGGGGCCAATCAAATAAGGAAAGCCTCATAAGCATCATCTCCTAACTGCCACGCACATTTTACGCATCAATGTTATGTCCTCCTCTTTCCTGAAGTGACGTATCGCCCTGCCAGAACCCTTATTTACACGCGCTCAAAAAAAAGTTACGGAAAAAAATGACCGGGACTTGACATACAGGGGGGAGATACAATACAAGTGCATCTTTTATTGTGAACATCATTCATGCTCTGACTTGAAGGAGGAAAAATGGCAGTTAACATCGTTGACACACGAATTCTTTCGGTCCATCTATCTCGACCAACACTGGGCGAAGTAACAGAATACTTCTGCACGACTTCTATGGCGAATGCGGTTCCCACACCAGCGCGCGCACTCGCAACCATCGAATCAGTGGCCCGTACCTTATGAGCAGTACACATTGCCCAGTGTCCAGTTCTTTCGCGGCAACAAGACCGACATCACCATGGTGCAGACTGACATCAAATACGCGGCAGCGACACCGTCCGATTACTTCTACGTGGGCTACGGCAGTGGCGGCGCGCTGATGAGTACTGACCGCCACAACGGCCCAATGAACGCCGAACAGATCAAGTACTACATCGAACAGCAGAGAGGTTAGTCCAGTGTGACACGGGGCACGCCCTGCCATAAGGGCGTGCCCTACGTTCTTCAGAGCATTCGCAGCTTTCGAAAAACTCACGCTTGAGCGGCAGTTTTCACTCGCAAAGAACACCCCGCAGGGGTAGAATATTGCAAGGAGCAACCATGGCGAACGGGAAGACAAAAAACACGACCGTCCGAACAGAACTCCGAAGCTTGAGCCGGAGCACCTTCTAACGAGCCCGGCAAAGAAGAGTCTCCGGAAGTCAGGCATGTTGAAGGTAGCCTGCATTCGGGTGAGACAGACGAGTTCTCTGATGATGCTCTCTTAAACGAACCATCCGAACTACACGGGAATGGACGGCTTGAGGGCTTCGACCCGGTTAGAGGAAGAGGTCTAACGAAGGAAGAGATACTGCGAAGACCTGTTTCTCGTTTGGGGTTGTGGAAGGCTAGAAAAACAGCAAGACAAATGGTGAAGCATTATTCAGAGCGTCCTTTCGCAACGCTATTCACAAGAGAGATAGAAATGTCTGCTGCTGTTCCGCATGTTGAAGATGTGAACATGCGTTGGACATATGTGCCCAAGTCAGTTCACTCACCTGGTGGATGGGTGTGGAAAGGTGATGGTGATCCGAGTTTTCCAGATGGTGTGGATGTAGACAAGTACTCTCCCACTTGGTTACCTTTTATTAGTGATTGGGATGAAGTTGCCGAGGACGAAAAGCCGAAAGAAGGGAAGGTATATAGGTTCAGAGTAAAGAAGAAAAAGAAAGTAGATTCCCGAGATGAAGTTGTTGATAATGCATGGAAATACAATGCCTCCACCTGGTGTTGTGATGTCTTGTTCTGCTGAGATTGCTGCGGAACCACCGTATGAAATCGAGATTTGCGACGTAGACGGTAATACGATTGTCGGGGAAATTGAACTAGAGGATTTGACGGATGAAATGCTAAGAAAAGGTAAAGAATGGTTGAAAAAGAAGGGGAAGGAAGCTCTGAAAAAGGGGCCTTAGAAAATCTGGAAGACGGTAGATCGCGTATTGGCTGTATTTAACGAGGCAAGCCGTGTGGGCGAACTTCTTGCTCTCATGCTGGCGTCAACAGAACTTCTAAATAGACTCATTATTCAGATACGATATTGTAATGTCATTGCTGAGGTTACGAGAGTGTCTCAAGAGTATGTTGATGGTCTCCCTATTGGCTGAGCCTGATGTGCTTGTCTTCCATCGCGAGCTGCCACCCTTTATTACAGAGTTTGAGAGGAACGGTTCGCCGCATAATCCCGGCTTTGAGTTAGGTCAGATGTTCTACGGTAAAATACTTGCTCAAGCAGTCGCGTATTGCTTGACCTCAGATAACGAAGTCTTCAAGGAGATGAAAAGGACGTTCAATAGACTGATTGCTGGAGATGAAGCTGGAGAGAATTGTTCACGACTTGGAAGGCTGTATTTTGCTTTCGCCGAAAGTACTTGCGGAGGTTGCTGCTGAACAGCTGGGAGAGTACCATAGTAGGAAAGGGCAGTGAAAAAAGCTGAGGCTCTTTGCTACGACAGCGTTGTGGAGGAAGAATGATCATCAAACGTTTGGCAATGCTGAGTATCGTATGCGTTGTCGCTATGAGCGCTGGTTGTGCTGAGGAACCCGCAGTGGTTTTCCCAGCATCAATGAGCTGTCAACGCCGATAAGGAAATACCGGTTGAAGGCATAGTTCCGCAAACGTTCGCGAATTCGGTAACCGTCTGGGCGACGCCGACGCGCTGGACGACATCCTGCCGCTACCGCCTGTATCCCGGCGATAAAGTACTCGCGGGTTACCAGAGAAGTAAATCAGCGAACTTCCATCTACAGCTTCTGCCGGATGGAACGACATACGACCTTTCTACAGATAGCTGTTGGCTGCATCCCGTGCATATTTGCAGGAGCTGACAGGTTCTACGTCGTACTTGTAAAGCAGTTGGACTAAGCGGTCACCACTACAGTTGCGAGGGGTTCAAGGTCGTACAGGACGGTGTCAGGAAAGAACTCAAGAGAGTCACATATTACAGGTTGCACAAAGTTGAGGGTGTTCTTGAGGTGTCGCCTACCGGAAAGCTCTCAGAGAACCATGAGCTTGCGGGGAAACTCAAAGCGGTGAAAGTGGCTTTCCGAACACCGACCGCCTGGAAAATATACATCAGGCCGTTTGTCATCTCCGCAGGCTCAGCACACAAGTTAATATGGAATAAGACCAACTACTTTGAGATAGTGGAGTTCCTTTGTATTCAGGAAATTGGAGCAATGGACAAGCGAGTTTTATTTCAAGAGTGGGTGTACCAACTCGGACAGAATTCGGTCGGAGTTTCCCAGTGGAAAGGTGTCACAAGGGCAGAGCGCAGAACCGCTGTCGAGTAGATTCGCAATCCTGTGGCCTTTAGGCAAGGGTCTGGGAGATGCGACGATGCCGCCGGTGTTCTTTGACACATACAGTTGCGAGATCGTGTTCAGGGAGTTCAGCAGGTCGCTGACCGAGTACCCGTCTCTGCAACATACCATAGGCGACTTTCTCTTGTGCAACGACGACATGTCGGCAGGATGTCTGTATTCCTCTCACCAAGTCCTGGTGATGTTCGCTGGCAATGGAGCTTCTGTCGCCTTTGTGCCGGGAGTCCAGTGGTTCAGTACGAGTTGCACTATGCGCAACTAACAAGCTTTGCTGTTTCCTCTGCGCATTTGCTTTTATGGGAACTGTGGAGATCTGTTTTCGAACCGTTCACTGCTCTTGCCCCGGACTGGGCACCGTGGGCGCTAATGGCAATGCCTACACGACAGTGCCCGAAGAGCAGGGCAATCGGCAGGCTCTGCGTTCGCGACGCAATGACCGGAGAAATCCTGGACTGTTCGGAGAGTCTCATCGTTCTGTCCGCAATATATAACCCTGTTAGCTTAGTGGCCTGCATCGCGGCTGCCGACGGAGTTGGAGCGATCTCATACCTCCAGTTCTCCATAGCCGAAAGCGGCGAAGTCCGGGAGTCGCTCTCTTAAAGGTTTCGCTCGGCTGGTGGCTGCAGGGCACGGTGCCGGGCATGGAGCCATATGCGTTCGTGGACAGCAGCGGCAACACGCTCTTCCATCACGTGTTGCTTTCGCGAAACGATCAGGGCAAACTGGTTCTGAAACGCCTCATCGTTCCCCACACGTCCAACAGCAGCGTGCCGACAGTCTCCAGTTTCGACGTTAAAATAGATGATTCTGCTACAGGCGGTGTGTTCGTGCCAGGTTGATGGGAGGGTTAGACTTTTACCTATATCACGATACTGTTGGAGATTATCATGTGGGTCTGGATGTAGCTTGTCTTTGTCTCGACCCTGTAGTAAACGTTATACAGAAGTTGAGATCACCAAGGCTGATGTAAATGAGCTCCTGTTCCCCGCATACTGCGCAAATGGTTTGGAACATATTTGGGTCTTGTCCGGGCAAGCTGTTTGTGTCAATGTCATATTATGATGTCAGGAGCCTTTCAGGCCGCTTTTCACCCACAACTGTTGGTAAACGAATGTTTGTGAGGGTTCCAACAAACAGACATACGAAACCGTACGTATGTTCTTCTGGTTCGCCCAATTATGAGGGCCGGTTCATCAGGTCGCAATACGCTGAACTGGACAGTGCGGAACAAAGCCTCAGATGCGTTTAAGAAGAGCCTGTTCATGAGATCTCTCCGAATTCGCTGACAGCCCCTTGTTATTCAGGACAGAAGATTCCGGAAAGCGCCGCGCCCTCCGGCGAGATAGTAGAAGTAGTGAGTAGAGAGTAGAGGGAAGCAAAGGGCAAGGGAACCACAGAACGCAAACCGTGAAGATTAACCTTCGCACCGTGCCCCGTCAGCTCCCACCCGTTCGCTCGCCAACCCGTAGGGGCAGGCCCTGTGCCTTGCCCTCTTCTATGTTTGGCGTTATCCTCGTGGACTCGGTAGCCGCAGGGGTCTGCCCTGACATGCGGGCCGTGAAGGCGGGCGGCGGTTCACCGAGGCGGGGCGAGGCGTCGTAGACACCAAGGAGGTGGTCGAGTGAACGAGAGGGGTTGTTTCCAGCACGAACCCGATGCACGCCTTTCTCCTCCCGCTCCGCAGGGTGCGCCGGGAATTCCGAGCACAGTCGAGGAAGACGATTCTCGAGTATTTCCGGCGTTTTGAGAGGCGATTGCCTGTTCAGTACGGACTGAACACCAGTTTTCATTCGCAAAGCAGATCCCGCAGTGAGTCGAATATTAAGGAGTAGCTATGGCGAACGGGGAAGACAAAAACCACGACCGTACGAACAGAACTCCGAAGCTTGAGCCGGAGCACCTTTCTAACGAGCCCGGCAAAGAAGAGTCTCCGGAAGTCAGGCATGTTGACGGTAGCCTGCATTCGGGTGAGCCAGACGAGTTCTCTGATGATGCTCGCGTAAACGGAACCATCCGAACTACACGGGAATGGACTGCTTTAGGGCTTCGGCCCTGTCAGAGGAAGAGGTCTAACAAAGGAAGATGTTCTTAATACAAGAATCGTGCCGTTGTTGGGCGAGGGCGAAGATCGGCCTACGAAACCTCACCTATAATATGAGTAGACTCGTAACACTTCTGAAAGCAAGACCTTGCACTGTCTAAGTCAGCCCTGAGTACGAAAAAACAACTCAAAATGCTCGCAAAACGGACGCAAACAGCCTCATTATCCGCCAAAAAGCCGTCAAATGAGTTGAAATCACGCCCCGCAGGCAAAATCTGCGCTTTTCATGACAGAATTGCGTATTATTCGAGGCGGCCCAATGCCGCGAGCGCACCCACCTATTTCAAATGCAACTTGGCAAGCTCGAAGCGTTCGAGCGCGGTGTTTTCCTTCTTGAAAGCGAAACCGATAAGACCGGGCTTGACCGCGGGCAGAGTCAGGTTTTCGAATACGGGCTCGTCGTTGCAGTACAGCGAATAGCGGTTGCCGCACTTGCTGAAACGCAGCACATGAATGTCCGCGCTTTCGACATGTTCCGCGCGGCCCTCGAAGTACACGGTGTCGTAGTGCGCAACGCGCCAGTCCATGCCGTTTCGATTGCTGCGACAGCATTATCGCCATTCCGGAGGTGATGACGTTCTTGCCGGAACCTTCGAGGATGATATCGAGCCGTGGGCGGCTCTTCTCCAGATTCACAACCTCCACGACAGCCTGGTAGTCTTCGACCTTGTCGCGAATCTTCTGATGAGTCCACAAAACCGCGGGGTCAGGCTCGCGTTTCTCATCGGGCACAACGGTCCAGCGGAACTTTCGACCGGCTCCGTCTTGGGAGTAAAGTCTGCCGCCCTTGACCTCGAAATCACCCGAGCCCTTCACCGCTTCAGCGTGGGTCGGCGGGCGGTATAAAGCACCGCTATTTCCCCTTCAGTTTCTTGCCGTCGCCTTCGTCGGGTACCTCACGCTTTTCTTGTTTGCCGGGCTCGGTGATGATGTCCAGCAGCCGTTCCATGTCCTTTTCGGCGGAAATCATGTACAGGTGGTCGCCCTCGCATACCTTGTTGCTGCCGCGGGGGATGTAGAACCGGTCACTGTTGTCGTTATAGACGGCGATGAATACGCACTCTTCGGGGAAACGTTTGTCCTTCGTTAGCTGCTGAATGGTCTTTCCCTTGATGGCCGCATTTTCCGGCACCTCGACCGAGAAGATATTCGCGCGGTTTTCGGCGATGGAAGTAATGTTGCGGGCGCGAGGATGGCGAATCTCCATGGCTACCTGGTTCACCACAAGGTCGGTGCCCCATACCATAGCGCTTACTCCGGCCATCTCGTAGGCTCGTTCGTAGGAGGGGTCGTTTACACGAACTATTATCTGCTTCACACCAAGGCTCTTGGATAAAAGCGAACAGGACAGGTTTACCGCGTCGTCGTTCGTCACGGCGACAACGAGGTCGGCCTTCTCTGCCTCTGCCTCACGAAGCGCCTCCAGCGTCGCGCTGTTGCCGTGGATGGCCACAACGCCCGTCTCTGCATACAGCTTGTCGCAGACCTCCTTGTCCTCGTCTATCACGACTGTGTCATGCTTGTCTTTCAGCATACGCTCGGCGAGTACTCCGCCCACCATTCCGGCTCCACATATTATTACGCGCATTTCAACCTCCGAGGGGTCAGGACCACGCTTTGCGGGAGAATATCAAAAGAACAGGCAGTATCTCAAGCCTGCCCGCGAGCATGCCGAACATGTACATCACCTTCACCATAGGGTGAATGTCTATCATGTCGGCAACGGATATATAGCACGGGCCTATGTTGCCCAGTGCAGAGAACATGCCGGAGAACGATGCCCAGGCCGTCTGGTCGCTGAAGAGAGCAGTGACGAAACCACCGACAACCAGCAGAGCAATCCAGGTGAAGAACAGCGCCGCTACCCGCTCGGTCTAATCGTCCGGCACGAGTTTCTTGTTAATCACAAGGCCCTTTGACGCATGTTGGCTCACGCGGGCCTTGAAAATCTCCCGGCCCATCAGACGCTGCAAAATAACTATGCGCAAGACCTTAATACCGCCTCCGGTGGAACCTACACAGCCGCCTATCACCATCATTATAAGGAATAACTGCTTCGAGAGAGCAGGGAAAGCGTCCGAGCCTATGTCGAGGGTGCCGAAACCGGTGGTGGACAGCAATGCGAGTACCTGGAAGATGGTTGTTCGGAACACGTCGGAAAACGAACTCACCTCAGCGGCGTTCATGTAGCGGTCGAGGATGATGAGCGCGACGAAACCGAACACGAAGTACCACCAGTATCGAATCTCCACGCCGTCCCACAGGGCGGTGAAGTGACCGGTAAGCACTCGGAAGTGCACGAGAAAGTTTATACCGCCGAGCATCATAACGAACGTCAGTGTATATTCGAACATATGTGCGTTTTCGTAGCCCGCGGTGGCGTAATAAGCTATCGAGGAATCGTAAGGGGAGAACCCTCCGGTTGAGATTGCCGTCAGGGTGTGGCATATAGAATCGAAGAACGGCATGCCCTCAAGCGTCAGAGCGATGATGGCAGAAACGGTGATGAGAAGGTATATGCCCCACAGGATACGTACGGTGCGGTATAGGCCGGGGGTAGGCCGGGTGGATGATATCTTGTGGCTCTCGGCGCCCAGCACACGATGCGCGCCCACACCGGAATAGGACAAAAACAGAAAGAACGACAAAATCCCCAGCCCGCCGAGCCACTGTGTCAATGCCCGCCAGAAGATAATCGAGCGTGGCATTTCGTTCAGCCCGTCGAAGACTGTGATTCCGGTGGTTGTGAAGCCGCTTACCGCCTCGAAAAGCCCGTCGAGGTACGAGGCGTCAAGGGCGGTTACGAACGGCAGGCCGCCGAAGGCGGAGCATGCTATCCACGACAGGGCGCAAAGGAGCATTGCGCCGGGGGTGTCCAAGTTGCCGTCGGAGAAGCGTCTGCGAAGGAATGTGCCGGTAAAGAAGCTTGCAGCGGCGGGCAGGATGAATGCCACGAGGGTGCGCACGCCTTCGTCGAACGAACCCCAGTAGATCAGGGTCATTATGATGGGCGTGAGCATTATGAAGCCCAGCAGTTGCAGCAGCCTGCCGAGCAGGTTCAGCACACTGAGAATACGGCTGTTCGAATATCGCATATAGCTTCCCGCGCCGCAAGGCGCATTGCGGAATGCGGGATTATAGCAGGCGGTAGAAAATCGGCAACGGGAAGGGGGAGGTGTTATCTCCGAGTCAACACATGGGTAACACTTTATTGTCAGGACATAGGTGATAGTCTTCTCTTGTATGCTCATCCGCGGAAGCCGTAATGCCGTAAAGGACAACGAAGAGAAGGCCGAAAACGATGAATACAGATTTGCGCATCAGAAACCCTCGGTGTTATGGAGAAGTGCAATTTCTGAAATGAGCCCAGATTCCAAGGAAGAATACGGAATAAGGTGACATGACGTGGTCAGGTTGCTCCAAATCGCACCGTCCTGAAGCGGGAAGGTATCCGAATATATCTTCGACACCCACAGTTACGTACTGGAGGTCGCTTCGAGCAGTCATCTGTCTTTTCCCTGATCGAACACGAAGCACAGAACAACGGAGGCTCTGCCAGCGGATACTTTCCATGGACTGCCGAAATTGAAAAGCCCGTTATTTGGGTGCCTTTCAACGTTCTTGATATACCAATTTCTGTCCTCTACCGATGGCCAGGCAACACGGCTCGTCCCACCCATCAGATGTCCGAGCCTTCCCTCGCTACAGGTCGGCGTGAGTTCACCGGGTTGTGCCTCTCCGCTCCAGTTCAGGTATTCAGAGAACCTGTCTGCCAATCTCACCGTTCGAATCCTGCTGAAAGCTCCCTGTCGGGGCATCTCTTTCTCGCACCTTCCCCCGAAGAACAGCGCCCGGATAAAAAGCGCAGCGGTCGCAATGCAGTATCTGCCGCTTACTGGTTCGCCGTCGCGAACAGGAATGAAGTCCCTGTTGAGCCTGTTGGTCAGGAGGGCGATTTCATAATCGTTAAAAGCGAGGGAAGTGCGGAGGGCTCTGCCAAAAATACCCAACTCTCGGCGCACATCAGCGAGGTCGTTGGCGTTCAGATTCCGAGTCGCCATGCAGAATTCGGGTAATTGAAAATCGGACTGCTCCCCGTCGTAGTCGGCAAATCCACCCTTGATATGAGGTAGTGGTTGCGAACCGGCGGGGATCCTCACGAATGTAAGAGTGCCGATTGAGAACCCGTTGTCCCCCATCCTGATTGCTTGATTTCCGACGTCTTCCGCGAAGGCAAGGAGAGTCGCAAAGCACAGCACAAGCAGCACTGCAAGCAACCGCTGTAGCATGTCTCTCTTGGACATATTAACACCGTACCGCCTCCAAATAGCTCTAAACCAATTGTACGCTATGCGATTATGATGCTACCTAAGTGCTACTGTTTGTACATGCGATCCGATGTGCCTAGATTTGGGAAGCCTATTATGTACAGCGTTCGATAGGTTCGTTAAATACCCCGAATACCCCGTTTCTTGTCTATGTAGTCGTTCTTCTTAAAGAGCGCTTCGCTTTGTACAGGGAAAGCAAGCTGATTGTCTTTGTGAAGAAGCCACTCAATGGCACCCTCAACGTTCATGGGCTTTTTCGAGCGAACTTTTAGGTAAAGGTAATCAAAATTAGAACAGGGATCATCAAAATAAGCGGCCATGTTTAGAGGGTATCTCCACTGGAAATTCTCCTGTATTGTTTTTGCTAAACGTCTCTGTTGCCTTGTCAGCAATCCGGGATACTTCTTTTCAAGCTCTTCTGTTAGGTGTTCTGCGCTATGTCCGAATTGCTTAACAAATTTTTCCATCGCATCGGACATACAATTTGTAGAAGAGCACTTTGCAAATACTCTTCTTTCCTCCTTGACTAAAATGGCAAGCTTCGCCACCTTTTCAAAAGCCATCCAATGCAGCATGTGAGCATCATGAAAGAGCGATGCGAAGTTGAGAAGTCGAGCCGAGATATAGTGCCTGTCGGCCCACTCCAGCCAAGTCTTATACCGTTCGTTCAAGTACTCTCGGTCAAACATCGTTATCTCCCTACAAGAAGCATGTCGTCAAAATGCTAATCAGGCTATGCACTATTGGCAAGGAAAGTAAGTATTCTTCGATGTTCTAAAGCTAAATCAGCAAGCTAAGTTCGAACCACATAAACAGTTCTTCAGCTGGTCACTCTCACTCCTCGCCCCACCTATTTCAAATGCAACTTGGCAAGTTCGAAGCGTTCAAGTGCAGTGTTTTCCTTCTTGAAAGCGAAACCGATGAGACCGGGCTTGACCGCGGGCAGAGTCAGGTTTTCGAATACGGGCTCGTCGTTGCAGTACAGGGAATAGCGGTTGCCGCACTTGCTGAAACGCAGCACATGAATGTCCGCGCTTTCGACATGTTCCGCGCGGCCCTCGAAGTACACGGTGTCGTAGTGCGCAACGCGCCAGTCCATGCCGTTTCGATTGCTCGACAGCATTATCGCCATTCCGGAGGTGATGACGTTCTTGCCGGAACCTTCGAGGATGATATCGAGCCGTGGGCGGCTCTTCTCCAGATTCACAACCTCCACGACAGCCTGGTAGTCTTCGACCTTGTCGCGAATCTTCTGATGAGTCCACAAAACCGCGGGGTCAGGCTCGCGTTTCTCATCGGGCACAACGGTCCAGCGGAACTTTCGACCGGCTCCGTCTTGGGAGTAAAGTCTGCCGCCCTTGACCTCGAAATCACCCGAGCCCTTCACCCAGCTTCTGCGAGACAGGCGGCGTTCGAAATCGTCCTTGAACATCACCCGTCCCACCCTGGTCTCCGGTGGGCCGGGTATGTCGGCCTCGTGGTCGTCTGTGGAGAATGTCAGGCCCTCTATCGGCCCGCCGTTAACAGTGGTGAGTCTCATGCGCATGACTCCCGTGCCCTTGCGGAAGCGGAAACGGCCAAGGAGCTTGTTCCAACCTTTATGAAGTTTCACACGGTAGCAGGCGAAGTCGGAGTACTCGTCCCATGCCTTGTCGGAATACATCGGTTCCTTGTTCACAAGCACGTCATTAAGCCAGGCGACGTAGGTGAAACGTGATCGAACCCAGAGAAGTGCCTCGGTCTCCTCGGGACAATTGGCGTAGGTCAGGGCCAGACCGCTCCACGAACCCCAGTAGTCCGCACGAGCAGAAAAGAAGCCAAGCTCATTCGATGGTTGTACTTTCCATTTCAATGCGTGGCGATAGGTGCGGTGTTCCTCACCGAGGCGGGGAACAAGCTCAACCGGCAATATCTCATGGATTCCGTTCTTCTCGCCGTAAGGGCCCAGCACGTTTGCTGCCGGCGGAATACCGTACTCGGCCTTGACGTCTGCGGCGACTTTCTCGTCGCCCATGCCGTTCGCGTGGCGCAGCAACTCCAGCCCCGCGAGTTGGCGGTAGTACGAACGCGGGTTTTCCTTCTTTATTCGAGCGATAAACTCCTGCAATGCGACAACGCCCTCCATGCCGGCGAGAGCGAACTCACCGGAATAGTAATCAACATCGTCCTGAAGGCGCGTCATAGAGTCTTCGTCAAGCGGAAAACGGCACTTGCGGTAGTAGTCATATACCTTTTTGCCAAAATAAGGCTCCGCGCATTTGGTCCAGACGCGAGCGTACTGGAAGAGTGATTTTATCTCGATCGGGCAACACTTGAAATCGCGTAGCGTACCGCGCATCTTTGCCCAGTCGAAAGCGCCGTCACGAAGGGGCTCGTTACGAATCAGCCCGGCCATTACACCGAAAGACGGGTCGTAGTTCTGGCTTCGCCAGTACGGCACATTGAGTTCGAGATAGTATTTCTTAAAATTCTCGAGTTGCCTGTCAATGCGGTTTTTGGAGGTCTTGTGGCGACCGAGGCAGTCCTCGCTCATGACCATAGCGAGATTGGCTATACCTTCTCGAAACCCGTTGAACAGGAACCAGTAGTAGCCCACGGTCATGCAGTGGCCCATCTCGTGGGTATAAAGCATGGAGTCCACCATCGCCGGATTTCCGTTGTCAACAGCCCACTTGAAGCCTATGTTGATCTGGTTGCCTCCGCCGGTGCCGCCCCGGAAGCCCCATAACTCCTTAAGGAAAACTGTGATGCGCTCCTCGTACTTGTCGTAGGGGACCATGAAGAAATCGGCCTCGAAGGTGAAGGCAACATCGAGGCGCATGATGCTGTCGGCCTTTACGCGGTCCTTCACATTGTCGGGCACGATGAAGATGAAATGACGGGTGGGGAAGGTTGTGAGTCGGCCTCATGCGGATGATCCGCCGCCTCTTCGAGCTTCTTGAGGTCCTCTACCGGCTCCTTTGCGAGCACCTTTTCGCCGGTCTCACGCAGCCACTTGTCAACGTCGCTCAGTTCGTCAGGGGGGTCGTTAACCACCATGATCTCTGCGCGGTAGTGAAAGAAGTAGCGGTATGCCTTTTCAAGTTCTCCGTTCTTTTCCGCCTCGCGAGCCGCTTCGCGCAGAGCGACAGCTCCATCCTCTTCAATAATCTTCTTTACCGGAGGTCATTCCTCAGTGGCTATATCGTGCAGGTGGTCACGGCCCATCTTATCAGGGTCATCGAGTCCGTCTGTAGGCAGGCCGTATTTCTCGGCTGTCTTGATAAAAAGCCGAACTCGAGATATTCGGCCGAGAGCGGTGTCCGGCCGTATTTCCCGATAGTAGCGCAATCTCTCCTGACCGATACGGTAGTGGACACGGGCTTGTTCTCGCGGAGTAATCTCGGGCGGGTCAATAGGTCCGGCCTTGTAAATCACATCGCGAGCCTACAAACTTGCGTCCGATAATCGGGCGCAGTGAGTATGGCCTCCTCGGCAAGTTCCCATGCCTTTGCCTTGTCATCGGCTTCGAGCGCAGCCTGCGCTTCTTTTAACGTCCGGATGGAACCGTTGGGGTCGTCCTGCCAGCCGTAATGGCCTGTTGGCGGATGATACTTTTCTTTGTTCAGCACACGCTTCGCATCGGGGTCAGCCTTCTCCACGCCCTGTTTGCGCGCAAGGCGTTTGAGCGTTCCCTCATGCGCAACAACTTTCACCGGCTCCATGGAGTCCGAGCATTTCCGCTCACGGTCCACAGTGGATACCTTCGCCGTCACGAGCCCTTCCTGCAACTCTTCGAGGACGTCTATGCAGAACTGGTAGCCGTTTTCCACGTTGTAGGTGTCGAAGACCACGCAGGAATCGTCTGGTACGGGAGTTGCCTTCGGTTCCGAGCCTCCCTGAAACACCACATTTACTGCGAACTCCTTTGTGCCTTCGGCGGTCATCGCGGCAACATCGAGGGTTACGGTGGTCTTTGCGGTCATGACCGAGCGCAGGAAAGGCTCGGGAGATTTAGCAAAAATAACGGCGACCGCAAGCTCGGACCCCGCCATGTCGGCGTGCAGCTTCGCGATGTCGGTGTACTCGATCGCACCTTCGAACTGTCCCGTCACATCACCGAGTGGGTCGGTGGCAAATCCTTCGTCAGCTATGACAATGCACGCTGTGGTGACAAGCAGGATAGCGGTGAGCAGAATTCTCTTACAGCGTACGTTGCCCTCCGGAAGCTCAATTTATAGCGTCAGAAGGTCAGAGTAAAGTGAATCAGTTCTCACTTCGGTTTTAAAAGGTACAGCAATCAGCACACCAGTATCCTGAGTTTGCCCGAAATCGAGAACACCCTATAATTTCGCAACTTACGAGCTTCGACGGAACAGCGACCGGCGAGGCCTCATAAATCCTGAGAAAAAGGCGAAAATGAAGCGCCGCAACATACGCAATTTCAGCATAATCGCTCATACAGACCACTGGCGAATCCACCCTTGCCGACCGTCTTCTGGAAGTCACCGAGGCCATGTCGTCCACGCGAGCTGACAAGCGAGCAAGGTACCTTGGGTCCATCGGGCCCTGGAACGTGAGCGCGGAATAACCATCAAGGCTCATCCCGTAACCATCCAGGGCGAAATGGACGGCGAGTTCTTCCAACTCAATGTCATTGACTGCCCGGGCCACGTGGACTTTCAGTACGAGGTTTCGCGGGCGCTTGCCGCCTGCGAGGGCGCTCTCGTACTTGTGGACGCGTCCCAGGGAGTGGAAGCACAGACGGTATCCAACGTGTACATGGCACTGGATAACGACCTCGAAATAATTCCGGTGATGAACAAGGTTGACCTTCCCACCGCGCGTCCCTACGAGGTCGCCGAGGAGGTGGAAGCGACCATCGGACTGGACTGTTCCGGAGCCGTAATGACAAGCGGTAAAACAGGCGAGGGAGTAAAGGAGCTTCTTGAAGCGATCATCGAGCGGATACCCCATCCGACCGGAGACCCCGACGAGCCCACTCGCGCACTGATATTCGACGCGACCTTCAATGACTACCGCGGAGTGATCGTTTACCTTCGGGTTTTCGACGGTAAGCTGAAAGAGGGTGACCGGATAAAGATGATTCGGGGCGGAGCGGAATACGAGATAGACGAACTGGGCAAGTTCGCTCCCGCAATGATGCCCACGGGTGAACTGGAGGCAGGAGAGGTCGGCTACCTGATTGCATCCATCAAGAGCATTCGCGACGTTCGTATCGGAGATACCGTCACACTCGCCGAGCAGATTGACAAGGTAAAACCGCTGCCCGGCTACAAGCCGCTGCAGCGAATGGTGTACGCGAGCATTTTTCCGGCCAACAACAGCGAATTCGGCAACTTCCGCAAGGCTCTTGACAAGCTGTCTCTGAACGACTCCGCGTTTTCGTTCGAACCGATAAGTTCGGATGCACTCGGTTTCGGTTTCAGCCTGCGGTTTTCTCGGCCTGCTTCAGCATGAAGGAGATCGTCAAGGAACGTCTGGGACGAGAGTTCAATCTCGAACTGGTCTCTACCGCGCCCAACGTCACCTATCGGGCGGTTAAGAATAACGGAGAGGTGGTCGAGGTACATTCGCCGTCCGCAATGCCGGAACCTGGCTCTATAGACGAGCTTCAGGAACCGATAGTGCGTGCTGAAATGCTGGTGCCGCAGGAGAGCATCGGCACGGTCATGAAACTGGCCGACGACTACCGCGCTCAGTACGTTGACACCCGCTATATTTCCGAGCATCGCGTGATACTGGTATATGATTTTCCATACGCGGAGGTAATATACGACTTCTTCGACAAGCTCAAGAGCGCGACCCACGGTTACGGTACCATAGACTTCTCGTTCACCGGCTACGAAGCCTCCGACCTTGTGAAGGTTGACATCCTCATAGGCGGAAACCAGGTCGATGCCCTTTCCTTGATATGCCACAGGGACGAAGCGTACTACCGTGGGCGCAAACTGGTGAGAAAACTCAAGAAACTGATACCAAAGCAGCTATTTCAAGTTACAATACAGGCCGCAATCGGCAAGCGCGTGATTGCTCGTGATGACATTAAGGCCGCATCCAAGAACGTAACCGCCAAGTGTTACGGCGGCGACATCACCCGTAAGCGCAAGCTGCTTGAGAAGCAAAAAGAGGGCAAGAAGCGAATGAAGAACATCGGCAAGGTCGAGGTTCCACAGGAAGCCTTCATGTCCGTTCTGTCAATAGACGACGACGAGAAGAAGTAACAGGGAGAGCGAATTGTCCGCCGAAAACAACGCTGACCAGCGAAGACTCTCCAGCGGCGACACACAGGTTAACATAACTCCTGACGAACCCTCCCGTATCGGCAGGGGCCGGTATTCCAACCTTCCCGCCTCCTTCTTCGAGGTCGAAACCGACCTGCAGTCCATGTCACGCACACAGCTAAACGAACTTCTGCTCGCGCTGCAGGAACGAGAAGAGCAGGTCCCGCCTGAACCAAGGAACCAGACCGAACACGTAAACCTCTCCGACAAGCGAGAACCCTCGACCGACCTCCCACCCGAGCGCAGAGTCGCGATGGTCTATGACCCCGATGCCGAACTGCAGCGGCAGGAGGACGAATTCGCTTCGCGGCGCAAGAAGGAATCGAAGGGCTCGCAGGCCCTGGGCTTCATCCATGCAATCATAGTTGCGCTGCTAATGGCGGTGGTAATCCGGTACTTCGTTTTCGAGGCGTTCAAAATACCTTCGGGAAGCATGGAGCCCACCTTGATCGGCGACGAGGACACCGGCGACCACGTGTTTGTAAACAAGCTGGTTTACAGCATTCGCGACCCCTACCGCTGGGAGGTGGTGGTCTTCAAGAAGCCCGGCGAGAACCGCAACCTTATCAAGCGCTGTGCCGGTTTGCCGGGCGAGGAACTCGAGCTTTCGGGCGGCGAGGTGTACGCGAACGGCGCTATGCTGCGCAAACCTTACGAGCTTCTCGACCAGTTCTGGCGTCCGTATTTCCGCCAGACCGATTTCTCCGACATGCTGCTGTCGCGCAACTGGCGAGTAATCGGCGATACGCGAATCATCGGCAAAAGTCTCAGAGCATCCGGGCCGTGCGAGCTGCACTACATTCCGTGGGAGCGTACGGTAGAGAATGGGCTTGTCACCAAGTCCGTGATAACGGACATCTATCCGCGGCTTTCCGTGCTCGAACGCGCCGTGACTTCGCAGGGCAAGATATTCCGGCCTTCGGGTAAAGGACCTTTTCATCATTCGCGACAAGAGTTCAGGAGTGACCCGCCGCGGGCTTTATGAACCCGACACCGGCGAGACGATTTTCGAGAACGACGACAACTGGCCGGAGGCAAATGTCAACGGCTACGAGGAGTTCTGGTCTGGCGGCATTTATTCGGTCGGCGACCTCAAGGCCAGCCTGACCTTCACTCCCCGTAGTTCGTCGGGCATCCTGAGCATCCACCTCGTGGAGGGCAGGGGTGAGGAGAAAGCTGAGCGCACACTCGACATTCCCCTCGGCGCCGAGGACTCCCGCGCGAGAGTCAGCGCGGACGACGAAAGGCACTTGATGCTGACCTCGCTGGGAAGGTTCATGCCCGACCGTTCCTACACTGTCGAGTTCATGAACATTGACGACAGGCTGATTGTCGTGCTAAACGGCAGGCGGGTGGGACAGCTCATCTACAAGGGGCCGGTCGAACACGTAGAAGGCAACGAGATATACATTTCCCTATCCGCGGGTGCCGAGGTGACGATAAGCGAGTTTTCGGTTGCGCGGGACATCTTCTACGTGCCGCGCGGCGAGGTCTTCGACGTGGGGGAGGACAGCTATTTCATGCTGGGCGACAACAGTCCCAAATCTGCAGATTCCCGGTACTTCGGCGGAGTGTCGCGCGACCGCATAGTCGGCAGGGCGTTCATGGTTATATGGCCGCCGTCGAGGGCGAAATTCCTTCCCGCAGGGTTCGAGGAGACGGATGAGCGCGGTACTGAAGGTCAATAGCCTCGTCAAGCGATACAAAAAGACCACCGTCGTCAACGGTGTCTCATTCGAGGTGCGCAAGGGCGAGGTCTTCGGGCTGTTGACGACTCAAACGGGGCCGGAAAGACAACCACCTTCAAGATGATTATGGGTTCGGTAAAACCCGACGGCGGCGAGGTTTTGCTCAACGACACCGACATGCGCTCCCGTCCCATGTACCAGCGAGCCAGGCAGGGGCTCGGTTACCTTGCTCAGGAGCCTGCCGTGTTCGCGGATCTGACCGTGGAGCAGAACATCTCCGCGTTGCTCGAGGCCCGTGGAGTGGGCACGAAGGAGTCCCGCGAGAGGACTTTGAGGCTCCTGAACGAGTTCAACCTGTCCTATCTTGTTGGAAATCGTGCGGGAAGCCTCTCGGGCGGAGAGCGCAGGCGGTTGGAGATTGCCCGTACTCTCGCCTTTTCACCTTCCGTTCTGCTTCTCGACGAACCGTTTTCCGGCATTGACCCCAAGAGCGTTGACGAGATCAAAGAGTTCATTCAGGACCTTCGCAAGCGAGAACTGGCCATTCTGTTGACAGACCACAATGTACGCGATACATTCTCTATCACTGACCGAGCCTCCATACTCGAAAAGGGTGTCGTCATAGCTTCGGGCGGGCCTGTCGAACTTATCGCAAGCGAACGCGTTCGAGAGACGTATCTCGGGGCGAATTTCACGCTTTAGCCCTTTTTCAGGATGGTTGTAAGCGGCGTGTCCGGCACGAAGCATCGCATATCCTGACAAAGTGGAGTGAATAGAGATAAGGATGACCGGCAAAAGGGCGGTCCTTTTGTCGAACCGGGTTTCAACAGGTGATCGAGAACCGCGAAGGGAGCGATGAACCTACTTGACTACGCGATAATCTTCTTCCTCGCTCTCTGGCTGCTGCGGGGCTACTTCACCGGCTTTTCGCTTACGCTTACGAGCTTTCTGGGCATAGTGTGCGGAGTTGTCGCGGCGGTGCTGTTTTCTCCGTACCTCGGACAGATGCTCGAAGAATACATTGACAGCAAGATGGTGTGTCAGCTCTTGGCGTACTTTGCGATTTTTTTCGTGGTTTCATCCACGTTTCGCATACTGGGCCTTATAATGCGCAAGGCGCTTGTCAAGATGAAGCTGCGCGACATAGACTCGTATATGGGAGCTATGGTCAGCCTTCTCGAGGCCTCGCTGATAACAGTGGTAATCATAATGCTGGTCATGCTGACCCCGTGGGACGGAGGTCACAAACTGGTCGGAGAGTCGCGTATCGCGAAGGTTATGCTTTCAGGCGCGCTGCTGCTCTCTTCCAACCTGCCCGAGGATATAAGGGAGAAGCTGGAACCGAGAATCGAGGACGCGCGTTCGGCAAGGCTGAAACAGGGGCCGGACGAAATTTCCGCCGAGTTTGCACTGAGCAATGACAGGGAGCCGAAAAGTGCCGTTCAACCTGGTTGACATAATAATGGTGGTGTTCGTAATCGCGTGGGCCGTGAGAGGGTTCTATGTCGGGTTCTCGCTCACGCTGACGAGCTTTACGGGAATCGTTGGCGGCATAGCCGCGGCGGTGTTCTTCTCGCCGTACGTGGCGGACATGATGAAGTCCGGCATTCACAGCGAGGTCGCGAGAACGCTTGTCGCTTACTTCCTTCTGTTCTTCATCGTCTCCACGGTTTTTCGGATTCTCGGTATTCTCATGAAGAACGCTCTGAGGAAGTTGAAACTCTCGGATATCGACGCTGCGCTCGGCTCGGTCATAAGCCTCCTCGAGGCCATTGTGCTGTGCATGGTGATACTGCTCTTCGTAGTTCAGATCCCTTGGGAGGCGGGCCGGAAAAGCGTGAGCGAATCCCTTCTCGGCAGACAGCTATTGCACGCTTCAAAGATAATTGTTTTCACCCTGCCGTCCGATGTGCGGAGCAGGCTTGATGAATTTCTTGTCGCCCCACCCGGTGAACCGCCCGACAACACCGAGCCCGAACCTTCTCCTTCGCCAACCCCGACTCCGGAAGAAATGAACTATGCCTGAACGTCCGCGTGTAGCACAGGTAATCACGCGCTTCATACTCGGCGGAGCGCAACTTGTCTGTCTCTCCGCTGCAAAGGGCATGCGCGAGCTTGGCTGGGAGGTCGAGATATGGGCCGGGCCGGCAATCGGCGCGGAAGGCGACCTGTTTTTCTACGCCTTCAACGAAGGCATCACTGTGCGCAAGATACCCGAAATGCGCCGTGAAATACATCCCAACCGAGACTTTCGCTCGTGGCTGCACCTGAAGGAGCACGTGCGAAGGTTCAGCCCCCACGTCGTTCACACGCACTCGTCCAAGGCGGGAGTTCTCGGGAGGCTCGCGGCGAAATCCTGTAAGGTTCCAGCCGTCGTACACACCGTGCACGGCCTGCCGTTTGGCTACGGACGCGACATGATGGAGAAGCTGTATCCCTGCTTTGAAAGAAGCGCAGCTCGGTCGTGTGACCGGGTCTTCTGCGTCAGCCGCAGCCTTGTCGCCAAGATGCGCGAGCACTCCATAGCAGATGAGTCAAAGATTTCCTACATGCCGTGGGGACTCGATTTGTCGCGTTTCAAGCGGTATTTGGGCAAGCTGGCAAGGGCACGAATGGGCATAGGCACGAACAGTCCCACCATTGTCATTCCCGCCCGCCTCGCGCCCGACAAGGGCCATGAGGACGCGCTTATGGCGTTGTCCGTGCTTGTTGACCGCTTCGACGAATTGCGGCTTCTGCTCGTGGGTGACGGCCCGCTGAGGGAACCCCTACAGGATCTCGCGCGGTCCATGGGCATGGGCGGCAACGTCGTTTTCGCGGGCCGTGTGCCGCCGCGGCAGATGCCGCATTTTCTCGCGGCGGGTGACATAACTCTTCTGCCGTCGTACCGCGAGGGAATGCCGGTTGTGCTTGCCGAGAGCTTCGTTGCCGGTCGGCCGGTCATCGCCTACGATACGGACGGGGTGGGGGAACTTGTTCGGCATCTTGAAACCGGCGAGTTAGTGGAGCAGGGGGACGTAGAGGGGCTCGCGCTCGCGCTCGAGAAACTGCTTTCGAATCCCGAGCTTCGCACGAAGTACGCGGCAAACGGATCAAGACTCATCGGCGAGCAATTCGCCCAACAGGTAATGGCGAAGAAACTCGATACCGCCTACCGCGAGATTCTGCGCGAGAAGAACATAGAGATCTGAATCCTGTTACCCTTCAGTATCGTCCTTGCGCCCGCCCGCCTTGCTGCGGGGGTGGGCCTTCGTATAGACTTCGCGCAGCTTCTCGGGCGAAAGGTGGGTGTATATCTGCGTGGTTGACAGGGAAGCGTGTCCGAGAAATTCCTGCACGAGTCTCAGGTCGGCTCCCGCATTGAGCAGATGAGTTGCGAAAGAGTGGCGCAGTGTGTGGGGAGTGGTACGGGATGAAAGCTCGGCCTTCGCGATGTACTTTTCGAAAATGCGTCGCAAAGAGCGGTCGGAAAGCGCTGTTCCGAAGCGGTTGATGAACAGTGGCCCGGCCTTGCCCTGTGTACTCACCCTCTCGCGAAGAGGCAGGTAAGCCCGTATCGCAGCCAGCGCATGCGAGCCGAAGTACACTATTCGTTCCTTGTCGCCCTTGCCAGTGATGCGCGCCAGCCCGTCACGCATGTTCACGTCCTCGACGTTCAGCGAAACGAGTTCGCTTGCGCGCATGCCGGTGGAGTAGAGGGGTTTCGAGTATCGCCCTGTCACGGCGGGAGAACATGTCGTCGCCCTCCGGGGCCTTCAGCAGGCGCTCAACCTCATGTTCTTCGAGGTAGTGCGGCAACTTGCCCGGCAGGCGGGGAGCCTTTACCGCGGCCATCGGGTTATTGGATATCCTTTTTTGCCTGTAAAGGTAGTTGAAAAGGGCCTTGCAGGCCGATATCTTGCGGGCGACCGTGGTGGGAGTGTAGCTTTTGGGCCGTTTGTGAGATATATGAGATACTCGCGCATACGGTGCGAGTCCAGTGAGGCCATGTCCGTCTCTCCGAGCCCGTTTTCGTCTGCCCAGTCGAGCAGACCTGCCATGTCAGAAGAATACGACCGCAGCGTGTTTTCCGATACCTTTCGCTCGTGAGCGAGATAATCGAGGAACATGTCCACGCTGTCGGCAAAGGTAGGCAACCGTTAGTCCTCCTTCTGTTCCAGTTCCTTCTTGAGTCGCTCGATGATTTCCGGGTCGGCCTTTTTCATTCCCTTGCACTTGGGGAACTTCGTACAGCCGAAAAAGGCCCCGCGCCTTGAGTAGCGAACGCACATAGGGGATTCGCACTTCGGGCACTTCACCTCTTCGACGACGGTTCCCGCGAGCTTGTCACCCTTGGGCGCCTTGAGATTGCGCGTGTATTTGCATTTGGGATATCCCGAGCAGCCGATGAATTTGCCACGCCTGCCGCGCTTGATGACGAGGTTCTCGCCGCAGTCCGGGCACTTCTCATCGAGTTCTTCGTCGCCGCTATCTCCGTTGCCCTCGTCCCTTTTGTACTTGCATTCGCGCCAGTTGGAGCAGGAAATGAACTGACCGTACTTGCTGCGGCGCAGCATGAGCTGCTCGCCGCACTCGGGGCACTTTTCGTCGAGGGTCTTGTTCTTCTCGCCTTCCATCTCCTCGAAGGCCTTCTCAAGCGCCGCGGAGAATTGCTTGTAGAACTCCCGAAGCAGGTTCACCCACGAGAGATTACTGGTCTCGACCTTGTCCAGCTTCTCTTCCATCTCGCTTGTGAACGAGACGTTGATTATATCGGGAAAGTGCTTGACGAGTTTGTCCGAAACCAGCATGCCCAACTCAGTGGGCTTGAACTTCTTCTTTTCGAGCAGGACGTAATTCCTGTCGATTATGGTGGACATGATAGTCGCGTATGTTGACGGCCGTCCGATGCCCTTCTTTTCCAGCAGCTTCACGAGCGTGGCCTGAGTGAATCGCGCCGGTGGCTGAGTGAAGTTCTGGCTCTTGTCGAGCTGGAGCAGCTTGAGCTGGTCGCCGGAGTTCATTTGTGGCAGTATCTGGTCCTTGAGCTTGTCAGGGCGGTACGCGGCCCGGAGGAAGCCGTCGAACAGGAGCCTCCTGCCGTTGGCGCGGAAGACCGCGCGACCGGCCTCGACGTCAACGTTGATGACCTCGTACTTCGCCGGTTGCATCTGTGAACATATGAAATGGTGCCATATCAGCGAGTACAGCTTGTACTCTTCCGCGGTCAGAAAGCTCTGAATCTTCTCCGGCCTGCGGAATGCGCTTGTCGGACGGATGGCCTCGTGTGCGTCCTGCGCGCCCTTTTTCGCCTTGATGATGCGAGGTGATTTTGGCAGGTATTCCTCGCCCCATTCCTGTTCTATCAGCTTGCGGGCCTCTGCCGCGCTTCCCGCCGATATGCGGTAGGAGTCCGTTCGCATGTAAGTGATAAGACCAACGCTGCCTTCTTTGCCGAGAGCCTTGCCCTCGTAGAGCTTCTGCGCGACGGCCATCGTGCGCTTTGCGCTGAAACCGAGCTTGTTGGCGGCGTGCTGCTGAAGCATGGCTGTATTGAAAGGAGGGCCTGGACGGCTGCTCGTGGTCTTCTTCTTGATGTCCGTGATTTTCCAGTTCACGTTTTGAAGATGCTCTTCGAGCTCCGAGGCGACCTCGGCGTTCGGTATGTGTGCCTTCTTGCCGTCAAGACGGAGAAGCTCAGCAGTGAAGGCGTCCTTCTTGTAGCCGCTCTGTGAAAGAGTGGCTATGAACTTCCAGTACTCTTCGGGCTTAAAGGCCTGAATTTCTTTCTCGCGCTCCACAATAAGGCGCAGAGCAACGGACTGTACTCGACCCGCCGACAGACCCTTGGCTATCTTCTTCCAAAGAAGGGGAGAAAGCTTGTAGCCCACGAGCCTGTCCAGCACACGTCTCGCCTGCTGGGCGTAGAAACGGTCCATGTCAATGTGCGTCGGCTCCCGAAGAGCTTTTTCCACGGCATTAGCGGTAATCTCGTTGAAGGTGATGCGTGCGGCATCGGTCGGGGGGATGTTCAGTTCATCCACGATATGCCAGGCAATGGCCTCTCCTTCCCGGTCGGGGTCGGGTGCGAGGTACACCTTTTTTGCATCCTTAACCGCCGCCTTCAGTTCCCGAATAGCCTTTTTCGCCTTCGCGGGCACTACGTATTCCGGCGTGAAATCCCCTCACATCGACGCCGAGCTTCTTGCCGGGAAGGTCGCGAATGTGGCCGTAGCTCGCCACCACTTTGTACGCGTTTCCGAGAATGCGGCTTATCGTCCTGGTCTTTGCCGGGGACTCGACGATGATGACGGGGCGTTTGTCAACCTTGTCGGAAGGTCCCTGGCTTTTCTTTTTCTTTCTCTTCTTCTTCGGTGGCGCAGTCACTGTTGCCATGTTTATCACCTGTATAGCCGGTGGGTGTTTATGTAGTTGAGAACCGGTTCGGGCACCATATCGTGCACTGGTTCGCCTTGTCGAATTCGTTTTCGAATCTCGGTCGAGGAGATGTCGAGCTGCCTTGCCTCCACTATTCCCTTCCTCAGCGACTCTTTCTTGTCTCTCGGGAAGGTAAGTGATTCGATTGCATCCTCTATATCAACTCCGGGCCTTTTCAGTATTATGAACTTCACCGTTTGCACAAGCTGGTCGGAAAGGTACCAGTTGGGAAGGTCGGCAAGACTGTCGGCCCCGATGATGTAGTAATACTGCACTCCCCGTGTTTTCGACTGAAGCAGTTTCACCGTGTCGAGGGAGTAGCATGGATCCTCCCGGTTTATCTCCACCTCGCTGACCTCGATATCGTCGAACTCGTCGGCTGCGATACGGCACATCTCAAGCCTGTGATGGGCAGGCGTTATCCGATCAACCGGTTTATGGGGCGGATTGCCCGAGGGCATCAGCAACACACGCTGGACGGGCGAGCCCTGCAGGGCCTTCTTCGCTATGTGAAGGTGGCCGTAGTGAACCGGGTCGAACGTGCCTCCGAGAATGCCTATCCGAGTCAACTTGCCTTCTTTCGCAAGGAGTGGACGTAATACAAGAATACGGTTTTTGACAACACAAATGATTGTTTTGCGAGCCTTGGTCTTCCCGTAATCCCACGAAAGCGAATAGTCTATTGCGTTTTTCGAGTGAGCAAGAGAGTCTCAGGAGCTCAACGCAAGGCCTTTGGATGCCGCGTAGTCGCGAGCGCGTTTCGTCTCTTCGGGTGAAGTCGGCCTCGAAAGTTCATCCACGGTTTCCGCGATGCCGTAAGGTTGATACTGGCCCATGACGTTGACAAGCGCGTTCGGCGCGTGTTCCGTCACCATGTCGAGTATCCTCTTCGAGTCCTCGAGCATATTCGGCATAACGAGGTGCCTGACAATAACGCCCTTGCGCATAACGCCGTTCTGAACGACGCTTTCAGGCTGCATTTCGGCCATTGCTTTAAGCGCTTCTCCTACCTTCTCGGGATAGTTCTTCGCGACGAGGTATTTTTCCGCGAACCTCTTATCAAGGGTCTTTATGTCGGGCATCCAGATATCCACAATTTCGTCGAGCAGACGAATAGTGCGAACCGACTCATACCCGCCGCAGTTATATACCACCGGCAGTTCAAGACCCTGCTTTCTTGCATCGCGAACGGCGTTAAAGACCGCGTGGGCAAATTGGGTGGGAGTGACGAAGTTGATGTTCTCGCAACCAATCCTCTCCAGTGCGAGCATTGTCCTTACCAGCGACGACACCGTCACGTCGTTTCCGGACTGGTGATGGCTGACATCGTAGTTCTGGCAGAAGATGCAGCGAACGTTGCAGCCGGCAAAAAATATCGTGCCGCTGCCACCCTTGCCCACAAGTACGGGCTCTTCTCCGAAGTGGGAACCCCAGGATGCAATTCGTGGGTCGTATCCCACCGAACACTTGCCCGTTTCGCCTTTGTTCCTCTTTACTCCGCACTCGTGTGGACACAGTACGCATGGCGAACTGAGACTCGTCAACTCGCTTGCCTGTTTTTCCAGTTTCTCGGTCATTTTGCCAGGTACCTTTCACTGTTTCGAATTGTTTACATTCTGAGCCTCGGAAGAACCTTCATTATAGAATACCGTTGACAGGGAATTTTGCCAGTGTAAACTTCTCAGTTCGAGAGAGGGAAGCCCCTGCCTCGACAAACAATGAAAAACAGCGGAGACCTCTTCACATGATGAGAAGCACCGCACTGGCCTTCTCCGAGCCCAGGCTACCACCCTCCCGCCGAAGTGTTCCCATCGCAGTTGACCTTGGTTTCTTCGCTGTTCTTGTCTGTTTCGGTGTGCTTGCCGCTTTCTTCAGCATTACGGCGAACCTCTCATATTACTTTCCGGCTGTAGTCTCTAATCAGGTATCTGTACGGTTGGGTATTCTACCGGCCGACCTCTCGGGCGACGAGGTCATTATGCTGGTAGAGGACGACGATGAGGTGCGCGAACTCACACGCGAGATTCTCGTCAGCCGTGGCTACGAGGTGCTTAGCGCGTCCACCGGCTCCGAGGCCCTCGAACTGCTGTCCCGTTTCGAGTGCAAAATCCACGTGCTTCTGACTGATATGATAATGCCGAACATGAACGGGCGGGATTTGTACGTCGAAACTTTGAAGGAAAGGCCGGGGCTGAAGGTTCTGTTCATGTCCGGATATTCGGAGGACATCGCCGAGGACAGTTTCGAATGCGGCTCCCGGTTTATCGAAAAACCCTTTACCTATAAGGGATTGTGCCGCAAGGTGCGCGAGATACTCGACGACACGGCAAACGAAAAGCCCGGGGCCTGACCCGCAGATACCTCTCGTGCCGCATATCTCCATTTCAGCGCACTATTGACCGCTGTTGCCAAAGCCGCGCAGGCACTATAATTGTTGCGGAGCAAAAATGACTCAAGAACAAGCTGTCAGCATCACAAAGGATACCGGAACCGCCTGCCGAGCGAGATACTCCCGTCTCGCATTGCTCGTTGCAGTGGTGGTCATCATCGCGAGCGAGGTGTTCCTCTGGGCCACCTGGGGCGGTGACTATGACCCTTCTCGGGATCTCCCGCGGGGCGCGGCCGCTTACATCGAGCTGAACGCCCCCTGGAACTCTTCCGGACTCGCCTCCGCTTTGAGCAGCGAAGCCTGCGGCCATCTCGCGAGCAGGAATGACGGCGACAACATCTACGCAGACATTCGCTCGCTCTACTCCGAGGAACTGGTTGACCACGAGTTCAACAGTCTGTCCCTCAGGGTACTCAAGGCGATCTTCGGCTTCGACGTCTCAACCTACCTCGGCGGGCGAGTGGGCATAGGAATTTACGACCTAAAGGATGACGGCCCGACTTTCGCCGTGTCCTTCGCACGGTTCGGGCCGGTCCGCGTCGCAGGGCTCTCGAAGGCCATGGGGCTTCTGCCGGAAGGGTTCGAATACAAAAAGAAACGGATGGGCAGCGCGAATGCCCCCGTGGACGTCTTCGAGATAACGGGTTCCTCCACTAAGCTCTATGCAGCCGAACTCAACAGCCGCATAATCGTATGCTCGGAAAGTGAGCTGATGCGGGACATCGCCTCGGGCAAGACCGAACCCCTCTCTCAAGACGAGCGTATGGCCGAGGCCGCCGGATGGCAACGAGATTCGCAGGTACGGTTCGTGTTCTTCTCCGACGAGTTCAGGGAGAACATCGTTCCGTCAATGGGTTCGGTCGCAGGTCTCGCCAAGGGCTGGAAGTACTTCAACAAGGTTTTCAACAAGGTCGCATTCGATTCGTTCGGCTTCGAGTGGGTGGGCATCTCGCTGGATATTAACAGAGCCTCTTCCGGCGCGAAGGTGGAGGGGAGGGTGTATGCCCCGATCGCCAAAGCCCGCACGCAACTCGACAAGATAGAGACCCCTCTGATAGAGAAGCCCGAAATAGCGCGAGTGCTTCCGCATGACAGCTTTTTCGCTTTCTGCTGGGAGAAGGACATGCCCCGACTCTGGCAGAGCATCCTCGCCGGACAGACCGCGGAGGAACTCGAGGCCATACTCAACGACCCCGCCTCGAAGGTGTTCGAGGAGGAGTTCTTCCCCGCTATGGCAAAGGTGCACGCGATAGCTCTGTGTCCCCAAGAACTTCCGCCCGAGACCGAGGCGGACTTCCCCTTCCCGTCGCTCGTGCTCGCCTTCGGGCTGGACGACCCGCAAACCTTCAGCGATATCGTGTACGACACCGTTGATGACTTCATGGTGGACCTCCGCCTGAAGCACAAGGACTCCACCCGTCCCATTCCCTTCATGGACAGGCGGCTGAACCACAAGGGCGTGGAGATCAACTACTTTGAGATAACCGATAACAAGGTGAAGGGCGCAATAGTGCCCGCTTACGCGTTCGTAGGCGACTACTGGATCGTCGCCACCTCGATAGAGGCCGTGAAGAAGTGCGTTGACGCCGCACAGGGCGATGGTTCGCTGTACACTTCCGAGGCCTTTTCGGCCTTCGACCTCGGTCATCTCGACGAGTCGAGCGGTTGGCTGTTCATGGAACCGAAGCAGTTGGCCCTCGAGTTCAACTCCAATGCCACCGAGTGGAACGAGAACCTTGTCAAAATCGGTTCGAACGACATTCCTCTTCCGGAGCTGAGGTACCGCCCTGACGAGCAGGCCCGATACCAGAACAAGCTTCGGCAAGAGCAGCTTGAACGCAAAAAAGCGCTTGACACCTATTGCAGCGCTCTATACAATTTCTCGCCGTCTTTCGCGGCTTATCGTGAGTCGCAAAAGGCGCTCGAATGGTCTTTCCAGCTTAGTTCCCAGTAGGTGTGCCGCGGTGGCGGAACTGGCAGACGCGCCAGGTTGAGGGCCTGGTCCTCGTTTTAGAGGGTGTGAGTTCGAATCTCACCCGCGGCACCAACTATCATTCAACGAGCCCGTCTCAATGGCGGGCTCGTTTTTTTGTCAATACTTCGATTGCGCGTTCGAACCCGGGAATCCGGGCAAGATAAGTGATAATGGACCATTACCGCTTACACCGTGCGATTCTTTCATGCGCACCCGCCGGTGCATTTCCTCGGTATATATGAATAAATGCCGAGGTTCTGTACCAGATTGCATCATCGCAAGCGATTCTTCAGAGCGCCTGTGCCGCGCGTAAAAAAGGCCCCGCCTGAGCGGGGCCTTTGCTGTCTTGGCATGTCGGATATCACGGCAAATAATCGTAGCGGGGCGTGCGGCGGCTACTTGGTCTCTGCCATCACCTTGCAGAGCTTGCCGTCCTTCTTTATGAAGAAAAACACTTTGTCTTCGGATTCGAAGAAGAATGACTTCGGCTGCACGAGCCTGCCGTTGACCCAGTGCGAGACGTGTGTGTCTGTAACTGGTCTGTCCTCGGGATCCTGAGGCCCGTCCTTTTCCTCGTCCCAGTCGGGGTCAACCCATTCATCGTCTTCGCCCTCGTCTTCTTCGCCCTCGTCGCCTTCGTCGGGCGGGCCTGCGCCGCCGATATCGTCCATCAGGTCGCGGACCTTGTTGCGGAAATCGCCCCATCGGCGCCATTCTTCAAGGTCCAGACAGGACGCGCTGGAACGCGGTGTGGGAGCGCGCAGAATCTGCTTGTAAACGCCAACGCGTTCGCCGTTCATGACAGCGGCGATGCCACCCACTACTCCGCAGCGGAAGATGAACGACTTGCCGCGGTCCGAGAAGGTCATGCAGTTGATGGTGTGGCTTTCGAGCTCGCACTTTTCCTCGTCGCCGAAGCAGAGAATCGAGCCCTCTTCGCTTTCCTTGGTATAATAGACGTTTCCATCCGGAGTGAATCCGTGCGTGGATATGAAGCTCGCCTCGCCAATCACCTTGTCGTTGAGATAGAGCTTGCCATCCTTTTCGAACAGCACCGACTTGCCGTCCTGGCTGAGGTCGAGCGACGGATAACTTTCCAGGTCGAACTTCTCGACGATGTCTCCGTCGCGAATGAGCTGCTTTTCCGTCTCGGTTTCCGCGAGATACGCGTAGTGCCTGCCGTCGGGCGAAAGCCGCACGCTGCTTACCCTCTCGTAGGGTCCGAAGCTCTTGCCGTTGTAGAGTACGAACATCTTGCTTTCCACGAACTCCCAACCGTTTTCCTCTTGGACTTTGTCATGCTCGCTCTTCATGGGCAGAGCGACGATCCAGTTGCGACCGTTTTCAGAGAAGAATACGCTGTTCATTATGCCGCCACCGACCTCGCCCTGGTCCTTGCCGTCAACGAACAGCATGTTTTCGTCGCCGCGGTCGGCGATGAACGCGAAATGGCGACCGTCCGGGCTGACCGATATGTTGGACGGGTACAGGAAGTTCTTGTATTCCTTGCCGTTGATGACGGGCCAGGTACGATATTCCTTCTCGCCCATGCCCCCGACATTCATTCCCCCAACGTAAGCGTAGGTCTTGCCTTCCTGCGAAAGCACAAGGCTCCTTACGAGGTCGTAATGCTCTTGTTCTTTGCGGTTGTTCTCCACCACAAACATCTCCTCCTCGTCCTTAACGACGTACAGGAGAGTGCGGGAGTCGCCCGTGAACAGAAGCGAGTCGGGACAGACGAGTTCGTACTGACGACTGTCCTTGCCCCGGTAGTGGACGTGAAACAGGTAGTTGCGGATGCCCACGCAGGCGGCCTTCTTGCCGTCTGGCGATACAGCGACTGTGAGGATCTCGTCGAACGGGTCGCTTTCCTTGCCATCGAAGACGAATACCTCGCCCTCCTGAGTCTTATTGACAAGGGCCACTCCGGACATGTTCGAACTGAAGTACAAACGGGTGTTTTCGGAAATTTCGCAAATCTCTTCGATGTCTGTGTCGAACGCCGGTTCGTCCTCCGCGGTAACGGTTACAGCGAAAAAGGTGAGAAGAAGAAGTGTGAGTACTGACGTGAAACGTAGCATATTCCCTCCTGAGCTCTGATAGTTCCACAAATTATACTACGAAGACCCGCATTAGCAAGTAAGTTGTCTGTTTCGATTGCATGTTCGAAAAAAATGCCGTACGGCGATGAAACGTTTGTTTTAGATACATGTTACACGATATGCTTGTGAATAAGTGTGATTGAAAAAGGGCGAGGCCGAACAGCCTCGCCCTTCTTTTCGGTCGCGGTTTTCGGTTATTCAGGGAAAGAGAAACTGCCCTTAGCGCCGGTCCACCAATCACGGTAGGCTTTCACTCCTTCGGCAATCAGGTCCGGTCCGGCGGAGGGATTGTAGTCAATATCGGTCTTCTTCAAAAGCTTCTTGCAGGACTCGTAGGCTTTCGAGCGAACACTCATTGAGCCGTCCTCCATCAGCGTAAATATTAACGGGACGATGCTCTTGTGCTTCATGTATCCGAGTGCCATTGCAAGAGTGGCTTTCTGGTTGTTGGTTCCGGCGAGACCGCCGCTCAGGATCTCGTACAGGGTTTTATCCTTGTTGCTCTCCCACCAGTTTTCCCATGCATCCTTTCCGCGTTTGATGTTGTCCGAGTTGTCGGAGAAGAGCAGGTCCATCTGGCTCGGAGCTCCTGTGACAGCTGAAAGGAACTTATCGCCGAGTGCGCGCACAGATGCGTCACCACTGAGAACACCGTATTCAACGAGGTACCTGATGCTGGTCTTGCCACCTGCGAAGATTTTCTTGGCCTGGGATTCGATTGCGCGCTCACGGGCGAGGGCGGGACTGCGCGCGATTGTGTACATCGCGTTTTCGAAATCAGCAGGGTCGAGCGAAGGCATAGTCGGAGTAGGTGTCGGAGTAGGTGTCGCGGAGACGGGTTCTTGTGAAAGGGAAGCCGTGCCGCCGTTTTCGGACGGGTCGCTTCCCTGCATTAGTACGATGAGTACCACAACCAGCGCAAGTACTCCGACTCCTATGCCACCAAGCAGGATTACGTTGGGGCCGCCTGAGTCATCCGCGGAACGTGTCGAACGACCCGGACGCGGTCTGTCCGGAGGTGGAGAGTCGGGTCTGCGCGCACTTCGTGAGGGTCTGTCGCCGTCCGGTCTCGGTCTGCGACGAGGCGAGTCGTCACCATCGGGCCTGTGGCGCTTTCGACCGGCGGGTGGGCCGTCGTCCGGCCGTCTGCGTCTCGGAGTTCTCGAACGGCTGCTCTGCCTGCGCTGAGGCCTTGCGGCCTCCCTGGTAGAGTCGAGCGCTGATTCATGAGGGATGGTCACGGATGCGCCGCAATCAGGACAGGAGCCCCTCTTGCCCGCTGCATTCTCCGGGGCTTCGATCGGTGAACCGCATTCGGGACACTTGAACAGGATCGGCATGCGTCCCCCTTGGTTTATGAAATAATGCTACATAACGATGTTAACTAATCGACCCGGAATTGCAATGATTTTCCGTATTTGACCGCCCTGTGTGGCGTTATTGAATTCATCGGTGGACTGGGCGTACTCCAAAAGCTCCTCGCGCGAAAGGCCGACAGGTGCCATGAAGCGACCCTTGAGTTTGCCGTTCACCTGTATCACGATCTGCTTTTCCTCGTCCTTCGCGGCACGCCTGTCCTGCTCGGGCAGGGGGTGGTGGAACAACTCGTCCTCGTGGCCCAGCATCTCCCAAAGCTCGGCAGAAAGGTGCGGAGCCATCGGCCCCAGCATCAGGGCCAGGTAATGGAATACCTCCTTCATTACCTCGGCGCGCACGCCCTCGCGACAGTCCCTGAAGTTGTTGAGGAACTCCATCATGTGAGCGATGGCAGTGTTGAAGTGGATGGAGGTGTCTATGTCGTTGCGAACCTTGCCGACCGTCTTGTGCATGTAACGCCGGAGCTGCTTTTCCTGAGAGGAAAGGTCGGAGCCGTCGCCCTCGTAAACCTTCGCGTCAACGCAGGCGGGCACGTGTTCCTGAGCGTACTGCCACAACCTTCTCAGAAACTTGTAACAGCCCTGCACGCTCTCGCTCGCCCATTCCGCAGGCTTCTCCGGGTTAACCTATGAAAAGAGTGTAAAGCCGCAAGGTGTCCGCACCGAATCGCTCGACGATGTCATCCGGGGAAACGACGTTGCCGAGGCTCTTGGACATCTTTACTCCGTCCTTGCGGATAGTGCCCTGCGTGAACAGCGCCTCGAAAGGCTCGGAATGAGATACCAGCCCTTGGTCGTACAGGACCTTCATGATGAACCGCGAGTATAGCAGGTGCAGGACAGCGTGTTCGGCGCCTCCTACGTACTGGTTGACAGGCATCCAGTATTCCTCGTCCTCGCGCCTGAAAGGCTCGTCGTCTGTGAAGGGAGAGGTGAAACGCAAAAAGTACCAGCAGGAACAGAGCCACTGCGCTATGGTGTCCGTCTCCCTTCTTGCCGGGGCACCGCAGGAGGGGCAGGTCGTGTTGACGAACTCGTCAACGGCCTCGAGCGGGCTGCGCCGACCTGTGGGACGGAAATCGTCAACCGGCGGAAGCTCGACGGGAAGGCCCTTCTCCGGTACGGGCACGTGCCCGCACTTTTCGCAGTGCACGATGGGTATCGGCGCGCCCCAGTACCTCTGTCGGGATATCAGCCAGTCTCGTAGCTTGTACTTCACGGTTGCGGTTCCGCGGCCTTTTCGCTCGAGCATCGCGGTAATCTTTTCCTTGCCCTCTTCGTTTGAAATGCCGTCGAACGGGCCGGAATTGACCATGACGCCGGGCTCGACGAATGCCTCGGTCATATCTGCGGGGTCGAGTTTCCTGTCCGGCGGAGTGATGACAACCTTGATGGGGATATCGTATTTTCTTGCGAACTCGAAGTCGCGCTGGTCGTGCGCGGGAACGGCCATGACTCCACCCGTTCCGTACTCCATGAGCGCGTAGTTGGCGACCCAGAGTTGCACTTTTTCGCCGTTGACGGGGTTGATGACGTATCTGCCGGTGAAGACGCCCTTCTTTTCGAGTTCCTCGTGTTTGCGGGCGCCTCCGACCTTGCGGTTCTTTTCGCAGAACTCCAGTACCTCTTTCTCCCTTTCGGTACCCTTAACAAGGTCTTCAACAAGTGGGTGCTCCACCGCGAGAGAGAAGAACGTAACGCCGAACAGGGTGTCGGGACGCGTGGTGTAGCAGGGTATGACTGTCTCGCCGTCGTCGAGCAGGAACTCAACCTCAGTACCAGTGCTGCGCCCTATCCAGTTGCGCTGCATGGCCACGATTTTCTCAGGCCATTTCGACAGCATGTCCAAATCGTCCAGAAGCCTTTGCGCGTAGTCTGATATCTTGAAATACCACTGGTCGAGCTGGCGGGAATGGACTTCCGAACCGCAACGTTCACAGGCTCCGTCAACAACCTCTTCATTAGCAAGAGCGCACTTGCAGCTCGGACACCAGTTGATTGGAGCGCTCGACTTGTACGCGAGCCCTGCTTCGAACAGCTTCAGGAACACCCACTGAGTCCACTTGTAATATGACGGGTCCGAGGTATTGACCTCTCGTCGCCAGTCGAAGAGGATGCCCTGTGAGTGGAACTGTTTTTTCATGTTCGCGACGTTCTCGCGAACCCATTTCTGCGGATGTATGTTGAACTTGATCGCCGCGTTCTCGGCGGGCAGTCCGAAGGCGTCCCAGCCCATGGGATTGAGCACGTTGTAGCCCTGCATGAGCTTGTATCTCACGAGCGTATCGCCAAGGATGTAGTTTCGGCCGTGTCCGACGTGAAGCACTCCGCTGGGGTAGGGGAACATGTTGAGATAATAGTAGGGCGGACGAGTCTCGTCGCGGTCGGCCTCGAGGAGGCCGGATTCGGCCCATTTTTTCTGCCATTTGGATTCTATCGCCTGAAAGTCGTACTCTCGGGGCATGTGCTCTCCATTGTTCGGGCATCTGAAAGCAAGCATTAGATTATAGTGCAGATACCTGCCTGTCAAGGTTCGACCCTTATGTCCGGCCCGTACCGTATGACCTCTGACACAAAGGCCATGCAGTTTGACCGACGGCCTAAATGCACTATGATTGCTCTGCCTCGTAACGCACTGTTGAACCGCCATATACGGAGCTTATGCCCATGCAAAAGCCACCGACGTTCCAGGACGTCATACTGCGCCTCCAGAACTACTGGGCGGAATACGGCTGCGCAATTGTGCAGCCGTACGATATCGAGAAGGGCGCCGGCACGTTCAACCCGGCCACCTTCTTCATGTGCCTCGGCCCCGAACCCTCCAGGGTCGCATTCGTGGAACCTTCCCGGCGTCCGACCGACGGACGCTACGGCGACAATCCCAACCGCTTGCAGCGCTTCCACCAGTACCAGGTAATCGTCAAACCGGCACCAGAGGACGCGCAGGAGATTTTTTTGCGCTCGCTCGAAGCGCTCGGAATAGACCTGTCGGCCCACGATGTAAGATTCCTCGAAGACGATTGGGAATCACCCACCCTCGGAGCGAACGGCCTGGGATGGGAGGTCTGGATTGATGGCATGGAAATCACCCAGTTTACGTATTTCCAGCAGATGGGCTCGGTGGAGCTGAACCCGGTCTCGCTCGAGATAACCTATGGGCTCGAGCGTATCGCAATGTTCTTGCAGGACGTGGACAACCTGTACGACCTCGTGTGGACCCGCAAGCTCACAGAGGACCGAGAGCTACGCTACGGTGACGTTTTTCACGAGGCCGAAAGGCAGTTCTCGCACTACAACTTCTCCGTGGCCTCGCCTGAGCTTTACAAAAACATGTTCGACGAGCACGAGAAAGAGTTCTTCCGCATAGCGGATGAAGGGCTTATCATTCCGGCCTACGACCACATCGTGCATGCGGGACACGCGTTCAACATGCTCGACGCGCTGGGCTCGGTCAGCGTCGCGGGACGAGCAGATTACGTCCGACGCATGCGCACTATGGCACGAAGGGCGGCCAAACAGTACATCGAGCTGCGCGAGGAAATGAACCATCCCCTGTGCCGGAAATACGTAAGTTGGCACAACAGGGAACGTACCGGCAACCCGGGAGGCAACGATGCCTGACTTGCTGCTTGAAATCGGCGTGGAAGAACTCCCCGCCTCATACATAGAGCCCGCGCTCGAAAGACTCGCCTCTTCACTGAAGCAGACCGTCGAACTGCTCGAAGATTGCGAACCACGTCTTCTCGCCACGCCGAGAAGGCTCGTCCTGCACTACTCGGATGTCGCACAGCAGACGCAACCGAAGACCACTGAAGTCAAGGGCCCTCCCAAACGAGCCTGCTTCGACAAGGACGGTAACGCCACGCGTGCCCTTACAGGTTTTCTCGGGAAGCACGGAGCCTCACAGGGCGATGAGACGTTCAAAGAGGTTTCGGGCAGGGAGTACTGCTTCGTCGAGACCACCGAGCCCGCCCGACGATTGTCCGACATGCTCGCCGAGCAGGTTCCGAACGCGCTTTCAAAACTGACTTTTCCCAAGAACATGCGCTGGACAGAAGAAAACACCACCTTCGCCCGACCCGTTCGAACCATCGCCTGCATGGTTGGCGAACAGCCCGTGAGCTTTGTCTTCAACGGTGTAAGGGCGGGGGCGCATACCCGCGGCCATCTCGTGCTGTCCAGAGAGAAGTTCGAACTCGAAAGCGCAGACCTCGGTGAGTACCTTGATGCGCTCGAAGGGCGTAAAGTTGTCGTTGACGTTGAAGAGCGCAAGAGGAGGCTCGTGGAACGTTTCAGCGCACTTGCGAGGCAGGAGAACTTCGTATTCAAAGCGGACGAGGAGCTTCTCGCCGAAGTCGCCTTTCAGGTGGAGTGGCCCAACGCGGTTCTCGGCAAGCTCGCGGACAAGTACATGGAGCTGCCACGGGCAGTGCTCGCAACCACTCTGAAGCATCATCAGTACGCATTTCTGCTAAACGACTCGTCAGGCGAACCTGCCGGAGCATTCGTCGCCGCCTGCAACATGCCCGGCGACCTCGAGCAGCTTTCGGCGGTCGTGCGCGGCTACGAGAACGTGTGCTCCGCACGCCTCGAGGACGCCCTGTTCTTTTACCGCGAGGACATGACGAAGGACCTTCGAAAACTCGCGGACAAACTCGACGGAGTCATATTTCACCCCAAGCTCGGAACGTATGCCGATAAGGTACAACGTGTGAAGGACATAATTGCGAAGTTGTGCGAGGGCTCGCGGGAGCTTTCGACCGGGCAGTGCGGGATTGCCATGGAGGCGGCCGAGCTTTCCCGCGCCGACCTTCTTACCGGCATGGTTTACGAGCTTCCGGAACTTCAGGGTCGCATGGGCCGGATATATGCCGAGAAGCAGAAAACGGCCCCGCCGGTAGCCAGGGCGATGGAGGAGCTTTACATGCCGGTAGCCAGCGGAGCGCCTGTGCCGTCCTCGCTCGCCGGTTGTGTGCTGTCTCTCGCGGACCGTGTGGACACCCTCGCGGCCTTCTTCGCGATGGATCTGCGTCCCACCTCGGCAAGCGACCCCTTTGGCCTGCGCCGCCACGCCTACGCGATTATTCGCATACTACACGACCGCCCGCTTACCGACGACCTGTTCGGGCTTTTCTGCTCTGCGGTGGAGGTCGTCGCAAAACACTTCGATATCGAAATCGACAGGCGGGTGGCCGTGGAAAACCTCTGCGAGTTCTTCTGTAACAGGCTCTACAACGAGCTTGTCGAACGGTACCCGTACGACATCGTGCGTGCGGTTCACTCCGTTTGCTGCGACTACTCGGTAGGCTCGTCACTTGACGTTTCGGACGTTTTCACCCGCGTTGAAGCGCTGAACTCCATTCGCGACCGAGAGGGTTTCGAGGAGCTTTGCACCACTCTCGAGCGGGCGAAGAACATCACCCGCGACCTCGACGACGAGGGCGAACCCGATATTTCACTTGTTAGCGAGGACGAGGAGAAAGTCCTGTTCGAGGCTTACCGTGCCAACAGGGACTTAATCAAGAAGGCGCTCGCGCAGGGAAGCGGAGAGGGCTACGCCGAAGGAGCGCGCCGCTATGTCGAGGCCTTCGCGAAGCCGCTGCACGAGTTCTTCGAGGAGGTCTATGTAAACGTCGAAAACGACGCTCTGCGTCTGAACCGGCTGCGGTTGCTCCGCAAGATATACCTGCTGCTTGCGGGCAACTTCGCGGACCTGACTCGGGTTGTCATAGACGGTTGAGGGTGGTATAACCGCAATCGCGGGCTTTTTTGTTGACAGAGAGACGTTCACAGCTAAACTAAGCATCTGTCCGAGTAACATGAACGGAGATGATATGAGAACCATCAAAGTTCTATTCATAGTGCTTCTGGTACTCGTCGCATCCGGCTGTACTTACAAGACTAAGTTCAACCGAGGCGTAAACGAGATACCGGGCCACGTAGAACGTCACGCAGAACGCGACTATGAGAAGTTCCTGACCCTTGATGACCATCTCGAACGCTACATGGATGGCATGTGGGAGAACTCCGTTGACGGCACTCATCACGTTGCCCGCTGGACGAAGCAGGAATGGAACCGCTCAGAGGACAATGTCCGCTGGGTCGTCGTGCAGATAGGCAAGGAGTTCGAGACCATCCGCGGAGCCGCTGCTTACTGCAAGCGGCGCTGGGATGCCATCGGAGAGGATACCAAGGGCCTGTGGCGTGATACCTATTCCTTTATGGAACATGAGATTCAAAACACCGGTCAGCTCGATGACGAGGCGAAGCGCTACCTGATGCACGAGCTTCACCGCATGGACAACGCCGACAAGGGACTTAAGCGCTGGACGGACCGTCACATGGAGAACTGGGCGAGCCTTCGCCGCTTCGTGAAGCGGGTCTATCGCGACGAGACCGAGAAGGGAACGAAGTCGCTTGAGGACATCAAGGACTACTTCACGAAAGAGACCCCATAGGCGTTCTGATTTTTTTGCACAAGAAACTCGCCCCCTTCCGTTTTGGGACTTTCTTTTTGGTAGAAGGAAAATGGATTACTCGAAGGCAGTTCAGACGGCCAGGGAGAAGATACCAGAGAGCGTATCGTCTCACGAGATCCTCTCGCAGGTGCTGGAAGACTTTCTCGAGGATATTCCGGTGTTGCTCGAGAAGATAGACCTCTCGCTTGAAGAGGGCGACCTCAAGGGCGTTGAAGGAGCAGCGCACCAGCTCAAGGGCATATCCGGCACTTTCGGGCTGCACGACCTTTCCGCTGTCTCCGGCGAACTTGAATGGGCCTGCAGAGAAAGTGAAGAGTGCGAGTCCGTACGTGAGAAAAAACTTGCCCTGTTCGCCGAACTGGGATTAACATAGGGCTCGTTTTTCCTTGACACTTGACGAAGGAAAACTAAGCTCTTGCCTCTCAGTTTGATGGACGAGGATAACGTCGGGAAACGCCCGTAAAATGGCGGCAGATGACCGAATAACGTGGAAAGTGCTGCTCGCTCGCGAAATGGGTGAGAAGGCATATATAATTGTCGCATTCTGTATCGGAGTGGGGCTTTGCGCGTATTTCCTGCTCGGAGGCTCGCTCCTCTGGGCGACGGTCGCGAGCCTCGTTTTTTTTATCTACTTCGGTGAGGTCTTTTTCAATCGTGAGTACACCATGGACGAGAAGGAAATATCCTGCTCGACGTGGTATTTCAGTACGTCCCGCGAGTGGGACGACTTCCGACGCATCGAGGAGTTCACCTATGGTGTGGTGCTCCTCACCAGAGCAAAACGTGGTCGGTTCGACTTTCTAAGAAGCATGAAAGTCTATCTGCCGAACGACAGCGAAGAGAGAGAACCTTTGATGAAGTTCATCCGCCAAAAGGTGGAAAAGGGTGACGGACAACAGCAAGATGCATAAGCTGAAAAGCACAGAACCAAGAGTCATCAACCCTTTGCCCGATAGCGACGACGAGTTCGCAGAGCACCGTCCTCTCATAAGGGCGCTTGCGCGAAAGGTCGTTAAGTATGGCCTGGAGACCCCGGCCATTATGATGCTCGAAGCGCATAAACCCCTCCACTGGATTCTCAGCCAGGGCCTCGCCTTCGCAAATCCGTCTATTTCTATAGCGAGTGAGCTTTTCGCAATAGCTTCCAAGGAAGACCTCGACCGTCTCGCGCGTTTCCTTGAGGACCGCAAGGCGTTCGATGTACTGATAAAAGAGATCGAAGAACAGGAAAGCCATAAGAAAAGGCTCAAAGAGACCGAGGCCGGCAATGCCTGACATCGCCGCCACAAGGAGCTTCAATGGCCGAGCATAAGAAACTCGCAGTCAAAAAAGAGGACATCAAGACCATCGTTGCCACTGACTGTGGCAGCACTACTACCAAGGCAATCCTCATCGAGAAGACTCCCGAGGGATTCCGTCTTCAGAAGCGTGGCGAGGCTCCGACTACCGTGGAGAAGCCCGCTGAGGATGTGACAAAAGGTGTCGCCAACGCCATAAACGAGATTGAAGATCTCACGAACCGCAAATTCACGGTCGGTGACATCGTGATGAAGGGCCGCGAGGGCGACAACGGTGCTGACGTTTACATTTCCACCTCATCGGCAGGTGGCGGCCTTCAGATGATGGTCGCGGGAAACGTCAAGCAGATGACCACCGAAAGCGCACAGCGTGCGGCTCTCGGCGCGGGTGCCATCGTCATGGACTCGCTGGCTATCAACGACGGCAGGCAGCCTCACGAGCGCATCGAGCGCATTCGAAACCTGCGTCCCGACATGATCCTGCTGGCAGGCGGTACGGACGGCGGCGACATTAAGCACGTCATCGAGATGGCGGAGATTATTCGGTTCTGCCGACCCACGTCCGCGCTTCGGCGCCCAGTACACACTTCCGGTCATCTACGCCGGTAACAAGGAAGCCCGGGACAGTGTCAAAAGACGCTTGGCGAGAAGACAGCCCTGTTCATCGTTGACAACATCCGTCCCACCCTCGAGGCCGAGGTGCTCGGGCCCGCCCGAGACAAGATTCACGACCTGTTTCTCGAACACGTCATGGCTCATGCGCCGGGCTACAAGAAGCTCATGGACATGACCGACGTGGACATCATGCCTACTCCCGGTGCCGTGGGCGATATCATGCAGCTCATCAGCCGCACAGAGGACATAACTCTCGTAAGGTGTTGACATCGGCGGCGCGACAACCGACGTCTTCTCCGTCTTCTTCACTCCTGATGACCACGAGCCCATCTTCAACCGTACTGTCAGTGCGAACCTGGGCATGAGCTACTCGATTTCCAACGTGGTTGCCGAGGCCACCCTTCCCAAGATTCTGCGCTGGGTGCCTTTCGATATTGACGAACGCGACCTGCGCAACCGCATTCGTAACAAGATGATTCGCCCCACCACCATTCCCCAGACCCTCGAGGAACTGATGGTCGAGCAGGCCATATGCCGCGAGGCTCTCCGGCTCGCGTTCGAACAGCACAAGAGCATGGCGGTTACTCTGAAGGGTGTTCAGAAGGCCCGTGGAATAGGCGATGCGTTCGAGCAGGAGGACGACGAGGGTTCTCTCGTCAACCTCATGAAGCTGAACATGCTGGTAGGCGCCGGCGGTGTTCTTTCTCACGCCCCCCGCAGACAGCAGTCCGCGCTTCTGCTTCTCGACGGTTTCCTGCCCGAGGGTGTTACGCTGTTGACCGTGGATTCCATCTTCATGATGCCGCAGTTGGGAGTTCTCGCAAAGGTCCACGAGGAAGCCGCGCTCGAGGTATTCCACAAGGACTGCCTCATCTATCTCGGTACCGCCGTTGCCCCCGTCGGAAAGGGCAAGGACGGCGAGATTACCATGAATATCAAGATAACCATGCCGGACGGCAAGGTCGAAGAGCGCGAATGCAAGTACGGTTCCATCGAGAAGATTCCTCTCGCGGTTGACGAAGAGGCGACCGCCGAGATAACTCCGAAGCGCAAGTTCGACGTCGGTGCCGGCAGGGGCAAGCCCCTCACAAAGAAACTGCACGGCGGAGTTGTGGGCATCATACTTGACAGCCGCGGTCGCAGGCCTTTCAATATCCCCGATGACCCGGGCGAACGTGTCAAAAAGCTGCTCGAATGGAACAAAGCCCTTGACATCTACCCGGAACACAAGTTCGAGCCCAAGGAAATGTAACGTAACGATGTACAGTATTCTTCGAATATCAGTAGTCTTCTTCTTGCTGTTGTGCGCGGTCTCTGCCGCGGGCATTGGCCACCCGTCCGCAAAGGGCGAGGAGAATGAACCTCAATTCGAAGAGATTCGTCTCACGAACGACCCCGTCATAGACACCGATCCCAGTTTCTCGCCAGACATGTCTCAGATCGTATTTATCTCCACAATCAAGGGTGCCGCTGGCCGCAGCGTCGTTCACATCATGAAGGCGGACGGCAAGGACGCGCGCCCGTTGTGCGACGTGGAAGGCGAGTCCCATTCGCGTCCGTTATTCAGTCCCGACGGCAAGAGGGTGTTCTTCTGCTACAGCAGGGGCGAGAAAAAGGGTATCGCATCGGTAGACCTCAAGGGGGCCGACCGCAAGGACTACCCGGTTCCCAGCATCGGCATCGGCAACCTTGTCATGTCCCCCGACGGCAAGAAGCTCGTGTTCGTTACCCTCGGCGACGTGCAGGGACTCAGCTACTTCGACATTGAAAAGGGCGAAGGCGGAAAACTCGTCGAAACCCCCAACCACTGCGACTACCCGGTCTTCGACCACAAGGGCGAATACGTGTATTACGTCGAGTTCAACGACGACGGTTTCGCCAACGTCTGCCGTGTAAAGGCCGACGGCACCGAACGCAAGATATTGACAACAACGAAAGACGGCGAAGGATTCGAAAACACCTATCCTCAACCGGTCGCCGACGGCAGGGTCTTCTACCTGTCCGATGTGAAGACCGGCGAATACCAGGTGATGACGATGAACGCCGATGGTTCGGACAAGAAAGTTCTGTTCGAGCCAGAGAACCCGTTTTTGAGTTTCGCAGTCAACCCATCTGGCACCAAGGTCGTGCTCCACGTGAACACGGGCGTGCGTCAGTGGGAGTTTTACTTATACGACACAGAAAAAAAGACGACCGTTCGGCTGACGAACAATCAATTTCGCGAGAACCAGCCAGAGTTCTCTCCGGACGGCAAGTGGATCCTTTACGTATCGGACGTAATGGGCAATCCCGAGATCTACAAGCTGCTTGTAGATAAATAGGAGGCACAGTGGGACAGGCATATACCCCTGGACTCAAAGTATCCGAACTAATGGTGGTCCGCAAGGAACGCAGGCTGCCTCTGAAAGGCGATGTGCAGGTCAAGGTCGGCGACGTCCTCAAGGCCGAGGATATTATCGCCCGCACATATCTTCCCGGCAAGATATCACCGCTCAACCTGGTTCACAAGATGGGCTGCCAGCCCTCTGAGCTGGGCGAATACCTCAAGGTCAAAGAGGGTGACGCCATCAAAAAGGGCCAGGTCCTTGCAGAGAACAATGGCTTTCTCGGAATCAAGTTCCTCAAGACCAGCGTTAAGTCCCCCATCGAAGGCCATATCGAGGCTATTTCGCAGGTTACCGGCCAGATGATGCTGCGCGGTCCGGACATCCCCGTTCAGGTTGATGCCTACTTCGACTCAAAGGTCACAGATGTCATAGAGGACGAAGGCTGCATGGTCGAGGCGACCGGCAGTTTCATCCAGGGCATTTTCGGCATTGGCGGCGAGCGACGCGGCGAGATAAAGATCGTTACCGAAGACACTTACTCCGAACTAACCTCGGAACTCATCACCGAGGACTGCAAGGGCAAGATTATCGTCGGAGGCTCGTATGTGAGCTACGACGCATTGAAGAAGGCGGAAGAGTTCGGTGTCAAGGGCATAGTGATCGGTGGTTTCGATGACTCTGACCTCAAGCGCATCCTCGGTGAGGACCTCGGTGTCGCTATCACCGGACATGAAGACATTCCGTTCTCCCTCATCATTACAGAGGGTTACGGCAGGATAAAGATGGCGGAGCACACCTTCGAGCTTCTCAAGAAGCGCGAAGGCATGGAAGCCTCGATAAGCGGCGCAACCCAGATTCGTGCCGGCGTCATGAGACCCGAGATCATCATACCTGTCAAGGATGAGAAGCTCAAAGAGGTCTCGGACGACTCTCAGCACGGCGAAGGTGTTCTGGCCCCTGGTTCGCTCATCCGCGCGATCCGAGAACCATACTTCGGAAAGATAGGCAAGGTGGTCAACCTTCCGCCGGAACTCACTCAGGTCGATTCTGAAACCTGGGTTCGCGTGCTTCAAGCGGAGTTCCAGGGCGGCACGAAGGGAACCATCCCGCGTGCAAACGTCGAGTTGATCGCAAGATAACCTCTTCGTCAAGGAGGTACCATTGAAACGGCTCATCGGAATATCGCTTGTTCTGCTCCTCGTCGCGGGCCTGTACGGCTTCGCGTGGGGCGAAGAAGAACAGCAGAAATCGGATATCGACCCGCTGAATCTTATCAGCAACGAGGGCTTTGAAGAACCGGTCGCAGAGGTTGACCCTCATGCGACTTTCCCGTATGGCTGGCACAAGTTCGTAGCCCAGGGGAACGGTAACTCGGTTGCCCTGAACGTTCGGGAACGCGGTGGAGAGAACATTCACGGCATCCATATAGCCACCGACAACCCGAAGGCGAAGTACACCAACGCCGCATACGCCAGCTTCCCATGTGCGGACAAACTCCGCGCAATCACCGGCAAGACCATCCGGTTCGAGGCGAAGGTCAAGGTCTACAAGGCCAGTGGTCAGCGCATGGTGGACGGCAAAGCCACCCGCATTGAGGGCATCAAGAAGCTCGTTATGGGTGAGGATTTCGGCAAGAACGAAGTTCTCGACTACACCAATTACGCCGGTTTGAACCTGCTGTTCATGTTCAATCCGAAGCTTCCGAGCGCCGAGGGCATCGAGGGTTTGGAGTCCGGCACGATCGTACCCCCCGCCAAGACGAGGCTCATGGCGTTCTCCCCCACCGATGACTACGTCACCCTCTACGTAGAGGCGACGGTTCCCGAAAACGTCAACGAAGCGATGGTTATGCTCGAATGCAAGGGCCAGGCCGAGGCGATTTTCGAGGACCTCAAGCTCACCTATCCCGAAAACGGCGAAGCCGCGCTTAAAAAGCCGTTCAACCTCGACCTGAACGCACTCATCCCTGTCAACAGAAAACAGCCGAAGGAATGGTTCTTCCGTCCCGGAGGGCAGCAGACGTACTTCAACGCCACTACCGAGAAGAAGGTCGAAGGCGAATACAGCCTCGAAATTGGCAACCCCAATCCTCTTAATCTCGCCGAAAACATAGCTTTCACCGTCAATTTTGACATTGGAAAGAACCGCTCCCTGCGCGGCAAGAAGATACGAATGACCGCCAAGGTTCTCAGCCAGATGGCGCCCGGAGTCACTCCGAGCGGTACCTGCATGGGCGGCATCCGGGAGGCTCGTGCGCGTCGAGGACACCGAGGAGTCCGACGCCGAAGGTGAACTTCACGATCACTTCCTGCGCAACTTCTTAACCACAGCAACCATGTTCCCACCAGAGCAGATCAGCCGCCAAGGACCACGGCACAATTCCTCGAATCTCGTGGCGATGCCACAGACGTTCTGTGGATCACCGCCGTTCGGCGAGTCTGAACGGCTCCGGCAGGACAGATCCTCCGAGTTCGTCGTGCCCGCCCGAAGCTTCGGCATCGAATGGGCAGCTCCTGCTTCGCGGCTATGGCCGCGCCTGGTTCGACGATGTCAAGATCGAGGTCGTCGACGACCAGGGCGAATACGCAGCTCCTGAAATACCGGTTTCGAGGAGATGTTCACACCCGCCCCGGCAGACTGGCAGCCCGCCGCTAACGACATGGGCGGCGTCACGGTCGGAATCATCGGCGATTCCACTGAAGGCGAACGCTCCGTCTGCGTCATCAACCCGAACCTCGGCCAGAGTACCACTCTCAACATCCGTGCCATCGCGCCGAAGGTGCCGGCGGGTTACAAGCTCGTAATGAAGGCCGACATCAAGACCGACATTATCAAGAACGACTTCGGACAGAACGCAAAGATCGAGATATATCCGGCTTCGCGTCGCAAGGTCAATATCACTCCTCTCGAGGCCTGGCCGAGCTCCTTTACCCTCGGCGGCAAGACCGATGGCTGGGTCAAGGACTTGAAATGCGCGTTAATTGTGCACGAAGAGGTATCCACCCTCTTGTTCCGCCTGACTATGAAGGGCGTGGGCAAGGTTTACTTCGACAATATGCGCATGGAAGCGGAGAGAATCGCGCTTCCCAGCAATACGATCAGCAATACCAGTTTCAGTGTAAGAGCCGGAGAACTTTCCGGGTGGGAACTCTCCGGAGACACCGACCTCAGCTCGCTTTTGGATTTCCACTACAATACTTCCCCTGTCCAGGGCACTGTCCGCAAGGAGCAGGGCATGCTCTATCAGGATATTGAGGCCCTTACTCCCGAGTTTCTCAAGAAGCTTGCCGGCAAGGAGATAACCCTGAAGTGCCTGGCCCGGTGTGAAAAGCCCCTGACCGGCAAGGTCGGTTTCGAGTTCTACGGAGACGATCCCAAGGAGCCGGTGGACACCGTTATTGCGCTCGAACATGTCATCGAAGGCACCGATCCCAAAGACCTCCTTTTCAGCCCCTATCAGCTTTCCAAGGTGACAACGGTGGTACCCGAGGGCCTGAAGCGTGTGCGTGCGTTTATTCGCTTCGATGGAGGCACTGGCGCGCGTTACCAGATTACAAAGTTCAAGTTCATGGGCTCCGACCCTGCCGAGGATACCGATGCGGTTCTCGCGACTATCCCCGAGCAACTCCGCAATGCGCCTTACGCTGTCGCAAGGGCTGATTTCAATTACGTTAAGCCCGTGTCAGACAAGATAACGGTCTCCGAAGCACTGTTCAAGACCGACTTCGCCGGCTGGTGACCCTGACAGCTTGAAGACAGTGGATGGCCGGGGGAATGTTCGCCGAACCGGGTTCGCCTCGACCGAGAAGAATCGTCCGGAGAACTTCGAGGCATACGGTCTGAAGGCAAAGACCTTCCTGATCGATGACATCATGGACAACATGTACGACTATTCGGCCATTCCGCTCAGTGGAGAGCAGATTCGCATTCAGCAGATTTGCGAGTTCCCCGCAGACGCCCTAGACGACTTGGTAGGCAGGAACTTCGAAGTTTCCAGCAGGTGCTTCGCCTACAAACTTGATAACCCTGTCATGGGCGTGGAGTTCCTCGATGCAAATCAAGAGGTGGTAAGTAGCGAAGAGAAGAGCATCCCCACCATCCACTACAGCTTCCTGGAACGCCAGACGGCCATCCAGCCGCCGTCCGTTTCCATTTCAGCCAAGATTCCCCCCGAGGCGGTTTCAGCTCGTGTGTACTACGCCGCGTCCGGAGATGGTACTCTCATACCATCCGACATTGGCTCAAAGCACATTTTGCTTGCGGGCAGTTTATGGGATCAGATTGCTCATCGATGATCTTCGACTTCGCGAAGTTGAACGTACTTATCGGCATGATCGTGCTGTTCGCGTTCATCATCTACTTCATTTACACCGCACGCCGGCAGGATGGTTCACTCGCATCGCCGGTCTACTCCGTTGACGAGGCTGTCGGCCGTGCGACCGAGATGGGCAAGCCGATCTCTACGTCCCGGTATGGACAACATCGAGTTTATCGGCACCATTGCGGCCATCAATATCCTCGGCCGTGTGGCTCGCAAGATCGCCGATGACATGCCGCGATCTTGCCGGATGCGCGACCTGATTTGTGACGAACTATCGACAGGTACCGTGAAGTCGGCATCCCCCATGCCGTTGCGCTACCGTCAATGATGACCAGTTTACTTTTTATCATGCCGACAGGTTCCTGTTCGCCCAGCAGCTGGGTTTACTGCCCGCGAAAAGCCGGCCGCGAACTTCTTCATGGGCGGATTTTACGCTGAATCGCTCATCCTCGCTGAGACCGGCGCGATGACCGGTTCTATCCAGGTCGCCGGTTCCGACTCCATTCACCAGCTCCCGTTCTTCATCGTGGCGTGCGACTACACGCTCATCGGAGAGGAGCTGTACGCAGCATCCGCATACCTTTCTCGCGAGCCCCATGCAGATGGGTTCCCTGAAAGGTTCGGACTATTCGAAGATGCTCATGTTCGTGATGGTCTTAATCGGCTGCATCGCGGTGTCCATAAACACGCCGGCCCCTGCGTGTTGGCTTTCCGAAATACTCAGGGTTCAGTAGGCGAAAGGCAACGGTAGCAGATGTTAAAACGGCAAATACCACTCGCATTATGCTTCTTGCCGGGTGTGTTCATGATGGTCCAGTTCTTCATCAAACACCCCGCAGTCCAGTCCGACATGCTCAATGAAATGAGTAACTTCGCCGCCGTTATCGGCGTCGTTGCGATGTTTCTCGGCGTGTATTCGCTTGTGAACCTTCACTGGAAGAAGATTCAGCACAAGCGTTCTGACTGGCTTTTCAGCTACGTTCTCTTTGGTTCAATGGTCATCATGGCGTTGCTTGGTATTATAGGGGGTCAGCAGGCGGGTTCGCCTTACAACTGGGCCTATAACACGATCATGGTGCCGCTTCAGTCCACGATGTTTTCGTTGCTGGCGTTCTACATGGCCTCGGCATCGTTCCGAGCTTTCAAGGCGAAGAACTTCGAGGCGACCATGCTCCTGATCGCTGCGACGATAGTCATCTTCGGACGAGTTGACGTCGGCGCTATTCTTATTCCGGATACGTCCATCGGCAACATGGCCATCCCCGGAGCTAACGAGTTCTCCAACTGGCTGATGGAAGTGCCCAACAACGCAGCGTCGCGAGGCATTCTGCTCGGTATTGCGCTCGGCAGTATAGCCACGTCGTTGAAGATGATCCTCGGTATCGAGCGAGCGTACCTCGGTTAAGGGAGGTTTGAAGTGAAGAAATCGACGATCGACAAAATTGTTAACATAAACCCCCGTTACGTGTTCATCCTCGTCGCACTGGCAGTTATTCTGCCGATGGTCTTCGAGGTAAAGATGCCGACGATCACCTCTCCGCCCGTTGAGGCGTTGTACAAAGAGATGGAGAGTCTTCCCCCCGATTCGCGAATCATTCTCTCCCTCGACTACGACCCCGCAACCGAGCCCGAGCTTCATCCGATGGCGGAAGCGTTGCTTCGTCACGCCTTCCGCAAGGGCATAAGGGTATTCGGCATGACACTCAACCTCCAGGGGCAGAACCTCGGAGTCGAGGTCTTCGCGCGCATTAGCCAGGAGTTCGGCATACCGGACGACGGTTCCCGCTACGTTTGGGCAGGCTTCCGTATCGGTCCTGTTCTTCTTCAGATCGGCGAGGACATGATCGAGGTCTTCCAGACCGACTTCCAGGGCCGTGACCTTCGTTCACTGCCCATGATGAAGGGAGTAAGGAATCTGGACGAGTTCGAGTTGTGCATATCGCTTTCAGGAACTAACGTCGGCTACAACTGGATCAACCTGCCCGGCACCCGTTACGGCAAGAAGATTGCTCTCGGTGTTACCGGCGTGCTCGTTGCGAACTTCTATCCGTTCCTGCAGTCCGGTCAGCTTGTCGGCATGCTTCCCGCGCTCAAGGGTGCCGCAGAGTACGAGCACCTTATTGACTATCACACTGGCCGTGGTAAGCGAGGAATGGGTTTCTCAGTCGGGCTGTCTCTATGTTGCTTGTCATCCGTTCTCATCATCCTTGGCAACATCTTTTACTTTATGCAGCGTGCCAAGGAAAAGCAGATCGAGCAGTAGGAGGTAACAATGGAATCAGCAATAGATATCGGATTTGCCGACATCCTGCAGTATTGGATCGGAGCGTTTCTGACGCTTTGCATCTTCTCTTTCCTGTACAAGGACAACGTGCTGTACAAGTTCGGTGAAGCCCTGTTCGTAGGCACCTCTGTGGGATATCTGCTCGGTCTTTACTACGACCAGATTGCCTATCCGCGTCTCGTTGTTCCGCTGTTCTACCAGGGCAAGCTCGTGTATCTTATCGCGTGTACTCTCGGTCTTATGTACCTGACGCGCTTCTCACGGCGATACGGATGGCTCTCTCGCTGGCCGATGGCAGCACTCATCGGATTCGGTTCAGGCTACGCCATTCCGTACATGGTGCAGGCCCAGTTATTCAAGCAACTCGGTGCGTCAATGCTTCCGCTGTGGAGCAGTGCGGGCTTCGAATTCAATAACTTCCTGATCGTAGCCGGTGTTCTGTGTACGCTGTTCTACTTCTTCTTCTCCATCGAGCATCGCGGCAAGCTCGTGAAGATTCCCATCCGCGTGGGCATCATCTACATCATGGTCTCTTTCGGAGCCACCTTCGGTTACACGGTCATGGCACGTTTCTCGCTGCTTATCGGTCGTGTTAACTTCCTCTGGTACAAGTGGATCAAGGAGACCGTCAACTTCATAACCTGAGCTCTGCACATCTTCGAATCGCATTACAAAGGGGACGGCTTGCCGTCCCCTTTTTCGTCTTTCGGTTCGCTTGCATGAGCGGGTAAATCGGGCTATAATCTCTTGACGGGGCGTCAGTCAGCGTGGCAGGACTCGTAAACCCTGAATGTAGCATAAGCTTACACTTGCTCGGAGGTTAGCTTTCATGAAAAAAGTAGCACTTGCATTCGTCGTGATCCTTTTTCTTTTCGCAGGCTGTGACCGCAAAGACCCTGATGTCGCACTTATGGCGGAAAACGAGAAAATCAAGGTTCAGATCGCCCAGTTGCACGAGCAGATTGAAACTCTGCGCCGTGAGATGAACAATATCTCCGCTGAGCGAAACGACTGGCGCGACAAGTACTACGCGTCGAAGGTCGAGCTGGAAGAACTCAAGACCGCGCTCGAGCAGATGAAGCATCGCTCGGCCGAACTGCAGGCGAAGCTCGAGGAACTGAAGGCCAGTAAGCAGGAACTGGAGGACGAGAGATCCAAGCTCGAAAACAAGCTTGCAAACGTCGAGGGCGTGACAGTCAGCAAGCGTGGTGACGAGATACTGCTCACGCTCGAAAACCGAATCCTGTTCGACAGCGGAAAAACCGACCTCAAGCCCGGAGCTAAACAGGCTATTGATGCCATCGCCGACGCGCTCAAGACCGACTTCCCGAACAGAATGATTCGCATCGAAGGTCACACCGACAGCGACCCCATCAGCAAAGCGGTGTATCCGTCCAACTGGGAGCTCTCGGTTGCCCGTGCGGCGAACGTCCTTCACGGTTTGCGCAAGAAAGGCGTCGAGGAGAAGCGCATGTCCATTGCCGGGTTCGCTTACTTCCGTCCGGTAGCGCCGAATGACACTGCTGAGAACAAGGCGAAGAACCGCCGCGTTGAGATATTCATACTTCCCCCGGCTGCAAAGGCAACAAAGTAGCAATGTCTCCAATGCCATGCGCCCATGGTTGTTATCTAATGGAGGGTATGGGACTGTTCCTGCCCTATAGCTGAAAAAAGTGATTGAATATCATTGACATAGCGAAAAGCTTAGCAAAATGACCAGTGAGCGTTCATTTCTAACGCTCGGTGGATGAGTAATCAGTACGTCGCATTAATGGTGGACGGTTCCTGTGACTGCTATGGCACATAAGGGGGAGGAACCTGTTGTACAAGCCGTGCGGCGTTCTATAGAGGGAGGAAGCACGCTCAGCGTGCGCATATGAAAAATGAGCACTTACTCCATCGCCCTTTGTGGGTTCACTAAGGAGCAGCACAGAGATATCTATTCTGCTCTCAAGGACTTTCCCGGTACCGAATGCCTGTATTACGATCACCTCGACGGAGTTCTTAACGAAAACCGTCGCCATGACATCTTGCTCTGGCGTGAGCACGAATTCACACATGAAATGGTCCAGAAATTGGCTGATGTACGACGCAAAAACGCCGTCGTGCAGCTTCTTGTACACGTGGACGATATCCCTGAAGGAGATGTTCTCAGGGAGTTTGCGCCCTATTCCGATTTCATAGATTTCGGCGAGCCTGACTCCAAGTCTCTTGCCGGAAAGGTCAGGTATCTGCTGCACAAAACCGAATGCAACGCTTCTGTTCTGCAGGGAATCCCCGACGCGTTTTTCGTGGTCTCCCGTTCGGGCGAGGTACTCACACATAACTTTCCGGATGCCTTCGAGTTTCCCTGGGAGGCCGCGTCCAGACCGAGGCACATAACACAGCTCGGGCTGCCCGACTGGGTAGTTCAGGCACTGAAGAACAAAGTCCGGAAGGCTATTGACGATGCTGAGCAACAGAGGTTGGAGGCCACTTCTTGTGCAAGCCATCCCCCATTGACATTCGAATGGCGCGTATCACGAATATCCGCCGAATACGCGCTTGTGCTGGCGAGGGACATCACCGATGCCCGCCACGCACTCAATGTTAAGGAGCTGGAAGCCGAACGCAGGAGAGAGCGCGAGCGGCTTCAGAGCCTCCAGTCACTTACCGGCGGAATTGCACACGATTACAACAATCTTCTCGTCGGAGTCCTGGGCAACGCTGACCTTGCGCTGATGCACCTTCCGCCCGAATCTCCCGTCCGCAAGTACGTTCGCCGCATCGAGGAGGCAGGCGTGATGGCGGCTGAACTTACCAAACAGATGCTCGCATATGCGGGCAAGAGCAGACCCGACCTCAGCAAGGTGAACATTGACGTCCTTGTCCATGAACTCATACCTGTTGTAAAGGCAACCCTCAAGAGTAATATCTCGTTCACCAAGAGCCTCAACGGGGGCGACAACGTCGTAGCCGTGGATATGTTCCTGATGCGCCAGGTCTTCATGAGCATCATCAACAACTCCATCGAGTCCCTCGACGGAGCACCGGGGAGCATATCGGTCTCCACAGGTGTCGACTCGCTCAGCGGCGACAACTTTGCCGACAAGTACAGAAATCCCGATATGCGGGAAGGGTCGTATGCATATTTCAGGATAAGCGACGACGGGCCGGGCATGGTTCCCGAACTCGTCCACCGCGTATTCGACCCCTTCTATACCACAAAATTCCTCGGTCGCGGACTTGGGCTCGCGGCAATGCTGGGAATAATCAGAAGCCATGGCGGCGGCGTAGAGGTTCGCACCGCGAAGGGCGAGGGGTTCTCCCTCACGGTTTATCTGCCTGTTCTTGAATTCGAGGAGAACGACACGGACCAGAAGCTCTACTCGCACAGGGCAACCGGCAAAGTTCTGCTTCTCGAAAGCGACACCACCTCGGCCAACGTCGCACGCAACATGCTGGAACACATAGGTTATTCTGTCTCTTCCGCACTCGGTTTGGACGAGGCATTGAGCCTGCTGTCCGGTCGAAACGGGTTCGCCTTCGTGATAGTGGACCTCAATACGGTCTTCGTAGAGGGTGTAAGTGCCCTGAAGCGGATTATAGATGCCTCTTCGAGCTCCCCTGTGGTCGTATGCTCGTCCCTGTCACGCGCACCTGTCGCCGAGAAGCTCGGAAGAGGGGAACTGGGAGTATCTCAATAAGCCCTATCGGCTCTCCAGCCTTATCAGCGTTCTGCGCGGGCATAAGGACCTTTCGAACTGACTCCGAAGAAGTCGCACACCCTGTCCCTCACAATTTCGCGCTCATAATCCCACATAAGAAGATGGTTGGAGCGATGAAGTTCGACGAACACCTTGTTCTCGGGCTTCGTGGCAAGCTGTCGGTACGCTTTCAGGCTGGCGTCGAATGATGCCACCCGGTCGTCTAAAGAGTGAATGAAAAGGGCAGGGCCAGATCGTCTCGAGAGCGTTTCGGGGTTCCTCGCGACCTGTTCGGCCTCCGAAAGCACGACAACCGAGTTCGTGGGTACATAGCGGTATGAGAATACCTTGCCGCGCATCGAGGGGTCGTTGGTCGGCGGAAACGCCTCGACCTTGGAGACGTACGGTATCATCCAACCAAATGTCTTCGCCCAGGACTCCGGTGACAGCAGGAAGGAACGGCGCCGCGAGACCTCGAAACAGGGAGCAAGAAGTGTGAGCGATGCAGGCCGTTTTTCAGCACGTGCAGCGAGTATCGTCGAAAGCGTGCCGCCAAAAGAAAAGCCCACGAGGTGTACTTTGTCGTAGCTCTTCGCGAGCCTCGCGTATTCATCGCCGAGGTGCGAGAGGTGATCCTGCACGGTAACGTGTTTGAGTTCTCTGGGAGAGGTGCCGTGTCCGGCAAGCAGGACTGCCCTCACAGCATATCCGTCCCGTGCGACAAGTTGCGGGAGTTGGGCGAAGTCCATCGGGCAGTCGCCGAAGCCGTGAACGAACATGACCGCCTCTGTCGCTGATTCGCCTTCAGGTGTAAGGGAGAAGGGCGCGGCCTCGCTGACCGGTACGCCGTCTTTCGGATTTGGCAGCGACTTCTCGTATCTTCTCAGTCCGAAACCGGTGACGATGTTGTAGCCAAGAACAGACAACACGAACACCACGACGAACCCCGCGAGAAAATATCCAAACCACTTCAGAGCATTTTTAGCGTTCATGCTGTCCTCATAAAGAAACAGGGGTGTGTCTTAAGACACACCCCTGATGACCAGTCGGTTTGTTCTCAGAAAGAGGAGTCGTCGAGGAAACCTTCAAGGTGCCTTGCACGGATGGGGTGCTGGAGCTTGCGAAGGGCCTTGGCCTCGATCTGGCGGACGCGTTCGCGGGTGACCTTGAACTTGCGGCCCACCTCTTCGAGCGTGTAGGCGTAGCCGTCGTTAAGACCGTAGCGGAGCTTGATAATCTCGCGCTCACGGTAGGAAAGCGTGGCCAGCACATCGTCTATCTTGTCCTTGAGCATGTCGAAGCTTGCCAGGTTGATTGGGGACTCTACCGACTTGTCCTCGATGAAATCACCTATGAAGGAGTCATCCGAGTCTCCTACCGGAGTGTCTATGGACACGGGGTTCTTGGCTATCTTGAAGATTCTGGTCACTTCCGAAACGCTCATCTCGGCTATCTCGGCTATCTCGTTGAGAAGAGGCTCGCGGCCGAGTTCCTGGGTGAGCTGTTTCGCCACTCGCTTCAGCTTGCTCATGGTCTCGATCATGTGCACCGGTATGCGAATCGTGCGGGCCTGGTCGGCCACCGCACGGGTAATCGCCTGACGAATCCACCACGTTGCGTACGTCGAGAACTTGTAACCCCTGCGGTACTCGTACTTCTCAACCGCCTTCATCAGGCCGGTGTTGCCCTCCTGAATCAGGTCGAGGAACGAGAGACCGCGGTTGCGGTACTTCTTCGCGATAGAAACCACGAGCCTCAGGTTACCGCCGGACAGTTTCTGAGCAGCCCACTGGTAGTCGGTGAGGAACTTCTTCGCCAGACGAGTGCGGTTGTCGAGGCTCTCAGGAGTCTCCTTGATGTAGAGTTGCATTTTGTAGAGCTTGCGCTCGATGCGTTCGATTCTCTCGGCCGACTCACCCTTCATGCGAGCCTCATTGAGACGGCGCACGACCTTCTGGACCTGTTCGTTGGTCTGTTCGATCTGTTCAAATTGCGGGATGAGCTGCTTGGTGCGTATGCGGAGTTCCTCGAACAGAACGATGACCTTCTCGCGCCTCTCCTCGATCTGCTCTTCAAGCATCTTCTTGCGTTCGGGGTCGAGCGTGTTATCGGGGTCGAAAAGCTCCACGCAATTCGACTCGATACGCGCGAGGATACCCGCAATTGTGCGGATGTTGGAGTTCATGCGCTCGCGCATGTCATCCTTGGCGCCCGCATAGAAGCCGGTCGGCTTGGGACTCTTCTCGGCCGCGAGGTCGCTGTTGTTGGTGGCCTCGATGTTCTTGTACGCGTAGTGCGCGGCGATATCGTTACCGAGCACGAGCCTTCTGAAGGCGAAGCCTGCTACCTCGATTTTCTTCGCGAGGGTAATCTCCTCCTGTCTGCGAAGGAGGGGTATTGACCCCATCTGCGTGAGGTAGAGCCTCACGGGGTCGTTTATTTCCTTCTTCTCGAGTTCGGCGAGTGCCGGATCATCGTCATTACCCGAGTCCTTGCCCTTGTTCTTGACAAGGTCGATGTTGTTGTCATCGAGAACCATGGTAAGTTTGTCGAGCGATTCCGGTGACAGCGTCTTACCCATGGTTTCCAGTACTTGGGCATAGGTAAGGTAGCCGTTCTTCTTACCGAGCTTGAGAAGTGCTTTCAAGTCGTCAGCGAATGCCATTCAAAACCTCCGTTTGTTCATGGCTTAAGTTCGTTTCCAAGTTCTTCGTAACGGCGCATGAGTTCGTCATACGCCCATTCGTCTCCGTCTCTGGCAGCTTCGAGCATCTGTTGCTTCAGCTTTTCTCTTTCCAGCCTCAGTTTCTTTCTGGCTGCGATTTCGAGCGTGCGCGTCATCACCTCGCGTGCCTTGTCCTCGTCGTCGGGAACCTTTTCGCAGGCCCTTTCGGCGAGAATGAAGGTCTCGCGTTCCTGAAGCGTCTGCCAGAACGTCCTGTCCCACTCTTCCTCTTTTTCCTCTTTTGCGCAAAGGTCGCCCACATTGGCGAGCAAGGGTGCCGCGCTGTCTTCCGTTTCGTCGAAGACCGTGAGTTTCGAAGCGAACTCGCGTGCGAGAGAAGGGAAGGTGAGAAGGATGCCGAGCACTGTCCAGCCCGGCGTATGTCTGTAGCCCGTCGTTACTTGTGACCGATCAACGTCTTGACGTTGCTTTTTTCTCAAAGAAGATGCGGTTGTGGCACCTTCTATCATGGTCTTCAAGGACTCGGGCCTGATTTTCAAATATTGTGCCGCTTCACTCGCCCATACCTCGCGGTGTACATCGCTCTTTACCTGTGCAACGAGCCCCGCGAGAGTCTCACATGCCTTGATCTTCTCTGTCGGGTCGTCCATGTCATGGGTTGCGGAAAGTTTGGACAGCACGAAATCGAAGATGCGGGGCGCGTCGGCAACAAGCTGGACGAACACTTCGCGACCGTGTTTTTGGATGAAGTCGCAGGGGTCTGTACCGTCGGGCAACTCGAGGACCCTTGCATCCATCTCCTGTTCGAGACACAGGGGGAGGGAACGCTCTGCGGCCTTGATGCCTGCCTCATCACCGTCGAATACGAATACCACCTCTTTCACGAAGCGGCTCAGCAGTCGCAGGTGGCGGGCCGTGAGTGCTGTACCCAGAGTAGCGACACAGTTGGTCATGCCTTCCTGAACGGCAGCTATCACATCGGTGTAGCCTTCCATTACGATGGCCACGCCGGTGTCCTCCATTTCCTTTCGGGCGGAGAGAATGCCGTACAGAAGAGTTGATTTGTTAAAGACCGGTGTCTCGGGCGAGTTGAGGTACTTCACCTCGTCATCGCCGAGTGCTCGTGCGCCGAATCCGACGACCCTGCCCTGAAGGTCGCTGATCGGAAACATAAGCCGATTCCTGAATCTGTCGTAGGCGGAACCCCGTTTTGAACGAAGTGCGAGCCCCGCTCCAACTACTTCTTCCTCGGAGTGACCCTTTGCCTTCAGCCGGTCCAACAGGGCCGACCAAGAATCCAGACTGTAACCGAGCCCTACCTTGCGGGCGGTCTCGGGTGTGAACCCGCGAGTCCGGATGTAATCCCTTGCGATACTACCCTCGTCGGTGTGCAGATTACGCAAAAAGTGATTTTTTGCTTCCCTGTTGAGTTCGAAGCAGATATCGCGTTGAGCAAGGTCCTTCGCCTGTTTTTCAGACCGCGCGATTCGTACACCGCCGCGGCGTGCAAGAAGCTCGACCGCTTCTGGAAAACTGAGACGATCCATCTCCTTGACGAACTCGAACACGTTACCGGACGCACCACAGCCAAAACACTTGTAGCGCTGAGAATCAGGAAAGATCTTGAACGATGGTGTTTTCTCTCGATGAAAGGGGCAGAGGGCGGAGTAGTTCTTTCCCTCACGCTTGACCTTGATGTAAGAGGAAATGACCTCTACGATGTCGTTGGCGGACGCGACTTCCGCAAGGACGTCTTCACCAAAGTATCTACCCACGGTAAGCCCTGTTGATCATATACGAAGTTAGCTTAGCACGAAGAATGCGCGATTGTCATGTTTTTTTGACGTTCGAATTCCAAAAACGCTCGAAATGCACCTTGGCACTGCGTTTGCAGGCCAGTAATACCGGAAAAACTTCCGAAAAATTGCCGGCATCGGATGAGAAAAGCGACACGGTCAGTAACGAACAGCTCAGAACCGCATGGTTTCCTCACTTGCAGCTTGACAACATGGCCGGCAGCATGACTGGAGTACCGGGGCTTCGAGCCCCCTCGGAGTCCCGGGCTCTCAAAAGAGCAAAAAAGCATGGCGGATGCGCCTCGCAATAGTGGCGCTGTTCCCTATTGCCGTTTACCGAATATGCCTTCGCCGGTCTCTACCAGATCCACCGCCGTCTCGTCCCCGCCCGTCACTCTCATTGAGTATATCTCATTAACGGCTTCAGGAAGTGATATATCTCCGTCAAAAGCGTTGTAGCTGAGAAGTAGTGACCAGTCTATGCCTTCCGCTGCGGCCCTGGACATGTAGGATTCAGGAGGTTCCACTATGAATTTCATCCTGCCGTTGTCGAGAAGCTCGATGCGCGAGGGGAGCTTTCCCGAGCCAGTCTGAATCTGCACGTTGGTGTACTTCAGCTTCATGCTCACACGTTCGAAAAGGCGTGAATTTAGCACGATTTCCACCTTCTTTGTGTCCATGGGCAGGGCAGTGTCGGTGCCCTCGATGAGCACGTTCTTTCGAACAGGGGTGTATTTCGCCAAGGCCGAGGAATCAGGGGTGACAGTTCGTTGACCACGAAAACCTGTCCCTCGTGGGCGAAGTTGTCGTCGAGAAGCAGGTCGAAGGCCACTGTTACCGGTGTGAGACTCCATCATGAGCCGTGCCGCCGAAAAGCGGGGTATCGTCACCGTCAGGGAAAATGGGTTTTCCAGTACGGTCGTAAGCTGTCTGTCTGGCGCGAAAAGGTCGCTGCTGCCTCCGGTGAATGCCTGCTTTTCGAGCGTCTTTCTGCGCTCCACAATGAAGCGCACGCGGCTGTCTACTATCTGGGAATGCGAGGCGATAACGTACTGCGACTGGCTGTCGAGCCGTTCGAGGGGTATCTGCGCAGTTGAATGCCAGGTGGCCTTGGTGGGAAGGTGCTCGCCGTCAACCGTCTCGAAAAACGGGCGGAAGATTAACTGTTCCGGGCGCTGTCCCGGCGCGAGTTCGACGTTGAGCATGAAGAATACCTTGTCGTCTGCGTATTTTGCAGCGTCACCCGGAAGGCGAGTCCACGTCTCGATAGGCTCTTCCATGTTCTGTATCAGGGGAGTGGCCTCGTCATATGGATAGACATGTACGGTGAGAATCGTGGTGCGAGTGATGAACCCCATCGCCGAGGCGTTTACCGGAATTTGAACGTAACCGCTTGGCGGATAGCGCACCTGTGCGCGTTTGCGAAGCGATTGGTCCGGCTCCAGGACGGTCTTGCGGGGCTGGGGCTCGTCCTCCGCGTTTGCGAAAAGCCCGGCCGCGAACATCAGTGCTGAAGTCAGGACAACTGCGAATAGAACTGCTTTTCTGTTCATATGGCACTCCTGCACGGTATTTAGTACCATTGTACAACAAAACGGGCCGCCTGCGAGGGCGGCCCGCAAACACTTGTGGAAGGGGGAAGCTATTCCTCCGCCGCGGGGCAGGAGTCGCTTCCGCAGCAGTTGTCGCACTCGGGTGGCCTTGTTTGTTTGGGCTTCGGGGAGTCCGAGTAGTCGGTACTGTAGAACCCCGAACCCTTGAAGACGAGCCCTGCGCCTGCGGATGGAACCCTGTGGACATTGCCCTTGCAGTAAGGACACTCGGTCAGCGGTGCATCCGTCATGGACTGGAACTTCTCGAAGTTCATGGAGCAGTCATCACACTTGTATTCGTAAGTCGGCATTAGCTAATCTCCGTCTTTGTTCTTCTTGCCGTTTTTTTTCTTCGCTGCCGGAACGCTGACGACCACCTGGCTCGGCCGCACTGACATACCCTTGAAGGTGAAGCCGGGCCTCAGTTCGCGCAGAACGGTATTGGGGGGCTTTTTCCTTGAAGCTTCGGTCTCCGCAACCTCGTGAAGCGACGGGTCGAACTTCTTGCCCTCCGCTTCTATCTTCTTGAGCCCGAATTCCTTCAAAGCACCCGTAAGCTGTTCGAAAGCCATCTTCACGCCGTTCAGGGTCTCGGCTTCGGACCAGTCGTTGTCGTGACCGAACGCGAGATGAAATGCCTCCAGGGCGGGCAGAATTTTTTCGAAAAGGGACTTCAAGCGCACGTCCCTCTCCTCTTCCGCATCTCGTTCGGTGCGCTTGCGGAAGTTCTCGAAATCAGCCTGAATGCGCATCGCGAGGTCTTTGTAGTGTTCCGCGCTGTGAGCTTCCTGCAGAAGTTGCAGAAGCTTGTCATGGGGCACCACGAGCCCGAGGGAGTTGTCCTCGTCTCCGGATGCGATAGAGTGCAGAAAGGTGTCAACGTCAATGGTGTTGTCCTTTCCCACGCCGCCGGGACCGTTGTTGTTTTTCTGGTCGTTGTTGGTCATAATTTCACTCACCGCCGGAGAGCATGTCCTTGAGCCTGTCGAGGATGCCGTCCTTGCGCGGTTGTATCTCATCGCCCTCCAGTTCGGCGAATTCCTTGAGTAGTTCCCTGTGCCTGCTTGTCGTTCTTCGGCACTTCAACGGATATTGTCACGTACTGCGCGCCCTTGTGGTCGGGAATCTGGTGATGTGGCATTCCCCGTGTTCTTCTTCGTGCCTTGAGTGTCTGAGTCCCGGCTGGATGCCCGGCGGGTTCCTTTTCGGCTCGGCCTTGCCCGAGGGTTGGGGGCAGGTGGATCGACTCCGCCAAGGGCCGCACGGTGAAACTTGATCGCCAACTCGCAGTGAAGGTCGAGCCCGCGTCTTGAGGAGAGCTCTGGTAAGGCTTGGCCGTGATGTAAACCAGCAAATCGCCGTTCGGCGCTCCACGGTCGCCGACATCACCTTCTCCCTGAAGACGAATGCGAGCGCCCTCGTCTATGCCCTGCCGGAACCTTTACGCTGACCTTGCGCTTCTGTTCCATCTTGCCCTTGCCGGAACACTTCGGACAGGGGTAGGAAAGGGTTCTGCCCTGACCGCTACAGGTGGGGCAGGGGGTACGCATGGAGATAAAGCCCTGCGATGATGTCACCGAACCCGTGCCACGGCAGGTGCCGCATGTGCGCCATCCGTTTCCGCTCTTCGAACCGGAACCGTCACACTCGTCGCAGCGTATCATCCGCTTGTAGGTCATCTCCTTCTGTGCGCCTTTTGCACATTCATCCAGAGTGAGGCGCAGTTCGATCTTGCGCGATGCACCGGCTCTCGGTCCCCGCCTTCTCGACGAGCGACCTCCACCGAACATGTCCCCGAACAGTGAGTCGCCGAAAAGACCGTCGAACAAGTCGAAGAAGTCCGATGTGTTGTACTGGAACACGTCCCCGCGAACTCCCTCGTGACCGAACCGGTCGTACCGGGCACGCGTTTCGGGGTCTCTCAGCACCTCGTAGGCCTCTCCGACCTCCTTGAACTTCTCCTCGGCTTGTGCATCACCGGGATTGCGGTCGGGGTGGTACTTGAACGCAGCCTTTCGATAGGCCGCCTTTATGTCGCCCTGAGATGCATCGCGGGGGACGCCGAGTATTTCGTAGTAGTCCTTTTTGGTTGGTGCCATATAGCAATAAGCCTTCCGCTTGCCGCTCTGCGGGTCGGACGAACGCAATAAGGAAACAATTAAACGGAACTTTGGCGTCCGACGAAAGAAAACCCCGGCCAATGGCTGTCACTGACCGGGGTGGGAAGCGTAGTTCGGGGCTTCTACATGCCCATGCCGGGCATTCCGCCCATGCCGGGCATTCCTCCGCCCATTCCGCCTGGCATACCGCCGGGAGCACCTTCGGACTTGGGTTTGTCCTCGGGGATATCGGCGACGAGAGCCGCTGTTGTGAGCAGGACTCCCGCGACCGAGGCGGCGTTCTGAAGCGCGGAGCGCACGACCTTGGTCGGGTCTATGATGCCGGACTCGACAAGGTCTTCGTATTTGCCGGATGCGGCGTTGAAGCCGTAGTTGAAGTCGTCCCCGGCCAGCACGTGCTCGATTACTACGGCGCCGTTCACGCCAGCGTTGTCCGCTATACGGGAGATCGGGGCCGTGAGAGCCTTCTCGATGATAGCTGCGCCGGTCTTCTGGTCGCCTTCGAGGTCGAGCTCGGAGATGGCTCGGGATGCCCTCAGCAGCGCGATGCCTCCGCCGGGGAGGATGCCTTCCTCAACGGCTGCGCGGGTGGCGTGCAGGGCGTCCTCGACTCGTGCCTTCTTCTCCTTCATTTCAACTTCTGTTGCGGCTCCGACCTTTACCTGGGCCACGCCGCCCGCAAGCTTGGCGAGCCTCTCCTGCAGCTTTTCGCGGTCGTAGTCGCTGGAAGCGTTTTCGATTTCGGCACGAATCTGATTGATGCGAGCCTGTACCTTCTCTGTGCGAGCTGCGTCTTCCATCTCCGAGATGATGGTTGTGTTGTCCTTGTTAACAGTCACCTTTTTGGCGGTGCCGAGGTCCTCGATGGTGAGGTTTTCGAGCTTGATGCCCATGTCCTCGAAGACCGGTGTGGCATCGGTGAGTGTGGCGATGTCCTCGAGCATTGCCTTGCGGCGGTCGCCGTAGCCCGGTGCCTTGACAGCGCAGCATTTCAGCGAGCCGCGAATCTCATCGACCACGAGTGCGGCGAGCGCCTCGCCCTCGATGTCCTCAGCGATTATCAGCAGCGGCCTGCCGGACTGAGAGACCTTCTCCAGCACCGGAACGAGTTCCTTCACGCTGGATATCTTCTTTTCGTGCACGAGGATGAGTGGGTTTTCCTGCTCCACTTCCATGTTCTGCGTGTCGGTGACGAAGTAGGGCGAAAGGTATCCGCGGTCAAACTGCATCCCCTCGACGCATTCGACGGTGGTCTCAATGGTCTTTCCCTCGTCAACTGTTATGACGCCGTCCTTGCCGACCTTATCCATCGCCCTCGGCCAGTTGCTCGATCTCGCGGTCGTTGTTGGCGGCGACGGAACCGACGTTCTCGATGTCGCGGCTGTCCTTGACAGGAATGGCCCTCTCGCGCAGCTTCTCTACCACTGCCCCGACGGCCTTGTCTATGCCGCGCTTAAGCTCGATCGGGTTCGCGCCGGCCACGACGTTCTTCAGACCGGCTTCGAAAATGGACTCAGCGACGACCGTCGCGGTCGTGGTGCCGTCACCGGCGACCTCGGAGGTCTTAGAGGCGACCTCTTTGACCATCTGCGCGCCCATGTTCTCGTAAACGTCCTTGAGTTCGATCTCCTTGGCGACCGTAACTCCGTCCTTGGTGACGGTGGGTGAGCCCCAGGATTTTTCTATTACCACGTTGCGGCCGCGCGGGCCGAGAGTGACCTTGACGGCTCGTGCAAGTTTGCGTACGCCGTTGCGAATGGAATCGCGCGCGTCTGCATCGTACAGGATTTTCTTTGCGCTCATTTAGTGTCCTCCAGAACTGCTGTTGCGGATTTGCTGTTGACTCTTCAGCCTTCGACGATGGCGTGAATGTCGGACTCGCTCATGATCAGGTACTCTTCGCCCTCGAGCTTTACCTCGGTGCCAGCATAGGACGAGAAGATAACTCTCTCGCCCACCTTCACCTGCGGCTCGATACAGGTGCCATCTTCGCTCACGCGGCCCTTGCCCACTGCAATGACCTCGCCCTCTTTCGGCTTCTCTTTGGCGGTATCGGGAAGGATGATGCCTCCCTTGGTCTTCTCTTCCGCCTCCAGACGTTTTACTATTACCTTGTTGCCCAAAGGTATCAGATTCATCTTTCCTCCTTAGGTTTACCTCTTGGTCTTCAGGCCGTGCTCGGTCTCCGTGCCGGAGTCCGAATCTATGAACCTTATCTTGATGTATCCTCTCGATATCGCAGTGCTGACAAGCTCTCTCAATTCCGTGAGGGTCGAGAATTCCTTGTCGTTCACCGCGATAATCACGTCTCGTGAATCGAGCCCGACCTGGTGCGCCAGACCCTTGTACTGAAAATAATCCACCTGCGCCGCACACGGCAGATTTCCGAGATTGTATCTCGCAATCGTCGCCGCGTCGGGTTTCTCCACCGAAGCCTCCAGCTCGAGTATGTACATGCGGGGCGGGTCGGTCGGGTCAATCCGTCCCAGCACGACCGGAATCTCCAGCTTCGCGCCGTCCCTGAAAACTCCGAGCCTTACGGTCTCTCCCGGGTCACGCACGAATATCAGCGCACGCAGGACAAACGGTGTCGAGGTGGTCATTCCATCCACTGCAAAGATCACGTCGTCCGGCCGAATACCACTTGCCTGTGCGGGGGAGCCGTCAAGAACTCCCTCTATAAGGGCGCCTCTCGTGGAATCGTAACCGGTGCGAATCATGTCATCGAAGTCCAATACCGAAGGCCGTACTCCCAATGTAGCGTCTCCTACGGGCCGCCCTTCGAGCGAATTGTCGAGAACTGCTTCGATGAGGTACGATGGAACAGCAAAGCCTATGCCATTGGAGCCACGAGAGTCGAGACTGTATATCGAAGAGTTCAAACCGACAAGATTACCGTCCAGGTCACAGAGCGGACCCCCCGAAGAACCCGGGTTTATAGCGGCATCCGTCTGAATGTAGTCCTCGATATCGGAAAAGCCTACCCGGCCTCTGTGAGTAGCACTGATGACTCCCGTGGATACAGAAAAGGGAAGACGGAACGGCGTTCCGACCGAAAACACTGTTCTGCCCCTGCTGACCTTGTCGTATTGACACAATGGAACCGGGGGCAGGTCCTCCTCGATGCGGACGAACGCGATATCCAGCGCATGCAGAACCCTTATCGGTTTGCCCGCGTAGGTCCGACCGTCGTAGGTGGTGACATAGAAGTCCTTGAAATCGCTCACTACATGCGCGTTGGTCGCAATAACTCCGCCTTCGGCCACCGCGACTCCCGCCGCGCTGTATATCTTCTTTTCAGCAGTGATGTTCGTGATATCCTCGAGCAGGCGAAAGGGGTTCTCGTTGGCCTTCAATGTGAAGGTGACTGTGGACTTCAGAACTTTCTGAACGGCGCTTTCGAGACGCGATGCGGTATCCGGTGCCTGGCGCGATATGAGAAGATGAGAAAGATAACCGCCACCGAGCTCCCAAGACGGCCGCGATGAGTACGAGAAAAATGGTTCTCATTGGCTCTCCTGATTGTCGTCTGAACGCTTAATCATACCATTTGTCGTTTCAACCATGTGTTCGCCAACTGAACAAGCCCCCGCAAAAACGGGGGCTCGTGAGGTTATTAGGCGGAGCAGGGGTGCTCAGAACATGTCTGGTTCACCGTTCTCTTCAACGTTCAGACCTTCTACCTCCAGCATGAAGGTCATGCCATTTCTCAGAATGCGAATCTTGAACCGGTCGGCCTTGACGGCTTCATCCATGGCCTTCTTGAAAGCTTGGGTGGAGTTGATTTCCTGTCCGTTTATTTGTATCACCACGTCGCCTTCCCGAAGCGAAAGCCTTGATGCTACCGAGCCTTCCTCCACGGACTCGATTACGACATACGACCTGCCGTTGCGGTTTTCTTCGCGCAGTTCAGCACCATACGCATTGTCAACTGCCTCCGGGCCGCCCATCTCCCAGCCCTTTTCTGCCTGCGCCGCGCGGGTACTTACAGAGACCGTGAGTTCAATTTCCTTGCCATCACGAAGAATCTTGAGAGTGATCATTTCTCCCGGACGGTGGAAATATATCAGGTTGTAAAACGCGATGTGGTCGCGCACCTTTTTGCCGTTCACTTCCAGCACTATGTCGCCTGCCTTCACTCCCGCCCTGTCGGCAGGGCCATCCTTGAGAACATCTGTGATCAGGCAGCCGTAAACAGCTTTGAGGTCGTTCTCTCTTGCCGTTTGCGGGTCAGACGTCATCAATGCCGACTCCTACGAAGCCGCCTTCGATCTTCCCTTCTTTGCGAAGAGACGAGTAGGCGAAGGAGACGAAGTTAGAGGGTATCGCGAACGAGATACCGTCGTAGCCGCCGCTCTTGGAGGAAATGGCGGTGTTGACACCGACTACCTTCCCTTCGAGGTTCAGAAGCGGGCCGCCCGAGTTGCCAGGGTTCACGGCCGCGTCGGTCTGAATGAAGTCCTCGAGCTGCGTGTTCTTCATGTCAACGTAAGCCTGTGCGCTGACTATGCCCGCTGTCACCGTGTGGCGATAGCCGAATGGAGAACCTATGGCGAGAACGGTCTCGCCGATTCTCATCTCGTCCGAGTCACCGAACTCGAGGAAGGGATAGCCTTCGCCTTCGACCTTGACCACCGCGAGGTCGAGATTGGGTGCTTCGCCCCTGACTTCCGCCTCAAGAACGCGGTCGTCAGCGAGGTTGACCGTAATCTTCTCGGCTCCCGCGACGACGTGATAGTTGGTGATGATAAATCCCTTGGCAGAGACGAAGAAGCCCGAACCTGTTCCGCGAATGGTCTGTTCCGGAACGCGAAAGCCGCGGAAAAGGTCGAGTATCATGCCGCCGCGCTGCTTGCGTTCAACCGTGAGCGAAACGACCCGCTGCGGGATCGGGCACGCCTGCCGAAGCCCAGGCGAGGGTGTCGGATACCGAACGTGCTATGTCGCGGTCCTTCTGTTCTATGGTAGCCGAGTCCCGCATTTCTCGAAGCTCGGCGTTGTTGTTCTCTGCTGAGAGTTGTGGTGTTAAGTCAAATTCCGCCGTCAGTGCTATTCCCGCAAGGATGCCCACCAGGACGGCAAGGAAGATTAGATATGGTTTGATCTGTTTCATTTACTGTGTTCCTCCGCGTTTATCTGTTCCTCTTGCCTGGCTGTGTATTCTGCCTGCACTCTATGAGACGCAGTAGAGAATCAATGTCTCAAAGCTGTTGCTCCAAGGCTTTCTTGTTAATCATACAGTACTGGAAAACCGCAAAAGCCCTTCTTGGCTGCTATTCAAGCTCAAGCAGGTCAACGTACGAGCCCGGGACGGTATCCGGCGTATTGATAGAGAACCTCTCGCATAACATCTGAATACGCATATCGGCCTGTTCTTTGCCGTGCTCGCCGACGGGATGCTCGAACTCGATGAACTCGCCCAGCCCTTTCACCCGGTCGAGGTGGATTCGAACGTTCTCCCACACGAACAGCTCCCGGGTCTTTTCGACTTCTCCCTTCACCTCCAGTGCTCCGGTGAAGAATTCCACGGACTCGGCGTGGCAGGTTCTGTGTATTGTGAGAATAGAGTACGTGCAATCCCTGCCGCCGGTCTTGTCAGGTCGGCTGTAACGCACGAGATAGGGAGACTCGTTATCCTCGATTCGCAGCTTGAGCCGCCTGTCAGGCGTTGTTGCGAAGTAGATATCGCGTTGGTTGCGCCGCCACATGAACTCCGCCGACAGCTCCTCGCATACCTCGCGAGCCTTGTTCAGATCGGTCGTCCGGGCCTTGAGTTCAACGTTGTTCACCTGTTCTCCCGCGGGGTGTTGATTCAAACAGCGCCAGCCGTTTTGCGCCACCGGCGCGAGGTTTTATGTTCCCCGCACCCGTGCTTACAGGTTGAAAGGAACTCCGCAACGGTGTACACTTTCCCAAAATGACAAGGACGGACACCATGTTGAAAACCGCCATCATCTGCGGCTCCGGCCTGACAGGCTCGAAGCTTTTAAAAAATCTCGAGTATTGCAAGGTCGAGACCGACTTCGGAACTGCCGCGTACTTCGTAAACGGCGACTGTATCTTTCTGCCACGCCACGGGCAGAGCGGCTTCGTTCCGCCTCACGAAATCAACTATCGTGCCAATATTCGGGCACTCGCGGATGCGGGCGCGCAACGCATCATATCCGTAAACTCCGTCGGCTCGATGAAGGATGACCTTGTCCCGGGCGAGCTCGTCCTGGTCGAGGACGTATTCTGTCCCTGGCGGCGCGATTCCTTCTTCGACGGGGAGAAAGTCACCTTCAGCGTGCCATCCATTGACGGTGAGCTTTCCGCAAAACTCTCACTCGTAGTTCGCTCATGCGAACTAAGCTGTTTCGCCGGAGCCGTGTACTGCCAAACGTTGGGCCCGACCGCAGAGACCCCGGCGGAGATACGCTTTCTGAAAGACGAGGTCGGCGATGTCGTCGGAATGACGCTCGCGCAGGAGGTCTTTTTGGCAAGCGAACTGGACATTCCCATCGCCTCATTCTGCATGGTGGACAACTTTGCCAACGGAATCTCCGAGCAGATTCTGACGGAGCAGAGGGTTCGGGACAATGCAGCCCGCAACCGCGCCGTGGTCGAGAACATCATCGAACAAATTATCAACGGAGCACTGGATGAAGGCATTTGAGCTTCGAAACCTGACCTTCGCGGACGGCTCGCAGGGCTCGCTCGTGTTCAGAGACGGCAGGTTCGTCTCCGCCGCGGACGATGCGGAGGTGGTGGACTGTCGTGGAAAGCTCGTCCTGCCGCCGCTTCACAACGCTCATACTCACACGGCGATGACGCTCCTGCGCGGCTACGGCGACGACATGCCTCTTCAACAGTGGCTGGAGAAAAAGATATGGCCCGCGGAGGCCAACTTGACTCAGCAGGACGTTTTCGCAGGAGCCATGCTGGGCTGCATGGAGATGGCCCTGAGCGGTACGTCGTATTTTTGCGATATGTACTGGCATCCCGCCGCCGCTGTAAAGGCCGCCGTGGAAAGCGGGCTGCGCGCCGCGTCTACCGGCGTGGTGATAGACATGTTCGATTCGGAAAAGGCCGCCGCCCAGCGCGGCGAGGTGGAAGAATTCGTTGACGAGTGGAAAGGAGTCAACCGGAGGGTTTCCCTTGCTGTCGGGCCTCACGCGATATACACCGTCAGCGAAGAGAGCCTTGTGTGGTGTGCGCGGTTTGCTCGCGATAACGGGCTGAAGCTTCACATTCACATCGCCGAAACAGAAAAGGAAGTGCAGGACTGCCGCGGCGAATTCGGGCTTACCCCCGTGCAGTACCTCGACCGCATTGGTTTTCTGGGGCCTGACGTAATTGGTGCGCACTGCGTATGGCTGACGGATGAGGACGTTGGCATACTCGCGGACAGGGGTGTTACAGTCGCTCATATACCTGTCTCGAACATGAAGCTGGCGGTTGGAGAGGAGTTCTCGCTGGTGCGGCTCAGGGATGCCGGAGTAAGTGTGACTGTGGGAACCGACGGCTGCTCTTCTAACAACAATCTCGACATGTTCGAGGAGATGAAGTTCGCCGCGATGCTCGCGAAGTCCCGAACCGGCGACCCAACCAGCGCATCCGCCCGTGAAGATCTGGAAATTGGTCGCACGAAGAAGTACCGCGCAGCCCGCGACAGGAAGGGGAACGTTCAAGGCCGGGAAGCTCCGCCAGACCTCATGCTTCTCGACATAAGCCATCCACAATGGTTCCCATGCACGATGCCGTCTCCAACGTGGTTTACTCGGCCTGCGGGGCGGCGGTGACCGACCTTATCGTTGACGGTGATTTCGTCGTGCGCGACCGCGTTTTCGAAGGGGCTGACGAGATCGTCGCCCGCGCGAACAGCGCGGCGAAAAAGATCTGTTCCTGACACCTGCTGCGAATTAAAAAAGTAGCCGTCGTACGACGGGCATTTTATTTTGCCTGTAGGCCAGGGCTACTTGATGGTCACGCCGGTGTCTGTGGCTGCAAAGAACTTGCCGAACTTCAGAGCCATGGACCGGATTCCCGATGCCTCTTCCGCCAGTTCGCCGCCTTCAACCGGAGAGGTGAACAGCTTACCTTCCTTCGTCAGGAGCATCATTTTCTTTTCCGTGGCGAGGATTTGCTTCACGTTGTCCGGCACCTCTTGAAGCTGAACCTTGTCGCCCGAGGGAGTGAGCTTGTAAAGCCCGTCCGCCACGGCGAATGCACCGTCAGGGGCGGGGGCACTGCTGGAAGTCGCCGCCTGCACAGCGTTACCGGTACCTTTACCGGTTTGCCGCCGGCTGTGTAGTAAATTGCATCGTTCGAAGCGGTGAAGTAGCTGCCGCTGTCGGGGCCCGGACAGGTTTGGCCAAAGCACGTCCTTTCCGGCCGCCGGAATGGGCAGTGGTTTCTCACGGGGAGAGCGGGCGGTGAAATCGAGGGTGTAGAACTTGCCCTTGGAGTCCATGATCAGCGCCGTCGGCTTCTCGGACTTCAGAAACTCTATGTGCGCTATGTCCGCCCTGCGAAGCTTCAGGAACCCGAAGTCCTCTCCGTAGTTGGAGGAGAACAGCGCGCGTTTATCGTTTGCTATGACGATGTACTTCGCATCCCCGGATATCGCCGCTGCCGTGGGAGGCTCGTCGAACTTCTTGACGGTTTCGAACCTGTTCATCACCTCGTAGGATTCGCCGCCGTCCCAGTTTGCGAGTAGGTACGCGTCCTTTTCGGCCATCGAGCAGGCCGGCAGGGGAGTGCGTTCGGCCATCGAGGCGAACACCTCGGTTTCGCCCTCGATACCTTCGACGAACTTGCTCTTTTCTCCCAGCTCGCGTCGCACCTCGAGGAATATTCGGTACTGAATCTCGATGGGAAAGGTGGCGCGTCCGAGATCAAGGGTCTTCTCGACCTCGCCTTCCATCAGGAACTCACCGTTCAGAAGAGTGCGTTTTTCAAGGTCGTAGGCGAACTCCACCGTGCCTGTCATGGGAATGGAGGAGCTCCACCCGCATTGCCTTGGGCGGGCTGTAAGCACCTTCGAAGTCAATCTGACCGCTGAACTTGGTGGGCGAGAAAGACGTTATACGGCCGGTACAGGTCTCCATTCCGGGCATCAAAGCTCTTCCGCTTCTGCCAGTACCTTCGGCCTCAGCAAGGGGCTCTGGTACGCCCGCGTCTGCTCCGCCACCCCAGCCGCCTGCACCACCGGCCGAGGGAGTGAGGGCGCCTATTCGTGCGAAGATGCTCACCATCTCCTCGTCCGAAACTTCCCACATCAGCCCTCGCTTGAGAGGTTCCTTCGGCAGCACCTTTGCGAAAGGGTCGCCGTAGTCGCATGTCATTATGCCCTGGCCAATTTTGTTCGGCGGGGAAGGCGCAACATAAGACGGTTCGCCCATCTTGATGAAGAACTTGCGTTCGTTGAGGTCAGGAGTCTGTTCCACCGGCTTCATGGCCCTGTTCGCGCCGTAGTCAACCGCCTCGTAGTACTGTACGGCACCTGCCGGGCCGCCTTCGGTGCCGCTGTAAAGCGTCTGGTGGCGGTACTTTGCACGCATGGTGAAATCCCAGTCGAAGTTGTCCGGGTTGAACCAGCGGACGTTGGCGTCCACGTTCATCGCACCTTCCGAACGGACGTCGGATACGTAGTTCAAGCCCGGGTCGAACGACGGAAGGAAGTAGTTCACTTCTTCCTCTTCGGCCTGGGTCATGGTGCAGATGGCTATGGCGAGAACTGCGGTAAGTATCAGTGCAAAGGCTCGTTTGGCAAACATACAATCGCTCCCTTCTTGTCTGTACAGAACTACGTGCGCAACCCCATGCGCTTACATTTGCGCGAAAAACCCTCTACCGGCGCAGGAGCTCTTCCACGGCAGTTGCTGCGAGCGCGAAACCGAACGGCGCGGTTGCGAAAACGCTGCTCGGTTGGCAACTCCTTCCCGCTTCATCGGGGCTTATGCGAGGCTCGGCGGAATATACCGCCTTGAAGCCGCTCTCGATGCCCCTTGAACGAAGTGCCCTGCGCACCTTGCGCGCAAGTGAACACCCCTCTGTTCGCGAGATATCGGCAGTGCGGATAGCCGATGGCCCGAGCCTCCCTCCTGCGCCCATGCAACTGACAAGGGGAATGCCCTGCCTGACACAGAACTCGATGAGCGCGAGCTTGTCGCCGGTCCTGTCAATGGCATCGAGGACTATGTCGGGACGGGGATCGAGTACTTCCACCACGTTCTCGCCTGTCACGAAACGTTCTACAGCAATAAGCTCTGAACTTGAGACATTCGCGAGACGTTTTCGTGCCGCAATCGCTTTCAATTCGCCAATGTTAGACATTTCCGCGAAAAGCTGCCGGTTCAGGTCGGTCGCTGCGACACGGTCTCCGTCTATCAGCACTATTCTTCCCGCTCCGCTTCTCGACAGGGCTTCCGCGGCCCACGAGCCCACCCCTCCGAGACCGACGACCGCGAAGGTCATTCCCCGCAGCTTTCTCAGTTGCGCGGGAGACAGCAATGGCACGAGCCTCTCAAGCTCGACCGGCACGACATCGAAAAATTGCCGTGCGTTTTCGGACGTGGTGTGGCAGAGTTGAATAAGGTTCGTGGAAAGCGACTTTGCGGCCGCCTTTGCGATAAGAGGCAGAAAAGCGGGCTCGTTGTGTTCACGCTTGTGCGGGTGAGGAGTGATGTCGGGCGAGTCGGTCTCCAGAAGCAGCCTGTCTCTCGGCACACGTTGCAACACACTGTGAATCTTTTTTGCGTTGGGATACGTCACCACGCCTGATACCGAAACATGCGCTCCGGTCTCGATAAGCTTGTCCAACTGCTCGGCGCTGCCGCTGTAGCTGTGCAGGATGTGCGGGGTGAAACCGAACTTGTCGATAAGTGCGGGAAGCTCGTCGAGGTGTCCTCGAAAGTGCAGTGAGACGGGCAGTTTGTGTTTTACCGCGAGTTCGTATTGCGCGTGGAAGAACTCCCGCTGGCGGGCCATATCCGGTGCGTCCTTGTCCAGCCCTATCTCTCCGAGCGCGTCGAGTTGAGACGCAAAGCCCTCGAGTTCCCTCAACCAGCTTTCCGAGTTTTCGTCCAAGAAACGTGGATGAAGCGCACATGCGAGAAGAACTCCGTCCGTGCAGCGCACACTCTCAATAGCCCTTTCCCATCTGTCGGGAAAGGATTCCACCATCAGCATCTGGTTTACACCGGCCGCTCGAGCACGTTCGACCGCACCGGAGAACCCTCCCGGCATACGCGGGTCGAGCAGGTGGGTATGGGTGTCGAACAGGTCGAGTTTGTCGGACCTTTGTTCTGTCTCGGTCGCCATACTTTCTCCGTGGTCTCAACACCGGTGGTTAGTTATCAGTCAGGTGCTTTTTCCCCCGGTAACATCAACGTGATTATAATCTTTGGACTCTCACATCAACCATTGGCATCTACTCAGGTTACGATATGAATTCGGGCGACCTGCGCAAAAAACGTGAACAGGACCTGCGAAGCAGGCTGGAAAAGAACCCGGACGACCGCACTACCCGTCTGGAGTACGCTATTCTCCTTTCCTCTTCCGGCAGGGATGACGAGGCTGCGCGGCAGTTCCGCATCGCGTTCGAACGGCACTCCGACGACCCCGAGGCCGCCACGCTGTACATCCGCTTCCTGCTCGCAAGGGGCAGGGGAGATGAGGCCGGATCCGTCATCGAACAGGCACTCGAGCACAACCCGATGGAGGTCGAAGTGCTCAAGGCCCACGCACAGGTGCTTCAGTCCAACGACGAATACGAAGCCGCGCTCGAACAGCTCGAATTGGTACGCCAGCTTACCGACGATGACCCCAACCTCGACTACTCCATCATTGAGTGTCTCGATCTCGACCAACGACCTTCAGCAAGCCATTCAGAGGGCGGAATTCGACGGCGTGGAGTTTCCCGACTGCCCGATTCGCCTGCACTCTCTCGCGAGGGCTTACTGGGGTGCCGACAAGCGCGAAATGGCACGTGACAAGTTGCTCGAAGCCCAAAAGCTGCAGCCGAACTCGCTTAACATCCTGCTCGATGCCTGCGGAGTTCTCACCGATCTGGAGAACTACGACGAGGCCATCCGCCTGCTACTTGACAAGGCCGAGTACTTCGCTCACTCCGCGGACTATCACTACGCGCTGGGCAACCTGTTCGCCGACAAGGGCGACACGGAACACGCGCGTAAAATGTACCTGACCGCCATAGAGATCGACCCCCACCACTTCCACGCGCTGAACAATCTCGCGATACTCCTTCAGGACAGGCAGGCTCCTTCCGAGCAGGTCGAGAATTTCTACCGCCGCGCTCTCGACGCCAATCCGGACGACGTGTTCGCAAACTTCAACTACGGCAATTTCTTGCTCGTAAAGGGCAGAAGCGCAGAGGCGATAGACCATTACCACAAGGTCATCGAGAGCGAGCCGTGGTACGTAAAGGCCCGTATCGCTTATGCCGGTGCACTGCTGGAGCTTGGCCGCCGCGACGAAGCGCTCGAGGAAATGAGGGAGATTGGCGAAGAGGACATTATTTCGCCGGACGAGGCCAGCGAACTGGGCATGCTTTACCTCAGCGCGAACGAGGAGGAGACGGGCGAAAGGCTTCTGCGCTCGGCGGTACGCAGGGGCGAGGGCAGGTCCGCCCGGGCGTTCGACGGGCTCGGCAGCTTCTATCTCGAAAAGGGCGAAGTGGTCGAGGCGGTGAAATGCTTCATTCGCGCCGTACTCATAAAGCCCTTCGACACGAACCTCTGGCTCAAGGTGGTCGCCTCGATTATCGAAGCCCGCGCGACTTTCGAGGTCTCGGCACACATCGAGGAGTTCTTGTTCGAAGAGCTTCCTGAAGAGGTCGAAGAGGCCGAACGAGACGAGATCGTGTCGGTCTGCAAAGTCATTAACGAATCGGTCGGAACCAGGGAGTACAAGAGTCTCAAGCCTTTCGTTCGCGCCGCCTGGGAGACCAAACAGCCCGCTCTTCTCACTGTTCTGGCGAAACTCTGCGCTTTCTTCGACAGGCAGGAAGAGGCGGAGAAGGCCTTTCGCGCCGCGCTGAAGGAAGCACCGCGGGACATTGCGGCTCACAGGGAGTACATCGGCTATCTGATGGAACTGGGCCAGGACAAACGGGCACTGCAGGCTGTGCGCCGTGCAATGAAGAACGTGCCCGATGAGACGATGCTCGAAAACGACCACGCGCTGATACTGTACAGGCTCGGACGCACCGAGGAGGCGAAGCAGGAGTTCTTCAAACTTTCGCGCAGCAAGCCGCTCGAGATCACGTTCGTTTACAACTACGCGTGGATGCTGCACCAGGAAGGGCATCTGGCGCCTGCCGCCGGCATTCTGGAGCAATTCCTGTCAAAGGTAGGCTTCGACAGTGAGGCCGCGTTCTTCTGTGCCCGAGATACTTGCCGAAACCCGTGACCGCAACAACTTCATCCGTGCCATCGGTTACCTTGAGAAGGTTATCGCCGCAAACGACACAGACGAACGGGCGTGGTCGCTTCTGGGGTTGTTGCAGATGGAAACAGGCGACCTGAAGGGCGCGAACTTCTCCTACTCCAAGGCACTGAAGAACGCCGCGGATGACCCCGCTGTACTTGTCATGACGGCTTCGTTCTTCACGGGAACCTTGCAGTTCAAAAAGGCATCCTTCACGCTCGAGCTTCTCAGGAAAACCGACCCTGAAAACGAGAACCTCCTCGTTGAACTCGCGAGATACCACCAAGCTCGCGGGCAATACGACCATTCGGTCGAGCCGCTGCAGGAGCTTTTCTTGCGTGCGCCGGAGGATTACGACTTCACCTTGGCCTGCACACTGCATCACCTCGGCGAGAGGGCTGAATCCCGCGCCGTTGTCGCAGGCGCATTCGAGCGAGAGGTGAGCCGCGCCGACTCCGTGGCGAGGGGCTGGTATCATTTTCTCGAGGGCGATGTCGAAAAGGCCGTCTCCGTGACCACCCTGGGGATGGCCGAGTATGCGGAGTCGAGCGATTTTCGCAACCTCGCCATCTACTATCTTGCCCAGGGCCGCTACGAAGAGGCCCGTGGTCTTTTGCAGGTCTTTATGAGACTCGTCACCCAGCCGCTGGACGTGGTGTTCTTCATCAAGGACCTCGAGTCATACGCCGACCGGTTTCCGCGAACAGAGGCCCGGGACTTTACCCTGGAGCTTGCCGTCAAGTTGCGAGACATGCTCGACCCCCTCGAGGAGCAGGCCGGAACGCCTGACGATGTCGCGCCTTGACAGCGGGTACATTTACGAATACAATTGTCTGAACAAAAGGAGAAAGAGCGGGTGTAGCTCAATGGTAGAGCGCCAGCTTCCCAAGCTGGTCACGAGGGTTCGATTCCCTTCACCCGCTCCATTTTTTTATGAACGACCTGTTTGAATACATACTCTTCACTGACGGCTCTTGCCAGACCAACCCCGGGCCCGGCGGATGGGCGTTCGTCCTCACAACCCCGCAAAAGGAAGTTATCTCCGAATACGGTTACGAAGAGCGTTCCACCAACAACCGGATGGAGATGAAGGCCGCGCTCGAAGGGCTGAGACGCACTCCGAAAGGCGCGAAGGTCACCCTCAACAGCGACTCGTCCTACGTTCTGAACGGCATTGACAAATGGCTTGCCAACTGGCGGCGCAAGGGCTTCAAGCGCAACAACAAGCTCATACCAAACGATGACCTGTGGCGAGAGCTTGACAGGGAATTGGCGGTGCGAACGGTGAAGTGCGTTCACGTTCGTGGCCACCAGGGCAACAATCTCAACGAGATGTGCGACATGCTCGCACGTCGTGCGGTGAAGGAGGGCAGGAACAAGTCGGCCACTGGCGAGAACATGTCCGACCTTGCGCAGAAAATCCTCTCATTGACCTTTGCCGAGGAGGATGACAGGGCGAAGCTGCTTTCCGCCATGCGCGAGGCGATAGCCTTTCTCGAAGGTGGACAATGACCGCGAAGAGAATACTTGTTCTGTCCGATTCTCACATGACCGATGCCGCTCAATTGCCCAACTCGCTGTTGCTTGCAACCGGCGATTGCGACCGCATAATCCACTGCGGCGACATAACCTCGCCAGAAATTATCTCGGCGCTGCAGGCATGCGACCCGCCCGTTTCCTATGTTCTGGGCAACATGGACGATCCCCATGCGTTTCCTGATGCGAAGAAGTCGCTATTGTTCGAGATGTGCGGAATGAAGGTCGGTGTCGTTCACGGCCTGAAGGCTTCGAACGGCCCCTTGGGCATACTCAAAGAGTTTGATGAACGCCCGGATCTGATCTTTTACGGCCACACGCACCGTAAGGGCATATCTAACTACGAGGACACGATCCTCATCAATCCCGGCTCCGTGAGAAAGCCCAAGGACAAGGTTCGCTCATACGCAATTGTGGAGTTGACTGCGGGAGAGGTTCAACCGCGATTCGTGGCCTGCTGAGAGGGGTCAGGAGTTTTCGGATGGGTCCTTGCGTTTACGGCGGTGTTCCAGTGCGGCGGCGTGAGTGCAGGTGGTAATTGACGGACAGTGAGTACAGCCCACCGGGCCGCACTCGTCGTCCTCCGGTTCCACCTTCTTAGCGGCCTTGATCAGCACCATGATAAGGCCTATCAGTGCCACGAAAACAACGATGCAGGCTATGATGATGTCAAGTGCGTTCGTCTCTTCCATGCTTTTCCAAACGAATGTGATGTTTTCGATTTCATTCTACCGGATTTGCCGCTTAAGGTCAGTAGAATAAGCCGCCGAGCTGGAAGGCCGCCAGCGCAAAAAGGTAGCCCATCACTGTCAGTCCCACCCATTGCAGAATCGCCCACTTCCAGCTTCCACTCTCTCGCGCAACGACTGCCACTGTAGCTCCGCATGGTGTGGCGATAAGCAAGAACAGAATAAGCGCGATGCCGGTCAGGGGGGTGTAGTTGTCCGAAAGCTTTTTGCGAAGAGTTAAGCTCTCCTCGTCCTGTTCTCCAAGAGAAAAGACGATCGCTGTCTGTGCGACGAATACCTCTTTTGCCGCCGTCGCACCCAGAAGGGCGGTGTTGAGCTTCCAGTCGAAACCGATGGGCGCGGTGACCGGCTCGATGGTCCTGCCGATGCGCCCCAGCGCGGAGTATTCGAGTTCGTAGGCGGCCTGCTGGTTCTCGCTCATTCCCCGCGTGTCCTCCTCGGACGGAGTGGGAAAGTTGCCAAGTGCCCATATGAGTACCGATATAATCAGAATGAACGTTCCCGCCTTCTTCAGGTATTCCTTCGAGCGGTCCCAACAGTGTACGGACAGCGCGCGAAGCGTAGGAGCGCGGTAAGGGGGAAGTTCCATGATGAACGGTGTATCCTCGCCCGAAAACGTGGTTGTGCGCAGTATTTTCGCCACCACGACAGCCAACAGAATTCCGAAAAGATAAACGCCCAAGAGTATCGTCCCCCTCCAGTCGGTGGGGAAAAACGCGGGGATGAGCAGCGCGAAAACCGGCAGCCGCGCCCCACAACTTACCAGCGGAAGCACGAGTATGGTCACGAGCCTATCGCGTTCGTTATCAAGAGACCTGGTAGCAAGAAACAGCCGGAACAGTGCATCCGAAGCCCACGAGAATTGGAATAAAGCTTTTTCCGGGCAGGCCCATCGCCCGCATGAAGCGGTCAGTGAGAAATGCAGCCCGGGCCATGTAACCCGAATCCTCCAAAAGCGCAATGGCGAAGAACAGGATTATGATATTCGGAAGGAATACAAGAACGCCGCCGACGCCGCCGATTATGCCGTCAATTAGCAGAGAACGCAGCAGCGGCATGGTGGCCTCGCTCCACGAGGAGGCAATGGAGGCCGAAAGCCAGCCGAAAAAGGACTCCAGCCAGAGCATGGGGTATTCGCCCACTTTGAACGTGGCGTAGAACACCAAGTACATCATTATGAGAAAAATCGGAATGCCTGCGAAGCGGTTCGTGAGGACCATGTCAATCTGGTCTGAGAAGGTGTGGCGCGCATCCACCGTGTACTTAATCGCGGGATGCGAAACGCCGGAAATCACGCCGTAACGACGTTCCGCCATAACCACTTCGACAGTGTCGCTGAACATGGATTCAATGCGGTTGCGTGCGTCCTCGAGCGCCTGCGCAAAGTCCTCGTCACCCAGACTCTCGATTACCTTCTCAGTGACGTTCTCATCGCCCTCGATTAGCTTGACCGCCGTCCAGCGGACATTGCCGCGCAACTTCTCCTCGTGCCCTTCGAGATATTCTTCCACCAATTCAAGTTCGCGTTCGATTACCTTGCCGTAGTTTACCTTCAGCGGGGGGCCTATTCGAGAAGTGCTCTCGATTGCCTTCTCAAGTAGTTCTTCGACTCCCTCTCCCTTGATCGCGACAGTCTCGACCACCGGCACTTTAAGGTTCTCCTCGAGCATACGAGTGTCGATGATTATGCCATTGCGTTTGGCGAGGTCGCTCATGTTCAGCGCGATGACCACGTTCACGCCCATCTCCATGAGAGAGAGCGCAAGGTAAAGATTGCGTTCGAGATTTGTCGCGTCAACTACGTTGATTACGGCATCGGGAGGGTCTTCGAGAAGCGCATCGCGCGCGACTCGTTCTTCAATCGAATAGGAAGTGAGGTTGTACGAGCCCGGCAGGTCGATGAAGCGCAGTTTCCTGTCCTTGAAGGTCTTCGAGCCTTCGAGTCTCTCAACGGTTACTCCGGGATAGTTGCCGGTGTGATGGCGAAGGCCTGTAATGGAGTTGAAGAGACTCGTCTTGCCGGAGTTTGGGTTGCCTGCAAGGTAGAAGGTGTGGTCAAAAGCCATGCGCCAGCTTTCAGGATGTGTACTTCACGTATATCTTGCCGGCCTCGCCTCTTCCGAGCACGAACCTCGTACCGGTGAGTGATATGATAACCGGCCCGTGATTTGAGTTCTGAATGACCTCCACTTCAGCGCCGGGAAACATACCGAGTGCCGCGAGCCTCGAAGCGAGGTGACGACCGGCATCAAGACATACGAGCTTCACGGTCTTGCCCTGTTCGACCCGGGCAAGCGGGACGCAATCCCGCATTCTATCTCTGTCACAGAAATGGTTTCCGTGTGCAGCGTTTGCGCGTCTATTATGTCTCATCTTCGGTGCTGTTCTCCCTGATGTAGCAAACATAGGTATCTCTTTCTTCATCCCAGAAGACTCCTCCGAGAGGGCATTCCGAGGCGAATTCGAGGAATTTTATCAACCGCTTCATGAAACGAGCCGAAACAACGTGTTCCATCTGGCATGCATCCTGCTCCGCGATGTCCTCGGGCAGTCCCAACTGGTCCACGAGGAACCTGTGCAGGACCATGTGGCGATGGTGTATTTCCGTGGCCACCTCGCGCCCGGTCTTGGTAAGTACTACGGCTCCGTAATGGCCGTGTTCGACGAAGCCGAGTTCACGAAGGTTGCGAATTGCGATGCTCGCGGAAGACTTGCCCACGCCCACGCTCTTCGCTATATCGTTCACCCTCGCATCGCCGTTTTCCTTTTCAAGTACGAGAACGGCTTCGAGGTAGTCCTGCTGACTGTGAGTCGTCTGATGTTTGGATAACATGTCAGCAACTATAGTTTGTTAGCTCAAACTTTCAAGTTATTTTTCGTTCCTGTTTTCACGTAACTCGCGATGGCGAAAAACAGCCCTCTTCAAAAGCTCCCGAATCCGCATCTGAAAAGGGTTGCGACTCAGGTAAAAGGACGGGTGAAAAAACGCACAAAAAACCTTGGTAATGCGTGGCACGACTGGTAGAATCGTAACACGCATGAAGAAAACTGCTGATAACGCCCTGTACAGATTTGGTGTGAGTATGGAGGAGAGGCTCGTAAAGAGCTTCGACGAATTCGTCACCGCATCGGGTTACAGGAACCGTTCAGAGGCCATCCGCGATCTCGTCCGCAAGAGGCTTTCCAACATTCGTGGCACGCGCAGAACCGGCGTTGTGGCCGCCATCGCATCCGTTTTTTACTCCAGGATGTTTTCCCGTGTCACGGAAAGGCTCGGAGCGCTCCGAAGCAGTTATTCTTCCGTGATCAAGGGCGAGATGGATATACCCTTGCGTGGCAACTCCTGTCTGCAAGTTTTCGGTTTGCTCGGAGAGGCCAGTGTGGTGCGCGAGCTGGAACAGCGCGCGTCCTCCATCGAGGGTGTTCAGCACGTCGAGACGGTCAATGCCCCCTTCGAGGCTCTTTCGGACTTTTCGCCCCGTCCTTCTGACGTTCCCCTTCACGAGAGCAACCCGCTTCATTCCTTTCTCGACGACGGCGGCAGCCTCGATGACGAAACCGATACCGCCTATCTGCAAACCACGCTCGACGAGTTTTCCCTACGTGGCAAGGCCGCTCTCGATGCCGGTTGTGGCACGGGTCGCGGCACACTCGCACTCTACGAGCGTGTTCAGCCTGACGGCAGGGTAATCGGCGTTGACTTTTCCGCCGCTGCTTTGGAGAAGGCGAGGGAGAGGCTCGGCAATCGTGTCGAGCTACGCCACGAAGACCTTCTCGCTCTCACTCTCCCAGCCGCGAGCGTTGACTTCGTGCTGTGCAACAATACCTTTTCAACAATTCTGGATCAGTCCGCGTTCCTGCGAAGAATGCGCCACATTCTCAGACCTACCGGTCTGATACTCGTGGTCGAGCGTGGTCGTTCATCCAGCGATGAGTTTTCGGTGCCGGTACCGAGCAGGTCCAACCTTTCGCGCATGTTTTCTGCGAGCGGCTTCCTGCTTCACCGGCTGGAAAGCAACGGAAACACGCTCGTTCTCGGTTCCACCCCCGGCCCCGGGGAGCGGGCAATACGTAACGATTTTTCAAAAGCCAGACCTAAGGAGGAATGATGGCAAGGATCTTGATCGTTGATGATGACCCCGATGTCGTCGAATCAACACAGATCGTACTTGAAAACGAGGGGTTCGATGTGATTTCCGCATCCAATATCACGGATGGAAAATCCATGGTTGACAGTGAAAACCCCGACCTGATTGTTCTTGATGTCATGATGGACGCACCCGACGACGGGTTTGTCATGGCGCAGGAGCTTCGTGCCCGCAAGATCGAGACGCCTATCGTTATGATGACCTCGGTCGGTAAGACCTTTGGTCTCGACTTCGATAAGGACTCGGAAATGGTTCCGGTGGACGAATACATCGAAAAGCCGGTCGAACCCAAGGTCTTGGTGTCCAAAATCAAGGCGCTTCTGGGAAAGTCTTAAGGAGGACCTGATGCTCGAAAGCGAACGTAACCTGATGAAACAAGACATCGCGAAGATGGCGCAGGAGTACGACAACGAGCGCAGAGGTCTCCTTCCCATACTTGAGGAGATCCAGCGCAAGTACCAGCACGTGCCCGACTTCGCTATGCAGGATATCGCGAACAAACTCGGTATCCACCCCGTGGAAGTTTACGCTGTAGTCACTTTCTACCACTTCCTCTCTCAGAACAAGAAGGGCAAGTTCATCATCCGTCTGTGCCAGACCATCTCGTGCAACCTCGCAGGCAAAGACGCTGTTGCCACCCAGCTCGAGAATGAACTCGGCATCAAGTTCGGAGAGAGTACCCCGGACGGTCGTTTCACGCTCGAATACGTAAATTGTATCGGGATGTGCGACCAGGGGCCTGCAATGCTCATTAACGACGAGGTTTACACCCACGTGACTCCAATGATGGTTCACGACCTCATCGAAGCATGCAGAAAGCACTTCAGCGCGTCCAGTTTTCAAAGTAAGGAGGCTCACTGATGACGACAAGAAAGGGCCCCATCCTTTTCAGAGAGATCGAACCTGAAGCAGGCCTTGAGAAGGCACTGGAAGTCGGGCGTTCGGCCACTCTGCTCGCAGTCCGCAACTCCGAGCTCAAGGGCCGTGGCGGAGCAGGCTTCCCCACTGGTGTCAAGTGGAACTTCTGCGCAACCACTACAGGCGACTGCAAGTACGTCATATGTAACGCCGATGAAGGCGAACCCGGCACTTTCAAGGACAGGGTTCTCCTCATGGAATATGCGGATTATGTCTTCGAGGGAATGACCGTGGCCGCATACTGCGTCGGCGCAAAACAGGGCATGGTGTACCTGCGCGGAGAGTACACCTACATGCGTGAGCATCTCGAGAACGTGCTCGCCGCCCGTCGCGAGAAGAACCTGCTCGGTGAGAACATCAAGGGCAAGGAAGACTTCTCGTTCGATATCGAAATCTTCATGGGTGCCGGCGCGTACGTGTGCGGCGAGGAAACGGCTCTTATCGAGTCCATGGAAGGCAACCGCGGCGAACCCCGCAACCGTCCTCCATATCCCGTCACGCAGGGCTACAACGGTTGCCCCACGATCGTCAACAACGTCGAGACCTTCGCGACCATCCCGCACATCCTCGACAAGGGCGCGGAATGGTTCAAGGAACACGGCACCGGCAAATCCAAGGGTTCCAAGCTCTTAAGCGTTTCAGGTGACTGTGAGAACCCGGGCGTTTACGAACTGCCCCTGGGCATCACCGTGAAGGAACTCCTCGAACATGTCGGAGGTGAGAACGCCAAAGCAGTGCAAATCGGCGGAGCAGCCGGTCACTGCGTTCCGGCCGACTCCTTCGGCCGAACCATCTCTTACGAGGATGTCTCTACCGGTGGTTCGATAATCATCTTCGGCCCCGATACCGACATGCTCGACATCGCCCGCAACTTCCTCGAGTTCTTCAAGGAAGAGTCCTGCGGACAGTGCACCCCCTGCCGTATCGGCAACGTGAAGCTCCTCGAATGCGTGGAAATGCTCGAAAACGGCGAGTGCTCCAACCGCTATCTCAAGGAGATTGTCAGGCTTGGCGAGACCATGAGGGTCGCGTCCAAGTGCGGGCTCGGACAGAGCAGCCCCAACGCATTCCTTTCCATCGTAGAAAACTTCCAGCCAGAAATACTCGGGCGTACTCAGACCCGCTAAGGAGGCACAATGAGCGAATCGAAAAAGCCGTTCTCCGAAAGCACTTCCCGGGCGCCCAAGAGCCACAAGCCACACACCGTTGACGGTGGTGACAACCAGGACGCCATCGGCGCACAGGTAAAGATCACCATAGACGGCAACGTGCTGAAGGTCCCGCTCGGGACGACCATACTCGAGGCAGCCAAAAAGATAGGCGTTCGGATCCCCACTCTCTGTCATCATGATGACCTGTGCATCGCTGGCGTTTGCCGCCTTTGCGTTGTCGAGATCGAGGGACAGAACCTGCTGCAGGCAGCCTGTGCTTTCCCCATCACACAGCCCATCGTCGTAAAAACATACTCCGAAAAGGTTCGCAGGGCCCGCAGACACGTACTCGACCTCTTGCTTTCCGAGCATTACGGCGAGTGCTACGCCTGCTTCCGCAACAACAACTGCGAACTGCAATCGCTTGCAGATGAATACGGCGTTGACCACTTCCGCTTCGGTCATCCGACCGAGAGGAAGCACGTAGTTGACAACTCGAGCTACTCAGTAGTTCGCGATATGGACAAGTGTATCCAGTGTCGTCGCTGCGTGCGCACCTGCATCGACCTTCAGGAAGTCGGAGTCTATGAGGCCATCAACCGCGGTGACCAGACCGAGATCGCGGCCTTCATGGACAAGGACCTCGCAGATGTAGTGTGCATCAACTGCGGTCAGTGCATCAACCGCTGTCCGACCGGCGCACTTCGCGCTAACGACCCGCGCGATGAAATCTGGGATGCCATTGACGACCCCAACAAACACGTCGTCATGCAGACCGCTCCTCTCCCCGTGCGGCAATCGGCGAGGAGTTCGGGCTCGAGCCCGGCACCTCCGTCACCCGTGAGCTGAACACTGCAATCCGCCGTTGCGGATTCGATGCGGTGTTCGACACCAACTTCACCGCCGACCTCACGATCATCGAGGAAGGCACCGAGCTGCTTCTGCGTCTGCAGGACGCTCTGAAGAACGGCAAGGACGTCGCACTTCCGCAGTTCACGTCCTGCTCTCCCGGCTGGGTCAAGTTCATCGAGCACTTCTATCCGGAGTACCTCGACAACGTGTCCTCGGCCAAGAGCCCTCAGCAGATGTTCGGCGCACTTCTCAAGACGTACTACGCCAAGAAACGCGGCATTGACCCGGCGAACATCGTCACGGTCGCACTTATGCCGTGCTCGGCGAAGAAGTACGAGTGCAATCGTCCCGAGATGGGCGACAGCGGGTTCAAGGACGTTGATTACGGCCTTACCGCCCGCGAAATGGCACAGATGATCAAGGAAAGCGGCGTTGACCTTCCCAACATCCCCGGCAGCAACTTCGACGACCCGTTCGGAGAGGCATCCGGTGCCGGTCTCATCTTCGGCGCAACCGGTGGTGTCATGGAAGCGGCCATCCGTACGGTAGTGGAACTCGTCACAGGCCTCAAGGTCGAAGACGTGTTCGAGAACATGAACGTCGAACCTGTGCGAGGTTTCGAGGGCGTGAAGTACGCCGAACTCGAGATACCTCAACTCGGCGAGGTTCCCGGACTAATCGCCAACCTGTTCGAGAGTTGGGACTTCCTCGAAGGAGCCACTCTTAAGGTTGCGGTCTGCCACGGAACCGCGAACGCGAAGAAGGTCATGGAGGACATCAAGGCCGGCGGCAAGTTCTCCGAATGCCACTTCATCGAGTTCATGGCCTGTCCAGGTGGCTGTCTCGGCGGCGGCGGAATGCCGATTCCCACCAACGAGGAAATCCGCGCGGCCCGTGCGAAGGCCATCTACAGCGAGGATATGGGGCTCGATCTCCGAAAGTCCCACGAGAACCCTCACATCACTCAGGTCTACGAGGAGTTCCTCACGGACGGACCTTGTGGTCACATCAGCCACAAGCTGCTCCACACCTCCTACACGGAGCGCGGCAAATTCATCGTCTGACGTTCACGCTTCGACCATCGAAAAAAGGGGCGGCTTCTGCCGCCCCTTTTCATTTGAAAGACTCGCCCGTCAGGAACGGATTATCTTGCGAATCTGGTGAACAATGTGCTTCACGTCGCCAGTGCGAACCACCACGTACGTCTTGTCGTCCTGTATCAGCTTGTTGAATGCGCGGGTCTCGCCGGCGGCGAGGATGACGATTATCGGGAGCATGGGGTGCAAGCGCCGGACGTCCTCGATGAACAGGACGGTGTCGGCACCGGCACGTTCGGGTTCGTACACTATCGCATCGAACTCCTGAGATTGCAGGATGCGCTTTGCGTCGGTGGTCAGAAGAACGTTGGAGGTCTGGTAGTTGAAACGGGTGAAGATGCTGGAGAGTATGTCGAGCCACTCCTGGGAGGGATTGACGAGAAGAAGGTTTTCCCCGCTGCCCGTAAGGTCTTGGTCGCGCAGTGATGAGCGTTCACGGGTGGGAACATAGAGCTTGGCCGTGGTGCCCTTGCCCTTTGCCGTATCTATCTCCAGCCCGCCACCGAAGGCGTTGACTGCGTGGACGGTGACCGTGAGGCCGAGCCCCCTGTGAGATTCGTCCTTGGTGGTCTGGAAGGGTTCTATCGCCATGGCAGCTTCGGAGCTGTTCATTCCCTCGCCCTTGTCGGTGACCTGGATAATTGCATATGCGCCGTGATTCAGCACGCCGGAATGTACTTTGTAATCCTCGGGCAACTCTGTTATTTTCGACTCTACTATCACCTCGCTTTGTGGCGGAGATGCCTCGATGGCGTTCGACAGGAGCGCGAAGATGCACAGAAGAAGGAGGTCGGGGTCGGTATCGATGTGATGTTCGCCTTTGACAGCACGTGTGACGATCTCGTGGTCGGGAAAGGCGGTTACAAGGGTGCGCATTGTCTCGTTCATGAAGCCGGTGAGTTCCATTGACTGGGGCGAGGGCCACGAGCCCAGGGCGATTATCAGGAGCTTCTCGGAGAGCCTCCTTCCCCTTTCTGCGTAGTCGGAGATTCGTGAAACGTGTCTTTCTCCGCTTTGCGGGTCATTTTCCCGAAGCAGGATGCCCGCGTATCCTTGTATAGCCAGGAACATTGTTTCGAACGCGCTTATGAAGGCTACGGCGAGTGAGCCGAGAGAGTCGAATCGATACGCTTTTCTCGCTGCCTCTTCGATGCGCGTGGGCGTTCGTTCGTCACGAATGGCGATAATTATCCGGTCGCCTCGGCTGAGAACACGGTAGCTCATACGGTATGAACAGGGAATGCGGTTGTTTTCGGAGAGCAGTAGAATATCGCCCTTCGCATCGAATCGGGAGCTTCGCGCAACTTGCTCGATATTCTTCCTGACACCTTTCAGGCCCCGCTGGTCGAGAAAGTCGGCCAAATCCTTGTTCAGAACCATATCTGCGCTCACCGGCACAATGCAGCCGTATGCCTCTTCGACCTCGAGTCGCTTGTTAAGAACGCAAAGCAACTGGTCTTTGAGTTCGAAACCGGTCTTTACGATCTCACGCAGGGCCCTCTCGCCAGCGGCGTACTGAGAACCTTCAGCCGCCGCTTCAAGAAGTGCTCCGTAAACATAGCAAAGCATCTTCAATTCCGGCGTAAGCGTGCGCAATCTGCTGCGGAACGCTATCCGGCTGCCTCTCGGCAGTTTCGCGCCGTACCATTCATGGTACTTAGAGTGCTGTTCGATTACATCGGAGTCCACATCGAGAAGGGTTTCGAGGTCTTCACCCTCGGTGAAGCGGATGTTCTCAGGAACGCTCAAATCTTCTCCGGAGGGTGTACGGAATACCGCGGTGGTCATTCGCAGAGTTCGCGTGAGGCCCGTCAAAAGATGGCGGACCGAGTAGCGATTGAGGGGAACGTCGCCCCCGTAGTCCTCAAAGGGATTGCCTGACCGAATCTCAACCTCTTCCGACCTTTGCGGCCTTCCGCCCACGAATAGTGCTACGGCGAGTATTACAAACGACAACAGCAGAAGGGCTACTGCAGAATACAAGCTCTTCTCTGCCTCGCACGTGTAATCCGTTATCGAAACTCCGGTGTGTATCTGTTCGATTCTCTCGAGAGTACCGTCTTCTACCATGCAGCGAATGGCGCGTTCGAAAAGGCCCGGAAGCTTTTCGTTCCTGACGTGAACGTAAACGGAACTCGATAGCACGAAAAGCGGAAGCCCGAAAACCTGTATGTGACCGGCAACGCCCCTTTTCCGAGCGATGTGCTCTATCACTTGGCGTTCGCCGCTCATGGCAGGTATCTCGCCCTTGATCAGTTTTACGAACATCTCCTCGTAGCTGTCGGAACGTTCGAGCATTACAGAGGAAACGTTATGTCGCAGATATTTCTCGGAAGGGTCACCACGAACAGTTCCAATTATTTTAAGGTCTTTGGCCGCCTTAACTTCAGGGGATGCCCGCATTGTGTAGATAACAAGAGGGATGTCAAAAATTTTACCGGCAGGAAGGGCTGAGCGGAGCTTCGTCTCCTGGTCGATGGCGACAATAGCATGAACGACTCCTGACCTCAATGCGGCAGAAGAGTCCGAGCGTGTCAGGTCAACGAATTCGATGGAGATTCCGAGCTTGTGGGCGAGTTCGCGGAGTGCTTCGGGATAGATGCCGGCAGGTTGGCCGGAGGGCAGGGAGTATGAAAAGGGGGCGTCATCGGATACGTAGCCGACCTTGAGCGGGTCGAAATTTTTGACGTACTGCCTCTCGGCGGCTGTCATTCGAAAATCCGAAGACGCGAAAACCGCCAGTAGGCTATAAGCACCCCACAAACGGCGAGCAGCGTGACTGATATCAGGATAATCGCTATGTTGCGCTTCGGTGCCAAGTTACAGTCCTCTTGTTTTCCTGCTGTGATTATATTCGCTTGCCGCCCTCTGTTCACACAAGAAAAAGGCCCCGCAGAACGCGGGGCCTTGAATGTCGAATCCGCAACTCGTCAGTTCTGGATGCCGACAGGATAGAAGTCCTCGTCAGGCGTAATCAATATCTGGTCGAACTTCAATCCGTCTTCGCGGGCGAATTATCTCAAGCTTATGTTCTCCGGCATCCAATTCCACCGTCATCTTCAGCGGTGGAGGCCAGCGCCAGTGATTCACGGTGCCGTCGTCGGCCGAAAAGCATGCCGGGGCCGTCGTCGAAGACCAAGAACAACGAGTTGGCGCATTCGTCCTTCCACCAGTGGCGTATCCATACCTTGTACGTGCCTGCCTCGGGCACTAAGAACTTGTAGGTGACCTTGGCCTTGAGTTCAGCGGGCTTGCCGAGAACGGCGTCGGGAAGATAAAGTGACTTGCCACCGGCATAATCATCCTGCTCTTCGACTTCTAGCGGACCCTCAATCTTCTCGTAATCCGCAGCGTTGATGACTATGTTGTTCGACGTGCCGGGGAGAGCTGCCTTGGTTATGTTCAGAGAAGTGCCGGGCTCGGCCGAAAGTTCCGGCCCGTTCTCCGTCGAATCTTCCTTCAGCATGGCGAAATAGACCACCGCGATTGCAGCAATCAGTACGACCACGACCATAATCATTGTCAGTGCCTTGTTCATTTGTCACCTCATAGTGTCGGACTGGGTCTTGTCCACGTAACAGAATTCTCCGTCGTTCAACGCGGCGAGCAGGCGGAAGAATCCCGCTGCCCTCTTTTCGAACGTCCTTATCCTCTTTGTGCGTTCTTTTGGCAAAAGGTTCCCGCCGCCGGATTCATGAAGGTCGGGTTGGAATGGGAAACCTACGGTGAATATCCGAATCTTGGGGTTAAGTTCTTTTCGCAATTTCCTGACCGCCGTGACGACATTGTCTTCCAGTTCGGGGTTCTCGCCGGAGGGAAGGTCGCCCCAGTTGGGAAGGCCGTTGCCCGAGAAAAATATAACCTCTGCATCCCTTACGGCAAGAGCTTTTTTGAATCCGTCATAGCTTGACGTGTACTTGTCCGTGCCCTGCATTCGCAACCACTTCAGGGCCGAAAGAATAGCGGGCATGTCGGCGCGGAGCGCGGTGGGCACAAAGGACTCGGCACCACGAGAATACGCGACGAGGTTGAACGAGAGAGTGGGGGGAAGGGAGTACAGGGAACTCTCAAGCTCCTCGAACTGTGCCTCGAGAGACGAACCGTTGCCCGAGCCCATGCTGTCGGACAGGTCGAGCATGTAAACCACCCTTGTGGCCTCGGGGGAATGCTTGAAGAAGCGAACTTTCCCGCGGGACGAGAGGTATTCGTATTCCGGCGCACGGAAGTCCTTTTCCGCCGCCTTCCACCACCTTTGCCAGACGGCAGGGTCGGGCTTGAAGTCCTCCCTCGAAAGCTCTTTCAACGCCTCGTGCGCCTGCGTGGAATAATTCCCTTCACCGAGCAGCGCTATAAGGTGCGGTATGGCATTCTTGTCACGAAAGTGAGCCGCGGCCCGTATCGCCTCGCGCCGAACGGCTTCGTTCCTGTCCGAAAGCATCTTAACCGCGTGATTCGACTTCTTGACTGCGCCGAGTTGAACCAGGGCCGAAAGGGCCACGGAGCGCACTTCGGGTCTTTTGTCGCTGAGATATTTCAGAAAATCCTCGTACTCGCCTCTTTTGGAAAGTGCCACGAGTGCGCGAAGGTAGGGAAGGGGGCTGCGGCCAGGTGTGTGCGCAAGCCGGTGCAGCGCGCCCTTTGCCTTTTTTGCATCTATCACGTGCGCAGCCCTGGCCGATTGAAGGTTTACGTCAATATCAGGATGTGACACGAGTGCCAGAAGGGATTCGGAGAGCGCTTCGGCCTTCTTCGTCTTGCAGGATTCGACCGCTTCGAGCAGTACCGACGCGTCCTGTTCCCTTTCGAACACCGCTTTCAGACCGCGAACGGCGACGGAGTCCGGCAGGTACATGCCCAGCTTGCGCACAGCCGCGGCGCGTTTACGGGGGCTTTCGGCCTTCAGCGCGTCTACGTATGCCTCGCGAACCTGTGCCGAGTCGCTCTCGGCACCTGATTCACAAGCCGACAGTGCCGACAAAGCGAGAACTGCCGAGAGAGTCAGTGCGAGCAGAATACTGAAATGGGTCGAGTTCTTTTCTGCCATATCCTTTGGACGGACTGCGCCGAAAACCGCTATTGCCTTTCGGTGTCCTTTTTGCGAACCTTGTAGGTGCAGAACTCTCCGCACATGCTGCATACGTCCGGGTCGTTCGACATGCCCTGGGTGCGAATCGCCTGCGCGGTCTCGGGGTCAATGGCGTTTCGGAACATGCCCTCCCAGTCGAGTTCGGCGCGCCTTCGGCTCATATCGTCGTCCCAGTCGCGAGCCCCCTTGTGCCCGCGTGCGACATCCGCAGCATGGGCTGCGATGCGCGATGCGATCACTCCGTGTTTCGCCTGTTTCGCATCTGGCAAAGAAAGGTGTTCGGCCGGAGTGACGTAGCAGAGGAAATCCGCTCCCGCCATTGCCGCAACTGCTCCGCCGATGGCTCCCGTAATGTGGTCGTATCCCGGGGCGACGTCGGTTACGAGTGGCCCTAAGATGTAGAACGGCGCGTCCTTGCACACGGTCTTCATCATCTTCACCTGAGCCTCTACCTGGTCGAGCGGAACGTGACCGGGACCCTCGATTATGACCTGCACATCGCGTTCCCACGCACGCCGGGTAAGTTCCGCAAGAACGTAAAGCTCGTGTATCTGCGCCTGGTCGAATGAGTCCGCGAGAGAACCGGGACGCATGCCGTCGCCAAGCGAGATGGTCACGTCGTATTCACGACAGATGTCCAGAACCTCATCGTAGTGCGTGTAAAGCGGGTTTTCCTCGTTGTTGTGTTCCATCCAGTCCACGAGCAGCGTTCCGCCTCGCGATACCGTTCCGCATATTCTGTCCTGTGCGAGCTTCGCGCTCTCGCGCGTGACTCCGCAGTGAAGGGTGAGGAAGTCTATGCCATCCTCGGCGTGCCAGCGGATGACCTCCAGAAGGGTATCCACCGACAGCTTGTTGAACGAGCCTTCCGTTCTGCGTGCGACGGCGGCGGCTTCGTAAATCGGCACACTGCCCGTACACAGGCGGGTGTTTTCGAGAAGGATTTTGCGCGTTTTGCGAAGGTCGCCTCCCGTGGAAAGATCCATTACGGCATGTGCTCCGGCCTCTTCCACAGCGCGCAGCTTCTCGAGTTCCATTTCTATGTCGTCTATCTCTCCGCTGGTGCCTATGTTGGCGTTGACCTTGACGGTCATGCCGGCACCTATTCCGTACAGGTTTCGGTCTCCCCTGTTCTTATTGCAGGGTATTGCGAGCCTGCCGTTCGCGAGGTTTTCGCGCACGAGGTCAGAAGAAACCCCTTCCGCGTTCGCCACGACCTTTACCTGGTCACTTATCTTGCCGGCCCTTGCTATCGCGAGCTGGAGCATTAACTGTTCTCCTTGAACGTTATCTCTTGGGTTGCCATGCAATGTCGGAAAGGTATCGCATTGCTCGCTTACGGGTTTCGTCCTCGAGCTTCAGGCGGCTGCGATAGAACAGGTCTATCATGTCGCGTGCCCGGATATCGTCTCCGGCGTTATGGCTTTCCAGGATTCTCTGGAAGTGCTTCTGTTTACGGCTGTTGTTGATCATCTTCAGGGCGTTCTCCCTGCCGAGGATGTCTGCGAGCCCCTTGAAGGATTTGTGCTTCGAAAGCTCTTCGAGAATTTTATCCGCCTTGGAGGAAGTGGTGAGCTTCTCTATTTCGGCAGGTTTGTCGGTCTTTGCGGGTTTCGTTTTTTGTGGTGTTCGCGTGGAGGTCTTTTCCGGTGTATCGGGTGTCTCGGACGAGGAGTTCTCGTCGCCTTCCTTTTTCGAGATAATCTTCTCGTGGCCGTCCACAACACCTGTCTCGTACTCATCGCGTTCGGGCACGGTCTTACCCTTTTCTACTTTCGCAACCTTGTCGCGAGAGATGGTACGCTGTGTCACCTTGTCGCCCTTTTCTACGAGTATCACCACGGCCTTCGGGCCTGCGGCGATAATCCTGCCCCGGATTTCGGTTCCGTCCTCGAGGGTAACAACGTCAACTGATTTCAGAACCTGTGCGGACCCGGTGGTCTTGGGCACGGGGGTCGCGGTTCCCTCTTCCTCACCGTCCGCGAAGACCGTGGAAACCGAAAACGCTGCCAGGCCAAACGCCGTCATCAGAAGGAAAAACGTCGCCTTTTTCATCGTTTCTTACCTCTTCTTGTGCCCCTGTCGGAATCTTTACGACCCGCCCTGCGCTGACCGCCGCCGGAACGGCCGCGGCTGTGCGGAGGTTTTTTGCGTTTCTTCTTGCGTAGCGTTGCCTCCCGTAGTGCCGAAAGCTCCTCCTCGGTAAGGGGGCGGCACTCGCCGGGCTGCATTTGCTCTATTTTTACCGGACCGATCGAGATGCGTTCCAGTTCTATCACCTTGCTCCCGACCTTCGCGAACATCCTGCGTACCTGCCGGTTGATGCCCTCGTGGATGGTGATATGCGCGATGGTGGAGTCCTTAGTAGAAGATACCACCTTTACGTGCGCTGGACTGGTCTTGCCCTCGGCAAGCCATACGCCGCTTCGAAGTTCGGCGATGTCCTTCTCGCTCAACTGTCCTCTGAGTAAGACCCTGTACGTCTTGCCGAGTTCAAAGGAAGGATGTGCCAGACGGTTGGCAAGCTTGCCGTCGTTGGTTATCAGCACGAGACCGCTGGAGTCGCACGTCAAGCCTTCCCGCCGCGAACAGCCTGTCAGCAGCGGGGGGAACCAGCTCGAATACCGTCTTGCGGCCCAACTCGTCCTTGTTGGTCGTAACGTAGCCCTTGGGCTTGTTGAGAAGGTAGTGCACCTTCTTTTCGATTTGAAGAGGCTTCCCATCAAGGGTCACTCTGTCTTCGGACGGAGTGACCGTAGTGGCGAGGTCAACCACCGTTTGGCCGTTGACTGCAACTCTTCCGTCGAGTATGTACTTTTCCGCCTTACGGCGACTGGCAACTCCCGCCGACGCAAGGAAACGGTTGATTCTCAATTTAACTCCTCGGTCCGTTTGTCATAATCAGAAGCTTCGCCCTGCCGCGTACCGTCTTGCGTGCGGGCAGCGCGGGCACAAGCGAGGTAGAATAACGTTCAACTGTCAGCGTACCTTCGGCGTTGGACAGTTCACAACTGCCTTCCAGACAGAACACTATCTGCGGAACGGGTCCGGAACAGTTCACGTTCTCCGTTCACGGTCACGAGTCTTACCGTCAGTTTGCCGGTGAAGCAGAGGCGGACGTCATCTTCTTGCGCCTCATCCGTGTGGATGAGGCTCGCACTCAGTTCGGGACGGATAGCCGCGCGGGCCTGCTCGTGATGGGTTGCACGAGAACGCTTTGAACCCCAGTCCGAAAGCCGGTAAGTGGCGTCGCTTGTCTGCTGGATCTCCGCAAGTACCACTCCCGAGTCAATGGCGTGCACGAGTCCCGGGCGGACAAGGACGAAGTCTCCCGTTCTTACCGGAACCCAGTTGACGACTTCCTCCTCGCGGCCCGATGAAATGGCATCAAGCAGGTCTTCAACGCCCGTTCCGTCGCGGAGTCCCAGCGCAAGCCTTCCGTTTTCGCCGGATTCGAGCACAAACCACGCCTCTTCCTTTCCGCCGTTCGGGTCGTTCAGCTTCGCTGCTACCTCGTCGTCGGGATGTACCTGCAGCGAAAGGCGCTGCGAAGCGTCTATCAGTTTGAAAAGCAGCGGAAATCTCCCGCGCGGGTCATATTCAGCCTGTCCGAGAACCTGTTCGCCATGGCGCGCGAGAAGGTTATGCAGTGTGACGTTGCCCAATGGCGGAGCCGAAACATAGCTGTAGAGGTTCTCGTAGTCGGATACATCCCAGGATTCACCAACCGCGAGACCTTCGGGCACATCACGGTTGAAGGCCGCGAGACGCGAGCCTCCCCATACCTTTTCGAGAAGAATTGGTTGTGTGGCAAGGGGCATTATATCCATGTTCAAGATTGTATCCGGTTCGATGAGATGGGCGACCGGACCGCCTCAGAGCAGGACATGTATGCGCAAAACCTGTCTGTATAGGTCGTTGCAGGCTGGAAAAAATGTTTGAGATACGTTAATCGGACACTACAATTCCTTGGGTATTATGCCGAAGTAGAGACCTCTCATACATAAATGTAAGGATGCTCGAATGACGTTAATGCAATTCCTGCGCTCCAAGCAGAAATTGGTCACCTGGGTTCTACTCATGCCGGTCGTCGTGGCCTTCTCGCTTTTTGGCTTGGGCTTCGCGATCAACGCCATTTTCGGCAGCGAAGAGCGCGAGGTGATTTACAAGATCCACGGCGAGGACGTGAAAAAGGGTTACCACATCCGCACCGCAAAGGTCTGGGGCGCAATCAACCAAGACCGTTCTTTCAATGAAGACGACGTCAAAGAGGTAGTCGGCGAATGCATCCTTGCCAAAAAGTACGGGTTCACCGCCACCGATGCCGAGATTGACATTCAGATTGCCGAACAGTTCCAGGGCAATCAGAAAACCTACCAGGCCACCCTCAAGCAATTAGGGCTGACGCCCGAGGAACTCAGGCTCTGGTTCCGTCAGAAGACTCTGCGTGAAAAGTACAGCAACTTCCGAAGGTCCATAATAACGCCAACCGCATCCGAAGTTTACTCCAAGTTTCTCTTTGACCGTTATAACTACGTGGTCAAGTACGCCCACATCAATCCCGAGGACTACGCCGAGGACGTGATCGTAAACGAGGAAAAGCTCAGGGAGTTGTACGACGAATCGGTGGAGAAGTGGCAGGAGAAGTTCGACCTGAGAGTTCGCATTCAGAAGATGAAGGCGAGCTTCGACGTAAACGATGACGAACTCGCCGAACTCGAAAAGCAGCTCAGGGAACTTTCCGGGGACCCCCTAATTGACAAGTGCGATATCGACGATGGCCCCTACGCCGAGGCCCGCTTTGTCTATGTCCCTTATGACGAGGTCCGGAAGAACATAGAGTACGACCCCGAAGGCCCGGAGATTACAGAGCACTACTACGACAACATTGCAAATTACCGCGAGGATAACTTGCCCGAGCCCGTGTATTACGGCCCATTTGCTCCTGATACAGAGAGTCCCGACGAAACTTCCACTCCGCCGCCCGATTACGACCAGCCACCGCCACGCATTCCGAACCCGGATGTGGACAACGATTACACCGTCAACAAGCTCGAAGCATATACACCGTACGGGGATTGGGATGGTTCCGAGTTCAAGGAACTCGATGCCGTTCGCGAAGATGTGATTGACGATTACCTGTCCGTTCGTGCGAAAGACAAGGCGGACGAGATACTCACCGAGGTGCGCAACCTGATATCAGAAATGTATCTCACCAAGTTCAACTTCGATATCATCAATTCCACCCTGCAGGAAAAGCTCGGAGAGAAGTACTCCATCCAACTGGACAAGGCGACCTTTTCCATGCAGGAGGCCGAGACGCTTGAGACTTACGGCAGCACCGAGCTGAAGATAAAGGCCTTCACGGACGAGTCTTACTGGACGCATGCCTCCGAAGAGCGCAACGACTCCTTCTCGCCCGTCATGGAGGTTACCGGCGGCAAGTACATGTTCTTTGTGGAAAACGAGAAGCCCGCGAAGGTCAAGCCCTACGAGGAAGTTAAGGAGCAGGTCGAGGTCGCCTACCGCTATCGCAAGCAGCGCGAACTCGCAAAGCAGAGGGCGATGGACATCATCGAGGCCCTGAATGCCGGGCAGACCGTCGAAGACCTCTCTTCCGCCGTCTCCTGGATGGAAGCAAAGGGCACCAAGGCCAACCTCATGTTCTTCGACAAGTTCGGAGAGGCTCTCGAGGAAGGTACCGTAGCAGAAGAGCCCATCTGGATCGAGGACCAGCAGACCAAGGCATGGAGGGTGCAGGTACTGGTAAAGGCCACTCCGCCCGAGCTCTCCCTGTTCGCAGAGCAGTTCTCGACCTATCAGAACAAGGCAAGAAGCGATGCCATCGGCACCGACCCTGCGGATCCCAAGGGCATACTCGGTGCGTGGAGCAAGTTCGACAAGAAGCTGTTCGGCATAGAGGAAGAGGACTGACAGACCCGAACACTTGAGAAATAAAAAGCCCCGCCTCCACGGCGGGGCTCTTTTTTGCGCTGCGAAGTGGTGTGTCAGAGTATGTAGTGCGAGAGGTGCTCGTCTTTGAGCACCTCGCGCAGCATGCTCTTGACGTATCGAACGTCAACCTTAACCTTCTCGCCGCCCCTCGTTGGAGCATCGAAGCTCAGCTCTTCCAGCACCCTTTCCATAACTGTGTGGAGCCGCCTCGCTCCGATGTTCTGCAGGCTGCTGTTGAGAGTCTCGGCGATCTGGGCGATTTCGCGCACAGCGTTTTCCGAAAAGTCCAGCGTGACACCTTCAGTCGCGAGCAACGCCGTGTACTGCTTCAGCAGCGCGTTGCGGGGTTCTGTGAGTATGCGGAAGAACGCCTCGCGGTCAAGCGCGTCGAGTTCCACACGGATGGGAAAGCGACCCTGCAGTTCCGGTATCAGGTCCGAAGGGCGGGACGTGTGGAACGCACCCGCCGCGAGAAATAGAATGTGGTCCGTTCGAACCATTCCCCAGCGAGTGTTGACCGTCGTGCCCTCGATTACGGGCAGAAGGTCGCGCTGAACGCCTTCCCGGCTGACATCCGGACTCGACGAGCCCATGTCGGTGCTGCGAGCGGCAATCTTGTCTATCTCGTCAAGAAATATCATTCCGGAGTTCTCGGTTCTCCGAATAGCCTCTTGGACGACCTTGTTCTGGTCTATGAGCTTCTCAGCTTCCTGGCGGAGCAGGATTTCCTTCGCCTCGCTGACGTGGGCTTTCATGGTCTGTTTGCGTTCGGGCAGAATCTTGTTGAGCATCTCTCCCATGTCACCGCTTATCTCGTCCAGACCACTGGAGGAGAAAACTTCCACCATGTTGCCGCCGGGCTGGTGGGTCTGGGTTATCTCTACCTCGCGCTCGTCGAGAACTCCCTCTTCGAGCTGTTTGCGTATCTTCGCACGGGAGGTCTCGTAGCGTTTCAGGCGTTCCTCGTAGCCTGTGTCCTCCTCTCCGTAGTGGGAGGGGCGGGGAAGAAGGATGTCGAGAAGCTTGTCGGTCGCCGCTGCTTTGGCGCGGTCCTTCACCTTCTCCATTTCTTCCTTTTCCACCATGCTGATGGATATCTTCACGAGGTCGCGGATCATGGAGTCCACGTCTCTGCCTACGTAGCCCACTTCTGTGAACTTCGACGCCTCGACCTTGATGAACGGAGCCCTGATCGAAGAGGCGAGCCTCCGTGCTATCTCGGTCTTGCCGACGCCGGTCGGCCCGATCATGATTATGTTCTTAGGGGTAATGTCCTCCCTCATCTGGGAGGAGGCTGCATTCGCCGCCAGCGGTTGCGTGCCGCCACCGCGACTGCCTTCTTGGCCTTGTCCTGGCCGATTATGTACTGGTCGAGAAGTTCTACCAGTTCTGCGGGAGTGTATTCATTCATTCAGACTTCCTCAACGTAGATGTTGTCATTGGTGTAAACGCATATCTGCGAGGCGATTTCGAGTGATTCGCGAACTATCTCCTTCGCGTCCGTACGGCCGGAGGCGACCATGGCACGCGCTGCCGCGAGCGCGTATCCGCCACCGGAACCGACCGCGAGAATGCCGTCATCGGGTTCGATCACGTCTCCGTTACCGGAAAGAAGTATCAAGTGCTCCTTGTCGAGAACCACGAGGAACGCATTGAGCTTCTGCAGTACCCTGTCCGTCCTCCAGTCCTTCGCCAGTTCAACGGCGCTGCGCAGGGTGGAAGACGAAGTCGAGCGCAGCTTGCCCTCGAAACGTTCGAGCAGGGCGAAAGCATCCGCGGTGGCGCCCGCGAAACCCACCGTCACCTGTCCTTCGTTGAGCTTGCGTATCTTGCGGGCTCCGGCTTTCATGATGGTCTCTCCGAGGGAAACCTGCCCGTCGCCGCCGATGGCTGAGCCCTTGTCAGTTCTTACCGCGATTATTGTCGTGCCGTGCATTCTGGATGGGTCGTTCATTTTGTCAGCATCTTTCCTATCAGATCGTTCCAGACTACTTCGCCCAGCAGCTTGCCTTCGCCGTCAACTACAGGAAGGCGGTTGCGGCGCTGGTCAACCATCTGCATGGCCGCCTCGGCCACGCTGTGGTCGGGCGAAAGAGAGGGTACTTTACGCTGCATGGCGTCCTTGGTCAGCAGTATTCTTTCGTGCTCTCCCGAAAAAACGTCCGCTGCGGTAATGCGCAGAAGATCCAGGTCGTTTATCTCGCCTATCAGTATGCCCTTGTCGTCAACCACGAACGCGCAGTCGATTCTCGACTCTTCCAACGCGTAGCTGACCTTCTGCAGTGTATGCTCGGGGTCGAGAACGACCTCGGGCCACTTCATCACCTCTTCCACCGTCATCTTCGCCTTCATGCGAAGAGGCAAGCTGTCGAGTATCTCTCGAACCTCGCTCGGCTCGGTGGCCTCGGCGAGCTTCGCCAGCTTCTCCTTGTCCTGAACGACTTTCGCAAGCGCCGCAAGGGCAAGAAGGTAGAGGCTCGCGAATTCGTCGTTGGAGACGAGAAGGAAAACCACGTTGACCTTGCCCTCGTCGCCGAAGTCGAAGCCCTCTTTGCAAACCGCAACGCCTATGTGAAGGGCGGAAACGTCTTCCGTGCGGGCATGAGGGAACGCAACGCCGCCATCTACGACTGTTGAGCCGAGTGACTCGCGAGTTCATCCGGCCTCGAGGATTGCCTGCTCGGCTTCGGGTTTCTCGGCCCGTGCGATGCGGGAAGCGAGAAGCTGGATTAGTTCTTCCTTCTTCGAAGGTCTGCAACCGCAGAGGATGGAGCTTTCAGGGATGAACTCCAGAACGTTGAGTCCCACGCCTCCGTACTCGCGTGAGAGGAAGTCCACCACCTTTTTCTTGCCATCGTCATCCTGCTGCATCTTGAAAAAGATCGACATGTCTTCTCCCTTTGAAAAAACAAGGGCGCCCCTCGGTTCAGGGGCGCACGACTTATGTGTTGTGGTCTGATATTGCGGACAGGATTGATTCTCTCCGTTTCTCGAAGCCCAAACGTCCGCATTCTATTATACGCTATGCAACGGCGCATGGATATTGTCAGAAGCCAAAACTACTATAATCCGTCTCCTATGAAAAGGATACTCCTCGTTGATGCCGGGAACAGCAATGCAAAGTGGTTTTTTGCCGACGAGCCTTACTCGGCTCTGCGGACGGTTGCCACAATAGACCTGATTAAAAATCCCGTTCTCCCCGATGCCGATGTCATACTCCTTTGCTCCGTGGTCGAGAGCTTGCGTCGCGCCCTAAAAGACGAATGTGGCCAGCATCTTGTCGTTCTCGGGCAGGATATGGAGGTGCCCATCGCTAACGCGACGCACCGGCCTGCCCAGGTGGGAGAGGACAGGCTCGTTGCCTCTTACGCCGCGCACCGCGAAGCAGGGGGCGATGTGGCGGTTTTCGGCTGTGGCACGGCTCTTGCAACAGGTCTTGTCAAGGATGGCGAGTTCACAGGTGGCAATATAGTTCCCGGGCCGAGGCTCCAGGTTCAGTCGCTTCTGGAGTGCGCAAGCGACGTCTTGCAGGGCGATGATGTCCTCCGTCGGGCGTCCGCCGACCCTGTAGGGCGAACGACCGGAGAGGCTGTCAACAAGGGAGTCGGTGTGTTTTTGAAGGCCGGAGTCGAACATCTATGTGCCGCCTACGGGAATGTCCTTGACAAACCTCGCTTTTTCGCATGGGGCGGATGGTCGAAATGGTTGTGCGAAAGCACCGATTGTGGTATAGAACACAAACCTGACCTCGTGTTTTGCGGCCTGCGTCATATTTCACAGGAGAAGCTTTGAACCGAGCCGATGTTTTCAGTGTACTGACCTCACGCGGACGCAGATCGTATCGCGGTGGTCGCACTCTGTGGGCCGTCCGCCCAGCGGGTCGCCTGTTCGCTGTTTGAAGGCTCCGAGCCCCCCGTCAGCGGTTCGGCCGCGGCAGGCAGATTCGTCATCGGCGAGGACGTTGTGGACAGGTGCGTCCTTGCAAGAACTCGCGAGGACTGCTACGAGTTTCACCTGCACGCCTCGCGCGTCGTCGTCGAGGCCCTGTGCCGACACCTTCGTGAACTCGGTTTCCGTGAAAAAGAGTTTGCCGACCCTTACAAGGAGGCCTCGTTCCTCGCCTGTGCCCGAACGCGGCGCGAGGCCGTGCTGCGAGCGCTCAACACCCCCGAAAGCTCGCGGAATTCTGCACTCAATTACTCGGCTACCGTTCGGGCGGTGTATACCAGGCCGCGATGTCCGAACTCGCTGCCATACTGCGCAACTCACGTCTTGCAAGGTGGCTCGAAAATCCCCCCGTGGTAGCGCTGAACGGCCCGACTAACGCGGGCAAGAGTACGCTCTTCAACGCCATTGTGGGTTACGACCGTGTTATCTCCTCACACGAACTCGGAACTACACGGGATGTGGTTTCGGAAACGTTCGAACTGAACGGCTTCGCGGTGGAGTTGTGGGACTCCCCCGGCAGCGGGGCCGGTGACGAGTGGGAGGGACTGGTGATGCCTGCGGCGGGTGCGTTGCTCCGCGGGGCCGACCTTACCGTGCACGTTTACGCGCTGGACGAATGCGAAGGGCCGCCCTCGACTTCCTCAGCCGGGATAGTTGTGGGAAATAAGAGCGACCTGTGCGATGAACTGCGCCGGACCGGCTTCGACGTAGTCGTAAGCGCGAAGGAGGGCGACAATCTGTCCGCACTGCTTGCGAGGATAGCGGACGCTCTCGGCCTGCCGCCTGAAAGCGGTACTGTCAAGGAACGCATTCCCTTCGGCAGGGCGGCCAGAGAACATCTTCGAAGCTCTCAGGCCGCACTGAGAAAGGACGCGGTTGCGGAGGCGTTGAGCCACATCGAACTGGCAAGGGAGTCACTGCTGTGAAACAGGGCAAGAAGGGGCTTAATGAGAAGCACAGGCGCTTTATGAGAATGGCGATTGCGGAGGCCCGTGCAGCGCTCGATGCGGGCGATGTGCCGGTCGGAGCTGTCGTGGTGAAGGACGGAATGGTGGTCTCGAAGGGCCACAACCAGCGCGAGCTTCTCAAAGACCCCACCGCTCATGCGGAGATGATAGCTATCACGGCTGCTGCGGAGGGTTTCAGAGACTGGCGTTTGAACGGCTGCGAGTTGTACGTCACCCTTGAACCTTGTCCGATGTGTGCGTCGGCGATACAGCAGGCGAGAATCGCCCGTGTCATTTTCGGCGCGTACGACCCGGTAATGGGCGCGTGCGAAAGCGTTCTGAAAATTACCTCCGACAAACGTCTTGGCGGTACCGTAGAGACGGTCGCGCCGGTCATGGAAGCCGAGTGCGCCGAACTGCTCGCCGAGTTCTTTTCATCACTGAGAAACAAAAGGGAGTGACATGGACTTTCCAAAGGTGCTGGTAAACTTCGACCACGAGATCAACCCGGACTGCTGGTACAAATCCACCTATACCTCGCCGGTCTCCTATTGCGATATCTTCGCGAGGCACGGCATTATCGTGCTTGCAGCTCTGCCAACCCAATATCCGGAAGGACTGCTGAAGAGTCTCGTGGACATGGCGGACGGATTCATGTTCATCGGAGGACGCGATTATCCCGCCGACTACTTCGGTTTCCCCGAAACGGAGCACGAGAACCCCGTTACCGCGGAGCGCTCCAGGAACGATGTGGTTCTGTTCAGGCTCGCGTGGCAGACCAACAAGCCGATGCTTGGAATCTGCCAGGGCATTCAACTTGCTTCCCTCGCCATGGGAGGTTCCATAGTTCCTCATCTCGACGACCCTGATTACATGCACCGCTCGGAGGATGGTTGTTCCGATGTAATGCACGAGTTGAAGCTGGCCACGGGAAAGCTGTCGGCGGTATTGGCGGATAACTTCGAGGTCAACTCGGCCCATCACCAGGCTGTCGATGCGGACTCAGTCCCGGACGTGTTCCAGATTACCGGAGTCGCGCCGGACGGTACCGTCGAGGCCATTGAACGCAAGATGCGCGGGTTCGGTATGTTCATGCAATGGCATCCGGAACGTCACCCCGATGAGAACCACCGCGAGACCCTTTTCGGTGAATTCACAAAGGCAGTCAAGCACTCGTATAATTCGAGGATAGGGACAAGGCTCTGAGAGCCCGGCTGGCATGAAGTTACATTTTCGAGGTACTCTGTTGACACGTTCGTCAACGGCACCGGCTTCCTGATGGAGTTCGGGATGACGGACGCTTCGAATGCGGGGATGGACGGGTAATCGAGTTGGTGCGAGCTTCGGCGAACGGGCGGGTCGAAGTCGGCCTGTGAGGAATGCTCAGGATCTTTCCTCGCCCCTCATGCACAGGCGCAGAATGTTCGATTCGATAGGCGAGACGGTCGTCAGGCGCGTGAAAATGTAGAACGTACCGATAGCACCGGTGAGTGCTACCGCCGCGAGCCCCAGAGGAAAGGCGTACAGCGGCGACATCAGCCAGGAAAGCCCGGAAGCGAGCAGCACACCGACAACGGATATCAAAAGCCCCGCACGCGGTGGGCATAAGCATATGCGTGTGCCGAGAACGCGGCTTATTAGCACCGGCATCACGACCGCTGCGAGCGAGGCAGCCGTGCCGAACACGTGTCCCGTGAACGATAACCAGGTAGGCAGCACGATTGCGAGTACGAGTGCGAGCGTGAACCCGGAGGTCTCGAACGCCTTGCGAGCTTCTTCCATAGCGGCACACAGCAGCTTGCGGTATTCTCTGCTGATCTGCGGAACGGCGACCGCGTGCTCCATCGTCTTCATCAGTGTTGCGTATGCGCCCTTGGGGTCCCCCTCGTCGAGCGAGAGCTGTGCGCGGTTGAGAGTGCTCTGGTGTTGATGCTGAACCGGGTCGGGAGCCTCATCGCAGAAAAAGGCCTTGTCATCGCCCACGAAATAGCCGCTGTAGTGCCTGCCGTCGAAGGTGAAGAATATCGTTGTGACCGGCACTGACCGAATCGTGAAACGGTACATGTGGTCGGTCTCTTCGCAGACATAAGTGCGAAGTTCCTCAAACGCCCTTTTTGCGAATGAGCGGATCGGCTCTTCTATCGCGCGCAGGTCTGGCGTCATGCCGACACGGAAACTGTTATCGAAGTCGAATCGCGCGTTGTGCAGTGCTGCCGAAGCTGATGCCTGAATGTGGGGAGGCATCTCGTCGCCGCGGTCGAAGCAATCAAATTGCCGGGCCGTGAAAGACCGTTGCAAAAGGGTGTAGGTCTTCCACTTCCCTTCTCCGCCGCAGGCATCGCATACTCGTATGCCCCGGCCGTAGCAGGCCTCGCACTTCAGCTTGCCGCTTCCCTCATTCGGTGCGGCTGCCGCGGCCAAAGCACTTTTCGCACTCCAGCTTCCCACGTCCGCCGCAGTGGTCGCAGACATTGCGGCCGTTAATGCACTTTGGGCAACGTATCTTTTCCATGCCCTCTTTGATCCAACCCTTGCCGTTGCAGTGAGTGCAGGGGTCGCTGCCGCGTCCGCCGCAACTCTTGCATTCAATCGTCTTGCTGCCGTGGCATTCCGGACAGTCGCCGCTTCCGCCACAAGCGGGGCAGGTCTTCTTGCCCGCGCCCTCGCACAAGTCACAGTCGAAAATGCCCTTGCCGTCACATTCGGCGCATTGCTCCTCCTCGAGCGTGTCGGACAAAAGGTAGGTGAGCTTCTGAGTGCGGAACTCTTCCGGAGCAGGAAGCTCCTTTTCGAGTTCGGCCTTTGTGATGACCTGCTCGGGCGGAAGGTCGGGCGCCTTGCGGGAGTTCTTGTCAACCGTCTCGCGCTCTTCGGAGAGTATGGATATCCGCGCCTGTGACACGAAACCCTGTTCAAGATACACATTCTTAACCTCTTTTAATAAATCCTTCGGCGTCCCGCTCGAACGCGCTGCAAGCCACGCCGCGAGCTCATTCAGGTAGGGCTCGCATTCTGTCTTAGTCAGAGGACGGTAGTCCATTCTCAATCGCCCTGATCTTCTGTATTGTCCACCGAGCCGGAATCGGAATCAAGCGTGTACGAGCCCTGCAGCCAGTTGGCGAGGTCAACCAACTTGCACCTTCGAGCAAAAGGGGAAGTAAGGGCCGGGCTTGCCCTAAAGCTCCTTGTTGGAGCTGTTGCATATGGGGCACTTGCCCCCGCTTTGCTGTTCAGTCATACAAATATTCTACGACAAAGTGTTGTTTTTCGCACATCGACGGATTCAGGGAAGCTCGATGCCTGCCGCACGGTACTTCGCCGCACGTGCTGAAGGCAGGTCGTAACCCATGTCCTTCAGAAGTTTAGCGGTCTGCTGGATGCCGCGGGCATCGTCTATGTACTCGAATGCGTCAAGCAGACGCATGTAGGGTATTCCGATGCGTTCGCCCGTCTCGATTGCCGAGGTGTACAGCTCGATGGCGTCAATGACGTTCTCTGCCTTCTCGGCGGGCTTTTCTTCCGGAACCGAGAACAGGTAATCGCCCTTTGCGATGAAGTAGAAAACGTCGTCGCGTCCTTTGGAGCGAGCGGCCTTCATACTGTCTTTCGCGACCTCGTACTCCCCGAGCCTCGTATGAACTATGGAGTGAATCGCGCGTTAGGGCGAGCGAGGGATTAGCCTGTATAGCCCTGTTGGCGTATTTTCTCGCCGTCTCCTGTTCGACGGTGACCCCCAACACAACCTGGCCGCGGAACAGGCGCATGGAGGCGAGTTCGGATACGGCCAGAGCCATCATGGCGTTAGCTCCGAGAGTCAGGTCTCGTGGCGGTACGATGAGCAACTTGCTGAAGATTTTCTCGTTCGTGCAGTTGACCGTTTTCAGTAAAAGATGCCTCGCGCAACTGGCCGAGTCCGGCCACGAACTTGCCGCGGGACGCGACTTCGGAAGAGGTCTCCGGTTCTTCCGATATCTCTCGCCACAGCCTGCAAGGAAAGCCAGCGACACGATAAGCACTGCAAGTATCAGGGTTTGCTTCACGGTTCCTCCGAGATTGAAAAAGACGGGTGAGAATCTACTTATGTATAAGCAGTTGGGGCCGAGTTTGCAAGGGAAAAGCACATTGCCCCGCCATCTTATCGTCGGACATTGCAGCGAACTCGTTGCTCGCCCATTTTAGTTTTTGACGCCTGTGAACATGGTATGCTTCTTGCGAGTTCAACATTTCGATAACATCTGAACGGTACTTCGAAAAATTGGTATTTTACGAAAACGAGCGAGGCGAAGACGGGCGAGGAAGAAGACTAAATCTGACGTAGGTCATGGCCATAGCCATACATACGGATGGATTGCTAAATAACGAACCATGGCAATGCCGCTGCCGTTTGCAATAGAACTGGTTTTTTCGAGGCGCCCTGAAATGAATGTCAGGAGTATTTATGGCCGAAACACCATCCACGATGCTGCCTCTCGGAACAAAAGCACCACTGTTCGAACTGCCCGACCCGGACGGGGAGAAGTTCTCGATAAACGACTTCGACGCTGACATACTCGTGGTTATGTTCATCTGCAACCACTGCCCGTTCGTCATTCACTACAAGAAGCTGTTCGCTGAACTGAGCGAACAATACCGGGACAAGAGCGTGGATATCGTCGCGATAAACTCCAACGATATCGAGAACTATCCCGCGGATTCTCCGCAGAAGATGAAGGAGATGAAGGAAAAAGAGGGCTGGGACTTCCCCTATCTGCTCGACGAGGATCAGTCAGTCGCTAAAACCTACATGGCCGCATGTACGCCGGACGTTTACGTCTTCGACCGTAACAGGGAACTGTTCTACCGGGGACAGATAGACTCGACAAGGCCCGGTTCGACAGATAACCCCGACGGGGAGGATCTGCGCAACGCGATAGACAGTTGTCTTGAGCGCGAGAGTGCACCTAAAATACAGATTCCCTCAACCGGCTGCAATATCAAGTGGAAAAAGGGCAACGAACCCGAATACTTCTGAGCCGCACTGAACTCTGTAAGTTGAAGGGCCAACGTCCATCGGCCTTTCACTCCATTCGTCCGCGAGAACGGCATACAACAAGTAGTTGCGCCATTCCCCGCGAACTATGGCATCGTGGCGCAGGAGTCCTTCGCGGCGAAACCCCAGTTTCTCGAGGACTTTGATGGACGCCTGATTGTCCGGCTCTACCTTGGAAAAGACCTTATGAAGCTGAAGGCCCTTGAACGCAAACTCGCAAAGTGCATTGCAGCTTTCGGTGGCGTAGCCCCTGTTCCAGAATTGTGATGCAAGTACGTAGCCTATTGATGCCTTGTGCGCGTTCACTGGCTCCTTGTGAACGTTCAATCCGCACGTCCCTATCACGTCGCCGTCTATGAGCTGTATTGCCAGCAAGTAATCACTGCGGGGCTCGCGTTCGGCTGAAAACATGGCATTTTCGATGAACGAGCGGGTCTGTTCGGGAGTGTTGGGGCCGAACGTAAGATGAGTGGTGACCTGTGCGGTCGGAGCTGTAAGCGTGTATTCCCTCAAAGTCCTCTTTCTCTATCTCGCGAAGTACAAGACGGGAGAGTGTAGATGGGATCGATTTTCATGACGACCTTTCCGAGAAAACCTGCGTGAGACCTGCAAAGAGCGGTACGAAGTCGTCGCCAAACCTGCTCTGAAGCACCCTTTGCGCCTTTTCTCCGGTGCAGTGACCGCTGTACACCTTTTTCACCCCTCTATCGGCAAGTTCCAGCGCGGTTCGCTGGTGGCGTTCATCGGATGCTCTGCGGAGGTGGAATCCGCCCACGACCGCGTAAATGTCACGGCCCTCGAAATGGGTCTTTGCGGTGTCAACGGAGTTGACTATGCCGCGGTGGGAGCAACCGGAAAACAGTACGAGCCCCATCGGGCTTTCCGCGACAAGAGCCATTTCGTCCTTGAAGGTATCGGGAATGACCCCGTCCCTGTCGAGGCAGAGAGGTTCGTTTGAAATCTCGAATTCATTTGTGCGTGATATCGGGTTTATCGTCCAGATTCCCGGCCAGATTTCGCGACAGCCCGAGACCTTCTGGAAGGGCAGGCCCTTCAGTGTGCGAAGTTCTTCGGGAATGCCGATATATCGCGGGCCTTCGCCGAAGACCATGTAGCGTTCGCGGCGGATTCCGGGGTTGGCGTAGATAATCGGGGGGCTCTTCCGACGGTTCGAAACGCGGAAAGGCCCCCCGTGTGGTCGTAGTGTCCGTGAGAGATGGCTATGGCCGCGACTGTGTCCAGAGACGCTCCGTGAATGAGCAGGTTCTTCTGGAGCGGGCGCGGGTTCGAGCCCGTGTCCGAGAAGAAGTTGGGAGGCCCGGGAGTGGTGGAAATGAGTATCGCGAGGCCGTGGTCGGGTCGGTACGGATACTCCGCTTCGTCGCACACTGCGACGAAGAACGACAGGTACTCACCGTGCTCCTGCATCGGGGCTCAGCCTTCCAGTTTGCTGTCCAGTTTCCGGGCGAGTTCGCGGTAGAGCTCGCCTATCTTGCTGTCCTTATTTAGCGCGACGGGTCTTCCGGCGTCTCCCGCGGGAACCATCTCCGAGGAAAGTGGTATCGAGGCGAGAAGCTCACTTTCGTCGCCTCTGCAAGTATCCTGCCGCCTTCCTTGCCGAACATGTCCGTCTTGTGGCCGCACTCCGGGACACACGTAACCGCTCATGTTCTCGACGATGCCGAGACCTTCATCTTGAGCTGGTTGCAGAAGCTCGCCGAGCGCTTAACCGCCGCGGTTGCTACTTCCTGAGGGGTGGTGACGATTACCGCGCCTGTCGGGTTGACAAGAAGCTGCACCACTGAAAGGGGTTCATCGCCTGTGCCCGGAGGGCAGTCAACGATGAGGTAGTCGAGTTCGCCCCATTCCACGTCACGCAAAAATTGTTTGATGACGCCCATTATAAAGGGCAACGCGCCATGTGACGGCATCCATCTGCTTCAGGAAGAACCCGATGGACATCATCTTCAGGTTCCAGAGGGTCTCGACGGGCTGGATGGTGTTCTCGGCTGCCTCGACGGGGCGTGCTTCCATGCCGAGCATCTTGGGTACGGACGGCCCGTGAATATCCACGTCCAGAAGTCCGACCTTCTTGCCGGAGTCCGCCAGAGCGCTCGCGAGGTTGACGGCCACGGTGGACTTGCCCACTCCACCCTTGCCGCTCAGTACCACGATCTTGTTCTTTATCTGGTCGAGCCTGCTTTGTATTTTCAACTCGTCGTCGAGTTCTTGCCTGGACGGCCCGCTCTTATGCGGGGGATTCTGTGCGGAGCCGGAACCACATGATGAACAGGAACCTGAGCCGGGGTCACACTTATCGGTCAATTGACTCTCCTTAGCTGGAAGATTAGTTCGGAAGCGTCACTCAATTCTACTTCAGACACAGCTCCGTGGCTGCTTTGTCCCATAGGGCCGTCATCTTTTCGTCGAGCGACGGGGAGTACTCGCAGACCGTTTTTCTCTCGAGCATCGCATCCACGAAAGCCCTGTCGAAGGGCATCTCGCCGATGAATACCGCACCGGAGTTCTCGCAGTGACGGCGAATGTCGCCGGTTACTTGCGGATTAAGGTCTGCCTTGTTGACGATTATGCCGACTTGGGCACCGAAGTTGGCGGCAAGGGCCTGCACCCTTTCGAGGTCGTGAACGCCGCTTACCGTGGGTTCGGTGACGATGATGACACAATCCGCCTGAGAGAGCGATGCGATGACAGGACAGCCCGTGCCGGGAGGGCCGTCTGCTATGAGCAATTCTATGCCTTTTTCCTCGCACTCGCCCCGGGCCTCGCGCATGACATCAGCTACCAGTTTGCCGCTGTTGCCCTCGGCTATGCCGAGCCGCGCATGGTGAAATGAACCGAACCTGCATTCGCCTCTGTATATCCAACCTGCCTGACGGGGCAGGGAGGATATGACCGACACCGGGCAATGTTGTACGCATACCTCGCAGCCTTCGCAGAGGAGGCTCGAAACCGAATAAGCACGGTTGTCACTGTCGGGCTTTTTTACCGCGTCGAAGCGGCATAGCTCATAGCAAAGCCCGCAGTTGGTGCATCTGTCGGGAGAAATGCTCGCCTTGCGCAATCCATGGAAGGGAGTCCGTTCGTGGCCTTCCTTGCCGAGTAAGACGTGCATGTTCGCGGCATCCACGTCGGCGTCGGCTATGCAGATGACCCTGTCGCGCGAAGCTATCTGAGAGAAGGCGGCACTGAAGGTGGTCTTGCCCGTTCCGCCCTTGCCGGAGATTATCGTAAGCTGTTTCATTTGGAAAGCTCCGTAATCTTCTCGTACAGAACCGAGAAGAACTCCCGGTAGTGCTCATCGGCCTCTACGGCCGGTATGCCGCGGGAATAGGCCTCGGCGAGCTTCCTGTCGAAGGGGATTTCGCCGACAACTTCCACTCCGCGGGCGGAGCAGAGGTCCTTTACATCGCCGTCTCCGAGGTCGCTGCGGTTGATAAGTACCGCGGAGGGCACTTCTAATTTTTCCGCCATTTCGAGCGACAGCTCGAGGTCGTTGAGTCCGAAAGGAGTGGGCTCGGTGACCATCAGTGCGAAGTCGCAGTTATTGATGGTCTCGACCGCCGAGCAGCCGGTTCCGGGAGGTGCGTCGATTATGACGGGAAGGGAAGGCTCGTAGTGCTCCATGACCGCCGCGATTACAGGCGGGGCCTGAGGTTCGCCCACGTTCAGGTAGCCGTCCGCGACAGTGAGTTTACCGCATATACCGGTTCGCGTGGAGCCGACTTCCCTTTCCTCTTCCTCGATAGCGTCGGTGGGACATATCAGCGAACATCCGCCGCATGCATGGCACAGCTCGTAAAAGACCATCGCGGTCTTCGCAACTACTATGGCGTTGAACTTGCATGCCTCGGCGCAACGGCCGCAGGAGATGCACTCCTCGGATTTGACGACGGGTTTCCGAAGCTTGACCGGCTTTCTGGCGTTCCATTCGGTCTTGAGAAAAAGGTGGGCGTTCGGCTCTTCAACGTCGCAGTCGAGCAGGGTGAGTTCCCGGTTCGCGGCGAGGGCGAGGTTCACCGCGACGGTGGTCTTGCCGGTGCCTCCTTTACCGGAGGCAATGGCTATCTTCTTGTGCCTGACCGGCTCTACCATTTCTTGTTGCCGCCTGCGTTATCAATGCGTTGCAGCTTGTCTTCGAGAAGCATCTGAACCGCTTCACGGCATGTAACACCCTTAGCGCTGTAGGAGGGTATCCCCGTGTTTTGCATTACCGCGAATGCCTTGGGGCCCAGGGAACCGGTTATGACAGCGTCCGGCTCCATGTCCATGACGGACTGAGAGGTGGATACGCCAGCTCCCTGCATGGCTTTCATGTTCGCGCTGTTGTCGTGTGCGGCGAACTCCATGCTCTCCGTGTCGACGGAAAGCAGGTATGAGGCTCGTCCGTATCTTTCGTCGAGCTGGCTGTCGAGGTCGGGACCTGTGGATGTGACGACTACTTTCATTTCTCCTCCGTGGAAATGGACGCGGACGGTCTTGCTTCGAGCGCGGACCGCCCGTCAGATTGAGCGATGAGAGAAGTATATACGGAATTGATTATATCTCGCGTTACGAAAGTGTTTTCAGGAGTTGCGACGCAGAAACAGCTTCAGCTTCTCGTCCTCGCCAAATGTTATCTCGTGAGCGCTCTTGCCGAGTTCGGGGATGATCATTCGCGATATCTCCCTGCCGTCAATCTTCAGGGAATTGGAGGCCAAAGAGCTGATAATCACCTTTATCGAGCCCTTCACGCGAACTTTGAGCTGTGAACTGGTGTCGGCGTATTCGCAGTTATCCTTGACGGTTATCTCGAAGTGCCGCCTTGACACGCGTCGGAAGCTCTTGGCGAGAAGCTCACCTTCCTCTTCGAGATTTTTGAAGCGGCTGGTGTTCTTCAGTGAGATGTCCGCGGAGGACGACCTTCCCACCACATATATCTTGTTCGGTTCCAGAACATATTCTTCGCCCTTGAAGAATCCTGACAAACCGACGAGAACTGCTTTTTCACTGCTGAAACCTGTCATTGCATCTCCGGCTATTTCAGCCTGTATTTTCGCACTTTGTAGCGAAAAGTCCTGAAAGTAAGGCCGAGAAGCTTCGCTGCCTCGGTCATATTGCCGTCTGTCTCCGCCATGGCCTCTTTGATGTAACTTATCTCGATATCCTTCAGGTGATCGGTAAGGTCGAAGGTCTCACCTATTCCCGAGGTCTTTTCGGCGCTCTTGGGCACCATGCGGTCGGTGCTGGCCCTTTCGAGATGGCGGGAGTTCAGCCCGAGGTCTTCGGGAGTGATCTGCTCGCCGCTCATGAGCGTGAACGCGCGATGTATGACGTTTTCGAGCTCGCGGATGTTACCGGGCCAGGGATACTCCTCAATAAGGTCCCAGGCCTTGGGTGAGATGTTAGATGCCGACACTTCCTTGCCGACACGCTTGCCAATGCGGGAGAGGAAGTGCCCGACCAGCAGGGGGATGTCCTCCTTGCGTTCGCGCAGGGGAGGAAGGTGAATGGGTATCACGTTCAGGCGGTAGTACAGGTCGTATCGGAATCGGTCGTCGTTGACCTCCTGTTCGAGGTCGCGGTTGGTCGCCGCCACGATGCGCACGTCGAATTTTCTGCTCTCGATCGAACCGACCGGCCGTATCTCACGGGTTTCGAGTACTCGCAGCAGCTTCACCTGTATCATCGCGGAGGTCTCTGCTACCTCGTCGAGGAAGAAGGTGCCCCCGTTGGCTACCTCGAACATGCCTATCTTGTCCGCTACTGCGCTGGTGAATGCTCCCTTGACGTGGCCGAACAGCTCGCTTTCCAGAAGGTTGTCGGGAAAGGCTCCGCAGTTCACGGCCACGAACGGCCCATGGCGCCGCGCCGAGTTCATGTGTATCGCACGGGCCACAAGTTCCTTGCCTGTTCCAGACTCACCACTGATGAGCACGGTGCTTTCTGTCGGTCCCACCTTTTCCACCAGTTCCATCACCCTGCGGATTTGCGGAGACTTACCGATCATGTGTATCTTGTTCGCAGGGTCTATATCGCGCATTTCCGTCTCGATCTGGTGCTGGCGGACAGCGTGTTCAAGCGCTTTTGTGAGCTGCTTGTTGTCCTCGAGGGGCTTGTTGATGAAGTTGAATGCGCCGACTCGCATGGCGTTGACTGCCGTGTCCCACTGGCCGAACGCCGTGAGTACCACGACGGGAAGGTCCGGGTCGATCTCTTTCAGTTTCGGAAGAAGTTCCAGGCCGCTCAATCGTGGCATTCTCACATCCAACAGCGCGGCGTTGTAATAACCGCAGCGAAACTCGCGAAGGGCTTTCTCGGGATCGGTGTAGGTGTCGCAGTAGCAGTCCATCCGTCTCGTGATTATGTGGCTCACTAGCCTGCAAATGCTGTCCTCGTCATCAACAACGAGGATTCGCGGTTTGTTCTCGGTCATCAGGAGTCCTTTCCTGTCAGTGCCGGCAGCCAGATTTTGACCGATACGCCGCGCGGCAGCTTGTTATCTATCCACATGAACCCGCCATGACTGTCCACGATGTTCTGGGCCATGGACAACCCGAGCCCTGTTCCCTTTTCCTTTGTAGTGTAAAACGGTATCACTACCTTTTCAAGGTCTTCGTTCGATATTCCCGGTCCGTCGTCCGTGTGGACGATAGAGACGCCCTCCCTGTAAATGCTGGACAGCTTCCGCGACATGGATTCCTGCGGCGAGAGAAACTTGGAAAGGTTCTGCTTCTTCGCCACGAGGCGGATGTGAACACTCTCCTTCACCGCATCAACGGAGTTTAGCGACAGGTTGAGTATGATCTGGCGCAGCTGGTCGGGGTCAGCCCACACCTCAACGTTTGCAGATACATCAATATCATACCTGACCTTCTTCGACGACTGTGCCACGACCATATCGCGGGTTTCCGAGAAGATCTTGCGCGGACTGACAAGCTGCTTCTTGGGCTGGCGAATCTTCGTGGAGGTCAGAAAATCACTGAGCATCGAGTTAAGGCGCTTGCTTTCGGCCGTGATAATGTCGGCCATGTTCCGAAGGTCGGGGTCTGACAGGTCGTGGGACAGCTCCTGCGCAGCGAAACGGATGGATGCCAGGGGGTTGCGGATTTCGTGCGCTACTCCTGCGGAAATGGTGGAGTACTCCGCAAGCCGCTTCGAGAGGACTTCCGCCTCTTGAAGCCTGCGGCGCATGGAAAGGTCCTCGATGAGTATCACCGTGCCGGCCCTGAGATTGCCGTACTTGCCTATTGCCGAGGCCCGCATGTTGACAGGAATCAGCGTTCCCTTGTGGGGTTCGATATCCATCTCGACATTGTCCTCTTCCTCATCCTTCTTGAGCACTTCGTAAAGCGCCTTTGTGCCTTCTTTCGAGAACACATCGTGAAAACGCGAGTTGATGTCCTTCTCAGAGAGGTTGAGCATGCGCATGGCGGCGGGATTCATGTAGGCGATTCGGCCCGTATTGTTCAAAACGAGCAGTGCGTCGGTGATGTTCTCGAGAATCTCCTCGTTGAATATTCGTTCCTTGTAAAGGCTTATTGCCAGCGCGGATGAAAGATACGCGACAAGGTGAAGACCGCTGCTCTGGGCGATGAGGATGATGAATGTCGCCTTGGCACTTGTGCCCTGCGAGCCGATGACGGGAAGGAAGGAGGTGGCTATGGCGATAAGTACCGTTGCGGCCGATGCAAACACGAGGCTCGACCAGTCGGAAAGCAACAGCGCGGCGGCTATCACAAGAGCGTAGTAGAGAAAGACGAAGTTGGAGTTGACCGCACCGGTGTAAAAGACCAGAAGCGAAATGACCGCGAGGTCGATGGAGAGCTGAAAGACCTGAAACGCCTTCATCCGCCCGAACAGCGAGTTCAGAATGAGCAGGAAAAAGTTGATGGCGATCGCGCCGAGAGGTATGGCTGGAATCCACTCCACTCGGGGAGCTTCGGTCGCGACAGACTGAAGAATGAAGGTAATTCCGGACAGGAAGAGGAGCACGGCGAAACGCGCAAATATCAAGTAAAACCCCAGCCGCTTCAAGCGGCTGGGGGATACGGGCTTTCTGCGCTGAGAGTCAGGCATTAGTCAACTCTGCATCCGTGCTCCTACCCGGCCTGCTCCGTAAGAGCTTCCTGGAGCTTGAGAATGGGCAGGAAGATGGCGAGTACGATGCCGCCGACCAGGATACCCATCACCCCGACCATCAGGGGTTCGATCGTGGACGTCAGGGCCTCGACTGCGGCGGATACCTGGTCGTCGTAGAAGTCTGCAAGTTTCAGAAGCAACGATTCAAGCGCACCGGACCGCTCGCCGATTTCAACCATTCGGACGAGCATATGCGGAAATATCGAGCTTTGAGAGAGAGTTTTGGCGAGGGGTTCGCCCTCGCTTACAGCTTGACGCGTGTTCACCACCACTTCTTCTATGACCCTGTTGCCGACGGTTCCGCTGACGATCTCAAGAGCGCCGAGGATGGGTACGCCGGAGCGCAGAAGCGTGGCGAAAGTCCGGCTGAAACGCGATAGGGCCACCTGCCGGAACAACGGGCCGAATACCGGTACATGCATCTTGAGCCAGTCCAGGTTGTACGCGCCGGAGTCCGTCTTTTTGTAAATGAACAACAGCGCGAAGAATCCACCCACGCTACCGAATAAGATATACCAGTAGCTGCGAAGCATCTCGCTTATGCCGAGAACGATCTTAGTTGGAAGAGGCAGGGCGATATCAACCGTGTCGAATATCTCCTTGAACTTCGGAACGATGAAGATCAGCAGGCCGAGAGTTATACTCAGGATAAGCAACAAACTGACGACCGGATAGATCATGGCGCCGCGGATATCCCTCTTGAGTTTCTCGGTGCGTTCAATGAAGTCGGATAGACGCAGCAGAATCTCTTCGAGCTGACCCGAAGCCTCTCCCGCGGCGATCATGTTGACGTAGATGCGCGAGAAGGCGTTGGGGTAGTCCTTCATCGCGTCCGACAAGTCACCGCCGCTGCGAACCTTTTCGGTTATCTCCGACACGGCCTTGCGGAAATAGCGCGCCCCTGCGACTGAATCTGGAGCACCGACAGACATTCAAAAACCGGAATACCCGCGCTGATCATCGTGGCGAACTGCCTGGTGAAGATCATTATCTCGCGGGCCTTGATTCGCGGCGGACCGAAGATAGCTCCCGAGCCCGAGCCCTTGGTGACCGACATTGACATGGGCTGAAGGCCCTTATCGCGAATCAGCTTTTGTGCCTCGGCATCGTTCTTTGCCTTTACTGTGCCGGAGACAGTCTGGCCGGAATCGTTTCGTGCAGCATACTTGTAAACACGTGCCATGTGCAGCCCCTTAGTCGTCCATGGTGATGGTAATCACGTTCTCGAGTGATGCGACACCCTTCAGGGCGTTTATCATGCCTACGCGGCGAAGAGTCAGCATGCCCTCTTCGAGGCCGGCATCTTTGATGTCCATCGAGGTACCGTTGTTAACTATAACACGGCGTACGCGTTCCGTCATAGGCAGTGTCTCGAGAAGCGCAAAACGGCCCTTATAGCCGTTTGTACACCGTGAACAGCCTTTCGCCCGGAATATCGTGGTGCCGAACCTCTCGAGATCCTCAGGTTTCGCTCCCAGCGAAAGGAGGCGCTCTTCGGGTACCTCGATTTCTTCCTTGCAGTACTTGCACAGCTTCCGCCCGAGACGCTGAGCGGAGCAAAGCAGCACCGAAGAGGAGACCATGAACGGGTCTATGCCCATATCCACGAGCCTCGTGACAGACGAAGGCGAGTCGTTAGTGTGAAGAGTTGAAAAAACGAGGTGTCCGGTGAGAGCGGCCTTGACGCCGATTTGTGCGGTTTCGAGGTCTCGAATCTCACCAATCATGACGATATCCGGGTCCTGTCGGAGAATGGATCGCAGCGCGCCGGCGAATGTGACACCGCGCTTCGGGTTGACTGGAACCTGGTTGACTCCTTCGAGCTGGTACTCGACCGGGTCTTCAACCGTGGTGATATTTTGTTCGTCGTTCATCACCTCTTTGATGGCGGAGTACAGTGTGGTTGACTTACCCGAACCGGTAGGACCGGTCACGAGCACCATGCCGTAGGGCGCGTTGCAGGCATTTCTGAAGTCCTCGAGCGGCTTGTCCTCGAAGCCGAGGTCGTTGAGGCTCAGCTTGAGAGAGGAGGCATCGAGAATTCGCATCACGATCTTCTCGCCATGTACAGTGGGAAGCACCGAGACACGGAAGTCCACCTCGCGGCCCTCGAAGCGCAGGCGGAACTTGCCGTCTTGCGGTTTGCGCCTTTCCGCTATGTCCAGTTCCGACATAATCTTCAGACGGGATGAGATGGCGTTCTGCATTTTCTTGGGAGGAACCGGTTCCACGTCGTGACAGATGCCGTCAATGCGATAACGAAGGCGAATGCGCTTCTCAAAAGGCTCGACGTGAATATCGCTCGCGCCTCTCTTGAGAGCGTTGGATATGATGATGTTTACGAGCTTGACGACCGGCGATTCCTCGTCGGTAACGATTGAGATATCAATGTCCTCGTCGTCTTCCTGTTCGATCTGTTGCAGGTCGGAATCATCGGTGCCGGTAATTTCGTTGTAAAACTCCTGCAGCTTCTCCTCTTCTTCGCGGTATGCCCTGTTGACATGCTTCTTGATGGAATAATCGGTGGTGACTACGGGGATGATTTCGCACTCGGTGAGCTTCTTGATATCGTCGAGCGCGTAGAGGTCGAACGGGTTCGCTAAGGCGAGCGTGATGAAATTGCCGACCTTGGAAATTACGAGCGCGTCGTAGGTCTGGGCGGACTCCATGGGAAGGGTCTCTACGACCTGTTTGTCGAACCTGATGTGGTCGAGGTTGATGGGCGTCATGCCCGATTCCTGGCTGATTGCGCTCAAAACGTCAGGTTCGGAAACGAGTTGTTCTTCAATGACATAGGTTGTTATGCTGCGCTGGGTCTTCTCCGCCTGTTCGATGAAATGGTCCATGTCCTCGACTTTCAGAAAACCCCTCTTGACCAGCATCTTCGCAATGCGTTTGTTTGTCCTTCCGGCGACAGGCATCAGTCCTCCTTGCTGCCGGTCTGTTCGGGAGTGAGTCCGAACTGCTCTTCGAGCGTCTGACGCACGCCCGACATCGTGGCTATGTAAACTCGTACGTCCAGGCCGGTCTTCTCCACCAAGTCCTGAACCGTGGCCCTGTCAAGTGTTCCCGCGATCGCTATCAAGAGAACCTTGCCCATGATATCGAAGGGAACTATGAGGTGCTTGGCGAGAATCTGGGGGTCCACGAGTGTCTTTACGTCGTCTGAGAGTTCAACCTTGTCGAGCTGTATGAAAGGCAGGCGATACTGCGTGACAAGGGCTCGCGCAATGTCCATCTCGGTGACCTTGCCCATCTTGAGCAGTATGTCACCGAAGAGTTCACCCGTCTTTTGCTGCTCCCCTATTACATCTCTCACGTCGCGGGGTTCAAGTATGCCCGCGTCCATGAGTATCTCGCCCAACTTTTTTGTTGTTGCACGCTGCAAATGTACCATGGTGTTCGCTATCTCTTGCTTGTTGACTTGGACTGGAACACGTTCTTAAGGTCTTCAGGGTCGCTGGAAGCCTTGAGCGCGTCTTCAAAGCGTATCGCGCCATGCTGGTAAAGCTCGAACAGCGACTGGTTCATCGTCTTCATTCCTATTTTAGCAGTTGTCTGCATAACCGAGTACAACTGGTGTGCTTTATTCTCGCGAATGAGACTGCGGATAGCAGGTGTCGCGAGTAAGATTTCCGAGGCGAGTATGCGGCCTCTCCTGTTTCGCTTCTCCAGAAGTTGCTGACAGAAGACGGCCTCGAGAACGAACGAGAGCTGTGTACGTATCTGCGTCTGCTGTCCGGAGGGAAAGACGTCAATGATGCGGTTCATGGTTTGAGTGGCATCGTTGGTGTGAAGTGTTGCAAAGGTCAGGTGACCGGTTTCGGCAATTCGAAGGCCCGCCTCGATGGTCTCCATGTCACGCATCTCGCCTATCAAAACCACGTCGGGGTCCTGGCGCAGCACGTGGCGCAGGGCGTTTCCGAATGACTTGGTATCCGAACCGACTTCGCGCTGGTTGACAAGGGCCTTCTTGTTACGGTGGACAAACTCGATCGGGTCTTCGACCGTTATGATATGGCCGCCGATGTTGGTGTTGATGAAGTCTATCATCGCAGCAAGAGTGGTGCTCTTGCCCGAGCCCGTTGCGCCGGTCACGAGCACGAGCCCGCGAGGGAGTCTGCAGAGCCTCTCGCAGACTTCTGCGGGCAGACCGAGTTCCTTGAACGAGCTTATCTGGTAGGGGATGACTCGCATTACCGCACCGAGTGCGCCACGCTGGTAGAATACATTGGTACGAAAACGGCCCAGGCCGCTGACTCCGAACGAGAGGTCGAGTTCCCAGTTCTGTTCGAAGCGAGCAATCTGTTCACTGTCCAGAACTCCGTATGTGAGCCTCTGCGTATCGTCCGGAGACAGAGGTTCCTCTCCGATATTGCTGAGGTCACCGTCAATTCGGATACGTGGGGGCGTCCCCGCACTGAGGTGAAGGTCGGATGCGTTTTTCTCAACCATCTGCTTCAAAAGGTCTTCAAGTGAGTACATATCAACCCTCCGGGTCGTCAATTCTACTATAAGGGTGCTTTTTCTGTCAAGGCAAAACGTCGGTCAACTTGATTTCCGGTCACCACGGCCCGATAATGGCACGTGGGAAACCGTCAGCAACTTGTCATTTCCTCAGGTGCAAGCATCGGAACGAACAAGTTACTTTAGCACCTTCACAACTTTTATGTTGTATTTCCTGTCGGTTTCGGCCTTATTATGAAAAACTGGCTCGCAAACCTAAAAAACGCTTTGCTCTCTCACCCCTCTTCGGTCAGGAAGGGAGCCGAATCAACTTCTCCTGTCAGGTCGGTCGCCCTGTTTTTCATGGTCGTGCTCATTCTCACCGCAGTACCCGTCGCGCTTATTGACTTGCCTGGTTCGGACCCGCTGCTCAGATACCTTTATGTCGGACTCTTTCCCGCATCCGCGGTGCTCGTAGTTTTCCTCGTGTTTTTGTTCGTTCACCTGTTCTTTCTGAAGCTCGTGTCGGTGCCGAGTGATTTCAGGCTCACCTTCAACGTCGTATTCTCGTTCTTTTATGACTCTGTGGTTGCGCTTGCGCTCGCGGGCTTTCTGGCCATTTCGCTTCAAAACAGCACGAGTTATGTCGGTGCGGTTGCCCTGTGGGTGGTTGTTCTGATCGCCGTTATCGCAGTGGTGTACGACGCACTTGCGCACATCGCCGCATTGGGCTCGCGGCGTTTCCCCTGGGCATGCATTGCCCTGGCCGTCCTCATATGTACCATCACTCCTGCGGTGTGGCTTGTCGGCAGGTACTTCTGGGCATCGAGCGTTTTCAACGTGTCGTTCTCCAATCAAAGCTCCAATAGCGATATCTCCACGCCGAATGACTCTCTTCTGCTCTACGACCACCTGCTTTGGCGTATCAACGGGATAGACCGCTTCACGCCTGTTATGTACGCGAACCAGGCGAAGGGCGGCGAAAGCTCTTATGGCAGGGTGGTGGGGCTGCCGGGCGAGAACCTCGAACTTGCCGGCGGCAACGTCTTCTTCTATCCCACTTCGAGCCCTGTCGTCAAGCCTCCCGACCTGCAGGAGCATCTTTGGAAGACGGTTTTTCGTGAAAACTACTCGCTGCCACGTTTCAAGAACGGCTTTTCGTGTACCGTGCCGCCCGACCGGATTAAGAACGGCAGACTCCACGTGTTCTCCGATGACGAGTTCTCGCTCGCCTATTCGCCCGCGGCGGACAGTTCGGCTTATCCCGAGCGAACGGGGATAACCGACCTCGATGTCTTCAAAGGCCCGTCCCTGTTCAGGTTTCCCTCGCGAGATGTCCTCATGCGAAGGTGGGCGGGGTACTTCGAAACCGACCGTGACGCGAACGGCAACGTGCGCTACTGGGGCGTGAGTCCTGCGGACAGGGACCTGTTCTGTGCGAGATGTGGCAAGCCATGGCCCCCGGTGGTTCGTCCGCGGGGCGGAGTCAGCAACTGCCGCCAGTGCGGTCATAGCCTTACGGAGAGCGAGGCGGCTTCCACGCCTGTCTTCAGCGCAAGGGGAGGACTTAACCCGGTTTACGACGTGAAGGTCTCCTTCGACCTCCTCGTGAAGGCCCGAAAGGGCACCGTCACTCTCCGCTACGCCTACCACGATGTGCCGCTGAAGCTCATTATGGACTGCGAGAAGGGCAGCATTACACTGAACAACCTGCGCAGCGGAGAGTCGCATACCTTGCAGAAGGCCCTCAAGCTCAACATTCCGCACAGAATCTCCCTTGCCTGCTACGACGGGCTGGTGAGCGTGAGTTGCGGAGAGAGGACCGAGACCTTCTCGTTCGAGACCGACCTCGGCGCGAGGGTTCCGTTCGACCTGACTTTCCTTGCGCAAAACGCATCTGTCGCGTTTGACAACATCCATATCTCGCGGGACCAGTACTACACGGCAAGCGAGGGAATATACTCCGTGGGCGACCGTTCGATCGTCAGTGTTCCGAAGGACTCGTATTTCGTTCTCAGCGACGATGGGCAGTCCCTCAATGACAGCCGCAGCTTCGGCTGCATACCTTCGGGTTCCGTAACCGGAGTTCCTTTGTTCGTGATATGGCCTGTCATTCGCTGAAGACATTATTCGTTTTGAAACCCGTAAAGGCTGTATATTTAACGGAAAGTCCCGGGTATCCTCCCGGGCGTTAACTCGAAAGGAATCGACATGAAGTGGGTAAAGGTTGAGTTCTGGACTCCGGAAGAGACAAGAGAGGTTGTAGCGCAGATAACCGACCTCGAAGATGATGTTCTCAGCAAGGAAGACAGCGACTTCGTGAAGTTGCGCTTCGTGCGCTGGATTGAACTGGTCGAGCTGGATGATGAATTCGAAGAGGATCAGATCGACATCGAAGACCTCTCGGAAGAGGCTCGCGCTGAGTTCAAGAGGCTTGCCGAGGAGATAGACGAGGACGACGAGGAATTCGACGAAGAAGAGATCGAAGAACTCGAGGACGAAGAGGAACTCGAAGAGGTTATTATGCGCCTCGAAGATGACCTCGACTTCGGCGGCGGCGACACCATGTACGTTCGCCGCGAGCACATTGTCTCCGTTGTACCACTTCAGGAAGAATACGAGGAGTACTGGAACGCCACTCTTGACGAAGAAGACGAACAAGAGGACTGATCTGACCGCTAACCTGAAAGCCAAACAGGAGTCCTGAATGGGTCTGTTTTCTGCCATTCGGGACTTCCTTGCCGACATTTCCCCTGCATGGCTCGTAATGGCGTTCGCCGGGCCTTACGTGGCAGGCGAGACCGCTGACGAGGTTCTTGCCGAGGCAAAGAAACTCCACGACGAACAAGGCATTCTTGTCACGGCCGACATACTCGGAGAGTCCTCGAAGGACAGGGGCCAGACTGAGAGATGGGTGTCCTATTACATCTCGCTGCAGAAGGACCTGCAGGTGGTTCCGGGGGCGGGTGTTTCTGTCAAGCCCACTGCAATGGGGCTTCTCGTATCCGAGGAATACTGCCGGGAGAACATCGGCCGCATAGTCTCGCAGTCCGCTCGCATCGGAAGGTTCGTCCGAATAGACATGGAGGACAAGACTACCACAGATGCCACTATCCGCATTTACCGTCATCTGCGCGACGCGGGCCTCGATAACGTGGGCATGGTCTTTCAGGCATACCTGCTTCGCACATACGACGACATTGCCGCCTTGTTCGACGATGGCTACAAGCCGAACCTTCGCATCTGCAAAGGCATATACAAGGCGGACAGGGACTTCTCGAGGATGGCCGATATAAACGACAATTTTGTCCGTCTGACGGATCTTGTCGTTCAACGCGGCGGTTATCCCGCCATCGCGACACACGACATACTCCTCATAGACCGAATAACTCGGCAGGTCCTTAAACCCGCCGGAATATCCCCCCGGGCTTTCGAGTGGCAGATGCTTCTCGGTGTGCCGGTCGAACAGAAGCAGCAGGAGCTTCGCCGCAGAGGCGAAAAGGTGCGCATTTATCTGCCATACGGACAGCGCAGGGATGCCGCTGCCTACTGCAAGCGACGTTTCAAGGAAAATCCCAAACTGCTATATTTCATCTTCAAGAACCTGTTCGCCAAAAACTGATGACTTGGCAGGAAAAGGACCTTCTCAATAACTTTCGCAGGCGCGCGCTCGAAGATGACTCCGTCATCGTCGGGCCCGGTGACGATTGCGCGGTTGTGCGATACGGCAGTGAAACTGTAGTGCTGACCACCGATATGATTGTTGACGGGGTTGACTTCCGGCTCGACGAACACGACCCCTTCGATATCGGCTGGAAGGCTGTGACCATAAGCGCAAGCGACGTTGCCGCCATGTGCTTTGTTCCGGCGCATTTCGTTGTATCCTCCGCACTGCCCGAACTGTCCGATGAGCAGATTCAACGCCTTTACGACGGGCTTTATGCAGCGTGTGCCGAGTGCGGCGCATCGCTCGTAGGCGGGGATATATCATCCGGTGCAAGGCTCGCGTTAGTATCGAGCGCGACTGGCATATCCGCCGGAACACATCCGGTTCTCAGGAGCGGAGCGCGACCGGGCGATGTTCTCATGGTAACGGGGCCGCTGGGCGGTTCCATTCTCGGCAGACACCTAAGATGCAGCGCGAGGTTGGACGCCGTTCGGGCTCTCGCCGAACATGGACCTCCTGCCGCGTGCATGGACCTTTCCGACGGCCTGTCGGGTGACCTCGCCTCTCTTGCGGACGCGAGCAAAGTCGGATTCGAAGTGTTCGGTCACATGGTGCCGGTCCACGACGACGCCGTAATTCTCTCGAAGAACAGTGGCGAGCCCGAGCTGTTTCACGCGCTCAACGACGGAGAAGACTTTGAATTGCTCGTCGCGGTCGCTCGGACGAAAGCGGAAGGGCTTGTGCGTGCATGTAACGAAAGCGGCGTGCATTTGTACAAGGTAGGACGTGTTCTCCCTGCGCAAGAGGGCAGGTGGCTGGTCATGGGCTCGGACAGACACGAATGGAAGGTGCGTTCTTATGAGCACGGTTCCTGAACGCTTCGAGATATTTCTTTCGAACGCTCAGGAGACGCGCCGTCTCGGAGCCGCAATACTGCGTGCGCTTGATGCAGGTGATGTAGTTGCACTTTTCGGCCAGCTCGGAGCAGGTAAGAGCACGCTTGCAGCGGGAATAGCGGCTGAACTCGGCTCTCCGATGCCTGCTGCGAGCCCCACGTTCGGAATCCTTCATGAGCACGAAACGAACCCGCCCCTGTACCACTTTGACGCCTATCGTCTCGAGCGTCCCGAGGAATTCGAGCACATAGGCGGAGAGGACTATCTGTTCGGCAGCGGAATATCCGTAGTGGAGTGGGCGGAAAAGTTGGGAGAATATCTCCCCGCGCGACGAATAGAGATTAAAATGGTGCATGTGGACGGTTGTCGCAGTGCTTCGGTAAGTGCTCTTGCTAAAGGTGACAGGGCACAGATTCAGGTTCGCGACTCCCTTGTCCGTTGCGGAATGTCTTTCGAGGCGGTATTCGTCTGAAACAAGCCGCTGCACGAGTTGTCTCAAATCAGAGAGCCGGGCTCGGATGCTCTCAGCCTTGGAACACAGGAGCTTTTCAATGGCGGTATTCAATTACGAAGCAGTTGACGCAAGAGGCCGGTCAATAACCGGCGAGATCGAGGCGAACTCCCGCGAGGACGCAAGCGCGAAGCTGCGCGGGCAGGGGATGTTCCCCACCAACGTCAAGCAGGTCAGTGCTGGCCCGGCTACCGCATCCGCCGTCAGTACAAAGACCGCATCCAGGGGCAAGTTCGTCTTCGGAGGAGTAAGCTACAAGGATCTGACCGTCTTCACCCGCCAGCTTGCGACACTCCTCGACGCGGGTCTGCCCATTGTACGCTCTCTCGAAGTTCTCGAAGGACAGATGAGAAAGCCGCTGAAGCTGAAGTACGCACTTCAGGACATCATCGAGGACGTCTCCGCGGGCGCAACGCTTTCCGAGGCGATGCAGAAGTTTCCCAAGATTTTCGATTCCCTGTACTCCAACATGATTCGCGCCGGTGAGGCGGGCGGTGTTCTCGTACCCATCCTCGAACGTCTCGCCGACTACATGGAAAAGAACGTCGCGCTTCGAAAGAAGGTGCTCAGCGCACTTATCTATCCGGCCTTCGTCATAACAATCGCCATCGGCGTGCTCGTAGCAATAATGATCTTCGTCATCCCGAACTTCGAGAAGGTTTTCAAGGACCTTTCGGGCAAGGAATCGCTGCCGATGCTCACAGAGAGCGTCCTCGGTGTCTCCCGGTTCATGGTTAACTACTGGTACATGCTCATCGCCATTCCGTTCCTGATATGGATCTTCTTCAAACTTGTTCGCATGAGCACCACGGGCGCGAGGGTTCTCGACAGGCTCAACCTCTGGTGGCCGATTCTCGGCAACGTGTCGGTCAAGTCCAACATCTCGCGCTTCTGCCGTACTCTCGGCACACTGGTGGCTTCCGGCGTCCCGATACTCGACGCGCTCGAGATTATCCGGTCCGCAACCGCCAACCAGATATTCTCGGACCTCGTCGGAAAGGTGCACGACAACATCCGCCAGGGTGGTGCAATCGCCGAGCCTCTTGACAACACCCCTATCTTCGATGACATGGTAGTGAACATGATCAAGGTCGGCGAGGAGACAGGCGAGCTTGACCGCATGCTGCTTCGCATCGCGGACGTCTATGACGACGAGGTGGACAACCTCGTTTCAGGTCTCGTATCAATTCTCGAACCGCTGATTATCGTTTTCATGGGTCTTACGGTCGGCACCATAGTTATCTCGCTGTTCCTGCCGCTCATCTCCATGATGAACTCGCTCTCGCAGAGCGGCGCCCGGTAAGCGGTCCGTTCACGGTTACATCAAAAGGCCCGCGGGAAACCGCGGGCCTTTTTCTTTGGGCAGGAAGCACGCAAAGGCAGAATGCAAAAAAGGGGAGCCGGTAAAGGCTCCCCTTCTTTCATGATGTGAGGAATTCAGCTCAGAACTCGAGGCCCTTGTCGAACGCCTGCAGGTTCAAATCTACGAACCGTTCCTTTACTGTGTTGCGGATGGCCTGTCGGAAAGCGTCCAGTTCCATGCCGGAGCGCTTCGCGAATGCTCCGAGCATTATGACGTTTGCCACACGAGAGTTCTTCAGCTTGACCGCCTCATCGGTCGCCGCGATCTCGACGCATTCCCTGAAGTTTTCCCGAATGCCCGCGAGCGGGTCCTTCGGATATTCTTCAAGACGCGCGAGGATGGTCACTGAAGGGATGTTGACGAGGTTCACGAGCATCGTGCCCTCTTTGGACAGCAGCGGAGAATAGCGCGCCGCCTCAACGGGCTCGAACGCGAGCAGGAAATCGCCCATTCCGTCAGGTATGAGCGGGGAGTATACGTTTTCTCCGTAGCGGACGTTAGTTATAACCGAGCCGCCGCGCTGGGCCAAACCGTGAACTTCGCTTTTCTTGACGTCGTGACCGAGAAGCAGGGCGGTCTCGGAGACGAGGTTAGAGGCAAGAATCGTGCCCTGTCCGCCTACTCCGGCTATCAGTACGTTTGTTACGCCCTTCATTACTCGCTCCTTTCGTCAACCTTGATCGCTTCGACAGGACATACCTGCGCGCATACGCTGCAGCCGACGCACAGAAGGGAATTGATGCGCGAGCGGGGCTTGCCTGTCTTCGGATGAGGCTTGCCGGTAAGTGACACTGCCATGCAGCCGACCTTCAAACAGCTGCCGCATGCCACGCACTTCTCCTCTTCAACGTAGTAAGGAGGCTTCTTCTCCCTGTTGATCAGGGCGCAGGGCGCCTTGGTGATGACCACTCGGGCAGGTTTCGCGAATCAGTGGCCTCTTTGAAGGTCTTCTTGAGAAGATCGAGGTCGAAAGGATCCACTGTGCGCACGAACTCGACTCCGATCGCCTTGCACAGAGCAGGTATATCAACCTCCTTCGCGACCGTTCCCATCAGCGTGGTACCGGTGCCCGGGTTCTGCTGGTGGCCGGTCATGGCCGTGATGCGGTTGTCGAGAATGAGAACGGTGATGTGCGAATTGTTGTACACCGCGTTCATAAGGCCCGTAACGCCGCTGTGGAAGAAGGTGGAGTCGCCTATGGCAGCGACGGTCTTCTTGCTTATGTCGGGGCCAGGAAGCCTTCTCGAAACCGTGTGCATGGCCGATGGATGCACCCATGTCCTGACAGGTGTGCAGTGCCGAAAGCGGCGGAAGAAGCCCGAGCGTATAGCAGCCTATATCTCCGGTGACATTGTAGTCCAGCTTGTTGAGCGCGTAGAACGGGCCTCGGTGTGTGCAGCCGGGGCAGAGCGTGGGAGGACGATTTGGAATGGGTTCATCGGCAGAGATGACGTGAGCGCCCTCGAAACCCGCCTTTTCAAGACCCTTCGCGACTATGTTCGGGTTCAGCTCTCCGGTGGCGGGGAACAGGTTGCGGCCTTCAGCGAATCGATGCCAAGAGCCTTGATCTCGTTCTCCATGAAAGGCTCGTTCTCTTCAACGACGATTAGCCTGTCAACCTTCGAAGCGAACTTGCGAATCAGGTCCGCGGGAATCGGCCAGGGCAGTCCGAGCTTCAGCACCCATGCGTCGGGCATTACCTCGCGCAGGTACTGGTAGGAGATGCCGCTGGTGATGAAACCGACCGAGTTGTCGACCCCTCTTCGATGCGGTTGAGGTCGGAGGTGTTCGCGTACTCGGCAATCTTCTTGAGCCTCTGCTCGACCTTCACGTGCATGACCCTCGCGTGCGCGGGTATCACCACGTTTCGCTTGATATCGCGCTCGTAGCCCTTGGGCTCTACATATTCGCGCTCGCCCATCTCCACGATTCCCGTGGAGTGACTGATGCGGGTGGTGGTGCGGAGCAGCACGGGTGTGTCGAACTTCTCCGAAATCTCCACTGCGGCCTTGACGTATTCCTTGCACTCCTGAGAGTTGGAGGGTTCGAGGAGAACGACCTTTGCCGCGCGTGCGAGGTGCCTGTTATCCTGCTCGTTCTGAGAGGAGTGACACCCGGGGTCGTCGGCGCTGACGAATATCAGTGCGCCCTTTGCGCCGATGTAGGAGATGGAAAAGAACGGGTCGGCCGCGACGTTGAGACCGACGTGCTTCTGTGCGCAAAGCGACCTTGCTCCGGCCATTGATGCGCCGCTGACTACCTCTGCGGCGACCTTTTCATTCGTCGCCCATTCGCAGTAGATGTCCTTCTTGTAGTCCTTGCCGATGAACTCCAGTATCTCCGTACTCGGAGTTCCGGGGTAAGCCGAAGCCACGTGGATGCCCGCCTCGTAGGCGCCGCGTGCGATGGCCTCGTTGCCTGACATTATCTTCTTAGCCATTAAACCTCCTCAGTCTTGCGGAATGTTGGACTGGGCGTAAACGCTGGCAAGAGCGATCGAGTCGAGTTTGACTTCGCTCGTGTCCGAGCGTGAAAGCAGAACTATGGGAATTCGTGCGCCGGTTATGAGACCGCCGCAGCGGAAGTCTGCACAGTGGATGAAAGATTTGCCCAATACGTTACCAGATACGATTTCGGGAACTATGAGCACGTCGGCGGCACCCGCCACGGAGCGGTTCTTGTAGCCCTTCACGTCGGCAGCAAAGGACGACAGCGCGAGGTCGAGCGCGATAGGACCGTCAACGGCGCGGTCGGATGAGTCGGCAAAACGGGCCTTCATCTTCGCGGCGAGAACGGTTGACGGTATCTTGTCGGTCTCCTTCTCTATCGCCGAGAGAACTGCGACCTTGGGTTTTTCCACGCCCAGAACGTGAGCGAGTTCCACAGAGTTGTCTATTATGGCGGCCAGGAGGTCTTCGTCCGGGTCGGGATTCAGACCTGCGTCGGAAAGCAGCAAAAAGCGGCCGAACTTGTCGGCCTGGGCAACCATTGTGTGGGACAGCTTGCCACCGCCGCGAAGGTTGTTCTCCTTGTCGAGCACGCCCTTCATTATGTCGGCTGTGGGAAGGTGTCCCTTCATGAGCATGGACGCCCTGCCGTCGTTGATGGCCTTCGCGGCCTTCTTGACCGAGTCCTCTGCGCTTACTGTCTCGATGACTTCGAACTTGTCCAGCACGATGCGGAGTTCGTCGGCCACCGTGCGAATCTGCTCGTAACGGCCGAGAAGTAGCGAACTCGCTATGCCGAGGTCGGCTGCTTCGCTTACCGCCTTGAGAACCTCTGCGTCGGCTGCCTCGACCACGGCGAGGGTCTTTGGGCGGCCAGATATTGCGGCTTTTCGTAATCTCGACATGCTTAATACCGGCCGTGAATGCCATGTTATCGTCCTCTATTGAGTGAATTCAGAACCTTGAATTTCTCCGGCGACGCGAGACGGGCTTTCATGCTGTCGTGGGGCTCATACGTGAGAGCGGGCTCGTCGCCTGACAAAGCGCGCACGGCACCTTCGCTCGATCGCCTGAAGTTCGTCCTCGCCGGGAAGTATATGAACGGGAGCTATGAAGCTCACGCGTTCGGATATCAAATCCGTCAGGCGCTTCGCGTTCGCGAGCCCCCCAGTGATAAAGACGCTCTTGACATCGCCCTTGAGCACCGCCGCGAGCGCAGCGGCTTCCTTTGATATTTGCACGGCCATCGCTGTGAAGACGGTGGTTGCGAGTTCGTCGCCCTCATCCATCATGCGCGATTACCTCTCGGCCGTCGTCCGTTCCGAGATAGCCGACGAAACCGGAGTTCTTGCCGAACTTCTTTCTCAACTGTGACGGCGTGTATTCGCCGCTCAGGCACATGTCCATGACTGAGGATATCGCCAGCGTTCCGGCTCTCTGGGGCGAAAACGGCCCGTAACCGAGCAGCCCGTGGTTGGAGTCTATCGCCTTGCCCCTGGCGAAGGCGGCCATCCACACGCCGCCGCCGAGATGGCAGCCTACGAAATCGGCCTCTTCGAAGGTAGTGCTGGTCATCTGCGCAACCTTGCGGGCCTTGGCTCGCAGGTTCAGCGAGTGCATGAGAGAGACTCGCTCCACCTCGGGCACGCCGGAAATGCGGGAGACTGTTGTGAAGTCGTCTGTCGAGATGGGGTCGTACTGACAGCACGCTTCGGCATCGGCGGCGTCGGCGATTTCCCGCGCGAGTGCCGCGCCGAGGTTCGAAATGTGTTCCGAGCCGTAGTACTTGAGCGAGTAGTTCCTGAGGTCGTAGAGCATGACATCATCGACCTCGTAGGTGCCGCCGGTTACGGGCTTCATCATGCCTCCGCGTCCGACAACAGCGGCGGCGAGGTCGGGCGGGTTCGACACCGTTCTCTTTCAGGAATTTCAACACGTGCGAGGCGCGGTACTCCTTCTGCTCGAAAATGCGGTTAAAGTCTTTCAGGTCTTCGGCCGCGTGTGAAATTGCGGCTTCCTGCTTGAGTTCGGTTCCCGTGAACAGGGCGATCTTGGTCGAGGTCGAACCGGGGTTGATGCAGAGGATCAGCGGTCTGGTAACTGTCATTTACTAACTCCTCGACCGCGACGCCCAACGTTCTCGCAGCAAAATAATGTAATTATTTTTGCCTTCCATGCTTGTACAAAACCGGGCATATCACAAACCAGGGGAGAGGCAGCAGAAGTGTGGACGTGCCCGCGGGGGCGGGCCGGAAAGAGAAGAAGGGGAGCATCAGCTCCCCTCCTTTTGCGACTGCCATATTGTTCGGGCATTAAGACGGATTCCGCCGAGCATTTCCGATACCCTCCGGCCGTACTTCACGACCAGGCCGGCCATGACAACGCTGATCATGCTCATGAGCTTGATGAGAATGTTGAGCGACGGACCGGACGTATCCTTGAACGGGTCGCCGACCGTGTCGCCCACAACAGTAGCTTTATGGACTTCCGAGCCTTTGCCGCCGAGGTTGCCCTCTTCGACGTATTTTTTGGCGTTGTCCCATGCACCACCTGCCGCGGCCATGAATATCGCCGTGAGGAAGCCGGTCGAAAGTGCGCCTGCCAGCAGGCCGACGACTCCCGCCACGCCGAGAAGCAGGCCGACGATTACCGGTACGACCAGAGCGATAGCAGCCGGAAGTATCATCTCGCGCTGAGCGCCCTTGGTGGCGATGGAGACGCAGCGGGCGTAGTCCGCAGTCGCCTTGCCCTCCAATAGACCCTTTATCTCGCGGAACTGACGGCGAATCTCGTCAACCATCTTGCCTGCTGCTCGGCCGACCGCCTCCATCGTCAGGCTGCAGAAGTAGAAGGCCATCATCGAACCGATGAAAAGCCCCACAAGCAGTTTCGGATTGAACAGCGAAAGATTGAACAGCTCGGTGAACGAGATGTAGGTCTTGCCCGCAATAGTGCGCTCACCGATTATCGCCATGTGGTTGATGTATTCGAAGGTGAGTTCCTTGCCGTGGATGGTGATGCTCTCGGCGCTCTGCAGCATTCTCGCCATTCCGACCTTCACCTCGTCGAGGTAAGCCGCGAGCAGTGCGAGTGCGGTCAGAGCGGCGGAACCGATGGCGAAGCCCTTGCCGGTTGCGGCCGTGGTGTTGCCCAGTGCGTCCAGAGCGTCGGTACGCTCACGTACCTCGGGCTTCTGGTTGGACATTTCGGCGTTGCCGCCAGCATTGTCGGCTATGGGCCCGTATGCGTCGGTGGCCAAGGTGATTCCGAGCGTGGCGAGCATGCCGACCGCGGCAATCGCCACACCGTACAGTCCCTTCGAGACCGCGTGGGGGTCGTCGCCGAAACCGCCTGCGAAGGCGAAAGAAAGGAGGATGCCGAGACCGATTATGATGACCGGGCCGGCTGTGGAACGCATGCCGACCGCAATTCCGCTGATGATTACGGTTGCAGGACCGAATTTGCCCTGTTCAGCAATTCCCCGGGTCGGTCTGAACTCGTGAGATGTGTAGTATTCAGTCACCTTGCCGATCGCCCAGCCTGCGATCAGGCCGATAAGAACCGCGACTGATATTCCCCAGTGCAGCCCGAGCGCGTAGATGATCGGTACCGTCGCGAGGAATATCAGAATCACCGCAGTGTTCACGCCGCGGGAGAGCGCTTTCAGAAGTACAGACTGGCTTGCCTCCTCTCCAGAGCGAACGAGGAAGATGCCGATTATCGAGGCTATGATGCCGAAACCCGCGATTATCATGGGAGCGACCGCGCCGTGAAAGCCGAAACCGGCGGGAACCGCGAGCACGGCGGTCGCAAGAATCGAACCGCAGTAGGACTCGTAAAGGTCCGCGCCCATGCCTGCCACGTCACCGACGTTGTCGCCGACGTTGTCGGCAATGGTGCCGGGGTTGCGCGGGTCGTCTTCGGGGATGCCTGCTTCTATCTTGCCGACGAGGTCGGCTCCGACGTCAGCGGACTTGGTGAATATGCCGCCGCCGACGCGTGCGAACAGCGCCTGCGTGGAGGCGCCCATGCCGAAGGTGAGCATTGTGGTGGTTACCTGTACCAGTTTCTCCTTGTCGAACACATCGGAGAAGGGCACGGTCACCATCTGTTCGGCCTCGTAACTCCATGCCTCGAGTGTCTGCTGCTTCATTTCCGACCAGGGCAGGTTCGCGAGTTCGGAGAACTGGTTACCCATGAGGCTCGTGGATAGCCCGAAGAGGTTCGAGTCGTACACCCAGTTGAGCGCGACCCACCAGATGCAGATGTCTATCAGTCCGAGCGCGACCACGATTAGTCCCATGACCGCACCGGAGCGGAAGGCGACCTTGAGAGACTCGTTGAGCGACTTCTTGGCCCCTTCGGTGGTACGCGAGGACGCCCAAGTTGCGGTTTTCATGCCGAGCCAGCCGCACAGGGCGCTGAAGAAGCCACCTGTGAGGAATGCAAAGGGCACGAACGGGTTCTGCACACCCAAAATGTATGCCATGAATCCAAGGATGACCGCAACGATGACAAAGACGATAGCGACTACCTTGTACTGCTGGTTAAGGTACGCGTTTGCGCCGTCTCGAACATGCTGCGCGATGCGCACCATTTCCTCGTCGCCTTCCGGTGAAGCCATCATCTTCTTGTAGAAATAGTAAGCAAAGATGAGAGCCAGTACTCCGCCGATGGGGGCGATGTACCACATCATCTGTGCCGTCGAACGGGGCACGTCCTCGATAGCGGCGAATGCCGCCGAGGCGTGCAGGATGAGCGTGAAGAACGCTCCCGTTCCCGCAATTCTGCCGAATATCCTGCTGCTCATTCCATGTCCTCCCAAGACTTGTATATTCTCATGGAGCGTTTGTACGGAACGCTGCCGTCGTAACGGTAGTCCTCGAATCTGTTCTGCCAGACCGCTCCCGCGGAGATCCAGTCCGGCCATTTGCGAAGAAGCTTCTTCGCTTCTCGTTCGGCCTCGTCGAAACGCCAGAGGCTCACCAGTGTGTGAACGAGCTGCGCCTGTTCGATCGGTCGTGCGTCATCCTGTTCCATCGCCAGCCTGTAGTACTCAAGGGCCTTGAGATGCGGGTTCTCTCCCGCTTCGATAAAGCGCGTCTTGAGCCAGTCGGCCTTTGCCACCTTGAACCGGTAGATGTAGGCCGCATGCGCATATAACCGATACGTGCGCGGGTTCTTCTCGATACCCTCGCGGATATGCGCTATGCCTCTGCGAACCCAGCGTTCTTCCTCGTCTCGCGTGAGAGCACCGGCCGAGATATTGAACGCCATGTTCGAAGAGTTGAACTCCCACACTATAGCCACGTTGGGCTGAAGGTTTGCAATCGTCTCATAGACCGCGAGGAGCTTGTAGTACTCCTGGTTATCCTCCAGCTTGATGGCCTTCATCCACGTGATATCAATTACTATGTTGCGAAGACCGCCCAGAAGGACGGTACCGGCGATCTTCTCCCGGTTCCAGCCCTTCGAAAGGCGAGGTGGCTGAAAGCGTGTGCGCGCTCCTTCAACGACACGAGCTTTGCGTTGGCAACCCAGAGAGTGCTGAATGCCAAGAGCGCGACCAGTGTCAGGATCACGTGTCTGCGGCTCATTCCTCTCCTTGCCGCTGTCCGGCGAACAACTGTTCGGCCGATTTCCGACTAAAATACTATACACCTGTTCGTTCAGTCGAATTTTTGACCTCCGTGCTCAGAACTGTCTGAACCTGAAAAGCAGCCAGCCCAGAAGCAGAAGCACCGCTGCCCGCCAGGCGAGAAGCTTGAAAAGAGCCGAGGAAACGAGAGGCCAGGGAATCTGAAGGCTCAAGGGCAGGTACTTGCCGCCTTCGTAGCGGCTGAAGTCGTCGATGCCGCTGGCAAGGACTTTGCCCAGGAGGTTCGCCCCATCATAGGTCGCCTCGGAAATTCGCTCGATTATATCGCCGGAGGAATTATCCCTGGGAAACTGTCCTGACGAAAAGAGGGTTCTTCGGCTGGCGGGTCAGATCCTTGAGGTATCCCGCTGTCGAGCCCCAGAAAAGAACGAATATGCACAGCAGAAGCGCAACGGGAAAAGATACAAAGCAGGTCGCGAATATGCCGACCGAGGATACAAGCGCCGCGATTGACCAGCTCAGTAACAGTGAACGAAGCAGGTTCATTGCGAAGGTGCCGGATTCCAGAAGTACCTCGCACACGCTTCTGCCCACGATTATGGACGACGGGCCGGGATGCACCCGTATGGTGACGTCGAAGGGAGTGCCCGCGGGAGGATGTTCGTCAGCGAACGTGAAGTAGCTCGCACGCGTGTGAAGAAGCTCCACCCGCTCACGCTTGACCTTTCCGCCTTCCCAGCTCAGTTCGATGTCGCACGTCGCCTTCTTGTCGCTTTTGTCCGTGCGCACGATCGAGAGTGCAGCCGTGGGGTTCGGAACGACCGCGGCGGTGAGTTGAAAGCGCAGACCTTTTTCGAGGTCGGCTTCCCGCAGACCGTCGAAATGCCAGGTGAAGCGGTGGTCCTCGCCACCCGAAACAACCTCTCGGGTCTTGTCGGGATTTCTCGGCTTGCGCCCGAAGTCGGGATGCGCGGTGTACCACTCGCGCCAGAGCCGCCCATCCGTTCCGAAGTTCTCGCCTGTCAGTATCTCGAGAACCTCCGCGTATCGTGCCTTCAGCACTTGCGGAGTGGCTATGCCGAACTGAAGCCGTATCTCCTTATCCGTAAGTTCAAGGAGGGCGATTAGGTCGTCGAACGTCGTGCCATTGGGTATGACTCCCTCGGCATAAAACCTACTGGCGAGTTCCAGCACTCGCTCGTAGTCTTCCACGCGAGCTTCGTAACGGGCGATTATGGAGTCTCGCATTAAGTAATCCACGTCTTGTGTATGCTCGAGACGGTTGGCCGCGAGCACGGACTCCCGCTGCTGTTCATCGAGCATGAAGGAGGAACTCGCAATCATTATTCCGTAGGTGATAACGCCGAGAGCCAACAATAGCGCTGCGATGGCGGCCCAGACCCCTAAAAGCTTGCCTGCAACGTACTGAAAGCGGCCGGTCGAGCGGGACAGAACGGTAAAAATGCGCCTGTCCTTGATTTCGTTGGTGATGGTGGTGACGGAAATGAAGATGGCCGCCAGCGCGGAAAGAAGAGTGATGGCTGAACTTGCGACACTGAGCATTATCCGGATGCGGTCAACATTGTTGAATGCGGGTGTGAAGGGAGTTGAAGCCAGTATCGCGAGGCCGAAGAGCAGGGGTATCAGCATCGCTTTCGAGCGAAAGGACTCCCGGAAGGTTATGAGCGCCATCGCGAAGATCTGTCTCATCAGCTCTTCCCGTTTCCCCGGCCCTCGCGCTCCATCACCACTTCGAGGAACAAATCCTCCAGCTTGCGACGAGGGTGGGTGGCTCCGAAGACTTTCTTGTTCTGCCGTTCGCTCACGAACTGTCTCAGTTCCGCTATTTCCTCGTCCGTCATGCTCTCCAGCACCAGCTCGAAGCGGTCCGTGCGGCTGAGAAGCTCGGATACAGGACCGTTGGCCGCGAGTTCACCGCGGCTGAGTATGGATATCCGGTCGCACACGTCCTCAACGTCCGCAAGAAGGTGGCTGCAAAGAAGGACGGTCTTGCCCTCGCCCTTCATCCTGAGTATCAGGTCCTTGATTTCGCGGTTGCCGATGGGGTCGAGGCCGCTGGTGGGTTCGTCAAGGATGACCAGTTCGGGGTCGCTGATGAGCGCGGCAGCGAGGCCGATTCGGCGGGACATGCCCTTCGAATAGCCCTTGAGGGGCCTGTCAGCCGCCTCGGAAAGGCCCACCATGTCTATGAGCTTCCTGGCGCGTTCCCTGCGCAGTTTGCGGGGCATACCGCTGAGTGCGCCGTAGAAGTCAAGAGTCTCGTAGGCGTTCAGGAATCGGTAAAGGTAGGATTCTTCGGGCAGAAAGCCTATGCGCTTCTTGACCTCAACGTTGGAGGGCTCGCGGCCGAAAATGGTGCATTTGCCGGCAGTGGCGAAAAGCAGCCCTAACAGGATCTTGATCGTGGTTGTCTTGCCCGAGCCGTTCGGGCCGAGAAGGCCGAACACTTCGCCGCGGTGGATGTCGAAGCTGATGCCCTTGAGAGCCTTGACCGGAATGCCGGAAAAGCCTCCCCTGTACACCTTGACGAGTCCTTCAATGGTTATTACAGCCTGCTGCTCCATTGCTCTCCCGGGTACTGGTTTCCAATATTCTACAGGTGTTCATGGTGATTGACACGAAAACGCATTTGCCCTGCTTATTCGTTGAGCCTCCCCAGTTGGGTTATACTTTTCCAAAGACAGGCAGCAATGGCAAAGGATGGCTGCGAATGGCACTGAGCATAGGAGACAAGGCGCCGGATTTCTCCCTGCGTGACCAAAAGGACAATGAGGTTCGACTTTCCGCATACCGTGGAAAGCCTGTGGTGGTGTTCTTCTATCCCGCAGACGGCACTCCCATCTGCACCGCGCAGAACGTCTGCTTCCGCGACCGCTATTCCGACATCGAGGCGATGGGCGCGGTTCTTCTTGGCATAAGCGCGGATGAGCCCGGTACTCACGAGCGGTTCGCAAGCGAACATTCCCTTCGATTTCCCCTGATTTCCGACACCGACAACAAGGTTGCCCGGGAGTGGGGTGCGCGAAGGTTGTTCGGGCTGATGCCCGACCGCGTCACGTTCGTCATTGACGGCGAGGGAGTAGTGCGCGGCAAGTACAGGCAGGTTTGGCGTTCACGGTCGCATGTAGAGTACGCGATTGAACAGCTCTTGAAGCTGACCGGAGAGGAACTCAGGGACTGACTGTTATCACGAGTCCCACGGAACAAAGGTGGTTGAGGATTATTCCCATGCCGCAGACCTGCACGAGTGCCTTTTCGTCGCGCCACACACCTCTTGCCACCTTGAACGCAAGCAGCAGGGCGAGGAGAACTGCCGGTGCAACCGCCAGCAGGTAGAGGGGTTCGCCCGAACGGAAGAAGTGCCAGTTGGCGATAAGTGCCAGCGCGGTGAGTACGGCCATTCCGGTGTAGAGTGCGGCACCGAACGGCTTGCCGAAGCGTACCACGAGGTTCCTTTTCCCCGCGAGCCTGTCCGGTTCGTAGTCGGGAAACTGGTTGATCAGGATGATGTTGAACACCGACGCCATCAGCGGCAGTCCGACAAGCAGCGAGTGGGGCATCAGCTCGCCGACCGCGCAGAAGTAGCCCGTCACGACAGTCAGCCAGCCGAAAACGAGGCCGATTATTATCTCTCCAAGCCCCCGCTTCACCAGCCGGAAGGGCGGAAGCGAATAAACCACGGCCGCGAGCCCTCCCAGCGCTCCGAGTCCTAAAAGCAGCCAGCTCGAATGCAGAAGAGATATTGCCACGCCGAGAACCAGTGCTGCGGATATCAGCACGGCGGCGACCTTCAGAGCGTCACCCTTGTCTATGCGGCTGTTGACGACCATGAGAGTTCCACCGGCGAAGGGATTGCGCTCCTTGCGCGAACCTATCGTGTCTTCCTTTTCGTCGTAAACCTCGCCAATGAGATGACAGGTGACCATGATGCACATCACCGCCACCACACCGAGGCCGACAGCGAGCCAGTTGACCGACTGGCTCTTGGCTGCGATGATGGCCGCGACTATGAACGGAACTCCTGCAACCGTGGTGAATGGCAGCCGCGCCGCGGTCAGCCAGTCCCTCAGATTACCCCTGAGCATAAGGCAGCTCAATCCAGTTTTTCCAGTTCGCCTATGTCCTTGATGTTGACGACCTCGATGTCCTTCCATTCCATTTCAGTGCTTTTCGGCCCGTTCTCCTTTGAAAACATGTGCTGCCATTTGTCCTTGAACACCTTGCCGTTCTTCACGGTGAGATACGTGTAGTTGAGCGATTTCGTGCCGCCCGTGGTAACGTTCTCGAAATGGTACATCTCCACGTCCGCGAGGTAGTACAGGTCGTAGCCCTTATCCTTGATCCTGTAGCAGTAGTCGATGTCCTCGAACTGAACCGGGTGGTAGGCCATGTCGAGCAGCCCGACCTCCTGCACCACGCTGCGGGGAAAGCAGATGCATGCGGAGATGAGGCATTGCACCTTGCGGGTACTGTCGAACTCTTCCTCGGTTCGCTTTTCGCCGCGGCCGCGGAAGTCGACCCGTCCGGTCGGGGATACATCGCAGCCCGCATTCTGGATGAGATAGGGCTTGTTCGGATACAGCAGCTTGCAGCCCACGGCCCCGACGTTGGGGTGGTCGGCGAGGAAGCCCGTCATGCGTTTCAGCCAGCTTTTCGTACGAACGACTATGTCGTTGTCCATGAACACTATGTAACGGCCCGTGCAGTAGGGAATCGCCTCGTTTCTTCCTCGCACCGCGCCGACGTTTTCCTTGAACGTCAGCAGTCTCACCGGTATGTCACGCATCAGGCACTCGTTCATGTACTCGCGAACGCCCTTCTTCATCTCCGGCTCGACCGAGCCGTTGTCAACGAGTATCAGTTCGAAATTAACTCCGGTCGTGTCGAACAGGCTCCTGAGGCAGCGCCTCGTATGCTCCCACTTGTTGTGCATGAGGATGATGATGGACGCGTGTGCCGATGAAGAGTCCTCTTCCTTCTGCTGCTGAGTCAGGGTTTCGGTCATTTTCTTTGCTTCACTTTCTCCAAAGATGTGTGAAATCTTTTCGCCGACCTTATAGGCGACATCTTGTTCACAGGGCGGCCTTTCCAACGTTCTTTGCTGGTTCTCTGACACGAACGTGTGACGGTCGTCATAAAACAGCATGTCCTTCTCGAGTTCCCGGAGCCGCTGCTCATACTCTTCGACCGGAAAATGATGTTTGTGTTTTGAATCCTCATTCTCGAGCCAGCGGCGGGCGGGTTCGTAGTCGGGAGGAGCGACCACCAGAGAAATGATGCAGTACGAGCCCGTTCTTTGCACGACAGTGGCCGATGGAATGTTCAGCTTCTCGAAAAGCGACAGCTTGTGCTGACGTGCGATATCGTGACGGTAGAAGTAACCGATGGGTCGAATTTCAGCCAGTGCTTTTTCCGAAGACATAGGCAAACACCCTTCTTGTTTGAGGCAGTGAGAGCGCACTGTGAACGAGTGCGGTCAGCAAAAACGCCAGCAGCAACAGCCACGTTATGTTCACGTATCCGGGCAGACTTCGACGGATGTCCTCGTCCGCCGCAGCGTAGGTCGCGCCAATGGAGTTCGCAAAAGCCCTGAACAGCGCGGGAGACAGGTCATACGCCACCGGGTCGCGCAACGGGGCGGGCTGCAGGGGAAAGACGCCTTCCTGCCGTCCGTCAATTATCAGCCTTGCCGAAACAGGGGAGTCCAGCCCGTCTATTTTAACCCGGTACCTGCCCGCGTCGAACGATTTAAGCGAGTACGAGCGCATGGTGCCGTCCTCTTCCCATTCTACACGCACATCACGGTTCATGGCGGGCGCACCCTGTTCGTCGAGCACGTAAGCAGTAAGATACCACTCGTCGTTGCGGTGCGAGATGTACAGGTTAGCGTCGGGAAGCCCGTCTGCGCCAACAGTTGCGGAGACATATCGTGACAGAAATTCCCCCGGCTCCTTTTCGGTCCACCGAGGTGCCCAGTTCGCCCTCAACGCGCATGCGAATACCGAACACCGGCCGTTGCCGTAAATTCTTGTCGCGCCAAGCGGGGAACCGTCCGTCTCGCTGACGAGCAGGGCTGTGCCCCCGTCCTTCATCTCAAGAATGTTCATCGCGGAAAGCGTGGGAAGCTGCGGTTCTTCTTCGTAGCCCAACAGCCTCTTGCCGTTTTCGGTGATGCGCACTCCGCTCTCTGTGCGGCGAACAGGCTCGCCGCGTTTTTCGTCGAGTATCGCCTTGAGAAGGGCGGGAACGTCCTGCCACTTGTCGTCTGAGAACTCAATCAGCGCACCCCCGCTCGCCTCTACAAGTGAGCTTATGACTGTTCTGTCGTAGTCTCCGGCGGCAACTACGGTGAGTTCAACACCCGCCTGAGAGAGCTTGCGGGCCTGAGCGACGAAATCACCGGGAGCAGTGTGTCCGTCGTGAAAAAGGACAACGTGCCTGTTCTTCGCCTCGGAGCGCACCATGACCTCCCGGGTCTTGCTCAGGGCCTTGGCGAGATCCGTGCCGCCCGATGCCACGAGCTTTGCCACTTTCCGCTGCGCCTCGTTGCGCAGGGCGGTGGTGGAGTAACTTGCGAGGGGCAGGATGAGTTGCGCACGGGAGTCGAACACCACGCAGCCGAAGCGGGTCTTGTCGCGGGCGAGAAGCATCATCAGTATCACTCCCCGCTTGAGATACGCGAAGCGGTTCTCTCCTGTGCCAGCAACCGGTTCGTCCAGGCTGCCCGACTTGTCCACAACCGCGAGGACATCCGTCGTCTCTCCCGAGCCTTCTCTTGGCAGCGCGGGAAGGGCAGGGGCCAGTTCGTGTTCGGCGATATTCGGCCCGAAAGACTCCTCCCCGCCGGTCAGCAGCACGGCTCCGCCGTTCCTTATGTAGCGCAGCAATCTTCCGGGCAGATCCTCTGCGCCCGCGTTTACAGCGATCAGTCCCGTCACAGATGACAGATCGCCCACTCCGCTTCGAACCTCGACTTCCGGCCCCGCGAGCTTCGCCCATTGTTCGGCCTCAGTCCGGTCCTTGGGCGAGAAGTACGATACCACTGTCTTGCCCTTGCCTATGACCAGAACGCTCCTGCTTATCACGTTGTTTACACTGTAGCTGTCGAGGCCGGTGGGAGTGATCCGAAACTCAACCGGGTGCAGACCCGGCAACGAGAATTCGAGCGGAACCGAAAGCTCGCGCTTACCCGGAGAAAGCGAGACATCGGGCAACTGCCACTGCTTGCCGTTGCGCTTGACCGACAGCTTCGCCGTAGTGGTTATGTTCGAATACAACCCCACTGTCGCAGTCACGGCAGCGGAAGGTTCGACTATCGTGGGCAGTACGAGACTCACGAGCCCCACGTCCGCAATGGGGCCACGGGGCAGGTCTGCGACAATGAGTTTCACGTTGTCGGGAATTGGTGGCGCGTCGCTTTCAGAAAATGCGCAGTCGGTGTAGAGTTCCACGAGCGTCGGGTTGTCGCCAGCTTCGAACAGCGTCTGTTGAATAGCCGCGAATGGAGTCGGGTTTCCGATTCCCTGCTGTCGCAGGTCAACCTTGCCGTTTTCGATGGTTACTTTTCGGACATTCTTGGCAAAGCCGAGAACTTTCGGTTCGATGCCCGCTGGCAGTTGAGAGATTCGAGTCGCCAGTCTGCGTTCGATTCGCGGCAGGTGGGGAGCCATCGAAGAGGACTCGTCAATGAGGAAGATCATGGCCCGGGCGGCCTTGCCGGAAGGAACGTTCAGTCCGGCCGCTCCCGCGCTTGCAAAGAGTGCTGCCAGAAGCACGAATGCGGCGGATAACCACCTTCTCGGCCGGAACGTCAGGAGAATGCCAGCCGTCGCCGCAATGGACGCCAGTGCGCAGATGACACCGAGCAAAGGTTGTTCGAAGTAGAAGTCCATAAGAAATGTCTGTCAGCGGGAGTTCTCGTCGAGCCGCCGGGTGGCTTCGAGCAGCAGTCCCATTACCTCGGACTTGATGACACGTTCGCTTTGCAGCTTTTCCGCCTCGAATTGGAAGTCGCCCTTCCTCCAGGTGACGACTTCGAAGAACGCGTCCTCTCCGGTCAAACTGCCGCAACTCGCGTTGTACAGGATGCCGGAGCCGAACTTGAGAGTGGCGTTGCCCTTCTCTCCCGTTATTTTCAACGTTCCCGTGCGACCGTTAACGTTTATCACCTGTATCAGTTCGGGAAGGCTCACGGCTGAGAGATTGCCAGTTATGCCCTGTTCTATCATCGAATAGATGCGCTCGTTGGTGAAGCGAATACGACGGGCGAGAATCCGGGAGAAACAGAGAGTAAGGGTCGGAAACTCCCGAAGAAGCTCCATGAAGGATGAACGTGAAATGCGGGCCACGGTGCACTTGTTGCGTGCGACCACGGTGGCGGAGACGGGCTCGCCTGTCAGCACCGACATCTCGCCGATGCTGTCGGCGCGTTTCAAAACTGCAAGGGAGTGCTCCTCGCCGTCCCGTGAACCCCGCACTTCGGCGGTTCCCCTCAATACGATATACAGGTGCTTGCCGGCCTCTCCCTTCTGCATGAGCACTTCTCCGGAGTCGAAGGTCACGATTTGGGAGTTCTCGGCGAATGCGTTTACCATCTCTCCGCTCATGCCGGAGAAGAACTCGAGCTTGTTGAGCTCCATCGTGAGCCGCATTGTATCAATGGGCCCGAACTGACGGGTGTCTCCCGAAGTGTAGCGTTCGACCTTGACAAGCAGCCTGCAGTCCTTGTGTTCGCAATGCAGGGCGAAGGTGTTGTGGTCCAGCATCTTGTCGGTGACGGGTTCGAGGTCGTCCGCAAGAACTGCCTCGCAGGCCTGTCTGACGCCACAGATGAAATGTAAGCAGACCCTGTTGCTTTCGCGCTTGAGCACGTACGGATAGTCGAGCACAACTCTGTCGCCTGCTCGGCAGCACTCGCACTTGCCGGTGTCCATGATGGTCAGATTGAGCTTTCCTTCCAATGGCACCTTCTACCCCTGTTCGTACTTGCCCACTTCTGGTTCTTCTATAACTTCGAGAAGCTTGCTTACGATCGTGTCCGGCTTGACTCCCTCGGCCTGAGCCTGGAAGTTGAGGCCCAGTCTGTGACGAAGGACGGGCCTCGCCATTCTGCGGATGTCGGAGAAATTGATCGCCACGCGGCCCTCCATTGCGGCTATGGCTTTCGCGCCGAGAATAAGGTACTGTCCGGCTCTCGGACCGGCGCCCCATTCCACGAACTCGTTGATGATGCCCGGAGTGCCGGACTGGCGCGGCCGAGTCGCCCTCACGAGGCGAGTGACGTATTTCACAACGCTTTCCGTGACGGCAATTGCGTCCACGATGCGCTGGTTATGGATGACCTGCTCGGCATCGAGAATGGCGGAAAGCTCGATTTTGCGCGGTGAGGTCGTGCGGATGAGAATCTTCTCTTCGTCGCTTTCCGAGGGATAATTTACTTCCAACATGAACATGAACCTGTCGAGTTGCGCCTCGGGCAGAGGATATGTGCCCTCCTGCTCGATGGGGTTCTGGGTGGCGACCACGAAAAAGGGCCGGGGCAGGTGATAGGACTCCTTGCCGACCGTTACCTGGCGTTCCTGCATGCTCTCGAGCAACGCGGCCTGTGTCTTGGGAGGAGTGCGGTTGATCTCGTCGGCGAGCACGATGTTGGCGAACAACGGCCCCGCCCGAAAGCGGAACTCGCGTCTGCCGTCCTCATCCTCCTCCAGTACCTGCGTTCCCGTAATGTCGGACGGCATCAGGTCGGGAGTGAACTGCACACGCTTGAACGAAAGGTCGAAAAGATTCGAAAGCGTGGATACCAAAAGCGTCTTCGCAAGACCCGGAACGCCGACCATCAAGCAGTGCCCCCGGGCCATTATGGTGGCGATTAGATGCTGTATGACATCGTCCTGACCGACGATCACCTTCGCGAGCTCGTTTCGAAGCTTTGCCATGTCCTCGCGGAACTGCTCGAGGTTTTCTAAAAGGTTTATTCCCTCGTCCACTGGCTGTACCTCATCTCTGTGTGCGCACTAAAATGTAACTCGTACTTCAATCGTGAATGTCTTGCGGTTGTCCTCGGGTTCGAAGAACCCTTCGTCGCCGCTGTCGAAGCGGTATTCCAACACTATATCCATGTTGTCCAGGGGATGAAACTTCAACGCCGCCGCCGCACTCCATACCTTGGAACCGTTTCCGTTGCCGTCGGTGCTTTTGAACCTCGCTCCGCCGTCGCTGTCGTCAACGTACTCGAGGCGTATCGCGGTGTCCAACTGCTTCGAGAAATCGAAGTTCGCAATCGCCATAGCCCCGAACCAGGAGGGGTCGTTGCCGGAATCGTTCTCCTCCGTTCCGTACAGTACCTCAAGGCCGATGTAGTAGAAGTCCTTGACAGCATGCTGGTAGTCAATGTCGAAAGTTACTCTGTAGTCGTGATTGTTGAGGTCTCTTTCCGGACCTGCGACTATGTTCAGGCCGATGGCGTGGTCGTCGGACGGACGCCATTCGAAGCGTCCCGTGTAGGTGTTGTCCCTGTTGTTGTCGGAGGCGATCCGGTCACCGGCGTCGTCGTAGCCGAAGGAATTCGAGGCGACTCCGAAAAGCCGAATGCTGCGAAAACGATAGGCCACCATGAGGCCGGTCTGGTCTGCAGGAATAAGGTGCTCAGAGAAGAAAGATTCCGTTGCCATGAGGTTGCGGGCCGGGTCGGGGTCCTCTATGCCGATTATCGAGTTGAACCTGCCCATCGTCAGTTCCAGCTGCCTGTCATAGTAGGGCGCCCATGCTATGTACGCCTGTTCAACGTAGAAGTCGTCCTCATTTTTACGGGGTTCCGAAAACTCGAGGTCGGCTCCCACCTGCAACTCCTCAAAGAGGTTGAACCGGGGCTCGATCTCGATGCCCTCGAAGTTGAAGCGGCCGTCCTTCTCGAAGTTGGTGTAACCGAATTCTACGACTATGAAGCCCGAAAGGTCGAGGGAGGGAACCCCCTCCGATTGATCTCCGAAGAGTCCGAGGAATTTCCGCGGAGGCTCCACGACGACATCGGCTTCATCCACCTCACCGGGAACAGTTTCGTCATGCTCGGTGGAAGGTTTCTTCTTCTCGTCGGCCGTTTCTTTCAGGTCCTTCACCTCTTTTTCGAGCTTGTCCAGTCTCTCCAGAAGCTTCTGATACTGCTCGCGGGTGAGGGTTACGGTGTCGGACTCGCTGTCCGTCGCATCCTGTTCGGCGGCGGCGTTCGGCGAGACGAACAGAAGGGCCGCGAAGAAAATTGTGAGCGCGCACAGGCAGTACTTCAAGCCTGTCCTCCATGGTCGTTTTCGAACGCCCTCGGAGCGTCCGGGGGCAGTGAATATGCGGCGACTGCGGCGGCCACGTCCGAGGCACCGGCGAATTTGAGGGCCTTTGCACATTCGTGAAGCGTGGCACCAGTGGTCATTACGTCGTCAATTATCAGGATTTTGGCGTTCGCGACCAATTCTTCACTTGCCTTGAACGCATCCAGAACGTTTGTCAAGCGCGATTTTCGATGCAGAGACGCCTGGTCGAGAGTGTTTCTCACCTTCGATAAGGCCTCGGCCCTGAGTTGCATGCCGGTCAGCTTCGCAACTTTGCGCGCAATCAGCTCGGCCTGGTTGAATCCCCTTGTGCGAAATGACGAGGGTGAAAGAGGAACCGGCGCGAGTACCCACTCATCGGAAAGTCGCGAGTCGTCTTCAATCTGTCGTGCCACCATCTGTCCGAGTTCCGCCGCTGCACCGATGACCCTGTCGAACTTGAGGCGTCGAACCAGCAATCCCAACACTCCCTCGTAAGGCCCTACGGACAGCGCGAACCTGAAAGCCCGCTTCGACGATAAACAGTCGCGACACAGGCCGCGTGTACCCCTGCGTAATGAAGCGCTACAACGAGAACAACGTAAACCTGAAAAAACTATAACAGAGTCCTTACACGATGCACACATTGCACTAACATTTGAAAAAATGCCCCTTCCGCAGCAGATGCATTGTGGTGGAGAGACGACATTCAGAAGTGGCTGCAGGATAGTAAAAAAGCGCATTACAGAGAGCCTTGCAATGAGCTGACATGTTGTTCTTCCGGGGTTTCGACAATTCTCTTTCGTCTTGCTTGAACGGGATGCAAGACTTGTACAATTCTCAACACGTTATGTTTATTGTTGGTGTCCTGAGGTGAGGTGAAATCTATGTACTTAAGAGCGAGTGTATTCATCGCTGTCATCCTTGTCGTTTTTTCGGCCGTCTGCGCTTCCCCTGCGCATGCTGCTCCTGATAGCTGGAGCTTCAGTCAGAGCTGGGACTCCTACTACAACGGTTACTACTTTTACTCTCACTACAGCCCGTGGTCTTCGACATCCACATACAATTCGAGCTACGGTGCGTTTGCTTCGGATTACAGGTATCGCACCTACAGAAATTGTTGTGCGATCACGTACAACACTTCAAGCGGAAGTTCGTACGAATACGACTTCTACCTCAATTACCAGTTCAGCTCTCCCACCGGTGCGCCCGGACAACTCAGTTTCTATTATACTTACCAGGACAGCGAATTCTACTTCTACTATTCCTCGGACGGCTCGAACTGGCAGAAGACGACATTCTCGTCCTATAATTCCACCTCCGACGACCGAACCGATTGGACCCTTTTTCAAATAGATATTCCCGCCGGCACGCGCTATCTGCGCTGGCATTCAAAGCCTAACGACGCGGAACGCTATGACGGTGTATATCTCGACGATGTCTCCTTCCAGATTTACAAGTCATGGGCGACCGATATCACCGGTTACACGGAAGGGGCAGTCAACTCCGGCACCCTCGAGCTCAGTGCTTCCGTGTCCTCCATATCGGGATACACTCCTTCCGAGGTTCGCTGGTACTACCAAACTTCTTCCTCAAATAGCTGGACGCATTTCGCCACCGACAACTCATCTTCAGGCGGATGGAATGCTTCGCTCGACACGGTCGCATATAACCTCAACGACACGAATCTAAAAATCTCAGCGGAGCCGTACGTTCCGGGATATTCGAGATACCGCTACTTCGAAGAAGTGGACGTTCAGAACGTCTCCGTGTCGAATCTGAGCTTCGGGGGCGACCCGATTTCCGGGGATACCACCATCTCTTTCGACGCGTCGCTTCCCTCGAACATGACCGCCTCCGAACCGAACAGCACATGGGGCTACAGGGGCAGCGCCACCTATAACTACACCTATACCACCATGATCAACAGGACATATCCCCTTGAGTACAGCGGAACACTGACCGGGATTACCACTAATTTCAGCTCTGTTTACAGTACGAGTACGAGTTATTATTTCTACTTCCATCTGTGGCGCCACAACGGTAGTTCCTCATTTACCCGTGTGGCGGTTTCGAACAGGCTCTACTATTCGACCGGCGCCAGGAACTACACTATGAGCGGTTCTCAATGGACCAACCTTCCGAGCGGTTTGCACTATGGAGCCTACCTCTATCGCGGCTACGTTTATCGAAGCAGCACGTCACCTTACTACCTGTCGGACCACCGTGCGGATGCCGAGTATTACGTTTACAGTTCGGACAGGTCCGGCACCCAGTCCTACTGGTACGGTCCTTACACCCAATACGCACTGCCGATAGATACGCACTGGCAATTGAATCCGACCTCCATTGACGGAGTCAAATTGCGCTACACTGTGCCCGGCCAGAGCCCCGTCGAAATCGGCGAGATGACCGGGAACAACGGTACTTACAGTTACGATTGGGCATCCTGGGCGGTTGACGCGCAGAACGTGCTCTTCGAGGTCTCCTACGACAGGGACGGCTGGGGCGACTGGGTGGAACTCGGCACGAGAGATGTGAGCAACCGCCTCAATATCACCCTTCGTACGCAACTGGGACCCGATGTGCCCGGGCCCGGCACCCTTATAATGGACGGCTTATCAGGAGACTCGCCATTTACCGCGGAGTTTACCTACTACCAGACCTTCCAGATCGAGGCCCCCGAGTACATCTACCAGGGCGAGTACCGATGGGAATGGAGGTCGTGGTCTGATGACGGCGACAGGATTCACTCGATAACCACGCAGCCGCACATGGAACAGTATCTCACGGCCATCTACGCAAGGCAGTACTACTTCGAGGTCGTCTCCGAAAGGGCCGCTTATTCCGCCGAACCCGATGGATGGTATGACGAGGGAACTGTCGTGAGCATTGAGGCGGACGAGGTCGATGTTGTCGTTGCAGGACAGGAGCGCTATCGCTACGCAGGATACGAGGCTTTCGCATTTTCGGACTCCGGAACGAGCGTTGCGATAAGCTTCGAACTCGACCGCAACCTGACAGTTGAACTGTCCTGGGTTCTCCAGTACTATTACGATGTCACCGGTGACAGGTCAACACTGCAAGGAGACCGTCCGGGATGGTACGACGAGGGTGCGAGCGTGCATTCGTACATTGCCGAAGCCCTTCCCAACGGCCGCAATTCGAGGCTGCAAGCCGACGGCTACCTTCTCGACGGAAACCGCGTCGAAGCGACCAATACGCTCACCTTCGAAATTGTCCGATACACTGCGGTCGAATGGTTCTGGATGCAGCAGCACTTTGTCGAGTGCGTTACCAACGCCGGCACGATTTCCCCCGAAGACGGGTGGTACGATGAGGGTGCGCTCCTCACCGTTGACGCCACTCCGCCCGCGTCCGGCGCACTCGTTCGCTACACGTTCACCGAGTGGGTGGGTTCCGGTGATGGTTCAGTCACCCGTACAGGCGGTGCCCCTTCCGCCGAAATAACCGTAAACGCACCGATAGTGCAGACAGCCGTTTGGCTTATCGAGTACTATCTCGAAACACTCTCGGCTCTCGGCACCTTTGAAAGCGACCCCGAAGGCTGGTACGTAGCGGGAACCGACGTGGACATAACCGCTGTTGAACCCGCAGTGCAAACGGGCAGCAGGTATGTTCCGCAGTGGCTCTCTCCTGACGTGAACGGCATCAACGCAGGCCCCTCCTTCGATACGCCTCATACCTTCACCGTAACTATGGACGGTTGGGTGCGCCAGACCGTGGACTGGGCGCTGCAGCACAGCCTCGTGATAACTTCCGAAATGGCGGATGCCGATATGCAGCCGGATATCGGCACTCACTGGTACTTCGAAGGCGAAGATATAATCGGACATTGCAGGTTCCTCTACAGTTACGAGGTGGTCTGCGGCGGATACACCGCCACAGGCTCCCTTTCCGATGACGACCTGCCGTACTTCCGCACGACCATAACTTCGCCCACTACCCTCAACTGGACCTTCCGTGACCGCGAGACCCTTCCTTCCTTCGGTCCCGGCCTCATAGAGGAGTTCGACTCCAAGGGTCCGGTAGCTTTCGATTACAACGAGAACGGCGAACCCGTCATTGCCTACATGGACAAGCAGAACAACCTTCTCGTGGCGGTCTTTGACGGTTCTGCGTGGAACAAGCGAATAGTCGCCTCGGATGTTCTGCCTTTCGAGTACATCTCGCTCGCTGCCGCGGGCAACGGCCATTATTTGATAGTCTTAGACGATAAGTCCACACACAATACCGTCCTCTATCCCGTTACAGACAACGCCCGGGTACCCGCGTCCGGAATAAGTCCCGTTCTCGTCCGTTATGACGGCGACAGCGCGATCAATACCAATTGCGCATACGACCCCGTCAGCGGGCATGTATTCGCCTCGGCTTTCTCCGCTTCCGGTGAACTCCTGTTCATGGACTTCTCCGAAGAGTACGAACTGCTCGAAACGGAGGTGGTCACTGACATCGGACTGCCGGGCATCTACAGCGATATCGTCGTCAATCCCCTGACAGGCCTGGTGACGATCGTGTTCCACGACGCATTCGACCGGAAGTTCAAAGCCGCTCACCGTACAGAGGACGGCTGGGACATCGAGCTCGTTGACGATTCAGGTGCCGTGGGAGTCGATTGCAGGGCGGTTATTGACCGTAGCGGATTACTCTACGTTGCTTATCGCGACTCCACCTACTACGACAAGTCCTTCCTCAAGCTCGCTGTAATGGATGAAACCGGCTGGCAGATCTACACGCTCGACGAAGTTGGCAGTGTTGGTCGAGGGCTCAGTATAAGGCTCGGAAGCGATGATTATCCGCATATCATGTATTACGGCGAGAACTCGCTCAAACTCCTTCGTTTCCTTGGCGAAACCTGGCAGATTTTCACTGTTTTTACCGGTATCGAACCGAAAGGCCGCACCAACGTCGTTCTCGGTGCCGATTCGCGCCCGATCTACTACTACAACGACGGCGATGGATTCAAGATGGGTTACGCGACCGAGGGCAACCTTGTGCCCGACAACGTCGAATCCGATTCCTCAAACACAAACGTAGCAGGAGACGGCGCACCTACTGGTGGCGGCGGAGGTGGCGGCTGTTTCGTTGCGACGGCGGCGTTCGGCTCGCTCGCAGGTGAAACGGTCAGCTCTCTCACCGCGGTCCGTGACGGTACATTCCTCGCTTCCGCGACAGGCTCGTCGCTCGTGGACTGTTACTACGCGGTCTCTCCCGCGGTGGCGCGGTTCTTCGAGCCCGCTTTTAGCGCGATTGTCCGCGAAATGCTTAACTGAAAACTGTAACATGCGCTAATCTAAAGGCCCCGCTGATTGAGCGGGGCCTTTTTCTTGCGTGGATTTCTCCGAAGGAGTGGGATTCTTGTTGCAGAAAGGTTCTTGTTTCAGGTGTGAATGCGAATATCGGGTGCTGCGCAAGATTGTCGAAGGCGGAATGGGGAGCATCTACCTTGCAGAGCAGGTTTTCGACAATAATGTACGCAAGCTCGTCGCGCTGAAGGTAGTGGAGGTATCGTGCTCCTCCGACGAGGACGCCTTGCGCAAGGAAGCCACTATCGCCGCGTCATTGCGCCACGAGAGCATCGTTCAACTCTTCGGCTGCGGGCGTCACGGGGACGACATGTTCATCGTGCTCGAATTCGTCCACGGGGCGGACCTCTTTGATTTCCAGCGGCGCCACGAACATCGCAACCTGCGTATTCCGCTGGAGATATCCGTCTTTATCATCAGTCGGATATTGCGGGCACTCCATTACGCTCACACTCGGCGTGACGAACACGACAGGCCGCTTGGTATCGTGCACAGTGACGTATCCCCCGGAAACATCATGATAGATACATACGGCTTTGTGAAACTCACCGACTTCGGAGTCGCACGGTGGGCGAAAGATGCTGAGGAGAAAGAGCAGAAGCTTCCGGGGGGGAAGTTCGCGTACATGTCGCCCGAGCAGGCGGGGGGCGGAGCCATTGACGCGCGCACGGATATATATTGTTCGGGTCTCGTGTTGTACGAGCTTCTGACCGGCGTCCCCGTCTTCACCGCCTCAAGTAGGCAGCAGGTCTTGCAGCAGGCGAGAGAGTACCGCATCAAGCCCCCGTCACAACTCGACAAGCGCGTACCGCCTCGGCTCGACGAAATCGTGATGACCGCCCTGGAGTTCTCCGCTCGCGACAGGTTCGACAGCGCGATGAAGTTCTGTGTAAAGCTCGAGAGATACCTCTATTCAGGCGGATACGGGCCTACCACCGAGAAGCTCGGGCACTATTTCCGAAAGCTGTTCGAAGATATCGCTCCTCACCCCGTTCGACAGGTCAGATGACCTATAAGCAGGTATAATCAGTTGAAAGCTAACACACAGCAAAAGGTGGATACGTGAGTTCAAGCGACCTCAGACCGCTCTCTTTCCAAAGAGACTTCGTGCCGACAGCGCCCGGCTCCGTTCTCGTCTCGTTCGGGAACACGAGGGTGATATGTACCGTTTCGGTCACACATTCTGTTCCCAACTTTCTCGACCCGGTCACAGATTCCTGGTTGACGGCCGAATACGCCATGCTTCCCGCCTCCACGCATAACCGCAAGTCCCGAGAAAGGGGCAGGGCCGACAGCCGCTCCATCGAGATACAGAGGCTTATCGGGCGCTCATTGCGCCACGCCATTGACCTGACGGCCTTTTCCGGCCTGACTCTCGTGGTGGACTGCGATGTCCTTCAGGCCGACGGCGGCACGCGCACCGCGGCAATCACCGGCTCCTGGGTGTCACTGTACGACGCGGTGCTTTGGCTCAAGCGCGCCGAACGGCTTTTCCACTGGCCGCTGAAACACCAGGTCGCTGCGGTCAGCGTCGGCATGGTCGAAGGCAAACCGGTAGTTGACCTTGACTACAAGCTCGACTCCACCGCCCAGGTTGACATGAACCTCGTGGCCGACGAGAACGACCATTTTATCGAGGTGCAGGGTACGGCCGAAAAGGGAGGGCTGCCGAGGAAGGACCTCGATATCCTGCTCGACAGGGGAATCGAGGCGCTCGCGGTAATACGCTCTACACAGCTCGAAGCGGTCGGAGCCAAGAGCTTCGAGGACTCGAAACAGGAGCTGGATTGAAGGCGCTGCTTGCTTCACGCAACCGTGGGAAAGTTCGCGAGATAAGGAAGCTCCTGTCTCCGGCGGGCATTGATGTGGTCTCACTCGAGGAACTTTCGCATCTCGGTGATGTCAAAGAAAATGGTGCTACTTTCGCGCAAAACGCCGTTCTGAAAGCCGTTACGATGGCCGAAAGAAGCGGTCTTCTGACCTTCGCCGATGACTCCGGCATAGAGGTTGACGCACTCGGCGGCGAGCCCGGTATATACTCCGCCCGTTTTGCGGGCGAGGATTCAGTCCGACGAGGAGAAAAACGACCTGATACTGCGAAGGCTCGAAGGCGTCGAGCCTTCCCGCAGGACCTGTGGTTTTCGCTGTGTTGCGGCGGTGGCGACTCCGTGCGGCAAGTCCGTTACCTTTGACGGAAGTGTTCGGGGGTATGTGACGAAACCACGCGGAGAGTGTGGTTTCGGCTATGACCCGATATTCTTCTATCCCCCTTACGGCAGGACGTTCGGAGAGGTATCGCTGCAGATGAAGAACACCGTATCGCATCGAGGCAGGGCTTTTTCAAAGCTGGCGGAGTTCATTTCCGTGTTTCAAGGCCCCTTACTCCTGCTCGGGCAGGAGGTGAACCAATGAAGAGAACAGTCGTATTGCTCGCATTTCTGGCCGTCATGGCGGTATTCATGTTCGCCGAAGAGGTCAGTGTCGAAGCCGACACCGTCGTAATGAAGAACGGTCTCAAGTATCACTGCAAGGTGGTATCAGACGACCCCGACAAGGACCACATAGTCGTGCGGGTCACCTATGAGGACGGCAAGACCGGCAGGCTGAGCATTCAGCGCCGCAACATTGACAAGATAATCTACGATTTCGAATCCCGTCTCGCACGCCTGCAGGACGACGACTACGTGGAGATGTACGACCTCGCCCTTTACGCTCTTGCCAACGGTATGCAGGACAAGGCGATAGCGCTTCTGAACGGATGTGCCGGCAAGGAAGGCGTGCCCTCTAACGCGTGGCTGCTTCTCGCGCGTATCCATCGAGACAGCGGCAAGTTCGAAGCCGCACAGGGATACTACGAGAAGTATCTCGAAGCGGTTCCGAAGGACACCGAGGTGAAGAAGGAACTCGAACAGCTCAAAAAGGAAATCGCTCAGCAGAACACCGAGAAACCTCCGAAACCTACCCCTCAGCAGACGACCACTCCCGAGATATCGAAAACTCCGTCCAAGACCGATCCCAACGGCGTATCGGTCACGCTTCTCGAGGGACTCGAGGCAAACCGCGAATGGCTCGTTGCTCCCTGGGCCGGAACGGGCGATATCTCTTACCGTAAAGAGAATGACAATACGATACTCGTTTACAATTACGACCCGCAGCGGTATCAGAAGTCGGTCTGCTACATGGTCTTCGATGACGGGCAGAAGGTCGAACAGAGCAAGGGTTTCGAATTTAGCGTGTACAACACCAACAAGGATGCTGTCCAGCTTTCCCTGGGCCTTTCCATAGGTTCGTCTGCAACCCGTTCACAGTACTACGAGTCGAGGTTGAAGATAGTTCCGAGCCAGAAGTGGACGGATTTGAGCTATGACCTCACCACGAACAAGTGGAAGACCAAGCCGAAGTGGACCTATACGGAGACCCTTCCGAAGGAGTCCATTCACGCGGTCTTTCTGCTGATCTATCCGGGCAGCAACAAGGGAACGGCTTACTTCGATAAGCTGTCCTTTTCCAATGGAGGCAAATGAGTTCCAAACGACTTTTCAAGCTGGACAACAGGAAGCCCGAGAGGGTCATATTAGCCGCCGGCATAACTCCGAACGAAGAGGAAACCTCCGAAAGATCTCTCGCAGAACTCAGAGACCTTGTCGAAACAGCAGCTGGCGATGTTGTGGGCCAACTCACACAGAAGATACCTCATCAAGGTCTTTCGGCGTTTCTCGGGAGCGGTAAACTGGCGGAACTCGCGAACATGGTGAAGCAGCTCGAGGCCGACCTCGTCGCGTTCGACACCGACCTGAAACCTTCACAGGCAAAAAAAATCGAGGACCATCTCGACTGTCGCATAGTTGACCGAACCGAGGTAATACTCGCTATCTTCGCCCGCCACGCTCGTTCGAAGGAGGCGAGGGTTCAGGTCGAACTCGCGCAACTGGAGTATTCCGCGCCGAGACAGAAACACCGCTGGTCTCACCTCTGGCGACAGACCGCCGGTTACGCGATCGGCACACGTGGCCCGGGTGAAAAGCAGCTCGAAATGGACAGGCGAGAGCTTCGCAAACGGATGACCGACCTGCGCAACGAACTCAAGCAGATTCAGGCACGTCGCTCGCGTGTCGTCGCCGCACGGCCCTCGCAGTACACCGTTTCGCTGGTCGGATACACCAACAGCGGAAAATCAACCACCCTCAACCGCATCACTGGCTCGGACGAACTCGTGCGCGACAAGTTGTTCAGTACGCTGGACACACGAACCCGCTCGCTGGAACTTGAGGGGGGCTTGACGGCCTACATATCCGACACCGTCGGCTTTATTCGCAAACTGCCAACTCATCTCGTTGCGTCGTTTCATGCCACTCTTGAGGAAGCCCGCAACGCGAAGCTGCTGGTTCACGTGGTGGATGCCTCGCAGCCCGATGTGGAGCGCCAGATAGAGGCCGTCAACGAGGTGCTCGACTCCCTTGGCTGTGATACTTCGCGCATCCTCCTAACTTTTAACAAGGTTGACTTAATCGGAACAGAAGAGCTGTCCCTGCTCGCGGCGAAGTACGACGACCCCATTTTTTATTCCGCACGTACCGGTGAGGATTTCGAAAAACTCGTGGAAGCCATCTTTGACAGGCTGCTTGAGGACGCTCTTCATGTGACTGTCGCGATTTCACTTGATGAGGCAAGGTTGATTACCGAGACCCTCGGCAGCGGATTCGTCAAAGATTCCAAATACAACGGAACTGACGCTATACTTGAGCTCGAAATACCGAAAAGAGAACTCGACATGCTCCTCAGCAGAGGCGCGAGAAAGGTCGCGAAGGTTGGAACAGGAACATGGGAAGATCAGGTATAAGCTCGAGGCGTTGCTGTTCGCCTCTCCGGAACCGCTCGGAGCCGAGAGGCTCGCCTCAATCCTCGAGCCCGAGGGCGCATCTGCAGCGGATGTGCGTGAGTGCATAGAGCAGTTGCGCAAAGAGTACGAGTCGCACGGTCATGCGTTCGATATTGTGGAGGTCGCTCGCGGTTACCGTCTGCTTACCAGGGGCGAGCTTTCCGATGTCATCTCGCGTCTGAATCCTCCGAGGCGCGACAAGGGACTGAGCGAGGCCGCAATGGAGACCCTCGCTGTGATAGCCTACCGCCAGCCCGTCACCGAGGCGCAGGTTGATGCCGTCCGCGGAGTCAACTGCGAAGGTGCATTGCGAACGCTGCTTTCCAAGGGACTTGTCGTATCCGCCGGACGCTCCGAGGACCCGGGCAGGCCGATGCTTTACAAAACGTCCGACGAGTTTCTCAAGTACTTCAATCTCGCTTCGCTCGACGACCTTCCATCCGACAAGGACTTCCCCGCAACCGCGAGAAAGGCAGAGAAGTAGATGTCTTCAAAACTACTTGTCGTCAACTGCGCCGCCCTTTCGTACCGGTGCGCCGAAAGATTGTTCGCCGATTACGCAAAGGGCAGGCATAACCTGTCACGCTTCGCCGGGGAAAACGCGCTGGCCGCGCTGCGGCCCGTGTTTCCCGCGGTAACAATGCCGGTTCAGGCTTCAATGTTGACGGGCGAGCCCCCCGCCTCTCACGGCTGCTTATCCAACACCCGTTTTGACCGAAAGGCACTGAGCTACAACTCGTGGGAGCAGTCCGCGAAGCTGCTCGACCAAAGGCCTTTCTGGACACGCTCATGGTTCGCGTCGAAGTCAGTCGCCACAGTCTGCTGGCAGTTCTCCTTCCACAACGGCGCCGACCAGGTCATCACACCCGCGCCCGCTCACACGCCTGACGGCAAGACGTTCAGCGCGATAATGACGGTCCCGCCGTCGCTTTCACAGAAGGTCGAGGGTGAATTCGGCGACTTCCCGCTGTCGCACTACTGGGGCCCGGGAGCGAACATAGAAAGCACGAGGTGGATTGTAAGCGCGGCCACTCGCGTGTTCGGCGAGTACTCGCCCGACGTCGCCCTGATTTATCTGCCACATCTCGACTACGTTTTCCAAAGGCATTCTTTCTACGACGAGCCCGTCATACAGGAGCTGGAGCTGTTCGCGGACGAACTTGACAGGTTGCTGGGAGCGGCATACCGTATCGGCTACAAACCGGTTGTACTCAGCGAGTACGGAATCACCGGCGTCAGCGAAGCGGTGGCGATAAACCGTGTCCTACACAACAAGGGTTTTCTCAAGGTCACCTCCAATTCAGGCAGAGAGGAGATCGACACCTACTCCTCCCGTGCTTTCGCCCTGGTTGACCACCAGGTGGCCGGAGTCTATGTCAGCGACAGGCGCGAAATGGACGGCGTCCTGCAAGCTCTCGGGGACACCGGCGGTATATCGGAACTGATTCACGGCGAGAAACTCGCGGAATACGGCGCAGACCATCCCGCGGCTCCGGAGATATTGGCGGTGAGCGATGCCGACAAGTGGTTCCGGTACCATTTCTGGCTTGACGAGAAGTCCGCCCCTGCATATGCTGCAAAGGTGGACATTCACAACAAGGCCGGATACGATCCCATGGAGTTGTTTTTCAACGAGTCGAAGACCGGCATAGAGGTCGAAGACGCCACGAAGGTGAAGGGCTCGCACGGACGGCTTCCCGAGAAGCTCGGTGACCACGGAGTTTACTGTGCCCCGGATGGCGAAGCCGAATCGAAGGTTGCGGCAACAGAGATACCACAGCGGATACAGAAGCTCGTCCTTTAGGAGGCTTTTATGCACAGAGTTCGCACAGCCATACTTGCATTTCTGCTGATCGGCCTTTTCGGCGCAGCCTGCTACGGTGCAGAGAGCATCACTCTCTGGGACGGTGTCACCATAAATGTGGAAGTACGCAAGACGTCACAAGAAGGTGCGGTGGTCCTTTACAGGGGCAAGGAGATTCTGCTCGAATGGTCCGCAATGCCGGTGGTGGAGGCAATGCGAGTTTGGCGCGCTCATATGGACGAGGAGAAGGGCAGGGCGTGGTTCGAACTCGCGAGTTTCGCGCTCGAGAACGGCTACAAGGCGAAGGCGCGCGAGTTCTTCGCCAAGGCGGTCGAACTCAATCCTCAGCTCAAACACGAGATGCCGCAGCTTGACGACCCCGACGAGGAGAAGAAGCAGATCATCGCGCTGCTGAACCAAGCGCAGAAGGCCGAAGGGGACAAGGAATACGAGAAGGCCATGCGCATCCTCAGCAAGGTCCTCAACTGGCCGAACCAGAAGGTGCTGGAAGAGGCGCTTATGGATACCGATTTTCTAAACACCGCGCTTCTGCTCGACCACATCAAGAGGCTCAAACAGGAGATGTTCGCCGATCAGGGATACAGCCGCATAGGGCAAGAAGTGGGTCAACAAGTCCGAGCGCAAGGCGAGAGAGATGGATCTCACCGAGCGCGAGACCTCCGACCGTGCCGATAAAAAGGATAACGAAACTCATTCCGAGTGGAAGAACGCCTACAGCAGGGGCGGCAGATGGTTCACGGTGCGAACGAATGCGGGCAAATGGTATTTCAAGCGTTTTATCAACCGCCTCGACATAATGTACGACGAGTTTGTTGACGCTTTCGGATTCCGTGCGCTCGTGGAGGACGAACCACACGTTCAACATCTACGGCTCGAGAGGACTTTACCGGCAGCACGCGCGGGAAGAAAAGCCCGGAAGTGGCGATTTAGGCGGATTCTACAGCGACGGGGAAGCTCATTTCTTCATAGAGGCCGATTACGCCGACCTCGCATACGAGGACCTCGCAGTAAAGTCCATGAACTACCTTGCCCCTATCGCTTACCTGAATTCGATATCGAACGAGGTGCCCCAATGGGTGGAAACCGGCGTCGGGCAGTACTTTCAGGACTCCCGCTGGCATTCCGCTCGAAAGATTTTCGTGGGTGAGTTTCCGAACCGATACTCTCACAGGGAGTTCGTAAAAGGACTTGCAAGCGGCAAGGTTTTCGACCCTCAACGAATAATGAAATCCGATAGCCCCCTCAGCACCTTCGACCACTACAGCGCATGGGCGATAGTGACTTACTGCATGGATTCCGGCGACCGTACCCTGAAGGCCCTGTTTTTGAAATGTATTGAGAACTCGGTTGAACACAAGGACGCATTCAGGGCGTTCGAGGGAAGGGCGAGCACGCTTAAAAAGGAAGTGCCCGCTTACATCAAGTCGCTCGAACCACCGCTCATCACGCTCGAGGTCGAACCTTACCCCATGTTCTGACCGGCCCTTGACCGGGACTCGACCCATCCTATAATCTTTGGCGAGCTTTGCGCCGCGGGAGAGCAATGGCAGAAGACGGCAATCTCAAGGTCATGCTGATCGGAGGGCTACTGGACACAGACAGCCCTTCGATATACGCCGTGGACCTCGCCGGTGAGATGATTCGGCGTGGGTTGAGCGTGCGCTTCGTCTGCGCCGGTACAAAGTGTGATGCCGCCGAGAGCGACATTAAGAGGATAAACGGTGCTGCCCGAACAGATGACGCCGTGCTCGAACTGCCCGGTCTCTCGACTCCGCTGCTTTCAATCTACAAAAAAATGCAACTGAAGCGCTTCGCAAGGTCCTACAAACCTAAACTTGTACATGCCCTTTGCGAAGATGCGGCCTGTGCGGCGAGTTCCGTCGCCTCGGCATGCAACATACCGTATCTTGTCACCTGTCACACCTATTCCGACGACCCGCCGTCCGACGACAGCCGTCACTTGTTCAGAATGATTGCGGTCTCGGACGCGCTGCGCGAGTACCTCGTGAACAAGGCGGGAGTGCACAAGGAGAAGATGATTGTACTGCCCAACGGCGTGAACCTGCGCAGGTACGACCCGTTGCCGTCCGAAGAGTCCGACAGGGTGCCCGTAATAGGAGGGTTCGGCAGCCTGGTGGAACGTAAGGGCTTCGAATATCTCTTACGCGCCTGTTCGAAGGTCATTGAGGCCGGTCACGAAATCCACGTGCTTATCGCGGGTGAGGGACCGCAGGAGCAGAAGCTCCGCAAGCTCGTAAGGGAACTCAAAATGGTTGACAAGGTCACCTTCTCGCGATATCCGTTCCGGGCACATTCCGTCATCAAGGAAATGGATGTCTTTGTCATGTCATCCGTGCGCGAAAGTCTCGGATTCTCCGCACTTGAAGCGCTTGCCTACGCAAAGCCGGTGGTATCATTCGGAGTTGGAGGTGCGTATTCGTTCCTTCGTCACGAGAAGACCGGCCTCCTGTGCAACGCGAAGGACGTGGATGCCCTTGCTGCCGCTATCGAGAGACTGGTTGACGACCCTGAACTGCGTACAAAGCTCGGAAAGGCAGGACGTAAATTCGTGGAAGAGAACTTCTCGCTCGAAGCGATTGCCGAGAGGCTCGTGCATATCTACAGACAGGCGGTTTCCCAACACAAGGGGGCTAATGGTGCGAGTTGACAGGCTTTTGCTGCTCGTTGCGCTCCTTGCTCTTCTGTGCTCCGTTTGCGCGTCCGCTCCGGCCGAGCAGGACGACAAAGAGGACGATGAGTACGTTTACAAGCCTTACGTGCCCTCCTTTTCGCCCAAAGAAGAGCTGAACTACAACGTTTACTGGCGCGGTTTGAAGGTTGGCCACTTCCAGTTCCGAAGCGGAGAGAAACCGCCGGAGGACGGCAAGTACCGCTACTACTTCGAAGCGAAGAGCAACAGGGTCGGTAAATTGATATTCCGGTTCTTCAGCACGTCTGCCCGGAGTGTTCAGAACACCGCGGACGGTTCTTCAGAGCAGTTCTTTCGCCACCTTTCACGCGACGACAGGTTCCTCGAGGAACGGCTGTTTTACGACTACAAGTACATGCAATTGAAGCAGATAATCTCAAAGATTCGAGGTTCGAAGCCCATCGTGCGATATCGGCTCATCGAGGGCAAAATGGCCGACCCCATTACCGCCTTGTACAGACTGCGGGACGAAAAGCTTGACAGGAAAGGCGAGAAGCGCGAGTTGTACCTGTTCTGTGACGGTTTTTTCTCAGCGTCGCTCGAAGTGACCGGCCAGAAAAAAGACGAGTACAGGGATTTGGGCAATCGCGAGGTATGGACTGCCAAGCTTAGGTTACCCCGTCCCGTGCTGTCTTTCAAGACCGGAACGTTCTCACTGGAAATAGACAAGCTAACAGGTATCATGTTGGCAATGAGATGGGACGATACCGCCGGCGACTGCAAGGCTCAGCTTGTCAGCACGAAGAACTCGCCGCTTGAGATGGTCGGCCCGAACGAACAGAAGGCTTTGAGATGAAACGCACACTACTGGGAATAACCGCCATATCATGCGTTCTGCTCGCCCTGTCCTACGGGGTGATAATCGCGGAAGAGGACTCCGAGAGTCCCGCCCCGTCCGCAAGCGAGTCGCAGTCGCCTTCCGTTTCCCCCTCCGCCTCTCCGTCCGAGTCACCGAAGGTTTCGCTTCCGCCCTTCGAACCGTTTGACCACGAGCTTGAAATCGGCGAGAAGCACGTTTACGAAATCGCCTACCGCGGTTTCGCGGCGGGGACCGGAGCCATAGAGGTCGTCGGAAGAGGGCTTTTGCCCGCGCCGTTTTACAAGGTTCAGATGACCGCGAAATCCAGCAAGTTCGTCGAGTTGCTCTATCCGGTCAAGGACACCTTCATATCTCATATCCACGGCAGTAAAGGCTATGCCCTTCAGTTCGAACGCCACATGCGAGAAGGCCGAAACGCCAAGAACTTCCGAGACGAGACTATCGTGTACGACTACTCGAAAATGAAGGCGTTTTACAACTCCAAGAAGGACAAGGGCGGCAAGGTCAAGGAATATGAGAAGCCGCTTCAGAGCAAAGTTTTGGATCCGCTGTCCGCGGTGATGTATCTCCGCGCGCTCGAACCCGAGGTAGGGAAGACCTATAAGTTTCCCATGCACTCGAGCGATGAGGACTGGGTGCTTAAGCTGAAATGCGTGGGCCTGGTCGGACTTCGAGTTACCGGAGTCGGCAAGTTCAACGCCTGGAAGCTGGAACCCGAGACAAAAGAGGATGCCCTGTTCACCTCCAACGGCGCAATGAAGATGTGGATCGAGAAGGAAACAAAGGTCGTGCTGCGCGCCGAGGTGGACGTTCCCATCGGCAGCATTGTCGTCAGGATGATAAGGGCGGAGAACTCACCGCTCGAGGATGTCAACCGCCAGGAAAAGCGCAGACGCTGGATACGCCCCGGCACGAGGGAAATACCTTGAGCCGGATCATAGCCATTCCGGCACGATATGCCTCAACACGTCTCCCCGGAAAGCCGCTACGCATCATCGCGGGCAAAACCCTCATTGAACACGTGGTGGCAAACGCGGCAAAGTGTAAACTCGCCGACGAGATTGTCGTCGCCACCGATGACGAGCGCATTCTCGACGCCGCGAGAGCGGCCGGCGCGAACGCCGTCATGACAGGTGAACACTGCGCAAGCGGGACCGACCGCATTTCCGAGGCTCTGAAGGGGCGCGAATTCGAACACGTGCTGAACCTTCAGGGCGACGAGCCCCTTGTTCCACCCGGCCTTCTTGACGAGGTGTTCGGTGCCTTGACTCAGGGTGCTCCGGTTGCAACGGCGGCCCGTAAGCTGCGTTCGCCTGATGAGCTTTCAGACCCCTCGCGAGTGAAGGTAGTGTGCGACTCCCGTGGCCACGCTCTGATTTTCAGCCGCGCTGCCATACCCCATGCACGCGAGCTTTCGGAAAGCTCGCTCGCGCTTGAGACCGCACGAGTGCACGTTGGTGTTTACGGCTTTCAGCGGAAGGTGCTGGAGAGCTATTCGTCGCTCGAGCGGCCCGCGATCGAGGCCGTGGAGCGTCTCGAACAGCTTCGTCTGCTTCATGCAGGTTACGACATCAAAGTGCTTGAATGCGCCGATTTCGGTGATTCGATAGATACCCTTCAGCGGCCTTGACAGGTTCGCCCGACAACTTGAAAGATAGCGCCCGAAGGACCACGACAACAGAAGTACTGACACCGCAAATATTACGGAGGAAGATTTGACCAAATTCATCTTCATTACCGGCGGAGTGATTTCGAGCCTCGGAAAGGGAATTACTTCCGCCTCTCTCGGACTCCTGCTCAAGAGCAGGGGCTACAGTATTACCATACAGAAACTCGACCCCTACATCAACGTTGATGCCGGAACAATGAACCCTTTCCAGCACGGAGAGGTATTTGTCACGGAGGACGGTGCCGAAACCGACCTCGACCTCGGCCATTACGAGCGGTTCACCGGTGAGCTGCTCAATAAGGAAAGCAACTACACCACCGGCAGAATCTACGAAGAGGTTATCAGGAAGGAACGCGCCGGAGAATATCTCGGCCAGACCGTGCAGGTCATCCCCCACATTACCAACGCCATCAAGAAGGCCATGCGTTACGCCGCGCGCAAGAACGTGGACATCGGCATTATAGAAATAGGCGGTACGGTTGGCGATATCGAGAGCCTCCCGTTCCTCGAAGCCGTCAGGCAGATGCGCCTGGAGCACGGGAGGGAAAACACCGTGTTTCTGCATCTCACGCTCGTGCCGTATATCCGCACCGCGGGCGAACTCAAGACCAAGCCGTCACAGCACAGTGTCGGCAAGCTGCGCGAGATCGGCATCCAGCCTGATTTTCTCGTCTGCCGCTGCAGCAGACCTCTCAACGACAGCATCATTTCCAAGCTTTCGCTGTTCTGCAACGTTCCGGAGACGAACGTCATCGAGGAGCGCGACGTAGAGCATTCGATATACGAGGTACCGATAGCCCTCGCGGAAAAGAAGCTCGACGACAAGATTATCGAGAGGCTCGGCTTCCAGGCCAGCAAGGCCGACCTGACCGAGTGGAAGAAGCGACTCGGTGCAATTACCTCGGCGGAGAACACGGTGAAGATAGGCGTGGTGGGCAAGTACATCGCGCTGGCCGACTCTTACAAGTCAATTTACGAAGCGCTTACGCATAGCGGCATGGCGCAAAACACGAGAATAGAAATCAGAAAGGTGGATTCCGAGCTGCTTGAAAAGGGTGACGAAGCGGTCAGGAAGCAACTCGGCGACCTCGACGGAATCCTCGTGCCGGGCGGGTTCGGAGCCAGGGGCATTGACGGCAAGCTGGTGGCCATTCGATTCGCAAGAGAGAACGGTGTGCCCTATTTCGGTATCTGCTACGGAATGCAACTCGCAGCGGTGGAGTTCGCCCGTAACGCGTGCGGACTCAAGGATGCCAACTCCTCTGAGATTGACAAAAATACCCCTTACCCGGTAATCCATCTCATGGAAGAGCAGGAGGATGTTTCCGAAAAAGGAGGCACAATGAGGCTCGGCTCATATCCGTGCTGGGTGCAGAACGGAACGAAGGGGCAGGAGGCATACCGGGAGGCCGTGGTCATGGAACGCCACCGCCACCGGTTCGAGTTCAACAACGAATACCGCCGCAAGTTCTCCCGTAAAGGGATGAAGTTCTCGGGAATCTCACCGGACAAGAAACTTGTCGAGATGGTCGAGCTGAAGGACCATCCGTGGTTCGTGGCAGTGCAGTTCCACCCCGAGTTCAAGTCTCAGGTGCTGAAACCGCACCCCTTGTTCAGCGAATTCGTCAGAGCAGCTTCAGAATGCAAGTCCAGAAAATGTAAAGAGGATGCATGACCCAGGAAAAAGACCCGTACACACAACCCTCCGCAAATATGCCCGAACCGTCTTTCGACACGTTTCGCAACGAGTTCTCGCATCCGAGGTGCTTATTCACCTCGGCAAACATCCGAATCCAGTCTCGCAGCTGACGCAGGTCAACCTGCCGGCCGCGAAGTACACCATAGACCTGCTTCGCATTCTGCGTGAAAAGACCAAAGGTAACCTCACCGAGCGCGAAGAGGCCTTGTTCGAGAAGCTTTTTGAAGTGCTCGACAGTGAACTCGAGCAGAGTACTCAGGGAGAAGACTGAAGCTCGACTGTGCCCCTCACTCCCTCAAGCTCGATGCGAACCGGCTCCTTAGTTTTGTGACCCGCCGAGTCCGTTAAGTCTTTGAGCATCAGGACCGCATGGCCCTCTTCCTTCAATAGCTGAGCATATTCCGGCGCCAGCCTGAAGGAAACCAGTCCCCTTGACACGAGGTTCACTGTGAACTCGTCCTGTGCGAGGGCCTTGTCATTGAACATCACCTTTATATCGTTGATGTTCATTCCGCTCGTCTCTTCGAGATAGAGGTTCATCCAGAACTGCCCGGTCGTGGGATGAATGCGGTATCTCGCCTTTTTTGCGATAGGCGGCGAGTGGTCAATGTAAGCGTTGTAAAACGCCAATTTTCGGCTGCCGGGAACCCTGAAGCTCAGGCGGAAGTGACCTTCGCCACCGACGTCCTTCGCCTTCAGAGCCCAAACATTACTCCCGACAAGTGGATGCATCTTCACTTGGCGCTTTCCCCTCGTTAAATAGCTCGAGTCTGAAAGCCCTTCAATGCTTTCCAGATAGACGTGGTCGTACATTTCCTGCGGCCCCGCCACTACGAACAGCAGTTCATCGCCCCGGGCTGAAGAGGGTGGGTAGTAGGCCAGTTCGTCGAGCATGAACCACGTGCCGTCGAAATGGCCCAAACGGGTTGCAAAATCCCCGATGTTGATGTGAGAAGCGTACATGTTGCGCGAGGACAAACCTGAATCAAGAGTCCAAAGCAGGTGGTCAACGGACAGGCGTGACCACTGCGATGATTCCATGAGGGGGTCATGCCTTTTGGGAACGGTTCCGCCGAAAAAGCTCGTGCCCTTGAAGGCGATGCTCACTGTGGCTGTGTCACGTCCCCGAAATGCGCCGAGTTCGAGGTTTTCTTTCTGCGGTAACATGTACATCAGGTCAACTACCGGATAGCTGTAAAGGCTCTGCTCGAAAGGCAGGCGAATGCCGAACACGGCTGCCTGAGTTGTACAAAGCACCCTCACGGAGGTTCCCATCGAGGGGTCGCCGGGATTCACACGGGAGAGATGCGTTGCCGAAGCCTGTTTCTGCGGACCGAACTGAGAAGTGCCGTCCTCGGGGTCGAGCGGAATGAAATCCCGTTCGTTCTCGAACGAAAAGCGCAGAGTACGGTCTGTACCGCTCATGCGCCGAACCACCCAGGCATCCTTGACCGTCTCCACTTCAGACGAGTCCGATAGCTCCGTGCCGTCCGCGAGCTTTACGAGCCATTCAACCTCGCCCTCGTACTGCGCCATGTACGCCATTACGAAAGAAGTCTCGTTTGTCAAGGGGTTGTACTTTGTTCCGCCGTTCCACACGGGCCATTCGTCGCCGTCTACTTTTATTCTCTTCGTCTGCGACTCGTAGCGGCCGGATACGACTACGCAGGGGCCGTTTTTGCCCCAGACTATTCGTCCTTCAGTCTCTCCGTTGGCGGGTTCCGAGCCTTCGCGCGAGAACATCGGTTCGGTGAGGTGCATTGCGCTGTTCGCGCTGTTGCCGTTATATGCGGCCTGTACCAGACCCGGCGTGCGCACCGCAAAGCGCATGTCCGAAATGCCCTCCTTCGAGTTCGGATACATGGCATCAAGCATTCGTTCGAGGTCCGCTCTGGCCCTCAGTACGCCGCCTTCCAGCTCTTCAAGCTCGAATTTGCCGAGAAACTGGGAGGCCTCGGAATGGTCGGTGCTGCCGAAAAGAACTACCTTGCAGGGCTTGTCGCCGTAGTTGAAGTACAGGTCCCACTTAGGTTCGTTGTCCGGCTTTACGAGGAAACTGATGGCCTGCGGGCTTTTCGGCGCATCAGCAATACGGAACTCGTTGGTCCCGCCACCCCAGAAAGGACTTACGAGATAAGCTTGCTCGCCGGAAATCTTTCCGTCTCGGGTAATTCTGCAAGCCGCGCTACCCGCGGAGTAGTTCGTGAAAGGCTCCAACCGTTCCGATTGTCGTTTTCACCTTGACTGGAGGCGCAGGCGACATCCTGCTCGCGGTCACGTTCGCGCGGGCGATCAGGATGGCGTTATCAAGCGTCCAAAGCCCCACAAAGCCCTCTGAGAGCTTGTCCGGTTCGTATTTACCCCTGTACACCTCGCTGTCCGCGATCTTGACGATAAGCTCGCCTTCGACGCATACGAGCTGTATGTGCACCCAGTGCCGATGGAACTCCATGTTCAAAACAGCCCTGTTTGTGACCGTCTTGAAAACGAGGTTATCAACTCTCTCGTACTCCTCCCGCCCTTCGAACATTAGGCCCGTCTCGTTGAGATCGGCGCCGATGAGGAAGGACTTGCCGGAGACCGGATCCTTGCCGTTGCCGTACAGCGTAATTCCGAGACTCGATGGCTTCTCCAGTGGAAGGCGCGTGAAGCCGGGCATTGAAAAGCCTGCGTAAAAGTCCACCGCAAGGTTGCCTTCGACCTTCTCCTTGAGCCAGATTGCCGCGAGGTGTTGGGACTTGCCCCCGAAGTACGACCACGTCGGATTGCACACCCAGCGGTTCATGGTGCCCCAGTTTCCGTCCGCGACGGACCATTCCACAGGCACGGTATCGAAGGTGAACTCGCGGCTGCTGTCCGAGCCCGCGGTGACTTCCGTCTCGCCCGTGAAGAAACCCCTGATGCCTCTGAAAGCAATCAAGCCGCCGTCGAAGTCCCTGGACGTGTTCATCGCAAGGAAAACCTTCTCGCCGTCCGATACCTCGATGCGTTGTCCGTTACGTTTAATGCGGATCGTATCGGGCAGCTTGTTGCCGGGATACACCGTGCTTGCTCCGCCCTTCTGCCTGTCAACTATCGTAAACGTGCCGTCCGGTTCGAATACGACCCGGTAACCCTTGCCGGGGAGCACCGACTCTCCGCAGATGATGACGGTCGCTCTCTTTGCAATGTTGCCAGGTTTTGAGATTTCGATCCACGCATTGCCGAAATACCTGTAGCGGTTGAGTATTATCGGCTCGAGCTTCGACTCCAGAAGCTTCTCACCGTCCTTTGCCCAGTTGTATTTGGGATAAGGTTCGAGATTGCGCTTGAGAACTGTCCAAGTCGTAGCGGTGGTCGGCCCAGTAGCGCATAATCTCGTCGTCTTCGAATTTTCGGATGAAACCGCCGCGTTCGGGGCGGCGGTCGGTGTTGGTGACCATTACATCGTCGTAAACCACGGCCTCCATGTTCTCGCACATGAAGCCACAACGTCCGAACAGGGGATCCATTACCGCGCTGGTCAACACCTCGTGGCCGTCAACCGTCACGCTTATGCGACCAGCTTTAGCTGAAACTTCAACACGGTAGTACTGGCCCGGTAGAAAGCCGCCTTCGTACTTGTTGTTGAGTTTTACCTCTTCGCCCATTACGCTGATGTGCTGAATACAGTTGGGGTCACCGATAGCCGGAGATGACCCGTTCCACACGATGGCCTCGTAGCTGTTCCCGTCCACCATGTCGAACACGAAGCCCAGGCTGCCGGTTCCGAACGGCTTGAGGCTCGCCGCCATGACGACATCGGCCCAATACTCGTCACCCGCGACAACTATGCCGCGGTTACCGTACTCGTCGGAGCCGAACTTGTTCTGGTCAGGATTGTAACGCTTGAGGTTGCGGTAGTACGTGCCGGGCTGAAGCTCGAGCTCCACTCTTGCACCTTCTCGCATTACGACCAGGGATATCTTCTCCGAGTCGGTTATGGCTTTTGCGAGTGCGGCACGGTCCATTTTGGTTACATCTTCGCCCTGTGCCGCGATTATCGAGTCGCCCTCCTTCAGACCGGCAGCTTTAGCAGGGCCTTCGAGAACGAGGGTTACCTCAGCCCCCTTCGTATATGGTTCGCCGCCGACCGAGAACCCCAGTCCGCTGTCAGATATCCTGCCCCGGTCGAACAGGCGGTCAACGGTGGTCCTTTCTGCGCTCTTGAATACCAGCGAGAACGGGTTGGCGCTCTTGTCCGGGTTCTGCATGCCCATGATTTCCCACCTGCCGTCAACTGCCTCCCACTCGCCCGAAGGTTGAGACCGCATGAACGAGTCGGTGAAGAAGACCTCGTTGACCGGGCGGCAGTCGAAATGCGACAGCTCGAATCCCTCCAATAGCCCCATCGGTCCCGCTGTTATCGTATTGCCCCTGCCGAGTCTCGGAAGGTCGAAGCGTTTGCCGAATGCGTGTACTACGGCTTTATCTGCCATGTATCGGGCCGCGATCAGCGCGTGTTCGGATGCACCCGGTTCGAAAAAGGTTGTCGTGCGCCTGCCGCCCTTTACGTGTCCGGCCTCCACTGCCTCGCCCACGAGCCTTACGTACGTGAACTCGTCCTCGCCCGCGTATTCAACCGCGAACGTGCCCGTAACCGCCTCGGGCGAAACTTGCGGGCCTTCGAACTGCGCCCGGAGAAGAACACCGTTTTCGAAGGTTTTCACCGTCGCCAGGGAAGCGTCCGTTTTTCGTGCGGCTGCTTTCGGCGAGCAGGCATGCGATCTCGCCCGTCAGTTTTACCATGCTGTCCTTTTCAAGGGGCAGCGGGGTCACCTTGACATCCGCTTCACTTGAAGACAGCAGGGGGATCTTCAGTTCGTATTCCTCCATGGCCCCCGACTGTAGCTTTTCAAAATCTTTGGCATTGCAAAGGATCGTAGTGCCGTAGTGGTGCACCACGTAACCGTCGGTCAGACGCTGAGCGCCGAGAACTTCCTTGCCGTTACCGCCAGTGATTTCCAAAACCGCCTTGGGTGCGGCCCCTTCGACAGACAACACGAACGACGGTGGAAGCTTACCCTGTGCGACGGTCTTTTTGAAAAGCAGAAGTAATGCCGCGATTCCGATGACAATGATTATTGCGATAACTGCCGCATAGCGTGCTCTTGTTCTCATTTATCTGCTCTGTTGTGGTTTTCTGAGTTTGCGTCTGGTCTCGGGTTACTCTTGTGACGTTAATAAGCTCATTTTGTGCCCCGAAGGAAATATTCGCCCCTCAAAACTGAATACCCCACAACGCCCAGCCCGGTCAGCGCGGCAATATAGAGGCTCGTGGCCCGGGCGGTATCGCCTGTCAGGGAATCAATTACCACGGTGCGCACCCAGTGCGGAAAGCTCGCAAGCTTCAGAGTACCGAGAAACGGCCCGAATTCAAGCCCCTGTCCGTTCCACATGCGCATGTCGAAATACCAACCCGAAAGCCCGGCCAGCACGAAAAGTACGACCGCGGGAGCAAGCCTTCCCCGTATTCCGGAACTGAAAGCTATAACGTGCACGACCGCGCAGGCCCCCGCGGCCCCGAGGGCGACGGCGCAGCAGGCGATTGCCGCGTGCACGAGTCTGAACTCGAGCGAAAGAAGGGAAATTCCGTTCAGTACAACGATAAAGCCCGCGACGAGGGACAGCACGAAACTCGTGAGGAACACCGAGGCAACGTACTCCTGCGCTCCTCCTGATGCCATGAGTCTTTCGGCGCTCGCACGAGTCGAGAGGCCCTCGTAGCCCATGAAAGGCAGAAGCGCGGCGATAAGGACGGAGAACAGGAACACGATTCCGAACAAGTACAGTTTTGCGCTGGACTGCCCCGGCGAGACAAACACGAACGTGTCGAAGAAGTAAATCGTCGTCGGAATCGAGGCCACGAGCCCCCCGAATCGGAAACACAAAGCCCTTTCGAGCAAAAGGCGCACAAACATGCTCACGTCCTCCCGCCCGCGGCTTTTTCAAAGGCGGCGGCCAGTCGCGAGCGCACGAAGGTCATTGCTTCAAGCTCTATGCCGCGTTCTTCGAGTGTTTTGAGAAGTATGGCCAGGTTGGCCTGGCCGCCTTCAAGCTCCAGTTCGAAGCCCCTTTCCGTATGCCGAACGCTCTTTATGAATTTGTGTTGCCCCACACCCAACTGTGCCGTGTTCGGCATTCCACGCGGCACCAACAGCACCTCGTCGGTTTCGCAGGTTGCGCACAGGTTCTGGGGCGTGTCTTCGGCGACCACCTCTCCCGCGCTAATGAACAGGACACGGTCGCAGATGCCCTCCACGACCTCCGGCTGTTCGGTCAACACGAGCACTCCCGCGCCGTCGCGCGCGAAAGTCACAAGTTTCCTGAGCAGCAGGGTGGCAGCCTGGCCCGAGACGTCTTCCAAAGGCGAATGAATAATGAGCAGTTCGCGTTTCACGCAAAGCGCGCAGGCCAGGGCGAACAGCTTGCGTTCAGCACTCGAAACCGCCTGTGGGTACTTGTGAGCATGCTGGGTTATCGCGAGGTCTCCGATGATGTTCTTCGCCGCATCGAAAGCTTCCTGCGCGGTGAGTCCCGCGGTACGCGCGGTGCTTACCACCTGTTCTCCGAGCCTCTGCGCCTGAGCAGTCCGCTCCCTTTCGGCAGGTAGCCTATGCGGCAGCGGTCGTTCTTGTCGAGTTGCACGGCCTTCTTTCCAAGAGCAATAACGGTTCCGGACAATGGCGAGGTCAGTCCCGCGGCCAGTAAGGCGAATTCGCGCAGAGCTTCGGGGGGAGTGGCGAGTACACCTACAAGTTCTCCGGATGCAACGCTGAAGCTCACGTCTTTGAGCTTACCGGCGGCTCTCGCTGTGGTCACGGAGTTGAACTCTGTTACCGGGCGGGAAGCCTCAGGCATTCGCGTTCTCCAAAAGCAGGCATGCGTTCGCACCGCCGATGCCGAAAGAGTTCTTCAGCGCGAAACGGATTTTCGCCGTCCGGGGATTATCGGCGCACAAATATCCAACGTCAGTTCCTCGTCGGGCTGTTCGGAGTTCGCGGTCGGAGGTATTGAACCGGCATTCATGCTGTGAAGTGCGCTTATCGTCTCCACGATTCCGGCAGCACCCATGAGGTGGCCCATCGCGCCCTTGTTGGCGGTCACAGGCATTGCGTCGGCGTGAGAGCCGAACACCTTGCGGATTGCAAGAGTCTCTATCTTGTCGTTGTAAGGTGTGGCGGTCCCGTGAGTGTTGATGAAGTCCACCTGTTGCGGATCGATTCCTCCGAGTTCGATGGTCCTTGTCATAAGCTCGGTTATGCCGCTCGCGGTGGTGTCCGGCGCGCTCAGGTGGAACCCGTCGTTGTTTTGGTAGCTCGATACCACCCGGCCTTCGATATCCATATGCTCCCGATTCGCCGCTTCCTCGCTAATCAGTACAACGCAACCTGCACCTTCAGAGAAGACCGTACCGTTTCGCCGAGAATCCCAGGGGCGCACGATATCGTCCGGCGACATTGCCCGTAACGAGTTAAGGCCCGAGTAAATGTAGATGTTCAACTCGTCAACACCGCAGCAGACAACCGTCTCGCAATCGCCGACATCTATCCATCTTTTGCCGAGCGCAATCAACGAGGTGCCGGAGGCACAGGAAAGCGAGAGCGTTTCGCGTCGGCCGTTTATGCCGAAAGCGTCGCCGAGCCTCTTCTGCATTCCGCCGAAAAGGTAGCCGTCCATTTCTGCTGCGAAAGGTTTGCCCGAGGAGGCGTTTTGGGCGAGTTTCAGGAACTTTCCCGCGTTGCCGAAGTTCGTTCCGAGCACAAGTCCGGCCCGTGCAAGGTTGATATCGAGTCCCTCCAGCGCGCGCGAAATGGCGAAAGCCGCGAAGTAGTCGCACAGACCTCCGTCCTCGATTCCTGCGCGGGATGCCGCCAGCCTCGCCGCTTCGAGCCGGTCTCCGGTTATCTTGCCTCCGGCCTGAGAGCGAAAACGCTCGAGTCCGGGCCAGTCATCTCCGGAAAGCTGTTTGTAGGCGAGTTCTCGTCCGTTCAGTTTCTCGCGAAGTTCCTCTCGTGAAGATGCGAATGGCGTTATAAGTCCACTCGAAACAACTGCAGTGCGCATTTCGCCTCCGTTTGGCTCTTGCGGATAAGGGCTCGAAAATCCCGCCTGAGAATATTAACACAAACTCGGCCAATAATTCAATTGACCGATGCGGTAATCTCAATTATAATTCGGGTCATGGAAAAGGGCACTGATAACGGCCAGCACGGTAAACGCAAGGATGTCGAACGCATCAACGATGTCCCCATTAACGTGAGGCCTACTCCCCAGGACGTTGACATGTTCGACAACTCCGCCACGCCTCGCAGGGATCCGTCGTCGGCTGGCCCGGTCATCTTCGGAGTTATCCTCGTCGTGGTAATCTGCGCCGTGGCAGTCGGCCTCGCAATGGGTCTGGCCGCTTTCTTCGACGAAGATGACGGAGGGACGTCCCTCAAGCCCGGCAAGACCTACTTCATCTTCCTTGCAAAGTTCACCGGCGATGACGCGAAGGCCCAGGTCGAACGGGAGAAGTCCTATCTCATTGACGAGAGGTTCGTTGAACCGGGTATCGTCAAGGTGATTGAGAAGGATGGCAACTACAACCTGCTGCTCGGTTCGTTCAATTATGAGCAGGAGGTCGAGGTCAACTACCTTTACAACAATCTGAAGCCGCGGTACAAGGATATCAAGGTCATAGGTCGCGACAGCGAGTAGCAATCGAAGCTGTTCAGTCAGGCGAAGGCGGCTCCGGCCGCCTTTTTCTTTACAAATTCGCGAAGTTTCTATAATTCTTTCGTCATTTTTTCACAGTTTCAGGAGGTTTTCCATGTCCATACATCCGTCACTTAAGGGCGCGAGCGGCATCAGCAAGCACAAGAACGTCCTTACCCGTAAAGAGCGTCTCCAAAGGCTGCGTGCAAGCGGTGACTGGGACGAGAAGAAGAACGTCTATGGCATGAAAAAGGTTGCCAACCGCAAGGTCGGCAAGAAGAAGTAACTCTCGTCTCCGTCTTCGTCCTGACAAGTTGTTCTTTCTACCACAATATGTCCACAAGCAGCCCCGATGGGCTACCCGTGGAGGCAATATCCGACGGGCCTTCGTTCCGTCAGTTCAGCAACAGCATTTTTTGCCAAACGAGGAGGTAGCGTGAAGCTTTCAAGCCGTTCCGACAGGGTCACCGTTTCCGGTATCCGCAAGGTCTTTGAACTCGCTGCGAGCATCGAGGACCCGATTGACCTGTCCATAGGGCAGCCCGATTTCTCAGTTCCGGAGGTCGGCAGACAGGCCGCTCACAAGGCTATTGACGAGGGCTTCACCCGCTACACGCTCACTCAGGGAATCGGGGAACTCCGCCAGAAGGTCAAGGACTACTACAAGAACCTGCATGGAGTGGAGTTCGAACAGAGCATAGTGACCTCCGGTGTCGCAGGGGCTGTGCTGCTCGCCTTTTTCTCTCTGCTCGAAGAGGGCGACGAGATTCTCATTCCCGACCCCGCTTTCATGCTGTACGAGCAGTGGGCCAACTTCCTCGGCGCGAAGACCGTTCGATACAACACGTATCCCGACTTTCGCGCATATCCCGAACGCATCGAAGCCGCAATCACCGACCGCACGAAGCTGCTCATCGTGCTCTCGCCCTCGAACCCAACCGGAGCTGTGCTGCCGGACAGCGACATTCGAAAAATCGCCGAGATAGCAAAAAAGCACGACCTTCTCGTGCTTTCCGACGAAATCTACGACCGGTTTACTTACGATTCCGAGCCGACCTCGATTTGCCGTTACTACGACAACGTCCTGTGCATGGGCGGATATTCCAAGTTTGCAGGAATGCCCGGAATGAGGCTCGGTTATGCGCTCGGCAAAGAGGAGCTCATCGGCTGTATGCGAAAGCTTCAGCAGTTCTCCTTCGTTTGTGCGCCTTCGGTCTCCCAGAAAATCGGTGTCGCAATGCTCGACGCGGATTTCACCCCCACCCTCGAACGCTACCGGCGCAAGCGCGATATCATCTACGACGGACTCAAGGACAACTTCGATGTCGAGAAGCCCGGCGGTGCGTTCTATATCTTCCCGAAGGCTCCATGGGGAACGGGAACCGAGTTCGCCGAGTACGCGATAAAGAACAAGGTGCTCATCATCCCCGGTGGGCAGTTCTCGGCGCAGGATACGCACTTCAGGCTCTCCTTCGCGGCGGACGATGCCACTCTTCACAAGGGCATCGATGTTTTGAACAGGCTCGCAAAGGAGCCTCCCGCAAAGACCTGAGGCAGGTATGAAACGCGCGCTCGCAGCAGTCCTGGTTCTGTCGTTTATCCTTGTATTGCCCGCTGCTGCCGACGGCTCGCAAGCCGTTTACCATACTCCCGCGCAGGAAACCGGCACTGCAAACGTCAGGCTGGCTTTCTGCGCGGGTTACGTTCTGGAGAAGGCCGAAAAGCGCGGACTGTGCGACAGAACCGTGCGCACCCTGTTCGCATCTCCCGCCTGCCGCTCGCAGCTTTCCAAAATCGCGTCCGCCTCCGCGAGCTTCCGAGTGCAGATCTTCCCGAACTGGGTTGTCTTTTCTATTACATCCCAAAAGGGCAGGGCGGTCGAGCAGGCCTCCAGGCTGCTCGCGGCCATCGACGCTTTCGAGCCCACTGAAGACGACATAGCCGCATCTCGCGAAGTTGACACGCCCATAGACTATCCGGCCCGCGACGTCCTGACGGCGGCACTTGCTGCCAACGCGCTCGCCGGGTACCCTCCCGTCACCGACCGGTTCGAGCCATCTCTTGCAGATGTAAAAGGCTACTTCGGCTCATATTTCAACTCCGAACAGCTTCACGTTTTCGTTACCTGCAGCGACGAGAATCTGCCGGGGAGGCTCGCAGAAGCCTGTCGTCCGGGCGGCGGTCTCGCAGTGCTCGACGTTACATCCGCGGGACCTGCTCGTCTCTTCGGAACCACGGAACCGGCAAAGGGTGCGGACGGGCGGTGGGTGATTCCGTTTGACGTAAAAAAGCCCGAATCCCGATTTTCAGCCCTGTACGCTTCATTTCTCGGAGGATGCGATGCCCCACGGTTTTTCGCGCTCGGCGCTCATGGCTACCTTTACCTTAAAGATGCGGTCAAAAAGCCTTCCTTTTCCTACTACGCAAACGCCTTGAGCGATATCGCTTCTTACCGGGCCGCCCGAACGATGAAGGCGCAGTTATACCCTACGCAGGATTCTCCCCCCACACTCCGTGCGGCCTTTACTCGCGAAACCGTGAATCCGCGTGAGATTATGAAGAGAATGGAGCGCGAGCACGGGCGGTTCGTCTTGCATCGGCTTTCGACCGGCTTCTCTTCCGTCAATAGCGGTGACCCGAAACTCTGGGCCAGGTACGCCGGAACCTGCGAGGTCACCTTTGCGCTCAGCGAGTACTCCGCCAAGTATTGCCTGCAACCAGCCGAACTTTTGCGCCATGTCCGGACACATGTCCCGAAAGGGGTTCCGAAGGAAGCGTCCCGCGAATACGTTTCCTCGCTCGAAATGACACTCCGTTCGGCAGGGCAGGTGAGTATGCTCGACGGGCCGCCGGCACCTTACGCGGGCATCACGGCCGAATGCTCGGAGGCGGACCTGCAGCGCGTGATACGCTGGATGATCGAATGCGCACGCCCGGTTGAACTCGAGGACATTCCCGGTTCCTCGGACATCCTGCTGGCGAGGTCTCGAATACCGCCAGGGATGAATGAACAGACCTTCGTCTTCGGAAGCCATATCTTCGTCCAGAGCCCGACTCCCACACTCGGCATCGCCGCACAAGGCATCTCCGAGTCCGAACCGACGCCGTTCAACATTCCTCACGAGCCCGGTGGAGAGACCGTCCTCGAGGCGGACGACACAAGCGTCTTTCTGCAGTTCGATGCGTCCTCAACCCTCGGACGGGAGCTCGCGCTGGAGTCACTGATATTCTCGACGAGAAAGGCTCTCGAACTGATGGCGCAAGGCGGTGAGATAGCCGTGTGCCGCGCTCTTTCAACCGGTGGAAGCAACAGGAAGTTCATTGTGCTGGGATACGCGCATTCAGAACGGGATTCCTCCGATGTCCTCGAAAGGGTCGAAAAAGTCGTGCTCTCCCTCCGCGCCAGGCCCGACGATATGGATTTCGTGCGAATGCACGATTTGCACCTCGCGAGCCTTCAGCGCATGTCCAACGACCCTCTTGCATGCTGGCTGAGGGGGGCGAAACTCTATTCGGCAAAAACCGGCCCATTCACCGGCTACTACGGTCTCGCCTACGATAAGTTCGACATCGTTGCCGTCTCGGCTGTGTTCGATGCCGAACCGCATATCATTATCTTCACTCCCGGTATCGAATAGCTCAAACCAATCGAAGTTACTGCTATGAAGAAATCCTACAAGGAGCGCAGATGCATCTTGTCCGTCAGCGGCAAGGTAGAGGGCAGGCGAATAGACTCCTACCTCGCTGCCCGGTTCAACCGCTATTCGCGCTCGTTTTTTCAGAGGCTCATCGCGGCCGGACGTGTGTCGCTGCGCGGCAGGAAGGTGAAGAACTCCTCCGTTCTGCAACGTGGTGACGAGATCGAAGTTCTGCTTCCCGCGATTGACAAGAAGATTCTTCCGCAGGACCTTCCTCTGGACATTCTGTACGAGGACGAGTACATCATCGCCGTCAACAAGGATGCCGACAGCGTCGTGCATCCTGCCCGCGGCCACTGGAAGGGCACCCTGATAAACGCGGTTTTCGGCAGGTTCGAACAGCGAGTCGAGAACGAGGACGGTTTCTACCCAAAGGTATGCCATCGCATAGACAAGGACACCACCGGCGTGATACTCATCGGACTCACCGAGAAGGAACATGCTGCCATTACACGCCAGTTCGAGGAGCGAACCGTCACCAAGAAATACTGGGCGATCGTTGAGGGGGTTGTAAAGCCCAATCGAAGGCGAGATTGAATTTCCCCTCTTCTTCGAACCCATGGTGTCGAAGGTGTCGGTCGTTGACTACGAGAGGGGAAAGCACGCGCTCACTTTGTTCACCGTTAAGCAGCGTTTCGAATCGCACACGCTGCTCGAACTCGAACTCAAGACCGGCAGAACCCACCAGATAAGGGTTCACCTCGCATCAATAGGACATCCCATAATCTGCGACGATGACTACGGCCACGGAGCCCCTTTGTTTCCACAGGATCTCGCCGGTCACGAACACTACTCTCTTGAACCGGTTATCGAGCGACAGGGCCCTGCATTCAAGAGTGCTCGAGATAGAACATCCGGTCACGGGTAAGCGCCTGAAATTCGAGGCTCCGCTCAAGCCTGACATGGAACTTGTGATTCGTCTGCTTTCCAAGAGCAATAATAACGCCTGATGTGTTGACAATAAAAGCAGTGCGTGATAAAATCGGCATACCTTACCCAAGGGGGAGAAATGCGTAACGCCCTGCTTACCTTTGCGGTCTTTGTGTTCGTTTTAATGAGCTTCTGCAGCACCTCTCACGCCGAAGACTACCTGAAAGGGTACAAGGCCTTCGACAGCATGACGTATCCGTCATCTGTGGGAACCTGGCATGAGATAGCCGACCCATCCAACCTTGGCCCCTCCGGCCTTGGCGACACCAGTGCCTCGCTTCAGGCAGATGACGGGTACTATCGCGTCAACTTACCTTTCGGCGTCAGAATAGGTTACGAAACCTATTACAACGTTTACATCCACACTAACGGCGCGGTCACCTTTGCTCCGAAGGTCGGGGACGATGTCTATTTCGGCATGAACTTCCCTGCAATGGAACTCCCGTATGCGGTGGCACCGTTCTGGACCGACCTCGCTCCCGCGGACGGACAGTCCGGAAACGGAGAAATCCGGTATCAAACCGTCGGCACGATGCCGAACAGGAAGTTCGTCGTCGAATGGTACCAGGTTGCACACAAGAACAGCCCCACGGACCGCTACACATTCCAGTTGCAGATCGTGGAACACGAGGGCGACCTGGGTCAGTTCGTCTTCATCTACAAGGACATGCAGGGAACCTATGCCGATGGCTCGAATTCCATCATCGGAATGAACATTTTTCCTGACTTCGGTTCGGTCACCTACGCGGCATATGCGCCGGACTCGATTCCGACCGGCACCGAACTCTACCATACCGTTCACCTTCAGAAACTCGACCACTGGCGCCGTTTCCCCTCCATGTCCACTCCGGAGATATCCACGAACGCCCCTTATCCCGGGGACAATGGAGCAAACATAACTCGTACCCGCGACGGAGTATTCTTTGCCGGCACACTTGCAGACAACAGCGTCTTTTACATCCGAGCTGTATCGCGAGATTCGACCGAAATGCTCCCGAATCCGTTCAGCTTAATCGGAACAGGCTACGACTCCCAGCAATACAACCTTTCAGCCCTGGATTTCGACCTTGTAAACATCGGGCAGGGCAGAGTCGCGCTCATCGCCCGTGTCCGTGTGATGGACATGAACATGTATAAGAAGGACGGCATCAGCCAGTCCAATTACGCAACGCTGTTCGCCGCAATGTGGAACGGTACGAACTGGGTCGAGATTGGCACGAACTCCCTCAGTACGGGAATCCCCGGAATGTCCGGACTCGATGTTTACGAGTTCGAGGCTGCCTATAATTCCTTTACCGGTTGGCCCAGCATTGCTTTCATCGCATGGGATTACATGCAGATGGGCTATATGCCGAACGTTTACTACACCTACTTTGCCGGAATGAATTGGACCGGAACGGAAGGTAGCATGGGCACTGGCGGGCTGTCCGAATTCTCCGACCCGTACCAATACAAGGCGGCAAAGACGGATGGCGCCCTGACAGGTGACCCAGGCTATGCGTCAAAAATATCCCACTGTGTTGTCAACGGCGATCCGTACATCGCCTTCCTGATCGAGCCTTACATGGAGGGCATGACGCAGATTTGTGTCGTCACTTCCGCTTCCGGTTCTTGGGACTACGCGTCCTATTCGGACGGCGGCGATTTCAGAACTGATGCTTCCTACAGCAGTTCTCCGTCCATTCGCAGTTACGGCTTGGCAGGAGCCGTCATAGCATGGCACGACACGAATAATACGAATCCCCTCAGGCTTTTGTACACGCCTAATGCTGGCTCAACGAACTTTATTGACGCCTCTCCGGCTGCGGGTACGCTGCCCGAACCTGACGATACTACGGAATACCTGGGCGCTAACGTACAGGTGATGATGGACTTCAAGAACCGTCCTATTTTGGTTTACCAAGTCATGGACGAGCTGAACGCATCTCTCTCCCTCATGGCTTACAGGAGGGAACTGGACGACAGCACCTGGCGGCCACTGTTCACTTCGCAGAAGTTCAACGGGCTTTATCGAGAGAGAATGCCCGGCGCGAAGTACGAAATCGCTCCAGATGAAGCGGGTAACCCGAGCATAATCTTCAGTGCCTCAATTGCTAATTTCTTCAAGGCTGACAATGCTCAGTTCAACGGCGGCGAGAACAACGCAATGATTCTGCACTACGTCATTGACGTTGACATCAAGTTCGAGGACAATCGCGGTGACTACTGCTCAATTCCACACTCTTGGTTCGACGATTATTCACAGATCAGCCCCGAGTTCTTCTTCGACGATGCTTACGCCAATGAGAATCTTAATGTAACGATCACTTCGACAGGCTCCCTTGTCACGCCTGCCGTTGCCAACGGAACAACGAACAGCTTCATGGACCTCGACGTTGATTCCACCGGTCAGTCTGCCGGAATATACGACTTTACATCTACGGTCGATATACAGGGTGTTTACGATTCTCCTCGCGTTTTCTACGTGAGGCTCGCGAAGGCCGGGCTGTTCCCTGACATTTCGTTCCCGACGGATTACAACGACCTGCAAACGGCGCTCAACGCGTTGCAGCCGGGACAGAAGCTGTCCCTGGAGGACGGCGACTACGACTTCTCCGGGTTGACTCTACCGCCTGTGCTGATACTTATGGGCGAGTCAATTGACGGCACCCGAATCTATAACCTCGACCTCTCCAATACTGTCGCAATGCAGCTTTTGAACCTTACCTTTGTCGGTGACACGACGAAGGCGACGACCGGACTGATTGCCGGAGACTATCCGATCTTTGCAGACTTTGCGGATGTGCTCTTCGACTTCATGGGCACGGCGGCCCATTTCGACGGCGTCAACGCGATGTTCTATTCCTGTACTCTTGTCTCCGAGCCCTTTAGGATGGCTGTGGAGTTTGATATTGGCTCTCCGCGGCGCCTCATTTTCAGCTCAGAGCCCGCTTACTTTGCCGACTGCATTGTTGACATGCCGGAAATAATCAGCATCCCCGGTGAAACTTACCTCTACAACTGCTATCGAGATGATGCATATGCCGGTTTCGTGGCATCCTATATGGACGTGGTCGCGGCTTTTGTCGGATACGTTGACCCCGCGAACCGGGACTTCCACCTCCAGAGTACCGAAGGTCACTGGGATCCCGATACCGTCAACTTCGTCGCCGACAATGTTGATTCACCCCTGCTCGACACGGCTCAGTACCATACCTTCCGCGGCAACGAGACCATGCCGCACAACTACATTGACAACCTCGGTGCCTACGGCGGCACGCAGTGGGCGTCCCTTTCGCCAATGACACAGGTCTCCTGGACAATGACAGCGACCGGCGGAACCACTCGTTCCGCATACAGGATGCGTGCCGTTCCGCTGTTGCCCATCAACTCCGAGATAGATATGCTCAACCCCGTCATGCAGTACTTCGGCGGATTCGACGACAAGCTTTTTCAGCTGTTCGCATATCACTCAGGTAACGAATCGTACATTTCTCCCAGGATTGTAAACACTCCCATCGAGTGGACTCCAGGCCGTGGCTTCTGGTTCATCTCCGCGAACAACTGTTCCATTACCTTTACCGGTGCCCGCCCCAAGAACGGCGTCGGCGTTATGCCGCTCAAGCAGGGATGGAACATGGTCGGAAACTGCAACGACGAGCCGCTTTACCTTGCTGACTGTTTCGTTATAGACGACGAAGGCATCGGCGTGCCCTTCGCGAACCAGACAGGCGGTCAGGTCCTCACAAAGCTCGACCGCGGGATGATGTCGCTCTATCCCTATATTCCGGTGTTCCATCGCATTTATGGCGGAGCCGTGTGACAGATGCGCACGACTACGATGCCGCGAATGACGATTACAGGCTGTGGGACATTTACACCCCATTGCCCGCGGGACAGGCCGTTTGGATATACTCCTTCACCGACAACCGTATCGGCAACTTCGGCGACAACTACGTAGCACCCCGTAAGGCTGACTTCGCGCCTGTTAGCGCTCCCGGGATGCCTCCCGCGCCGCCTTCCGACAGCGACTCTTCCGCAGGCGGTGCAGGCGGTGGCTGCTTCATTGCGACGGCCGCGTTCTCCTCGCTCGCTGCAGACAACGTGCGCGCTCTCACAGACGTGCGCGACTCGACACTGAACTCCGCATCAACCGGTACTGCGCTCGTTGACCTCTACTACAGCATCTCCCCCGAGCCCGCCGCCGCACTGAAAGCCCGGGAAGCCGTCAAGGCTATTGTTCGCGAGCTTCTCGACTGAAGCCCTCACCGTTAACGAATTAAAAAGCCCCGGCTCGTGCCGGGGCTTTTCTGTTCGGTCGAAACCTGTAAAGTCACTCGACCTTGTAGGTGTTATTCGTGCGTTTTAGCTCGGGAATCAGTTCGTGAGGGTCGAGTGTCACCATCATTATGTCGCCTTCCACGTTCAGTTCTATTTCCACTCGCGTGTCGCCCTTGCCCATTCGAAAGGTCGTGGCGAAAGGCTTGTTGTCCGTCGTCAGGCCCGCAACGGCAATTTCGGCGCGCCAGTAGTAAAAGCCCCTTGAGCGGACCTTTATCAGGTATCTGCCCTCGTTGACCTTTTCGAGCGAGGTTATCTCGAGGTCGAAATAGCCCTTGCCCGCGAGCATCGCGCGGTTGTACCAACTCACACTGTCGTCAACCTTCGCCGACGCCTCCCACAGCGTCCCGGCATCCGCATAACGGAATGGCTCGGATGTCAGCTCCTTCAGAGGAATTCCTCGAACTTATCGTCTCCCATCAGTCCGTGAAGACCCGAAAAGTACGCCATTCCCTTAACGTATCCCACTATTCCGCGACCGGGAGACCAGTATCGAATATCGCGATAGTGCCTTGGCGGGAAATCGTAGCGGTGCCACCGGTTGAACTGGTAGGTCTTGTAGTCGTTGTAGTCCTTCTGCCCGTACTTGTGGCCGATGAACATTAGGGTGGAATATTCCGCCATTCCCTCGTACCACATGCTGGAACGCAGCGGGTCCACCTTCACGAGCCCACCCCACCAAAGGTGAGAGAGTTCGTGCGCCATCGTTGTCATCCTGCGCGTGTAGCTTACGATGTACGAGTTGCAATGGGATATCCCCGGCTGCTCTTTCATGTGAACGATGGTCGGCATCTTGTCGAAGTCGCCGCCGAACTCGTCTATGTAGTAAGAGTAGCATTCGGCAGCGAAATTCAGCATGCCCGGTTTGTCCTCTATGGCGCCGGGCTGGAAGTAGTGGACGACAGTGAAGTTTGCATTTTTGTCCATCACCCGCTCGAATTCACCTGCGATTACCTCGAGCAGCATGTCAGGACGGTCGTCGAGGAAGGTGTACATAACGCCGTTGCCGGTTTCCTCGACGCTCATTAGGTTTCCGTTGGCTATGGCCTCCCAGCCCTTTTTTACAGTTACGCGAGTGCGGGATGTCCAGTGGTCCTGGCGTAGCCCGGGCGGACTCGGGTAGAAAAGCGAGGTGAGAGACAGGTGCAGCCCATCGTCGGTTCTTACCGGACGGGAGTACACCCGAAACGCCTTGAGAAGGGCCGGAGGCACAAGGTTCGTCAAGTTTTCGGGCATTCCCCTTGCCACCACTCTCACTTCGTGAACGCTTTCTTTCGCGAGCCTTTCGGGTGCGGAGACTGCGAGGAACGGTCCCGTAAGTTTCCACTTGGCCTTCTTCCCGTCGAGCGTCACGGATTCGATTTCGTAGAACGGGTTGATGGCGAAAGTGAAACCGGTGGAGTCTTCGACGAGTGAGCGAACACGGGCTTTGGCATCAATTGCGATTTGCTCCCCGGTCGCGTCTATGCCGATGTCGAGGTGTTCGTAGTCGTAGTAATACAGCTTGGAACCAGCCCAGTTGACACTGGATATCGCCATGGTCAGGAACCTGTCGTAATGGGGCAGCGCGGCCATTGTCATGGGCAGCATTGTGGGGCGGAGAAGGTGGTTGGCAACGGGAATGGGAACGTCCGTGCGCTGTTTGATTGAGAGAAAGGTGAGGTCGCGAGTCGCGGAGGACCAGAAGACCTCGCCGAATTCGTCGAGGAATGAAAGCGCGCCGGAGTCCGAGCCGAGAAGCGTGGATATCTTGCGCGAGATCATTGCGGTTCGGGCGAATACGAAAGAGCTGTTCGAACCGGCCTGTTCGAGTGCCGTTTTGAACTGTTCATCGTCTCCGAGGGACTTCTCCTTGCCCGCAATGATGCTGAGGGTGCGGTAGAGAGAGGTGCTCGATGAAGCGATGACGAGGTTCCCGTCCACAATCGTGAATGCAGGAAGAACCTTGTACTTGAGCTGGCCGGCCTGAAGTTCCAAAAGCGGGGCTGTGGCGAAGAATACATCCCTTTCGTTGCGCTTTTTGCGCACTACGGTCTCTTCGGCCTCCATAACCGCTATGATCGACTCAAGCACGTCTTGGTCGGCAATCTCCGCTGTGGCCCAGACCTCTGGAAGAATCGTGTCGAACGCGATGCCGACCGAGATAGTGTCCGTCAGCGCACGGGCGAGAACTCCCGTGGAAATCCCGACACTTGTGAGGGAATTGGATATTTCCTCGCCGAGGCGCTGTTTTTTCCGGGGAACCGTGGTTGCGAAAAGACCTCCGACAGATTTCAGAAGCCTGCCTATGTCGAAAGTCTGAGAGGCGAAGAAAAGCGTTGTGGCAGGGTAGAAGCGCTGGCAGTTGACCTCCGTGTCGTACGTGCTGACCATTCCGAAGAAACCCTCGCCGCGCACTCCCTTGAGGTAGATACCGGTGTTCGCGCCGTCGGCTTCGGCACTGAATGAATCATTGCTGCGCTCGTAACTCCGTTCAGGTCGAGCGCGTTGAATGCCGTCTGTACGCTCGCCTCGCCGTTCACGGAAGGAAACTTGCGATTCAGGAAATCTTTCAACCGCGACAGGTCGGCGAAAACCGAAATGGGCTCGTCGTGTCCGGCAAGGGCCTGAACCTCACGGGCTGTAGAAAGTCGGGCTATGGGCTTGCGGGTCGAACGAGGCAGCAGCGGAAGCTCGTCGGCTATAAGAGCAATGGAAATATCACGGCCGTCGCGCTGGAAGGGAAGGGCCATATCTCCGAGTTGAAGCTTGCCGTCCTCGTTTATCAGTTCCATGAGCTTGTCGTGCTGCTCAATGGCGGTCTGCTCGTCGGCACAGGTGATGGCTCCCTTGAGAATCAGTTCCTGTTCCTTGCTCTCGTACAGGCACACGACGAGGTCGTTGTCAACTTTCGCAAGGAGGGCCTCCAAGTCCGCGGAGGGGAAGAGTAGTGAGAGTATGCCGTACAGCTTGCGCTTTTCGAGTACATCGTGGAAGTTTGCTTCGGCATTGAACAGTACACCCGCGATAGCCCCTTCGGGCATTACCTCGAAAGGTGGGAACCGGAGTTTCTCGCGGCTGGGCTTGTCGGGAAGTTCGACGGAACCCTCGGTGGAAGAACCCTGCGGGCGTTGAGTCATCAGGTCTTCATTGACCGGGCTACTTGTAATGAACGCTATAAAACCCCATATGATTAGGATTGCTATCGCTCCGTAGAAGATGCGTGCGATGAGCTTGTTGCGCTTGCGTATGGTCTCTCGGTTACCTTTTGTCGCCATGACTGTTCCTTTCAGCTTTCTAATGCTATTCTAACCTATTTGCAGTCTTTATTGGGAACCTCGTCCGCGTGAGGCGTCAATAGCTAAAATGGTCGTACGGAGGTCCTTGCCAATGACTACTCTCAGGTCTTTTGCCCCGGTGTTTCTGGCGTTGCTCCTGTTGTGCGGAGGCTGCCTGAAATACGAGAAGGACGAATACCCGGTCGAACTGGACGACATAAAGGCCGACGAGGCCATGGGTGAACTGACCCGCTCCACCTCGTACCAACAGGTCGTCGCCGAGACCAATATTCCCGGAAGACCGAAACATTCCGACTCCGAAGTTATATCCGACAGGTCGCTTACCGTTCCAATAAAAACCGTGGACGGAAAAAAGGTCGCGACTATCGGCCTTGTGAGTTTTCTCAACCTCGTGCAGCAGAACGACGTGCAGTACCTCCGCTACAAGGAGACCCTCGCGAGCGCCGAAGAGCGCCTGCGTGACTCGCTGCGGTCCTATCGCCCGGTCTTCGGCGGAAACATAAGCGCCTCTTTCGACCCGCAGAACGGTACCGAGTCCCAGAGCGTCAATTTCTCACTCAGCCAGTCACTGCCCTGGCAGGGCTCGTTGCGCATGACCTCGAACGCCCAGCGTTCACACGGCACCTCCCCGCCTGACACGGAGTCTATGTCTTTCTCCTCCGCTCTTTCGCTTTCGTTCGATATACTGCTGCGCCCGGGCGGTTACATGGAGTGGAAGGAAGGCATAATTGCCGCCGAACGGTCGTGGATATACGCACAGCGCAGCTTTCGCCAGCAGCGCGAAAGCTACCTAATCAACAAGGTGCGAGAGTACTACGACACGATCAACTCGCTCAAGACTCTGCGAACTGAGGAGGATAAGCTCAAGGACGCTCAGAACAGGCTCGAAGTGGCGAAGTTCGAATACAACCGAGGCAGAAAGAGCCTCACCGCCGTGTACATCGCCGAGGAGAACCTGATAGCCACGGAGCAGGCCATCAACGACAAGCGAGAAAACTACGAAGAGCAGATTGATGACCTGAAGCTCCAAGTCTTGGCATTCCACAGGATTACGACCTTGAACTGATCGAAGAGCCGGTTAAGGCAGAAGTGTATGACCTTGACTTCGAGGAGTCTGTGCGAAAGGCTCTTGCCCAGAACCCGTCTTTCCAGACCGAGCGCGACAGGTACGAGGATCAGCGCAGAAGCTTTCTCATTAGCCTTTACAACCTGCGCATCGCGCCAAGGATATCGTTCTCTTATAATGTTCCGCTCGTGGACGAGAACTCCGAGGACTTCGAAAACCACAACTCCAGCCTCACCGCTTCTATAAGCTGGTCTTACAATCTCGACCAGGAGAGCCGCAAGGACGCATACCGCAACCTGCTGCAGAGCTGGACAATCTACGAGCGAGATTTCAAACGTCGTCAGGACGAGATAGTCAAAGAGGTAAGAAGGCAAGTTCGCGCTGTGGATAACGCCCTGCGTTCCATGCGCAACGCCGAAAGAAGCTACGAGACGTCCATCAAAAAGCGCGAGGGCGCCGAGTTGGACTACGAAAACAACAACATATCGGCGGCGGAGTATAACGATGCTCTCAATGCCGTTACCGATGCTTGGGACAGTCTGAACCGCGCACGCGTCAACTATAAGGTCGAAGTGCTGCGCTACTTCTCGCTCATCGGCGAGTTGAAAATTGACGACCGAGGAGAGTGGTTGCAATGACAGACGAAAATAAGAACAGCCCCGAAGTGAAGACCTCCATAATCGGCGGCAAGGCAAAGGTCGCGCCGCGCAAAAGATTCTGGACAGGTGGCAAGATCGTTTTCTTCATCCTTGTTCTCGCGATTCTGGGTGGCTCGGGGTATTACGGTTACACCCAATACGGCCCGAAGAATGAGGGGCTGGCGGAGATACCAACCTACGAGATGAGACCGACTAATATGGAGATCACCGTCACAGAGCAGGGGACATTGAAGTCCCTTCGCAGCCAGCCGATCAAGGCTGAATTCGGTGACCGCTGCAAAATCGAGTGGATAATCCCGGAGGAAGCAAAGGTCAAAGAGGGGGACGTGGTCCTGCGATTCGACACGCAGGATCTTCAGAAACAAATTGATGATTTCGAGGTGAAACTCAGGGAGAACGAGGCGGAGCTTGTCCGGGCCAAGGAGGACAATGACATTGCCGAAGCGTGAGGACGAAGCCACGCTGATGAATGCGGAAAAGAACATTGTCGCCGCCGAAGGAGGAGCTCTGAAAGTTCTCGATTCGGATGTGCCTCGAAAGAAAAAGCAGTTCAAGGTTGACATTCGTCAGGCTCGCCAGGCCCTGCGCGAGATCGAGGCGGATGTCGCGGCACTGCCGTTTCTGATCGAGAAGGAACTCAAAACCATCAATGACCTCGAAAACGCGAAAATCCAACTCGAAAACCGCAGGAACACGCTGCGAAACAGGAAGAGGACTACCGCATATACCTCGAAGACACTCTTCCGCGACAGCTTGCAGATAAGCGCGAGGCCGTGGAAAACGCCATACGCAACCTCGAGCGCACCAAGAACAACATCTCATCGAGTAGGCCCAGCGTCTGTCGTCCATTCGCAGGCGCGAAAGGGAGTTGGAAAACACAAAGAAGCGACTCGATACTTACAAGCAACGGCTCGATAAAATGACCCTTATCGCACCTGCCGATGGCTACATCTACTACGGCAGCGGAGGCTCCGACAACAGCAGGGGAAGGAGCTACGGCAACGATATCAAGGAAGAGCTCAAGCCGGGCAGCGAATCTGGACAGGGCAGGTATTCGACTGCACATCCCGGACACTTCTCAGATGAAGGTAGATGTAAGCATCCCCGAAGCCGATATTTCGAAAATCAAACTCGGTCTGCCCGCACTCATCAAAGTTCCCGCCCTGGACGATGCAATGTACACCGGAAAGGTGTCGTTCAAGGCTCGTGCCGCAAGGCCCATTCGTTACTGGGATCCCACCAGTTCGAGAATCGTGTCCTGCGAGATACTCATCGAGGAGTACGACGAACGACTTACTCCCGGCTCCACCGTTCAGGCTGAGATCATGGTGGAGAAGTTTGAGGATGTGCTGAGGATTCCGGTGGAAGACGTTTTCTGAAAGAACGGTGAACCGGTTGTTTCAAAAAGACTGCCCGCGTACCAGTGCGTTGCGCAGAGGGTGAAACTCGGAAAGAACAATAACGAATACGTCATCGTGAAGAAGGCCTCGAGGTCGGCGACGAGGTATTCCAGTTCGCGCCGCCCACCGCCGAAAACGTCGAGGTTACCGGCAAGGTTTACACCACTATGCCGCCCCCCGCTTCCCACGCCGGGCGATGAACCACAGCAGCCCAAGGAATCCGGTTCAAAGAAGATAGACAAAGAGTCGCTCAAGAACATGAGCAAGGAAGACCTTCAGAAACTGCGCGATAAGTTCAAAAACAGCAACAAGGGCGGCAAGGTGCAGAACGATAAGCCATTGCCCAAGTCCGACTAACGCAACAGCAGAGGCACTGAATGGGTATCATAGAGATACTTCGCGTAGGCTTCATGAATATCGCCCTGCACCCGTTCGAGGTCGTTCCTCACGATCCTCGGTATCATCTTCGGAGTAGGGGCAGTCGTGGCGATGGTGGCGATAGGTGAAGGCGCTCGCTGGGAGACCGAGCAACAGATCAAGCTGCTCGGAATCGAGAACATCCGCGTCAAGAGCCGAAAGCCCATAGTCGAGGGCGAGGAGAAACAGTCCAGCGGCAGGATGAATATCCTGTCATACGGCCTGCTCGTGGAGGAGTTCGAGCACCTTTTGGATACTCTGCCCCACCTGAAGACGGCCGTTCCTCTGCGCGATGTACGCCAGAAGGTGCGCAAGAGCGACCAGCGTTCCAATGCCACCCCAATGGCCACAACCTGGCGTTATACCGAGGTCACGAACTCGCGAGTAATCAAGGGACGCTTCATCACCGATCTCGACGAGAAACTGCATAATCGCGTGGCTGTTCTCGGAGCAAATGCCAAAAAGGAACTGTTCGCCTTCCGAGACCCGTTGAACGAATTGATCCAGATCGGCGACAAATGGTACGAGGTCATCGGAGTTATGGAGGAAAAAACCGCCGCAACCGGTGGAATGGTCAGTGTGCGCGACGTGAACAAGGACGTCTATTTGCCGCTTCAGACGGCGATAAAGGATTTCGGGTTCTATTCGTTTTCGTCGGAAGAGGGTTCCATGGAGATGGTCAACATCGAACTCGACGAAATGTACTTTCGCATCGACGAGGCCGACCATGTCGAATCCGCATCGGCCATTATCGATAACTACCTTACGCGCAACCATCCGCGCCTCGACTTCGAGATTGTCGTACCAAAGGAATTGCTCGCACAGCAGGAGCAGCAGCAGCGGATATACGACATCGTGCTCGTGTCAATCGCCTCTATTTCCCTTCTCGTCGGAGGCATCGGCATCATGAACATCATGCTCGCCACCGTCACCGAGCGCACCCGCGAAATCGGCACGAGGCGAGCGGTTGGCGCGCAGAAGCTGGACATCCTCATGCAGTTCCTCTTCGAGACCGTTCTGCTTGCGATTTCGGGAGGGCTGATCGGAGTCTTCATTGGGATGGGCGGCGCCTGGGCCATCACCCAGTACGCCGACATGAAAGCGCTCGTCACCTGGTATTCCGTCCTGCTCTCCTTCGGAATATCGGTGATGATAGGTCTCGTGTTCGGCATGTATCCGGCCATCAAGGCCGCAAACCTCTCACCTATCGACGCGTTGAGATATGAATAAGTACATCAAGGGCGACCGTACCGTCGTCGCGAACGCAAAGGGCTTTCTGCTCGACCTCGACGGAACCGTCTATCTCGGCGATTCCCTCATACCGGGGTCGGACAAGTTCATCTCCGCCCTCGCAGACGACGGTCGAAAGTGGTTGTTCATCACCAACAACTGTTCGAAAAACCCCCGCGAATACTCCGAAAAACTTACGAGACTCGGCATTGACACTCCCGTCGAGCGCATTTTCACTTCAGGCGAACTCGCCGCGAGAGTTCTGCGCAGCAAAGGTGTATCACGCGCTTTCGTTCTGGGAACTCCGTCACTTGTCGAGCAGCTCGAGCAGTTCGGAATTGTCCACGATGCACAGGATCCACAGGTCGTACTGTCCTCATTCGACCTCACCCTTACCTACGACAGGCTGCTCGAGGCCGTGCGCTTCGCTCAGAAGGGACTGCCTCTCTTTGCCACACATCCCGATATGGTCTGCCCCACCCCCGATGGCCCCATTCCCGACTCCGGCCTGATTACCGGCATGATTGAGCACTGCTGCGATGGAAAGGCGACCTATCTCGGCAAACCCATGACCGAGATGGTGCAGGGAGCTTCCGAGAGGCTCGCCCTTGAACCGTCCTCGCTGCTTTTCATAGGAGACAGGTTGTACACGGACATGAGAATGGCGAACGATGCGGGTATTTCCTCGGTCCTGGTTCTCAGCGGCGAGGCCACGCTCGAAGACCTCGAGGACAGTCCGTACAAACCCTCTCTCGTGGCGGATTCGGTGGCGTCACTGATACCGTTTCTCTGACCTCGGCTAACATCTTCCCCCGAATAATCGGCCCATCGCGAACCTGTAAGCGCCGGAAAGCATGAATATAGCACCTGCTACGAGCACGATTGTCGGTCCCGTTGCGCTTTCAACGTAGTAGCTTATCGCAAGTCCCGCAACACCGGATACAAGCGCAATCAACACCGACATCCACATCATGGAACCCGCGCTCCACGCGAAGTTCCGGCCACCCGCGGCAGGAACGATCAGCGCCGCGGCAACCAGTAAAACGCCGATGACCGTTATGTTCATCATCACCACGACCGCGACCACTACCGAGAAAAGGTACTCGTATAACCACACCTTTACGCCCCAGGCCTTCGCCATGCTGGAACTCAGACCTATCATCAGCAGGTTGTTGTAGCAGAAGTACATGAATGCCGTCACCACGAGCAGCATAAGAAATGCCAAGCCGAGATCGCTCTTCGTCGCATAGCTTATGTCGCCGAACAGGAAGCGGTTTATGTACGGGTACTCGATTGCCGTGATTATCACAAGGCCGAGCGCTACCGTCAGCGTCTGGGCTACTCCAACCAGCGAATCCAGAGCCACCTCGGAACGACGCTGAAGGAAGGTTATCAGAAGTGCCAGAGCGCAGCCGAATAGCACCATCGCCCACGTGGGGTTCACGCTCATCAGTATTCCCACCGCCGCACCCGTAAAGGCCGAGTGCGCTATCGCGCTTGTAAAGAAGCTCATGCGCGCGTTCACCACGACCGTGCCCACCATCCCGGTAAGCGGCATCGTAACCACGCAGACCATGAACGGAAGCAGGGTGAAATCTCCCGTTGCCCATTCGAACGGCAGTACCGTCTTCAATAATTCCGACACCGCACTGTAGATGCCCTCAAGAAGACCTTCCATCACAACCTCGATGAATGACGACCTTCTTTGAAGTGGTCGTGGTGCTTAACGAGACCCGTGTTCGGTCCGTACAATTCCTGAATTGAGTCGGGCGTGAGAACCTCCACAGGCGGCCCGGTACATTTCAATGTACGGTTGATACAGATCACCTCCGTTGCATGGTTGGAGACGACCGACAAGTCATGGCTCGTAAGAACAAGTGTAAAGCGGTGTTCTTCCTTCAAATCCTCAAGGAGTTCGCAAAACAGCTCGCCGCCGGATACATCTATGCCGCTGACGGGTTCGTCCATGAGAACAACGTCCGGCTGCGAGAGTATCACCTTCGCAAGCATTGAACGCTGCAACTCCCCGCCCGACAGCTTACCGATGGGCTGGTTTTTCAGCTTTGCAACGCCTACTCGCTCCATTGCCTCTACCGCCTTCCTCCTGCGGGAGGGCAGGGGGCGTATCCACATCGGAACACGCTGTTCGGTCAAAAGCAGAAAGTCAATGAGACGAATGGGATTCTCGCGTTCGATTTCAATCCGTTGCGGAATGTAGCCGATGCGAGCCTTTGCGTTGCCGTTGCGGCAGTATCTTCACCTTCCCCGAGTACTCCCATCAGCCCCAGCATTGCCGCAGCGGAACAGCGCGGGCTTTTCCCGCCCCGTTCGGGCCGATCAGCGCTGTCACGCAGTTCCTCTTGATGTCCAGCGATATGTTCTCGAGTACCTTGCGCCCGCCGAGTTCAACGTTCAGGTCGCGAATCTTAATCGCCGGTTCGCTCATTTGTGTCCTTCCTGATCTTCGGTGCAGATGCAGGGACTATCGAGTTCGGAGCACCCGCTGCAGTAGCCGTAATGCACGACGCTGTGGCCGACGGTGCGGAACCCGTGCTCGCGCTTCGCATGCTGTGCCTCGGCACAAAGAGTTTGCTCGGTTGCGGAAGGTTCTATGGAAAAACTCAAGCCGCAGTTCATGCAGATTGCGAGGTGCTCGTGCCTGTCGAGCCTTGACAGCACGAACTTCCGTCCGCTGCCGTCGGAGAACGAAGTTACTATGCCGTGCCTTGCGAGAGTGTTGAGCGTTCCGCGGACGGTGGCGAGGTCGGGAAGCGCTCTACCGCCCATACATTCGTGAATCTGCCTTGCACTGAGAGGAACTCCCTTGTCCGCGAGGCTCTGAAGCAACGCCTTGCGGTAGGCGGTGCGGTAAAGGTCGTGCTTTTTGAGCAATAGGTCTATGGCAGTGTCCTTGTCTCTCATGCCCGTATTATATCATCTGCAAATAATTTGCAAAATATGCGCATGTGCGCCCATTCTCAAACGTGTTGCTGAGAATCGTACGAGCATCTGCTAAACCAGTTCTAACTTGAATCGGGCATGAGGTTCGCTACAATTCAGCAGGCTGATGTCTGAGGCAGCCCCATCTCTTCAAAGACCTACTCTGGTGCTCAACCGCTCATGGGTGCCGATTTACACGGTGACTGCCAGGAAAGCCATGGTCTGGCTCTATCGGGACGTCGCACACGCAATTCACGAGAGACACTACACAATTCACGATTTCAGCAGCTGGGTGCAGTTGTCGGAGATATCGAACGGGCCTTACGTGCGCACCCCGTCTCGGTGAAAGCGCGCATTCCCGAAGTAGTGAAGATGGTCAGCTACAACGGCATCCCCGAAAACAGTGTCGCCTTTACGCGCAAAGCCCTGTTCTACCGAGACAAGTATCGGTGTCAGTACTGCGGCGAGTTTCCGGGTGTAAAGGAACTCACCATAGACCACGTCATCCCGGTCTCGCGCGGTGGGCGCTCAAAACTGGGAGAACTGCGTACTCGCGTGCGTCAGGCGCAACGCTAAGAAGGGCAATCGAACTCCCGCTGAAAGCGGCATGAGGCTTCTCAAGCGTCCTTTGCCGCCTAAGTGGACTCCCCTGCACAGCATATCGCGAAAGAAGGTGCTGAAGAGCTGGCAGAATTTCATCTCGGACGCGTACTGGAACACTCTGCTCGAAGAATAATCCCCGAACGTCAGGTTTTCCGAAAATGAAGAGGTCTTTACGGTTCCTTCTGCTGCTTTCCATTGCCATTGTCGCCGTATCCGTTTACGACTCCCGGGCAAATGGATCGAGAAACCTCGACCGCTTCTTCTCGGCCATCGAAGACCTTATAGATGTTGCAGTCCACGGCCGAAACCAACCGGTAGCTCACAATACCCCGCCCCCTCTTGAAAGCTCCCCCTCGACCTGCACAATTGCATCCTGGAACGTCAGGATCTTTTCCTCGAACTCCCGTGACGACGATGAATTGCGCCTCATATGCGACGTGCTCGCGAACTTCGACCTCATCGCTCTGCAGGAAGTGCGGGACGGAAAAGTACTGCGCCGCTGTGTGAGTGAGCTGCAGACCCGCGGGCTCGAGTACGACTTCGTCCTTTCGAAGGAGGTCGGAACAAGATCGCACAAGGAACGCTACGCGTTTCTTTACAAGGAGAACAGAGTGCAATTCGAGGGAAACGCCAAAATCTGGCCTGACCTTGAACGACAGTTCATCCGCGAACCGTTCCACGCCGACTTTCGTATCGGTTCCTTCGACTTCACGCTCATCACTGTTCACCTGCTTTACGGTGGGTCGAAGAAGTCTCCGGAAAGGGCCGTTGAACTGGACGCCATCGCTGACGTGTACCGGTTCGTACAGGACTATGACGAAATCGAGAACGACGTGCTGCTCACGGGAGATTTCAACGAGAACCCGGCATCGGAGCGCTTTGCTCGCCTGAGGACGATAGACTCGCTTCGCTTCCTTGTGCAAGGCAGCGAGAACAAAACCACCATCTTCGATTCGTCCCTGTACGACAACATCATCTTTCAGGTATAGGTGCACGGGTTACGAAATCACGGATACCGCTGGGGCATATACCGCTTCGATGAGATTATGTTCGAAGACAACGACGATGCCGCCTCGAAGGCAGTCTCCGACCACCGTCCTGTTTGGGCCGAGTTCAATTGTGAAGGACAGGACGACGATTGAGAGTGTTGATAAGGATACCGGTGACACGGCACAGTTGAGGCCCGGGCAGACATGCGAGCGGCCTGGCATTCCTGAATTTAGTCGAGGAGGAACCATGCTCGACCGTATATGCGCGCTTGCCGACGAACTCGCCCCCTTTATGACCGAACGCCGCCGAGACTTCCACAAGTATGCCGAGACTGGTTGGCTTGAAATCCGCACCTCTTCGATTATTTTGCGGCGCTGCTCGCTGGAGGAGGCTATGAACTGCTGCTCGGACAGGACATGCTCGAACCCGATGAACGAATGGGCCTGCCGGAGCCACAGGAGTTTGCCCGACATTACGAACGCGCTGTGTCGCAGGGGGTTGAAGAGGATTTTGCGGCACAGATGAAGGACGGCATGACCGGAGTCATCGGAATACTGGAAAATGGCAGCGGCCCCGTTACGGCAATGCGCTTCGACATCGACGCGCTCGGAGTGGTCGAATCGAACGAAGAACTGCACCGGCCCACCCGGGAGGGTTTCGCGTCTGTGAATCCCGGAATGATGCACGCCTGCGGTCACGATTGCCACGCTGCCGCAGGTCTTGCGGTGGCGAAGGTGATGGCACGGCTCAGGGACCGCTGGCGCGGAAGGCTCATGCTCATCTTCCAGCCTGCCGAGGAAGGTGTGCGCGGAGCGAAAGCCATTGTCAGCAAGGGTGTTCTCGACGACGTGAATCACTTATACGGTCACCACGTGTTGTCCGGAAGGGAACTCGGGGAGGTCGTTGCAGGCATGGCGGGATATGCGGCCACGGAGAAGCTGGACCTGTTGTTCACCGGCGAACCCGCTCACGCGGGCGGTTCGCCCGAGGCCGGTAAAAATGCAATGCTCGCGGCCGCAGCCGCAGTGCAGGGATTGTATGCCATTCCAAGGCATTCCGGTGGCGCAACCAGGATAAATGCAGGAATATTGAATGCCGGAACCGGTATGAACGTCATACTTCCCCTTACGCACGTCTGCAATGGCCGAGTTGCGCGGCGAGACCGACGAGCTCTGCGAATACATGTCCCGGTCGGCACGCAGAGTCGCCAGCGGTGCAGGCGGCAATGCAGGACTGCGGGAGTCGAAGTGCTTCGGAAAGGTTCCGCGCCTGCGGGAGGGAGCGACCCTGAGCTTGCGAAAGCCGTTGAAGAGGTGGCCAAAAGGCTCTCCGGAGTGTGGAGCGCTTCACTTCAGAAGATCGGTGGCAGCGAGGACTTCGTCCATATGATTCAGCGAGTCAGGGCCAACGAGGGACGGAGTACGAACATCGGAATCGGTGCGAGGTTCAAGGACGGGCCGAAGGACGGCAGGGATGGACTCCTCTGCTCACGAGCCCATACAGAGATGTTCGACGTTGACGAGCGTGCGATGCCGCTTGCAGTCAAGCTTCTGTGCGCTTGTGCGATGAAGGACTGCGGCTGCTTGTAACGGCCCGAATACGACGGGAGCCGAAGGAAGCGTTGCGCTTCACTTCGGCCCCGCGCTCAGAGGGTGGGAGGGATGTATCAGTCTTTAAGCTCTTGCCTGCCCTTGTCCGTTATCACGTAGCAGCATCTCGAGGCGGCAACGACGTAGTCGTCGTCTATCAGAGTGTTAATGTTCCGCACGACCTGTGCCTCGGTAAGCTTGCCGAGGCTCGCTATACGTGAAGTCGTCTCGGCCGTTCCGGATGAAACAAGGGCTTGCAATATTCGGCGTTTAATTTCTTCAGAAGCCATTTGGGCCTCCTTAGTTGCGATTGCGTCTCATTCGCTTTAATTATACTATGAACTTTGACTTGAAATGAAAATGGGCGACCGAAAAGGCCGCCCATTTTTGAGATGAGTTGTTGCGGGTTACCAGGAACCGGTCATGAGGTAGCGGTGCATGTCTTTGCTTGCGGCGCGACCGGCTCCCATCGCCAGTATGACCGTGGCGGCTCCGGTTACGATGTCACCACCTGCGTAAACGCCATGGCGGGTGGTCTTGCCGGTAGCCTCGTCTGCGACGACGTTGCCCCACTTGTTGACCTCGAGACCCGGTGTGGTCTGGGGGATTAGCGGGTTAGCACCGTTACCTATGGCGACTACCACCGTATCACATGGAAGGCGGAACTCCGAGCCCGCGATGGGTATCGGGCGACGGCGGCCGGAGGCATCGGGTTCTCCAAGCTCCATTCGAATCGCCTCGACCTCTTTAACCCAGCCCCTGTCATCGCCTATGATTCGAACCGGGTTGCAAAGCAGGTGGAACTGAACGCCTTCTTCATCGGCGTGGTGAATTTCCTCGTCACGGGCGGGCATTTCGGCACGCGAGCGGCGATAGACGATGCTCGCGTTGTCCGCTCCGAGACGAAGGGCAGTGCGAACCGAATCCATTGCGACGTTACCGCTGCCGAACACGCAGACGTTTTTGCCGCGCTTAATTGGCGTGTCGTACTCGGGGAACTTGTATGCCTTCATGAGGTTTACGCGCGTAAGGTATTCGTTGGCGCTGTAAACGCCGTTGAGGTTCTCGCCCTCGATACCCATGAATTTGGGCAGACCCGCGCCGGTGCCGATGAAAACGGAGTCGAAGTGCTCGTCGTCGAAAAGCTCGTCAATGGTGAGCAGCTTGCCGATGACGGCGTTGGGTACGACCTTTACGCCGAGGGACTCGAGATAGTGAACCTCGGCAGCTACAATGGCCTTGGGGAGTCGGAATTCGGGAATGCCGTAAACCACGACACCGCCGGCCTTGTGAAGCCCCTCGAAAATTGTGACCTGGTGGCCCTGGACGGCAAGGTCGCTGGCGACTGTCCAATCCGGTGGCCCAGCAACCTGACGATAGCTATGCGCTTGCCGGTCGTGTCGGCGATCTTCGGAACGTCAACAAGGTCGTTGTCGCGCTCGAAGTCCGCGCAAAAGCGTTCGAGCCTACCTATAGCGACCGGTTCGAATCTCTTGCCGAGGACGCGCGGCTTCTTCGCACTGCTCTTCCTGCGGACAGACACGACCGCATATGGAGGACGGCAGGGCGTTGGTCTTCTTAATGTGACGAATCGCGCCTTCGAAATCTTCGTCCTTGACGCGTTTGATGAAACCGGGGATATCGATTTCAACGGGGCAGCCCTTCACGCAGGGCGCGTGTTTGCACTGAAGGCAGCGTGATGCCGCACGTGCTCCAGCGGAGAACCCGGCGCGCGGAACCTCGTCGAAGTTATTGACCCGTTCTTTGGGGTCCTGCTCCGGCATTTCTTGACGGGGGATCATCTTTCGAGCCATTTGTCCTCCGTGGAGTTACTCTTTGTTCTGCGCAAGCTCTTCTTCGTCCTTGTAGGTGCCCAGGCGCTGCATGAGTTCGTCGAAATCTACCTTGTGACCGTCGAACTCCGGCCCGTCAACGCAGACGAACTTGGTCTCATCGCCCACCGTCACTCGACAGGCTCCGCACATGCCGGTCCCGTCAACCATGATGGAGTTCAGAGATACTATTGTGGGAATCTTGTATTCGCGGGTCATGTTGGCTACGGCGCGCATCATTATCGCGGGGCCGATGGCGACTATCTCGTCGAATCTCTCTCCATCGTTAAGAAGCTGTTGCAGCGCGGTAGTCACGAAGCCGGGAATGCCGTAAGAGCCGTCGTCGGTGCAGATGATAAGCCTGTCCGACGCCTTGCCCATGCGGTCTTCCATTATGACGTAGTCCTTGCTGCGTGCGCCGATTATCGCGGTTACCTCGTTGCCTGCCGCCTTCATCGCCGTGCGATGGGGTGTACAGGGCCGATGCCAAGACCGCCGCCTATACATACGACCTTGCCGACCTTCTTGATATCGGTCGGTGAACCCAGTGGCCCGGCGAGGTCGAGAATCTCGTCGCCCTCGTTCAGGTCGGCAAGATGCTGGGTGCCCTTGCCGACTACCTGGAAGATGATGCAGATCGTGCCCTTTTCGGCATCAGCATCCGCTATAGTGAGCGGAATGCGTTCGCCCTGTTCATATGAGCGCAGAATGATGAACTGCCCCGCTTTTCTCTTGCGTGCAATCAGTGGCGCATCGATCCAAAACTCCATGGTGCCGGGAACGAGTTCCTTCTTCTCGACGATCTTGAACATCAATCCTCCTGCGGTTAGTAGCGAGATAATTCTAACCGCTTTTCCCAAGTGTGAATCTTTTCCTCATTGCTTGCAACATTACGTGACAACCCGCATGTAACCTTGAGCACAGCCTGTATGCGAAGGTATTTAAAAATGGGGAATGGGGCAGAGAAAGACCTTGTAAGGGCCGAGACCGTAACGGTCACTTGCCGTTGATCTTCAGCTTCTTACGCTCCGAACCCGAAAGCACTTTGATCTTCTGTACGTTCTCGAGAACCGACTCAGTATCCCAGTTCTCGGAAGGTAGGTGACAACTCCATCGCGGTCGATCTTTATCAAGCGGCCGAGAAGGGGCTCGGACCTGTCCGCCACGATGAACTGGCAGATTGGATTGCCGACAATCTCGTTGCCGCTCTCGTCGAGCACGATCTCAGGGGTGCCGAATCGAGCGTCGGTGGTGTCAGAGGGGTCTCTGTCCGAGCCGAGTATGCCCACTATAATCAGAAGGGCGATTGCGAGGAAGAAGCCAATACCGATGTACAGGAAGCGATTGCTGCCTTTTGAGGACTTTTCTCCGGTCTCTTCGTCTATTGCCCTGGTCTCTTTTGCCATGGCGGGCGTTAAGGCGCTGTCCACCACTCTCGTCTCGACTCAGCGTGGAGGCACCTGTGCGCGCGGCTATGTCCAGAAGCTCGGTTGTGCCGCTGAACCTTTGCCATTGCCGATGCCATCTCGGTGGCATCTATAAAGCGCTCGTCACGGTTCTTCGCGAGCGCCATGCGTATCACCACGGCCACGTTGGGAGGAATGTCCTCGCGCTCCTCGAGGATGTCCGGTATCTCCTCCTCACAGTGCATGCGCAGGACGTTGATTGCGCTCTTCGCCTTGAAAGGAACCTGCCCGGTGAGCATCTCGAATATCGTTACGCCCAACGAGTACAGGTCGGTGCGAATGTCGACGCCCTCGCCCCGTGCATGTTCGGGTGACATGTATTCCGGCGTGCCGGCAATTATGCCGTCGCGGGTGATGCCCTTGGCCTCGGGCCCTTGGCGAGACCGAAGTCCATCAGCACAGCGCGGTCGTTGCCATTGAGCATGATATTGGATGGCTTGATGTCCCTGTGCAGAAGCCCGGCCGAATGGACAGCGGAAAGAGCTCCGAGAACCTGTCCCGATATCTGCCAGGTGCGACGCAACGAGAGACGGTCGGTGTCCTTGAGTACGTCGTCCAGGGTGCGTCCCTTTATGTATTCCATCGCCATGTAGTGGTAGCCGTCCTCGGTGTGACCGATGGAATAAACGTGAATGAGATTGGGGTGCGTGATAGATGCGAGATATCGGGCCTCGCGCGAGAAACGACCGACGAAATCTCTGTCGGCTCCGAGGGAGGAGGAAAGAACCTTAACTGCGACATGGCGGTCCAGTTCTTCCTCGTGAGCGAGGAAGACCGTACCCATTCCTCCGCGGCCGATAATCTTCTCCAGCCGATAAGGCCCAAAATGGCGTCCTGTCAAGTGTTCCATCTGGTTCGAATTATACCTCTTTTCCTCCGAACGCAGTTGTTAGCCTACTCTTTTGAGTCCACTCTTGCAAGGTTGTTCTGCACTATGCGGAGGTTTATTCGGCAATCCGGTTGCACATTGAAGCGAAAGTGCAACAATTCTGTTGTGATTTTCCTCAATTGGAGGTCCTATGAACAGAAAACTGTCGGCTTTTCTTACAGTTTGCGCGGGCATTGCACTGCTGGCTTTTTCGGCATCCGCCGCATACGTCGCTGCTTCAGTGTCAGAGCATCTGCAGTCGGTGTCTCAGAGCGTGGCCTCGCTTTCCGAGCAGCGCGAAAGCGCGAAGCTCGCGGGCTTCGAACAGGAGCTTCGGCTCCTGCGGGCCGAGGTAAGCGACCTGAAGGGACAGCTCGTAAGGGTCGCAAGCGATTTCCAGCGCACCGAACTCGACATGAGAGATTTCTCGGACAAGCTCGAGAAAATTACCCAGCTAATGCAGAATTTGCCGCAGGGCCCGCCGAACGCGGGAATGAGGCCGCGACCGGAAAGGCCGGATGATGAAAATCGCATTTTCGTTGCCCTGATGGGGCAGCTCAAGCGCGTGTTGCCGCACTTGCACGGCCTTGCCGCAAAAAAGAAAGCCGAGGACGGCAAGTACTGGCCCGACGGCTTTGCCGCTTTCGGTCCACCGCTTGATATGCCGGGAGATAAAGACATCTTCGTGTACCGGTACTTCGCATCTCCCGATGCAAGACAGTTTACACTTGTGATTATGCCCAACAGTGCCCACGAAAGAATTAGGAACGCGCCTTCGTTCGCTCTGGCATATTGCTCGAATGGCGATGTGTTTCTCTGCAAGGATTGTCCGGTCGAAAACGTTGCCGACCTCATAATTGACGAGTTCGACGAGCCCTCCAACGTTCCTGCGCTGGGTAAGTGGGAGCTTGTGTGGGATGCGGCGGAGATGGAAAAAGATAACCTTCGCGAAAAGAGGGGGAGAAAACAGCAAAAACCGCCCCTGTAATTGCACTATAGCCGTAAACAGCTTACAATACCCGTCGTAGTCTTAAGAAAGATACTACACGCTATGGGCTTTCTTTCTCAGATATACTGTGCAACGCTGAAACAGGCTATAAAGCTAATATGGACCAGGACAGATACCTGTACAACGGAGCGACGCAACTCGACAGCTTACTGATACTGTCAAAGTTTTTCTCTGTCAAAGAGAAGCTCGTAGCCGTCCACCCGCACGAAAGCGCGGGCGGGCTGACCCACCGGGTGCAGTTAAGCTCGTCCACGCTCTACATCCGCTTCTGCTCGTATCCGTCATGTATAGAGCCCCGTGCGGTGGAGAGATTTCTGCGCCTCACCACGAGCGGCGTCAACGCCGCCAGACTGCAGCTTACCGACGACTACAGCCCGAAGGTCATCGGCAACTCCTACCAGGCAATGCTCATTGACTGCGGCAGGCTTCTGGACGATTCACACTACATAGCAGCCATGCTCGGACGGCTCGACCTTGCCGGAGATAAGCCCCTCGCCGGTGAAAGCGTGGTACTTGCCGACCTGCCTGATGGCTACAGCGAACTCGCGAGCACTCCATGCGAAGATCTCGCGCCCGCAATCGAGACGCTAATGAAGGCGAGTCTCGAACCCGAGTTGCAGTACGCGCTGGCGACGCCACCTTTTCTCAGAGCTGTCAGAACGGGGGAATCGCGCTCGTAGAACCGCGAAGGTTTTCTGCACCTCCCCCGCCATTGCTGCGCGCACTTATGGCTTTCAGCTTCGGAGATACTACAGCCGAAGCAGCCAAGCTCGCGAACACTTACGCAAACTCCTTTGACGAAGAAATCCCGCTTGAGTTGTTTCCCGAGATGTGCGCGGTAGCATGTACCGCTCTCGCGCTACGGTTTTCGAGCAGGTTCGAACAGCGCAACCCTTATCTTGACTGGTTGCTCGACCGCGCACGCTACGCGCTCTCTGAGAGGGAAGCGTTTGCGCAGCGGCTGTCCGTGCGCAAGGATTAGCGGGAAAAAGCCCCAAAAATTGGCATAATATCGCCACGAAAAGGGGCTGACGCTATCGTTGAGAATGCAGATGCGCTCAAAAGAACTTCCGACGGCTGTCTCGAAGCGCTGAACCGATTCGAGGTCTTCATCAACAAACTCGACGACGAGGCGTATGTCGCCGAACCCGACGGTCAGTCATCGGTCGGCAAGCATGTCCGCCACTGCATGGGCTTTTTCGAATGCTTCTTTGCAGGTCTCCAAAGCGGAGTGATTGATTACGACACCCGTGATCGTGACCCCCGCATCGAAACCGACCGGCACTTCGCGCTCGAACGAATACGCCGATTCAAGGCGGTCCTGAGCGACCTTGCCGCAAAGGAATTGCCCGAACATCTGCTTGCAGGAGAGATGCCATCTCCGCATTCCAGGTGCGTTCCCGTTCCAACCTGCGTACCGCGCGAGCTTCTCTTCCTCGCTTCACATTCCGTACATCACCTTGCTATGATGCTGCTCCTCGCAGACCTGCTCGGACACTCCGCGCCGACCGAACTCGGACTGGCCTTCTCCACACAGGTCTATCGCGAAGCCATGGAGAAGGACGAACAGTAATGTGTACCGTTACTCTTCTGCGTTCCGAGGCCGGACTCGTGCTTACGATGAACCGCGACGAACTTATCGAACGCGACGAAGAAGAACCCCCGAGGATTCGAACTCTTGAAAACGGACTAAATTGGCTCGGCCCCCTCGACCCGCCAAGCACCGGAACTTGGTTCGGAGTCAACGAGAAGGGCGTGGCCGCCTGCCTGCTCAACCGCTATGTCGAGCGCGAACACGAACCCGACGAGCCCCAAAGCCGAGGTGCGCTCCCGCTTTTGGCCCTGAGCAGGGGCAACCTCTCCGATGCCTGGGAGTTCGTGGAGAAGGATCTCGACCTATCCGCCTATCGTCCGTTTTCCCTGATACTCATCTCCGTGGCGCAGACGGTTGTGCTTGCCTGGGAAGGCGACACGATCGACGTCTCAGCCAGCGGTGAAAAGACCTTCCACTACACTTCATCTTCCTGGAAGCGCGAGGATGTACTCGCATGGCGTCAAAAGATGTTCGAGCACTGGGTCGAAAACGGCTGCAAGTTCACAGGCAAGCTCCCAAACCACAACATCCTCTGTCCGAAGGGTAAGGAGGCTTGGGCACCACTCATGCGCCGCAGCTACGCACGCACCCGCAGCATCTGTCAGGCCCGTATCGCCGCCGACCGGTCTGAAGTGAACGTCCACTATTGGCCTGACACGGATCGCCATGCCATAGACTGTAACGTATCCTCATCAATGGAACTCACCTGGTAACCCGGTTCCGAGGCTCGCATGTGGGAATGGGCTTCAGATATCGTCGCTCTGTTCGCCGAGAACCCTTTGCTGCAGGGCATAGCCATCGCATTGAGCACTTTCGTGCTCGAGGACCCGACCACTATCGGTTCCGGACTGCTCGTTTCGCAGGGCAAGCTCCACTTTATGACCGCCTTCATCGCGCTTACAATGGGCATTACCGTGGGCGACATGGGGCTGTACCTGATAGGAAGGAGCATGGGATGGGCTGCCGTGGAAAAGGGAATCGTTTCGGCATCACGAATAGAAAGAGCAAAAGGGTGGTTCGACCGAAACCTCGTTCTCGCAATCGTGTTCAGCCGGTTCGTACCGGGAATGCGTCTTCCGACATACATTGCGGCCGGCATCAGTCGTGCGTCGGGGCTGAAGTTCCTGCTCGTCGCCCTTACCGCTTCAGTCGTGTGGACTCTCCTTCTTCTTCTGCTGATAGTGGAATTCGGTGAGAGCGTACTCCCGCTTTTCGGCGAGTACAAGTGGTACATCGCGGTCGCGTTTATCCTGTTTCTGGTTTTAGTGCAGATCTCGGTCGGCAGGGGATGGTTCTCTGAGAGGAGCAAGACCGAACGCACGACTTCCTTCTACGAGTTCTGGCCGCCCTGGCTTTTCTATATTCCGGTCTTCTGCTGGTACATGCTGCTTTCGATTCGATACTTCAGTCTCACTCTGCCAACAGCCTCCAACCCATCGGTGTACTCGGGCGGTCTGCTCTACGAGTCCAAGTCGTCCATCCTTGAACTCGTCTCCGACGAGCATCGCGACCTCGTAGCCCCTTACATTGTGCTGGAAAGAAGCTCAGCCGATGCCCAAACCCTTGCGAAAACCGCGCTGAAGAGGATACACGGGGCCGGCTTCGGCCTTCCTGTGGTCGCGAAGCCTGACATCGGCCAGCGCGGAGCGGGTGTCCAGCCTGTCAGGGACGAGGCGAAGCTCATCAGATATATCGAGAACTTCCCGCAAAATTCGAAGCTCATGCTGCAAAAACTCGTGGAGTACGAAAACGAAGCCGCTGTGCTGTATTACGTCATGCCTTCTCAAGAGAATGGCGAGATATCATCGGTCACTCTGAAGTACTTCCCTCAAGTTACGGGTGACGGTGAACGCACACTCGAACAGCTCGTTAGGGATGATCCGCGTGCCTGTAAGATTGCTCACATCTATCTCGACCGACACGATGACAGGCGCGAACAAGTTCTTGAAAAGGGCGAGAACTTTCTGCTTGTGTTTTCAGGCTCGCACTGTCAGGGAGCGGTTTTCAAGGACGGCACCGACATGGTCAGCCCGCAGATGAGGGAGACTTTCGGCGAGATCGTTTCGGGAATGGAGGAGTTCTACTACGGACGGTTCGACCTGCGGTTTTCCTCTCTCGAAGAGCTGAAGCAGGGGAAGGGCTTTCAGATCGTGGAGATAAACGGAGCGGGCGGCGAGCCCACCCACATATGGGATGCGAGTACGCCGATATGGGCGGCATACGGTGCCCTGTTCAGGCAGTTCAGCGTGCTGTTCAGGCTCGGAGCCGCAAACCGTCGCCGCGGCCATAAACCCATTGGCCCACGCAGACTGATACGGGACTTCCGAAAGTTTTTCTTCTCAATACGACCGTCGTATCCAAAGACGAGCTAAAACTGCGAGGAATCGGCAAGTTCATATCATATTTGAAAACAGAAGGAGAAGTTATGGATACTACTTACGCACTTGTGAACGCTAAGGTATTCACGGTCACCGGCCCTCCGGTGGAAAAAGGCACTGTACTTGTCAGGGATGGCAAGATTGCGCAGGTCGGAAAGAACGTAAATGTTCCCGACGGCATGAAGACCTTTAATCTAAGCGGCAAAAGCGTTACTCCCGGCTTCATTGACGCGCACTGCCATGTCGGTGTGTTCAACGAAGGTGTCGGAGAAGTCGGCAACGACGGCAACGATTACAGCAATCCCATAACGGCGGAGGTCAAGGCCGCGGACGGCATATATCCCGACGATGAGGGATTCACCGATGCGCTTTCCTCCGGCATTACGTCACTGTGCATCGGGCCGGGAAGCGCGAACGTCATAGGCGGACAGATGGCGCTCGTCAAGATTCGCAGCAACATCCTCGACGAGATAGTCGTCAATGATTACTGCGGCCTGAAGTGCGCGTTCGGTGAGAATCCCAAGCGTGTTTACGGCTCGCGCAACACCATGCCCACCACGAGAATGGGCGTTGCCGCTGTCTTCCGCAAGACCCTCACGGACGTTCTCAATTACAAGAGATCCCGCGACCACCATGCCTCGAAAAAGCCCGAAAACGACAACCCGCCCGCGCCTTTCAAGGTTGATTACCAGAAGGAGGTCATCGCGGAGGTGCTTTCGGGCAGGCAGCAGCTTCGCGCACACGCTCATAGGGCCGATGACATACAGACCGCAATACGCCTTGCAGAAGAGTTCGGCGTGGACATAGTCATCGAGCATGCGACTGAGGCTCACAAGATTGCCGAATGGATAGCAAAGAAGGGCGTTTCGCTCATACTCGGCCCGCTCAACCACTTCAAGAGCAAGGTGGAGCTTCGCGATGCATCCGTCGAAGGCCCGCGAATTCTCGAAGAGGCCGGTGTGCACTTCGCCATCATGACGGACGCGCCAGTGCGAAAGATCAACGCGCTGTTCGACGACGTTCGACTTGCAGTGCGCCACGGTCTCTCACGTGAGACCGCTCTCAAGTCCATCACCCTCAACGCAGCCCGAATACTGGAGGCGGACGAGAACATAGGTTCCATCGAGAACGGTAAGGACGCCGACCTCGTCGTTTTCGACGGCGACCCGTTCGACTTCATGTCCGCGCCCGTCGCAACAATTGTTGACGGAAAGGTGCGCCACGGCGAACTGACTGCCTGAAAACGTTCGCATCTCCTTCATGTACAAAAAAAGGCGGGGCCGTTCGGCCCCGCCTTGTCGTATTCAGAGACGTAACGAGGGGTCAGTCGGATTCGCTGTCCGAACTGCTGTCGTCCTTGTCCTTATCGGAGTACTTCTTGTCATCCTTGTCTTCGCCCTCGGATTCATCCTTCGGGCCGTCTCCGTCTTTCTCCTTATCTTTCTTCTTCTTCTCCTCCATGATCTGTTCGCGGCGTTTCTGGGCCGCTGCCTGCTTCACAGAGGCGGGAGGTTCGATGTTGACGAAGACCGGGCGGGGCATCCAGAGAGTTCCGAACAGGATGCCGCTTATCCAGATAATCCACGCGATAATGAGCATTACCTTGGCGTTTTTCGCCTCGGACTTGCGGACTTCCAGACGCGTCTGAATGTTCTTTACGTATGGGACGAAGTTGTCAATTGCAGCCTGAAATGACTCGGGCTCCGTGAGCTTCTTGTGTTCGGGGATTTTGTCGGACCAGGTCTTCTTGGCGTTGGCCTTTGCCCATTTGTCGTATTCAGGCGCCTTCTCCTTGAGTTCCGAGATCCAGTTGTTATAGGCTTCTAAGTAGGTTTCCCTGTACTCCTCGATTGGGTACTTGTACGGAATCCTCTTGGGGATTCGGTACTCAATTGAGGACTTGTACATCTCCTGCTGCTCCAGCGGGTCAGCTACAGTATTGCGAATCCACGTGTTGTAGTCCTCTACCCACTCGTTGTATTCGGTCTTCGCCCATTCGTTGTAGTTGTTTATGCGCCACTCCACGGTACGGTAAGGATAGTAGAAGTGGTCGTAGATGTAAAAATGCGCGAAGTTCATTACCAGAAGCAGTACGACTCCGACCACGGTTGCCCAGAACATGGCGCCGACTCCGCGCGCTTGTTTGGCTCCCCAGCGCCAGCCGAGACCGACCATGATAAGAACCAGGAATCCGAGAAGCGGATATGCCCTGTCCACATAGTCGTAAACCTTCGCGAGAGTGGGGTCCTCGAACGGGCCTTTCCATACGAGCATGGCAAGGGCTCCGCCCCAGAGCACTATGGGAATGAGAGCGACGAGTATTGACAGGAAGAAGGATTTGATCCATGTGCCGAACGTGAGTGGCTTCTTCTCGACCTTCTCGCGTATCTCGCGCGTGCAATCGAGGCAGGTCAGCTTCTTGTTGACCTTGTAGATGCAGTCCTTGCAAAGACGTTTGTCGCATGCATGGCACTGTGCGATGCTCTTGACCTCCGGGTGGTAGTGGCATGGGCTCTTTGGCTTGCCGTCATCGGTCTTTTGGGGTCTTCTTTTGAGCTTCTTGCCCCTGTCCTTCTTGCCCTTTTCGTCAGATTTCTTGTCTTCGGCCTCTTTGTTATCGGTCTTGTCGCCGGACTCAGCCTTCTTCTCGTTTTCTTTCTCGTCGGTCTTCATGTTCTTCTGTTTGTCTTTTTCTTTATCATCGGCCACGGGCCTCTCCTTTGTTCAAGAGCACGAATTGTAGCCACCTTGAAGGGCAAGTCAATTTGCGACAAAAAAGCGCGCCCCCGTTAAGGGGGCGCTGACTTGAAAGTTATTCGGGTTGGGCAGGTGGGATGGGTGGGTCGGGAAGGTCTGGCTCCACCGGCTCGCCGGGAGTCACGCCCGGGCCGGGTTCCAACTTGTCCGGAGGAGTATTGGTCGGGTCCTCGACCTTGTCGGTTATGTCGCGTTCGACCGCGTCCCCGGGATCCGGTTCCCTCGTGGGGTCGGGTTCCTTTGTCGGGTCTTCGGGAGGACCGTCGTTCGGGTCGGGTTTTGTGGACTTCGCGGTGGGGTCGAAGGAGTTCGGGGAGAATTCGGGGGAATTGAAGGTGTCCGTAATGCCGCTATCGGCCTTGAACTCGCGGCCGAAACCATCCGCACCTACTTCAAGCAGCCTGCGACGCTTGACCTCGCGAATCTCCTTCTTCACGCGGTCTTTAACCCAAACTGTGCCGCTCTTGACGAAAACAAAGGTCTTCGAAGGCGTCACGGCAACTACGAACTCGGTTCCACGTACACCGGCCGTCGCAGTAGGGGTCTCGATCTCGTAATCGCTCTTGCCTCGCTCCTTGCGCTTGATGTCACGGGCCTTGTCGCGGCGTCTCATCCATTTGGGGCGACGGCCGTCCTTTACGTCGGAGTTCAGCTTGCCCTTGTCCATCTTTATGCGTGTGACGATGTCGCCGTCCTCGTCTTCCGAACGCTTTTCGATGCGCATCTCGCTGTTCTCGTAAAGCGTAAGCTCCGTGGCATGGTCAGTGTCGCCCTCCTTGCCGGGGACGTTGAGCAGCTCAATGACCACGAGACCGCCTTCGGGAACGGATATCTCGTCCATCTCGTACAGGTTGGACTTGAGAGTCAGGGCAAAGGTCTTTTCGTCCCGGGTCACTTCCGGTTTGCCCTTGAGTTTCTTGACAAAACCGATTTTCAGGTTGGATACTTTTTTCGTCGGTTTCTCGGATGATTCCTCTTTCGCCTCCTCCGAACCGGAGTTGAGCGACGCGCGGTCGTCCGGTTCACCGTAGGCGTAAGAGAACAGCAGAAGGAACGCAGCAAGTAAAAGGGCTGTACGTTTCATCTTTCCCCCTTAGTAGCTCCACTCGATGCCGGCCATGATGATGTTGCGGTGGTAGTCGTAACGCTCCGTATTGGAGTCGTTCACCACCATAGTGTAGCTCAGCACGGCACTGATGCCGTGAGAGAATTCCTTTTTCAGTTCCGCCGAGAGTACGTGACGCCTGTCGAGCCTCTCGCTCTCCCATGCTTCGTCGTACTCGTCATAGTCACGATACTGGAAACTGTAGGCGAGCGCAAGGTCAATATCCCAAAAAAGCTGCATATTGCCCGAAACAATGAATTTCGGTCCCATGTATGAACGGGATTCCTCGTCCGCATCGACCTTGTTGAAGCCTACCGTGCCCTTGATCCAGGTATCCGAATCGAACATGTACGTCTCGGAGATGAACGCCTGGTAGTCCGTTCCGTCATAGCCCTGGTCGGAGTCGAACATGTAGTTCAGAAGCTCGACTCCGGCCGAGACGGACAAAAGCATCCTCTTGCCCTGTTCACGATAATAAGCCGGTACGAGCTTGACCGAGTTCATGTAGGTGTCGCCGTCGAGAAAATAGACGTTGGCGGTAACAGGAATGTAGAAATAGTTGGGGCTCGAACGCCAAAAGGCGAACAGCACGAGCGAGTGGGCCTGAAGCTCGCGGTATTCAACCTCGTCATGCAGCGAAGCGTACAGGTCGTATTGGAAGCCCAGCTTCCACTTGTCGCGAATCACCGGCGTCACGCGGACATCGAGAGTGCAGACGAACTTCGAAGTACTGTAGTCGTCAACGATATCCCTGTCCTCGTTAAGCAGCACAACGTTGTCGTCGTATCCGAACAGCAGGGAAACCTTGACTTCCACCCATTGCTCTTTGGAGTCTTCCGTCTCAGGTTTCTCGGCCTCTTGGCCGTTAGGGTCCTTCAACTCATCTGCCGCGCCCGAGGTGTTCTCGGCAAAGCACGGAGCCGTCACGGCTGAGGACAATATGAATGAAACACATACCAACACGAAAAAAAACAGGTTCCGATTCATCTTCCACCCCTGTTGAAGCTACGCTTATTCTATCTTTGCGGATTATTGATGTCAAGAACTTGACCCTTTTATCTGTTCAGTTACAATTTGACCATGGGAAAAGGGACCTTTTTCAAACCATTTCTTGTGGCGCTGTCGCTTGTAATAGCGCTTTGCGCTGCATTTCTCGCCGGTTTTCGTCCTTTTTCACTCGACCAGTTCGAGCTTGCCCTTTTTGACGTAAAAACTGAGCTTGCCGCCGCACAAATCCCCGAAAGACATGTCGTGCTCGTAGATATTGACGATTCCTCGCTTGAAGGCCGAACCTTCCCGGTGCCTCGCCGTGAATATATCAAGGCGATTCGCGCACTCGATGAGGCTGGGGCGAAGGTAATCGGATTCGACATTCTGTTTGCCGAGCCCAGCAAGGAAACTCCCCCGCTGACTGCATGGAGCGAGCTTCACAGGGCCATCACCGACCTGATGGCTGACGAGGAGTTGGACCCGGTCGAGCGCGAGAACGCCATCCAGCAGAAGGTGTACGAACTTTCTGTGATGGACATTGACGGCCTTCTTGCACGCACCGCCGCCGAGAGCAGCGTCGCCTTTCCGTGCGTGTTCAAAAACGTTAAAGGTCGCTTTCTGGAGAGTTGGCAGGAAACTTGCAAAAGGGTCACTACGGATTCACAAAAGCTTTTTGAGTTCTTCGCCAATCGCAGAGAGCTTGCTCGCAAGTATTTTTCCCTTACGACCCACGTCAAAAAGACCGAATTTCTGAAGCGACTTGTCAGGGACGAGCCTTCCCTGAAAGACGTGCGAGTTGATCCGCCGCTCATATCCCGTCTGCAGCGGCTTTTCGCAAAGAACGTCGCGACCATGCTCCATGCAGCTGGCTTGAATACAAAGTCCGTGCCCGCCTTTCTGGAACACCTTGCACGGGCCGACATCGAGCAGTTCAACTCCGGGTTCTGCGAGAAAGTCAACATCACGCCAGAGGAGCTTGTCGCGGGATACCGTTTGACGCTGAGTTACGGCGCGGCGCGCGATGTCGTGAAGCTCGTCAGGGAAACCGGAATGACTGCCGCGGAAGCCGAACGTGAGTACTTCGACCGGGTAATTTATCCTGTCATACCCGACGAATGGCTGGTCGGAGAGACCCTGTCCACCTGTCTGCCGTTTGCAGACTACCTTATTCGGGAACGTGTAATCTACGACGGCGCTTTCGAATTCGATTACGCGCAGGAAAAACCTCTGCCGGTTTCCAGCCGTGCGGAACCCTGTCTGCTGGACTACCTCGAAGCGTCAACGGGCGTGAGCTTCATCCAGATTGAGCCGGACGAAGACGGCGTTGTTCGACACTGGCCGCTTTTTCGGGCATTCGCAAAACTCGAAGAGGGTCGCGATACGCCACGGGCGATACCGGTAATGTCTCTACGCCTGGTGATGGATTACCTCGGTGCCGAAGCAGATTCGCTCAGCCTGCACCCAAACGAGGGACTCGCGGTGCTCGAAACGCCCGAAGCCCGTTACGAATGGCCGGTTGACGAGCAGGGCAGGGCGGTTCTGCGCTGGCCTGACGGAGGTTTTCAGGACTCTTTCGACCACGTCTCATTCGCGCAACTGCTTGACAGTTTCTCGCCGGACGGCGTTCTCGATACCGAGTACGTGCGAAAGAACATCGCCCCGAGGGTGAACGGGCGCATCGCGATTATCGGGTTGACCGCGACCGGAACACACGACCACAACCCGGTCCCCACCTCTCCGCGCTACCCGATGGTCGGCGGGCACGCCGTGGCAATCGAGAACATGCTTGCATCCCGGTTACTTTCGAGGACAAGTCCGCTGAACGATTCACTTCTGACATTCGCGCTGATACTCGTCATCTGCCTGCTTGTGAGCGTTGCGCCGTATTCCGTCGGCATTCCGGGCGGCCTCGTCATACTCTCGGGCTATCTACTCGTTAGCCAGTACGCTTTCTCGAAGGGAATTTGGCTGAACGGTTTCTACGTACTCTTCGGTGCCGTTTTGGGCCTCACCGTGCTGTTCTCTTTGAAATATGTCTTCGAAGGCTCTTCGCGCAGAAGGCTGAAACGCATCTTTTCTCAGTATTTGTCGCCGCAGCTCGTCGAAGAGATGGCGGCCGAACTGCCCGAGATCACACTCGGCGGTCGGGCGATGCGAGCAACCGTGTATTTCTCCGATATCCGCGGGTTTACGAGCATCAGCGAAAAGCTCGGCCCTCAGCAGGTCGTTGCGTTACTTAACGAGTACCTTACCTGCATGACGGACAACCTGCTCGAACGCCAGGGGTTCCTTGACAAGTACATCGGCGATGCGATAGTCGCTGCGTTCGGTGTTCCGTTCGAACTGCCGGGGCATGCCTCCCGGGCCTGTGAGGCCGCTCTGTCAAACCGCGAGGCGCTGAAAGTCCTTAACAATAAGCTTGAGGCGCGGGGAATGCCGGAACTCGGCCAAAGAGTGGGGCTCAGCACCGGTGAACTGGTCGCGGGGAACGTGGGTTCTCAGCAGAGGCTCGCCTACACCCTAATAGGCGACACGGTAAACCTGGGTGCCCGCCTGGAGGCCGCCAACAAGCAGTACGGTACGGACATTATCGCTTCAGGCGCCACTGTGGACGAAAGCACCGGGTTCGTGTTCCGCGAACTGGACCGGGTTCGGGTCCCGGGCAAGGACGAAGCTGTGACGATATACGAACTTGTCGGACGTAAGGACGAGGTTGGCGAAGATATGCTCGAATGCAAGAAAATCTTCGAGGGCGCGCTCGGGCTGTACAGACAGTGTGATTTTCGGGCCGCGCTCGAAAAATTCGCCGAATGCGCGAACAAGTTGTCCGCTGACGAGCCTTCAAGATTGTACATTAGAAGGTGCAGGGAGTTTATCGCTGCCCCACCCGAGGACGATTGGGATGCTGTTTCCGATATCGAGGTGAAATGAGAAACTTACTTTTAACAGTCTCACTCATGCTCGCCGCATTGCTCGCAGGTTGCGTCGGGGATGTCTATATCGAAGCCCCCGTGGTGTGTCAATACACCGGAAAGAAGTCGGTCTATGTGCGAAAGCTGCCGCCGGGCTCTCCGTACTCGGAGGACTTCACCCGGTCGGCGAGGTCGGTTCTTGAGGGCGAACTCGACCTCGGCAGGCGCAACATCCGGATTATGGCGGTGGCGTATCTTCTGGATGTCACCGACGGGGCCAACACAGGTGAGGGACGCCTCAGCCCACAGTATCCCGGCGAACGTCATTTCTGGTCACCCGTGGCATACTTTACCTACAGCCCCTCTACTCGGTGCTACTCCGTGGCCGGTCTCGCTTCCCCCCTCTTCTGCGACTCCGGCGGCGATACCGATGGCGACCACGTTTGGCGAAAGGTTCCCTACGAGGTCTGGCGCTCGTCGGCGCTCACCTTCCTCGCACGAGCCCGGTAGCCCGCAAAACCGGCTATCATTTTCGGTATGCAAGAGATCGAATTCGACGTAATTGTTGTCGGAGCTGGCCATGCCGGTTGCGAGGCGGCTGCCGCGAGCGCAAGGCTCTCGGCAAGGACATTGCTGCTGACTCTCTCCCTTGACACCGTTGCCCAGCTTTCGTGCAACCCGGCGATAGGCGGAATTGCCAAGGGACACGTCGTTACTGAGATAGATGCCCTCGGCGGGCTCATGTCGCTCGTTACCGACTCGACTGCCATTCAGTACCGTCTGCTCAACCGCTCGAAGGGGCCGGCGGTGCGCTCTCCACGTGCGCAGTGCGACCGTCGTCTTTACTCCGTTCGAATGCGTGAGAGAATCGAAAGGCAACAAAACCTAACGCTTCTGCAGGGCGACGTGGTCGGGCTGCTGCACCGTGACGGACAGGTAGTCGGTGTGCGCACGGCACAGGGCATGTCCTACCGCTCGAAATGCGTTGTGCTGACCGCGGGGACTTTTCTCGACGGGCTTATACACGTTGGCGAACTCAGCCGACCGGGTGGCAGGGCCGGAGAGCCCGCTTCTGTCGGTCTCACCGAAGCATGCGAAAAACTCGGCATCCGTTCAGCACGACTGAAGACAGGCACCCCTCCGCGAATTTGGGGTGCATCCGTGGAACTTCGGAAGCTCGAAGAACAGAAGGGCGACGACGAGCCCTGTTTCTTCTCGCGCCATACGAAGCAAGTGGCGCTCGAACAACGAAACTGCTACATGGCACGCACGAACGAACGTACTCACAAAGTGCTCCGCGACAGCTTCGACCGCGCACCGCTCTTTACTGGCCGCATCAAGAGCGAAGGCCCGCGCTACTGCCCGTCAATCGAGCTTAAACTTACCCGGTTCGCCGACAAGGACTCGCACCTGTTGTTCCTCGAACCGGAAGGGCTCGACACCGACGAGTATTACCTGAACGGTTTCGCCACCTCCGTGCCGGTTGACTCCCAGTACGACGCCGTCCGTACAATTGAGGGTTTCGAGAACGCGGTATTGTCAAGGCCCGGCTACGCGATTGAATACGACTACTTCGAACCGACTCATCTGCTGCCGACTCTCGCTTCGGCGAAGGAGGGTGCGCTGTTCTTCGCGGGCCAGGTCAGACGGGACTTCCGGCTACGAGGAGGCTGCGGGGCAGGGGCTCGTGGCCGGTACCAACGCCGCACTCAGGGCGCTGGGCAGGGACAGAGAGTTCACTCTCGACCGCAGTAAAGCCTACATCGGTGTGCTTATAGACGACCTTATCACGAAGGGGGTCGGCGAGCCCTACCGGCTTTTCACGTCTCGCGCAGAGTACAGGCTGCTGCTTCGCATCGATAACGTTTACTCGCGCCTGACGGCTGCCGCCACCGAAGTTGGGCTCGTGGGAGAGGATATTCTTGCTGAGCAAAGAGCCGAAGACCAGCGTGTGAGTGCCGCGCTTGAGCTTCTTGCGCGCAGACACCACGAGGGCGCATCGCTGTTGCAGATTCTTCGCAGGCCGCAAACGAGCATTTTGGACATAGTGGAGTTGGACGATGAATTCGCCGCTCTCTCACTTAGCGGTCGAGAGCTGAACCGTGTCGAGGTGGAGGCGAAATACGAGGGCTATATCAAACGCCAGGAGGCCCAGGTCGGGAAGTTCCGGGCTTCGGAGCAGTTGACGCTCAGTCCTGACATTGATTATTATGCCATCGGCGAGCTTTCCAACGAATCGAAGGAGAAGCTCTCGCGGGTCCGGCCAAACTCAATTGGTCAGGCGACTCGTATCCCCGGCATCACTCCGGCTGATATCTCGGTTCTCATCGTTCGCCGCAAGGCCGCTTCATTCAAGTTTCTGTGCGACAAGAGCAAAAGAGAGGCCAGACCACGGAAAAGCGAAAACTGACACATCATTCACACATGACAGCTTAGTTCTGACATATCAAGAGGCAAACATGATACCGCAGTTTATTTGCTCAATTCCCTTCCGAATAGAAGATGGAGAGGCGCGTTACGTTGTTATGGAACGCACTCCTGACGAGAACGTCGGTCCCGGCTTCTGGCAGTTCGTGACAGGGACACACCCGAACGAGGAATGGTCACCGATTACGGCACTGCGTGAGGTTGAGGAAGAATGCGGGCTTCGGCCCGTTCGGCTTTATGCCGTTGACCACATTCACAGAATCTGGCTGGCAAAGCAGGATCGCATAATCCACGGGCCGGTCTTTGCTGCCGAATTGCCGCAAGGGCAGGTGGTTTTGAGCGAAGAGCATTCCGCTTACAAGTGGGAGAGTTGCGAAGAGGCCATGAAGACACTCAGGAGAAGGAGCCAGAGGCAGTCGCTGGCGGCCTTTCATGAGGATATTGTGGAAGGTGACAGATGGGATGAGTTCCGTTTGTGGGATGCACAGGACGGCTGGCTGTTTTACGCTCCGCCTTCCGACACAATTGACAGAAGAATATGAATAACGAACGCATACCTGCCACACAACTTGCCCGTGCCGCGGGGCTGCGCATCGAAAAGGAACAAGAGCAACAACTCGAATACCACTTGCGAGACCTTCACGAACACTTCGAAAGGGTGCGGCTCCTTTCTATGAGTCCGTGTGACGAACTGCCCGCGCTCGATGTTAAGGATTCGTTTTCAGCGTTCTACATTTCACATGCGGACAGGAACGGACTGCTGAAGCTGTTCAACGGGATTCACAGGGGATATATCAGTGTGCCGAGGATGCTGTGACGGACCTCAAGAGCTACTCCAGGATAAGTGCTTTCGAGCTTGTCGCAAAGGTACAAAGGGGCGAGGTCTCTCCCGTTCAAACAGTACAACTGGCTATTGATGCCGCAAGCAGGACAAAATCCCTTAATGCTTTCGTGGAACTTAACGAAGACATGGCTCTGGAACAGGCAGTGCGCGTCAGGAAACGTATGGCGGACGGGGAGCCGCTTATGCTTCCGGGGGTACCTATAGCAGTAAAGGCTAATATATGTGTTTCCGGAATGACATGTGATTGTGCTTCCGGTTCTCTCTCCGGCTATAGGGCCCCTTATGATGCCACCGCTGTGCGGCTTCTGAAAGATGCGGGAGCTGTGGTTGTGGGTACTACAAACATGGATGAATTCGGTATGGGGTCGTCGTCCGGGTACTCTATTCACGGTGCAGTATGCAACCCATTCGATACCGATCTTTGCGCGGGTGGTTCATCAGGTGGCAGCGCCGCTGTTGTCAGCGCTGGTGTGGTGCCTCTGGCTCTTGGTTCTGATACGGGTGGCAGCGTTCGCCAGCCTGCGGCTTTGTGCGGCATTCACGGCCTGATGCTTCCGTACGGTTCGGTTTCGCGCAAGGGGCTTGTCGCGTTCGCCTCCTCGTTAGACCAGATCGGTTTTCTGTCACGAAGTCCGCAGGATGCGGAACTTATTTCGAAGGTTGTGGCTAAGCCAGACCCGCAGGACGCATCAATGTTCGCAGGAGACGAGCAAAGGGATTTCGACCCCCCTGAACAGCACGTCAGGGTGACGAAAACCGCGCTTTCGGATGCGGTTGAAAAGGGTGTAAGAGATGTTTTCGGACAGTTCGTTGGCAAGCTTAAGGCTGACGGCTGGCGCATTACTGTCACAGACGAACCTTACGAGCGGGATGCGCTGAGTTCGTACTACGTGCTCGCGATGAGCGAGGCTTTCACGAACTTGGCCCGTTACGACGGGTTGCGCTACGGTATCCCGGTAGAGGGAAGGGAATATCGCGAACGCGTTGAGAACTTTCGTACAAAATATTTTGGCCCTGAGGTCAAGCGACGGATTATGTGCGGAGCCCATGCACTCAGCGAGGGATACTACGACAGGCTGTACGCAAAGGCATCGAAGGTTCGTGGAGCTTTGCGCAAGAACCTCGTCGAACTCGAACGCCGCCACGGGCCGTTGCTCACTCCAACTTCGCCTGTGCTGCCGTTCGAACATCGCCTCAAGGCGCAGAAGCCTTCGAGAATGTATGAATGCGACCTGTTTACGGTGTTTGCAAACTTGTGCGGGGCGGGCTCTGCCAGTTTTCCCGCGGGTTTCAGCGGAAAGTATCCGGTTGGGGCAATGGTGACGAGTTGCGCGGGTTCGGAATTTCTGTTGAGGTCTTGCCGGCAGTTGGCACGATACGGCTGTATGCGCGAACCCGCAGTACACGCCTGAGGATTCAGATTTTTACGTTGCAGGCGCTGACGTACGAGTGCTGAACGTCCTGCTTAATCTGGCAGGCAAGGCCGTCGGTATCGGCAAATTTTCTGTCGCTGCGCAGAAACTCGATGAGTACTACCTCGATGAACTTACCGTAGATATCTTCATTGAAATCCATGATATGAGTTTCCACAAGCGGCTTGCCGGGCTCGGCCATGCCGTCCCGTTCGGTTATGTATGTGGAGGAGGCATGGAAGCGGTTGTCAACGCGGGTGATGGATGAGTATATGCCGGGCGGCGGCGTGAGAGTCTGTGCGAGCTTGAGGTTGGCGGTGGGATAGCCCAACTTGTTTCCGAGGTTCTTTCCGTGGACAACCTTGCCGAATATGGAAAACTTACGTCCGAGAAAAAACTCGGCCCGTGACAGGTTGCCTTCCGATACCGTATTGCGTATCTGGGTGCTCGAGATGGGAACGCCCCCCAGCCAGACTCCCCGAGCCTGCCGAGCTTTAAGCCCGAGTTCCGGCGCGAGCGAGCGCAGGAGTCGGAAATCGCCCTCGCCGCCCTTGCCGAAACGGTTGTTGAAGCCCAGAAGCACTCCCCTGGCTTTCAGCCCCCCCGCCACTATGTCGGACAAAAACTGCGTTGCCGAAAGCTCGGCGACTTCGCGGGTGAAACTAAGCTCCGCGACACCGTCAACTCCGAGGCGCGAGAGTATGTACAGTTTCTGCTCTCTCGGAGTTATCAAAGGCGGTGTATAATCTGATACCGTGGAGCGTGGGTGGCGGTCGAAAGTGAGTACCGCGGTGAACCCCGCCACGGAACGAGCCCAGAAGGCGAGTTGGCGTATCAGTTCGAGGTGTCCGAGGTGCATACCGTCGAACATGCCGATGGTCAGGAATACCGGCCTTCTCGTGTTGAATGGCTTTATCGAATCAGTTAAAACCTGCATAGAACCTGCAATGGTATTTCGTATTACAGACCGCGAAAGCAGAAAATGAGTAGCATACCGCCGTTTTTCATAACCGGAACCGACACGGAGGTCGGCAAAACCCACTTTTCGGTGCGCTGGCTAAGGCACCGGTGTGACAAAGGTGTGCCGGGCGTCGTTTATAAACCGGTGGCAAGCGGCGTTGAGGATATTGTACCCGAAGGTGAGGCAAATCCCGACGTTATCGCCCTCTCAAGGGCAAGTGGTAACGACATGAGCGAACTTTGTCTTCATACCTACCGGCATCCCATGGCGCCGGAGATGGCCCGGCGACTCGAAGGCGACGGCCCTTCACCCGACCAGATTATTAACTGGTGCAAAGAGAGAATCCGGCCGAACGCTGCCTTCGAGGGAATTGGCGGTCTGTTCGTGCCGCTGCACGGGCGGTTCTGCGTGGCAGACCTTATCAGGGAACTCGAACTGCCGGTCGTGCTCGTTGCCCGAGCGGGGCTCGGAACGGTCAACCATACTCTTCTGTCCGTCCGCGCAGTTCGGGACATGGATATAAAGCTTGCGTCAGTTGTGGTGAGCATGGAGATGAACCGCGGCACACCTGTCGAAGAGAAGGCGATACATTATCTCAAAGAGCGACTGTTCCCCATTCCGCTTGGAATGCTGGAACACAGCCCCCTGAACAGTTCACTATCTGACAGTGAGAGGGATTTTTTTACGGTGTTCGATGACATTTTGAAGAACCAGGGGACTTAACCGCGTCGAAAAGACCGGAGGAAGTTCGAATGAAGTTGAGAAGGCTGTTGTACGTTATAGTGCTTGCTGTACTTGTGCTGGTATGGCTGCCGGTGGAAACGAGTGCCGATGAGCTTGTCGACAAAAAGACGGGCTTCGAGTTCATAAGCTCGAAGTACGACAGGGACTCCAAGGCATGGCAGGTCTATGAGAATATGCCCGAAATGCGCGCAAAGGCGGTCGAGACGATTGAAAGGAAGCTCGGAATAATTTATGAGGACAATCTGTCCATAGTAACAGCAGTGCGCGACATAGGAGCCAAACGCGGGCAAAAGGAAGGCATCCTGAAGGCTCAGCGCGTGACCGAACAGCGCGGCAAGAGGACGCTTATGGTGGTGAACCTGTTCGCGGAGTACATCGAGAACGGGATGATGGATCCTCAGAAGGAATTGACTCATGAGATGACTCACGCGGTTATGCGCGAGCTTCTCGGTCGAGACAAGTACATCTCGCTTCCACGGTGGTTCCGCGAAGGCACTGCAGTTTACTGTGCTGAGCAGGGTGATGAGAGAATTGATTTTGTCTTCAGTTCCTTCTGGGATCAGGGACTTGATACCCTTGTCAACGGTCTTGACGGAGAGCATGGGTACATGGACTATCCGGAGGACTATCTGGCGTTCCGATATCTTGAGGAAATGTACGGTGTTCCCACAGTAAAGGAGGTCATCGCGAATGTCATGGAAGGCCGGCCGTATCGCGAAGCCATCTCGCTTTCCATCGTGGCTCCTTATCCGGACTTCCATGAGGCGGCGAAGAAGTACGCTTTAGAGAGCGCCTACAAATGGCGTTTGGCTGCAAGCGGAATGCAGTACTTTGAAAAGGGCAAAACACTGTACGCTAAAGGAGTGTTCGAAGAGGCCGCACAGGCATTTCGCTCGGCCTTGCAGGAGTCCCGTGTGCCGACTATCATCGCCCTGTGCGAGTACTACCTCGCCAGGTGCTACTATCGTTCAGGAGACTACGACAGGTCTGCAAAACTGTTCGCCAAGGTTGCGGACAAGGCTCGTTACACTTTCTTCGCCGACAGGGGGTGGTTCTATCCGGCTTTCATCAACTATCAGAAGGACGCGAGAGAACCAAACAGTCTCTCCGAAGAGGAGTTCGCAGAGACCGAAACCGCCTTAGAGCGCGTGGTAAGGGACTATCCGTATTCCTCTCGCCTGCACGATTCATGGTACTATCTCGCCCACCTGAAAAAGCGCAACGAAAAGCTGGAAGAGGCGGCATGGTTATTCTGCGGCTATTGTGATGAATTTGAGGAAGGAAAGTACGAACAGGCTTGTCACCTCAACGCCGCCGAATGCTTTTTCGAACTTGAGAAATACTCGCAGGCTTTGGAACACGCAAAGGAAGCCTCTATAGGCGATTCTAAAAAGATGTGTCAAAAGGCGGTAGTGTTGCGCGACCGCATTCGCGAAATGATGGTTGAAAACGAGGAGTAGCAGTTGGCGAAGAAGAAATTCGACATCACTAAGTTCCTCTTCCGCGCGTTTCTCGTGATCGTAATTATTTACGGTGTCGCCTACATCATATACTCGATCATCACGATATCCGCCAGCACCGACTCCGGCCCTGCCGCTTCGCCCTCCATCGTCACGACCTCGAACCCCGGCACGAGCCCGGTGAACACGCTTCCCGCCACAGTCGAAGCTGAGCCTGCTGGAGCCAATGCCGATACCGTAAGCAACTGTCCAGTTTTTGGGGACAAGCTCAACACCCAACTGTTCGCGTACTGTCGGTCGGAAGCAGATTTCAGACGTTTCTCCGTCCGCACGTTTTATCTCGGCTGTGCGGCACGCACGTCCATGCTGGACACCCAAGTTAAATCGTTTTGATGGTCTGAGGCCATTGTCAGACTGTTCTCCGTTCGCTTGCTGTAACCTGGCTGTGCGGCACGCAGGTCCATGCTCGACACCCAAGTTAAACCGTTTTGACGGTGGTCGGCATGAAGGTGGTACGGCTCTCGTTGGTCAGCAGCCCGCACGAGTTGTAGCCGAAGGACGCGTACATCCTCTACTGCCAGTACTGCAGGTTGTCGGCTGCACGGTAGCCCGAACCAACCTCCGAACCGCCTCTGTGAAAGTATGCGGCATAAACTGTGAGGGTGAAGTCGTTCATCTCAGCAATATGCTCGTCCTTTCGTTGAAGTACTTCGCCTTGTTTCTTGGATACTCTAAAACACGCCCATGCTTGATTTCCACTGATATAGTTGCCTCCTTCGCATAGCTCATAGTACGCATTGGAGTCAACATCAAACATGAATCCAGCGATGTTGTTAACGAACGTGTTGTTCCGAATAGTTGATGTGGCATCACTATAGAACAGTAGTTGGTCTTGATTGCGTTCAAAAGCGTTGCCGACAATGACAACTTCGATGGTCTTGTCCGACCACCAGCGACCATGGGCATAGAGTATGTTCTCCAAACAGTTCACAAATGAGTTGCCAGCAAGCAAAATAGAAGTTGCTCCCACATTGAGAAGCTCGGAGTTGTTTTGAAAAAACGAGTTGCCACGTGCGCTAAAGCTATCTGCGTCAATAGTGACAAACATACCAGTGCCCTCTACATGCGAAACCACACACCCCGTCAGAGTAACCTTGTCAAACCACAATGATAAAACATGTGTATTCTCCGAAACAATGTCGTTAAACTCACATGCGGAGATCGAGCATTCCTTTCCTTTTACGTCGAAGAGCTCCGCATCGTTCGTATCGCATCTACTGAACTCGCTGGATGATATGATTAGGTTTCCTACTTCGCCCGAGAGTGCTTGCGAAACAGAAGTAAACCTGCAGCCAACAATGTGAACGTCAGACCCGCCATCGCAAGCGAAGACAGCAGATTTGGACTGGTTCTTTGCCTTGAAGCTTGATCCGAAGACTTTCACTGAGCCTCCGGTTACTTTGACCACAGCTTCCATGTCGCCAGAATAGCGAACGGCGCAGTTAGTAAGCTCCAGCGTTGAATTGGAGGCAACCACAGACGCGCCCCTGAACTCGATAATGCAGTTGGTGAACCGCACCTGACTGCCGTCCGAGAAGCTTATGTCGGATTCGACAAGAATGCGTGCATTGTCGAAAGAGATGTTGTCGTCGCCAGCAAGCTTCTGCTGAGACAGAGTTACATTTTGGTATGTGCGCACGCAGCCCGATGACAGCGTTAACAGGCCAGCAGTACAGAGAAGCAGCGCAAAAAACCTTGCATTCATCACTCTTCCTTTTCCTTTTCCTTCTCTTCATCACTAATCGCTTCGGAGAGAAGCTCCGCCGTGGGCAGGATAGTTTTTGCTTCCGATGTCCTGGCTATCGGGATGAGAGTCATTCCGATTGTCCGTTGCTTCTTTGACGCCTTTCTTAGCTCCTTCGGATAGTTTTCCCTTTGTGACTGCTTTCTTCTTCCTGAGTTTTCTGGTCTTCAGGATCCGTCGTTAGGGCATCATCAAAATTAGTGGTCATGACAGTTTTCTTTCTGGGGTCGTCCTTGACTTATGGCGCCTTTCATGGATACGAGTAGTTCGTAATGCGCTCTATCCGCCGTCATCAGCACGCTCGCGTTTTATCTCAGTGCTACTGGTGTACATCTTGGAGAAGAACTCTCTGCGGATAATTTTTCGTTTCGCCTTAGGGCCACCTCGAATAATTGGCGCATTCACAACCTGAGCATACAACGGATGGAGTAGCAATCAACCGGTAAAAGTTAAGAATGGTTGCGGGTCTTTTTTGACGTCGAAAACGCGCTTATGTGACTCGGCAAGAAGGGTGATTTTCTTGCGAAGCTGAATGAGGTCGTTGACTGGGAGGATTTCCGGCCCATTCTTCGCCGAATCCGCAATGCTGACCGCAAGAGCACGTTGGCCATAAGTCGGGCTTGGCATGTAGCTCAAAGTGCTTTTCACTGCCCTAACGTAACGGTGAGCAATCCAAGAAACGAACGGCGTCAGCAGGTGCGATTCTTACACTTGCGATGAAGGCATGAAAGATCTCCTTTGATGGCGGGAAAACAGCGCTTGGAGTATAGGTAACGCAACCAGACTCAATTGCTGCTACAGACACATGCCTCTTGGCTTTCAAACCTTGCACAACACACGTATCTCTTTTGCCGAACGGATATATTGCTGAGAGCAAGGAAGTAATTGCCTCACCGTTTTCGAAACTGATGTCTTTTCCGAGAAGATCATTGCGACCCCCAGCCGATCAGTGCTGCGAATATCCATATCTCCCAGTACAGTCTCACTTTCTGCTTTCAAAGTCAAGGACTCTGAATTCTCTAACTTCTGGAGGGAGATCTACAGGATAGCTCATTTCTTTTGGATATTTTGCCCACTCGAATATAAGAGCATAACGCTTTCTGTCGAAAGACTGGATGTCAATTATTCTGCCATCCACTTTGCGCCTGAACTTTCCCTCTATACTGTACAACTTAGTGGTATTCCTGTCTACGTACACGAACTCCTCGTTAGTCCAAAAGAAGTACCGCTCGTAAACAAGATAATCAAAAGCATCTGATGCGATGCCGCGATATCTCGCCCGGCGTTGTAGGGCGGCGATCAATGAAGCTTCCAGAACGATCCACAGAATTCGTTACAAGAATCTGTGAAGTATCAATGTGTGGATTGTCATTCTCACGACCACTGTGCTCGTACAGAAGTGTCAATGTCTTCGTCCCCAATGCAAATGTTCCAGGATAGAAGAACTCTTTGCTGAGCATTGGCAGCTTTGCGATAGCTTCGAGATCTTCGGCGAGGTTTAACACTTTCTCGCACAAAACAGAGCCGTCTGCCAGCAGGATGAAGCGAATTCTCTCTTCTTCATCGTCAAACAATGCTGCGGTTGTGGCGTCCTTGTGCGAAACGGGAATGTTCGCGATCATCTCACAACTCTTGCTATCGATCTCCCACAGAACTCTCTTCTTCGTGAAGCTGTAGGCAGCGATTTTCCCCGTGGTCTGCTTAAGAATAAGGACACTTCCTATCAGTGCGTGATCGCTACATTCGAAGGAGCGGCTGGTCTGATTTGTCGTGTCTTCAGCATTAACCGTGATACACTGCAATCTGTATCCTCTATCATCCCCCTCGGACGAGCCCGTGCCAATACAGTGGATCTCATCACCAAACTTCGGCACGACATAGTATGAGTAGTACTCGTTTGCAGAAAGAGAGCTTATCGGCACTTCCCAGACAACCGTTCCTTCGTGCCTGAGCGTTATCTCGGGCAGAGGCTCCTGTATGTCTTCAGGCGGTTCCTGATTGCCTTCGTCACAACCTCCGCAAACCATCAGTGTTACAAGAAGGATAGATGTGAACAGTGTTCTTAGCTCCATAGTGTGTCTCCATCTTCGCTATAGTCCCGAATGCGTTGTGGAGCATCTTGCCTCTCCCAATCGTCAGATGAGATAGGCATTGACGCCTTTTCTCCGATTCTCAGAGATTCTGTCGTGATCTTTCCCATCGTAGGCTACCTCGAAAAATTGGCGAACCCACAACCTGAGTATACAATGAAGGGACATTTAAGTCAATCGAAGAGAGTCACAAACGGTTGAGGGTTTTTGAGTTAAATTTGACATAGAAAACGCGCTTTACCGATGCTTGGTCGATGCTCGACACCCAAGTTAAATCGTTTTGATGGTCTGAGGCCATTGTCAGACTGTTCTCCGTTCGCTTGCTGTAACCTGGCTGTGCGGCACGCACGTCCATGCTGGGCCGATGCTCGGCACCCAACTAAAATAGTGCTGATGGTGGCTGGTAACCGCTATCACAGGCATCCCCCGTCCGCACGTTTTAACTCGGCTGTGCGGCACGCACCGCCACTTACTCACGGGGCGTGTGAGCATGAGAGAGTCCTGTCTTGCAGAACTGTTCAGTTATTGTTGGTAAGGTCGCGGGTACTGGTCAGTCGGAAAGCTCTTCGAGTGCTGCGAGGGTGTCGGAGTTGTCATCATATGGCCAGTCGCGGCGCGAGCCTTCGAGAAAGAGTTCGCTGTCGGTTTCCACGAGCCCCTGTGAGACGCTCAGAATTGTGACCTTCTGCCATGCCCTGCCCGAAACTTTGCACGCCTGTGTGTAGGTGGGCGGGCGCAGGAGTGGGATCGTCAGAATCGAGAGAGCGAACATGCCCTCCTCACCAACCTGCTGTCTTCGCGGAGGGAGTTTTGATAACGAACAGCTCGTTGCGAATATCCGCGAGCATTTCGCCCTTAATGAGAGAAAGTGTGTAGTCATATCCCTCACCTCCGACCTTTAATATTGAGTCATCGCGCAGCGAGAGCGACGAGCCGTCGCCGAAGGAGAAACTCGTGTGAGCGTTTGCGCGTACCATAGTGCCGGGTTCGAACGAGGAACCGTTATGTACGGGAGCCCAATCTCCTGCGGGGTTCTGAAACTCGAGATCCGCGGTTACATCGTGTATCGGAGGGCAGGTGAATACCGGGCCACTTGAGGTCGAGTCTGGTGCGAAGAAGACCGCACCGAGCGCGAGGATGAACGCTGCGGCGACTGAAAGAAGCGCAAAACGGCGGAATCGCGGAGAGTGTGCGGGGTATTCCGAAAGAAGACGGTCGTTTACGGCGGCCGAGACGTCCACGTCGCCGAACATACCGGCAGCAGGGTCCGTTCGCCGGAGTTCAGCGCTTACTCTGCATTGAGGGTCGGCCTCCGAGAGAAAAGAGTCGTCATCTTCCGCGAGTTTCAAAACTCTCTCGCGTTCCTCCGGACTCAGAGTGCCGTCCAGGAAGGCCTGTATTTCTTTGTCGGTCAGCTTACGGGTTTTCATCGGTCATCCTCACCGAGCAACTTGTTAGTTCTTGCGGGCTGAGGTAGGATCCAATCTTGACCTCACCGAGCGAGGCATCGAGTACCTGCGCTATCTCCTTGTAGGAGAGATGTTCCAGTTCGAACAGCATCAGCGCGCTTCTGTGTTTCTCGGGCAGTTCTTCGAGCGCGTCATGAAAGGCCTCTCTCGCCTCATCCACCATCAGGTTTCTTTCGGGAAGCGGCGCATCGGATTCGATAACCGCCTCCATGGACCTCGACTCTCCGGAGCCAGCTTCCATCTGCGAGAAGGGAATCGAACTCTTTCTTTTGCGGGACTTTAGCATGTCCAGGCACTGGTTTCGAGCGACCGTGTAGAGGAATGCGGAAACGGTGGCGCGAGGTTCGAACTTCGGCGCGTACTTGAATACCTTTACAAAGACCTCTTGAACTGCGTCCTCAGCAAGTTGCGCGTCGAGCAGATAGCGGTAACAGTACCTCAGCAGGCGAAGCTGATACTTGCGGACAATCTTGTTGTACGCCTCCAGATCGCCTTCTCCGGCTCGCTGGAGTAGTTCGTGGTCTTCCATGAACTCTTCGCCGTCTTTCTAACGTCAGATGAACTGAGAAGTTACAGCCTGTTGGAAAAAGCAGACTGCCAACTGCGCTTCAACTCGAAGATGTCGCTGTCAATGAGAGTATCCGTACCGTACGTGATACGTAAACGCTTTTCAGGCGTTACCTCGCCTATCCTGGCAAAGGGCAGGACGCCGAGGGTTTCAGCAAGCTCTGCTTCTTTGTCGGGTTCCACTTCCGCGAGCCACCGGGTGTTGGATTCGCTGTACAGGGCGGCATGGGGAGCAAGTTCGGTTCGACACGGCAGGTCGTCGAGCGCGATATCCGCTCCGAGTTCTCCCGCGAAGGCCATTTCGGCAACGGCGACCGCGAGACCGCCCTCTGACATATCGTGTATGGAACGAAGAAGTCCGGCCCTGTTTGCCTCGCCCATCGCCCTCATCAGGCGCGGGGCGTTTTTGCGGTCAACATCCGGCACCTCTCCGCCCGTCTCAAGACCGTGAACGAGATGGTAATGGCTTCCGCCGAGTTCCTCATCAGTGACGCCAATTGCGTACAGCGAGTTGCCGGGCTTCTTGAGGTCCATTGATCGCACACGCCTGAGGTCGTCGAGAATCGCGATGACGCTTATGAGCAGCGTCGGAGGTATGGAGATGACCTTGTCTCCGGCGTCGAAGGAGTTGTGGAGGCTGTCTTTGCCGGAGATGAAAGGAGTCCGGAAGGCCATGGCGTAGTCGTAGCAAGCTCTTGCGGCGAGTACAAGCGAGCCCAGTTCCTTGGGCACCCTTGTGTCGGCCCAAGAGAAGTTATCGAGCAGTGCAGCTTCGTGCAGGTCGCCACCGACCGCAATGACCTGTCGCAATGCCTCGTCAATGCCGCTTGCGGCCATTCGGTAAGGGTCGAGGTCGCCGTAGCGAGGGTTCATGCCGCACGCGACGACAAGTCCCCTGTTGACTCCGTGAACGGGCGCGATCACCGCCGCGTCGCCGGGGCCGTCATTGGATGCCCCCACGAGTGGCTTGAGAACGCTGGTGCCCTGGACTTCGTGGTCGTACTGGCGGATAATCCATTCCTTGGATGCGATGTTGGGCGATGCGAGAAGCAGGTTGAGGGTGGAGTTGTGGTCCTCTGCCGCCGGGGGGGCAGGATGTGGGGCATCGGGCGGCGTCCAGGTCGCTTTGCGGTGGAATCGTGGCAGACCGTCATGCAGAAAGTCCATCTCGAGGTTTGCAACCTGTTTGCCGTGGAAGAACAGTTCAAGGCGTTTGGTATCGGTATATGTTCCGATGACCGTCATCTCCACTCGTTCTCGATGGCAGATTTCCCGCAGTCGCTGTTCGTGCTCGGGCGGGACGGAAAGGACCATTCGTTCCTGGGCCTCGCTGATCCATATTTCCGTGTAGGACAGACCGTCATACTTGAGAGGTACCACTTCGAGGTTGACCCTTACACCTGTCTTCTCTCCTGTCTCGCCGACCGCGCTCGAAAGACCGCCCGCGCCGCAGTCGGTTATGCAACTGAAAAGCTCTTCATCACGAGCTGCAAGCACAGCGTCCGCGACCTTCTTCTCCTCGATGGCGTTGCCGATCTGTACCGCGCCCGAGGACATGGATTCGCTTTCACTGGTCAATTCGCCGCTAGAGAAGGTGGCTCCGTGTATGCCGTCACGTCCGGTTCTGCCGCCGAGGACGACGATCAGGTCTCCGGGGCGTGCGGCCTTTTCGGACTTGCCGGAAGGGATGAGGCCGACGCTGCCGCAGTACACGAGTGGGTTGCCGATATAGCGGGGGTCGAAATAGACAGCGCCGTTCGAGGTGGGGATGCCCATGCGGTTGCCGTAGTCGCGCACGCCGGATACAACCCCTTCCATAATGCGGTTCGGGTGTGAAGCGCCCGGGCGGTACGTCTCCGGTCGGCATATCCGGATGGGTCGCCGAAGCAGAATACATCGGTGTTGAGAATTGGTTTCGCGCCGAGACCGGTGCCGAGGGTGTCTCGAATCACTCCGCCAATGCCGGTGCCCGCGCCGCCGTAGGGTTCGAGGGCCGAAGGGTGGTTGTGGGTTTCGGCCTTAAAGGTGACGTCGTAATCGTCGTTGAAGCGAATTATGCCCGCGTTATCCTTGAACACAGACACGCACCATTCAGGGGACAGCTCGTGTGTGGCCCTCGCAATGGTGGAGGCGAGAAGGTTGTCAACAACCTCTCCGTCGAAATCAATCAGCCCCTTGAGGGTCTTGTGGACGCAGTGTTCAGACCAAGTCTGGGCGAGGGTCTCGAGTTCCACATCGGTCGGGTTACGCCCGATCTTGACGTAGTAGTCCTTTATTGTGCGCATCTCGTGGATGTTGAGCGACAGCATGCCTTAGCTGGAAATGCGCATCAACTCGTCGTCTTCTGCCTGTATTATCGGTACACGGATGAGCGAGAACTCGTAAGGAGAGGTGGCCTCCTCGGTCCATTCGCCAATTCCGCCGGGAATAATCTGCTCGATGATATCGTTGGCAATCGAGCGTGCGGCGTATTCGCGAGCCTTGTAAGGGGGCCACGCCACAAAGGTCGTATCGTGTGGAAGTTCGCACGTTAGCGCAGGTGAAACCGAGGTCGTCAACCGCCTTGCGCACACTTTGCTCAACCGGGTCCATGACCCCGGGACGGCGCGCGACTTCGAGTATTCGGAATTCGTCGGAGAGCTTCAGAGGGGTGTCGTCCACAGCGAACACCTGCGAGACCGGGTCGGTAAGAAGTCTGCGCCCGAGCTGGTGGGCGAGTTCGTGAGCGCTTTCGTCGCCGTCTGACGAGATATCCTGAACGTGATAGCGAACTGAAGTACGAACGGAATTGAGACTGCAAAGGCCCTTCGCCTGTAGTTCTTTTCCGACCTTGTCGCCGAGGAAGTCCGGCAGTGACTGGCGTGTGGCCACCTCTATGGATACGAACATTTGCCCTCCGGGAGAACATACGTTTCGGGTTGAAGATGTTGAGCGCGTATTGTACCCTATTTTGCCGTTAATTCAGCAGTGAGGACTCACTCGTCGTCTTCAAGAGCAACCACTCGTGAAATGCTGGTTCAAGGTGGGCAGGAGCCTCTTTGAATGTTCGTTCAAAGAGGGTTTCGGAGCCTCGTCCCCTCAGAATTGCGTAAACGTAGCGGTAAAAGTCGTCTCGGTACTTGCCGTTCTCCGCGTTGAGCAGGTAGCTAATGACTGCCATTCCGTAGGAGTAGTACCTTGCACTCCTTCGCGAGCCGCTGAATTCAGAGCCGTCCATGAGTACGAATTCTTCGAGAGGTTCCATCGTGCCCTTGCGCAGCATCTGACGAGCGATGTTGAAGTGATAATGAGAGCGGTAGCCGGCAAGAGTCACGCGGTTGGCCGTCACGAGGGCGGTCTGGGAATAGGAGGCAAGACCTTCGTTTATCCATGCGCCGGGCTTGTCGTAATAGTGCGAGCAATACACTCCGGAATACTGATGAAGAAACTGGTGCGAGCTTTCGTGGGCGACGGTCTCCCGTGAAAAGAGATAGCCATCTTTGCCCGTGCCGGCGACTACGTAGGTCTGGCCCGTTCTTTCGAAGTAGAAGGCGATGTTGGATGGAGGGGAGCCATTGGGGAAAAGGTACTTGTTCGCTATGTCGAACGACTTCATGTCAGCGAAGAGGTTGAGGGTAAGCTCCATGTCGGTTCGCCTGAACCGGAAATCTTCAAAGCGGCGCAGGTAACATTTGCGGAATGCTATCATGAAGTCGAGAAGCTTCTGTGAAAGGGCAGGGGTCGTGTTTGTGCGTACGATGAAGTGTTCCTTATCGACCTCCCAGGCGTTTGCCCATTCCCCTCGCAGCTCAAGAACCTTATCGCGTTCGAGCCAGCCCTTGCCGAACGGTAGAAGCCCCTCGCGCACCTTGTCCGCCGTCTTGCCCTTCACCCATCCCAGCACCTCGCTGTAGTGTTCGCCGAGAGCTTCGTGCGCGGCCCTGTGGTAGGGCAGTTCCTCGGTAATCTCGTTGGCGACGCGCCTCACCCCGGGCCGGTAATTCTGCCTGCACCATTCGAGAAGCGCGATCCCTTCGGAATCCACTCGAGCGAGCATTTCGGTTCGCATATTCGCCCATTGTCCGTAGAGCTTCACGGCTCCGGGGGGATTGGGCTCATTTGGGTATTTTCGTTTCTCTTTTGGAGGAGCGCCGAGTTTGCGAGCGCGTTGGTCGTCCAGTCTGGCGTAGGAGTAGAGGCGGTTAGCGTAGCTGAAATCAGCGAGCTTCCGCCAGTTTTCGGCTCTCATCGAGATAAAGCGTTCGAGCTTCGCGGCGAACAGGTCTTCGGCTGTGTCCTCCGCGTGTGAGAACGGAAGAGCTACGAACAGCGTCAGAGCGGCCAAAAGCAGGGGATAAATTGTCCGGCACCGTATTAGTTTCATGTTCTCACCAGATAATACGTTATTTGCAGACGACTCACACATGTTTGACGTGGCGGAATATCATGGGAACGAAAAAAGGCAGGTCTCTACTATCATTGTGCGGGTGCCGTCATTACTACTTCACCGTCTTTGGCTTCGTATTTGCTGACAGTTATGACGGAGGAACCAGGTACATAAAATGAATCAGAACGAACATGCAGATACTCAGCACTATAGCCCTCACGCATTGACGAAGGCTTTGGCGGACCATCGAACACTACTTCGAGATGTCTCGGTGAAATGCGGTTCACGAGCTTCTTCAGGTTGCTCTCTGCGACCCGCTGCAAATCGGCTGCGCGCTGCCTTTTTACGTCGCCGCTGATTCCGTCGCCCAGCGCGTATGCTCTCGTGCCCGGTCTCGGGGAGTACGAGAAAGAGTGTATTCTGTGAAATCCCACTCGCCTGCAAAGCTCCGTGGTCCGTTCATAATCCCGCTTCGTCTCTGTCGGATACCCCACTATCACGTCGGCAGTAATTCCACACAATGGAAATGATTCCAGAATTCGTTGCACCACTTCCATGAAGCGTTCGACAGTGTAGTTTCTGCCCATGTGGGCAAGAACCGCATCGCTGCCGGACTGCACCGGAAGGTGGAAGTGCGGACAGAATATTTCCTGCGCATCTGCGAGCGTTGACACAAGACCCTCGTCAATGTAGTCCGGTTCCAGCGAGGAAAGGCGTATGCGTGCGGCAGGTGAGAGGTCGGCAATTGCGCGCACGAGCTCTGAAAGCCTCTTGCCCCGTTCCACTCCCCAGGATGCGAGGTTGACGCCGGTCAGCACTATCTCCGCCACACCCGAATCGCAAAGACGGGAAATCTCGGCAAGGACGTCCTTTACCGGACGGCTGACGGGTGCGCCGCGAAGCGGGCTTACTATGCAGTACGAACAGTTGCCCGGGCAACCGTCCTGCACCTTGATGGGGACGCGGCTTCGTCCAAGGGGCTCGTGAATGGAAAACCACTCCTCCGTGATTCCGAGACCCCGCGTTACGACCTCGATGACCTTCCTCTTTTTGGTGTTGTCAAAGATACCCTGTACGTTGGGCAGTTCGCTAACGGCATGCGGAGCCATTTGAGCGTAGCAACCGAGCAGGTATATGCGCACGTTCGGGTAACGGCGTGCCAGTGCCCGCAGCTTGCGGCGCTGTTTGGATTCCGCAACGGAAGTAACCGAGCAGGTGTTGACAATGCAGATGTCCGGCGGGGTGTCTTCGGGGCAGGGCAGCAGTCCGCGCTTTTGCAGTTCGTAGCGGATGGAGTTGAGTTCAACTGAATTGACCCTGCAACCAAAGGAGATATATCGCACAAAGAGGGGCTTTTCCGGTCTGTCGCACACGGCGGTATAATACGTTGTTTTTGAACAATTCGCGCTTCTGTACGAAGTGAGGTATAGACAATGCTGGACGAAAAGGAAAACGGCCGACCTCTTGAAGAGGACGAAAAGAAGCTCGATGCGCCCGGCGAAGACTCCCGGGCCGAGGAGCCGAAGGACGACGGTAAGGCCGATGAAGGGCCGCAACAGACCGATGCCGACAGGCCTGACATGTCTGACGCGCCGAAGCATCACAAGGAGCCCGAACGCCTTACAGCGGCTCAGAAGCTGTTCTTCGTTCTGGTCATCGCCTTCGCCGCACTACTCGTGTTTCTGAAACTTATCTGGCCTTCCATCAAGAGCGGCGACAGGAAAGAGCCCGATAACTGGGAGCCTTATGCCAGCGAATTCGACTACGACCCAGCTTATAATGGCCCTTATGATGGGCCTGTGGAATGGAGCGAGCCTCCCGTTTCGGAATGAGTAATGAGCGAAAACGACAGTGAGAACATCAGGACCGTAAACGGATTTCTTTCACGCTGCGCCCTTGTTATAAGACTGCGCAGGACGTTGAATGCCGTCTTCGTTCTGTCCGCTGCCACGGGGCTTTCAGCGCTTGTGATGAAGCTTGTCGGCGTGGGATTCTCCACCGCGGGCGACCCGCTGTTCTGGTCTCTTCTGTCGGTCGTGTGCGCCTCTGCCGCTGTTTGGCCCATAAGGATGAGCGATGTTGCGCGGGAAGTGGACGAACGGCTTGCGAGCAGGAGCTTGTTCAGCGCGGTCACGAGCCTCGGAGAGAAAGACAGCAGGTACGCGCCCGTAATTTTCGAGGATGCAGCGAAGGCGGCGGGCTGTTCGAGTTCCCTCGGAGCGGTGAAGGTGGTTCAGACCCGGCTTTTGCCTCTTGCCCTGCTGGGAGTAATACTCGGGCTTTTGGCTGTGATTGCACCAGACGGACCCGCGCAGACACGCGGACAGATTCTTGCCCAACTTCTCGAGCGATACCGAGTTGAGGTCGTACAGGGGAGTACGCAGACCGAAGGTGAACAATTGCCCGACGAGGTACGCAAAATCATCGAGGAGCAGTTCGCACAGATTGCCAGGAAGGTCGAAGAGGGAGACATAAAATCCGCGGTGAAACAGATTAATGAGGCAGCGAACCGGGTTGATGAGGCGTCGCAGGACACGGACACAGCGGTTAAGCGCCTTGAAGAGGCCGGCTTTTCACCGAATGTGGCTCAGCAACTCGCAAACGGCACCTTCAGCGGCACTCTGAGCGCCGAGGAACTCGAACGGGCCGCGGATGCCGTAAGCGGCGCGCGTGCGGCATCTCTTGCGAAGGCCGCTGACAGGGTGGCTTCGGGAGAGGATGTTGCACAAGCAATCGAAGCAGCGATGAGAGAGGCTCGCAGGTTGTCCCGGTTGGAGAATCTGAAGGACAGGCTGAGAGCCATGCTCGTAGAGTACGGAAACGAGCTTTTTTCACAACTGACGGTCGAACAGCAGAAGGAAGTGATGGCATTGCTCGACGATGAAATGGCGGGCGGTACCACCGAGGAGAAGATTCAGGCCGGAGAAGCCGTCCGGATACGACAGGACATGCTGCAGCAGGTTTCGAAAGCCCGATATCCTCTGAAGTACAGGCTTGCGCTGTTCGACTACTATTCACCCGAAGATTAAGGAGAAGTATGACCCACAACGAACCCGCAACGGGTGTCATGCTGGTAGGAGTGTATGGTTCAGTTGCACTCTGCACCATGATAGGCGCAATAGCAAGGCGGCTGGGTAAAACCGACGACACGGGTATGGTCAGCACACTCGAGGAGTTTTCACATCTCTCTCTTCCGGAGCCATCTCAGTGGGTCTGGGGCGGTTGGGACATCAGGAACACCAGTCTCATAGCATCCGCACGGGAGTTGCACGAGGTAACGGGCAGCATAAGCTCGCAGTTGTTCGAGTCCGTTTCCGGCGAGCTTGAGAAGATCGAGAAGAACGTGTTTCGTGGCAGCGGTTACGGTTTGCGCGAACTGTTGTCGCGCTTCGATGATATTGAACTCACCGATCGCAACGCGGCTCAATCGGTTCTGCAGATGAAGGAGGACATTGTCGCGTTCAGGCGAATGAATTCTCTTGACCGTGTAATCGTGGTGAATGTAGCGTCCACTGAACCCCTTTTCGAACAGACTGACGCACACCGGTCGCTTTCATCTCTTGACGAGGCTATAAGTTCGGACAGCGAGGGCATAACCCCTTCGATTCTTTACGCATACGCAGCGCTTGACAGCGGCTGCCCCTACATCAACTTCACCCTTCTCCGGGAACGGAAATTCCAGCTCTTCGCAAGGCTTTCAGACCAGAAAGGGCTTCCCCACACCGGACGCGAACGGCAAGACGGGCGAGACGCTCTTAAGACCGTGCTGCGCTTCGATGTTCGCCAAGCGGAACTTCAAGGTGATGGCGTGGCAGGGCTATAACGTGTTGGCAACCGGGACGGGTTAATACTCGACGACCCGGATAGCAACAGTGCCAAAACCGCTAACAAGGACAAGGTTCTGCGCTCGATTCTGCCCGACGAGAACATGCACACGCAAACCCGTATTGACTACGTGAAGTCGCTTGGCGACTGGAAGGTCGCTTGGGACTATATCCACTTCGAGGGTTTTCTCGGCACCGAGATGTCGTCATGAGACTTCAGTGGAACGGATGCGATCTCCATGCTCGCTGCTCCGCTCGGTACTACGACCTCGTCAGGTTAGCTTTGTTCACCGAGTACTCAAGAGGTAACGGCGGTACAGGAAGCAGCAGCTTGCAGCGTTTTTTAAGAATCCTATAGACGTGGACACGGCCGATTTCTTCGAACAGTTGAGAATGCTCTCGGAACACTACGGCCAATAGTTCCGCTGACCGAAACAGCGACAAAAAAGGGAGGCGTAGGGGCCTCCCTTTTCGGTTGATCGAGGTTGTCGAATCAGCGTTCGGTACTTTTTCTAGCTGAAGATGAGAAGCAAGCCGCTCCTTGTCAGGGCCGAAGTGCGTTGCTGTCCGCGTTGTTGGGTAGGAACTTCGCGAAATGCTTCATACTATACGACCAGCGTTCGTTGCCGTTTACGGGATTTACCGCGTGAAGGGTGTTCTTGCCGGCTAAGAGGAGTGGGTTCAGTTCGCTTCCGGTACTCGACGCGACTACCTTGCGGATGCCGGACTTTTTCCAAACCTGCTTGCCGGTGCGCTTGTCGAGGCAGTAGAAATCGCCGTCGGTACTACAGGAAATACACGTAGTCGCCAACTACGATGGGGGTCTCGGTTATGGGAGAACCGGAGCGGAATACCCATATCTTTTGAGAGGAGATGGCGTTAACGCAGTAAAGGTTAGTGTCCTGAGAGCCAAAGCGTAGATCCTCGGGCTCATCATCAACCATCTGCTATGGCGGGTGTGGCCAGTGAGCCTCCCGTAGGCTTTTTTGAATTTCCAGAGCTCGCTACCGGTGGTGTTGATGGCATAGAGGTCTGTTGTCAATGCATGGTAAGACGAGATGCTCGTCGTCCGGCTTAGGTGGAGAGGGGTCAATGGGAGGGGCGATGATATCGCCAGCGCCAATGCCGAAGGTTCGCAGCACTCGCCCGTCCAGCCTGTCAATGGCAACGACAAGCCTGTTAAAGGTGCCGATGTACAGGGTGGTGGGGGTCGCGTAGGGAGGGGTGCAGAAGGCGTATTCGAATTCCTTTGTCCAGTTGATCCGGCCGTTTCGCCTGTCGAGGCAGACGATCTTGCTCAGATGCGTGAGATAGACGGCAAAGGCGGTTACGCGCGGCCGATGAGTTACCCTGAAGCTCAGCCCGACAGCCCATTCGAGGGCGCCGTCGTGCCGAGCATGCAGAGCGTGTTCTTGTCAGTCTGAACAAAGTAGCTTGCATCGATATTGGCGATGGTTTCCGTGTTGATGAAGAACTCTTTGCGTGGAATATACCAAGCATCAATGGCCTTTCCAGGGCTTCCCCTTGCATTCAGTCAAACACGGCCGCTGCATTTTGAGGGGGAAACCATCGGGAATGTTCTCGAAAACCCGCTCTTCAAGGGAGGTCTGTTCCGCCTCCTCATTCTCTTTCTTCTGATCTTTTTTCGGGGGTTTGATCGAGGGGCGGTCCTTTTCGCCGAAAGCATTCGGCACGGCGATCAGCAGTGCGAATATTATCAGAAGGCTTGCGATGCCGAGTTTCCTCATGAAATCCTCCTTGGAAGCACCTGGTATGGAGTCGAGGCAATTATATGAATGCTCAAATGAACTGTCAAGAAAAAAGTAGCACTCGTCAAGCCTCGAACGGCCAATATAGCCGCATGCGGGACAACTTGCATTATCCGGCGCTTTTGAACGCTTGCACGTTAACAACTTGCCCTTAAGAAGTCCGTAATCAAGGCCCGTTTTCTTGACTGACTCCAATCCTGACGCTATAATCAGAATAGCACTGGAGGTGCAAATGACCGCCATCAGCGCAGTCACGGCTCTCGCCCTCGAATGGTGGATATGGACGATTATCGTCGTAGCAGCCATAGTATTCCTCATAATCCTTATTCCTATGTTGAGTTTTTTCTCGACATGGATCCGTGCCCGGCTGAACAACGCGCCGGTCACTTTCTGGGAACTCATGGGTATGCGGCTGCGAAAGGTCGACATCACCCAGATCGTAGAGGCGAGAATCAAGGCCATGCAGGCCGGTATCTCCGTCACCACAAACCTTATTGAAACCCATTTCCTCGCTGGCGGAGACGTCACCAAGGTCGTTGCCGCGCTTATCAGCGCCGACCGGGCGGACCTCCCCCTCGACTTCCCACGTGCTTGCTGCATCGACCTCGCGGGGCGGGATGTCGTGGACGCTGTGCGTACGAGCGTCCTTACAAAGGTTGTGGAGTGCCCGGGCAAGGGCGAGAAGGTCGCCGCCGTGGCGAAGGACGGAATTCAGCTCCTTGCCAGTGCAAGAGTTACCGTAAGAACCAACCTCGACCGTCTCATTGGTGGAGCGACCGAGGAGACCATAATCGCACGTGTGGGGCAGGGCATCGTGACCACGATCGGTTCCGCCGACAGCCATGAGCAGATTCTGCAAAATCCCGCGAAGATTTCGCAGGTCGTTCTGGACAAGGGTCTGGATATCGGTACGGCGTTCGAGATACTGTCCATTGACATATCCGACGTTGACATTGGCAACAACATAGGTGCTGAACTTCAGAACGACCAGGCCCAGGCCGATATGCGTGTTGCTCAGGCCAAGGCCGAAGAGCGGCGCGCGCTGGCAGTCGCGGTCGAACAGGAGAACAACGCAAAGGTCGCAAAGAACCATGCAGAACTCATCGAGGCCGAATCCAAGGTTCCCAAGGCCCTTGCGGAGTCTTTCCGTAAAGGAAGGGTAGGCGTGTGAGATTCAAGTACGTATTCCTGTTTCTTTTCATCATGGGAGGGTTCGCCCTCCCTGTTTTCTCTATTGCTGAACAAGCCCCGAACAAACAACACTGGCGTGAAAAGGTGCTGGGCACTATGGAGGGCTATCAGCTCACAGCGGCCAAGTTCGCACGGTTTATGATCGCCATGGGCTATGTGGAAGAACGTGAGAGGCTTGTAAAGGAAGAACTCATCCACCAGGAGGCCGCCAAACGCGGTGTGGCTGTAGGCTCAGCCGAGGTTGACAAGGCGCTTGAGGAATATGTTGCAAGCTTTATACAGCAGAGTGATGCCGACAATTTCACCGACCTGCTCAGGATGAACCGCATGACCGAGACAATGGTTCGAGAGCAGGTTAGGTTACGCCTTGCATTAAAACAGATGGTGCTTGCCGACACTGATGTGAAAGAGGAACTTATTGCCAACGAGATACCACTTTGGCTCGATAAGCTCGCAGCAAACGCCAAGATCGTAAGGTACTCGCTGAAAAAGAACCAGCCGCTTGTACGCGCCGCAAGCGTTAACGACAAGGACATCAGCGTACTCGCGCTCGTCCATGAGCTTCTCAAACGCTACAGCGACGAGGAACTCGGTGACCTGCTTCAGGAGGTCATGGACTACCAGATGGTTCGTTTGCACCTGGAGAGCATCGGAGAACCTCTTACAGAGGAAGACCTGCTTGCCGAGTTCGAAAGACTCAAAAAGGAAGTGGCCGAGGACCCGCAGTTCAACGGTGTGCCCCTGGTTGATATCCTCGCCGCCCAGAAGAAGTCCGATCAGGTGCCTGTTCAACGAACCGGGCTTCCGACTTCGTGCGATGGTGCGCAAGGCATGTGACTGAAAGGCTGAGCGTTACTACCGAACAGTTACGCCGGTATTTTCGGGAGAATTACCTGGACTTCATCGACCGTAAGCTCACCATCCGCGTTATATCCATCTACCACAAGAATCCTAACGGTCAGCCCATCGAGGGCATGAGCCCGGCCGCTTCGCTTGCACGTGCGAAGGAAATACGCGCGGAAATCGCGGAAGGTCTTTCATTCGCCGATGCCGCCGCGCGCTATGCACAGGACAAGGAACTCCAAAAAACCGGAGGTCTCGTGGGTTCGAAGCTGACTATGGATTCGCGGATTTTCCGTTCCTGCCGAACTCCTGACGGTTTTCAAAGCCGAAAAGGGCGATATTGTCGGGCCGGTAAAGACCGAGTACGGTGCGCATCTTGTGAAGGTCGAGAACGTTGAGGACAAGCCTTTCGAGCAGGTCCAGGGCAAGGTACGCCGCTCTTTCATGGAACAGAAGCGCAAGAATTGGGTCGAGAACCTTCGGGCGCAAATGAAGGCCTCGCATGTCGGGGCGAAGGGTATGCTCGAGGTCTATCTTCCACAGATCGATTGGTAAGCGTATCTTTCCGGCATCTTGACCGTTAGAAGGATGAGAAATCACGCCTGAAACTCAACTCGGAGAACCGTATGGCCGAGAAGCCCCTGCCATCACTGTCCATAACTTACCCGTGCTATAACGAGGAAAAAAACGTCGAACGCACTACGCAAATGGCGCTTTCCGCGGCTCCCATGTTCACTGACGACTACGAGGTCGTCATAGTGAACGATGGCAGCAAGGACAAAACCGGTGAAATCGCCAACAGGCTCGCGAAAGAAAACCCGGGCGTTGTCAAGGTTGTTCACAACAGCCCGAACAAGGGGTACGGAGGTGCTCTCACGGCAGGCCTCTTCGCCTGCACAAAGGACTACGTCTTCTTCACCGACGGTGATGCTCAGTTCGACATGGACGAGATTGCGAGCCTCATCCCACTCCTTCAGGAGCCGCAGGTGGACATCGCCGCCGGATACCGAATGAACCGTCAGGAGGGCTTTATCCGTAAGCTCAACGCATGGGCGTACGGTCAGGTGCTTGTGCCCCTTGTCCTGGGTGTCAGGGTCAAGGACCTCGACTGCGCTTTCAAGGTCTTCCACCGCCGGGTGCTTGAATCCATGGAAGTGCATTCCACAGGTGCGCTTGTGAACGCCGAGATTATGGCAAAGGCAAAACGTTTTGGGTACAAATGGAAGCAGGTCGGTGTGCACCATTTCCCCCGCGAAGGCGGCGAGCCTACCGGTGCAAATCTCAGTGTGATAATGAGAATGTTCCGCGAGCTTTTCAAGCTTGCCGGCAAGATAAAGAAGGCCGAAACCGATAAGCCCAAAAAGGAAAACAAGCCTCCTCTTCCGGACGTGGAAATTCCCCCTTACGAGGTAAAAGAAAAGCTGTGAATTCCTGTAGTTTTGGTGGTTCTTTGCGCCACGAAAGTGCCCCGGTTGCGGAGAAAGTGTCGGTTCGGATGACAAGTTCTGCGTTAAGTGCGGTGCGAAGGTCGAAGCCGAAGCGTCCACTCCTGATGAGCCAACCACCCCTTCCCCCGCGACTTCCTACGAAGCCCCTGATTACACTCGAACCAAGGGCGGTTCAAGCGGACTCCTTATCAGTGCGGTCGTATTTATCGCGGTTTTTCTCGTGATTGGCGGTTTGATATACTTCGCCGCGAAAATCGGCGGGGGGCTCGTGAGCGAATACGATGCTCTTAACCGCCTTTCGGCTTTCGGCATCAGTTCGCAGAGCATGTATGCGGAAAACGGGTTCTACTGGGAGTCCGGCACGTCCGACTTCTCGCCGTACTTCACCGGGGAAGATGTCAATGGCTACGAGTTTGTGTACCTTGCTGACGACTTCAACGATGACGGCCTTGACGAGGCGGAAGCGTTCGTGTTGATGGCAATACCGAAGGACACCGGCTCTGGCAGCACTGCCTACTATACAGATGAGTACTGCCGTTCCTTCCAGGCTGTAGTGGACACCGGCCACATGCGGGACGAGCTTCTTTCATTCAGTGCATCGGACGTGGAATGGGACTATGACCCCAACGCCACAGAGCCGCGGATTCGGGCTTTCGAGAGCCTTCAGTCCTATACCTCCAGCGGGTGAGGGGGCTTCTGATACGCTGCGAGTTTCGCAGTGGCCGAGCATACGCGGCACAATGCGCCAATCTTGCCTTTTCCCTTTGCTTACGAAAAATATCCGTAACAAGGTGCAAGGTACTTCGGCCTGAGTTCGGGTTCATTTTACCGTAGCGGAGACCCGTTACGCCCAAAGGTGTTCAGGAGTTCAAGTACCTTCCTGAAAGTGAAGAACACGGAACTGCAGAACATCTTCAACAGCACCGGCTTCCAAAAGAGGCCGAATGGGTAGGTTCAGGCCACCCATCGGGCGGCCGCCAACGTATTCACTTGGTTTAGATGTTTCTTCTTTCGTCGTTCACGACGTGGCCGAACAGACATTTTCGGTGCTTGGTGTAAGTGGTCACATGATACGCCCTGATTCGGAATAATCGTATTCCTTCATGCGCATTGACCGTCTGGTGCGCTTCATCGTATGACCTCTTCTAATTCTTGCAGCAACATACCGGCGCCGAGAAGACCTCCAAGAAAGCGCAAAGGTTGTGGGAAGTTCTCCCGCCATCCCCACTATTAGAAGCTCAGTTTTCGTCCAAACAGAGAAGTGCACCGATATAGGACTTTTTGCCGGGGGCATTCTCCGGAAACAGAATATGTGCTTCGGTGAACTTCTGCCTGTCCCAACTGCCGTCATTAGTCTTCCTGCGAAGGTCGTCGAACGTGGTCGCGGAAACGATGAACGAATCCAGAACGATATCAGCGATCACCGTCCGCTGGCACATAGCCTTCGCGAGTTTCGGCAGCGATTTGTGTAGTCGCGCCTTGTCGTCGTGCTGATACGCTTCGGCGTGCATCATTCCGTGTGGCTCGACGAACACGATGCGCTGCTGATGCGCGGTCTTGATCCAGAGGATGAAGTCGGGATAGAAGCCCCGCTTCTCGAAGAAGCCGACGCCCTTGCCTCGGCTCAGGTTCCGGAGCAGGTACACTTCCGTATCCGCCGAGTGCGCCGTCCCGCTCCTCGCGGCAGTAGGCACGCAGGTCATCGACGAACTGCCGCTCGCTCTCCTTGAGGCCGGGCGGGTCGCTTCGCACCTTGTCGCCGCGCTCGATCAACAGTGGCTGGTACAGGTGGCGGTCGAAGTGGATCGTTGGCAACTCGCACAGGTCCTGGCGGTAGATGCTATCGGCTTCGTCGATCAGCTTCTGGATGGCGTCGATGAGCGTCGCCTCGCCTCTGGCGACTTTGACGATGTAGTCCTGGAAATTCGAGTCGTCGACATCCAGCGCCTTGTAGACCATGTTCTCGGAGTCCCACCGTTCCTGCTGGACGCGATAGAACTTGTCGGTGTACTTCCGCAGAACTGTCAAAACAGCCTCGTGAAGCAACGATGTGCCCGCGAATGAGTCCGGATTAACGACGGCGTCATCGGCCACCACGCTGTAGAGGCAGGAGGGTTCCTTCTTGTTGAAGATGGCCCGAGGCAGGCCGGGGCGGATGGCAAGGTTGTGCATGCCTTTCCGCTCCTTGTACTCCAGCAGTTCCAGGTAGACGCGCTCCCAATCCACAAGACGCAGGCTCTCGTCCGGGATGGCCCTTTCGCGGCCAGCCTTCACAGCCGTTGCGGTAAAGCCATCCGAGCCACTCTCGAACGTCTGCACCTTGAGCGACATATCAACGCGCACACGGATTGCGGAATCGACTTCCAGCAGAACACCGGCTTCGTCGGCAAAGCTTCGGTCATCCGGGATGCGAGGCACGACCAAGCCCTGGTCGAGGAAGTCCTTGTTCGTGCGGATGGGCAGAGACAGCTCGACAACGCCCTCTGTCTCGACGCCTTCCTTCTCCAGATACTCGCGGAACTGCGACATGTAGTTGGCGCGCACAGCGAAGATGTTCAGCGTCTCCAGCAGCGGCAGATGCTCAGGATGGCTGCCATCGAGGGCAGAGCTTCGCTTCAGCGTAAAGTCCTTGCCACGCAGTCGCACGCCGCGCCCAAAGAGCTGGATGATCTCCGATCCTTCCTTCCGGCCAATGTTGAGCAGGCCCATGTTGGAAACACGCCAGGAGTTCCAGCCTTCCATGAACTTCTTCGCGCCGATCAGAATCTCGACGGTCGTCTCAGGCTCGTTGATCCCATCGAAGAGTGAATCGCTGATCGCATCCTCTTCGACCGTGATACCCGGCATCGTCCGCCTCCACCAGCTTCTTGAAGGCGCTGGTGTCGCCGATGTAGATCAGGCCGAAGTACTCCTCGGCACCGCTGGCCTTGAGGCCCAGTTCGCCGGTGCTGCCCCGCAGGTCGCACAGGTGCAGGCCGCCGCCTGTGGGCGTGTGCAGAACCTTGGCCAGCAACTCCTGGTAGGTCTTATCGGCAGCGACGCGGGCGTCCCTTCAGGTACTGGAACTTTCCGGCGAAGATGTCCTGCCCGTCCGGATCGACGAGACCCGTCTTCCCGTCGAGCAGCTTCTTGATCGCCTTCACCGCCCAGCCACGCTTGTTCTCCAGCAGGTGATGCAGGAACCGGGCGACGGTCAGCACGTCGCTCCGCTTCTGCTTGTTTTCGGTGTAGACGGCGTTCACGCTGCTGCCGACGAACACCCACAGCGGCTTCTCCAGGTTGTACGGCCGCAGTTCCTCGCCGCTTTCCTCGAACATCCGCTGCTGCTCGTAGAAGGACAGCAGGTTCCCCAGCAACAGCGTCTCGGTCTTGTCCTCGGTCGTCTCTTCCTTCAGGTTCAGGATGCGGAAGTCCTTGCCGTACCCGTCGCCGTGGAAATAGCGATAGGAGTAGTCGAAGATGATGGCCTTGCCGTACTCTTCGGTCAGTTCGTCATTTCGCGCCGCCGTCAGGGCCTGGCCGAATGTAGCGCTGTATTCGAACGTGAATCCGGTCTGGCCCAGTGCATCGCGGAAGCTGCGCCACGCCTCGCCGCCCGAGCCCTTGTGGCCCTCGTCTACGAAGATCAGGTTGTTGCCCTCGAACGCCTCGACCGGCACGCTCACACCGCCGCCGCGCTTCTCCTCGACCAGCTTCGTGATCTCGATGACGCGCACGGCGTCCGGCTCCGACATCCCCAGGCCGCTTTCGTTCAGGTCGAACCGAAGGCAGGGAATGCTGGAGGCGGTCATCTCCTCGATGTGCTGCTCGCTCAGCCCCTCGTTGGGCGTGATCAGCAGAATGTTGTCCAGCGGCAGGTCGTTGTAGCGCAGGAACTGCCGGTAGTTGATGTGCATGATCAGCGTCTTGCCGCTGCCGGTGGCCATCCAGAACGCCAGCTTCTTCAGGTCTGCCTCGCTGAACTTCGCGTCCTTGGCATCCCCGGCGGTCTTCGATGCATTGCGCTCCGCTACGAAGCCGTTCAGCGAACTGCAGCAGCTTCCGCCGACGATTGAAGTAGGCGTCGAGGAAAATCTCCGTGTAGAGCACCGCCAGGTGCTGGAAGTACCGCAGCGTGATCGGCTCCGGCCGACGCGCGTTCATCGCTTCCAGATGCTCGCGGATGTTGTCGTCGTAGCGGGCCAGGTCGGCGGGCGCAATCTTTACCTTGTCCCCGCGCGCCATCGAGCCGGTGGTAACACGTAACTGCGACCGCTGGCGTCGAAGCCCTCGCCAGCTTCCTGCATGTCCGCCAGCAGGTCGCGGTTGCTCTCGTATCCGAACAGCCCGTTCAGCCAGGCCAACAGCACCAGCCTCTGCTCCAGCTTCACGTATGCTCCGGCATTGCCCGATTTCGACGATGCTCCGTCTGGCCATCGGCTACGCCTCCACCGTCGAGAACATCCGGGCCTTGAACACCGGCTCCAGCGCCTTGGCGTTGGGGATGAACGAGTCGCCGTTGACGAACACTTCATCCGCACCCTCGGCAAGCTTCTGCTCGGCGACGAACTTCTTGTCCCGCTCCAAGTCCTTCTTCTGCCAGCCCTCGGTCTCACGCCAGATCACCGCGATACGTCGATGGTCGATCCGGCCGCGATAGACCAGATATCGTCGCCCGTCATCGTCGTACACCTTGCGTGTGCTGACGTGCAGGCCGAGCAGGTAGTTGAAGGTCTCAGGCAGATCGACGGTCTTATCCACGGTGTCATCCCCCTTTGCCACGGTGAGCTTGTAGCTGAAGGGCTTGGCGAGTTGCTCGACGTTCAGGAGCGTCTCGCTCTTTCGCGTCTCCCACTTGAGCATGTACTTGAGCAGGTAGTCGTCGAACTCGCAGTAGCGCCTTGACCGGACGACGTCGTCGAAGCTCAATGTTGTTCAAGGCATCCTCGTAGCTCTCCAGGCGGATGACTTGACGATCCGCGGGCTACGCTCTGCCTCATTCGACGTTGGCTGTCAGACGCGGCTGACCGTTCATTCCGGCGTGAGATAACTTTCATTCTCGAGGCAACAGTAACTGTCGAAATATTCACCCATTTCCACACGAGACAATTCCGACTGCCTCCGTCTATCGAAGCTTAGTGCGTCAGCGGATGCGTTGTCGTGCCCGATCCAGCAAAGTAATCACATTGCACGATCATGCGCCTTCTGATTAAGTCGTGACGCTGCAGTGATGTACTCTGACTTCAGATAGCGAGTTCAGGATTGTGTCGCTATAATGTCGAAGTAAGATTGATTCGACATACCAGCGTTTAGCGTGTCCAGCCAGTTGTTATGCGTGCCATGGACATATTCTGCAATGGCTGATATGCCAGTCATATTCATCGATGTAGTCAGCTGCCACCATCCCTCGATCAACGGAAGCTCTAGGTTCTCCCCTGTCCGCCTCCAATAATCTTCAAGTGATTCCTTGGTTTTCTCACATTCCTTTAGATATTGTTTGTAATTTTCCAAGGCAACATATGCCCTCTTCTTACTCCACATCCACTGCCCATAGTGATTTCTAAGGTCAATGCCAAGAATATCATATCGCATTCTGGGTCTGTCTTGCGCCTTCCAGAATGAGTGCCAATGCGCTTTCGCTTGCTTCCCCTTCGTAGGCTTGAGAAATCGTTCGAATCTCGTATCAGTTAGCGTATCGGAATGACCAGTAGACTATTATCATAGTTGAGCAGATGACTCGACTCGAGTATTAGCCAAACTGCTTATTTAGGTCGCCTTTGGATTCTTCGGCTCTTCTAACAATAATCTCATTTCTATAATTGACGGTTCCATAAATAGTGTCCATCAAGAGGCGAACGAACATGTTACCATCGTGGTTACACCGTACAAACACAGAACCGTCTCGCCGCATAAGCCACTTTGCTAGCGACAGTCTGTTCTCTAACAGGGTCATCCATGTTGAATCTTTGTAGTCAACCCTATAATCAAAATCTGCATTCTCGCCAAGATTGAATGGTGGATCAATGTAAATACACCTTACCTTCTCTCTATACCTTTCAGATATCAATTCGTATTGCCTGATAGTTCTCACTGCAGATGAGTAAGCCGTCGACCATGCCGTCCAACGCATCAAACGACGCAATCAGGCGGTTACGGGCGTCCAGGTTTAGATGTTTCGTGTCGAGCACCAGTGTCGGATGTCCCTTCAAAAACGCCACTCGACGGTCCTTCTTGCTCTTGCCAGTCGAGAACAGGTCTGTCTGTTCCTCGTCGATGTGGAACAGCTCCTTCCATTCGGCCCACTGGGCATCGCAGGCGGCGATGTCGGGGTAGAAGCTCTCGTCAATGGTGCCGACGATGATGCAGTACTGCGTCTCGGTGATGAACTTGCGCTTCTCCCAGAGCATCTTCTGGAACGACTCGATCTGGTCAAGGAAGTCGATGATCCGGCTGCCCACGGCCTTGATCACCCGCAGCACCTGGAACCAGCCGTCGGAACGGTCTTCGCCAGCGGCTTCCATCTCGTCGAGGTTGAGCACTTCGTTCTTCAGGTAGAAGTCCAACTCGCGGGAGAGGAAACCCTTCAGGTCCTTGTGGATGAAGAAGTCGGACGTGTTCTTGCGCGTGTACTGCCGTAGGTGATGCTCCAGGAAACTGACGCACTCGCCGTCGCTGTTCTTGTGGCGCTCGGAGGTGAGGGCGGCGAAGGCTATAGCTGGCTTTCCTGATGTTCTTCGGAATGACTTCAATGGCCTCTGCGATGATCTTGTCCTGCTGGTGATTCCGTTTGCCGTAGGTGATCTGCTCCTGATCGGTGAGCGGGCGGAACTCGAAGGGGATGATCAGCTCGTCCGCCTTCTCGTTCCAGTCGATCTCCTTCACGCGGGGCAGGAAGAACCGCTTGTCGCCCTTGACGTTGTTCTGCTCGACGTTGGCGGCTGTCAGTTTGAAGTGGACCGTAGTTCCTCGGGAGTCCTTCCAGGTATAATCGTGGAAATGCTCGGCGGTCTTGACGTAGTACTGGTCGTGGTTGGCCCAATGGAGATAGACTTCTTCGCCGTTGTAGGGGATGGCGTATTTCTGGCGCTTGGAATAGCGGCGCTTCGAGATGAAGTCGCCGTCCTGGTAGTAGCGGCTGAAGAAGGCGTACAGGTGGTTGAAGATGGTGGCTTCAAGCGCCTTGCGGCCGCGACCACCGGCGGCCTTGTCCTGCAAGTCGAGGTACTTCTTGCCCAGCGGCGTGCCGTGGTACGCTCTCGGCGAGGTTGCCGTCGGCATCCGAGGACGTCTCTTGCCAAGCGTCTCGGCAATCTGCTCGTGCGGTCTCGGTCAAGTTCGGCAGCGGCGTGTGACTGGTCAGCCAGGGCTCCGCGATCAAACTCGTCGGAGATGGCCTTGGGCAGGTCGGTCGAGATGAAATTCTCGATCACGTCCCGCTTGTAGTTCATGATGCGGTAGATACCGAAATCCAGATCCGCACAGTCGAATTGGAAGAGCTCACGAAGAAGTTCTTGGAATTTCGCGAGGCTATCACTCATTGCGCCTCCAATGGTACATCATTGCAATCATAATTCTAATGTCTCATTCTCGCATCGCAAGCAATGCTGTAAAAGGCTCGAAGGAAGGCCAGCAAACCGAGTTTCCACTTCATATGAACCTCCTATTCGAGCGGAAAGATAAATTGTACACCTTAAATCCCACATCGCAAGCCCCTTCCCGTTGCCGGTCTGGCCGTGCGAGTTCCAGCCCCACGCCCAGAGCGAGCCGTCTTTATCCAAACAAAGAGTGTGATTACTCCCTGCCTAAATCCTGCTTTGCTGCAATCTCGCGCCGCCGGAAAGCATGTCCCTTAAACCGCCGAGGTTCAGCGAAAGCGCGAGAACCACAACAGCAACCGCCGAAACGAGTCAAGACCGACTTTCGCATTCTGTGCCCTCCGTTATATTGGCGTCAAAAGCTTTTGCGCAGTTTTAAGGCATACGCACTATTGGCTCCGCTAAAATGCAGGTTTAGCTGTAAACGGCTGCAGCTTTGGCATGCTTCGTCATTGACGAAAATCCATCCGTATGTATGGCCATGGCCTACGTCAAATTACCTCTTCTTCCTCGCTTGGGTGTGCGGCACGCACCTTTGCCATGCTTACCTGATTTTCGCTGAACGGTCAGAGAACGGAGATACCGTTGATAGCGGCCGCCAGCCACCATCAGCACAATTTAACAAGGGAGCCCGGCACGGGTGTGTTTTCGTAGGAAATCAATTGTTCAAGGTGGCCCTACGGAAGGGGTGTTGCACGAACGCCAAGTTGGTTAATCCACCAATTCCTTGAAGACGTAGTTGTCGCGGGGCGGTGGAATAGAAATGGAGATGACCATTTCGCCGTGCTTTCTTCCTGTCGTGACAGTGCATCCGGTTTTCTTCGCCGACTCGTGGGCGGAGCGCAGCGCGAAAATGCCGGCGGCGTAAACAGCGCTCATATCATGTACGTTTGAAGTGCGCTCCATTCTCTCGGCGAACGCGGCACGAGGCTCGAAAGTAAACGTAATCTCAAGTGCCGACATGTTCTTGCGTGACGATACCGAAAGAATGCTGCCCTTTACGGCCGTGGAGCGAACTGCGAGGAGAACAGATATTATCGCCGAGGTGAACGCTGAGGGAATAAGCTGGGCCTCCATCTCAAACGGGACGCTCACGTCGGTCTCCAGCCCGGAAATGCGTAACTGTGGAGCAGCGAGCGTCACGAGCCACCGTGTTGTCTCTGAAGGAGAAATCGTCTCCCATCGGTCGGAGGGGGAGTCGAAGAAGGTGCTCAAAGCCCGTAGCATCGCGGTGGGCTCGGAAAGTGAATTCCGCACTTCTTCACCCGCGAGCGCGACGGTCTTCATGTCGCACTCGTCGAAGTTGAGCTGAAGTATGCGGGAGTATCCGGAGACCGAAAGCACGGCATCTTTGATACTTTCGAACAGTCCGCGTGTGAAGAGCCCGAGAGCGGCGGCGTGGTGGTTCTGTTCGAGCAGCCGCTGACTTTCGACGTTCTCTCTTGCGAGTGAGTGAGCGTGCCTCTGTAACTCGCCATGTTTCTTACGAAGTTTGCGCTCTGCCGATATGGTTCGATCCCATTGGCGAATCTTCGCCACGAGTTCTGCCTCGGGCAGCGGCTTGGATAGGAAATCATCGGGAGAAGACGCATTGTTCAGGTCGGTCAGTTGAACGTTGATGGTTGTTCGGTCGCTGAGTAGTACGATTGGCATAATTTCGTTCGTGCGGACCTTCTTGACGCGCTTTAGCAGGTCAATGCCTTCGGAACCCCGTGGAGAGAAGTGTATGTCGAGCAGCACGAGGTCGGGCGCCTGGGAGAAGAACATGGAATATCCCTTGCGCACGTCCGGTGCGTACAGGGTTTCAATGGTGGAGCCGAACGCCTTGTCCAGCACGGTTGAAACGGCGCGATAAACTCCTTCGTCGTCGTCAACGACGAGAAGCTTTCGTATGGCCTCGGTAGAGACGGTTTGCAGGTAGTGGCCGGAAGCTGAGCTGCGCTGGGGTGTTGTCATTTCAGCTTGTTGACCTCTTTCGCCATGTCCGAATCCTTTGGTGCGAGCTCGACAAGAGCCTTCTTGATCTTTGCCTTGCTGCCCTTGAGCTTTTTAAGGTTCAAAAGCTCCTTCAACCTGCCGAAGAAGTGTTTGCTGCCACTGCTATCGAGTTTTGCGACCATTAGCGGTCCGACTGCCCGTACAAGCTCGTCGGCCGCTTTCTCGGGAGTCATCTCGCCGCTGTCAATGCCCTTGAGGATTCCGTTCATTTTGAGCTTTGCGGTTTCGTACAGCCAGAAGCCCATTTCGGTATTGACTGCCTCGTGCTTTGATGCGACCTCTACACATTGAGCGATAAGCTCGTGGTTTTCGAGAGCGGCGCCGTACGCGATAGCGGATTCGCAAAAGAGAGCGGCAAGCTCCTTTTCGACCTTCCTGCGACGGTCGAAGTAGTCGAACATTTTGTCAACGGCCTTTAGTGCGTCCTCGTACTCGCCGGTCGCCACGGCCGTACGCAATGACAGGAGGTTGCGTTCGATCTTGTCTTCGAGCTTGATGGCGCTTCGTCGTTTCGCGAGGTCATAGACCTTTTTCGCCTCCCTTGCGGAGTCAAGTACAGGTTCGGACTTTACGAACTTCCTTTGCGAGGTGAAGCAGTACAGGGGGTCGCCGACGTAGTAGAGCTTCCAGGGAGTCCAGAATTGGTCGCCCATCTTCTTGTGAAGAGCTAAGGACAGGGGATAGCCTTCCGTGGCCTCTTCGGCGAAGTCCTTTGGAGTATTGAACGCTCCGAGAAGGGGCTCGCGATGAGAGCCGGTGTAGATGAAAGCTCCGTTGTGAATCCAGCGGCCCGCGATGGTGTCGCGGTTGTAGGGGTTGGAAGCCGAAAATGAGTGGGTGAAGTGCACGATGAGGGGCTTTGTCAGGGGTATGTCCTCGTAGCTTGCGCCTTTGCCCTTCAAAGACCAGTTACGGCCGCCGCCGGATGAGTTGACGTAGAGCATGTCGTACGAGGCCCGGGAAGAGTGGCGCATTCGCCAGTTGTCGAGGGTCGCATCGGCCTTCACGACATCGGTGGAGAGACCGAAGTTTTCGAGAATCGGCGCGCCAGTCTCTGCCGAGTGCTGGCCGAAGCCTCCGCCACCGCCATAGCGGTCGAAGAAGAAGACATCGTCTGTAGAGAGGAAGAGAGAGCAGTTCGCCTGGTACAGTTTCCGGGCCTCTCCGCCAAGCAGCCTTCCGGGGAAACCCCAGCGGGCGTCGTCAGCGTTTCGAAAAACGCAGTCGTCAACTGGGTATGGGGCCTTGTCGTAGCGGCTGAACAGATTGACCGAGCCAGGGTAGTCGCAAGCGAACGTGAAGTAGTCCAAATCGTCGAAAAGTTTGCGATAGGGCACTTCGAGTTCGTCAATGACCTCCACGAGTTTTTTTCGATACTCGTTGTAAACCGACTCGGATACTGTCGCGGCGGGGTTTTCGATGGACAGGTCTCCGGTCGCGAGCAACTGTCGGTGCGCCGCCGCGAGCATTACTGCCGCGAGAGAACCGGAAGAGTTTATGTCGAAGAACACCACGCCTCCGGGGAGGGTTTCGGTCTCGGAGCGGAGCTGTTCATATTCGGAGGGAGTGGCCTTTGCGAAGTCGGAGACGGACTTATCGGTGAGGGCCGCCAGCCGAGGCCCAGACCATCTGTTCGGTCAGTTCCTCGGGTTTACGGCTCACGGGTTCTGCGAAGTACACCTGTTCGGGCTGAAAGCGTTGCAGGAAGAGCGGAGTGTAATAGTCGTGCCACAACATGACGGGGAAAATGCGCTTGTCGTTCCACTCTCCTATGAGTGACAGACAGGTCTCGATATCGGGCGCGATGTAAACAGTCTTGGCGATATCCGGCAGCCTTGCGAAGCGTTCGTTTTGCTCTTCTGCGAACTCGATGCGGCGAAGGTCATTTGCCATGTGCGGCAGCATTACGAAGTCGGGATACTGGGCCTTGCACTTATCGTAAACCGTGCGTGCGGTCTGGAGGTCTCCCGCCTGGCTTGCGGTGTTGTACTCGCGAAGCAACATTCCAACGCTGTTGAGGTAACCCTGCATGTTCTGGTAGGGAATATCGCCTTCCAGCTCCACGTTGCCAATTGAGGCGAGCTGGCGCAGGATAGCTCCGTTTCCCGCAGCCAGCAGGTTGATGTTGGCGACGATCTCGTCCTTGTTCTTGTAAACGATGAAGGCCGCCTGACCGTTCGGCTTGAACATCTTCTTGCCGGAACCGAACGCGGACCAGTACTGCACCCAGTGGAACTTGTCCTTCAACTGTTCCATCTGCGGACAGTCGAACAACCATCGCTCGCGCTGATTGATCTGATAGTGGTGGTCGAATATTTTTACATATACGATTATGGGTTTGTCCTGCAGTTTTTCGAACAGGTCCTTGCCCGCAGAGGCCCATGGGAAAGGCTTTGCCTCTTCCGCGGAAAGGGGAATGACCGCAAAAAGCAATGCTGCGATGGTAAGAAGTGTCAGTCGTTTTTTCATGGGAGGCTCTCAGTTCTCGTCAGGGCTTTTGAAAACTCTTCGTAACAGTCCAGGGCGCGAGCGGAAAGGTCTGAGACGACGTGGTCGCGAATAGTCAATATCGGTGCATCGGGCAGTTCTGTGCCGGAACGTAGCTCCTGTCGAAATGTGTTGACTCGCTTGCAGTTTTCCTTTAGCGAATCGTACTTTATGCGTTCAAAGGTGGGTCTCCCGAATGAGAAGAGGTCGGAGAAGAAGTCCTTCTCCTGCAGTAATTGCTCAAGTTCGGTGTACTCGCGGAACTTTGCACAGGTGCATATCGCACCGTAAAGGCGGTCTAACGCCGCAGAGTACTGTTCCCTGTTGTCCTTCAGTTCGACGCTCGGGGCGAGAGTTATCGCGTATTCTACGAACCTGCATCGCAGGTCCACCATTGCGGGATACGCGGTTGGCTGAAGGTGCCTGGACAGCTTGACGAGCGCTCTTGCGGCCATAGTGGAGGAACCTTCGCCCTTGCCGTAAGCGTAGAGTATTCCACCGAGCTGAGACATGCGCATGAAGGTCTCGCGGTCGGCCCTGCTCGGCATGTTCGGGCCGGTAAGAAGCGGCGAACAGCCGTCAATGGAGTATGCTTGCTCGATGAGAGGGAGGATGAACTGTTCCACCTCTCGCGCTGCGGCCATTCTCTCTTCGCGTGATGCGTCTTTTTCGACAGTAAGGACGAGTAGCGTTTCGGAGTCGTAGGCGGTTTTCATGACCCGTTCGACAAGTGTTTTCGCGTCCCTTTCGCCCTCCTGCGGGTGAGTGACGAAGGAGGCCGGCGGGTTTGCCGCGATTTCGGAGCCGATATCGCTGAGGTCAGGCGTGTGGCGACCGCAACGGCAAAGAAGACGCCGATTAAGGAAGCACGATATGAGAATCACTCATTAGCGACAGAGAAGCTTTTCCCTGTTTCATGGCTTATCCGTTCTCTGTGGAGTTCTTGGCGTCCGAGGATAGTATAATTGCTTTACATGGCAAGTGTATTCCTTCCTACAACTATGACCGAAGCCAGGAAGTTGGGGCTGGGCCGAACTCGACATCGTGCTCATCTCTGCAGATGCCGTACGTGGATCATCCGTCCTTCGGGGCGGCTATGATAGGGCGGGTGCTGCAGAACGCGGGATACCGGGTAGGCATCATCCCGCAGCCGAATCCGCACGAGCCCGCGGATTTTACCGTTCTCGGCAGGCCTCGATTGTTTTTCGGTATCTCCACCGGCAGCGTGGATTCCATGCTCATCCACTATACTGCGCTCAAACGAGTTCGTAACGACGACCCATATACGCCGGGCGGCGGTCCCACAAGAAGGCCAAAGCGAGCTGCCATAGCCTATACCGCCGCCTTGAAACATGCGTGCAAGGATGTGCCAATCGTACTGGGCGGAAATGGAGGCTTCCACACGGAGGCTCGCGCATTACGACTACTGGGACGACAAAGTGCGCCGCTCTGTGCTGGTGGACTCCAGGGCCGACCTTCTCGTTTACGGAATGGGCGAAAAGCCGATCGTCGAAATCGCAAACCGCCTCTCCGGTGGCGAAAGCTTCGCGCAGTTGACAGATGTGGCGGGCACGGTCTATCGCGCCAAGGAGCCGCCCGACGACGCACTGCGCCTGCCGGAGTTTTCACGCTGTTCGGCCGATGAAAAGACGTTCGTTCGCCATTATCGAATGCTCGAAGACTCTTCGTCCTCGATTCTCGCAGAGAACGACGGAGCCTGGTGGGGTTGTACAGAACCCGCGTCCGCCCGAACCCACCACGGCGGAACTCGACGGCTACTACGAACTGCCGTTTTTGAGAAGGGCTCATCCCCGCCACGAAAAGGAAGGCGGCGTTCCCGCGCTGAAAACTGTAGCCGCCTCGATAGTATCTCACCGGGGATGCCTCGCGGACTGCTCTTTCTGTTCCATTTCGCTGCACCAGGGCAGAAACATAGTCAATCGGAGCAAGGAGTCGGTTCTGCGTGAAGCTAAGCGAATCGCCGCGATGGACGGCTTTGACGGAACGATAACCGATGTAGGCGGGCCGTCAGCTGAACATGTACGGAAATCGGAGAGCGGAACAGGCGGGTGCGAGTCGCGGGACTGGCGCGGGACGCGAGATCTGTCCCAATCTTTCCTGCGACCATGGCAAGTATCTGGATCTGCTGGAGTCGGTCGCACGCGTACAAGGCGTTAAGCACGTGTTCGTCGGTTCCGGGATTCGCTACGACCTTCTTATGACTCAGCCGGACGCAGTGCTCGAAAAGGTGATCAAGCGTTTCGTCGGCGGGCAGATGAAGGTGGCTCCGGAACACGCTTCTCAGAAAGTACTTGAGCTTATGAACAAGCCGTCGTGGTCGAAATATGAACGTTTTCGCGACCGCTTCTATCGCATCACGAGCCGCCTCGGGCTGAAAAGACACGTCATACCCTACCTGATAACGTCCCATCCCGGCGCCACGCTTGAAGATGAGAAGGAGCTTCTCGAAAAGTTGGAAGAGGACGGTTTTGTGCCCGACCAGGTGCAGGACTTTATCCCGCTGCCCATGACACGTGCCGGTGTCATGTACCACACCCGCATAGACCCCCATTCCAACAAGCGGGTGTTCGTCGCGCACGACAGGTCTGAAAAGGAGAGGCACTTCGCTCTTCTTCGCCCGAAGCAGGCCAAATACCGCAAGCTGCGGCAAAAATTGCTCGGAGACAATAAAGAACAACGCCGACCGCCAAGGAAACGAGGCAGGCGACGCAAGCCTCTGACGAAATACTTCAGCGGCCGGTATAATGCCCCGAAACAAGGTGAAGTGAATGACGACCTCTGACAAGCCCTATACGTTCGACCGCGTTGTGCGAATGGTCATAACTCTTGTGCTCTTCGGGTTGTTCGGATTTCTTATCTGGTACCTTCGGGGCGTTCTTGTTCCGTTCGCGATAGCAATGCTCATCGCCTATCTGATGAACCCTTTGGTTAATCTGATTCAGAAGCGAGTCGAGAATCGCGTGTTGTCGGTAGTGCTTTCGATAATGGCGGTGACTGTGGTGCTTGGTGGCATAGCCATAGTTATGGTTCCGCTCATGATCGCGGAGGTTCAGCATCTCGGGCAGTTGTTGCAGGGGTTTGTTGAGAACAACGAAATGGCTCAACGGGCGAAGGACATGCTGCCTGAGAACATCTGGAAAGCCATCAAGGAACAGATCCAGCGAGAAGAAGTTCAGGAATTCTTCAAAAGCGAGAAGTTTCTCGAAATTCCCGGATTTCTCTTCCAGAACGTGTTGCCCGATGCTTTTACCGTCATTTCAAGCACTGTCAGCACTGTGTTCCTGCTTGCCGTCGGTGTTGCCACGGTCATATTGTACCTCGTCTTTTTGCTGATTGATTTCGGCAAGGTTCAGGACCGTTGGTCAAAGCTGATTCCCGCTCAGTATAGGGAAAAGGTAGTGGAGTTCGTCAACGCGTTCGAGGATGGCATGAGCAAGTATTTTCGTGGCCAGGCTCTTGTAGCAGCTTCGGTGGGAGTTATCTGCGCTACCGGCTACACCATTATTGGTCTCCCCCTCGGCATTCTGCTCGGGCTGTTCGTTGGACTGCTTAACACCTGGTCCCGTATCTGTCGCTGATCGGCATTATTCCAGCTTTCATGCTGGCCGTCATATACTCTCTTGAGAGCGGCGAGCCTCTTTGGCTTGTTCTTATCCAGGTTTTTGCGGTTAGCGTAATAGCGCAGGTAGCGCAGGATGCCTTCCTTGTTCCCAAGATAATGGGTCTATGTAACCGGACTCAGTCCGGCCATCATTTTGTTGTCGCTCGCCGTATGGGGCAAGCTGCCGGGGTTTCTCGGGCTACTGCTTGCAATTCCCAACACGGTTCTGGTTCTGGCTTATTACGAGAAGTATTTGAAGAAGAGCGAGGAAGAACGGGGCGAAAGCGGAACCGACCCACCTGAGCTTATAGATCCTTAATGCGGCAGTTTTGCACCTCTCGTACAATCTACCCATATTTCCAAAGCCATTCTGCCATTGAGCGCGATTGATGGCTCCGGAGAACGGCAAGGGCATCTTTGAGAAACATGACGCGTGCCGCCGAAAGGCGTGATTTCAAAGCTGTGCGGCGTTTTCTACGTCAAACCTAACTCAAAAACCCTCAAACATCCTTACCTCTCTTCGATTGACTTAAATGTCCCTTCATTGTATACTCAGGTTACTCAGGTAGTAGATTCGCTAATTTTTCGAGGTAGCCATGCGTAAGCTCTTGTTTCTGAGTCTCCTAATCTTGGCATTTGTTGTGGAAGCGTCATCTGGCTTCCCTGAAACAGTGCGTTCTGGCTTCTTTACTACTGCAGCCTGTCGTTCGGTAGTTCTAATGCAGCAAAACGGGCGGGTGTTCGGCAAACCAGTCCTGTATGAATCCGCTTGTCCGTCTTCAGATGGATTCATAGCAGTTAAGAGCAACGGCAGGTGGAGTTACCTTGATTGTGCTACTGGGCAAATCTTGAGGGCAGGACTAACCGATGCTTCGCGCTTCAGGGGGGGAGTAGCAAGGATAAAAGATGAGCAAGGATGGGCGTTTCTGTTTACAGATGGCAGAGAACTTGACCTTGCTGGAGAGTACAGCTATGTCGGGATACCTAAGGACGGTCTTTGTTCTGTAGTCATGGACGGGAAGGTCGGTTTCATTGACCATGAGGGCAAGATAGTGATCCCCCCTAAGTTTGACGTTCCGTTCGGGAGGGACGGCAGGGAACATCTAAACCTGTTGTGGTTTAATGAGGGCTATTGCATTGTACGTGAAGGCAGCGCACAATTTTTCATCAACCCAGAAGCGTGAGAACTCGAATCCCAAGAGAGCCGACTCCGCTCTTGGCTGTTTCAACAACGGTCGTGCACCTGTCAAGTTAGGTGACCTTTGCACATATTTGACGCCTCGAGGTGAACTGCTTGACATGTCATTGCAGGACGCGAGGTTTTTTAGCGGAGATTATGCGGTTGTTAGGACGAAGGAAGGCAGATCTGCCGTAATAGACACTGAAGGAGCACTGGCATACAGATGCGAGACAGGAGAGTCGATTATAGGGCACGTAGCTGCCGGAAAGGTGCTCGTATTTCAAGAGAATAGCGGAATATATACTTATCTTGAACTATCATCAGCCAAGAAGTGCGGCAATTACACTTTTGCTACTCCATACTTGTGGGGGTTCGCTACAGTGGAAAGCGACGAAGGTAGAAGGCTCATTGATGCAAACGGAGTTTCGGTTGCCGAAGAGAGCTATATTCTGGAACGCATGAACCTCAACTCGACAGGCCCAACTGTACTTGAGTCAACTACACAGACGCCAGAACTGTTTCCTGTAGCACTTGCATTCAACAGAGTGTTTGAGTTGGGATCTTTCCTTGAAAGCAAGAGAGTAGTGTCGTTTCCCCACTGGCTCACGACCGACTTCAGTGAAGGTGTTGCCGTGTTTGCTTTTGAAACAGGAGATAAAGAGGTCAGTTATGGGTTCTGTTACGCGGATGGTGAATTATTGACATCATTGCCTTTCTCAGAGGCAAGATCTTTTTCTTGTGGTGTTGCGGCAGTAAGAGAGAAGCATTCCGGCTTGTGGGGATACATAAACAAGAGTGGCAAGTGGATAAACGGAAAGCGTTACAACAACGCTTGGAGCTTCCACAATGGATTCGCCGTGGTCGAGTCTGGAGAGGAGGAAAGGTATGCGATCATTGATCGTTCAGGAAATGAACTATGGCGTGCTCCGCCCGGACACAGAATACTCGAAAGCCACGGCCCATACTGGCCGGTAGAAATTTACCGGAAGCTTCATGGCAGGGAGAAGGTGGTTGAAAGTTACACTCGGTCGGGCGGACGCACAACGTCGATTTCATCTCTGCACAACAGTGGCCCAAGAGAGATGGTCACTTTTTCAAAGGCAAGGGCTTTAGTGAGGGCTTAGCCTTTGTGAGGATAAAAAAGGACAGGTTCTACAGCCTGATCAATTCTGCAGGAACGCCTGTCACAAAAAACAAATTCAGTACTTGTGGCAAGTTTAGCGAGGGTTTGTGTGCTGTTAAAATGAGCTATAGAGAAAAAAACTGCCCGTTATCGACAGCCATGGGCAGCTTGCTATTGACTGCAAGTATGACAGAATAGGCGAGTTCAAGGACGGCATTGCGGTAATCTATCGAAGTGGAATGTGTGGAGCGATTGATGTCTCAGGACACTTTGTAGTGCCTTTGATCTTCGGGGATGTCTACAGATGAGAGCTTTTGTCCTCTGGTTACCCAGACGACCTTCGCCTACGGTGACCTGCCCCCGTTCTTTGGTCCACCTGTTATGAGAGTTTCACCGCTGGTTCTCCGCACACACACGTCTTTTGGAGGGCGAACTGTTGGTCTCGTTGCCATTGCCCCTAAACCATGCTATGTCATCAAGTGTTCCGTAACGTACTGCTGATGTGTCGGCGAGTGTGGTTGTGCTTCTGGGCGTGTTTGTGCAGCAGAGGAGAAAGTCATGAGGCTCGGGGGGCGCACTGGCTGCACTGATCCGTGTTGCGATTTTCCGGCGGAGATCGCGAGGACATTACCCATGCCTTCCGGTTTACGCACGGAATAGGCAGCTTTCTGCTTTCCTGCTCTCCGCCCTTAACCGTTCCGATCTGGCCGCATGTTCCGGCCCCACGCCCAGACGCGAGCCGTCTTCACAAAGGACAACGTTGTGAAAACTTCCGGCGGAGATGGCGAGGACATTCCCATATCTTCTGGTTCACCACTGGAACAGGCAGAAGTTCTTTGCTGTCTTCCTCTCCGTCCTTTGCGTTGCCGATCTGGCCGTACTCGTTATCGCCCCACGCCCAGAGCGAGCCGGATTGATCCAGGGCAAAGTAGCGCGTTTCCCGCCCTGCCGAAATCCTGCTTTGCTGCGCCGTCTGCGTCTGTCTCGTAGCTGCGCGTTCCGCTCGTGCGCGAACGCTCTAGAACCGTTTCGCCCGCGCACCCCGGAAAGCATGTCCCTTAAACCCCCGAGGTTCAGCGAAAGCGCGAGAACAACAACAACCGCAATCACCGAAAAAATCAAAACCGACTTTCGCATTCTGTTCCCTCCGTTATATTGGCGTAAACAGAGTTTACAAAGTTTTAAGGCATACGCACTACTGGGCACCGCTAAAAATACAGTTTTACTGCAAACGTCCGCGGGTTTGCCATGCTTACCTGATGTTCGTTGAACGGTCAGAGAACGGTTACGTTGCAAGTGTCCGCCCTGCCGAGGGAAGCAGGACATTATGGTGCAGGCTTTCGCTTAAAGCTTTAACTTGGGAGCCGAGCATCGGCCGCGAGCCTCATGAGTTGCCTTTAAGTTCATTCCCTGCATAATTGTCTGCGGGGCTCGTAGATTATTCGAGGTTGGTCTTGAATAGAAACAGTATCTTTTGAAACGAAACTGAAGCGGGAACTGGCGTAACTAACGCTGCAGTCTATTTTGGAAACTTGCGCTGTTGAATATGCGCTGAAGCTCCATGTTCTCCTCGTCAAGGTAGGTCTTGAACTCGCCGAGAGAGAAGTTCACGAGCTTTTTGGTGCCGCAGAGGGTTGAAGAGGGCAGTGCGGCGAAGGCCTTTGCGCGCCTGTCCGTATGGGACAGCAGGTCATCCTCGTCAACCACCTCGTCCACAATCCCTATCTCTTGCGCGTCGCGAGCAGTGAGGTCCTTTTCGGAAAGCAACAGCCTGCGGGCGTTTGCGAGTCCGACAAGGTTCGGCAGTAGAAACGCCCCTCCACCTTTTGGTATCATGCCCAGTTCGAAATGCGCGTTCTGAAAGCGCGTGTCGGACGACACTATGCGGTAGTCGGCCGCGAGCGACAGGTTGAGCATCTCGCCCATTACATCGCCCGAATCCACCGCCATAACGAACTTGCGCGTGGCCACCATTCTGATCAGAATGAAGTCGAACACGTTGCACATCTTGAAGAAGCGGGTGCGGTCGGATTCAGTGGACAGAATATCACGGTAGAACTCGAGGTACTCCTCTCGGCCAGTGCGCGGGTTGTTGACCATCACGATGACCTTCACGGAATCATCGGACGCAACGTGGTCGAGGTAGTCGGCCACGCTGTCACGCGCTGAGAGGTCGCTTGATATGAACAGCGGGTTGCCCTTGAGGTGGAGGTACGCCACGTTCTGCGAACGTTCGGTGGAGAAGAACTCGTTGTTGAGAAGGTCGGGGCTGTTGGTCATTGTCACTCCGCGATAAGTTTGTACTGGCCGTGGTTCTGTTCCGCGATGTCCTTGAGCAGCTTCTCGCATTCGTCCGAGATGCCTATGCAGTGTATTGTAATCATTCTGTGGCGATTGCGCCGCCTTATCTCCCACAGGAAGCGCGAAAACCGCGTGTACGAACCCGATGACGGCCTGCCGTCGGAGAGAAGGACGATTGTGTCCGGCCCTGACGAATAGTCCGGCTTGCCTCGCGAGCCGAAGAACTCACCCCATCCGGTCACGAGCCCGTCGAAAATGTTCGTCCATCCCCATCCTCTTTGGTTGTTGACCCAACGAATTGCGGAAGCCTTGTTGGAGCCTGATGCACGCACCTGCCCTTTCTTCCACGCGTCAATATCCTGGTGGTATGCGACCATGTTGAACAAGCAGTCTTCAGGCAGATTCTTGATGCAGCGCTCCATTTCGGCCTTGAGATAACCCATGCGGGTCTGTTCCTTGACCACCGCGCCTTCGCCGATGTAGTCGCTCATTCGCTTTGCCTTTTCGCGCATACTGCCAGAGCGGTCCATCACGAAGCAGATGTTCTTAGACATGATGTTGAGGCCGTAGTACGAGACGTACTCGCCTTCGTTTTCGGCGGCCCCGTCGAGCGGTTTGTCGAGATTCTTGTGCCAGTGATACCAGTACTGCCAGCGCGGCCCGAAGCTCTTGCCCGTAATCTTGAGAAGCGCGGAGTGAATCGCCTGTCCGATACCCTCTCCGGGGTTTTTCTTCCACAGGTTGATAAGCAGTTCGACAGATTTGACCGCCTTGAGTTCTCCGCAGGCTCGCGCGGCCGCGGTCTGCAACTGCCAGGTATCGGCCTTTTCGAGCAGGTTGACGATGCGCGGGGCGAACTCCTTAAGCTCGTGCTTCGCGGCCACCACGCACGCAATGATGTGCATGGCGGTTTCCTTGTCTTTCAGCGCGTAGTCCACCAGTTTCGCGGGCCGTTGCGATTTGCGCTTGCTGAGGCGGTACATGGCCTCTGCGCGAACGACTGGCTGGTTGCGCGTGTTCTGCATGAGCTTTTCGAGGAGCTTGGCTGTCTTGGAGTTGTCGTGCCAGCCGAGGCTGAGCACCGCACGGATCCCTACCTTAGGTGAGGGAGGTTTGTCGGCCAGCTTGTACAACTGCTCGTACGCATCGCTCTTCTGGAAGCCCATCAGGGCCTCTGTTATCGCAAGCTGCACCTTCTCTTCCCTCTCGCTTTTGAGAGCCTTGAGAAGCTGGTCCAGCGAGGCAGGGTTCTTGAGGATTCCCATCGCCAGCGCGAATCTCTGGCGTACGCGCCAGTGACGCTTGCGCTCGAGGTAATCCCCCATGGCCTTGACCGTGTCGTTGCCCTTTGCATCCAGAAGAGCCTCGTAGGCAAAGCGATAGACAGTGTCCATGTCGTATGGCGCATTGGGCTCGTCGGCGAATACACGCGCCATGAGACCGAGCAGTTCGGGGTCGTCAATGGTTCCGAGTGCCTTGATGGCGTCTATCTTGTCGTCTCGTTCTCCGGAGTATTTTCCGTTGAACTTGTTGACACGGTCGCGTACGTCGGCACGGACGAACGGAGTCGAGATGAACAAAATGGTGAACAGCACCAGCAATGTTCTTGCGCAGAATCTCATGGAAATTTCCCTTTTTGTGTGTGGCCGTTTTCGCTGCTCCATTATTGTATCCGGCAACGTTAGCTTTTGATTAGAACGCTCAACGCAGGAGTGTGCGGTACTCTTGAATATGGGCACAAAGATAAGATTGGTCCGCAACTTCATTGCCGACATGAAGTTGCATACAGAAAGGATTCGATGAATAAGGCTCTCGTCTGGCTGGTAGTTTCGGTTTGTGCTGTGCTGAGCGTCATTTACGCCCTGAACGGTGTTACGTCCTCTCGCGAGAAGAGCATGCGTGCTGCCCTTGACGGCTTTGCGCAACGGGATAACAGGCACTATGCAGAGAGTGGTTCTTTCTGGCGCACGGGTTCCGCCGAGGTGGAAGAGATTTTGGAAGAACTTGGCACATCGGGCTACGAATACCGCTACCTGGAGGGTTCTCGCGAAAAAAGTCGTGCAAAAAATCCTGACTGCTTCGTCTTAATGGCAATACCAACGTTTCGAATGCTCAATTCGGCCGCTTTTTACGTTGACGAGACTTTTCGGTTTTACGTGATGGAGGTCGAAAACGACGCTCAGGAGCAGGCCTTGCGTGAACTTTCGGCCGAAAGCTGCGACTGGACTCTTGAAGGCGAAGAGCTTCAAAACAGGATAAATACTGAACTGATAATGTTCAGATGGCTTGACAGGTCGGCAGGCTGTTTGATAAATGTCGAGCGTTAGTGCGAGTTTTAGCGAAATGTAGTAGAATCCCACAGAGGTTTTGAGTATGGGCAAACAACAGATGGAATTCATCCCCACCGTGCAGGCCGGAGAGCCGATACACTATTGCGAGGACGGCACACCGGTAAGCCTTGTGGGTAACGCGGAGATTTACATCTGCCTCAGTCCGTCCATCGAGATGGATTTTTCGGGCGCAGAGCTTGCGAAGCGGATGAACGAGGCCACTGTTCAGCCGATGGGGATGCCGCGGGGAGGGCCCGCGGTCGAGAACGACTTCGGAGCCGTCTGTTATAGCCCGGAAGCACTGGGCTCGTCGAAAGGCGGTCGGCTCTTACCCAGGTTTTGCATGACGGCACTGTCTGGTGCATAGACCGTCACTTCTTCATGGACGAGTTCCGGGAATTCAAGGCAGAAATGCTGGAGCAGAGCGTTTACTGTTCGCTTGTCAGCACTCTGCGCTTCTGCCGCGGCAGTCTGAAAATGCCTCCGCCCGCCGACCTGAAGTTCGGAGCCAAAGGCATTCGCGGCTACCGGATGATACTGCCCAACAAGCTTCGAGGCGACCGTACCCAGCGGGAGGCGGTGCGCCACTCCGAACGCATTACTCGCTTCTCAGGAGCTTCACGCTTGGTACAACCGTTTTTCAGCGCGCTCTGGCTCGCCTTCGGCCTCGTTCGTCCTGACGAGGACGTCGAATACGAATGCTGATGCAACTGTTTTCATCTCCCGAACGCAAACGAGAGAAGTTCGAGAAAACTGTGCGCAAAGAAGTGCAGAGCGCAGGTTTGCCGTTTGTGCGCACGGACATCCACCGAATCGACTCGGAAGACTCTGACGCACCTCTGCCTTCCGGCGCGAGCCCCGTGCAACTGACTCACTTGCAGCAGTTCGTCATCGCCGAAGAGCCCCGAATGCACATATGCGCGTTCTGGACCGAGGGCGAACGCCTGATGTCCGAGATGTTCGCGGTTGTGCAATTGCAGGCCTCCTCGACCGCGGTGCTTGCGCGCGACCCCGCGGTAAATTGGAGCAGGGGACTGTGGCTCGGCGAAACCGGCCGGAAAGACCCTGTCGCGCAAACTGTGAGCAGTGCGGTGGGCCCCCTTGCCGAAAAGGTCGAGTGGAACTGGGAGAAGGGCATCCGGAAAGTCGGACTGCTGTGGGGCATCCAGCTTGTGGTACTGGATCCGCAACGGGGTCTTCTCTGCGCGCAGACAGCCGATATTTCCAGCGGATTGGGATATAATTGCGGTGTCGAGTGGTTCTCGTCTCTGTGTGAAAGCGTACGCGGCATAGAGGCGACCGGCCCGGTTAAAAGCAATAAGCGCTTCTGCTTTGTGCCCCGTTCGATGGGTATCATGGCACGTGAGGGAATAGACCTTACGGGAGCGACCAAGATGGACCTGTTCGGTTGACCTTGCCGCGGCGCAAACTTCATGGAAAATGATATGCCAACAGGAGGTACATGAATGAAAATAGCAATACCCGTCAACAAGGGAATGGTAAGCCCGCACTTCGGCCACTGCGAGGAGTTCCGGGTGTATCAGGTGAATACCGACAAGTGTGAGATTGTAGAGAAGAACGCGCATCCGTCGCCGCCGCACGTACCGGGCGAACTGCCGAAGTGGCTCGCCGAAAAGGGCGTGGACATGGTCCTCGCGGGCGGCATGGGCACAAGGGCGCAGCAGCTTTTCTCCTCGCACGGTATCAAGGTGCTCGTCGGCGCAGGTCAGGTCGATGCGGACGAGCTTGTGCAAAATTACCTCGACGGAGATTTCGAGGGGGCCGGCAACCTCTGCGACCACTGACATCCTGACACGCGCTCGTTGAAATTCGTTCGGGCTTAATGGGCACCACTAAAACTGCAGTTTTACTGCGAACGGCTGCGGCTTTGCCATGCTTACCTGATGTTCGTTGAGCGGTCAGAGAACGGTTACGTTGCAAGTGTCCGCCCTGCCGAAGGCAGCAGGACATTTTGGTGAAAACTCCCGTTTGAAGCTTCAACTCGGGAGACCGGCACGGGTGTTTGCCACACAGGCAAGATTAACCATGCGAACGGGGGATGCCTGTGATATCGGTTGCCTGCCACCATCAGCACGATTTAACTTGGGTGTCCAGCATGGACGTGCGAGCCGCACAGCCGAGATAGAGCGTGCGAACGGGGGATACCTGTGATATCGGTTGCCTGCCACCATCAGCACGATTTAACTTGGGTGTCCAGCATGGACGTGCGAGCCGCACAGCCGAGATAGAGCGTGCGAACGGGGGATACCTGTGATATCGGTTGCCTGCCACCATCAGCACGATTTAACTTGGGTGTCCAGCATGGACGTGCGAGATACGCACGGGCAAGTCAAAGGCAGAGCAGAAATACTCCGCACCGGCCGCCGAACGCGCCATCAAGCGCATTCAACTCTCCAAGAAGCCGTACACAAGCAGGCGATTGCAGATTCTGATGTGTACGTTGTCAGCTATCTGACTGCGACGCCTCACCCTTCTTGTTCCTCGTTACCATCACCAACACGAAGGAGCCCACGATAGCCGAAAGCGTCGAGGCCGTAAGGACGCCGATCTTGGCTGATTCGAGGCTCTCGGGTTCTGTGAACGCGAGAGAGGTTATGAAGAGGCTCATCGTGAAACCAATTCCGCCGAGTATGGCAACCCCGAAAATATGCTTCCACTTTACGCCTTTGGGGAGCTTTGCAATTCGCAGTTTTACCGCGAGGTAAGAAACCGTCGTGATCATGAACGATTTACCGAAGAACAGTCCTGCAACAATACCGAGGCTCAGCATGGACATGAACTGCTGCGTGGTTTCGAACGATATAGCCACTCCTGCGTTGGCGAAGGCGAAAATGGGAAGAATTACAAAGGTGACAAAAGGATGCAATGCGTGTTCAAGCCTCATCAGAGGAGACATGGCGTTTTTGCTCAGGTTGCTGATAGCAGTAAGGACGGCCTTACGCCGTTTTGGGTCGCTGTCGGGATGTAGACAGGTCTTATCGAACTCATCAATGAGTTTGCGTCCGCGGTCGCGTACAAAAGTCAAGGGAAGGGCAGCCGTGGCGGGGATAGTCATCGCAAGAAGAACGCCCTGAACCGTGGTATGCACACCGGATTTCAAAAACGCCACCCAGGATACGAGCCCGATAAGTAAGAAAACAATCAGATTTCGTACTCCGAACCTCGCCAGAACGAACAGCAAAACTATCAGGCCAATACCCAGCCCCAGCGCACCGAAAGATAGTTTGTCGGTATAGAAGATAGCTATCACCAGAACAGCACCAATATCGTCAAAGATTGCAAATGCTGCGAGAAATATCTTAAGAGAAGAAGGTACGCGATTGCCAAGCAGCATGAGTATTCCGAGTGCAAAGGCTATATCCGTTGCCATGGGGATGCCCCAGCCAACGACTTCCGGTGTGCCCTGATTGAAGAAATAGAAGATTGCCGCAGGGCCGAGCATACCGCCGATAGCCGCTGCAAGAGGCAACATCATTTTGGATGGGCTTGATAGATGACCTGAGATTATCTCGCGCTTAATCTCAAGCCCGACGAGCAGGAAGAAGATGGTCATCAGGCCGTCATTGACCCAGTGCAGCAGCGACTGGTTGATGTTAAGCGAGGAAATCTTAACCTGAAACGATTGATGCCACAGGTGGAAATACCAATCTGCAGTCGGCAGATTGGCAAGGGCCATTGCGAGCACTGTTGCAACGAGCAACAGTATGCCTCCCGCTGCAGAGAATTTGGCGAATCTCCGAAATGGGTGGAGTATGTTTTGGAGCCATTTGATGCCGAATTGTGGTTCCTGGTGCATCCTCTTGTTCCTCCGCAGAACTCCTGAGTACATCTGACGCACTCTTGCGGACACCCGCCCGCTCGCGTTGTATTTTCACATTCTAACCACAGCGACAAAAAAGTGAAACGTTGAGGTTCCAGACACTCTGCGCCTGCGGCGAGAGAGTGGAGAGTAGTAAGTAGAGAGTGGAACAGGGGCAAAGGACAAGCGAGCCACAGAACGCAAACCTTGAAGATGAACGGTTGCGCCGCTCCAACAGTCTTCACCCGTTCGTCCGCTAATCTTCGTAGGGGCAGGCCCTGTGCTTTCGGCGGAAGGGTAGTGCAGGGGAGGAAGCCCGTGAGCGGAAGAACGCAAGGAAACCGCCCTACTTTCCGAGCCCCGCAAGCGCGTTTTCAACGTCAACCTTAACTTTAACTTAAAATCCTTCGGCCATTCTTGCCTCTTCCCGGTTGATTGCTACTTTATCCGTTGTATACTCAGGTTGTGGATGCACCAATTATTCGAGGTGTGCTCAAGGAGTACTGCAGTGATGAATAGCAGAAGGTTGCGTTCTTTATCTATGACGCTGTTTCTCGTCTTAATGCTCGTGGGAGTCTCCGGAGGCTGTTCCTCGCACGAACCGCTTGAGAGCGAACGCTCAGAAACTCGTGTAGATTCCTCATCGACTTTTCTGAATTCGCTTGTCTGGCCTGCAATATCCATCAACGAGAGAATACGCATCCGGAAAAACACAATGATTCGAGCAGCTGCGAAAATGCGAGATGCGGTGCCGTCTCCTGTAGTGGCTGACTACGCAAAATTGGACTGGTATGCAACTGCGTTCGACAAGAAACAGAGCATTCTCTATGGCATTTCAGAAAACAGCGGACATTCCCTTCGGTTTGATGACAGGACCTATTCCTTTGATGATGTTGTTCACGAGATACATGAATGTCCTGACTCTGGAGTACTTCAGGGAATAGCGGAAGAGCATGGTTACGAGTGTCAGGTTATAAATCCGATCCACTTTTCGATGTTTCGGATTGGCGAAGGGAAATTCTCTTATTGGGGTTTCTTTTTTACGCCGAACCGTGAATTCTTAAGGGAAAAACCCGGCTATGGCTCTCAATTTGCACTCTCAGTATTGCTTGATGAAAAGAACAGGGTTGTGAAGCATTCTGTCTCGGAAATATCTTGGCTGAGACTCTCGCCGCTGTTCTACGGAGTCCACACCTCATTATCAACACATTCATCAGGCGGGCTCGCAATACTCTTCTATCCAGGCGTAGGAGCAGAGTTCTCTCGAACGCAAGGTACAGAACTCGCTAACTTGCGTATTCACTGGTCACCTATCTCGAATGCTCTTGCCACAGACATGAGCAGGGCCGTCACGGCGACCATGCCACATGAAGCGTATTGGGTCGCTGATAGTGCTCGTCCACTGTTACGAACCCTTATAACAGGATCATTCGAGTCGATTATGCTCATCCAAGTTGTTGATTCAAATCCGGGATTCCTCGTAATACCACGAGAAATCGGCTATTGCACGTACGCTGATGCATACACTAAGTCCTCAGCGAAGGAAAAGGCCGAGGAAATTGAGATAGAGGCCGATTCAACCATTCCTTTTCACAGAGTTTTCTTAGTTATCAGCAAGTACCACGATCGAGACTTCATAAGTATTAGAAATGTTCTCGTAGAGGTTGGTGACAGCTTGCTTGTGGGTTTCGTGCGAGGCTATTGGAGCTACTCCTCTTTGTATTTCGAAACCGTCGAACATTCTTCATGGAAGTGGGTTAAAGTAGAATGTAGTGTATCAAAACGTAATGATAAGACAGTGTATGAGGTCGATAAGAGGTATGGAGAGATTCAGATAAGTCCTGAGCTTAAGGTGTCAGGTAGAGAAGTAGTGGCAACGGGATATGAAGCACAATACGATATGTTCCTGTTGTGGCTTTCGGTAGGAAACAGAAAGGAGAATGCAAGAATCTTATGTTTCTCAGGTGTCTCTGCGTCCAAAAGGAAGAAAACAACGAACCACCTCGAATAATTGGCACATGCCGCATACAATTCTACAACGGAGGGAGTTACAGTTTACCTAAGAGATATAATAATATAGTTAAAGGTCTATGTTAACATTGTGAGCTGCCACCCTTTATTCCAGGATTTGAGAGGAATGATTTCGCTGATAATCCGGGCTTTGAGTTAGGTCAGATGTTCTACGAAATAATTGCTCAAGCAGCCGCGTATTGCTTTAACTCAGATAGTGATGTCTTCAAGGAAATGAAAAGGACGTTCAATGGACTGATTGCTGGAGATGAAGCTGGAGAGGATTGTGCACGACTTGGAGAATTGTATTTTGCTTTTGAGGTTGCTGCTGACCAGTAGGAGAGTACCATAGAGGAAAAGGCAGAGAAAAAAGCTGAGGCTCTTTGCTACGACAGCGTTGTGGAGGAATAATGATCATCAAACGTTTGGCAATGCTGAGTATCGTATGCGTTGTCGCTATGAGCGCTGGTTGTGCTGAGGAACCCGCAGTGGTTTTCCCAGTATTTGACTTGAAGCCTGTCAATGCCCATAAGGAAATACCGGTTGAAGGCATAGTTCCGCAAACGTTCGCGAATCTCGGTAACCGTCTGGGCCACGCCTATGCTGGACGACATCCTGCCGCTACCGCCTGTATCGGTGATAAAGTACTCGCGGGTTACCAGAGAAGTAAATCAGCGAACTTCCATCTACAGCTTCTGCCGGATGGAACGACATACGACCCTCCACAGATAGCTGTTGGCTGCATCCCGTGCATATTTGCAGGAGCTGACAGGTTCTATGTTGTACTTGTAAAGCAGTTGGACGAAGCGGCTTACTACGACAGTTGCGAGGGGTTCAAGGTCGTACAGGACGGTGTCAGGAAAGAACTCAAGAGAGTCACATATTACAGGTTGCACAAAGTTGAGGGCGTTCTTGAGGTGTCGCCTACCGGAAAGCTCTCAGAGAACCATGAGCTTGCGGGGAAACTCAAAGCGGTGAAAGTGGCTTTCCGAACATCTTACTCCTGCTCCTGGAAAATATACATCAGGCCGTTTGTCATCTCCGCAGGCTCAGCACACAAGTTAATATGGAACAAGACCAACGACTTTGAGATAGTGGAAGTCCCTTCGTATTCAGGAAATTGGAGCAATGGACAAGCGGAGTTCAATTCTCCCAAGAGTGGGTGTGTACTCACTCTGGACAGAATTCGGTCGGAGTTTCCCGAGTGGAAAGGTGTCACAAGGGCAAAGGTAAGTGCAGAACCGCTGTCGAGATTCGCAATCCTGTGGCCTTTGCGGCGAAGGTACCGGGAGATGCGACGAGTGCCGCCGGTGTTCTTTGACACATACAGTTGCGAGATCGTGTTCAGGGAGTTCAGCAGGTCGCTGACCGAGTACCCGTCTCTGCAACATACCATAGGCGACTTTCTCTTGTGCAACGACGACATGTCGGCAGGATGTCTGTATTCCTCTCACCAAGTCCTGGTGATGTTCGCTGGCAATGGAGCTTCTGTCGCCTTTGTGCCGGGAGTCCAGTGGTTCAGTACCAGTTGCACTATGCGCAATGAACAAGCTTTGCTTGTTTCCTCTGGCGCATTTGCTTCTATGGGAAATGGTGGAAAATTGGTTTTCGAACCGTTCACTGCTCTTGCCCCGGACTGGGCACCTGTGGGCGCTAATGGCAATGCCTACATGACAGTGCCCAAGAGCAGGGCAATTGGCAGGCTCTGCGTTCGCGACGCAATGACCGGAGAAATCCTGGACTGTTCGGAGAGTCTCATCGTTCTGTCCGCAATATATAACCCTGTTAGCTCAGTGGCCTGCTGCATCGCGGCTGCCGACGGAGTTGGAGCGATCTCATACCTCCAGTTCTCCATAGCCGAAAGCGGCGAAGTCCGGAAGTTGTCGGAAAAAAAGGTTTCGCTCGACGGCTGGTGGCTGCAGGGCATGGTGCCGGGCATGGAGCCATATGCGTTCGTGGACAGCAGCGGCAACACGCTCTTCCATCACGTGTTGCTTTCGCGAAACGATCAGGGCAAACTGGTTCTGAAACGCCTCATCGTTTCTTACACGTCCAACAGCAGCGTGCCGACAGTCTCCAGTTTCGACGTTAAAAGAGATGATTCTGCTACAGGCGGTGTGTTCGTGCCAGGCTCGATGAGGGACGGCAAGCTCTACCTATATCACGATACTGTTGGAGATGATTATGAGTGGAATCCCCGGGATGTAGCTTGTCTTTGTCTCGACCCGCAGAGCAAACGTTATACAGAAGTTGAGATCACCAAGGCTGATGTAAATGAGCTCTGTTTCCCTGCATACTGCGCAAATGGTTTGGAACATATTTGGGTCTTGTCCGGCAAGCTGTTTGTGTCAATGTCGGATTATGATGTCAGGAGCCTTTCAGGCCGCTTTTCACCCACAACTGTTGGTAAACGAATGTTTGTGAGGGTTCCAAATAAACAGACATACGAAACCGTACGTATGTTCTTCTTCGGTTCGCCCAATTATGAGGGCCGGTTCATCAGGTCGCAATACGCTGAACTGGACAGTGCGGACAAGCTCGATGCGTTTAGTAAGAGCCTGTTCATGACACTCTCCGAATTCGCTGACAGCCCCTTGTTATTCAGGACAGAAGATTCCGGAAAGCGCCGCGCCCTCCGGCGAGATAGTAGATAGTAGGAAATAGGAGTAGAGGGAAAGCAAAAGGCAAGGGAACCACAGAACGCAAACCGTGAAGATTAACCTTTGCACCGCTCCGTCAGTCTTCACCCGTTCGCTCGCGAATCTCTGTAGAGGCCCACGTGCCTGCCCTCTTCGTGTTTTCGGCTGCCTCCATAGGCTGGGCAACCACGCAGGGTTGCCCCTACATAGGACCGTGATGGGTTTCTGTGTTCGATATGTAACCACGGCGACCGCAATTCAACGGCGAACCGAAAACTCCGGGAGGCAACGGCCAGCGTGTTTCCCCCGTAGGGGCAGGCCCACGTGCCTGCCCTATTCGTGTTTTCGGCTGCCTCCATGGGCTGGGCAACCACGCAGGGTTGCCCCTACATAAGACCGTGATGGGTTTCTGTGTTCGATATGTAACCACGGCGACCGCAATTCAACGGCGAACCGAAAACTCCGTGCGTCAACGGCAAACCGAGAATTCTGTGCGTCAACGTCCAGCCTGTTTTCCCCCGTAGGGGCAGGCCCACGTGCCTGCCCTCTTTTTGTTTGGCGTTATCCTCATGGACTCGGGCAACCACAGGGGTTACCCCTACACAGGACAGTGAAGGCGGGCGGCGGTTCGCCGAGGCAGATCAGGGCATCGTAGCACCAAGAGGTGGTCGAGTGAACCGCGGGCTGTTAACTTGTACCCTTCGTCTGGACAAAACCTTCCTCCGAATAAGGTGGAAGATCCGAATCTCCTGAGTTGACCTGATGTTTCCGCAGTGCAGGCGAAGCATTGTAAAGCCGCAGCCATTTGCAGTAAAGCCGTATTTTTCGAGGTGGCCTAAAGATCCCGCTGTCGGGCCTGGTCGCACGCAATACGCCTTTCCTCCCATGCTGTAAATCCAACATACATTAGAAGCAGCAAGGATCAGAAACGATAAAAACTAACTTCGTTCGTGCGCAAAGTCGTTAGGATTGCGTTAGGAAAATATTAGCGCCTTCTGTCCTCATCATGCATGATGGACTTTCTTAGCTGCTTTGTCTGGCCTGGCAAGGGCCAAGTGAACAGAAGTATTCAGGAACTCTTGCATGAACTCAATTCTGATCCTGCAGGTATTAGCATCTGTTGTCGGAGGCCTGGGCTTGTTCCTCCTTGGAATGAAGTACTTGTCAGATGGTCTGCAAACCATCGCAGGCAGCCGACTACGTTCTATGCTTGCTCTTGTAACTGCTAACCGACTGTCCGCTGTGGTCGTGGGCGCACTTGTTACGGGCATTATCCAGTCAAGCTCCGCTACAACAGTAATGGTCGTAGGTTTCGTGAACAGTGCCTTCCTTACGCTCTCTCAGGCCATTGGCGTGATAATGGGAGCAAACATAGGCACTACAGTTACCGCCTGGATCCTCGTACTGCCGATCTGCAAATATGGGTTGCCTATTCTCGGTCTCGCCGCGCTTGGATATCGTTTTGGCAAGAACGAGCGCTTCAGAGATACGTGCATGACATTCATGGGTTTGGGCATGGTGTTTTTCGGGTTGTCTCTGATGAAACAGGGCTTCACCCCAATAAAGGAGATGCCTGATTTCATTGTGTGGTTCAGCTACTTCGATGCATCAAGCGGTTACTTAGGAGTCCTTAAGTGTGCTTTAGCTGGCTGCCTGCTGACCATAGTTGTGCAATCTTCTTCCGCTACCATCGGAATAACTATTGGATTGGCGTTCACCGGTGTTATTCCTTTTGAAACCGCAGCTGCTCTCGTTCTGGGTGAGAACATCGGAACCACTATAACAACTCTTCTTGCGAGCATTGGGACGACGATAAACGCCAAGAGAGCCGCATATGCACATACGCTCTTCAATATCATTGGTGTCCTCTGGGTAACAGCGATTTTTGCCCATTATTACAAGCTCATACTGTGGCTACTGCCAGCAGACCCGACTGCCGCAAAAGCTATTGACGGAGAAACAATCTTCCCAAACGTAACCGCTGGCATTGCAGTTGTTCATTCGGTCTTCAACATAGCAAACGTGATCCTGTTTCTGCCATTTGTCAAGTATATGGCACGGTTCCTTGAGAGGATCGCACCTGACAAGCCCTATAAAGAGACTCCAAAGATAACCCAGCTTGACATAAGACATGTTGAGACTCCCTCTCTTGCGATTGAACAGTCCCACCGCGAGATTGTGCGTATGATGGATCACACTGCGAAGATGGAAAGCTACCTGCTCAACTGTGTCAATGGGGGAAATAAGCGAGATAAGTCCGTCAAGAAGCTCTTTCACAGAGAAGAGATCCTCAACAACATGCAGGAGGAGGTTACGGTTTTCCTCAGCTCTGTATTGTCAATGAAACTGACGCAGGACACGGCAAGAGATGCGAGAGTTCAATTGCGATTGGCAGACGAATGTGAGTCGGTAGGCGACTACATTACGAATCTACTGAAGTATTGGTTGAAACTCGAAAAGGCAAACGTGGAACTTGCTGCCAAAGAGTCGAGATGTTGAATAGTCTGCATGAAACTGTGTTCAAGTACCGTTTGTTCCTTTCTGAATGCTTCTGAAAAGAGGCGACAAGACCATTCTGAGCAAGGCAGAAAACGAAGCTAAGGCGATCACCTATGCTGTAAAAGAATGCAGGGACAGACATCTCAGAAGAGTCGAAAAAGAACACGTCCATCCACTTGCGCAGTAGTATTTAACGATACCATTAACGCTTACCGGAGGATCAAGGATCATCTGCTAAACATGGCTGAGGCCTTCGCAGAAGACGATAGCAAATAGTTTCACGCCTTCGTCTATCTTCGTTCTTTCCGACCACGTGGATATCACGGGCACGCCCTTTCAGAGAACGGTATAATAGGGCAATGCGCTTAGTACTTTCTTTCCTCAAGATAAGAGATACGCTTATCCTCCGCAGAACTCTCCCGATGCTGGTTCTGCTGCTTGCCATCAGTGCCTCGCTATCACCAGCCGAGAGCCCCTTCGATTTTACCGAATACGCCTCTGAACACTATCTGTTGCGTTCCGACCTCGGCCAGGAGTTCGCCGAGGACGGACTTGCGGCACTTGAAGCCGCATATAAGCTTGAGAAGAACTTCTACGGCGCAGAACCCCGTCTCAAGCGCGGAGATAAACTCGTTGTCAACTGCTTCAGCACACAGGCAAAGGTTACCGTTCTCTTTGAACCCGAATCTATCGCGTCAGCATGACAAATCTGCGAGTTAACAGAGCAGGACAAAGAACTGTCACTGTAGTTCGGTAAACCGCAATGCGATGTCCGATATGCGCATGTTTTCAATCGCATTGAAATCGATATCTTCGGTCTTCAGAGCAGATAGTTGCGAGAGCACTTTCTCGCTGTCAATCCTTGCGGTTCCAATGTATCCCGTCTCATCCAGGTAAACTACATGCGCCCACTTTCTGAACTCAAGTGGGTAAGCAACAAGTACAAACTTAGTAGCGTCATTTGTGTTATCATCGCTTGAGTTGCTCAAGTACTTGAGCCGATAGCCGTCTGTGATCTTTGAGAACTCTGAGGGTAATCTGTTGTTAGCTAAGTACTTTCCGTTTTCCGTGAGAAATGCGCTTGTGCTGAGCTTCTTGATAACAGCAAGATGAAGCTCTTCAAGCCATGAGTGAGGCAAAGTGACACTTAACGAGACTGTTATGCCCTGAGAGTTTACTCCCATCGCTGCAGTCAGCTCGCTGCCCAAAATGGGATGTATTCTAAGGTTTAGGTAAGTGAGGTTTCTGCTCTTAGCTGCTACAGATAAGCACTCGGGTGTCAGGTAGTATGTTGAGCTCAGGTACAAGACTTCTGCAGAAGTTCGAGATAGAATCGCTTTGAGGCCAACCTGAGAGAGAGAGTCTGCGGGGTTCAACACGAGCTTTTTCGTCTTGAGCCTACTGACAATTTCTGCGCATTCGTCGAAAAACGTCTTTGATGAGATTGTGAGTGAGTCAAGTTCTTCCAAGTTATGAAGCGACTTTAGATTTGATGCGTCAACCTGTCCTGATAAGTCAAGACGTCTGATTCCTGTCATCTTCGCAATACCCTGAAAGAACTGTGGAAGGCCTTCCGTCAATGAAACTCTAAGTCGTGCAATTCCTTGTGCTTTTTCACCAAATGCTCTGACCGCATCATCCGAAAGACCAACTGCGTTACCTGATATCCTGAGATGGGTAAGGGGCAACTCAGATAACGCGATGAGCAGCTCATCAGTCAGGTCAACTCCACCAATCTCGAGGATTTCCAAACCTGTCAGTTCAGCAAGTTTCAACCGTGACTCTTCATTGAGTGGTCTGAGGTTCTCAATAACGAGTTCCTTTAGATACGAACCTTGTGATGCAAGGAGTTTCATCCCTTCATCGGAAACCTGGAATAGCCTCAGATGTAATATTCTCTGGCTCCTCAGCAACGCTTCAAGACCAGGTAGTTCAGGTTTCGTGTTCCATACCGATAGCACCTTAAGGGAATCCATCTCCTGGAGACAGCTAAAATCTGGCTGAAGACGTTGAATGCCATAGTCTTGCCAATAAAGATACTCCAAGCTGTCAATCTCGCTAAGAAGATCATCAAGCGTTTTTTCTGGCAAGTCCCACTCTACTGCTGTCTGGATGTTAAGGCCTTTCAGCATATCTAAGGAATCCAGTGTTGTAGCTTTGAGAGAGTCTCCAACAATGCTCAAAGATTCCAAAGACGGGTGATTGGCTATACAGCTATGATCGATAGGTAGCGACAAGATGTGCAAAAACTTTAGGTTCTTAAGGTTAGCTATTAGTTGTTCAAAGGGTTTCGTGTCAGCAAAAATGCTCTGCGAACCCGACAGGTGAAGGAACTCAATCTCTGGAAGGTTCTCTGCAATCGCATCACAAAGAGAGGCGACTGTCTGCGTTGGAATTCTCTGATGCGAGAACTTTATACCGGAACTGAGTGATACGTATCGCACTCCATTCCCTTTAAGCTCGGCGATTGCCTTCAGCTTAGCATTGATTTCTCCGGAAAAGGAAAACTCAACGCCCCAGAGTCCTTTGTCAGGGATGGAGATTTCTGCAGGCATTCCGTTTGGCATTGGGCTCGCAGCGAAGTAGTTGTCTTGTGAGAAAAACTGACCGAGTGCGTGGGTCTTAACTGAGGGGGCTGCTGCATCTGGGAGATGAATGAACTTAGCCTCACCTGCCACAACCACAACTTTTCGGTTGTCTATCTCTTCAGAGGCAACACTGACCATAGAGAAAAGCACCAAGCTCAGAGGAAGGAAAATGGTCAAGCAAAAACGTATCATTTAATAGCTCCTTTAGCTAACATCTCATTATACCGTTAGTAGTTGTTTCGCCCAATCTGCTCTCAACGTCTCAAGCCCCTTTTCCAAGCCACCTCGAACAATACCCGTTACTGTCTTAAAAAGCATAGATTTTGCCTGCGGGGCGTGATTTCGGCTCATTTTAGGGTAAGTTGGCGGATAATGTGGCAATTTGCGTCCGTTTTGCGCAATTTTTCGCGCATTTTGAGTCGTTTTTTCGTACTCAGGACAGACTTTAGACAGTGCAAGGTCGTTCTTTCAGAAGAGTTACGAATCTCCCTCATGTTGTAGGCGAGGTTTCGAAGGCCGATCTTAGCCCTCGCCCTGTCCAGCCCGATGGGCAGCCAGAAGAAGGTCTCCTGCGGTCATCTCAGTTCATCCGACCCGAACACGTGTTCAGCTCTCGCTCTTACCCTTGAGTTCGTGCGATTCTCCTGCTTCTCTCGCTCCGTTTACGGCTTTCTAGCGGAACCCTTGCGGATCCGACGAAGGATGGGACGGAAGTCCTTCCAATCAACGACCTCGTTCAGCTTCGCAAGGACATCACCTTCTTTATCGAGCCTCGCAAGCGCGTTTTCTACGTCAATATTAACTTAAAAACCCTCAACAATTATTGCCTCTCTTCGATTGACTTTAAGTCCCTCCATTGTATACTCGGTTGTGGATGCGCCAATTTTTCGAGGTAGCCTAACGCTGTCGAGAATATTGATTATTATGGAGGAAATGCAGATCCTCTCACTGCGGATCTCTGTGAGCAGATCAAAGGTGATCCAACTGATTGACCTGCCCCCGTTCTTTGGTCCACCTGTTATGAGAGTTTCACCGCTGGTTCTCCGCACACACACGCCTTTTGGAGGGCGAGAGGATTCGCACGTGCGAATCCGCCGAGTCCGACAAAAGGCGGCGCGCTCGGGAAGGGGTTTGGTTGTCGGCGAGCTGTGACGACGCTTCTTATTGTAGTACTCCTTCCACTTGCCGGCAAGCTTCTTCAACTCGCCGAGGCTGTTGAAAATCTCCATGTTCAGAAACTCGTTCCCTCAAACGGCTGTTGAAAGATTTCACGAACCCGTTCTCCCAGGGGCTTCCGGGCTCGATGAAAAGCGTGCCGACCTCGATTGACGACAGCCAGTTTCGAACTTTCAAAGCAGTAAACTCCGAACCGTTATCGGAGCGAATGAACTTCGGCGAGCCCCGCTCCAGCATCAGCTTCCCAAGGACATCCAAGACATCTTCTCCTGTGAAACGGAAGCCCGCTTCCAGCGCGAGACACTCGCGGCTGAACTCATCGACAACCGCAAGGATCTTCACCATGCGCCCGTCCGAAAGGCGGTCGAAGACAAAATCATAGCTCCACACATCGTTAAGACCATCGGACCTCTTCTTCGAACAACTTCCGCTTGAATCGCCTAAAACACCCTTCTTTACGCCGTTTGCGGGGCACCCTGAGTCCTTCGCGCTTCCAGAGCCTGTGGACTCTCTTCACGTTGACGTCCCATCCTTCGCCCTGAAGCTCAGCGGCGATCCTGCGGTATCCATACCTCGGAAACGACGCGACAAGCTCGTGAATCCGCTTCACAAGAACCTCGTCGGAGTTCCGCTCGACAGGTTCGTACCTCTGGGTGGAGCGATGCTGCCCGGCCACACAGCAGGCTCGGCGCTCCGAAACCTCGTGCTTGTCCACCACCATGTCCACCGCGTTTCGCCGCCTGGCCGGGCTCAGAAGTTTCCTCCGCGATGTCCTTGAGGATCTCTTTGTCGAGCATGAGGTCCGCGACCATCTTCTTCAGGCGTGTGTTTTCGATTTCGAGCTCCTTGAGCCTCTTCGCTTCCTCGGCTTTCATCGCCGCCGTACTGGTTGCGCCAGCGATGGAACGTTGCCTCGCTTATCTCAAGAGCCTGGCATACCTGCCCGATGCTCTGTCCTGCGTTGAGCCTTCTTTCCGCGTCGTGAAGTTTCTTCACGATTTGCTCCGGATTGTGCCTTTTCCTGCGCTTCATTTAGAGCCTCCCGGCCTTTCGGCCTTCTCGGAAACTCTCATTGTAACTGGATCGATTTTTGGGGGGCATGCCACCACAGCATAGAGCCCATTCCGAATAGCGCGTAGATAGTGATAAACCACATTCCGCCCTCGATATGCTGCACGTCAACGACTTCACTGAAGCCAATGGTTGTGATCGTGATTACCGAGAAGTAGATGGCCTTTGTGAAAGAGGTCTCCGGACTGAGCAACTTGATTCCCATAGCCCCGATGATGAGTATGGTGATAACCACTGTGAAGGCAATGTACAGCCTTCGAACACCGGTACGGTACTCGGCATCGGAGAAAACGAATGAGCTTCGTCGACGAAACGGCAGCATAGCCCTATTATAACGAAACTGGCCGAGAAGAAAAGCAAATGTGGTTCAGATACTGTTTTTCGGCTGCCTTCACCGCTGGTTGGGTAGAGCCCAGGAAAGCGTGCTCACGCCAAACTGGCACACCTGAAACCGGGTAGTTCTCCTTAAGGCGCTCTGTAAGGCGGGTGGTCTGCATTGTGTTTTAACCGTCATTTTGAGGGTCCCTCGCAAAGTCGCTTTCATACGAAAACGAGCGAGGCAAAGCCCGTGCCGGGCAGCCAAGTTAAATATTGCTGATGGTGGAAGGCAACGCGATCGCAGGTATCCCCCGTATGCATGGTTAATCTTGCCCGTGCGGCTCGCACCCGTGCCGGGCGGCCAAGTTAAATCTTGCTGATGGTGGCTGGAGGCCGATATCGCAGGTATCCCCCGTATGCATGGTTAATCTTGCCCGTGCGGCTCGCACCCGTACCGGGCAGCCAAGTTAAATCTTGCTGATGGTAGCTGGCGACCGATATCGCAGGTATCCCCGGTTTTCTGACCATTCAACAATCATCAGGTAAGCATGGTCAAGCCGTAGCCGTTTGCAGTGAAACTGAATTTTTCTAGGTGCCCTAATATGCACGCACATCCTGAATCACCGCTTTGAAGAGATGGGTAACGTATGAATCCGAATAGTTGACTGTAATCCTGATGTACTTAACCGGTCTCCGCTTAAATGTTGTGGTTACAGGTTCGGTCCCTTCTGACGAAACCATGGAATCCTCAATCTCGTTACGTGTCATATGATCCTTCAGCAGGAATTCCCAATACTCCCCATCTGATGAAATCTCAATGTCAATGATCTGAGTTGCATGTGTTACATCCACCTCAATCCTGCACAACTCTTGAATCTCAGGAAGCTCGACCAGTATCCATGAAGGTATCTCAGGTGAGCACCATACCGTTGCACTGCTCCCATCGATCACTGTCTCTGGGAAATGATCAACTCCGTTATATGAGCACCAGGAACTTGCTGTTACGGTAGCTCCCAAATCTGCGAGAGCGTAATCCGGCGTGTTGAGGAGTCTAATCTCGTTAACGGCTGTGGCTATCTCATCGCTGTCGCTTTTGAACGATCGTAACACATTTATCCGAATAAACTTCGCCGAAACCGCACTTGTTGTAGCGCTCAATCGCTCAATGTCTGTTGCGGTCGAAAACTTAAGCGTCGTCACCCTTTCCCAGTCAAGACCGTTCTGTGAAACCTCAACATCAAAATGCGCTTTGATCGCTGAAGCATGCATCTCAACAGTGGTAAACCGCACATCATGCGGAAACTCAAACCGAAGCCAGTCTCCTGAAACCGCTGGATTCCAGCAGGTGTTCATATCACCATCGACAGCACATGAAGCGAGACCACCGTACTTCTGGTTTTCTACCTCAGAGCTGGCAACCACTTTTACCCCCGCCTGCTGTGCGAGGTTTGGCAGAACGAAGGCTCGAACCTCAGCGATACTCGTACAGGTAGATTCCTGAGCCACCGCATCGCTGTCCCAAACGTCTATCCTGATATATCTTGTGGGACGAGCCTTGAAAGAAGCGGTGACGAGTTCGATACACTCCTGACCATCGGCGAACACGTCTCGGTTTCTATATGAAGACTGAACCTTATGCCAGTTTTTTGCATCTGGTGAGACCAGAATGTCTATGGTCTGCGTAAACCTGCACACCTCGACTTCAACACGGGAGATCTCGTATAGACCATCAAGTTCAACATCAAGTTGTCCGAGTGGTTCCGTTCCCTCCCAGCGGGTTGTGCTTTTGCCATCAATAGCATTTGTAGCGTACTGGATTACTCCATCAAGGGTACCTTCAGAGTTGGCTTTCGCCTTTGCGCCATTGGCTGAAAGCGCGAGATCAAGAAAACTCGCTGGGATCACTTTCAACCGGTTATACAAGCTTCTCGGGGCAGTGGTCTTACCCCCTTCGCGGTCTGTGCCGATATTGCTCAGAAGCAAAAACGTCAAACCAGAGATTACTACCATAACTGTCAACGCTTTGACACCTGTGATAACAGTGTCCCTTGAGCTGTTCCCGCTATGTGAAGAGCTTTCCGTTATTGAATTAGCGGAAGATGATCTTGGTACTGTAAGAACCGCAAGTGTTATGCTGAGCGAGAGACCTCTCAGAGCCAGCAGTTTGCGGAGGTGCTCGAAAAAAGGCTTCAGCTTGCTTCTTAAAGAGGATTCTGGGATACCCAGTGCTTCAGCAAGCTGTCTGCCTGACGAGGTTTCCAGAAAAGTGCTAAGGATCAGTCTTTCCTCGGACGGTAACTGATCTGCGATCTGTTGCAATGCCTCGAGTATTCTCCAGTGCTCGGAGTTACCATCCTTGCGTACTGATGCAATGTTCTCAATATCTGGAAGGTCAGCGTTGACGGTTCGTTTGTTTCTGTACTCCTCGCGGGTCTTTATGGACTCATTCCTGGCGACGGTATAAAGCCAACTTATCGGAAGTTCACCATACTTCTTACTGCCATTGACAACCTTTTCCCATTCAAGCCAAACCTTCATATATATTCTGCTTACAGCATCGTCCGCAAGCGACTGATCCTGACAATACTTCAAGGCGATCGATGTTACCCTTTGCACGGTTTCGCCGTAAAGCTCCTGGAACGCCACTACAGCTTCAGCTTCATCTCCAGCGGCGAAGAATCTGTTCAGTCTTGCTGAGGTCATATCACTTCCTATCATTTACTTTGCAAACACCTTACTTGTTTGTTTGCATCATTCATTCAAAGAGCAACAACCATATTGTCAAATTGATATGCAAGGGGAAATACCAGATGGCCACATCGAAAAATTGGAGTATCTACCACCCGAGTATACAACGGATGGCGGATGAGTCAACCGAAGAGAGGTAAGAATGCTTGAGGGATTTTTCGACGTCGAAAACGTGTCCATGCTGGACAGCCAAGTTAAATTGCGCTGATGGTGGATGGCGACCGTTATCACAGGTATTTCCCGTTCGCATGTTTTAATATGCCCGTGCGGCACGCACCCGTGTGAGGCTCGACAAGAAGGGCGATTTTCTTGCGAAGCTGAACGGGGTCGTTGACTGGGAGGATTTCCGCGCAAACCGGAGGTAAATAGCCGAAAAGAGCGCGAATTCGGACAGTTTTCAGGCTAATAACCGCTCCCTGACCAATAATCACGCCCCGGAGTCAGAATCTGGACTTTTCATGACAGAATTGGGTATTGTTTGAGGAGGCTAATTGTTACTTCAAAGCAATAAATCGAACTGATTGCTCGCTGCTTCTGAAAAGGATTCTGCCCTTTAGATCGTAGATCTCGTACTCATCTTTCGAGTTTCTGACAACCAAGTACTTGCCACTTAAAGAGACGGAACTGAAAGACCCTTCGATTCGGATGTTATCTCCCCCTTGAACAATATCAATATGCGACTCATATGCAAAAGCTGCTGTTCCAGTTTCCCTCCACACACGCTCGAGAAGTTCGCATCTCCCATGTAGTTGGAATCTATGTTCAGATTGTTCTGACTCAATGATAAGTGCCTCATCGGGGACGTGTAAACAGTGAAGCAGCCAGCGTAGTCCTTATGCCCACTTACTCTATCCCAAACAGTCTCGAAGACAGCTTCGCCCTGATAGTTAAGCACGACATAACCTTGGTTGCCTTTTAGTTTAGCAATAGATAGTCCGCAATTTGCCAGCAAAAACGGATGGACTCTGGAGATGTCCTCCCTCTTGCATATGCCGTTTGGAACCAATGCGATCTCACTCAAGCTGCTATCAAGAACCACACATTGGTTCAAGCCCTCATCAAGCACAGATAAACGACCGGCGGCGAAAAACCCCTGAGGAAAACACCCATTCTCAAAGGTCTTCTCGATACCAGTAAAATTAGTTATAGTGTCCTCGATTTCGCCGTTGAGGAAGTAAAAGCCCCCGCCCAAGTAAGCAACAGGACAACGTGGTATCGTCGCAAGAAGAACACAATCAGAGGAATAGAACTCGATGCTATGCCCATGTTCTCCCCAGAAAAACGGGCCTTTGTCTTGGTCAGGAGAAACCACATCCATCACAGATTCGACATTACCATTTTTTTCTTCAGCATTTCATTTTGAGTCAGTCCGATGTCTCTGTACTTTACGTTTTGGAGGCTGCGTTCACCAATAACAGAGAAAGTCGAGTCATAGAATTCTACGTTATCTTTCTTCACAACTACAACGTTCCCCGTGCTTGTAACATTTGATCTTGAAGTACCCTCGGTCCTGAACACCTCATTACCGGCATGATTCATAAGACCAACATCGTCATCAGCTAAGAAAAACCACTTGCTCTCCTGTGATTGCGTCAAACATGAAACATCACGAAGCATGCGGACGGGTTTTGTAAAAAGCACCTTGCCGAAGTCATCATCAAACACTGCCAGTTCTCCATCAAAGGCCAATAGAAAGACGTATGAGGAGAACGGATAGAAAGCACAACTCTTATACTCGGGCTGCACTATCTCTTCACCATTCTTATCAAACAGCCCCCATTCGCCATTTACAGAGGCAGCAAAAGTCTTATTGAGTGGATTATAATGAACCTCAACCTGCTCATTTTTTCCTTTTATCTTCTTGCCATTAAGACTGTAGATTTCCACATGGGTACTCCCCTCAATCAACAGGCATTCACACATACCATAGTTATCTCTGTCAATGCCAGAGAAATCATGGGGATTATACACTGTAAGGTAGGGTCTATCTAAGACGCTTGAAATGGTAAAATACGAAGCGCCCAATATGATGGCAAGAGCAAAAAGTAATATCACCTTTTTCACTTAACACTCTCCAAGTTTATAGTCACCAGTTCCTTCTTTCCAATTCAAGTCTTCAACCTCCTGTGGCGTACTGGGTAGAACACCAAATGATGCAATATCATGGCATGCCCCCCAAAAATCGATCCAGTTACAATGAGAGTTTCCGAGAAGGCCGAAAGGCCGGGAGGCTCTAAATGAAGCGCAGGAAAAGGCACAATCCGGAGCAAATCGTGAAGAAACTTCACGACGCGGAAGGAAGGCTCAACGCAGGACAGAGCATCGGGCAGGTATGCCAGGCTCTTGAGATAAGCGAGGCAACGTTCCATCGCTGGCGCAACCAGTACGGCGGGATGAAAGCCGAGGAAGCGAAGAGGCTCAAGGAGCTCGAAATCGAAAACACACGCCTGAAGAAGATGGTCGCGGACCTCATGCTCGACAAAGAGATCCTCAAGGACATCGCGGAGGGAAACTTCTGAGCCCGGCCAGGCGGCGAAACGCGGTGGACATGGTGGTGGACAAGCACGAGGTTTCGGAGCGCCGAGCCTGCTGTGTGGCCGGGCAGCATCGCTCCACCCAGAGGTACGAACCTGTCGAGCGGAACTCCGACGAGGTTCTTGTGAAGCGGATTCACGAGCTTGTCGCGTCGTTTCCGAGGTATGGATACCGCAGGATCGCCGCTGAGCTTCAGGGCGAAGGATGGGACGTCAACGTGAAGAGAGTCCACAGGCTCTGGAAGCGCGAAGGACTCAGGGTGCCCCGCAAACGGCGTAAGAAGGGTGTTTTAGGCGATTCAAGCGGAAGTTGTTCGAAGAAGAGGTCCGATGGTCTTAACGATGTGTGGAGCTATGATTTTGTTTTCGACCGCCTTTCGGACGGGCGCATGGTGAAGATCCTTGCGGTTGTCGATGAGTTCAGCCGCGAGTGTCTCGCGCTGGAAGCGGGCTTCCGTTTCACAGGAGAAGATGTCTTGGATGTCCTTGGGAAGCTGATGCTGGAGCGGGGCTCGCCGAAGTTCATTCGCTCCGATAACGGTTCGGAGTTTACTGCTTTGAAAGTTCGAAACTGGCTGTCGTCAATCGAGGTCGGCACGCTTTTCATCGAGCCCGGAAGCCCCTGGGAGAACGGGTTCGTGGAATCTTCAACAGCCGTTTGAGGGACGAGTTTCTGAACATGGAGATTTTCAACAGCCTCGGCGAGTTGAAGAAGCTTGCCGGCAAGTGGAAGGAGTACTACAATAAGAAGCGTCGTCACAGCTCGCTCGACAACCAAACCCCTTCCGAGCGCGCCGCCTTTTGTCGGACTCGCGGATTCGCACGTGCGAATCCTCTCAGCCCTCCAAAAGGCGTGTGTGTGCGGAGAACCAGCGGTGAAACTCTCATGACACAGGCTGACCGAAAGAACGGGGGCAGGTCAGTGGTTTGTCACGGTGCTCAACGCCTTCATTTTTGAAGGACACCTTTTCGCAATGAACAAGAGGAGGAGCCTCATGCGAAAGATATCGGAACAGTCCGATCATGCTATTGTGTGCGGGGCAGGCAAGACCGGCATCTTTGTGATAGAGGAATTCGAGAAGATCAATGAACCTTACGTAGCAATTGATACAGACCCGGAGGCCATTGGAGAGTTTGCTCTCGCTTTCCCGATGCCCTGACCGTAGAAGGAGATGCGACCGCGGACGATGTGCTCAAGGAGGCAGGCATTGAACGCGCTCGCGGAGTAGTCACCTGCCTGCGTGACGACCGCGACAACGCTTTTGTTGTGCTGACCGCCAAGAACATGCGCCAGGACCTGTACGCCGTAGCCCGGGCCAACGAGGACGTAGCCGAAAAGGTTCGCCGGGCAGGTGCGGACATGGTGGTCTCGCCCAACTATATCGGCGGTCTGCGGCTCGCGAGCCTCTTCGTCCGCCCGTCAGCAGTTACCTTTCTCGACCGGATGATGCGTGACCCCGAGTTTACTTGGCGCATAGAAGACCTTCATATCTCCGAGTGCTCGCAGATCAGGGACGTTTCCATACGTGATAGTGGCATAAGCAACTACGACATCCTTGTGCTGGCGATTCGAAGAGCGGGCAAGCGTAGCTTCATCTTCAAGCCCAACGCAGGGGAGGTGATTCACAAGGGCGACACTCGTAGTGATGGCGGAACTCGCCAATCTCAGGAGATTGCGCGGCATCTGCAATCCCGAACACAGCACGGAGTAAAGGGTATATCCGGCAAGGAAAAGGCGGGCCGAGCGGCCCGCCGTTTTTTGTGAGAACCGTGAAGTGCTTACATGAACTTCTTGGCAATGATGTCGGAGAGATTGGGAGAGGAGAAGTCGTCCAGTTCGTATTTTACGCGCACGGACGGTTTCTCAATATTGACGATCCTGCCCAGGTCGATTGGTGTGGCAACCACGACGGCGTCGCATTCGACGGAGTTTATGGTCTTTTCCAGGTCCTTCTTCTGCTCGGGCGAATATCCCATCGCGGGCAGAAGAGTGCCGATTCCCGGGTACTTGGCGAAGGTCTCCTTGATCGTTCCGACCGCCCAAGGACGAGGGTCAACGGGTATGGCGTTGTGCTTTTCGGCCATTACGATACCGGCGCCGTATTTCATCTCGCCGTGTGTGAGGGTGGGCCCGTCCTCGATAACGAGCACCTTCTTGCCGTCGATAAGTTCGGCGTTGTCGGCGGTTACGGGGGAGTTCGCATCCACGACTACGGCATCCGAGTTATGTTCCTTCGCGTTGTTCTTCACGGCTTCAACCGCGTCCGCTTCGGCTGAGTCAACCTTGTTGATGACTATCACGTCCGCCATGGTGAAGTTCTCACGGCCCGGATAGTAAGTGAGTTCGTGACCGGCGCGATGCGGGTCTGCTATGCATATCCAGAGGTCGGCGGCGTAGAACGGGGTGTCGTTATTGCCACCGTCCCAGAGGATGACATCGGCTTCCTTCTCAGCCTCGGAGAGAATAGCAGCGTAATCCACTCCGGCGTAAACAACCGCGCCCAGTCGCCAGATGGGGCTCGTACTCTTCCATCTCTTCGATGGTGCAGTTGTGCTTTTCCATGTCCTCCAGCGATGCGAAGCGCTGTACCTTTTGCGCGGCAAGGTCGCCGTAGGGCATCGGGTGGCGGATTGCGACCACCTTCTTGCCCATGTCGCGAAGAATCTGGATGACGCGCCTGGTCGTCTGGCTCTTGCCGCAACCGGTACGCACTGCGCAGATGGCGATAACCGGTTTTTCGGAGTTTATCATCACGTCTCGCGGGTTCGGAGTGGAGAACTTCGCTCCGGCTTCTTCGACAAGCCTGCGGCGCTCGCCCACGTAGTCGTAGGTAACGTCGCTGTATGCGAAGACGACCTCGTCAACTTCGCGTTCCTTGATGATGTCGGCGAGTTCGCTTTCGGGAAGGATGTCAATGCCTTCCGGGTAGAGCTTGCCGGCGAGTTCGGCCGGGTACTTCCGGTCATCGATACCGGGAATCTGCGTCGCGGTGAACGCGACGACCCTGTACTCTTCTCTGTCGCGGTAGCAGGTGTTGAAGGTGTGGAAGTCCTTGCCTGCGGCTCCCATGATGAGGATGTTACGAGGCATCGCTGCTCCTTTCGGAAACTGAACTGTATCGAAAAGCGCACCGGTGGGCTCGCGCCTCGCACACACGTGCGAAGCTGGCGAAAAGGACGCATAATAGCGACCTTACCGGATTTCCATCGTCGGTATCCGTTATGCATAGGGTTCTTATAACGGGCTACTTCGAACGTAGCGTAACGATTCGAGTATATTCTACCGCCCTTAGGCGACAGGCAAGTTTTCTCATCTGGCAATGAGGGAGCAGACATGGCTCAACCCCTACCATATCAACCAGCCGTTTTCATCGCCGCGGTGACCGCACGTGAGGAACGCGCGTACTCGAACGCTGTTGACGCGCTGGAATCTTTGCTCGGAACGGTCGTAGCTCGCTTAGGCCCGATTGACTTCGACTCGTTCACTTCTTATTACGCTCAGGAGATGGGGCGGGGATTGCGCAAGTGGTTTCTGTGCTTCGGACATGCTCGGCCGGACAGTAGCCTCGCCCGAATCAAACTCGCCACCAATGACATCGAGCACCGGCTTTCGTCGGGTGAGGGGCGTGATGTGAACATAGACCCGGGCATGTTCGACCGGTACAAGCTCATGCTGGCCTCGTGCAAGAACGGTCCCATGAGAGTGCCCGTGGGCGAGGGCGTGTATGCGGAGGTGACGCTCCAGTGGATTGACGGCAAATACGAGCCCCACCGTCTTACATATGCCGACTGGGCGAGTGAGGAAGTTCGAAACTGGCTTGCGGAACTGCGTGATGAGTTCGAGTTGTGAGGGTTGTCAGTCGGTGCTGAAGTCCTGAAATGCGTGTCTGTTTCGGAATGAAGATGAGCAAACCTAAGCTCGCCCTAAAAACCGTGCTTTCTAAGGAAGTCCTCGTCAATGGGGGCGTGGTTGTCGGTGTCAGTATCGGGTGTGTTTTTGCCGAGGAATTTTGCGACGTATTTGCCGAGAACGTCTGTCTCGACGTTCACCTCGTCGCCGACGGCAAGGGATGAAAGGTTCGTGTTCTCGTAGGTGTGGGGTATCACCGCGACTGTGACGCGGTTTGCGCTTAGTTGCGCTATGGTCAGAGAAACGCCGTTCAGCGCGACAGAGCCCTTGGGGATGCACAGTTCGGCGAGATGGGCGGGCAATGCGAAGGTCATTCGCCATTCGAGGCCGGAGTTTGTTTTATCTGTCAGTTGCGCAAGCCCGTCAACATGTCCCTGCACGAAATGGCCGCCGAGTCGGCCGTCGGCGCGGAGCGCACGCTCCAGGTTCACCCGCGAGCCCGGCCGGTAGTGTCGGAGGGTGGTTCGGGATACGGTCTCCTGCACGGCTTCGAAGGTGGCGTAATCGCTTGCGCATGAGACGACGGTAAGGCAGCATCCGTTTACTGCAACGCTGTCGCCCTCGGCGAGAGACTTGGCGAAGCCGGCCGAGCAGTTGGCGGAAAGCTGCGATCCACCTTTTACGGGCGATACCGACCGAAGTGTTGATACCTCTTCGACGAGACCTGTGAACATGCGTACCCCTTGAAGAGAATGTGGGTCTGCATTATAGCGATTTTGCGCGGTGTCTTGCGCCTTAGCAAATAGCTTACCAAACGATAACCTCTTGAGAAGCGATGCGTTTGCATGGCAAAGAGCATGAGATATAATCCGTAGTCCGTTCATGCGATATTTTTGTCGCCGTCATCATGAGAGCTTTGAAAACAAGGCAGGCTATGCGGGGAGATAGCGGTTCCCTGTACCCGCAATCCGCTCAGCGGGGCTGATGGTCTTTCGAGGGCCGTCACGTTGGTCAAGCAAAGCGCGCAAGTGGTGTGGAAAGTTGGGTTCCATGCAACGGAAATATGTGAATCTGGTCAGATCCGAGAGGAAGCAGCCATAAACGTACGGCCGTGTGCCGTGGGGGTGCCTGGCTGGAGCTAACTGCGTGTGGAGCCCCGACGTGATTGTTCGACAAAGGCCGCCTGCCAGAATTTTTTACATGAATTACAGAGTACTCGCACGTCGCTATCGCCCGCAAACCTTCGACGACATTGTCGGCCAGCCGCATGTCGTGCGTACATTGCTGAACGCGATACGCTCCGACAGGGTGGCCCATGCCTACCTGTTTTGCGGTGCCCGTGGAGTTGGCAAGACCTCCGCGGCTCGCATCTTCGCCAAGACCATCAACTGTCCAAACACAAAGGACAACGTGCCATGCTGCGAATGCGAGGTATGCCGCGCGATATCCGAGGGCGAGGACATTGACGTAATCGAGATGGACGCCGCTTCCAACCGCGGCATTGACGATGTTCGCAACCTCCGCGAGAACATCTCGTTCCGCCCCGCCCGCTCGCCGAACAAGGTCTATATCATTGACGAAGTTCACATGCTTACTCGAGAGGCCTTCAACGCGCTTTTGAAGACTCTCGAAGAACCCCCCGACTACGTGAAGTTCGTATTCTGCACCACCGAGCCGGAACGTATCCCCTCCACCATTCTGTCGCGATGCCAGCGCTTCGACTTTCACCGCCTTTCCGTTGACGACATTCAGAAGCAGCTCGGACATATTACAGAGAAGGAAGGCTTCAGGATATCGGATGATGCCCTGAATGCCGTCGCTCGTTACGCCCGTGGCGGACTCAGGGATTCCATTTCGGTGTTGGAGCAGCTTTTCAGTTTTTCGGACAATACAATAGACATAAACGATGTACAGATCGTGCTCGGAGCGGTGTCGCCCGAGAACATGCGCGAGCTCGTGTTCGCCTGCGCAAGGGGCGAGGCCGATAAGGCGATCGAGCATCTCACATCCATTCTCGATGCCGGGCGCGACACGCTCGAGGTGCTGGACCAGCTTGTGGAGTTTTTGCGAGATGTCCTGATTGCCACGGAATGCAGAAACAATCCGGAGCTTCTTTCAGGCTGGGTCTCCGAGAACGACTTGGGTCGCCCGGAATTCGCCGAGTTGAGCTATTCCACCGTTGTAATGATGCTCAATTACCTGATGTGGGCTCGTCCGCTGTTGAAAGAGGACAGCGCCATGCGTGTTCCGCTTGAGCTTGCGGTCGTGCGCATGGCCCATGCCGGCGAGGTGCTGGAGATTCCACAGGTACTCAAGGCTCTCGGCAATACCGGCAAAAAGATTCTGAGCGAAGAGGACGCGGGCAGGCTGAAGGAAGTTCGTTATTCTGGCGTTAAAGCAGCACCGCAGCAGCCGGAGCCGAAACCGGAAAAGAAACCGAAATCGGAAAAGAAGCCGACACCGGCTCCCGAGGCCAAAAATGCCCACGAGCCTCCCCGGGCAGTTCCCCGCGAATCCAAAAAAAAAGTAGCTGAAACTCCGCCTGAGCAGCCTGAGCCGCAACCGCAACAAAAGAAGCAGGCCTCGCCGGAGAACGACACGAAATCGGCCGATACGCGGAACGAAGATCCCGACCCTACCGCGCCGATTCGAGAGTTGTGGTATGATTTCGTGGACCGCAGCTCTTACTCGAAGAAGGGCAGGGCCGCGCTTAAGAAGTGCGATATCGAGCCGACTGGAACGGCGTTTACAGTTGAAAAATCGAAAGACGTTGACGCCGATAGCTACCGCGACACGGTTCGCACGTTCGTTGATTTCGCCGCGGCAAAGGGAATAAAGATAGAACCACCGGCGGGAAGCCTCAACATTGCCACAACGCTCGAGGAGGTCGAGTCTGACCCCGTCGTGCAGGATTTGCTTGAGCTTTTCCCCGACGCAGAGATACAGAAGGCCGAAAGGAAAGACACCGAGGAGTAGAAAATGAAGGACTTTTCATCCATTCTGAAACAGGCTCAGAAGATGCAGAAGGAGATGGCACAGCTTCAGGACGAGCTGAAGAAGCGTGTTGTTGACGCATCCGCGGGCGGCGGCATGGTGACCGCCTACGTCAACGGCGGCAAAGAGCTTGTAAAGATCGAAATTGACAAAGAGGTCGTGGACCCCGATGACGTTGACATGCTTGAAGACCTCGTCGTGGCCGCGGTTAAGTCCGCCATCGAGAAGGCCGACGCTATGGCGCAGGAAGCGAACGAAGAAGGTCACAGGAGGACTCGGCGGAATGCCGGGATTGTTCTGATGGCACGTTACTCTCCCACCGTACGCAATCTCATCGAGCTGTTCGGCGAACTGCCGGGAATCGGCTCGAAAACCGCGGAGAGGCTCGCGTTTCACCTGCTCAATTGCGAGGAGGAGTACGCGCTGGCTCTTGCCGACGGCATCCGTGCGGTAAAGGAGAAGATTATCCACTGTTCGATTTGCAACAACCTCTGCGAGTCATCCCCTTGCGAGATATGCTCCGATAGCAGGCGCAGCGACAAGGTGCTTTGCGTAGTGGAAACGCCCAAGGATTTGGCCTCGATCGAGAATTCGGTTTCTTTCGAGGGCAAGTATCACGTCCTCGGCGGCAGCATCTCTCCACTGAACGACATAGGCCCGGAAGACCTTGCCATAGACTCGCTTGTCGAGCGGGTTGAGAAGGATGGAGTGAAGGAGGTCATCTTCGCCACAAATCCCACCACCGAGGGTGATGCGACCTGTTACTACATAGCGAAGAAACTCAAAGGTCTCCCTGTGAAGGTGAGCAGACTTGCTCGTGGGCTGCCGGTGGGGTCCGAGCTTGAATTCGCACCCAAGACAAACATTGACGAGGCCCTTCGGGGCAGGCAGGAGTTCTGATGGCGATGGACATGCACCTGCGGGCTGAACAGAAGCTTGCGCAGAAAATGCAGATGTCGCCTCAGCTCTATCAGGTGATAGAGCTTCTTCAGCTGACGCTGATGGAGCTTGAACAGCGGATGGAGAAGGAGCTTAACGAGAACCCGTTTCTCGAATTAGATGAGAAGCGTGGCAATGAAGAAGAGGTCGTTAACGGCGAAATGGCGGTGGAGGATACGCAAAAGGCCGAGGACGTTGAGAAGTTGAGGGAGGCGAAGCACATTCTCGAGGCGCTCAGGGAGGACAACGAAGCGATATCCGCCGCGGCACCCGGCAAGAGCTACGAGGGCGACGAGGACCCGAAGTACGAGGCCATGATGAACACAGCCGCGCCCGGGATTTCGCTCAAAGACCACCTCACATTGCAACTGCATCTCATAGATATGGACGCCCCGCTATCAAAGGCGGTCGAGATACTGATATCGTCCGTAGACAAGAGGGGCTACATTAGTCCCGATTACAAGAACATAATCGCGCACGTGGTCGAGACCGAACGCGAAGAGTTAAGGCCTGACGAGGACATCCTGCAGATTGACGAAGAACTCGCCGAGGACGCTCTTGCCACATTGCAGACCTTCGACCCTCCCGGAATCGGTGCGCGAGACCTTGTCGAATGCCTCGCAATCCGAGCTCGAGTACAGATATGACGAGTTCGAGGTGGAAAAGAAAATCGTCAATGAGTACCTGGAGAAGGTCGCGGCTAACAAGGTGCCCAGATCGCCCGTGAACTGGGCGTGACTGTTGACCGCGTGAAGGAAGCAATCGACAAGATACGCACTCTGAATCCCAAGCCCGGCCTACTGTACGACAGCGAGCCTCCTCAGTACATCGTGGCCGACCTCCGTATCCGTGAACTTAACGGAGAGCTCGACGTAGAGCTGAACAACGCCTCCACTCCTCGTTACCGATTCAACAAGGCACTTCTGAATAAGATCAGCAAACTGCTTCTCGAGAAGGGTGAAAAGGAGTTTGTGAACAAGAAGAAGGAGGCTGCGAAGTCCATTCTCACGGCAATCGGGCAGCGCGAGCAGATACTTCTTCGCATCGGAAAAGCTGTCGCGGACAGACAGCGCGAGTACTTCCTGCGTGGTCGCAAATACATTCGCCCGCTTCTAATGAAGGACCTTGCGGACGAACTGGGCATAGACGTTTCCACCGTATCCCGCGCGGTCAGCGGAAAGTACATGGACTGCCCTCAGGGTATAGTTCCGCTTCGCGAGATGTTCACGGCCGGCTACACCCGTACCGATGGCGCGCAGGTGTCAGACGAGGCCATCAAGGAGCAGTTGAAGAGGATAGTTGCCGAAGAGGATAAGTCCCGTCCGCTGAGCGACCAAGCGATTACCGACATTCTCAAGAAGGACGGCGTGGAGATTTCGCGCCGAACCGTTACCAAGTATCGCGAGGAACTCGAGATACCCAACGCTCCGCATCCGCAAGAATTACTGATTGCAGCGGAGAGACCATGGAAGGCCCGTTCGCACAAGTGCGGTCGAGCCGTTTTTCTATCACGTGACCGCTTAACATGGACATCGAATGACAAGAGCACTTGGACTGTACTCCGGCGGCCTTGACAGCATGATTGCCGCCAAACTGATGCTCGAACAGGGCATTGAGGTGACGGCACTGAACTTCTCCACCCCTTTCTTCGGTTCCGAACGTGCGCGAATAACCGCGGAACAGCTCGGAATTGAATTGATAGTCGAAGATATAACCGAAGAACATTTCGAAATCGTCCGGTCTCCTCGCTTCGGGTTCGGCAAGAACATGAACCCCTGCATGGACTGCCATACGATGATGTATCGTCTCGCGGGGCAGATGATGGAGCGGGAGGGCTACGACTTCATCTTCACAGGCGAGGTCCTGGGCCAGCGTCCGTTCTCGCAGAACAAGCACTCGATACGCCAGATTGCCGAAAAGTCGGGCTACGAGGATGATATTCTGCGCCCCCTCTGCGCAAGGCTCTTCAAGCCGACCCGCCCGGAACGCGAAGGTCTCGTTGACCGCGACAGGCTGCTTGACATATCGGGCCGATCCCGCCGCAGACAGATTGCTCTGGCCAAAAAGTGGGGGCTCGAAGCCCACTCCGGAAGCGCGGGTGGGTGTCTGCTGACCGACCCCCAGTTTTCCGCACGTCTCAGGGAAGCCATGCGCGACGACCCCGATATGCCGCCGAGAGATGTCGAAATACTGAAGTACGGCAGGCACTTCCGTCTCACTCCGGGCTGTCGCCTTGCCGTGGGCAAGACTCAGGGGGAGAACATCACCATCACGAAGGTGGCGCGGGAGAAAAGTTATGTGCTCGCCACGGTAGAATCCGTTCCGAGCCCAACCGCTGCCTTCACCTGTGACCCGAACGAAGAACAGATGCGTCTCGCGGCGCGTATAATCGGCAGATATGCCGACATTCCTTCCGACGAGGAGTTCACGCTCATCGTCTGGAACGAGGCGAACGACTGGCGCAAAGAGATAACCGCAAAGCCGTTCAGCCCGGAGGAATCGAAGAAGTACCTGATAGGACTGAAAGCGAAAGGCGGAGGCTGATGGATCGAGACGAAGCTCTCCAACTCCTGAAAAAACACGTGAAGAAACGCGCCAACCTTGACCACGCTCGCGAAAGCGAGGCCGTCATGCGCGCCATGGCCGAGAGGCTCGGAGAGGATCCCGACAAGTGGGGCATCTGCGGGCTGCTGCATGACATAGACTGGGAAGAGTGCGGCGAGGATGCCACGAAGCATGCGGCCATGGGCAGGCAGATGTTGCTGGATGCCGGAGTGGACGAAGAAATCGCCCACGCTGTCGGCTGCCACAACCATGAGTACAACGGCTGCGACGCCCCCGATACACTCATGGCCAAGGCCCTTGTTCCGTGCGAGACCGTGACAGGGTTGATTGTCGCGAGCGTCCTCGTTCGGCCCAACAAGGACATCGGTGCTATGAAGCTGAAGTCCATCAAGAAGAAGTTCAAGGACAAGTCATTCGCGCGCAACTGCGACCGTGATGCTATCCGCAAGTGCGAGGAACTCGGCGTGGAGCTTCCGGACTTCCTCGAAATGGCCCGCGATGCCATCGCTGGGGTGCAGGACGACCTTGAAGTCGGTTAGCTGGACTAAACGTCATTCGAAGCTGCTGAACCTCGACCTTCTTCACGCGAAGGGCGAGAGCGGAGTCCGCTATACCGTGTGCATCCGCAAGGGTTTCAGCACCCGCGCGGCCGGTTATGCGGTCGATTTTGGCGGAGGTTGGGACAACTACTCGCTGAATGGGACGAAGCACCGTATTCCCGCCGGTGCGGCGCATTTCCTGGAACATGTGCTTTTCAAGCCACGGGGTCGCAACATCGCCGATGAAATCTCCGATCGCGGTGGGCTCGCCAACGCCGAGACCGGCTACGGTTCCACGCTTTACTACTTCAGTTCTGTGAATGCTTTCAGGGATAACACCGTCTCGCTTGCAGAGATGTGTTTTCCCGAGAAGGTGGACACGGACGCGGTTGCTCAGGAGCGCGGTATAGTTCTTGCCGAACACTACGAAGGGCTTGAATCGCCATTTCTTGCCGCGATACTCGAATTGCGCCGTGCGCTGCTCGGGGACAACAATGCATCTCGTGACCTTTCCGGAACTCCGGACGAGATTCGCGCATACGATGCCGAACAACTCGACGAGCTTCGCAGGGTTTTCTATTCCCCCTCGAACGTCCAGTTCGTGGCCACGGGTGATGTGGACCCGGACGAGTTCATGAATGCCGTCGAAGAACGGGCCGCTTCCGCGGAGAAGCTGCCGCGTGCGAAAAAGAACGTACTGCTGTCGGCGCATGTCGAAGCCGAACCGGTTACCATTCAGCACAACGTCTCCCGTCCGCTGGCGGTGGCCGGCTGGCGTGTCAGGAACACCGGTGAAACCGCGGCGCAGCGAAGGCGTTACAAGCTCGCAGTCACAATCGGCATAGAGGCACTGTTCGGTGATACTTCCGATTTCTACTCCGCGGCCATAGATAACGGCTACGCGGACGACTCGCTCTCCCACAATGTGGAACTGTCAAAACCCGTCGGTCTTGTGTGGCTGGGCACTGGTTGCGAACGCCCGCAGCGCTTTTTCGACGAACTCGAAACAGCCCGCGAAAACTGCGAACAGGTGTTGAGCAAAAGCGAACGAACTCTGAACAGCATTCGCAGGCGCGTAATGGGCAAGGCTGTCTTCGCTTCGAGTTCCGTGCGCGGCATCCGGCGGCTGCTTCTCAAGCCACCACGCGGAAAATTTCCGCCGAAGGAGACCGCGCAGGACGTGCTGTTCGACATCGGAGCCGAAGAGGTAATACGCTCTACGGCTGACGCTCTAGCCAAGACCGGATGGCGAGGGTGTCTTGCCTGCCGCGCTGAAGGCCTTGATTCGTGTTTTTTCTGGAATTCGTTCGCATTTGCTACATAATGTAGTTACCCGGAGGTCAATGAAATGAGATACACATTCCTGCTTATCGCCGCACTGGCCTTTTCGTTCGCGGTCATCGCCGTTTCTCCCGGCTTCGCACAAGAGGGCGCGAAGGAAGACACTAATACCGAAGCGTCCGAGGATAGCGAAGAGTACTCGCCGAAGATTGAGAAGTGGCTCTCAAAGGAACTTCACTTCGAGAGCAAGGGCTGGCAACTCGATACGATAATCGCCGTTTGTGCAGAACTCACCGGTGCGTCCATCCGCTTTGAGCTGGGCCACGGCAAGAAGAAGATGCCGAAGCTCTCCTTCAAGGCCACGGGGGAGACGCTCGAGGAACTGCTGGATAAGGTGCTTGCCGTAACGGATTACGATTGGCTTGTCAAGGGTGATACGATCCGGATAGTCAAGCGCCAGTACTGATGAAATATCTCGATTGTGTTATTATCGGGGCGGGGCCGGCGGGCCTTTCCGCTGGCGTTTACCTCGCTCGAAACGGCTGTACCCCTGTCATCGTCGGCAAGCGTCCGGCTATGGACGACTACATAATAGAGAACTACTTCGGCTGTCCTGAAGCCGTTGAAGGCAAGGAGCTGATAGACAGAGGGCTCAAGCAGGTCAAAAAGCTCGGAATCAGTGTGTTCGACGACCTTGTCATCGGCTACGAGTACGACAACGGGCACAGGTTGACCACCGCCGGAAATGAGTTCACTGCTCTTGCCGTAATCCTTGCCGTGGGAACAGGCGAAAAGCTGAGAAGCGACCTGGAAAACGCCGATGAGTTCATGGGTAGGGGCCTTTCCTTCTGCGCCGTGTGCGATGGCTATACCTTCAAGGGTGCTTCTGTCGTCGTTCTCGGCAATGGCGACTACGGCGCGAACGAGGCCCTCGTGCTCGCTCGTCACGCCAAACGGGTCACTCTCGTATCGCAGGGCAGGGATTTTGACATATCGCTTATGTTTGAATCACGACTCAAAGACGCGAAGAACATTGTGCTGCGCAAGGGCGAGGTTAAGTCCATTCGTGGTCAGCACTACGTCGAAGGGGTACTGCTCGCCAACAATACTCCCATCGAATGCGAGGGAATCTTCGTCGCCACTCACGAGCCCGGTGCCGCGGCTCTTGCGCAGAAGATGGGGCTCGCGCTGACACCGGACGGCTACGTCCGAACAGATACCGATACCTGCGCAACGAGCGTGGACGGGATATTCGCCGCGGGTGACTGCACCGGCGGTCTGCGTCAGGTTGTCCTTGCCGCAGCAGAGGGTGCAAAGGCCGCGGTCGCAGCGTCAACGTACCTGCTGACCAGCAAATGAATTTACCCCAACTCAGACACGACAAAGAACCGTTTTCATACCAAAAGGCAAGGCTTGCGAACCTGCTTGTCGTCGGAGACAAGGTTCGACCGCTGCTTTATGCCACCTTCTTTCTGTTCTTCGGGGAGAGCATATTCATAACTGTTCTCAACCTCTACCTGGCAAACTCGCTGGCGCTTTCTTACGGATGGATAACAATCGTCTTTTCTGTTACGATGATCACCGGAGCTGTCGTTTCGCTGCCCATAGGCTACATGTGCGACCGTATAGGACGCAAACCTGTTCTCATAATCGGTTTCTACTTCTGGCTGTTCGGAATGTCGGGAATAGCGCTTTTCAACTCGGTCGGAGTGATACTGTTCTTTTCCGCGCTGCATGGTACGGGCATGGCCGCGGTGTGGACGGCTTTCGCGCCCGAATTAACGGAGCTTACCGAGCGCCGCATGCAGCTTCGGGCGTTCGCTATGAACTTCGCCATGGTGTTTGCTGGTTCAGTTGCAGGCTTCCTTGTGGGCGGCGTCTTCCCGAATATCGTGCCCCATATTTTCGGCGGAGAGGTGAGCAGCTACCGCATTACAATGCTGCTGGGCTGCCTGATGCTGTTTCCGGCCAACCGGTTCTTAGCGAGCCTTCCCAAGGACTATTTTTCCAATGCCAAGTACCGTATCCTGCACGCGGGTCGTTCGGAAAGACGCAGAAGGTTTTTTACAACCATCGAGGTGATGATTCCCTATTGCCTGAGCGGCATCGCGGTTGGGCTGACCCTCCCGTTTATCAACGTGTATTTGAAGAAGGTATTTTTGCTTTCGGATCACAATATCGGCTTCAGCCTCGCGGCATTCGCGGCCGTGGAGGGGCTTGTAATCCTACTGATTCCGTTCCTGTCCAAACTCACGGGCAGGATAGCTCTGACCTCGCTCGCCCTGCTGGTCGCGAGCCCCTTTCTCGTGCTGGTCGGTTTCGTGCAAAGTCCGCTTGGAACCATATCGCTACTGGTCATCTCGGTGGCATTGGTGAACCTGAGCATTCCGCTGCAGCTCGCGTTTGCAATGCGGCGTTTCGCTTCGGTTATGCGGGGCATGATATCGGCAGAGATGGCCACGGTGTGGTACGGTGCGAACGGCCTGGGCGCTCTTTTCAGCCTGACGGTCAGCAGAAACGAGTTCGAGTTGATCGGCAAGAGCTATCTGCCTGCCGCCGTAATTGCATTCTGCGGCGGACTGCTATACTGGGTTTTCTGGAGAAAGCGCAACAGGGAAGTTCCGCATGCGCCTCATGAGCATTTCGCGCTCTCACGGGCGGCTTCGGGACGCATTCCAACCGTAGATGACCCGGCGACAGACTCCGAGTTGGACGAGGAAAGCGAAAGGAGAAGGGAATGAATGTGTTCTTCGTGAACAACGAGAGCAGCAGTGAAGCGCTCGGTAGACCTTGGACAAAGCGACAGTCGGAGTTCAGGCGAGTCGAACTGCAGGGCAATGACAAGGCCATCGAGTACGTAAAGAACGTGTGCGGCGAAGAGCGCAACGTGTACATGGCATCGCGGACAAAGGCCCTTGTGGAGCCTACAGCCGCAGATATCGCATATTTCGTGCAGGGCAAGAAGACCGAAGGCAAACGGCGCAACTTCGATGTGCTGATCGCGGGCGGTGGGCCTGCGGGACTGACGTGCGCCATCTACGCTTCGCGCGCGAACGTCTCAGCCGCCCATCGCCCAGCAACAGATGATGCCCGGTGGGTTGATGACTTCTACCGACGAAATTGAGAACTATCCGGGTTTTCCCGACGGCATTCCCGGCATGGACCTTTCAATGAAAATGGCCGAACAAGCTCGCAAGTTCGGCACCGAGATAATCTCCGCCACGGTCGAACACGTGCGCCTCGAACCCGATATCAAGGAGCTGAACTTCGGCCGCGACAGCCTTTACGGTCCCAACGTTCTCGTCTGCTTCGGCACCGAGCATCGCCACATCGGCATTCCCGGCGAGGAAGAGTATTACGGTAAGGGCGTGAGCTATTGCGCCACCTGTGACGGCCCGTTGTACCGTGACAAGGAGATGTTCGTAATCGGCGGCGGCGACTCGGCAATCAGGAGGGCATCTACCTTTCCAATCTCGGTTCGAAGATAAACATCGTTCACCGTCGCGACGAGCTGCGCGCCCAGGACATTCTCCAGCGCCGTGCTTTCGAGCGCGACAACATAAACTTCATCTGGGATACTGTTCCGCTTGAGATTCTCGGCGACGACAAGGGCGTGACAGGCATCCGCGTGAAGAACAAGAAGACCGGCGAGGAGTCCGAGCACTCCTGCGAAGCGGTCTTCGTCTTTATCGGTTTGCTTCCGGAGACGGATGTTAAGGGCCTCGAGGTCGTGGAGAAGGACGAAGACGGCTTCATAGTTGCCGACAACATGATGCGCACAAACGTGCCCGGCGTTTACGTGGCCGGGGACATCCGCAAGGATAACCCGCGCCAGATTGCTATTGCAACGGGCGACGGCTGCATTGCCAGTTACTCGGCCGAGGAGCGTAACAACAACCTCGAATTCCCTGAGTGGGAGGACTGACGCAGATAAGTTGACCCCTGCTAACAGGAACCTAAAATCTTTCGGGTTCCCATTCAGGAGAGATGCCTGAGCGGTCGAAAGGGCACGGTTGGAAACCGTGTGTACACCTTGTGTGTACCCGGGGTTCGAATCCCCGTCTCTCCGCCATGTAAAAGCAAAACCCGCCGCATTCGCGGCGGGTTTTGACGTCTCCGGTCAGAATATAGATTACCAGTTCCGCAAACGCCTCTCTGTAATCGTCCGCGCTCGTTACCGGCGTGGACTGGCACACGTAGCAACCCATTCGTTCAAATCCGCCGCGCTCCTGTGAGTGAGGCATTATCTCGATGTACAGCGTGCCGACAGGCCCGTTGCGGAATATCAGGTTGTACGCGAAGGTCTTTTGCAGCTTCTCCTGAAGAAGGAATTTCACCGCTCTCACGGTAACGGCGCAGACGACTCGGCCAGTGCGTCAATATCGGCGTTGTCCAGATGATGCAGGCGGCTTTTCTGTTAACCGTCGGTGCATACTATCATGGCGTAAGACGGACGTTTCATGAAGATCAGGGGACAAGAAGCCTGAAAACGCCCGCTCGAAGTTGCGCGAACGTTAAGGTACTGAGCGTTTTCCTTCAGCATGTACTCGCCGAAAGAACAGCCCTGCCTGCCGAAGAAGTTGCGGTCGTCCAGAACGGCGCGGGGTAACACGTTCGTGTGTACTATCTGCAAATGTCCGTGCGCGAGCGATGCACCGCCGAGCTGGCCGAAGTTACGGATGATGCCCACAAACCCGTGATAACGGTCGCCGTCAAGGCCCGTCCAGACAGGCAAGTTGCTCGTCCGCGAGCCCATCAGCTTTCCCTCGAACGCCGCAAGGCGCGAAAGCACTATCGCAATATCGCCCACCGTCATATTGTGAAGGTCGGCGTCATGTTCCGTTGAAAGCCACTGAAGCCAGTGCCCGCCCTGGCAGTAGGTGCCTACCTTGCGGTCGCGGTCAACAGTGGGCTCGTGGGTGGACGGCTGCTTCGCTCCCTCGTAGTCGTAACTGAAAATGGGGAACATGTTCTTGTTGATAAATGTATGCCCCTGCGACAGCTCAGCAATGTCTATGATTCCGGTGGTGTTTCCGCTGCACACGGGGCACTGCATCTTCTCCATTCGGGCAGTGACGTGCTTTCGGGCCTTTATCTCGGTCGGTCGTGAACCGCGTTTGGGTGTGTAGACGAGACCACCGTTCGGGTCAACGCGCAGATATGTCGGTGGATTTCACCCCGCCCAACGGCGTGACCGTAAGTTGTAAATCGTCCACCAGTTGTTCGTAATCCATCTCCGTCACGTCGTTGTTGACGAGCAGTTTTTTCAGAGTATCGAAGTCGAGTCGAGAATTGTCCAATGTGTCTCCGGGCAGTTTGCGTGTTCATCAAGATTATACGCAAGTAGGGTGAAATTGATAAAGGCAACACGTTGACGTTGTCAGGTTCGCCAAATGAAAAACGGCACGTCCGGCCGTGCCGTTTTCGCTAAAACTTGCGCGGTATTTTCAGCGGCTGCCGATGGCTTTTAGCAGGTTTTCGAACAGAATCGCGGTGGTAAGCGTGCCCACTCCGCCCGGCACGGGCGTTACGGCCTTCGCGGTGCCCATGTACGGCAGCTTGGTCACGTCGTTAATCGATTTGGTCTTCTTGCCCTCGTCCGTCTGTACCTCGAGCTCGTCTGTGCCCACGTCTATTACGACCGCACCCTTTTTCAGCCACTGGCCCTTCACAAACTGCGCCTTGCCCATCGCCGCGATAACAAGTTCGCCACGGCCCAGATGCGCCTCGATACCCCTTACGGCGAACGACTGTGACTGTAGCACGTTCGTTGAGAAGCAGGTACTAAAGAGGCTTGCCCACTGTGTTGGATAGCTGGCAACAACCGTTTCCACACCGGCAAGGTAGCCCAAGGCTTCCCGGGAAAGCGTAAACGCCGGAAAGGGCAAGCGGGGCGACAAGCGCGTCCTTGCACAGTGGTAGGCGACCGATGGACACTGAATGCACCCCTCAATCTTGCCGGTGCGATGCTCACGAGCCCTCCTTCACGTTTAAATAACCAATCGGGCAGCGGTGCGAGCAAGTATAAATCCTGTTCACGCGTCCGTCTTCGGAAAGGCCGCAAAGGCTTTCGTCTAAGTGTGTCGCTTGGTCAACTTCGGCATCGAGCATCACCTTGCGGAGCTTTACGAGTTCCAGCGGCGCGTTTCTGGCTTCCCATGTAGTATTCTGTGGCGGGGTCGGAACCGACGTTGAGAGCCGCGAGAGTTGGCTTTCGGGGCATTCGTTCGACCTCCTGCTTCACTTTATCTCGAATGCGTGCGGCGAACTCTCTTCCTTTCAGCAGGCGGGTTTCCATGTCGTTCTCCGGTCGAACGCCGGAACGAATGACATTCACGAGGGTCAGGATAGATGAGCCGGTGTCCGCACGGGGGACGTGCTGAAGAACTTGACCGCTTCGAGCGGTACGTGTTACGTGCGATGCGGAGGATGAGCCCAAGTCGGTTAGAGCGTCTGACTGTGGCTCAGAAGGTCTCATGTCGAATCCCTCCATCTCCCAGTCAGCAACGGCCTTTACGATTAAACTAATTCGGTAGAGCATCTGATGAATCAGGGGTTGAAGGTTCGAATCCTTCACCTGCCCACCAGATAATCACAAGCCCCGGTCAAACCGGCTTTTCTGTGTCAGAATGATATTTACAGAGTGAGCTGGTCCTGAAAACTGGACAGGTTCTTAAGGTGGAGGAACCTCCTTGCTTACAATGGGCTTGCGAGCCCTGAACGGAGATGAGAAT
>JAXHMW010000019.1:0-29871 GCA_034521065.1 Planctomycetota bacterium | reverse complement strand
CAACAACTGGCATCTGAAGGCGGTTCCATCGTCTTCAACCTTATCCTGGCTTCGCTGGACGACTGACGAGGCCGGAAAGGACGTCTGCGCCATAGCTACCTTCGACACCGCGGCAGCGGACGCAGAGCCGCAGAACGCAGTTATCCTGCCAGAGAACTCGGTAGCCATGGACTTCGTATGGTTCGATGCCCGTTACGCATACGTTCTGCTGGCTTTCGACGAGGATTTAAGGGATATCCGTCTCGCCGCGGTTGATTCGGAAACAGACGAGGTGGAATACGTCGTCCAAACTATGGGCTTTCCGTTCCTCGAAGACAGGGACTTCGTATCCGTGCCCGGCTCAATTTCCTACAGCAGAGAGACGGACGTGGGCTACTTCAGTGCTCTCGGCTGTATTTTCGCCTTTCAGGGAAAGGCGGCCGTTGGCGGACTGTTGCTCGACGGAGCGGGTCTTTTGGACCTCGTATCGCCCGTAATCTCCGACGACGGCGGCATACTTGATTTCTATGCCACCTCCCCCGGCTGCGAGGACTACTTCGCGTGCGCCTATGACCGACAAGCCGACAGCTTCCATGTTTACCGCGACCGTCGTGTGCCTGTCATGTACGCGGACGTGGCGTTTCTGTTCTTCCATCACCAGTTCTTCTTCGAAGGCTCGTACAGCACCGACCTGGCGAGCTTCGGCAAGCTTGTTTCCATCGAAAACGGCGACAGGCAGGTGCTGGTAAAGGTTGACAAAGGGACCGTGGCGCTTTCACGCGGGGCGGGCAACAGCTTTTACGGGGTGTCCAACAAGGGTTTTTACCATTACAGGATTACCGATCTGCGCTTTGACAGCGGCTTCCGGGTAAAACACTGGCGGGCACCGAAAGTCGTTACTGCGAAGTATCCCGACCTCTCCACTCCCGCTGCCACAATTCGAACGTTCATGGCGTCCTTTCAAAAGGCCGATACGAACGTATGGAGCATCTGCCACGCTGACAAGGCTGCCAAGACATGGCTCGCTGCCGTTACCAAAGGCGTTGCCGCCCGTTCGCTGAAGATGATAGGCGACCTTCGCACATATACGACCTTCCGCAGGTCGGTCGGGGGGAGCGAGATAGCAGTGCTCGAAGGCGAATTGCAGATGTTCGGTGACATCATCGGCACTGACGTTGTGAAGATGCGCCGTCTGGGCGGGCTTTGGCTTATAGAGAAGATTGCCGCCGAAAAGAATCCGGCCGAAACTCCCCCGCAAGACGATAGCAGGCCCTCTGAATGACCGACCGGAACGCCGAGAACCTCCTGTCAACCCTTGAAAGATGCGCGAAGTGCGGCAAATGTCGCACCGAGTGCCCTGGTTCGACGAGACGCTTGACGAGAAGTTCGTCACGCGTGCGAGGATAGTACTCGCTGAGGCATTTCTCGAAGGTTCGCTGAAGGACAGAAGAGGTCTCGGAGAGCTTTGGAAGACATGCATCAAGTGTTCGCGCTGCACGGCCGTATGCCCATCGGGAGTCAAGGGAGATGAGATATCAATGGGCATAGCAGCCCTTCTCAACTCCTCGCGGCCCGACACGCAACTCAAGAAGTTCTTCAGTGCGATTGTGCCGGACAGAAAGCTGTTCGACGCGTTTATAATGAGCGCCTACCTCGGCCAGCAGGCCCTGCCGAAGCGGAGACGGGGATTGTTGCGGCACCTGCCTCTCGCGGTAATGGGCAAGCGCGACCTGCCACGGGTCGCATCCCGTTCAGCACTCAATGCCCTGCCCCGCAGGTCGGGCCCGGACAAGCCGAGGCTGTCCGCCGCCCTCTTCATCGGCTGTGCAATCAACTACGCATATCCTCACACCGCCCACTCCATGGTGAAACTTCTCACGGCTCTCGGCGTGGAGGTGGTGGTTCCCAAAAATCAGTTGTGCTGCGGTACGCCCGCTCTTACAATGGGTCTGGTAAAAGAGGCGGCCGAACTTGCGAAAAAGAACATAAAGGTCTTAAGTTCAACGGGTTGCGACGTTGTAGTAACAGGTTGCGCAAGCTGCGCCCTGACTCTCGGCCGCAACTACGCAGACCTTCTGCCGGACGAAAGCATGCCTCGTGTGGTAGAGTTCAGCAAGCTTCTTCACGAGCTGGGATACGAGCCTCGCGAGCAAAACGCAAGAAAGGTCAGCTACCACGACCCGTGTCATCTGCGGTTCGGTCTCGGCATCAAAGACGAACCGCGCGAGATACTGGATAAGGCCGCAGTACTTACGGATATGCCGAACGAGGAGAAGTGTTGTGGCGGCGGCGGTTCGTTTTCGTTTTTCAACCCGGAGCTGGCCGACGAGCTCGGCGCGCGCAAGGTCGAGGGTGCCTGCGGGACGGAGGCAGACACAGTTGTCACAACCTGTCCTGGCTGTGTGATGCAGTTGCGCGAGCAGTTCGAAAAGAATTCCCTCGAAACGAAGGTAATGCACCTCGCAGACTTTCTGACGGAGCTACAATGCGTTTACTGAGCCTTGTCTCGACGCTGTTTATTTTGCTCTTCGCCTGTTCCGCCGTCGCGGAAGAGGGATTGGAGCGCTACCTGCCTTCCGATGCAATCGCCGAGCGCGGTAAGTGGGACACCGATATCATCCTCGAAGCCGGTTCGCACACACCGCTCGAGGTTGAGGAACTCATCGTCAACGAGGCACGGGTGAGGTACACTCACTCTCTGAACGCATCAATGCTCATGAAGCTACCCTTTGAGCTGGAAGAGCGGTTCGAGGGCAGCGCGCACGACGTCCTCGACATGATGTGCAAACGCACGGCTCTGAGCTGTTTCCTCGATGACGACGGAACCATGCTTGTAACAAGCGACCTCGAGGGCCGCGAAATCGCCGACATCCCTGTCCGCAAGCATTTCGGCGAGCCTCTCAGTACCCCGATGCGACTTGGCGAATGGAGCTTTCTCACTATTGGAAGATGAGGGTCTCTTTCGGCATAGAGCATCTCGGAGAACCGCTTTCAAACGTTGACTGGCTGTGGCGCGACTGTCCAATACTATTGCCTCCATCCGCCCGTAACGATGTGATAATCCGCCGTCAGTACCTTCACGTCCCCCTCAAGGAAGCGTTGGACGACATCCTTGGCAGTTGCTCTTACCGTTGTTTTCCGTGGTGCGGGTGCATTTACGTAGTCAACAGCGACGAAGCCCCCGGAGCCGAACCCCGCCTTTGGCCGCAGGAGATTTGGCGCGGAGATGGCGACGGAGCAGAGTACCTCGAAAAAGCTCTCGCCCAGAGAATCAACACAGGTGTGAGCAAGCCGGGCCCGGCATTGTACACTTCAATATCAAAGGTGGCGCCGCAGGTTGAACATAAACTCTCATTCGACGAAACTGCGAAACTCACCCACTACAAGGGCGTGCCCGCGGGCAAGATGAGTCTCGGTCACTTTCTCGCTCTTCTGGAGCGGTTCGACGAGGTCAAGACCATCGCCGGCGAGGGCTGGTTCACGCTCTACCGTGGTGACGAGCCCGCCGGAAAGGCCGCAGCCGAGGAGAAGCTCGCGCAGAGGACTGTGAGGGTAGGAGTCGAGATACCCGAGTACTATTTCGAGACCCCTTCGTTCTCCGAACTGCCACAGGACCGGATGGAGAAATTGCGGAAAATGGATGCCTCCGACAGGCTCGACAGGACTATAAGCATTGCGTTTGATAACTTAAGGCTTGACAAAGCCCTGAGAAAGCTGGAAGCTATTGCATATTTTCATTTTTCGACAGCGGATGATACAAAGGAATTGACCACGAGTACGAATGTAATAGGATATTTTGATCAGAAGCGGGTTCAGACAGTTATATCTGAACTTTGCGCGAAGTGCGGGCTGAAGTGGAAACTCAGGGGCAAGAAGCCTCCCGAGGGCGAGCCCGACACTCGCTTCATGATTGACCTCAGAATCTCGGGGAGACGCCCGGCGATTGGCAGGTAATATGGCTAACCAATCAGACAGATATGTCAACTTTAAGCCAGCACCCCGGATACTCGTCGTTGACGACGACATCCATTTCCTCAAGCTTGTCAAGAAGGTTCTTTCCGACCACGGCATGCAGGTCATGGTTGCCCGCGATGCCGACGAGGCGAAGGAGAAGCTGAAACAGAGCAGGCCCGAACTGATCATCTCGGACCTTCTCATGCCGGGTACGAGCGGCGAAGTCTTCTGTCGAGAGCTTCAGGACGACCCCGAAACAGCGGACATCCCCTTCATATTCGTAAGCGCGGTAAGGGATCCCAAGACACGTGTTTCCACCTTCGAAGTCGGCGCTGCCGACTACCTTGTCAAGCCCATCTTCATGGACGAACTTGCCGCCAAAGTGACTTCAATGGTTCGCAAGAACCGCACTACCCGCGTTCTCATGCTCACAGATGCGCTTACAGGCGTTCGCAACCGCTGGTTCTTCGAGGAAGAACTGCCCCGGCTGGTGTTGCAGGCCAAGCGAGGCGGCTGGCACATGAGCCTCGTCATTGTTGATATCAACTCGTTCAAGAAGATTAACGACCAGTACAGCCATTCGTTCGGCGACCACGTTCTGACAAGCGTTGCAGACCAGTTGAAGAAGGTCTTCCGCGCATCCGACGTCATCATCCGCTACGGCGGCGACGAGTTCGTCATCGCACTGCCGGAGACCAAGCGCAAGAAGGCCATCAAAGCCCTTGACAGGTTGTTCGAAATATTTCGCGATTTCACATGTACCACTGACGACAGGGAACGGGTAAGGATAACGCTCGCGGCAGGGCTCTCGACCTTCCCGGAGGACGGCAAAGACCTCGATACATCTTTCGCCGCTGCCGACGCGGCCCTCTACAGGGTGAAGAAGGTAGGCAAGAACGGTTTTGCAGTAGCGGGCGATGAAAACTCCAAATACTTCTATGAATGATTGCCCAATCCTCGACCTCACTTACAGATGAATCCTGAAGGCTATTTCGGCAAGCAAGGCAGTCTCTCGAAGGAACTGCCCGGTTTCGAATACCGTGAAGAACAGTTGAAGATGGCCGAGGCGGTCGCTGCGACCTTCGCGGAACGCGAACCACTCCTTGTAGAGGCAGGCACCGGAGTGGGCAAGTCCTACGCCTACCTGATACCCGCCATCAAATGGGCGCTGGAGAACGACGAACGCGTGGTCGTTTCCACCAAGACAATCAACCTCCAGGAACAGCTCGAGAAGAAGGACATTCCCACGTTGCAGGGCATCGAGGGGCTGGGTTTCAAGGCCGTTCTCGCCAAGGGCCGCAGCAACTACATTTGCCTTCGCAAGTTGTATGCAGGGCTCGAACGTGACAAGCAGTTTTTCGCCATGTTTCGCAAACAGGATTACAAGTTCCTCGAACAGTTAGAGAAATGGTTCCTGCAGACTAAAGGCGAGGGCACCAAGGCCTCGCTGAACATATCCATTCCGTACCGCGTATGGGAGAACGTGTGCGTCGAGTCGCTTTCCTGTACGAAGAACCGCTGTGCACACTTCGAGGGAAGCTGTCCCTACTGGCGCGACCGTCGCGTGTGGGAATCGGCAGACATTATCATAACCAATCACTCGCTGTTCTTTGCGGACCTTGCCCTGCGCAGAGAGAGCATTCCGTTTCTGCCCGCATACGGCGCGGTAATCTTCGACGAGGCCCACTCACTCGAGGACATCGCGGCAGAGAACCTCGGAGCACGCATTTATCAGCGACAGGCTAAGCGGCATCTCGCGCGAATATACGACGTAGAAAGCGGCCGGGGACTGTTCCACTCAAAGGAATACGCCTCTCTCCACAGGGCAACGGCTGCCATGGCCAAGGAGTTCGACCGCTTTTTCGCTAATCTCGGAAGGCTCGTGAAGGAACGCGAAGTAAGGCTCAGGGCACCGGGGCAGCTACCCGAGCTGTCCGATGACGCCAAGGTGTTTCTGGACGAACTGGAGAAGGCCGTAAAGGGCATACCGGACGGCAATGACTTCCACCAGGACGCAATTGCGCGCCAGGCAACTATCAAAGAGATAATCCTTCACTGCAACATGTTCGTCAAGATGAGCGCTGGAGGCTTTGTTTACTGGGTGGAGGGCAGGCAGGACAACCCGCGCTTCTGCATGGTGCCCATCCGCGTTCATGAGACCCTCAAAAGCTACCTCTGGGAATCTCCTTTTCCATTCGTGCTAACCAGTGCAACCCTCGCTATGGGCGCTCACAAGAAGGACTGCTCGTTCATTCGCGAGAGACTCGGGCTTAAAAAGGCCAAGGAACTCGTCCTTGGCTCGCCTTTTGACTACTCCTCCAAAGTCCGGTTGTTTGTTCCGAGCGACATCCGTCTTCCCGGAGAGGACCCACAGGGCTACATAGAGGACGTCACCCGTTACGTCAAGACCTTTGCCCGCAAAAGCGAGGGCGGCACCTTCGTGCTGTTCACCAGCGTTCGTGACATGAACAGAGTATGCGACTCTGTCGAGCACGAACTTGCAGGAGAGGACCTTCTTGTTCTGTCGCAGGGCCGAAACACTCCCCGCCACAAGCTGTTAGAGGCGTTCAAGGCAGACGGCAGGTCGGTTCTTTTCGGTGTCGAGTCGTTCTGGCAGGGCGTTGACGTTCGGGGTCCCGCGCTGTCCGGAGTGGTAATCGTTCGTCTGCCCTTTCCCGTTCCGAGCCAGCCCCTTGTCGAGGCAAGGTGCGAGGAACTCAGAGAGCGGGGCAAGAGCGACTTTCACGGATATTCGCTGCCGGTGGCCATGCTGAAACTGAAGCAGGGCTTCGGAAGGCTCGTGCGCACGAAAAAGGACAGTGGCTTCGTGGCCATTCTCGACCCTCGTATCAAGCGGCGCAATTACGGCAGGTTCTTCCTGGGTTCACTTCCCAAGTGCCCGCTGATAACGGACCCAATCGAGTAAGACGCCGCTTCCCTCACTGCTTTTCCGATACCCGCCAACCTTCTGACACAAAACAGGGATGCTGAGAGTTCGTTTCCACGGGGAAACCGCCACCCGAACGGGAGCCGGGGATATCCGGACACTGAAAAACCGGCCCGGCACTAATTGTCCATCGGCCTGGCGGTTACCGGGGTGCTCTCGCTTTCGGCTACTCTTACATCGTTGACGAGTGCATGAATGCGCAGAACATACGTGCCGCTCGCCACATTCTGCACAGGCACGGTGGCGCGAAGTGTCGGCCTCGCACCCTTCGGGGGCGGGGATTGCAGGGAGTCCGCAAGGTCGTACTTGCGCACGACCATTCCGGTGTCGTCGGTGAGTTCGGCAACGTAGCTCTCGGCCTCGGCGAAGTGCCGCCACTGGAATGTAAGTTCGTTCGAACGGGAAGAGAGGGTGAAGTTGTCCACGTATGCCCTTGTACCGTAACGGTTTCGAGAAGCCGCCCGCAGCGCGACGCATTCGACAGTCGCATCATCGGGATTCTCGAGTTTCTTCGCAAGCACCTTGCGCAGGTCAACGCTGACGCGCGCCCAGGTGGTCTCGCAGCCATGGGCGGTTTTACCGAGAAGACCGCTTGAGTAACCGAGCGTACCAGCAATACGGTAGCGGCCCTCCTGATGGCGCTCGGCAGCCATTCTTACACTGGCGTTGCCGAGTTGTACGTCGTAGAAGTCCCCGCCGATCTTGACCATGAGACACATCCGTGCTCCGTTCGCGTAGTAGTCGAACTGCAAAAGCGGTGAGTCGCCGACGCGGAAGCTATCGCGTGTCAGGTAGGCGGAGTAGTAGTCATAAGTGCTTATCGCATGGACGGCGAGGCACAGGTCAGACTCGAGCGGGTCGGGCACGGAGGCGACGTACGCGCCCCTTCTCCCGGATGCACCCTCGGTTGAATGCTCGTAGTCGTCGAAAACCGTCGGCCTGCCGGCAAAGACCTCTGTGTTGGTCTCGTACACGCTGTCCCACAATTCGTTCGGCACTGAGACAATGGTGGATAAAACCGTGCCGTCTCTGCCCATAGCCTCGATTTGGAGCTTGTCTGGCAGGTGAAGGTATCCGGAGGTGTCGAAAAGGAGTTCGTTTTTGCGCAGGCGAACTGGAAATCCGAGCGGGGCGGAGATGTCGGGATGAAGTACCTGCACGGTATGGCGCAGACAGTTGCTCGCCTTGACCGAAAGGGTCCTGCCCGAAAATCTTGCCGAGAGCTTGGGCTTCGTCAACTCGACCGGCCGTGACGAAGTGTTTTTAAAGCGGACTACAGCGCTCGAATGCTCACTGCGCCAGCCCCCTTCCGATACAGCGCGAACACTTATTCGGTACAGCCCGTTTCGCAACCCCTCAACCGAGATATCCGGCGACTCGCTCTTGCTGACCGGCGAGCCCACCCAGTTCGGTTCACCGCTGTTGACGGAGTACGGTTCGACAATGTACTCGAAATGATCAACGCCGCTCCCATAATCGGCGAGGGAGAACTTCAGGGTCTTGTCCGAGACCTGTTGCACGAGATGCGCTTGCCTGATGTATAGCACGTCATCAAGCTGGGCACTAGTGAAGCCGGTGTCTCCGATGACGGGCGGCCCGCCTTCGTAGGGGCGACTGGCCGAAGCTCCGCCGAGGTTCAGCGCGAACTTTCGCTCGTGCTTGTAGTAATCATCGCGTTTGATTCCTGCAAAAGAGGTCGAATGGACTTCCGGGTGAACTCCGTTCGCGGGCAAGCCTATGCTGAGTTCACCGAAAGCCGAGTACGTCCCGACGAGCGTCGGGATAAGAGACCGTGTCGTTTCCCGGCACGTTGACTGCAAGTCCGCTGAATCCGCCCAGGGTCATCTTATAAGCGAACCATCCGCGCTCCGGGTCGTGCAGCACTTCGAGACGGTGAGGGCCGCCAAAGCCGCTGAAAAGGCCTTTCCCGTTCGCGTAGCCGGGGCTGTGTACGTCAGGATATCTTTGGCCTGAAAAGACGAAAGACGGCGAAGCCGGAAGCCTTACGGGGCCAAGGTCTCTTCGCAGGGTTCCAAAGCCCGTCTGCAGTTCGATTGCGGTGGGGCTCGGCACTTTTGCAAGCGACATGGCAAGCGGAAGTCTCGCGAGGACGGAATTGCGCGTGACCTCCATGGTCAACCCGGCCTCGGCATAAGAGCCGTCGGAGTCCAGCACCCTTGCAACAGCGGCTTCCAGGCCGAACGGGGCGAGCTCGAATACCAAGGCCCTTTGCGCATCCGCGCCCCTTGCGGCGCGAGGCTCCACCTGACCGTAATAGAAACCGTACAACCTGCCGTCAGGGGTGGCGCAATAGCGGTAGTTGTCGCTGTCATCGGGTTCGAGAAAACCGCCCAACAAGTTGACCCCCTCCGGTTCGGAAGCGGGTGCGGACATGAAGTCGGCGGCAAGCAGCTTAAGCTCAAGTCCCGCGGAAAAGCGCGATGAAAATGACCGGGCGGGCGCGAGGTGCTCGGTGCTTATGCGCAGATTGGTACAGGGCTCGTGGAGACTGAAATGCCGGGAGAACATCGAACGGTTAAAGGTGATGAACAGTATCCTCTCGCCCGCCACATCTCGCGAGAGTTTGTGATAGAAGCGGCCGGAGAGGCGCACTCCCTTGTCGTAGGGTGTCTCGGTGTCCTCGTCAAAGGGGATGAAAAAGGTGGCGCCATCGCAGTCGAAGCGAAGTTGGAAATCGGTATCCCGCTCTACCGAAACCGCGAGTTTCCACACATCCTCCCCGCCGAGTCCATCGGGGAATTCGAGAGAAAGGTAGCCTGTCGCAGTACGTTCGAAAAGGTGCAGAGCCTTGTGGGGGCCGACGTCGGCCCAACTGAGAGCGCTGTTGGCGGCTGGTTCGGCTCTAAAGGCCGAGGGTTGTGAAAGCAGCGGGTGGCGAGCCCCGGTCTCGAAAGACGGTTCGCGTTCGCCAAAATAGGCGGGAGGGACGAGGTCTAGGTAGCGGGGTTTCGGAAGCTCTATCCGCTCGGCGTTGAGAGTAATCCTGGCGAAGCTGAAATCGCTGTCACTGAAATGAATCAGAAGAGGGCCGGGGCGTCTTTCGGGTGCCGAAACCCTTGCAGCGGAACCGAACACCGAGCCGGAGAACGAGTTGCCCTCGAGTGCGGCCCGCACGTCGAACCACAGGTTGTGGAACCAGTGAGGAGAGGAGGAATTTCCGAATGCCCTCGCGGTGTCGAGGTCGCCGGACTGTGCGGACATGACCAAGTGGCGGTTGGAGTCGAAGGTTCTCAGCGCGAGCCCCGTATTAACGGCATTTTCGGGGAGAACTCGAAGGTAATGGTGCCAGGGTGCCGGTATCCCGGGCGCATGTACTCGCGCATGAGGGGCGCGGTGGCGCACCGCAGGGAGAAATCGCCGATAAGGTCGAACTTCGTTGCAAGCAAGGCGTAAGGTTCCGCCCTTCCACCGAGCCATGAGTACTGGGGACTGCAAGCCCAGCGCGAGGAAACGAACCAGTCTCCCGCGAGTGAATGGAAATCGGTGGGCGCGGTCGCGAAGGAGTATGAGCGGTGATTTGCCGCCCAGAGCTGTATTCTGTCCGGGTTGTCGAACCCGACCTCGAAGGTGAGCGAGCACAAAATTCCGGTCGCGTCAAGTATAGCGACACGGCGGGTTTGCCCCGCCAAAGAGAGGTAGAAAGCCGTCCGCTGTCCTTCCTCGAACGCATCGAGACGGAATTCGAGGGGGAATGAGCGCTCGCTGACTTCGAATTCCGTGTTTTCGGATTCACCACCTTTCAAGATGGCTTTCACCACGCAGGGCGAACTGGAGCGTATGTCAAGCTCCAGAAGCTTTGAATCATCCAGCGCGTTGAGCACAAGCCGGGAAGGCATCTCGGCGGAGTTATCAACGTCTGCGAGCAATGACATCGGCAGCCGGATGCTCTCGTTGAACGTCAGCTTCCTGCCGCCGAAGTTGCGCGACAGATTCCAGTCCGCCGACACGTTAGCCCACGCATAATTCGCACGGTCCTTTGTGAAGAACAGGGGAATGTAGCTGTCCGCAAGTTTCTGGGTTCGCAGAGCGCGGTTGAACTGTCTCGAATGGTCCTGGCGGAGCCAGTCGAACAGTACCGGAGCGATGAAAACGTCGTCGAAAAGCGCACTGCCTCCCGAGAGGAACAGTCCGGCCTCACCGGCGCAATATGGCACATCCACTTCGCACAACAGATAACCGTCTATGGAGAAGAACGCGCGGCCACCCTGGATGGCCAGCGCGAACTCGTACCACTGATGGGGATCGGCCTTCATCGGCCGTTCGAAGTACACCTTTCCGCTCGCAACGTCCTCGAGGCGCAGCGTCCCGTACCAACCCCGTTCAGGCGAGAACCTGGCAACGATACCCTTCTCCGTTCCGAGTGCGGCTCCCACACCGAACGATGACGGCATTGCGGTCGAGCCCACCGAAGCGCGGACGATGTAATCGGTGAAAAACTCCTCGCCGGTAAGCAGAGAGGCCGGTGAATCGGAGTGCGCAGTCACGTGAAAAGGTTCGACTGAGAAATCCGGATCCGGCGCCGAACTAATGGTCCACCTGCCCCCGTCAATGCGCCAGCCGGAGAAGCCTTCGCTTCGCGAAAAGGAGTCGGCGAAGTTGGCGGCTGTGAGCAGCTTTTCGCGTTCGAGTTCGCCGAACACGCTGACTTCAACATCCTTCCCGAGCGGACAGACCTTTCCACCGTTAATGTAAACCTTGGTCATGTCCGCACTGTGCAGAAGGGAAGGACTTTGCGTGCACCTCAGGGCGAAGTCGGGCACGGGGTCGCCTTCCACGAAACTGCCGCTATAGCAGATATTCGAATCGAGTGCGAAAAAGCCGTCCTTACCAATCAGAATGAACGAACCCGACAGATGGTACTGAAAGCCGGTCTCGGCAGATATGTCCCTTTGAGGCAGGGAAAGCAGGTCGAGCAAGTGCGAGGGCAGTTCAGAAGGGACCTCTAACTGTGAGGGTTTCGGAGAAGTCCCACTGTGGTTTGAAGGGAACAGGAAGTATATGCCTGAGATAGCACTGACAGCCAGAACGGCTGCCAGTGTGACGGGGATAGCTCGTTTCATATTCTTCTGGACGCGCCGGTGCGGGGCGCGATTGTTCTATTCGACCTTGAAGGTGACGTAGGAGTAACTGAAGTCTCTGAACGAGAGAATGAGTACCCGGACTTTTTCGCCTGTTCGCAGCCCCTCTACCGCGGAACGAATGTCCCCTATGTTGTTGATGGGGGTGTCGTTGATGCGTTTTACGATGCAGGAAAAGGGCAGCATTCCACGTATCATGGCAAGGTTGAACTTACCCGAGGTAGAGCCCACCGGCATTACACCGGTCAGGGCCTTTGACAGGTCATTTCTGAGTCTGAGAGGCATGCTGACCTCGGTGAACACGAAGCCGACTTTGTCCGCCCGGTACGAAGCCCCGCTGGATGTAAACCTGGCGAGTTCCACGGTAACATTGACCTCGCTGCCATCGCGATAGACCGTGAGAGGCACCTTGCCGTCCTGAACGGAGATTTGCATGAATATCTGGGCACAGAGTTGCGTAACATCCCAGGACGCGCTTCGAATCTGATTATAGTTGGCGAGCTCGAAGCCCATGACATGTGTTACAACGTCTTCAATCCGAAGCTCCCCTCCCATTGCCTCGTCGTACACGTTGGTGACGACGGCTCCGTAAACGCCAACGGGTATCTGCAGCAGCTTCCGCCAGGGTCTTGTGAGCGGCGCCATGCGATACGGCATCCAGAAGCCTGTAGGCTGATTGCTCATGGGCAGCCCGCTCTGTTGCTCGAACTTGTCCTTTGTGTTTTTGCCCTCAATGAGTCCGGAACCGGGATGGATGAGCAACAGGCCGGTATAGACCTCTGGGCGGTTCTTGTGCTCCTTGGAGATATCGGTGTTGAGAATGCCGACTACCCTGCCCATGCGGTTGAGGACCGGAGCACCGATGAGCGACGGAACGGTCTTGGCGCTTACATTAATGGTAAACGGGTGCAGCTTGTAGTTACGACCTTCCGGGCTGAACTCTCCGGAGACGGAACCTTCAATTACCTTCGCGGGCTGGTCGCCCTTGGAAAACGGATTGGCGACGTAGATGCGGTCGCCTACGCTGAGTTCTCTGCGATCGACCTCGTACTTCCAGCTTCCGAAAGAACCGTACTTGGACTTGATGCCACGAAACTGAAGGAAGCAGAGATTGTGCTCGAAATCATAGGTTGTCGCGCTCAACTTCGCGGATCGCCGGGCCTTGGTGCCGGCAAAGTGGCAATAAATCTTGTTATTGTAGCCCGTGAGAATCGGATTTATGGACGCTGCCACCGTGAGGGTGCTTTCCCCGCTGTCCCAGTCGGCTATGATTCCGGTGGCGAAGATGGTGGAGCCCCCGTTGGCCATGAATTCCAGTGAGAGCACGCCGTTGCGTGCGACCTCGTAGAACTCTGCCTTTGAGGGGATTTTTTCCTGTTCTGCTGAAACCGAAACTCCCGCGAAAAGGAAAAGTACAAGCAGAAGCGATAATGTCTGTTTCATATCGACAGCTCCGTGTGTTTCCACGTATTTTGACGTATTATAGGGCGTTTTTCCCGGTGGTCTTTCAGCGTCTCAACTTGTCTCTCAGGCTCTTCGCCTCATCAATAATGGGAGACGCTGGGTAGTCAACTATGAGCTTGCTCAATGCCCTGAGGGCACTGGTTATGTCGTTAAGCGCATATGCACGAGCGGAGATGAGAAGCAGTTTGTCCGCGTAGTTGGATGCCGGATTCACCTTAACAAGGGCGTTTGCCTCTGAAACGCACTTGGCGTATTTGCCCCGGGCCAGAAGTACCTTGCAACGCAGATAGGTGGAGTAGCCTTCGAGCCTTTCGAGCGGGAACTCCCATTCCCACATGTCGAGCTGCTCGATGGCCTGTTCGTATTCCTCGCTGCGAATGCAGGATTCGACGGTCTGGGCGTAGGCTCCCTTCATGACGAGGTCTGCGCGGTGTCCGACCCTGCAGCAGGATGGCCTCCGCCTTGCCGTACCAATTCTGAGCATCTTCCAGCTGTCCGAAATACTTGCTCGCATCACCCATGCGTATGTAGGCGAAACGCAGTTCATCGGCACCGGTGTTCTCAAGCAGTTCGACGGCCTTTGAATAAAGCTCGCGCGCTTTACGGGGGTCATCCTTGTAGAAAAGATACACGTCGCCCTTGCGGATTAGGCCGCGAGAGCGGGTGATTATGCCCGCCGAGGACGCGACGGCCTCGTAGGCGGTCAATGCTTTGTCCGGCATTCCCATCTGTTCGAGGATGAAATCGCCCACCTTTACCGCGATATCGCCGATTTCGTCCGGAGGAAGGTCCTCGAGCCTCTTGAGAAACTCCATTGCGAAGGCCCGTCTCGCTGTTTCGTCCTCGACGAGTTCGTAGAAGTTCCACAGCGCGATGAGCTGGTCGGCCTTCAGCAAAGCGGGGTCGTGATCCGAAATGTCCGCGAGAAACTCCTTGGCTCGTTTTTCGAGTATGTAGCCGCGGTCAATGGGCTTGACAGTGTAGATGGCCTTGATGCGGTGAGTGACGGAGTTGGACGCACCGTTCTCGTCGGTTACCTTGAGGGTGACGGGATAGATACCCGGTTCGAGAAAGACGTGTGATGGCATCTTCTTCGTCGCGCAAGCTTCTGTCTTCTCGAGTTGACCATTCGTATTTGCCCACCTTGACCGAGTTCGGGACGAGCGGGGTGAAGGCGACGCGGTGGAACGAGTTCTCTTCGAAGGAGAGGTCGTCGGTCACGGTCAGGCGGAAGTCCACGGAGAACTTGGCATTGCGATCCTGCTGATGCTTGACGGTCGCCTCGGCGAGCCCGGGGAAAGCCCAGTCCGGAATGAGAGAGACGTCCTCGTCTTCCATGCCGGGCTGTTTCCATCCGGCGACGCAGGCCGCCTGCTGAGTCGCCTGAAGATGGTAGTACGCGAACTTGTACAGCGCCTTTTTCGAGGAACATCTGCGCCTGGTACCTCGACCCATGCACCCGCGTTCGCGGGATGATAGCCGGGCCACTTGCATACCAGTTTGTCGTTTACGAACATGAAAGAGGCATCGTCGGAGGCGGTGCAGAAGGTGTAAGTGCCGGTCTTGGGAGCCATGAGCCAGCCGCGGTAGATGGATATGTAATCCTCTACGGGGCCGAAATGGTTGTATCCGTCGAAGACCTTGTCCACGTAGCCACGGCCGTAAACGAAGTCGGAGCGTTTGAGAATATCCTGCATTTGCTTCCAGGAATCGGGGTCGCCGGATACGCGCCTTCGCGTCTCCAGCAGCAGACCTCTTTCGGGGTTGTACTCCGCGGGAGGCTGTGCATCGGGATTACCGTAATAGATGTAGTACTCGTCCTCGTTCTCGGGAGCTTCGTAGACCACGAGCACCTCGTCGCCGGGCCCCACTCCTTTCACGGTTGACTTTACCAGCTTGCCCTTCGAAGTGACCACGCGCACGTCGTTGGCGTCATCGCGCAGGGCGCCCGCACAGTGGAATTTGGCCCACGCAGCGGGTGCCTTGGCCCAGCGTTGACCGGTTCGGATGATGACCACCTGACGGCGGTACCTGTAGGAATCGTTCCACCACGAAGCAGCCTCTGAAGGGGCGTGAACGCCTATGGCGGAGAGCGCCGCAAGCAGCACAGATACAAGCAGGACGCCAAAAGGTGCGCGGTTCTTATTCATCAGAAGGCGGCTCCTTGCCCTCGAAGAAGCGGATGTCATCAAAATAGTACTCGCCGTTGGGCCAGTAGGGATAAAGGCAAATCTTCACGAACTCCACGTTCTGCGGCATCTTACATGGAATCCACTCGTCGAACTTCTTCCAAGTGGTCTCTACGTCGCGGCATGCGAGATACCACTTGAATACCTGCCGAACCTCGGTGACGGTCTTCTCCTCCACCGAGCCGTCCTCCTTGCGGACCTGTCGCTTCTTGGTTATGGTGCCATAGCCCTTGACGAAAATCTTCACGTAGTTGGCTGAGGGCTTTTCGCCCTTTACGTATGCGATGAGGCGATAGCAAGAGCCCTTCTTCACCGGTATCTTTTGAGAATAGTAATGAATACCGTCAACGGCCCCGATCGAGCCGTAGATGCCTTTCAGTTTTTCCTTTTTCGGCGCGGGCGGGGCGTCAACGCCCTTCTCATTCATCACCTTCCAGCGCTCGCGGGCCTGTTCCTTGGGAACGGCTGTGTCGAAGCGGACCACCATGCCGCGCTTGTCGTCCTTTTCGTAGAAGGAAGTCAGACCGTCCGTCAACTGCCAATGAGCCGGTGAATCGTGTTCAGGGTTCTTTTTTTCGAAATCGCCGTTGACGGCGAGGTTTTTACCGATCTGAATTGGTGTTGGGGTGGGTGGCGGGGAAGTGACGGGCTTAACGCTCTTTCGCGGCGGAGTCGTCTTAGGAGCTTGTTTGGACTTGACCGGCTTCTCGGAGTCCTCGGCAGCAGCGAAGGGAAGAGCCAAAATGACGACAGCGACCGACAGAAGGAAAGCGAGCCTCTTCATTCTTCGCCTTCTTCCTCTGGCGGGTCAACGCCCTCGTAGAACGAGAGGTCGTCGAAGTAATACATGTGCTTGCAGGGCCAGTAAGCGTAGATGCAGATTTTGACGAAGTCAACGTTCTGAGGCATCTTGTTGGGAAGCCATTCCTCGTAATGTCGCCACTTGTATTCTTCGAGGTTTCTGCACTGGAGGTACCACTTGTAAACCTGGCGTTGCTCGGTTTGGGTTTCCTCCCTGATCGAACCGTCCTCTTGGCTGACCTTGCGCTTGCGGGTAATCTGAGTGTAGCCCTTGACGAAGATTTTTGTGAAGAACAGTTCCGTGGTAAGGCCCTTTGTATCGACTGCGAGTTTGTACCTTGCGCCCTTTTTTACGGAAATGGGGTCGCTGAAGAAGTGAACACCGTCCACTGCGCCGATTGTGCCGTACTTGCCCTCGGCCTCTTTCTTTTCGGGCGCGGGCGGCGCATCCACACCCTTCTCGATCATCACCTGCCAGCGTTCGCGGGCCTGTTGCTTTTCGACGGAAGTATCAATCCTGATGACCTTGCCCCTGCCCTTGAAGCTCTCGTAAAAAGTCGTGAGTCCGTCGCACAGTTGCCAGTGGGCGGGACGGTCGTGCTTCGGGTTCTTCTTTTCGAAGTCGCCGTTTGCAAGCAGGTTTTCACCGGTAATGATGGGCGTTGGAGTAGCGTCGGGACGTTCCACGGGTTTTACGCTCTCCCTTGGCGGCGTGGTGCGCGGCCCCTTGTCCTCTTCGGCACCCGAGTTGAGCCCGAAGACCGCGGCCGCGAACGCGAGCAGTAAAGTGAAGGCAAGCTTCTTAGCCGCGTTCATTCCTTCTTCTTCCCCTCTTCAGCGAGAGCACGGTAGTACTCTTCCACCAGCTCCTTGTAGTCGGGCGGCACGGAATCGTCCGTCGCGCTGTTGATGCCCTCACGGTCTCTTTCGGGCAGGTTGCGCCTTCGCTCACGGTTGATTTTGACCTGCTCTCCGATGGCCTTTTCGGCATCACGCAGTTTCTTGACGACCGAGCGGATCCGGGCACTGAGGTCCTGGTGCGCACCTTCTCGAAGCTGCTTTTCGATCTCCTTTATCTCCTCGATGGCGCGTTCGACATCCTTAGTCGGGAATCGTCGCTTGCGAAGCTCGTGCAGAAGTTTTTCCGCACGCGACATGAGTTCCGCCTGGTTACCCGCGAGCCGCCCCATCTCCTTATCGACTTCCGGGGGAGGCGGCCCCTGAAGCCCCTGCCCGCCCTGGCCGCTGACCTTGCCGCCGCCGGACGAACCGCTTACCGGGTCCTCGGAGCGGTCGTCAACCTCACCGCTTTCGAACGGGTCCTTCGTGAGGCGGGTGGGCGTCTCTCTCCCGCCCTTGCCGGTCGCGGACTTCTCTACGAACTGTCCGGAGGACTTGCCGCTTCTGCCCTCGCCGGAACGGCCGGCTATCTCGTTGTTGTTGGGCATCCGGTTGCCGGTCTTGCCCTTGGCGGACATGTTGGATATCGGGCCGTCCTGACAGTCCCAGCCAGCACCCTCGTCGAGAGAATCCGCCCAGGAGGACGAAACGTCCTCGACGTCGTCCGCCATGTCCTCTTCCTCTTCTATGAGGTCGCCTACAATGTCCTCCAATTCCTCGGGCAGTTCCGCCATGGGTATCTCGTCCTGAGTGAGAGGCTCTTCCACTGGGCCACCTCTGTCGCGGTCGGGGGTGTCCGGCAACCATGCCTCGATGTTGTGGACGAGTTCCTCGGCCTTTTCCGCACCGGCCTGCTCCAGGGGAACTGCAATTTCGTGACCGTGGTCCTTGATGGCCTCGTAGGCCTTTGTTACGGCCTGGTAGATTTCAACGAACTCGTCAACCTGCCTTCCGTCCGAGAAATCCTGGAAGGGTAGCTTGGAAAAGTCGTCACGATTCTCCTCGAAGAACTTTTGCCACTTTTCCTCGATTGCCTCGATCTCGCGCTGCATCTCCTCTTCGCGTTCGGTCCAGTCCTCGGGGGGAATGCGCTCGAGTTCACGGGTCATTTCAACGACCTTCCGCTGTTCCTCGATAAACTCCAGGAGTTTCTGCTTGTACCATTCCATCTTCTTTTCGGGAAGCTCTTCGGCGATATCCTCGGCGCTCTTGCCCTCCTTGAGCTGGTTTATTATGGACGGCAAGCGCTCCAGCAGCTTTTCGAGTTCGCGGATGATGATGTCCTGCGTCGCCATCACGCCTCCGAGCACTTCCGCACGTTTTTCATCGAATGCCGTTGACTTCAGCGCGCTTATGCTCTCCATGACTGTGACCATGGGGCCGGAACGCAGACGTTGCAGAGCCTGCTTCATAAGGAGCGTTTCGAAGATGGGGTCGGTCATCCAGTCCACTATGGTCTTACAGCGCAGCCGGACGGCAGCCTGCTTGCCTTCGAGGGGCTCGCAGAGTTTTCCAAAGTCGTCGGTCTCCGCGGCATCAATCATGGCCTGCAATTTGTCGGAACTCCCCCGTGCCTCCTTCTGCATTCTCAGCAGAGCCGCGAGCTGTACCTGCAAATCCTCCATGAGACCTGTCTGCTTCTTGCGCAGCTCGGACTCGTTGACGACCATGATGTTCATGACCGTGGAGACGATGGGCGCGTTCCCGCCGCTGTCCTTCACGCGCAGGAACCATGCGATGTTGTCGCCGGCCTTGAAGTCACCCATGTTCCAAGCCGTGCCTGGTCAACAGAGATTTTCGTACCGGGCTTGAGTTCCCAGTGGTCGGCAATCTGCTCTTCACCCGCGTTGAGCCGGTAGGCGACCTCGATCCACTTGAGACCGAAGTTATCGGCCGCCTGGAAGGAGATGATGACCTCGCGTTCGGGAGAGGTCGTTACCTCGGCATGGGGACGGATTATGCGAACTTCGGGGTTCTTGTCCGCAATGAGGGTTATGGGGTGTCGGGAGGGGTTTTCGTTTCGGACTCCCTCGACGTCCTGCAGACGGATGATGTAGAATCCGTCGGTCTCGACAGTGAATTCAGCGGTGAAGTTCTTGCCCTCCGTGGGCACGGTCAGGGTCTTTTCGTCGTTGAGTACTATCGAGGCATTGCCCAAGGTGACGTTCGATGTTCCGATGAGCTTCACACGGGTATCCTTGAGTGCCGTTATTGCGCCACTGGCCTCCTTGAGAACCTTCGTTCCGAGGAAGGTGAAGTCCGGGAAGGTGAACTCGATGTCCAGCCTCGCGACGGACGGCACCACCGACCGAGTCAGCAGGAAACGCGGGCTTTTCGCGTCTCCCGCAATAACGTAGTACTGGATGTCGTCGGTGACCGAGGTGAAGGAATGAATGAAATCCTGGCCGTTGAACTCCATCTCCTTCGAGATGAAGTCGCCTTTGCCCTTGACCCGGAAGTACACCGTTACGACAGAAGGCATCTCGCCCGAGACGCGTGCGATTATGTCAACCGGTCTTCCGTAGCCGACTGTAATGTCGCCGGGCTCTACCGCGATGCGTGTATCTGTGATGGGGGGAACGTATTTGAACGGCATGATGAAACGCTTGAACGCGTTTCCGAAGTGCTGGGGCATGGCGAACCCGTAGCCGACCAGCAGCACGAGTACGAGAACCGCAGCGACCGCGAACTGCCGAAGCCGCTTGACATTGACGATACCGCGCAGGTCGAAACGGTCAACAGTTGCGGCGGTGGAGTTCACCAGCGATGAAACGATCATCGCCGCCCCGCCGGACAGCTCCTTCTTCGAAAGCATAACGGAGTTGATGACCCGATTGTCCAGGTCCGGGTGCTTTTTCTCAATTATTCGCGCCATGGACTCGTCCGAAGGTACTCGGTACGTGAGCAAAAACATCTCTCTGCCAAGCCCTCCGAGGAATACCACGATGCAGACACCGAGCAGCGAGCCACGCAGCCAAGGCGACAGAGTCAGTGCGTTGTCGGCGAGAAACGACAGCAAAACGACAATGCCGGTAACGGCGAGAACTTTGAGGCTTCCTTCGAGGAAGCGCAACATCACCCACTTGGTGCGAGCGGTATCGAGATACCTGCGAATATGTTTGTGCGCTTTTGCGGTGACCGCTGTAGCCATGGTCAGTTCTCCCGTTCTCCGTCGTCTGTCAGCTCAATTACGACCGGTTTCCTGGAATTTGTGAGGTCAATGCCGCCGAACTTCTCGGTCTTTGCGAGCTTCGGCACACCGGAAGTGTCGCCTTCGGGCAGGTATGCCCGCCAGAGAAACGCCCGGCTCTCTATTTTCCACTCCTCCTGAATGCGATGCAAGAACCAGATGTCAAATCTCCAGAGGGTGATGTTCTTTTTATCCGTGCCGTAGGAGGTCTCGTTGACGCGCTTCTGCCGAACGACAGAGCGGACCATCTCGGAGTTGCCGCCTATATCGAGTGCTTCCTTCACCTCGAAGAACTCGTCGGCACCGGCGATGTAATTCACTATCTCCTTGCGAAGCTCGTCCGTGAGCTTTCCGGACTCATCTTCCTCGCCGTCCAGCTTCTTCTCTTCGAGGCTCTCGAGACCGTCCTCTGAATCATCGTTCCCGTTCGCGGATATGTCGGAAAGCATGTAGTAGATCTTGCCGTCCGCGACCAGCACGATGTCGTAGATATCCGGCGGAAGATCGGCCCAAACGCAGGAGTTCTTGATTACGTCGGCGCAAAAACACTGGTTCTGTTTCCACTGAATCGCGACAGCGGCGGAAGGCGTTTTGTCCTTCACTCGCACGGTCAGCTTGCCGCCGCCCTTCACGAGCCTCCTGTCAAAGAACTCGATGCTCTTGACGTAAACGAGGTCTTCGAGGTTCTGCACAACAGAGCCTGCCTGCTTTTTCAGAAGGAATATCCGCTGCTGTTCCTTTTCGGTCTTCAACCATATGACGGCTGCGAGGTGGCAGGATATCTTCACGCCATTTCTGAGAGTCAGGTGGGTGAGGTACTTGTGCAGGGGATATTGTTCGCCGGTGTATATCTTCTCGGGGCTGCCCTCTTCCTTGAACCGCCATACCTTCTCCATGGTGGCGGACTCCACCTCGACCTCTATCCTGGCGATGTCGCGCAGGGACACTTTGCGATGGTTCTTCCGTTCAAGGTCGAACAAAGTGAGAGTGGTCTCGCCGCGCAGGAAAAGCTCCCCGACGAGTTCCTTGCCGTCACTGTATTTTACGATGTCACGGCGCTGCGGTTCCTTGTCGTCGGCGGGCGCGGGTGGATTTGGCTGCTGTTCGGCGGAGACGACACAAGCGGTCGCGAACAGCAGTCCGAGTATGAGAGCGAGTGTTTTTCTTATCACATAAACCTGCCCATCATTTGACGTTACCACTCCCATGCATGTTCATAACAACTGTTTACGTCTTCTTACAAACCATTCGATGGCGAGGAGCGCGAGGAGCGCGAGGAACACGAACGGGTTGTTCCAAAGGGACACCGTGACCCTCTCTACTCCCTTGCCCCGCGAGCGCGCGATATCCTGCGGTATCTGTGCAGCGGAAACCACGTTGTAATAGCGTCCGCAGGTTTCTCTTGCGAGTCTCTTCAGGGAGGGTTCGTCGAGAGAAAGGTTGGAGTTCTCCAGCCACGGCTGACCGGCGAGGAAGTAGTACTCAGTTCGGTCGAGTTCAGTTCCGCCCGCATCGGTCATTACACCTGAAACCTTGTGAAGTCCGACCTTGGAAACGGCAAAGGACGCAGAGCCGGTGAGGCTCTTGTGGTCTATGGAGTGAGAGAGCTCGGAGGTCTCTCCCGCGGGGGACTCCACAGTGAGTTCCACCGATGGCGTGGAGGTGAGCTTGCCCTTGTTGTCGGAGACCTCCGAGCGAATTTCAACGGTCGAACCGGCCTTCACGAACCGGCTCTCCATTGCAAGCTTGAGGTAAACGTCCTTCTCCTTGCGCATATCGTCGAACCCGGCGAGCCACCGAATCATCTGCGACCAGAAATCGGGATACGGGCTTTTGTATCCAAGTCCGACCAATTCCCTGTTCGCCTTGCCGGTGGTATCGCCCGTAAACACGGCAACTCTGCCCGAGCCAAATTTATGGACGGCACAGAGTATGTGCTTTTTGCCCCTTGCGGTCTTTCCGTGCGCGAGGACGGAGGCGCCGGATTTCACTCCGTCGGGTTCCGAACAGCCGCCGAGAGCGCCTTTACCGTCACGCATCGCGGCGGATGAGAAATCAAGGCCCTTGAAGATGGGATGATTGAGACCGGCAGGAGTAAGCTGCACTATGAGAGGGTCGGACACCTGAGCGTCACGGGATGACATTCTCACGGGAAGGGCGCGTGCGAGTTCAGTTTCGTGCCAGCCTCCGTGGTAGAAGGCGTTGTGGCCGCCGGTCATCATGAGTCCGTGGCCTTCGTCCACCCATTTGACGAGGTTCTTTACCTGATATTCGCGGAACGTGGCAGCGGGAACGTCGCCGAGAAGAACGACATCGAATGACTCGAAATCCTCTTCCTTGTCCGGCAACCCGCGCGAGAGGTCGGCCTCGGCCTTCGCTCCCTGCAGAAGGAAGCTGTCCTTTCGCGTTCGAACGAGCGAAGTGATGCGCACGTCGGGGTCGGTCTCCAGTGTGCGGCGGATGAAGCCGTATTCAGAGCGCAGAACGCCTTCTATGTAGAGCACCCGAAGACGGGGTTCGCGAACGTCTATGTAAACATCGCGCTCGTTGTCGCGCAGGATGGATTCCTCACTGAGTGTGTCGAGCTTGAGCTTGTACTTGTTAAAACCCGTGCTGGACGGAGTGAAGTCCATGCTCACTCTTTCGACAGTACCGCTTTCCGGCATTCGGAAGTTCTTGGCGTCTATCTCCTCGTCGCCGCTTAAGAGCCTGAGCCGTGCGAACTTTCGCCGTTCGGGTACGTTGAAAGCGCCGACCGAAACCGTCATTGAAACGGAGTTGTTGACGTATGCGACGTTCGGCGAGTCAACTGAGAGGATGGCCAGGTTGGTCATGTTCTCGTCGGTGGTGAAATCGGTACCCACGCCGACCGTAAAAACGGGCACTCCGAGGTCACGCACTGCGCTAGTCGGCAGCGGCCGCGTTCTCGCGTCCGTCCGTTATCATCACGACAGCCGCGAGCCTCTTAGCCTCCGGCATAGATGACAGCTCGGACAGTGAACCGAGTATCGCCGTCTGCTGGCGCAGGTCGGATGTCACATCAGTGTACCGCGTGCCAGCGGCACGTGCCACGAGCGACTCGCTCGAACCGGAACGTGGCGATAGAGAAGTCCTCGGCGAGGGCTTTCAGGAGAGCGGTATCACGAACGAGCAGGTCGAGAGCCGCCTCGATGCGGGCCTTGCCTGCGAGGGAATCCTCCACGGCCATGCTCCCGGATGTGTCCAACAATACCGCGACAGCACCCTGCCCCTTCAGCCTGCGCTCCATGGACGCCACTGGCTGAACGAGGCACATCACGAGCAGCACAACGAGCAGGAGCTTGAATGCGGCAAGTCCCATCGCCGTTTTCGCGCCGACCGCGGCGCGGATGGAGCGGTAGGAAAGGAACAGGTAGATGAAGACCGCAAGGCCGACAGAGCCGAGAACGAACCAGTTTATGGCAGGCGAGAACAGCAGTTGGGAGGAATCCATCAGCTTGCCTCCCTTGTCGCGTTGCGTCGCTTTCGGAGATTCATAATCGCTTTGCGGGACAGAACCCCGCTCGCTGCCCGCCTGCGCCTTTTTGCCCGCGCTTATGCGCTTCAGAACACTGTTGCCGAGCCAGCTCTCGAGACCGAGCAAGAGCAGAGTGCATATGAGCAGGTAGCCCCACAACGGCGAACCCGACTTCAGCCTCTTTCGCACTGTTGCCAACTCTCCGGGGTCGTCAACCGCGTAGGCCGGTGTATCGCCGAACTCCTCCGTGATGTCGGATGCGGCGAGGAAAGCAGGCTTGGATTCATCAGCCGGAGTATTCACGGCTATTAGCTGGCCCTCGAAGGAGGCGGAGGCAAGTTCGTGAAACCGCCAAACCCGGGCTCCGCAGGAGCGGGGGCCTCCACGTAGAAACCGTCGTCACGCAGAACGGGCTGCAACTCGATATCTCCGGACGGATAGGTAACCCTGAACTTCATTTCGCCGGTTGAACGGCGAAGGAACATGGTAAGAGGCTTGCCGACCTGGACGGAGTTCTGCAGGCCGGACAGCGCGTCCGGCCGCGTAATGCGTGGTGCGGTGACATAACAGCGGAAAGACAGGACGAAGGGGAAGGCGATGACCACTGGGTGTCCAGCGGAAAGGCGAACTGTACGATGCGCCCGCTTCCATAACGGGATGCGACTATCGCAGGCCACGAGTTATTCAACTCGCAAAAGGTCTCCTTCTCGGCGACCGCGGGATTGGTTTCAAGATGCAGAACACGCGAAAGGCTCTCGGCACAAAGCAGTTGCAACGCCTTCTCCTGAATGCCTGCCCAGACAGGATGCTGCAAGGAGAGCGAGGCGAAATTGACGAAATACTCGCTTCTGTTCTCTTCACCTGCGATGCTCCCTGGCCATGGCCGGAAGAACGGGTTCAAACCCGGAACGAATGATCGTGTTGTAGCTTCCGGTCTCCGTCATCGGCCCGGGCACGAGAACGAGCCCCCCACCGGACCGCACGAGTGCGACGAGCGCGTCACGAGCCGCTGGCGAGACTGCCGGAACGTCGAGAAGGTAAACGACCTTGGCATCCCCTATGGACTCCTGAGTAAATTCCGCGGCGTTGACCGCTCTTGTCGTGATGCCCATGAGTCCGTTCTGTCCGCTCTTCCAGCGCGGCTCGAGAGCGCAGCGCAGGTAGTAGGCGGCATCTATGGAGACACCGAAGACGGTCTGCCGTTTACCAGCAGCACTTCGAGCTGGGGCGAGGAGAAGAACGAGAGGTTAAGAGAGTTGTCCCCGGGGATGTCGTCGCCTTCCAGCAACACAGCGACCTTATGAAAACCCATGTCCGAGAAGGTCACATCGAACTCGAACGGCCAGCGTTCCTCGCTCTTGAGCGAGTACATCTGCTGGGCCTCCTTGACACCGTCAATCATGAGCGATATCTTGATGTCGAATTTCTCACGCGAGAAGTTGACTACCTCCCCGCAGACCTTCGTACTGTCGCCTGACGGCCCGGACGAGCGGAAGTATCCGCGTCTTGGCGCGGCCGAACGCAGGTCCCGCGAGGAAAGGTCAACGGCATACACCGCAACGTTCTCGCCGAACTCCTTTATCTCCTCTGCGATAGCCTGCGAGTTGAACCTCTCGAAGGTGGTGGACTGGAAGTCCGACAGGATGTAAATCTCGCGGTTGAGGGTATCGGAATCCGCGATGAGTTCCTTCGCCTCGCGCAGAACGGAAAGGGGCTCTCCGCGTCCGTAGCCCTGGCGCAATTCGTTAATGGCCGTGGTGAGCACGGGGCCGGGGGCGAGCGGTCGGTTCACGGTTCGTCCGCCGTTCTCTGCCGGAAGTTCGAGAAATGGCAGGACCATCATCCTGTCATCATTGTCCATCGCCTTCGCCTCGGCCTTGAGAAGCGAGCGTGCTCGTTCGAAATTGCTCACTCCTCCGACCTGGGCTGTCATTGACAGGGTGTTGTCAACGACGAATACCATCGTTGTAGCGGGCGTTTCTCTTGCCCGAAAGGCCTCGCCCGCCGCGCAGGCCGGGCCTCGCCATAGCGGCCACGATGAGCAGGATGAGCAGGCAGCGTAGCGCGAGGAGTATCATCTCGCGAATCTTCTGGCGCATGGACAGCTTGGCGTGGACTTCCTTCAGGAAGCGAGCGCCGCCCGGTCAACCACCCTCGGCGCGCTTTCCTCGCCGCACAAGGCGATGGACGATGGACTTCCAACGGCGATACTGGCAAAGGAAGGGAGACAGAAAGGATACGCCCATGTGTTATTCCGCCTGAGATGCCATTTTCAACAGTAAGTGCAAATGACGTGCCGCCTATTTTAGCAAATCAACACCTTCGGCGCAACAACACAGAGGGCGCAGAATTTGAATTTTGTCCAGCCGCAAAGGCTTATGAAAACTAAATTGCGAACGTTCTTGATGCATTTGTTCGGTGTCGGGAAATATTCACGAGATTTCGGCGGGACGGCACAGTAACCGCGAATGCTGTTTTTTGCAGCACAGGTGCGGCACAATGCCTCAGTCACAGCTCTTCGAGAAGTGTGCGCGCAAGCGACCCAACGCGCGGCAAATCCACGCACTTTTCGAAAAGAACCCTGGCTTTCCTGTCCTTTCCGAGCCTCCTCATTGCGTCCGCATGCACGTAATGGAGAGTAATTTGATCTTCGCCTTCGGGGTCTTCGCGGAGAACTGTTCACCCGCGAGGCGCAGATACCCGTTTCCAGCCTCCACGAGCTTTGAAGCGGTTCGCAGCAGCGTCTTCTCGCAGCTCCGCATTCCGGCGATGCCATGCCTCGGGCCTTATCGAAGTAATGCTTTGGCGCGGTCCGCGAGCCCCGCCCTCCGGCAAAGCAGGAAAGCGATGTAGTAGCCGTCGAAGGCGCCGTCGGCCTTCTGTTTGGCAAGCTTCCTTGCAAGGTCGGGCATGAGCATGCGGGTGCTGATATCCACTTCGAGCGTGGGAGAACAGAGCGCACGTCTTGCGGCCCAGGCGGCGTTGAGGTAGAACATGCCCACGCTGTTGGCATCTCCTCCGGATGCCTTTTCGCACACCGCAGCAAGCCTCGGTAAGCGTTTGCCAGCTTTCGAAACCGCCGGGGAGAGGTTGCGCTTATCTTTTTGCGATAGGGCTCGAGAATCCTCGTCGACGGGCCTTGGCATGTTCGCCGGGGAATCCTGGGCCCTCGACCGAGCCACGAAAGCGCGTGTACAGGCAGTGGACGCACGAGACGACGAGGGTGTCGTAAGCAGCGGGTTCGAGCGAGTAAGTAGCAAAGTCGGTATCCGTACCGCCTAACAGGTCGGGTTCGATGGGTTTCAGAACCGGTGTCTTATTGCCGCATAGCGGGCAGGTCATCGTCAACTGCTCTGTAGCTGCGGCAGCGGAATGGTCCTCGCAATGCTCCAGAAGCACAGGTATCAGTTTCTTCAGGTCGTAATTCTTTCGGTCTCTTTGAGCGCTTTTTTCCAGCCAGTTGGCCGCCTTTTCGAGCCACACCGGCCCTTCGGTACAGTTCACCGGACAGGTAAGCGAAGTTTTCGGCATCCTCTTCCTCGACGCCCTCCCGCGCAAGGGCCTTTTCGAACAGTTCCGCCGCCCTGACGAGGAAGAAGGCCTCGTCCTCGGCATCTCGCCTGAACTCCTGCATGGCCTGTTCGAGCCGCTGGCGCTGGAAACCATCGAAGTTCTCGGTGCCCTGCGAAAGAATACGCTTTTCAATGGCCTTCCGACTGGCGGGAAGCCCGAGCCTTACAGCGAGTTGAAGTGTCTCGAGCGCAGCCGCCACCGCATCCGGGCTGTCCAGGGACAGCTTCTTCATTCGTCGTTCGAACGCCTCGAAGGCCTGAATGGGAAGACGGTACTCTGTCTTGAGTGCCCGGAAGGTTATTTTGTCGCGTACGGCCCACGCTGCGAGATGAGCGGTTCGCGCACGCTCTTCCAAGGGCTTTCTCGTCGTGTTCCATTACGGCGAGAACCAGCTTGAACTTCAGCGCGATGGGCACCTTCTGCTGGTCTTTGAGTTCGCCGCTGCATGATGCGTTCGAGCTCCGGCTTCAGCGTCCCGCCTGCACCGGCTTCCGGCACGGGCCTGCCGGCGAGGAAGCGCTGGGTGTATGCGCTGTAGCCACAATGCGGACAGGTCTGTACCTGAAGGGAAACGGGTGGAGCCTGTGAGGGAATAGGGGCAGCAAGTCGCTGGTCTAGGCACCGGCGTCGTACTCCGTGTCACCCGACCGAAGGCCGTTGAACCCCCGAGCAGAAGGGACACTCCAACGGTACTCAGTGTATCGGCGTCCGCTAAACAGACGAACAGCACAGATGCGCTCACGACTACGGTCGAGGGAATTTTGCGGGCAAAGCTGGTTTATCCATAGCCGGGTAATCGAGTTGATCGGTTGAACGAAAAGACGCGCTTCATATATGGACGTCGCGGGCAGCAGATGTTCCACGCTGACGAGCTTCGAGGCCGAGTCGGACGTCGAAACGGCGCGGTCTGGGGCAGAGTCACACTCGTTCCAGCCTATCGAAGTGCCGGGTTCGAAAATCGCACCATGCGCGTGCCAACAGAAATCCTCGTTGTGAAAATGCGCGAAAGCCTGCTCGAGCAAGCCTTCGGAACCGGATGAAACGAAGAACTGAGAAGGACTCGCAACATTACTCCGGGCGGCCACGTCACCGCCAACAACCCTCGAACGCCTTGTCTCGCTTTTGTAAAGAACGCTTCGAAGTCGTCGGGGCGACAGCACGGGCTTGCCGTTGTCCGGGCGCGTTCTTCGCGAAGGGTTCCGTAACCAGCACCGAGAGTCAACATGATTTGCGACCGCGCCCAGCGCGAACGCATACACGGAAGCAGAATCGTACGAAGCGGATGAGTTCGATGTATATCCGTTGCAGAATTATCTGCACGCCAGTTTTTCGAAGCGTGCGGAGAATACCATGTCGCGGTCGCCGTTCATATCCCATTTCAAATAGAATGCTCGGAAGCAGAGTCGACCGATGGCCGGCGAACATGGAGCATCTTCGCCCTTTATGGCGGGTTCTATTCGTGGTGCACTCGGCCTGAAAGTGATGCTCTCGCCGAAGACGGTTTTCTTAATGCAACCGGGTGCCGCGAGGCCATGCCCCAGGTTGCGGCACCCGGTCTCCAATTCGGAAACATCAACGCTTGTCCAGCGCGCAGTTCATCACCTTGCGGTAGTCGCCGCACAGCTTCAGTTCTGCCATATCGCCTCGCGGGCGCGACTTCAGAGCCGGAACGCCTTCATTCCCGGATACAATGCAGCCGAGCCCAGCATCTGTTCGATTCGCGCAGCCTGATCGTACTTGGCGCAGACGTCCGGAGCGCCAGGGTGCAGCCGGTTTTGATGAATCCAGTGTTCAGCGCGACAGCAAGGTCGGCGATGGCGGCGTCCTCGGTCTCGCCTGGAACGGGTGGGAGACGACGGCGGTGTAGTTGGCCTCGTGAGCCACACGTACAGCCTCAAAGGGTCTCCGTCACGGTTCCGATCTGGTTGAGCTTGATGAGTATCGAGTCGGCGATCGATTCGGATATGCCGCGCTCGAGAATCTCTGGTGTCGGTTACGAAGATGTCGTCGGCCACAAGCTTGAATCTCGTCGCCGATACGCTCGGTGAGCTTCTTCCAGCCGTCCCAGTCGCCTTCTGCGCATGACCGTCCACGCCGACGATCGGGAACTTCTCGCACCATTGCTCGTACATGTCGATCATGGGCATCTGACGCTGATCTCTTCACCTGCCTGACCAGTGGAGTTTGTAAGAAGACACCCTTTTCCCCGGTCGAAGAACTGCTTGCCGCGGAGTCTATTCCGAGCACAAGGATGAACGCGCCAGTAACACCTGCAAAAA
>JAXHMW010000018.1:0-224604 GCA_034521065.1 Planctomycetota bacterium | reverse complement strand
GAGGCACTTGTGCTGTTGGCGTCACTTCCTCTTGCCGGACGGGACGGTCAGCGTGAGAAATGTGCGGTGAAAGCGCTGGACATCGCGAATACCCTGTTCGCCACGCTTGAAGAACTGGCCCGATTCGAGAACTACGGAGAACTCGTGCGTGAACTTCGGCAACTGATAAGCAGACAGAAGGAACTGCAGGTATTCAATACGCAGGTTGATAGAGGAAAGGTTCGGCGAATGAGGCGCGTGACGCTGCTGCTCGCAACGGCTTTGCTTCTTCTCACCTTCGCCCCGGCGGGCGGTGAGAGCGTTGACGGTTCACAGCTCGAAGCGCGTCACAGAGCTTTCGTGAAGCAGTTCGAGGCCTTCTCGCCAGGCGACTCGTCCGCCTTGCGGACAAGTACGCGGAAACCGACCCTGTCAGGGCACGGCTTTGCGAGGAGTCGCTGAGCTTCCTTCGCAGTAAGTTCGTACGCGATAAACTCGACGCGCTGGAGGGCCACATCTCCGAGCGACGGTTCAGCGAGGCCGAAAGGCTTACCGACGAGATGATCTCGCTGCTCGCGGAGTTGATGAGCATACTCGAAGGCACTCGCGACCTGCAGGGCCGTCTCGACAAGGCCAACGATGCTATCGAGACCATACGAGCACTTATCGAACGTCAGAACGAGCTTATCGCCGAAACTCGGTCAACGGACGATGCCCCTTCATCTGAGCAGAGGCAGCTTGCCCGGGACACGTTGAGCGGAGTCGGCCGGGGGGATGGGAGAATCGGGTCAGCACGATACAGCGGGAGAGTTTGCGTTCGGCGGCTGACCACATGACCGCCGCCGCGGCGAAGATGGACGAGAATCGCGATGCTGCCGCAGTCAGCCAGAAGGAAGCCCTGAAGCGGCTCCAGAACGCTTTGCAACGAGCCAACGAGGCAAAAGAGATGCTCGAGAGGCTCAAGGCGATGAAGAGAGCTGCTCAATTGCTTCAGATGCTCAAAGAACTCAGGAGCGAGCAGAAGGGAACGCTTGCCACAATCGGAGGGGTTGCGGATAAGCTTGCGGAAAAGGGCATGACACGTGCCATGCGTTTGAAGCTCCTGAAGGCCGAAGATCGACCAAGAGTACTTTCAGCCCGATACCGCGAACTTACCGGCGTTCTCGAAAAGGCCGAGAAACCGGTCTTTGCTTACCTTTGGGCAAGGTCACTGAGAACTCGGCTCTCGCCGTAAAAGCACTCGACAGCGAATCTCCGCGTCCTGATGCCGAAACCAACATTCAGGCCGTCCTGCGTCGCCTCAACAGTATGATCGAGGCGCTCGAGACGCAGGTGGGAATGTCCGAAGACGGCGGCTCCGGCGCGGGAGGTGGAGGAGGCTCGGGCAGTACCATTCCACTCGAACAGCTCATCGCCCTGCGTGCTGAACAGGCGGACATTGCCGAGCTTACGCTCGAGGCCCGCGAGAATGGCGATGCAGAAGCCCTGAAAGAAATCGCACGGCGCCAGCACGAGTGCCGTAAGCTGCTTCTGCAACTTTTGGGAGGGAATCAGTGAGACCTCACCGCTTGTTGCTCGTTGTGCCCTTCCTGCTTGCCTTGGTTATGTTCGCGTCGCTTACGCGTGCGGAGGGTTTCGAGTGGGCGAAAAGCCTCACCGAGGCATTCGAGACGGGAAACGAAAAGGGAAAGCTCGTGGCGGTTGTCGCATCTCCGAAGCTCACTGACGAAGGCGCGGCATCTGTTTCGGCGTTTTTGGAGGACGTTCGGAACGGCCCACTTGCCTCGGTTCTTGTCGGTGTGCGTCTTACATCCGACAAAGCGGATGACTTCTGCGCGACCTATGGCATCGAACGTCTGCCGGTGTTCGCTGTTCTTCATCCCGACGGCAGGCTTCTCGCTCACAGGGCCGCGACTGAGAAGGGGCTCGTGCGCGACCTCGCGGTAGTCGTGTCGGCGGGATATCCTCCCGTCCGGCCGCAGCAGCTTCCCGCACTGATGGAAAACGCCGCGAATGCCCTTGAACAGGGGCAGACGATTTCGGGAGTGCTCGCACAACAGATCGCACTGCGCTCGTTGGATGCCCTTATCGAGCAGGCCAAGAACGGGGGCTCGTCAGCTTCGTCGGGCGCACAGCAGAGGCAGGACCCGAAGGACGCAGGCACGGGCGAATCGAACAGCGGCGAACCGGGTGGTTCCAACAGCGGCGGAGATCCTGCGAAAAATGGTAAGCGCAACGGTTCGGGCGGGAAAATGCTCGAGCGCGAGTTGGGGAAATCTGCCTCCCAAGCTGCGGGAGGACGTATCGAACATCTCATCCGACGAGATACCCAACGCCTACCGCGAACTTGTGGAGGAGTACTTCAAGAGCCTCATGTCCGAGTGAAGCTACTTGCCGATGCAGAAATTCTCGAATATCCTGTCCAGAACTTCCTCGTCTATGTGACGACCTTCCAGAATTTCAAGCGCCTTTACAGCAGCCCTGATGTGCAGGGCGATGACCTCTTCAGGCAGCTCATCGCGACATGCAGTCAGCGCATTACGGCACTCCTTTACGGCATCGAGTAGAGCGTCGTGCTGGATTCTCGAAAGCGCGAGGTCGCCCGAGCCGTGTATTCCCCACAACGCGTCGGCCACTGCACGTTCAAGCTCGGTCTTACCCATTCCCTCGAGCGCACAGGAATAAACGATATCCGGGTTGTCCAGATGCGCCGATACGCGCCTCGAAATGGCCTCAATGGCAGCTTTCTGCGATGTGTCACCTTCGATGAGGTCGGTCTTGTTGACTACGAGTACGATCGGTCTTTCGTCCACGTTGACGGCCCTGTATGTATCGTCGAGCGACGTGTCGGATGAGATGACCACTATCAGCACATCCGCTGAACGGACTTCGCGTTTCGCCCGTTCGTCCGCGTCCGAGTCAACTCCGGTGGCCTCGGCAGCGAAACCGGCAGTGTCAACGAGACGGGCTGTGAAGCCGTTTACCTCGAAGAGCGCGGTAAGCACATCGCGGGTGGTGCGGGCCGTACTTGTCACAAGGGCGCTGGAGCCAGTCAGCATGTTGAAAATGGTGGATTTGCCCGCATTCGGCGGGCCGGTAAGCACTACTTTCGCATAACCGGCCGCTTCGGTGCGAATGGAAGCTGCCATTTGGATAAGTGCTCCGCGAAGCATTACGAGGTCTCTTTTGAGTTCATCGTGAGAAATAAGTTCAATGTCCTGCTCGGACATGTCCATGTTGGCCTCGAGGCGCGCAAGGAGGTCGAGTATGTCCGAACGGAGCTTGGCTACCTGCAGTGTGAAGTTGCCACGAAGCGCGGAAAGCGACGCCCGCCGTGCCGACTCGCTGTGACTGTGAATGAGGTTCAGCACTCCCTGGGCTTGGTTAATGTCCAGCTTGCCGTTCTCGAACGCCCGCCGCGTGTATTCTCCCGGCCGGGCGGCACGTGCGCCGGACAGGGCGAGTTCGTCGCAAAGGGCCGAGCAGATGGCCTGCGAACCGGGCAGGTGGATTTCCGCAACGTCCTCGCCGGTGTAGGAGCGGGGAGAGCGGAAGGTGAGAGTCCGGCATGGAATATCGGAACCGTCAAGGGGGAAGGAGCACGTATCGAAATGCAGGTGTTCGAAGGTAATCTCGCCATCAAGGGCCACTTCGAAACGCATTCGAAGGCTTCCGGGCCGCTCAAACGTACAACCGCCCGGGTGGAAGTCCCGGGCGGAGTTGATACGGCATAGATGGTGCTTCGGGTATTCGTAGGGTCGGTCACTTGCCTTTCCTGGCCTGCTTCTTTCCCTTCTTCAAATCCTTGAGAATCTTGTCAAGGGTCATGCTCTTGATGGGCGATTCACCCTGTTCGTCCTTAAGGCGAAGTCCGCGCTTGATCCACAGCGTTTCGGCAATGTTGGTGATGTTTCGAACGAGCCAGTACAACACGAGCCCGCTGGGGAAAGTATAAAAGATGAAGAAGAAGATGAGGGGCATAAACTTCATAATCTTCTGTGTGGCCTGCTGATTCGGATCAGAGGGTTTTGGCGTAAGCGACTGCTGAACGAACCAGATCGCAGTCATCAGAATGGGCAGAATATTGATGGTTGTCAGCTCAGTGAAGCCGAGGGGGAGGGTAAAGCCGAGCTGCAACCGTTCGGGATTCGCGAGGTCGGAGATCCACAAGAAGGACGCCTGTCGAAGCTCGATGCAGGAGTAGAACGCCGAATACAGCGCGAAGAAGACAGGCAGTTGCACAAGGATCGGAAGACAGGTTCCGAGCGGGTTAACTCCCGTTCGCTGGTAGATGGCCATGGTGACCTCACCCAGCTTCTTCTGGTCCTTCTTGAACCGTTTTTGAGCCTCTTTCAAAAGGGGCTGGAGCTTCTGCATCTTGTGCATGGAGACGTACTGCTTGCGGGTCAAGGGATGAAGCAGGGCCTGGATAAGGATCGTCATTAAGATAATCGCCACGCCGTAGCTGGGAATGACAAAGTGTATCGCGTTGAGCAACGACAGAATCAGGCGCGCCACGAACTCCAGCCAGCCGAAGTCCATCACCTTGGAGAAGCGAAACTCTGAATACTGGTCGAGTATCTTTTCGTACTTGGGGGCGTTCAGAGCGAAGTAGTGGTGAGAAAGTTGCTCTCCCGCGCCAGAGCTGCTGTGCCTCGACGACAATGCCGCCCTCTATGTTCTCCATCAGAGCGTCGTAGGTGGCAAGGTCCTCTACGAGCTCGGATTCCGGCAGAAGCTTTCCGGCAAAGGCCCCGGCCACCGGCACACCCCTGTTGGGTTTGAGAAAGACCGAGAAGAAGTGGCTGCTTGTAGCTACCCATGAGATTTTGCCGCCGTCCTCGTGAGGTATGAACTGGTAAGAGCCGTCTTCAGGTAGGTTGGACGCCTTCTCGTCGTCCACCATGTAGTAGCTGTCCTCGGTCATCAGGTTGGCATAGTTGAAACGAAGCGTTTTGCGCTTGTTTTCGATGCCCTCGGGCACGACTCCGGCTGCTCCGACGATAAGGTACCCGATAGTCCGGGACTGCTGTGAGATGTTCTGAATGGTCACGTCCAGTTCGATCTCGTAGCTTTCGGCAATGACCTTGAATATCTTGGTGATGCGAAGGCCGTTGTGTTCGCCGAAGAAGCTGACAGTGCCCTCGGTCTCGTCCACCTTTATTTCGTAATCGGTGGGGTCTTCGAATGCTGCGGAGAGGTCCGCCGGGTCGTCGCTTTCGGTAAGAAGGAGTCGAAAGGAAGTGTGGTGTTCTTGGAGTACTGAAAGAAGGCGCATCTGCTTTTCGGTGTCGGCGGGTGCGTCGTAGTCGCGAAAGCCCTTGTCCTTCAGTTCCTCGTCGGGCTGAAGGAAGGTTGAGGATGCAATTGCACCGCCGTCGGTGGTGAACTCAAGCTCGAGAACATTGGAGGAGATTTTCTCGTTCGTGATGTCTTTCCGAACAGGCGTCGGTGTCTGAGTCGGCGTCGGATTGAGCGAATGAGAAGGGGTCGGTGCAGGTGTAAGAGAGTCTTGGGGGGCCGGTGTGCCTGAAGCAACAGGCGTACCATCGCCCGTCGGGACGGGTGTTCCGAACTCGGCCGATTCTGAAGCGGCAGGGCTCGCTGAGGGGCTGCCTGAATTGCGCTCATTCATGACCCACCGCATGAAGACGGAGTAGTAGAGTACAAGACCCACCATTAATGCGGCGATAAGCAGAATTTTCTTAAGCTTTGGGCTCATCTGACATCCGTGTTATTAGTCCGGTACGGGGTCGTCGCCGCCCACGGAAAAAGGGTTGCATCGCAGTACTCGCCATACTGTCAGAAGCGTTCCGCGAAGAATACCGTGCCTGAGCACCGCGAGCATGCCGTATCTGGAACAGCTTGGTTTGTATATACACTGTCGGCCGAAAATCGGTGACAGGGTGACCTGGTAAATGAAGATCGGAAAGGACCAGAGAAGCCTGAAAGGCTTAAACGCCCTGTACAGAAGTCTCATCCTCTTCGCCTTTCATATTCCGCAACAAGTTGCAGCAGGTCGGCTCGTGCCTGATGCTCGGAAAGATCCTTCGGATACCGCCGTGGTATCAGTACAATGCGCAAGGGTTTCCGGAATTCGTTGTGCGCCTTTCGAAAGGACTCGCGCATGAGTCTTTTCATGCGGTTGCGCCTTACGGCGTTTCCCCACCGCCTGCTCACGATTACTCCGAGCTTGCTTACGGTGTTCGAGGGAGCAATGAAGGCCAGCAGATATTTGCCGGCGAACCTTGTGCCCTCCTTGAACACGGCATCGAATTCGGCGCTCTTGCGAAGACGCATTGTGTTCGGAAAGGTTTGGTTCACGGGCACGACCTCAGAGCGATAAAAAACCAAGCGGCCCGCAACACAGGCCGCATGTCTCGATAGTACGAGCTCCGACTCGCGGCAATTATAGGCAGTGGAGTGGCGCGGGCAACTAAAAAGCACATGCAGGGCCTTGCGCAGGTCTTTTGCTGGCAGGTAGTTGAGCGCAAAGCTCGACTTTTGCGCGTTCCGGCGTTTACGGTAATATATAATCGTCTGTGGAGGTTAACCGAATGAAGAAGATTGTTCTTATGGCATTCGCGGTGGTTCTTACAACTCTCAGTCTCGCCTGCGGGGGAGGTTCGGTCGACGACGGCCCGTCCGCCCGCTTTCGCTCCGTCCTCACCGGGCAATTGGCCTACGCAGGTCAGAAAGTATTGCTCGATGCAGTTCTGAGCGATGTTTCGGACGCAGTAACCTGGACCTTTTTCTACGACATGGACACCGACCCCGCCAACGGGAGAAGTGATGTCGGCTCCGGTACCGGAAGGGCCGCGCTGGGCCTCTGGGATACAACTGGTGTGGCACCGGAACCTACCACGTCGGCATTTCGTTTTCCGCTTCCGGCGAAACTTACGAGCAGTACGCTCCTGCGACTGTTGAGGTGGATGACGGTGTCGCTCCGACCTTATCGCTCGACGAACCCTCTGTCCCTCAGCAGTACACGGTTGGCGAGGACATTCTCATCGAGGCGAGCACAACGAACTTCGCGGACTTCAAGTGGACGGTAGTAGCTTCGCTATCCAAGAATCCCGTCTTACCCGACTTCACGGTTACCCAGCAGCCTTATTCCCAAAACCTTTCCTACACGTGGGATACGTCAGGAAGGCTGCCCGGCTCTTTCTATCTCGGAGTGGCGGCTCGCAAGGGAGATGTCCTGATGTACGAGTTCACCGCCTTCCTTATCACGCTCGTCGTTCACGACATGTGGGTGGAGATGAGTGCAGACGGCGCACCATCTCCCCGCTACGACCATGATGCGGTTTGGACGGGCAACGAGATGTTCGTCTGGGGCGGCAGGGACAACGTGAATTACTTCGCGACCGGTGGCGTTTACACTCCCTGGGCTGATGCCTGGACGGCCACGTCGCTTGTCAACGCACCATCGGGCCGGACCGGTTTCTCCATGACCTGGTGCGGCGACCGCGCTATTGTCTGGGGCGGTTTCGCCAACGGCAGCTACCTCGACGACGGTGCCGCGTACTTCCCCGCCTCCGATACGTGGGTGCCGATATCTTCGCAGAATGCCCCCGCAGCCCGTGCCGACCACCGCGCGGTGTGGACCGGAACCTTCCTGATCGTCTGGGGCGGCGAGGCAAGCTCGACAACTCTCAACGACGGAGGTATCTACGACCCCGCGACAGACACCTGGACAGCTCTCGAAGGGGCGAATCGGCCTTCCGCGCGCAAAAACCACGGAATGGCGTGGGTTGACACGGGGCTGATAGTGTGGGGCGGCGTGTCGTTCAATGCTCTTTCCGACGGATACTTTTACGAATTTGCATCGGACGAGTGGTCGGAAATATCTTCCACCAACGCCCCTAACGCACGCTTCGACCATCACTGTGCCTATCTTCCCGCCCGGGGTATGGTTGTTTGCGGCGGCGAAGACGGCTTCGGGCCCTTGGCCGACGGAGGTGCATACGACCCTGTTTCCGATACGTGGAACCCGATTCCCGCTGCCGGTGCTCCTGACGCGTACTTCGACAGCTCTGTCGAACTCGCGGGACAATACGTGTTCAGTTGGGGCGGATTCAACAACGGCTTTTCGTTCGATGGCGGGCTTTACGACCTAAATACCGGCACCTGGCGGGACGTTACGGACGAGAATTCCCCCGAAGGCCGTAGCGAGGCATCTTCAGTGTGGACGGGCAGCGTTATAATCATCTGGAGCGGCAAGGTTTCGGGAGGCTATACGGACACCGGTTTCTACTACTTCCCTTAGTCAGGACAGACATGAAATACACCAGGGACGACATCATAGCAATGCTTGTTGAAGGAGACGATTCGGAGCTTTTCGGGCAGGCCGACCGCGTTCGGCGCGAACTCGTCGGGGACGAGCTCCAGGTACGTGCGATAATAGAAATATCCAACTACTGCCGTTGCGGCTGCACGTACTGTGGCCTGAGAGCGGCTGACACTGACGTTCCCCGGTACCGAATTCCCGAGAAGGAGATTATCGAACTCGCCCGTGTTGCTTCCGAGGTCGGTTTCAGGACTATCGTGCTGCAATCAGGAGAGGATGAATATTTCAGCGGCCGCCGTGTTACTGAACTCGTCAGAGCCATCAAGGAAGAGACCGACTGTGCGATAACCCTTTCCCTTGGTGAATGGCCCGAGGAGCAGTTTCGCGAATGGTACGAGGCCGGCGCGGACAGGTATCTCCTGAAGCACGAGACGATGAATCCGGACCTTTACGCGCGGATGCATCCCCGGGGTCAGCAGAAAACCCGCTTGCAGGCTCTGTGGGCTTTGCGTGAGACAGGCTACCAGGTAGGTTCCGGCTGCATGGTGGGGCTGCCGGGACAGACCGCGGGCGACCTCGCGGACGACATCCTTTTCTGCCGGGAACTCGAAGTTGACATGGCGGGCTTCGGCCCGTTCATATCGCATCCGGGAACGCCTCTTTCAGGCTACCCGAACGGGGATAAGGACCTGTCTTTGCGGGTTTTGGCGGCTGCGAGGCTCGTGCTGGGTGTTGCGCATCTGCCCGCCACCACTTCACTTGTAGTTCTGGACAGCGAGTACCGCCGCAAGGCTCTTTTGAGCGGCGCGAACGTGATTATGCCTGATATCACTCCCGCGAAGTACCGTAACCTGTACAATATCTATCCCGGCAAGGGCGAGGGCGACGACCACATTGACCACGTTCGCCATGCTTTCGAGTTTGCGCAGGGAGTGGCGCGTGAGGTGGGCTGGCGCGTTGCGACTCATCACGGTCATTCGTACCGTGACAGGTTCAAGAACGTATCGGGCCGGTGAGGCTACTCGATAAGTCCGTAGTTTCTGAGAATGTTCTTCCACATTACGCACCCGCCGGGAGCCGAGTCCTCCCAGTCTCTTTCGAAGTGGAACTGCGTGGTGTAGGTGAAGGGTCTGCGATAGCGGAACATCTGGCACTCGATGGCTTTGGATGACGCAAGCAGCACGGCGTCGGACGGTGGTTTGTCCACCATGAAGTTGTGCGATTGCGACACGTAAAAGAACGGCAGTCTCGGCAGTCCGTCGAACACCGGGTCTCGTGCCAGCATTTTCATCGTGTGAATGCCCCACTCCTTGCCCCTTGTAACACGACTGCCCCTGTAGCGTGCGAACCACTGGTGACCGAGACATATCCCCACAATCGGCAATCCGCTTTCGTCCACGATTTTCAAAGCCGCTTCCACCTTCTTTCTGTTCGGCTTATCGATTTTGCTGGAGGAAGGGGAAAGCACTACAAGCGAAGGGTCGGACTCCTTCAGTATCTCCTCGGTCAACTGCTCGAAATGGGCATGTTCGATCGAAGGGAAACCGAATACGCTTCGCAGCTTGTGGATGTTTTTCCAGGGCAGCTTACCGTCCTCGGGGGGATGGTCAGACAGCAAGTTCAGTACGAACACAGGATTATCCGGCCGCTTGTAATCACCGGCGTACCATGCCCGAATACTCTTGAGTCTTGCGACCCCGATACCAGTAATAGAAACCGATATGCCGTAGTCGCCCTCGAATTCGCCGGTGTGAAGGCGAACCTTGTCCGTAACAGTCCTGCCGACCTTTGCGCGTTCGAGGAACTCGAGGTCAACGTCGAATCTGTTCAAGTTGGGGCGCAGGCAGATGAACAGTACAGGTGAGCCTAACACTGTCTCGTACTCCAGCTCAACCTCGACGTTTTTGAACGGCGGCATCTTGCGCGATGTGCTCAGCAGGTCGGCGCGAGCGGTGTTTGAGGAACTGCTTATCAGTACTCCGTCGCCTGCCGGTGGCCTCAACAGTGCGCAGCCGGGCACGCGTTCGAGGAAGAGCCAGCGTTCAGCGGTCGTTAAACCCGTCTCGTCAGTCGAGCATTTGAAGCGGCTGTTCGGAATGGATATCTGGGCGCCGCGTGCGTTCTCGGCGTGGGTTTTCGGGGAATTGTGAAATGCCAGTGAGAATGCTGCAAAAGCAATTGCGAAAAAAAGTGCAAGACGGAGTGCCACTGTTATAATCGTCCTTCTGTCCGACGTTTTTGCTCTTGGCAAGTTAACCTCCGTTTCCGTGCTTTTCAACCCCAGGGGGTATCAATGGAAGCCCGTGCGGGAATGTGGACGTGGCTGCTGCAAAGGCTGACCGCGCTCTACATCATCTTTGGACTAACGGTACACTTCTACGTTCACCACTTTATCCTGAAACCAGATAACGCGGAAATTGCAGGTTCGCGGTTCTATACCGCGGAACAGATTTCTGACAGGCTCGCATTCAGCGGTGGCTGGTTGTTGTTTTACGCGCTCTTTTTGTTTTCCGTTGCATATCACGGCTACTTCGGAGTCGTCAAGGTCATCGAGGATCATGTAACGGAAAAGAAGACAGTGGCGCTGATAAACGGCATAGCCTGGGCCGCTCTTATTCTCACAATGGTCGTCGGCTTCGTGATATACGCCTTTCTCGCCGACATGAACCCCTTCATGATGGGAGGCGGAAATGGTTAAATTCATTGCAGGCTGGATTCGTGAAACCCGCCTGAACATCAATTTCGAGATGTTCGCCTTCCTCGCACACAGGTTGACGGGCCTCGGCATCACTTTTTATCTTTTGGCACACCTGTATTCGCTCGGGCACAGGATGGTCAGCGCTGAATCGTACAACAACACCATGTTACTCTACGACAAGTGGTTCTTCCATATCGGCGAGTGGATACTTTTCCTCATGTGTGCGTTTCACGCTTTTAACGGAATACGCATTATGCTCGTTGACTTCTTTCCCCTTACGGAGGGTCAGAAGAAACTAACCTTCTGGGTAGTAGGCATTACAGCGGTTCTCGGTGCGCTCTCCGCGCTGTTCTTCTTCGAACCACTCAAGGAAATGATCTTCATCACCCAGTAGGGAGGGCCGCATGAAATATCACCAGGTAGTAGTGGTCGGTGCGGGGCTCGCGGGCCTTCGAGCCGCCATTGAATGCAACAGACACAACGTGAAAGTAGCTGTCCTTTCTAAGGTTCACCCGTTGCGCTCGCACTCGCTTGCGGCGCAGGGCGGCGTAAACGCGAGCTTGGGCAACAACCTTCGCGGCGGGCAGGACAGTTGGGAGAAGCACGCATTCGACACAGTGAAGGGTTCGGATTACCTTGCCGATCAGGACGCTGTCCAGCGTTTCACAAAGGAAGCTCCGGAGCGCATTTACGAGATGGACCACTGGGGTTGTCCTTTTACGCGTGACGGCAACGGTCTGATCGCCCAGCGCCCGTTCGGTGGCGCGGGTTTTCCCCGCACCTGCTACGCGGCCGACCTCACTGGCCACGTGCTTCTTCACTCGCTTTACGAAAAGGCTGTCGCATACGAACTGAACTCCGAGCGCGAGAACTTCGTTTTTTATGACGAATATTTCGCGTCCGGTCTCCTCGTGGAGGACGGCAAGTGCCAGGGCGTTGCCGCCATCAGGATGGACACCGGCGAGATAGAGGCCATTCGCGCGGATGCGGTAATCATGGCCACCGGCGGTGCCGGCAGACTTTTCGGCAACACGACCAACGCGCTTATAAGCACGGCGTATGGCATGGCCATGCCTTACTGGAAGGGCGTTGCGCTAAAGGACATGGAGTTCGTCCAGTTCCATCCCACCTCGCTTTTCGGCACAAACATTCTCATGACGGAAGGATGTCGCGGTGAAGGCGGATACCTGATGAACAACAAGGGCGACCGCTTCCTCGCCAACTATTCCGACTCCGCCAAGGCTATGGAGGTGGCTCCGCGCGATATCGTCGCCCGCAACATCACCCGTGAACTGCTGGAGGGCAGGGGATTCGGCAAGGACAACGGCGAATACGTGCACCTCGACCTGCGCCATCTCGGCAAGAAGAAGATCATGACGCGTCTGCCCGGCATACGAGACCTTTCCATCAATTTCGTCGAAGTGGGCCCAATCATTGAGCCCATTCCCGTCCAGCCCGGCACTCACTATTCCATGGGCGGCATAGACACCGACGGCGACGGCCGCACGGAGATGCCCGGCCTGTACGCTGCGGGCGAGTGCGGATGCGTTTCCGTACACGGTGCCAACCGCTTAGGTGGCAACTCGCTTCTTGAAACACTCGTTTACGGCAAGATATCCGGCGAATCCGCCGCAGAAGACGTCATCGGCGGTCTTGCCTCAGACGCAGGCGATGCGGAAAAGGCCTTCGAAGGCGAGAAGGAGTTCATCGAGCAGATTCGTGCGATGGATGGCGATGAGCTGCCCGCGGACCTGCGCGACGAGTTGCAGGAGATCATGGTCTCCAACGTCAGCGTGTTCCGCGAAGGAAAGAAGCTCAAGCAAGCCCACGAGAAGGTCCAGGAGCTTCGCGAGCGCTACAAGAACATCAAAGTTCGCTACAAGGGTGCCCGATTCAACTGGGATCTCATCTGGGCAATGCAGCTCAAGGCTAACCTCGACGTGGCGGAGGCTCTTGTCAAGGGTGCCTTGGACAGAGAAGAATGTCGCGGCTCTCACTTCCGAGCCGATTTCACCAGCCGTGATGATGAAAAATGGCTCAAGCACACTCTTGCCTTTTTCGAGGATAAGGGCGCAAGAATGGATAGCAAAGAGGTCACCCTCGGGAAATGGGTGCCCAAGGAAAGGAAGTATTAGGGGTGAATATGGAAAAGAAAGACGTCAAGTTCAAGATCTTCCGCTTCGACCCCGATAAGGACGAAAAGCCGTACTTCGAGAACTTCACCGTGCCCTGCAAGGAGGGCGAGACCGTTCTCGGCGCGCTTTTCGAGATACAGGACCGCATTGACGGGTCTCTCCAGTTCCGCTTCTCCTGCCGCGCGGGGGTGTGCGGAAGCTGTGGAATGCACATCAACGGCGCATATCGCCTCGCTTGCGAGACACAGGTCTCGGCAATGGCGCAGCCCATTCGGATACAGCCCATGTCCAACATGCCCGTCATCAAGGACCTTGTTGTTGACATGACCGAGTTTTGGAAGAAGTACAGGCTTATCGAGCCGTTCCTGAAACCGGGGCGCATCGATACCGACAAGGAACTTCCCCAGACCGCTGATGAACGGGAAAGGCTCGGCCACTCGATTAACTGTATCCTTTGCGGAGCTTGCACAGCGTCCTGTACGATGACAATGACAAACGAGAACTATCTCGGCCCCGCCGCGCTTCTGAAGGCCTGGCGGTTTGTCGCCGACTCGCGGGACAGTTCTTACGTCGAAAGGCTCGAGAGCGTTGACGGGTTGGACGGTGTTTGGAGATGTCACACCATCTTCAACTGCCAGCTCGCCTGTCCCAAGGATCTCGACCCGACCAGCGCGATCGCGAGCCTCAAGCGAGAGCTGATCAAGAAGAAGGTGTTCGGCAAAAGGGAGATGTGAAGGGAGCTTTTGTCGAATCTCGGCGGCACGTCTCCTCTGCGGCGTGCCGTCCTTTTTTGCGCAAACCTAACCCGATACGGAATGCGGAGCTTGACGAGCCTCATATAATCTGCGTCTATGAAAGTGAAGTTTCGCAAATTCACCATCTCCGACTATCCGGCGGTTCGTTCGCTTTGGAAGCGTGCGGGCATCAAGCTGACGCTTTCCGACGAACGTTCCGAGATAGCCCGTATGCTGAAGCGCAATCCGTTCACCTGTTTTTTGGCCGAGCTTGACGGCGAGCTTGTTGGTGCAGTTATGGGTTCGTGGGACGGGCGACGGGGTTTTGTGCATCATCTTGCGGTCGAGCCTGAGTATCATCTTAGGGGCATAGGCCGTGCGATGATGGAACAACTCGAGAAAAGGTTCGCCGAAATGGAAGTGGTTAAGATCACCTTTCTGGTGGAAAACGACAACATCGGAGTGGTTGATTTCTACCGGAGACTCGGCTATGTTCTGCGTGACGACCTGACCGCGCTTTCCAAGACACTGAGGACCGAATGAAACGCTATCTGCTTGCGACAGTCGTTCTTTTTGTGGTTGCAACGGGGCTGATTGCGGGGATTTACTTTTCTCCGTCCGAACCCGCGTCCACCGATACGCCATCCGAACACGTCAGTCCTCGTGTTTCTGCTGATATGCGCTCGCAAGAAGTGGAAATGCCACCGGCGGCAGAGCAGGTTCTCGAGAATACACGGACGCTCAAGACCGAGCAGGTCCTCTTCACCGGTAATTTCAGCGCGTCCGGTGCGGATGTCGGGCCTCTTTTCGCGCTGAAGAGCACCGACGATGCATTCGTTCTCACCACTCATGACGGTAAGCTCGAAGCGTATCGTCGCCGCAAGGGTAAGACATACCTTCTTCGCCAGCATCCGGAACTCAGCGACGGTTCTCACCATCTTCGCGCCCTTCTGACGCCCGGCTGGCTTACCATAACCGTTGACGGCGAGCGCATGATCGACCCCATAACGCTGAATTCTGTGGACTCCGTATGGGCTGACACGGAGTCCGGTATAGAGGCTTCGCCCATGCTTCGCCCATATTTCTCGGACACGTTCGGCCGCTGGGAAGGCGAGGGTGGATGGACGATAAATGCGGGGCACTTCAAGATAATCACCTTCGATTTCGGCGACAAGAGCATCAACCCGGGCTACATGTCGGCTATTTGCGGCAAACCGCCCCTGACCGCCCGCGACGAGCAGATACTCATCGAGTCACGCGTTGCATCTCCGAGCACCGGCATAGGAGTCGTGCTGGAGGCATCTCGGGGTGGCTTGCGAATACAGCGCATCTCGCCGAACTCGCCTGCCGCGGCCGCCGGAATGAAGGAGAACGACGTAATTCTGAAGGTGAACGGCAAGCGAATAGGCATTGACGAGTTTGAGAGGCTGGAGCGAAGGCAAGGGGTGCCGATGACCATCGAGTGGGTCCGGCCGTTGCAGGACGCCCGGCCGCAGCTTGAAAAGGTCACACCTTCCACCTTCCGCTGGGGAGCGTCGCTGAAGGAGTATTCGCTCAAGCCGATTCAGGCCGCCCCCGTTTCGTACGCGACGGTGTCCGAGGACAATTGGGCCGCCTACACGTTCGAATGCAACATGCGTCTGCTGGTCGGTCAGTCCTGATGGCGGAGTACGTGTTTTCGTGGCCGATGACGACGAGATACGCATACTGCCGAAAGACTCAGAAACCGGTTACGACCCGGGCTGGTACTGCCAGTTCGTACGCGATAACAGGCTCGAAAAGGAGACCTTCCTCGGGGGGCAATATCCCGACCAGAACGAGTGGTTCACTGTCACCGTGCGTGCTGTTTCGCCTGTTGAGACCGAAGTTCTCATTGACGGCGATTCGATCGGCAGTTTCGATCCCGGGGCGTTTATCAGCGGTGGTGCAGGTGTACTCGCGGGAGGTGACGGCTATGTTGACATTGACGACGTTTCGGTGCGAGCCAATGACGAGTATCTCGAACAGTGGCGCAGACCCGGGAACCTTTCGACGTTCGCCTGGGACCCCTACATGGCCTACTGGGCCGCAGGAGCCGCATCGGACATATCCGAAAACGTGCTCTGGCTTTCCGACGGCCCGTTCGACGACAGCGAAGTGCGGTTTTCCGGTTCGAAGCAGATGACGGCGTGGCTGTACTCGCCCGACAGGAGCAAAGGCGGCGTGAAACTCGATTACGACCCTGACGAGGAGTTGATGTCCGTTACGCATGAAGGCGAGCAGCTTACCGCCTTCTCGCTCTCGCCGGGATCCCTTGAGAAAGGCATTACCGTCAACCGGGTTGCTGACAGGGCGCTTGTGAGGGTCGGCAAAACGATCTTGGGCTCGTTCACCATTCCCGAGGGCGTCGGCAAAGGGTACTTCTGTCTCGCCGTTCAGGAAGGCCAAACCCGTCCGGACCCGAAAGTAAGGTTCTCTGTATCGTCGCCGCAGTTGTTCATAGACGACTTCGTGCATTCTCCGGCCAGTTGGGACGTGCTGGGAGGTGTATGGGGTACCACCACTCGCTGGTCCTGCGACCCCCGCTGGAGCTACTTCGGAGGATACGGTGACAACGCTGTAATAGCGTCCAAGCATTATGTCTCCGGCGACTGCTATTTCGACCTCTTCATAGCACCGCCGATGTTGTCACATGCGGCTCCATGGGAGGTCAGGAGCGACTTCGTGTTAGGGCTTGTGGAGGACCCCACTGACATGTTCGGTGGTTTCGTGGTTCACCTCGCCGCGGAACAGGACCATCAGACCCGTCTGTACTACGATGGCGAACTCGTCGCCACTCATGACATGCGCGTTTTCGAGAGCACGACCTTCGAGCGCAACGCCCAGCCCGTTCACAAGTGGTACAGGGTGCGCCTCGAAATATCGGACGGCGTTTTCCGATTCTTGCTGGACGGCAAGGAGATATTCACGCAAAAAAGCACGGGCAAGTTTGAGCGGCTGAAGGGAGTTGTCGGGGCGGTTGAAAACGGCGTTCTCGTCTCGCACGTCAGGTTGAGCGGAGAAGCGCTGAACTCCTCGCCTCACGGTTCCGGAGCGAACTTCATGCCTCACGCGGAACTCCAGCCCTCCCGACTTTCTGCCCGAACGCGCATTACACCGCTCAAAAGAGGGGTGCGTGCTGAGACGGTGAGCAGTATCGGCGTGCCTGTCCTGAACTACGCCAAGGATGAAGTGCAACTCGAAAAGACCCCATACCTGACCTTCTCGTTCGCCCGAAAGAACACGCCTGCCGACCTGTACTTTCGCTGCAACGGCTTCGACATGAAACTGAACATGACCGGCGGTGCAGACCAGGCGGGGAGCAGCAGTCGGTCGCCCACGTTCTCGTGCCGGACATCGGTGAGTTCAGACTGCTGCGAATTGATCTGAAGGGAGCGTTGCAGAGGTTCTTCCCGAACGAGCGAAAGCTGGTGATAACGGATATCCGCTTTGGTAGCGAGGAACGCAGGCGGTTGAAGGGGAGGGCGGTTTCAGGAAGCTGGTATGCCCTACAGGATTTCGCGTTCCTCAAGCCTTCGGCAAACAATATGGCTCCCCGCATCCGCAAGCTGACCGCACCGTTCGAGGATTCCGACCTCGGCGAGATACTCGCCATATACGTTGACGACCCGTCAAACGGCACGCTGATGCCCGAAAAGGCCTCGTACTTCATTGACGGCAAAATGGTGCGATTCGACAACCAAATCCTGAGCTACGACCCCGTACACCGCAGAATTGAGTTCCTGGCCGCCCGCGCAGGCATCGGTCCCGGCGACCACACGCTGTCCATAAAACGCCTGCAAACCTCAGCGGGAGGCATGCTTGACGAGTGGAGCGGGAATTTTACAGTCAATCCGGAAAAGGATGTTTTCGCCCCCTCGATGAAGTACGAGGGCGCACTGATCTCTAAGGACTTCGAGGGGCCGCCCATCGAAGTCTGGCCCGCTCCTGAAGCGCTTCCTTTGTCAGTCGAGAATTTCGATATTCCCTATCTGTACGACCTGATGGGAGCCGGTGTGGTTCTTCGATACGGAGATGCCTTCCGCGGCGTGGGTTACGCACGAGTGTATTCCCGTGATGTAGGAGGACCGTTCGGTCTCGGACTTCTCGAACGAAAGCTCGACCTGCGATACTGTCCGCTGTTCACATGCAGAATACGGGTTCGCGAACGCAGGCCCTTGCCTTTATCTCTGGTCATGCGATTCGAAGGCCGTACTGTTACAGTTCCTCTTGACCGGTATGCCGCAATCGGGCCTGACTGGACGAAGCTGTACATAGACCTGACACCTCACCTCCCGCCCGAAGCGGTATGTTCCTTCATAGGTATCGCGGATGATGGATACCAGGGCATTATCCCCGGCGAGTACTACGACCTCGACGCGGTACGGTTCATGAAACCTGTTCGCTCGGACAACTGGCCGCGACTTCGCGCATACGATCTGTCCGGCCAGGTTAAGCTGTTCGCCGGTCGACAGGACCGGCCGACCGCCCCATCAAGGAATTCTCCGTTCCAAAGACGACAAACGGAGTGACGCAGTTCGTTTTCCGCGCGGTTGACGCCCGTGGTAACGAGTCTCCTACGTTCACCGAGCTTCAGCCTCGTTGACAACAAGCCGCCACGGCTCGATTTGTTCGAAAAGGTCGGTGCAGAGGCGAAGATCGAGATAAGCGACAAATTCGGTATTCTTCCCGCCTCGGTCGTCGTAGAACTTGAGAACGGACTAACCTTTGACGTGAAAAACGGGCTGAGACGCACCCGTTTCGGATACTCTTTTGATGTTCCTGCCGAATTCTCCGGTGACGTTCACATATTCGCCACCGACTACGCCGGAAATCGTATGCGCCAGACCCGCAGAATCGAGGGAGACCCCCCTGACGAGTACGAGGATCCCGGAGAGTACCAGGACCCGGACGAATTCGACCAACCGTAGGAGATACTCAGAAAGGCAACACGGACTGTTCAATGGACTCAAAAATAATCGAGATAGACAACGTACACAAGGTTTACTCGGGCTTCTCCCAGAAGGTGCATGCGCTTAAAGGCGTATCGCTTTCGGTTGAGGAAGGCTCTGTTTTCGGGCTTCTCGGCCCCAACGGGGCAGGCAAGACCACCCTTCTGAAGCTGATTCTCGGTCTCATGCGGCCCACTTCCGGCAATCTGGATGTCTTCGGCGGAGACACCGGCAAACCCGGCAACAGGAAGCACTTCGGCTACCTTCCGGAAAACCACAAGTTTCCTAATTACATGAAGGGTGCCGATATTCTGCGCATATACGCCGGTCTTTCCGGAATGCCCGCATCGGAGGCGAATGAGCGAATTCCCGCCATGATGCAGAAAGTCGGACTCGACGAAAAAGTGCTCAAAATGAAGGTCAAGAAATACTCCAAGGGCATGCAGCAACGGCTTGGGCTCGCACAGGCATTGATACACCGCCCTAAGGTCGTGTTCCTTGACGAACCTACCGATGGCATTGACCCTGTCGGCAAGGTCCAGATGCGCCGAATCATGAAGCAAGCTCGTGACGAGGGAACCACCCTTTTCATCAACTCTCACCTTCTTGCGGAGGTCGAGGCGGTCTGTGACCGCGTGGCGATCCTGAATCATGGCCGCCTTTCCTGGCAGGGAGCGGTCCGGGACATCAACGTGCTCGGAAACCTGTTCCGGTTCACCGTTTCGGCGCTGCCCGAAGCAGCATTGCAGAAACTCAGGACTGAGTACAAACGCTTCTCCGCAAGCGAAGACTACTTCGACGTCGAGGTGCCCGGCGAGGAACACGTCACCAGCGTCATTGACCTTCTGCGAGAGCATGAGGTCAGGATATACGGCATAGTCAAACGTCACAAGACGCTCGAGGACTTCTTCATGGAAGCGGTTAATAACGCCGAAAGGCAGGGGGAGGCGAGCTGATGTTCACACAGTTTATCACCCTCTGCAAAGACGCTTTGCTCCAGGCACGCAGAAGCAAGGTTTTGACGGTGCTTATCGTCTTGTGTTCGCTCGTGCTCATCTACCTTTTCTTCGGCATCCAGACTGAAACCGGAGGCATTGTGGAGGACGAGATGAGGCTCTCGGTGCCGCTTTTCAACGTCAACACTCCCGTTGACCCGGTGAAGTTCGCAAACAGCACCATGCGTGTCACAATGAGAATAATCCTTACGGTCGGTGTTTTCTTCTTCATATTCGCGTTTTCCGGTTTCATACCACAGAGCCTTGCCAAAGGTTCGGCCGACCTGCTGCTTTCCAAACCGATCTACCGCTGGATGATACTTTTGGCCAAGTCGCTTGTTATCGCGGTGGTGAGCTTCTTCACCGCTGCGTACCTGTATTTCGGGGTGATGCTGATAGTATGGTTCAAGAGTGGATTCCTGACCGACGACTTCATACTGCCGTTCTTCGGTGTACTTCTTCTGTTCATACCTCTGCTCGCGACCATGACGCTGTTGAACGTCCTGACGCGCTCGACCGTGATAACGGTCATCGTGACGCTGTTTCTGTACTTCGTCGCTTCGATGGTCGGCGGTATCAACATGGGCCCCGGTTTCGACGACGACCCTGCCTGGCTCTTCGGAACTCTGAAGGTCCTGCATTACTGCCTGCCCGATTTCGTGGCCATGTCAGCGAGTGTAGTGGGTACTACCCGAGGCGAGGTACTCGAGTTCGACCCATTCGGCCACGCGCTCATTTACTCCGCGGTGGTCTTTATCATTTCCACTGTCATACTCAACAGAAAGAACTACACGGTCTGACAGATGCAGTACTTTACCGAAGTCAACGGAAGGCGATACGTTCGTTCGAAGGCAGTGGACGCCCTCGATGGCTTCGAGTTCATCTCTACAACGCGAAGCACCCTGAAAGGTTCGCGAAATCTTTCGGTGCACGACCAGGTAAAGGCTCTTGTCGGGCGCATCAAGAAGGACTTCGATCTCGGAGAGCATACCTACAGCCGAGTGAAGCAGGTGCACGGCGATTTCGTCGTCAGGGCTGACGCTGACTCGAACGCCGAAGATGTTCGAGTGCTGGGGGAAGCGGACGCCATATATTGCACCGAGCCCGGTCATGGACTGATAGTAATGACCGCCGACTGCGCGGCGGTATCAGTTTACTGCACTCATTCGCGGGTGTTCGGCATAGCTCACTCCGGCTGGCGCTCGACGGCGCTTGACGTCTCTGCAAGGCTCGTAGAGGCGATGTGTTCGGAGGGAGCGAGGACGCAGGACATGCACGTCTCACTTGCGCCGTGCATAAGCGGAGACATGTATGAAGTAGGGCGCGAGGTCGCGGATGCGATTTGTGCTTCGTGTGGTACCGACGAGGCCGTAACGGAAAAGGCAGGGGGCAAGTACCTGCTCTCCCTGCCCGAAGCTATCCGCATTCAGTTGCGACGTGCGGGGATATGCGAAAGCAGGATCGAAATGCCTCGCGGTTGCACTTTCAAGGACGTTTCGGATTTCTTCTCCTGGCGTCGCGACGCTTCGAGGGAGAGGATGATAACTGTCGCAGCGAGGACAGAATGACACTGGTCGAGCGACCGTGCTATATCGGCGGGGATGGTGACATATACGCCGTCGTAACTCCTTCTTCGAACGGTGATTCGGTTGTGTTTGTCACAGGATTCGGAGAGGAGAGAAATCCTCTGCCCGCATAATCGTCGAAGCTGCTCGTGAGCTTCCGGAGAACGGGGAATAGGCGTTCCGTCGCTTCGACCTTTCATGTGTGGGCGATTCGAACGGTTTTTTCGAAAATGCGGATGCCGAAGAGCTGGCTGCTCGCCGTTCGGGCTGCCGTCAGTGTCGCAAGGGACAACGGTGCGGAGCGTGTGCACCTGCTCCCCGTGAGGTTCGGCTGCCTGCTCGCCGCCAACGCGAATGTCAGAGTTGACGGTTGCCTGTTTACGGCTCCCGTTCGCTGTGGCAGGGAGTACTTGCGCGAGGAGAAGATGCGCAAACAGCTTCGGGCCGCCATGACGGGCAATCCAAGGCCTTCAATTGCGAATGGACGAACAGCTTGCCGCTGATGGGGTTCTCGACCTCGACGGTTTGCCTCTCAGCCGCGAGCTTCACGACTCGCTATGCAAAATGAATTACGATAACGCCTCTGAAATGCTTGAATGCACACGGGTTGGCGTACTGAAGGTCGGCGCATCCGCAAGCCCCGCGGCGGGTGAGAAAGCCGTGCTCGCTGCGTTCACAGATGCTGAGGTTCTGCACCTTCGAGCCAAGCCATTCTGGAATCAGACAGACCACGAACCGCTTCCCTGCCTCTCGGCCCGGATCAGCGAGTTTGTCAACGAAAGGCGTTCTGCCAATGCGTAGCAGGATTGCAATTATCTGCATCGTCATCGTGTTAGTCGCGGGACTGTTCGCCCTGTTACATCTGTTCAACGCCCCGAAACGTCCGGATTATGCTTCGGAGCCAAGAACAGCCAAGTCCTTCGCAATGGGTACGACTTGCAGCGTGTCAATTTATCAGCAAGATGGTTCCTTCGATGAAAAGGCCTTCTCGCGTGCCATAAGTGCCATCCAGAGCGTTGACGAGCAGTGTTCGCTGTACGACGCGGATTCGGACATTTCAAGAGTCAACGCGAGTGCTGCGCGGGAACCGGTGGAAGTTCGTGACGTAATGCTTGGCTGCCTCAGAAAGGCACTCGAGTGCAGTGAACTATCCGGCGGCCTTTTCAACCCTGCGATACGACCGGTGCTGAAACTGTGGGGTTTCGGACCTGGCAGCGGAGAAAAACGTCTGCCCGAACCCGAGCAGCTCATGGAAGCTCTCTCGCTCGCGGATGTCGAATTCGTAAAGCTCCAAGAGGGACGCATTGCCTTTGAAAGGAGTGGAGTGGCCCTCGACCTCAACGGCATCGCGCAAGGTTACGCGACGGACCTTGCGGTCAAGTCGCTTCTGAGCGACGGCATCAAAAGCGCCCTCGTGCAGTCCGGCGGCGGGGAGTTCGCCGTCATCGGAAGCAAGTGGTCGCAAGAGCCTTTCAGGATAGGAATTAAGAAGCCCTCCGGACAAACAACGGGTATAATCGCCGAGGTCGCGCTCGAAGACACGAATATTGCCATAAGCGGTGACTACGTGAAGTTCTTCGAGGTGGAAGGACAGAGATTTTCGCATCTCATAGATCCGAGAACGGGAATGGCGAAGAAGGGCAGCTCTTGTACGATAGCGGTTCTCGGCCCCGAATGCGCCATCTGCGACGGGCTCGCGACCGCCGTCTCTGTTCTCGAACCCGAAGAGGCTCTCGACCTCATTTCCCGTGTTAACGGTTACGAGGTCATTATTGCGAGAATGGACGAGAAAGGTCCGTTATTTTTTCATTCCGAGGGCATTGAGCGCAACGACGCGTTGTTCACCGTTAGATGATGAGTTCAAATATGCCTGAGTCCTTAACCGACCAGATTAACCAGCAGCTTTCCAGAGTCTATTCTCCGATAAAGATTGACATCGAAAACCTGCAAAGGCGTCTGATACAAGATGTCGCGCCAAGGGATCAAGTCATTCGCGAGCCTTTCGCGCATCTTGGCGCCACCAGGGGCAAGCTTATTCGTCCCGCGATATTCTTTCTCGCCGCCAGGGCATTCGGAAAGGTCACGGAGAATCATCGCATCGGGGCGCACTGCGTGGAACTCGTCCACGTCGCGAGCCTCATCCACGACGACGTAGTTGACCACTCTCCCATGCGTCGCGGTCGTGCGAGTCTCAACGCTCGATTCGGCGACGAAAAGGCGCTGCTCGTGGGAGATTACCTTTTCTCGCGAGCACTGAGCCTTCTCTCGCCGCTCAACAGCCTCGACGCGTACCAGTGTGTATCTCAGTCCATAGTTGACGCTTCAGCTGGTGAGTTGCGACAACTTGAGTTCGCATTCAGCCCGGACGTTTCGGAGAAGGACTACTTTGACTACGTCTCGCGCAAGACTGCCGGGCTGTTCAAGCTCGCCTGTGAGCTTTCCGCCATCGTCAGCGGACTTTCCGACGACACTCGCAATGTTCTTGCGCAGTTCGGCGTAAATTTCGGCATCGCATTCCAGGTCGCCGATGACTGCGCGGACCTCTTTAACAACGTCGAAGACGAGGGCAAGCCGGTGATGAAGGACGTTCGGGAGGGGCAGTTCACGTTGCCCGTTCTGAGGCTGTTCCAACTTCGCGGGAGAGACTGGGTGCGCAAGTGGCTTGCGGAACTTTCTGCATCAGGGGAGACCGCAATTGCACGACTGTCTGAAGAGCTGAGGTGCCAGGGCGTCTCCGACTATTGCATTGAACAGGGCGAGTTCTTCGTTGACAGAGCGCGTAGGGCGGTTCTGTCACTTGATTCTGACAGTGTCGAAGAGCTTGTGTCGGTATGCGATGTGCTGAGCAAAAAGCTCGGATGCCTTGCCGAAAAGGTATAATTACACTATCTTGGTTGCTTATTGCGTTTAGTGAGAGAAATTATGAAGCCAGAATTCGCCACAAAGATGAAGAGCATCCTCGAAAAAGACGACCGTTACGATCTCAGGGCGTATGCCCTTGTAAACGAAGCACTCGCTCGTGCTATTGAGAAGCGCGGCAAAAGGGAACATATATCGGCTAAGAACCTTGTGGAGGGCTTCAGCGAGGCCGCCCTTGACAGGTACGGTAACATGGCGAGGATGGTTCTCGAGGAATGGGGCGTCTATCGAAGCGACGATATCGGGGAGATAGTGTTCAACCTCGTTGATGCAGGCATATTTGCCAGGCAGAATACAGATTCGAAGTTAGATTTCATCGGACTCCTGAACTTCACCTCGGCTTTCGATGAAGCCGAAGTAAAGTGGTAGTCCATTCGCATATCATCAATGTACCTCGAAAAATGTATTTTCGCGGTGCCCATCACCTACATTAACAGACAGGACAGAATGTCGCGTCCGGCATCACCGGTCGCGAAGAACCTATGAATGAAGAATCAATGAATACTGAACAGAAACCACTTCAACAGAGAATTCTCGACGCGATGTCGCGAGACTCCTACAGGCCGCTCAAGCGAAGGAAACTCGCCACTCTTCTCGGAATGATTGCCGACCAGAGAGATTACGCGCAGTTCAAATTGACGCTCGGGCAACTGGTCTCACAGGGGCTCGTCGTCAAGAAGCGCGGCAACAAGTACGAACTTGCCGAGCGCGCTAATACACTTGTCGGCCTGCTCACCGTCCGTGGCACGAACTACGGGTTCGTTAATCCGCAGGGTCGCAGCGGCATTGTGGAGATACGCAGGGGCGATTTCGGAACCGCCATGCACGGAGACATCGTCGAGGTAGAAATCACGCAGGTCGCCGGGCCGGAGACCGCCGCACAGGGCAAGGTTGTCAACATAACCCGTGCGGGCAAGAGGCGCACGGTCGGCACAGCCGTCAAAACACGTTTTGGAATGTTCTTCATCCCCATCCGCGGCGGAGTCTTTCCCGAAGTCCCCATTGACGCGGTGAAAGGCAAGAAACTGAAGCACGGCGAGCTTGTTACAGTCGAGTTCATCCGTGAACGATACGACACCTACCGTGCGAGCGTGGTGGAGCGTCTCGGCCATGCGTCGGAGTACTCGTCCACCATCGAGGCTATTCTCCGAGCCTTCGAGATACCCGGAGCCTTTCCGTCCGAGGTATCGCGCGAGGCCAAAAACGCTGCGCAGAAGCCAGTTGACGAGAAGGGCCGAAAGGACTATCGCGAGCTTGTGACCGTCACAATAGACCCCGATGACGCCAAGGACTTTGACGATGCCATCAGCATCGAACAGCTCAAGAACGGCGGAACGCGATTGTACGTTCATATCGCGGACGTTGCCGATGTCGTGCCGCGCGGTTCGGTTCTCGACGAAGAGTCGAGAAGGCGCGCGACGAGTGTTTACCTTCCCGGCTTCGTTGTACCGATGCTTCCGCACCACATCTCGAACGAACGCTGCTGTCTGCGCCCTCAAGAGGACAGGCCCGCAAAGACCGTCGTGCTCGATTACGATGCTTCCGGCAACCGCACAAACTACTCCGTGCACCGTTCGATGATTCGTTGGACAAACGCCTCGACTATAAACAGGCACTGCAGGCGCTGGAGGGAAGCTCGACAACGGTACATTCCCAGGACGGACAGGCACGTGAGCATGTTGCTTCGAGCGGCCTGGAGCCTTGCAGGAAAAGCTGCGCGCCAAGAGGATGGACAAGGGTTCGCTCATGCTCGACATGCCCGATACAAAGGTTCGCCTTGACGACGCCGGTGTACCGCTATCGCTCGAGCTCGAAACCGGCGACGACGCCCATTCACTTATCGAGGAGTGCATGCTGGAGGCCAACAAGGCCGTGGCCGAGCTCGAACTGCCTTCCAAAAGGCGTCCCGGCCGTATTACCGTGTGCGTGGAAGAGCCGGAAGCCGACGTGATGCACAACCTGATGGAGGTTCTGGATTCGTTCGGAGTGAAGGTGGGCAGGGAGCTTCGCAGGGCCGACTTGACCGAGATAATAAACGACGTTCGCGGAAAGCCCTTTGAACGGATCGTGAATCTTCGCCATCCTGCGCACGATGAAGATCGCTACCTATTCCCACGAATGCGCGCCGCATTACGCACTGGCCTTCGAGAAGTACCTGCACTTCACGTCGCCTATTCGCAGATATCCGGACTTGTTCGTGCATCAGCAGTTGGATATCCACTATTTCAAGGCTGCTGCCGACGTGGATGAGGACGAGGCAATAGACGATATCGCTCTGAACTGCTCCAACCGGGAGCGCAACGCGGAGGAGTGCGAGCGCGACCTCGTTCAGCTCAAGACCCTCGAATATCTGGCGAAGTTCAAGGGAAAAGAGTTCGAGGCGGTCATCACCGGTATCAAGGACTTCGGGATAATCGTGGAACTTAACCGCTTCCTCGTTGACGGGCTTATTCACGTTCGCAATATTGGCGAGGAGTTTTTCGTTGCCGCGGGCAACGGCACTCGAATGAGCGGAGAACGCGGGACAGTTTTCAAGCCCGGTCAGCCGGTCAAGGTAGTCATCGTTGACGTTGACCTGCCCCGAAGACGGCTCGAAATGCGACTCAGGGGCTTTAACGATAGCGACGAGGCGCATGGTCTGTATAATGTCGAAGGCGCGCAACGCACCCGCTCTCGCAAGAAGAGAAAGGGCTCGAAGGCGAGCGGGCGGATGAAATCCCGTTCGGCTGGAAAGTCCCGCAGGGCCTCTTCAAAGGCTGGCAGCAAGAACAACCGCAGGAAACGTCGTAAATGAAGCTTGACAGACAGGTCCTCGTTGACCTTCGCAACGTCTTTGGCAACCGTCTTCTCACGGGCGAACTCGACCTTATCTCATACAGCTACGACGGCACGGGGCTCGTGAGAATGCCCGATGCAGTTGTTCGGGCAAAGGATGAAAAAGAGGTCGCCGCGCTGCTTTCGCTTGCGCATCGCCACGAGTTTCCCGTTGTACCGCGCGGTGCCGCGACCAACCTGACCGGCGGAGCGGTTCCGATTCATGGCGGAGTGGTGGTTGACTTCACCCTCATGAACCGCATCATCGAGATAGATACCGAAAACCTGATCGCCGTGGTGGAACCGGGAGTGGTGGTAGGCGACCTGCAACGCGAGGCGGGCAGAAAGAAGCTTTTCTACCCGCCCGACCCCGCGTCAAACGAGTTCTCCACAATCGGTGGCAACATAGCCGAAGGGGCAGGGGGGCTGCGAGGACTCAGAGTACGGCGTTACGCGTGACTATGTGCTCGGCCTCCAGGCCTATACGATCGGGGGCGCAAGGATCTCCACCAGGCGTTTCCACCCATAAAGTCCGTAACGGGCTACGACCGTGACACGTCTCCTCGTCGGCTCCGAAGGCACTCTTGCCGTCATTACGCGGGCCGCCTCTTAAGCTCATTCCACTTCCCGTGGCAATCGGAACCGCGCGGCTGATATTTTTCGGACGGAGAAGCCGCGCTGGAAGCCGCGAGCCCTTATCGTGCGCGTCCCAGATGTCTCCTCCTGCCCTGGAGTTCGTTGACAGCAACTGTCTTCAGATAATTCGGGAGACGGGCATGGAGATACCCGCCGAAGGCGAGCAGGGCCATGTTGCTTGTCGAGTTCGATGGAGGGATCTCCGAGGTCGAGTCCGACCTGAAAAAACTCGAAGACCTTTTTGCCGACAAAGCCGACTCCTTCGCCCGTACCACCGATGAAAAGGAGAGGCTCGCGCTTTGGACGATGCGAAAGTCGATATCCCCGTCCGTTTATAAACTTACCCCCCGCAAGGTGAGCGAAGACATCTGCGTTCCGCGCTGAAACTTTCCGAAGTACTTCGTGCCATCACCGAAATTGGCAGGGAGACGGGCATACGAACGCTTGCCTACGGTCACGTGGGCGACGGCAACCTCCACGTCAACTTCCTGCTCGAGAAGAACGACGATGAAAACCTCGCGCGCGCACATGAAGCGGCGGGTATGCTTTTCAGAAAGACTGTACAACTTGGAGGAACTCTGTCGGGTGAACACGGCATTGGCCTGACCAAGCAGCCATTTCTTTCACTCGAAGTAAAGGCTCCTGAAATGGAGATAATGCGTTCCGTCAAACGAATATTCGACCCGTCAAACCTGTTGAATCCGGGCAAGATATTCCCGCCCGAGGATTCCGCGAACGTTCGAGAGAAAGGGCAGTAATAACATGGAAGCACGCAATTCGCGCAAGCTGTTCGCACTTGGTCAGAGCATCTGGTACGACAACATCAACCGCATGCTCCTGCAGGATGGGACCCTCAAAAAGTACATTGACGAGGGCGTGATATACGGTGTCACGACCAATCCTTCGATATTCGCCAAAGCCATTCCGGAGGACGTTTACGACAAGGACATCTCCGAACGCGTTCTGAAGGGGCACAGCACCAAGGAGATTTACGACGCTCTTACGGTCGAGGACGTACAGACAGCCGCCGACCTCTTCCGCGACCTGTACGAGGCAACGGCATTCGTGGATGGCTACGTCAGCCTCGAGGTCTCCCCTGAACTCGCCCACGACACCGAAGGCACCGTGCGCGACGTGAAGAGGCTCTCGGCTTTCGTAAACCGTCCGAACGTAATGTTCAAGATTCCCGGCACCAAGGAAGGCGTTCCCGCAATCCGCAAACTCGTGGCCGAAGGTTTCAACATCAACGTGACGCTCCTGTTCGATGTCATCCAGTACGAGGCGATTGCCCGGGCGTACATTGACGGAATCAGTGAATTCATCACTAAGGGCGGAGATGCCCGCAAGGTGGCTTCCGTCGCCAGCGTGTTCGTGAGCCGCATAGACTCCAAGGTTGACAAGATGGTTGACCAGCTCGGAGATGAGGCCGCCGCAATCCGCGGAAAAGCAGGTGTGGCGATCATGAAGGAAGTGTATTCGCGCTTCAACGAGTTGTTCTCCTCTGAGGACTGGGGAGTTCTCAAGGCGCACGGCGCAAGAATCCAGCGAGTTCTTTGGGCAAGCACCTCCACGAAGGACCCTCTCTATTCCGCGACTAAGTACGTAGATTCGCTCGTTGCTCCCGATACCGTCAACACCGTTCCTCCCAACACTCTCGAAGAGGCGGCGAAGGGCGAATCGCCATGCATGGCCTTAGCTTACAAGCCTCATTTCAGCGAGCTTGAACAGTTCAAGGTGCTTGGCATTGACCTTCGCAAGGCGTGCAATGAGCTTCAGACCGAGGGCGTGGAGAAGTTCGCTGTGTCCTTCCGCGAGGTGCTTAAAGTCCTCGATGACAAGCGCAAACAACTGTCCTGAGAGGCAAGATGAACCGAATAGCAGCCTTGTTCGCTGTACTTATGTGCTTAGCGACCGTTTTGTGCGGCGCAGAGGAGCAAGCTGAAAAACCTGTCGAGTTGCGGTCTCTGTTCCGCTCCGGTTGTGTCGCGTACGTGGAGATACCGTCGGTTGACGGTTTCTTGCGTGCGAGTTCAGAAACCGGACTTGCTGAAATGTTCGCCATGGAGCAGATGGCCGAACTCTTTTCCGACACGCGCGCAAAATCGGATCTGTACAAGCTCGTTACGACAGTTCTGGTCAAACACGAGTGGGGTTTCGCAGTCGGGGCTTATTTGAAAAACGGTTACGTTTTCGGCATCCGCACCCGGAACGGCACTGCACGGGAGTTTTTCGAGACGCTTCTGAAGACCGAGACCGGACTGGAATTTGACGAGACGCTCATGCCGGTCGAGGGCGAAGAGGGCGTTTATAAGAGCGAAACGGGCATTTTGTTCTCGTTCGATGCCGAGTTGATGTTCGTGGCCACTTCCAAGGCGGGGCTGAGCTTTGTCGGCAGGGATGTTGATAACTCGCTGGCCGGACTGTTCGAGGACTCCGGTGCTCCGCACGCTCCGGTTGACGGGTACTTCGTTTACGCCAACCCCGCTTCCATGCCTTACACCGACATTTTCGACGAAGGCTGTGAGAGGCCCTTTGCCCGCCTCACCGGTCTTGCCGGCGCGGGAACGGTCTTTTGGACAGGTCGCCCCTCGGGTTCCCGATTCACCGATAAGTTGACGATCAAGCCGCGCAGCACCGGCTGGTCCGGCCTTGCCGCGGCCGCCGACAAGAATCGTTCGCCGGTTTTTTCCGGAAGGCTGTCGAGCGAAGCACTTTTCGCTCTCGCCGCGGACATTCCCGCCTCCCGACTTCTCGAAGTAGCCCTTTCCGAGGCTACTGAGATCCAGGTGAAGTCGGTGGAAGGCATTCAGGCCAGGGCCGAGAAGCAGCTCGGAATGACACTTACACAAGCACTTGACGAAGCCTTCACCGGTGATGCGGAGTTCTCTGTCAGCCTGCCTTCCGGAGCCATTCTCCCGCGTATGGCACTCAGGTTCGCCACTTCCGACACGGATAAGGCTCGGGCTTTGTTCGAGCTGCTCAACGACGACGCACTGCGCGTTTTGCCGCTACTCACCACGGTGAATGGCCATAAGCTTTACTACCGCAAGCCCATAGCGCAGTTACCCTACACTCCATCCGCCATGTTCGGTGCCGACGGTTTTTTTGCCGCAAGCAGCACAGTTTTCGTACGAAGCCTCCTGAAAGACGAAAACCCGCCTTTCCCGCCCGCCGAAGGCTATGGTTCGGATCTTAGCCAGCGGTTCTACGACAAGTCTGTTGCTTCCTTTTTGCTCGACGGCAAGCAGGCTGTGCGCTGGGCGTACAACGGCTTGCTCATCGCCCGGGCCGGTGAGATTCAGTTACCTTTCGATATCGCAAAACTTCCGCTTCCCGATGAACTCGCTTTGCACTTCGGGTATTCCTCTGCAAACATCATGCGTGTGGAGGACACTTTCGTGTTCGAATCGAGTTCCGATGTGCCGCTCGCAGGAGTAGCAATGCTCGCGTGGGTTCTGGCGAGTTCTCTCCTGTAGCAACAGGGAAATCAACGAAAAAGGGCGGCTGCAAGGCCGCCCTTTTTAAGTGGGGTATTTCTGGTTCAACTGTTCTTTGAACCGAAGTCTTCGAGCAGTTCGCAAAGGGCCTTGACGGACTCAACGGGGCAAGCGTTGTATATGGATGCCCGAAGGCCTCCGACGCTCCGATGACCCTTGAGACCGTACATGTTGTGCTCGGAAGCAAGGGCGAGGAACTCGGATTCGAGTTCTTCCGTACTCATGCGCCAGGTGACGTTCATTGTGGAGCGTACGTCCTTGTGCGCATGCGGTTTGAACAGTTCGTACTTGTCCAGCACGTCGTACAGCATTCCGGCCTTCTCTTCGTTGACCTTTTCGACGGCCTTAACTCCGCCCTGGTCCTTTATCCATTTGAGAACCTGGCCAACCATGAATACACCGTAAACCGGCGGCGTGTTATAGGCGCTGGCCTTCTTTACGTGGGTGGAGTAGCGCATCATAGTGGGCAGGCCTGATTTCTGCTTCTCGAGAAGGTCGTTGCGGATAATTACTACAGTCACTCCGGCAGGTCCCATATTCTTCTGGGCTCCGGCGTAGATGAAACCGAAATCGCTGAAGTTCAGCTCGCGCGAGAGCATGTCGGAGGACATATCGCACACAAGCGGAGCATTGGTTTCGGGGAACACCTTCATCTGCGTTCCGGCAACGGTGTTGTTGGAGGTCACGTGTACGTAATCCGCATCCTCGTCGAACTCGAACTTCGTCGGAAACGCGCTGTAACCGTTGTCCTTGCCGGAGAACGGCACGTTGACGTTACCGAACATCTGCGCCTCGTCAATTGCCTTGATCGACCAGCGACCGGTGTCAATGAAGTCGGCCGAGTTATGCAGGAAGTTCATGGGGACGAGAGCGAACTGCGTGGACGCGCCACCGGAGAGGAACAGTACATGATGGTCGTCTCCGAGCCCCATAAGTTCCTTCATGTCAGCGACTGCCTGGTCGTGAATCTCGACGAAGTCCTTTGACCGGTGCGAGATTTCGACAACGCCCATGCCGAGGTCTTTGTAGTTCGTAACAGCCTTCGCTGCCGCCTCGAGAACGGGTTTTGGCAAGACAGCGGGGCCTGCGAAGAAGTTGTGAGCTTTAGCCATTGTATGCCTCCTTAGAGCGGAAGTTCTTCCTTGATGATTTCGACCAGTTCGTCGCCGATGCGGGCTTGTGCTTCCTTTGTGGAAGCGCCGATGTGAGGTGTAAGGATAATGTTGTCAATGCCTCTCAACGGCGAGTCGCCAAGGGGTTCATCAGCGAACACGTCGAACGCGCCGCCGCCAACCTTGCCTTCTCGTGCAGCGGCTGCGAACGCGGCCTCGTCAACGACACCGCCGCGAGCGCACTGGATAAGGAACGCGGTGGGCTTCATGAGGTCAATCATTTCCTTGCTGACGATATTCGCGGTGGACTCGTTGAACGGGAGGTGCAGGGAAATGTAGTCGGCGGTCTTGAAGACGTCTTCCTTTGAGTCCACAAGGGTGCCGAACTCGAAGGTAGTGACATACGGGTCGTACGCGATGACCGACATGCCGAGAGCGGATGCCAACCGTGCGACCTCTGAACCAATCCTGCCGGAGCCGATCAGACCCAGCACCTTGCCCGCGAGTTCTGTGCCCTTGAATTTCTTCTTCTCCCATTTGCCTGCCTGCATAGAGGCGTTGGCGAGGGTGTACTTGCCAGCCAGGGCGAACATTTTGGTAAGAGCAAGTTCCGCCACAGCGTGTGATGAAGCAGCAGGTGTGTTGCGCACGTGAACGTCGTGCTCCTTCGCGGCTTCGGAATCTATGTTGTCAATGCCGACTCCGCCGCGAAGCACAACCTTCAGGTTCTCGGCAGCGGCGATCACCTTTGCGGTGACCTTCGTAGCGCTACGCACAATCATGGCGTGATAGGGCGGCACTTTCTCGATGAGGGTCGCCTCATCCATGCCGGTCTGCTGATGAACCTCGTAGCCGAGTTCTTTCAGCGTGTTGATGCACTTTTCGTCAATTGCGTCGCACACAAGGATCTTAGCCATTCTTTCCTCCGGGTTCGGGGGTTCGTTCCCTCGAATATATGAAGTTTTGCGATATTTGAGTTATTGCAGTGTTAATCCGCTTCGTCTGAAGGCATTGTCCTTGCGCCAAGCAGAGGGACGATCTGTTTCTGAAAATCCACTTCTATCATGAACTCGACAGTGCCGTCGCGAAACAGCACGTTTCTACCGTTCCATTCCTTGCCGCCCCGCTCCAACTTATGTGCGGATGAATCCTTGTCGTACATCAGGGGGGTGTCGACGGGAGATTCGAGAGTGACACCAGCGGGGTTCATCTCAAACCCGATAAAGTCGTCCGTGCCGGGATTGATGCTGAGACTGCAGCGCAGCCACCAGTGCTCGTAGGTCTGCATCTTGGCCATCGCTGCAGCGACCGTGCTCGGGAATTTGCCCTCGTTCGCTCTTGCGAGCTTGATAAGCTCTCTGTGGAATATCTCCAGCCTGTACTGCGCGAACTCGCGGTCGGTAACGTATTTCACGGTTCCGTCCAGAAGCAGTATGACATGGCCTTCCTTGAAATTGCGGGCAAGAGTCCCATTTCCGAGCAACTTGCCGCGAATAGCCTTGAGCTGTGATATCACGTTCTGTGAGGATTCCGTTCCGTCGTCGAGGTCGAAATACTTGCCGGTCAGCACCGCTATGTATTCCTGTTCGGTCAAACTGCGTTCGGTCTCGGTGGTCTGCTCGGTCTCCTCGTCATAGGTATTTACCGTAACCTTCTGTCCCCATAAGTCTTGGAGGCGAAGTTCGTTTTCGTTGTAGTCGTAGGCGAGGAGCTTGCCGGGGTTTCGCTCTATGTCAGCCCTGAGCCAGTGTGGAATCAGTTGAATCGAAAAGCGACGGTGAGAGGCAGGACAGACTCCGAGCCTCCTCCACTCGAGCGGTGCGTGGTGCAGGAAGTTATCTATCTCCGGCGGAAACTCATCGGAAGCTACCTCATCCATGTACTGCAGCATCGCGGAGTACAGTTCGCCCATCTGAGACCTTTGTGGCCTCGAGGTTCTTTTTGTCGTCTTTGGACCAATCCCTGTCATATACGAAAAGCAGTATCAGCGCGGCTGCGCAAAGTGCGAAAACGCCGAGAACCATTCCGAACTCGACAATGGAAAGGCGGGGCTGTGAATCAGGACGAGTAGTGATGAGTCCGGTGGGCTGCTCAGATTTGGCTGTCTTTTCGGACTCATCCATCGGCTTTTCCCGCGACAGTGAGAGAGCGCAATACCGTGCGCTCCCTGCCGAAAAAATGGTGTACGTCGAGTACGATACAGTCGTTATAAGTAGTGGGGTATGCAATTGAGATAGAGTTGCCTGAGGATTCCGTGCCGCTGAGCCAGTTTACCAGGCGGCCCTTCTTGGCGTTGAAGAGCAGCTTCTTGAATCTCTCGACGTATTTTCCCTGGGTGAGTTTTTCCAGCTTCATGGAAACGCGATAGACGATATTCCCCTCGCGCGAATACATGAAGGTGTCCATTCCGTCGAGACTGCGAGACTTGAGATGTCCCTGCATCTGCTCGCCGTCGATATCGGGGCATATGACCTCGGAGTGAAAGCTGCCGCTGGTCGTAAACACCGCCACGTGCCCGAGGCCCATAAGGTATATGTATGCCTGCAATCCGCCGGCTTCGACTCTTTGAAAGCGGAAGGAACCGAACCGCTCGGGGTGAACGGAACGGTTGAGCGAGACGTACGTAAGGTCAGAGATCTTGTGGACTTTCTGCATTTGACCGAGTACTGATTGTCCTTGTGTGCCTGAGGTCTTCGGTAATGGCCCGTAATTATAGTTTCATGTGCTACTCATACAAGTTTTTCCACCTCTGCGCTACCTTGCCAAATCCCCTTCGGGTGATAGAATTCTCATGTGCCCCCTCGTTTTACAACAGGAGATGACATGGAACTTCTGAAGATGCCACGTGCAAGCGAGAACATGGTCGAGGGAACTGTAGGCGAGTGGCTCGCCGTAGTCGGCCAGGAACTCGACAAAGGCGACCAGGTCGTTGAGATCATTACCGAAAAGGCTCAATTCGAGCTCGAATGCGAAAAGGGCGGAACTCTGCTGAGAGTCCTGGCTCAGACTCGTGCCACGGTTCCCGTGGGATATGTGCTGTGCGTGCTTGTTCAGCCGGGCGAGTCCCCTGATATCAACGCCATCGAAGCAGAAAACGAACGCCTCATCAGGGAGCATCTTGCCAAGGCCGAAACAGGAGGCTCGTTGCTCGACGCCCAGGTAAGCTCGGCAGGTTCTTCTTCTGAAAAGATAAAGGCCACGCCGCGTGCGAGACGTCTGGCAAAGAAGTCCGGTATATCGCTGAAAGAAGTGAAGGATACCCTAGGCATCGAGGGCATCCTGCAGGAGGAACACGTTCGCAAGTACCGCGAAAGGCAGTGAGCTTATTGAAAGATTCTGTCAACTCGATATCATTTCTCTTGTCCGGCAGAAGGGTACCCATAGGGTACCTCGAAGAATTGATTTCGTACGAAAACGAGCGAGGCAAAGTCAGGCGAGGAAGATAAGGTGTTTCGACGCAAGTAATAGCCTTGGCTATACATAAGGAAGAAACGGCTTTATGACGAAGCATGGCAATGCCGCTGCCGTTTGCAGAGAACTGCATTTATCGCGGTGCCCGGAAGCTTGGTTGCAACATGAAGCATGTCAGCCCGTCAAATGAAAGGAACCTGATGGACGACAGGATACCGATGACGAAGGAAGGCTTCGAGAAGCTTTCCCGACAGCTTGAAGAAATGAAGGCGAGACGCCCGAGGATATCGAGGGCGATCGCCGAGGCCCGCGACAAGGGCGACCTCGAGGAGAATGCTGAATATCACGCCGCAAGGGAGGAAACAGGACTCAACGAGGCTCGTATTCGAGAGCTCGAAACGCGCCTTGCAAAGGCCTACATCGTCAAGCCTTCCAAAACCGGTCGGATACAGCTCGGTTCAAAGGTAACCGTGTTAGACCTCGACGAGGAATTCGAGGAGGTATTTTTCCTCGTAGGTTCCGGAGAGGACGATCACACACAGAACCGCATCCTTACCACATCTCCTTTCGGTGCTGCTATGCTCGAAAAGAAGAAGGGTGACACATTCGAGGTTGATGCCCCCGCTGGAAAACTGAGGTTTAAGATCCTCGAGGTGGAATAGTCATGAATACCCGCGCAGTTGCAATTATCTTCTTCCACCGCGTTCATTTTCTTCTTCTCTTCAATGGTGCATGCCGACAAGGTCTATCTCAAGGACGGCTCCGTCATCAATGGCGAAATTGTCGAAGAGACAAAAGAGTACGTCAAGGTCCGTATCGGTTCGGAAGGTTCCTACATGGAGACTGTCATCCGCCGCAGAGAGATTCTTAGAATAGAGTACACGGATGACGAAGAGGAACAGGAAGAGGAAAAGGACGACACCAACCTTGAAAAGGGCATTGAGGCGGCCAAAGATGCCATTGAGAAGTACGACGAGAAGGACTATGACGCCTTCCTGCGCTCACTCTCCTACATGATGCGCTACGTTTTCACCGAGCCCGATTTCAAAAAGGCGTACTTACTAATTGAGGAGCACCTCGACAAGAAAATGCCCGAGATTCTCGAAGATGAGATGGAACGCCAGTGCAACCAGGTAGTTCACGTCAAGCCGTTTTACCGTCTGTGTCCCACTTGCAAGGGCGAGAGGCGGGTAACACGCTACAAGGACGGCAAGAAGAAGGAAGTCCGCTGTCCGACTTGTGGCGGCAAGGGCCGTATTTTCTGTAAGACCTGCAAAAAGCGAATCGAGCTTGCCGAGAACTACAGAAAGAAGGTTCGCTACACCGACGAAGAGATGAAACACATCGTTTATCTTCGTTTCTACTACAAGGGTGTGTCCGAGAGAGTTGCAGACAGGCTTCTGAAGCGGGCCACCGGCAAGTTCGACACATTTACGCTGGACGAGGACGAGGGCGAGGTCAAAGTCGAGATATCACTCGGTGCGAAGACCATAGAAGACTACGAGAACATGCTGGCCGAAGAGGGCATCAACTACACGCGTTCGGCAATTACGCGATAACCTCTTCATCGTAAGAATCAAGTAGTGATGAAGCAAGTTTCCGTCAGAAGCGGAAAAGCCTCTGGTGAAGATGCCCGCGACAGCGGTGCGATTCTTATCGTAGTGCTGATGGTTCTTGTCGTTATGTCGCTAATAGTCATGCAGCTTTCGTTCTCCATGAGCGTCAACCGCATGATCGCCGTCAACATGACCGAGTCAACCCAACTTACCTACATGGCCGAGGGCGGAGTCGGGCTGCGCCTTCATATCTCCTGCGCGTCGGACCGGCAGCGGCGGCGCCGATTCCCTCAACGACTCCTGGGCAGAACCCAAGCCTCCTTACGAACCGCCTTTCACCTGCACTGTCAAAGTTCAGGACGAGAGCGGCAAATTCAACGTCAACATGCTCGCCGTCGGTGACGGTGTGAACATACCTCTCAAAAACTCCCTTGAACGGCTGTTTCTGGATATGGACATCAATATCGAGGCGGTGCACAGGATAGTGGATTACATCGACCCCGACAGCGAGGGAGAGTTCGAGGACGGTGCGATCAACCAGCCCCTGCGACATCTAACCCAATTGCTGGACATAGAATACATAACGCCCGAGGTCTTCTTTTCCAGGGGCGAAGGCGAGGAAAAGGAATTGGGTCTCGTGGACCTTCTGACACTTCACAGCAACGGCCGGGTAAACGTCAACACCGCGCCCCGCAAGGTAATCATGGCTTTGTTCAACAAGACCGAGGGCGAACTCGGCGCTTTCGACGATTACCGTGAGCTCAACGTGATCAAGGACGTGGAAGAACTTGTTCCGCTTGGAATGATCAACGCCCGCGAAGTGGCCCCTATAGTGGGCTACCGGTCCGACTTCTTCCGCATTATTTCGGTGGCGAAGAGCGAGCGAATCAAGAAAACGGTGGAATGCCTCGTCGTGCGCGGTTCACGCCAGATCGAGGTAATAGAAAGACGGCAGTTCTGATTCTGCCGCCGGAGGGGCTTTGGCGCGACGCAACTTTACCAGAACAGCCGGGATTATAATTCTGATAGGGTCGGCCGTGCTCGCCGTCTTCTGGGTTTACAGGCATTTTTACTTCACAAGCGCGGGCGGCGCCCCCGCCGTCGCCATTGACCCAGCTGAAGTGGCGTTCAAGGTGTCCTTCAGGGCTCCCGACTCAAGCCCGGAACGCAAGCTTCTGCTGCGCCCGCGATACTGCTTCGTCCCTGTTCCCGCCACCACGGTCACCGTTCAGGTCCTGCACGACGGTGTCGTGCTCGAGGGCGACTACAGTATGTACGACCCGGTTCAGAACGCAACCGTCAATGCGACGACGAAGTCGTTCACGTTTCAGGCCCCGGGGAGTGAATGCCTTACCCGAGTCCGTTTTTTGCCGAAAGCGGGACCTTCTCTCTTTTTGCACATGGCCGTTCCTCTCCATGAACCGAATGCAGCAAAAGGGACTGTCGCCGGTTTCAACTTAGGCTCGTATCCCTCTGTCTCCAAAGGCCCCTGAAAGTGTACGAGCCCATCCCTCCGCACACAAGCCCCCTGAGTATTTCCTGCGCCTGACCGAGGACAACATCAATATGAAGCTCGCACCCGGTCGTTTCTGATAGGGCACCCCCGTCTGTTTTACGGACAAGGACGACCCCACGCGCCACATTCACCTCGCTCCCGTAAACTACGACCTCATACAAAAGGTGCAAACTGCTTGGCGACTCTTTCAGCAACAATACCCGCACGTGGCTGAGTGGCGATACATCTCGTGGGCAGCGAACCCCGCGCCACAACCGACGCGAAGGCGGGGCCACTTACAGCCGCCATATCTACGCCGACGCCTGCGATATCATCATTGACCAGGATATGGACTGGCGCATGGACGATCTGAACGGCGACGGTCGCATTGACAAGAGCGACTCCGTGCCCCTCGCAAAGATATTCGAAAAACTCGAGGAGGATGGGGCCGTACCGGTCGGAGGAATCGGCGCTTACGAATATCCCGGTCCTGACTCGACCGGTGCCGCCGTCCATGTTGACGTGCGCGGCTATGTCAAGCGTTGGGGGTTCTCGTGGATGTCGGGCCGAAGGCGGCTTTTCAGGTGGTATCGCTGAAGAAGTTCGGTGACCGGAGCCCTTCTGAACAGCGAGGAATCTCTTTTGCGGGAAATATCAACGAGCCGAATCCCGGTTTTTTTATTATTGTCGTATATTGTTGTAGAGCATGTTCTTTGAGTCAGAACAAATGGGTACACCGTGCCAGATACACCGAGGTGAGGATTGAGCGACAGAGCTGACTCAATCGAAATATCCGCACGCGCCAAGATCAACATCTATCTTGATGTCAAGGGGCGCAGAGATGACGGTTACCACGACATTGAAACCGTCATGCTGCCCGTTTCCCTCGAAGACGAGTTGGTCGTTGCCATCGAACCCGAAGGCCCGCCGACCACTCGACTTGATACTACAGGCATAGACGTTAACGTCCCCATGGAACTGAACCTCGCCTGGCGTGCTGCTGAGTTGTTCCGCGAAGAAGCGGGTTACAAGGGCTCCATTACAATTGACCTCGTAAAGAATGTGCCTCCCGGGTCCGGCATGGGCGGTGGCAGCAGCGACGCCGCCGCTGTTATGCGCGCGCTCGACCAGTTGCTGGATACGCGGTTCGGATTGGAAAAACTCGCCTCGTTTGCGGCTCGAATAGGAAGCGACGTGCCATTCTTCATCTACGATTCGCTCGCTGTGTGTACCGGTAGAGGCGAACAGGTCCAACCCGTGAATCTCAAAAGTATCCCCTGTATGTGGTATGTCATTGCCATTCCGCCCGTCGAGGTTGAAACGGGAAGCGTTTACGATGCATGGTCGAAAGGCTATCGTATTCCTTCGCCGTACTCCGGTGCTCGCGATTTCCTGAAAAGGTGGCTCGCGTGGAAAGATGCGCCGTTTCACAACAGCCTGTGGGAGGCCGCCCGACACCGGGCGCCGATTCTCGAAAAGTACAAAATGCTGCTGCCGGGATTTTCGTGGACTCTTACCGGTACCGGTAGCGCGTTTTTCACACCCCTGCGGGAGAAGAACGATGCGCACGACATCATGTATCGCTTCCCGGAGGAGGTTAACTTCCGCACGTTCCTCGTCCACGCTGTGCTTGAAGGGATTTCAACGGACGGGATGAAAAGCGAACAAGGCGCCGTTTGACACACGGCGATACATTGCAGCCCCTCCGCTATAGCGGAGTGAAAATACAACGGTTGCTCTTCTAACAAAGGAGTTGCAATGAGGATCACCGAAGTAAAAATCAAGATCGTTGAGGGCGCGGCTGACAAGCTGCTCGCCTTCGCCTCGGTGACTTTCGACAACGAGTTTGTAGTGCGAGACCTTAAGGTGATCCACGGAAACCAGGGCTACTTCGTGGCCATGCCCAGCAGGAAGCTCACGCATCACTGCCCGCGCTGCAACAACAAGAATCACCTGAGAGCAAACTACTGCAATGAGTGCGGAACAAAGTTGCCGGAGGCAAGGATACCCCTTGATGAAAGGGGCAGGGCGCGCCTGCACGCCGACGTCGCTCATCCTATTAACTCGCAGGCCCGTGACTATATCCAGAAAACGGTCATCGAGGCCTACAGCAACGAGAGAAAACGAGGCGGAGCAGGCGGTGGCTACTCACATCACGACGGAGACGCAGGCCCTGATTAATCAGCCGCCAACCCCCGCACAAACGCATCGCTCCACGAGCCTCGGCTCTGGCCTGCCGTAATGCTCTCCTTGCGCATGTTGCCATACACCGCTTCGTCGGCATGTTTATCACGCACGTCGATGCTTGATACCCAATTTTCATCGTGCTGATGGTGGCTGGCGACCGCTATCGCAGCTATCCCCCGTCCGCACGCTTTATCCCGGCTGTGCGGCACGCACGTCGATGCTCGACACCCCAGTTAATTCGTGCTGACGGTGGCTGGCGACCGCTATCGCAGGTATCCCCCGTTCGCATGGATAATCTTGCCCGTGCGTCTGGCACTCGATCCTGTAACGTTTACTGAAATCTTTGCACTGCGCCTTACCCGTTGCAGCACGAGGCCGCGTTGATGCAACTGCTGCTGTGTCTGGCACCCGAGCCTGTAACGTATGAAGTCTGTGCGGTCGCTAAACTGGTTATATGTATCGATGAAGCTCATTTTTTCAACCGGCTGCGAATCGCGTTGCATCGGGTTCAGAGACCGGTAGGCTACATCACTGAGCGTCCGTAACGGCTGCAACAAAAACCGTCTGACAAGCCCGTACAGAACGCTAATATGTTCCCTCGTTGCTGGGGGATGGTGTAATCGGTAACACATCTGACTCTGGATCAGGTATTAGGGGTTCGAGTCCTCTTCCCCCAGCCACCATCTTAGCAATTTGACGCGCCCCCATCGTCTAGCCCGGTCCAGGACACCAGACTCTCATTCTGGAGACAGGGGTTCAAATCCCCTTGGGGGTGCCAGTTTTATCGTTCGGCACCTGCGAGAGACCTGCAAAGATATTCGGACGAATGGCCGAGCTTTAATGCTCCCCAGTAGCTCAATTGGCAGAGCGAGTGGCTGTTAACCACTAGGTTCCTGGTTCAAGTCCAGGCTGGGGAGCCATCCTTTTTTCTACGAGTTTTCCGCATGCAATACAGTTAACGACAAACCCCGGTGGTGAGAGCCCCCGGGGTTTTTGCGTTATGCGTGTTTACTAAAGGACTTGCGCATTCGTGGACAGTAATGTAGAATTCTCCGGTTCAAAATAGAGTTTCCGGAGCGCGAAAGCAACCTCCATGGTTGCGCTCGACAGTCCAGAAATCTCTCTTCAAACTCTCTTATTCTCTGTTTAACATACCACTCAGGGTTAACAACCCCGTTCGCTTTGGGGGTGCGAGAGGGAACGGGGTGGTTTTGCCGGGGATCTGAGTTACCTGCCTTGACAAACTGGGATGCTGTGGTAACCTTCCAAGAGTCGGGTTCTTTCGCCGACCCAGAGTAACCTTCGAGGAGGGAGTCCATGGCAATCGACATTGTCACAAATGCCAACTTCGCAACAACGGTTCGTGCTGCGACCGGTAACGGCCAGGTCTACGTTCTCGGCATCGCCGACCAATACGGCAATGACCAGAGCGTGCGGGCAAGTCTTCAGGCAGTCAAGCTGTTCTATGAGCAGTACGGTCTGAGCAACGTCGCATTCGGACTCGGAGACTCGGTAGACCGCACATTGCTTGAGACTGACGTGACCAACGTTCAAACTACACCGTTCTACGTCTTCTATGTAGGGGACGGTATATCCAACGCTGAGTATTACCGTTCCTGTGGCTCGATCTCGGTCGAGCAGCTCAAGTATTTCATCGAGCAGAAACGCGCGTAACAACACTCGCTAACCCCGCTTCCTCCGTAGCGGAGACTGCACAAGTTACACGGGTTGCACTGACCCCACCAACCGACCACACTCGCAGCGAGGCCAGTGAAGATGTGAGGAGAGTGAGTAATGACGGCGAACGACAAAGGCAATCTGAATTCGGATTTCCGCCCGGGTGTACCAGGGGACGCGAAGGACTTTGAAGGGGTTCGCGACTTCGAAGAAAAAATTCACCCCCCGCTGATACCTAACAAGCAGCAAAATGTTGACGGTGTGCCCGAGCGCACCAGCTTTGAAACAGCGACAGATGCACAAAGACCAGTCGCCGCTCCAGAGCTTCCCACCGCCGAGAGAACCCATGGAAGCACTGTAACCGAAAAGCTCGAGGGTTTCGATCCTGTCCGGGGAAGAGGGTTGACGAGGCAAGAGATTCTTGAGATTCAAATACAACCCCTTTTGGGAGAGAGAACAGAGGAAAATACATCAAAGCTTCTGAACACTTCATCGTCAACCATGGCATGGGTGGCAAAAGGAGATGGGTGGTACGTGTGGGAGCCGGAAGGAACCGAGCCAGAGGAGTTCCCCCCTGGCCTCGTTCCACAAGAAGAGGAATGGACTTGGAAAGGCAATGTTACTGTTGATAGTCCTGATGTGAAGCCAAAGAAAGGGAAAAGGTATAAGTTCAGACCGAAGAGTACTGGTGGAGTAAAAGGACATCGATATCTCGATTCAGCGGAGATAATACGATTATACAACGGGTGGTATTCTTCTAGGGTGCGCGAGACCACAGAAACGTGTGGGTCGGCTTGCATTAAAAATGCCGTCTGACTTCAAAAATCACAGAATTGCAAGTGAGTCATGAGCAAGATGGCATCGTTTTTAAGGGAGTATTAGACATTTCTACACAACTTCCCAAAGGGTGCATCTGTAAGATCGGGTATGTACAGTCAGTCAATTCAACGTACCACCGTTATACAATGATGAGTTACCTGCGCAAGACTACTGAAATTTACCGAAACTTGCTCTGCACCTGATGGCGATGGAAAGTCATATCCCTACTACCGTGCTCCAGTCATAGCTAACTCAAACAGTCTCCACGATGAACCTGGAATCTTGATTCAGGCTTTTAGGAGATATGTTAAACCAGGAGAACATCTTTCAGTTCACAAGAATATTCAGACGGAAGTGTTCATACAAGACCGCAAGCAAAAGGTGATAAACACAATATTAAAAGGTACTGTATCGTGCAATGTTGATGCAGAGACTGGTCAAACCTATTTCGAAAAGATTGATGATTCATTTCATGGAAGGACAGTCTGAAATGAAGACGTGCTTAATAGTGGTATCAGTTATAGTAGCTTTGGCGGTGATCTTGATCACCGTCTTATGGAGCAGCCATGAATCGAGTGCATATTCCCGCCCCCCAGGAACTCTCTACAATCTGTCAAGGTATCATCAATTGGCTGGTTACTTCAGTAACAAATTGAACTGTCCTGATCGCGCGCGTGACATCCTTGGTGAATTTGATCGTGGTATTGTCTCGAGTGAAGTCCTTATACTCTACGCAAAGTGTGGTACGACCTTCACAGGTACTGATTGTCGAAGGGAAAACATTGATATTGATACTGCCTTGGATATCGTTCGGTATATCATTAAAAATGAACCGTACCCAGAGAAGGGATTACCCGCCAATCTTAAGGATAGCCGCATCGCCCTTGTTCCTGGAACAGAAAATCTGTTCATGCAGTTCGATAATCTTAAAGAGCTATACCAATCCTTATCGTCGCAGGAATCAAACAAAGTAAGTTCTGATGATATATTGAAAATCTTCGAACTCCAGTGCCATTTCAACACAGTCAAAGCAAAACTCGAGCCAGACCTTGTTGTGCACACAGGCGATTTGAATCAGATAGCGGTCGAGTTTCTTTCAAAGGGAACGACATTTGCATTCAACCCTCTCTTGACACAAAAGAAGTATGTCGGAAAAGTGTCTGTTCCACAATGGTTCTTTAGTGGCTTTGACGACAAGGGAAACGAGGTCGGACCCTCAAGCAAGTCAGTCGTGGATTTCAGCATTGATGCCCGACATGTTTATATTCCTGGAGCCTTCACATCTAAAGATCATTTTGTCCTTGAACTTAACCCTCCGTACGGGTTCGGAGCTGAGTTTGTACCGCCTCATGTTTACACTGGGAAGTTTGTCTTTTTTGACGATAAGCGTACTGAAAAATCAGACATCCTGCCCGCAATCTTCGGCGCGTTCAGAGCGGAATCTAACGAGGTAACTATCCGTGCGGTTCTTCCCAAAACCAAGCGTGCTTCTCAAAAGACTGTCATTGAGCTCCTGAACACGATTACGGATTTGGAAAATCACAAAGAAGAAAGTTTCATTCCTGGTGAATGGGCAAAAGAGAGTGAGTCGTATGGAAAACTTTGTGATATTGGACTTTCAGCGATTCCAGCCATTGTAGAAATAATGCCTTCACTTGGCGTCAAGAAACAAGTTCTATCACTATTTGCGCTGACAGAGATCACTGGTTTGAGAAGAAGATCTTTGCAGCAATACGAGCCTGTTCAATTCTTCAATACCACACCAAATGGAGTGATCGAATATATTAAACCCTCTCAAGGGTATGTGAAGACATCCCTGAGGTCGAGTATCAAGTGGTGGCAGAACTTCGTAATGGAAAACGCAGCTTCCTGGGAGCAAAAGCAGTAGTTCTGCCTACGCAGCTGTACGATGCCACCGGTTCTCATTGGTAAGGAAAGAACGAGATGAGCATTTCTTCTGAAGATGACCGAGTCAAATGCATGAAAGAGGACAGCGACATGGTGGGAAGCTACGCTGCCATGATCCGAGCAGCTCGACGAGCCCGGGAGCTTGCCCGTCAGCATAACCAGCCACTTGCTCTCTGGAAGGATGGCAAGGTCGTGCTGATTTCGCCTGATGATCTGCCGCCGTTACCGGATGAAGTACCTGCGAAATCAGAACAACCTTGAATCAAACAAAAGTTCGCTACGCAATATACACGCGTCAATCGACAAAAACTGGCAGCACGTTTTCCTCGTGCAGCGCACAGCTTGGGATATGCTAGGATTTTGCCAAGGGTATTGCCTCACCACATTGGGAGTGGGTGGGCGAAGGCTTTGACGACGAAAGGTTTGTCTGAGAGAACACGAACCGTCCCGCACTACAGCGTTTGCTAAAGGTAATACGCGAAGGAAAGATCAATAAGGTCATTGTATAGCGCCTGGATCGATTATCCCGCAAAGTCCGAGACTGCTTGGAGATTCTTCGAACCTTCCGACAATTTAACGTTGAGCTTCTAATAGTCACCTCACCTGATTTGGGGAGTTCAGCTTCAGATACTTTTATGCTGAACCTGTTGGCTTCATTCGCGGAGTTCGAACGTGACATGATCAGGTCTCGGCTTGCCGATGCTCGTAATGCTATGAAACGCAGGGGTATGCGCCTGGCTGGGGCAGTGCCATGCGGTTATGATGCAGATCCATATACGAAGCAACTCGTTGTCAACTACTCCGAGGCACGAAAGGTCGAGGCTATTTTTCAGTTAGCAGCAGACGGAGCACTTCCAACCGATATCGCCAAGACGATCAACGAATCAGAATGGGTGACAAAACGCTATGTTACAAAGCGAACAGGAAATGTACGTGGTGGTAACAAGTGGACTCCTCGTCAGGTACTGGGGCTTCTGTCCAATCCGGTCTACATCGGTCTTTTTCGAGATGGGGATGGAGTGCGAAGGGGAAGCACCAGCCAATAGTCTGTCGAGAACTTTGGGAGCTTTCGCCTCAGCAAATCGAAGACAGGCGCACGTCCAGCAGTAAACGAAACAGGACGTCTTCCTTCTGGGCTCTTCGAGGCAAGATCATGTGTCCTCGCTGCGGTCGGAAGATGAGCCCCCATACTACTTATAAAGGGAAGTTTAGAGATGAACTTCTAAACTTGGAGGTATTTGACACGCTTCTGGATGCAAGAGTTATAATTGAGAAGTGGAGACAGGAATACAATCAGATCCGTCCACACAGTTTGCTATCGTATCGGCCACCGGCTCCGGAGGCGCTAAACTCTAGCTTCGCTCCGCTTAGCAGTCGTCTACAGCCTTCTCATGTGGAAGGTGGGAAGGACATACTTACCGTAGAAGGACGAACTAAAAAGTGGTACAATGTTCGGGTGGGGCAGGTCACTGAGCTAACTTGTGTATCCATTTTGAAACCGGTCTCTTCCGATTGACATCAGCAAAGTTAGCAGGTATGAGAACCATTATTTTTCAAAGAGAGCGAGGCGCCGTTTTCTTCTATCTTTCTCACCCTGAAGACGTTTGTTTACGGAGCCAATCATTTTCCAACGAGCGAAAATTACGCACACCAGTTAACGCAGAGCCCGACGGAGCAAATCCATCGGGCTTTTTTTGTGTTACGCCCGTAACGCGCCCGTTCCAAAGGGTTTACGTGCTCCCTCCAGTCAAAAGTCTACGGTCTCCAACCTCTCTGTCCCTCTCTCCGGTTTCTTTCGGCTCCCACTGAAAACGGTTCCCATACTGCCATATCCACCCATAACTCTCTCTTCCTCTCTGCCAAAAGTTCTACGTTTTTCCTCTCTCTCGATTTTTGCCGAAAATCGCAAAATGAAAGTCCAACTGTTTTTCAGAGCGTGAAATCAGCTCTAAAAAACCTGCCATTTCGCCGAATTCGGGTTAACAGACCGTTCAATTTAAACCGCAAACAATCGTGACAGGACAACGAATCTGCGAGTTAACAGAGCAGGACAGAGAACTGTCATTGTGGTTCGGTAAACCGCATTGCTATGTGTGACCTGCCCCACGCCAAGCGTTTCGCTTAACAACCTCGTTTCGTACGCGGTCAGCCCTTAACAACCACGTTCCGTGCAATCTGTATGAATGCGGTGCCAGTGTGGTTCTCAATAATCTTGTACGCGGGAGTTGAACCGAGCGTGTGGATGCAGGCGTGATGCACTGATAAGACAGCATCCTGAAACTTCTGCGGCTTCTCAAGCGGACTGACTTTCAGGCCAATATTTTTGCAGCGGGCAATAGACAGATGGCGTGAGTGAGACTTCGTGATTGCATGGTCTGAGAGTTCCTTGAGAACTTTGTTTGTCCGCAACTGAGCGGTGTCGGGGTCAGCTTTGAACTCAGAAGCGAACATGCCAGTCTCAAGCCATTCTCGGACGATTTCGTGCGACCACGCCACAGCATTTTCACACTCACCGATGAAAGCCGGCGAGTACTTTGCAATAATCGGCTGCCAGATAGGGATCTTCGACTGATCCTCTGCAATCTCCTTGCGAGCACGTTGGAACTCCTCAACAACGCCATGCGCGGGGCAACCCCTGTACTGAGGATCAATCGGCCCCAGACTCGATTGCTTTCCCATAATGATTTCCTTGCAGGCGCACGCAATCATTGTTCCGGCAGACATCGCAAGTTGTGGGACAATCGCCCGGATATCGGTGCCGAACATCGAACGGAGGTAATCAACAATGGATTCCGTAGCTGCGGTTTCGCCACCGGGCGTATGAAGGATCAAGTCAAGTCCCAGAGAACGGTCGAGCTTGTGGATGACTGTCATCAGACCGTTCTTGTCTGCGTCATTGACCTCGGTGCCATCCAGTCCGCGCTTCTGAAGCCAGCCAGAGTAGTAGATGATCACATTCCGATCCGACTGCTCGTGAAGTTCCTTCAGGTAACGCCTCCGCAGAACATCATGGGGGCTGCCAGTCGCCTTAAGCTCGTCGAGAATCTCGTTCCAGTTTGGCATCTTCTGCTCCTTGGTCTGAGGGAGACTCACTCTCAACACGAATGAAAGTTGTCTCTTCGCCCGAACTTGGCTTTGGCTTGTCCACAGCGAAGTCGAAACGTTGGCGGTCTTTCACCGTGCGAATCCCCAGCGCCTTGAAGACGGCAATGATCTCTTTCTTTGCCATGGCATCGACTCCTCTACATGGTCCTGATGTCGTCTATGTTTATCGGCATCGGGCCGCTCCTGGGCAGCCCTGGCTATTTGGTTACGATAACTTCGCAAATCATCCGTATTCTGACGGTGGTTGCAAGCCGATAATAATCGGCCGACGAGGGCGAATGGCGCAGAACTCGCTACTTACGGTCACGTGCGCGGTCAATCGTGGTTTTCGGCTGCTTCAGACTCAACTGCACGTGCGTATTCTTCCTTGAGTTGCTCGAAAACTTCCTTTACGCTATAAATATCGTCGCAGCGCCAGGCGTTCTGGCCCGCAAAGGCAAAGCCCGCCGTCAAATTGCCGTCACGGGCATTCAACAAGGCTCGTGCGATGCAGTAAGGGGCGTTCTTGACATCGCAGCCCTTCAGGCACTGCCATTTGCAACTCAGTGGCATTCGGGTACCACCGCGAACTTGTTGCAGGAAACTGGATTCAATAGCCCTGCCGGGTAGCCCCAAAGGACTGTCAATGATTGTCACGTCCTTCTCACGGCACTGAACGTACAGTTCTTTGAAATTGATGTGCGCATCACATTCGTGCGTAGTAACAAACCGCGTTGCCATGAGAACACCGGAAGCGCCTAATGACAGAAAGCGGTGAATGTCGCCACCGGTGAATATCCCTCCTGCTGCGATCAAAGGTATGCTCGAGCCTACGATATCCTCGTACTTTCTTATAACGTCAAGAGAGTTGGAGACTAAGTCCTCAAGGGCAGGGGGGACTGTAGGAGCACTTTTCGGGTGAAGCCGAGATGTCCGCCTGCGAGGGCTACTTCGATAATCACGCCTTCGGGCAACGCATCGTAGTGACGCAACCAGTATTTGAATACAAGTTCAACCGCACGGTGACTTGATACCTTCAGCAGAAACGCGGTGGAAGGATGATTGTTTATGCAGTCCGCGAGTGACCTGGGATCTTCGAATTGGAAGCCCTGCACTCAGCGAGATGATATCAACATCTTCTTCAAGGGCGGCTCTCATCAGGTCGTTGCTGTCAGTAAGGGCGAGCATAACGTTTACCGAAATCAGCCCGTTTGTATTTGCTCTTGCTTTGGCTATCTCAGCCCTCAGACCTTTGTAGTTGTCCTTTACACGTGTGAGAGCGTTGGATACGACATCCCTGCCGATACCGACTGCGGATATCTCCCCGATGCCACCTTCGTTTCCAACTGCTGACGCGAGTCCGGACAGTGAAACTCCAACGCCCATCCCGCCCTGCATAATTGGCAACCGCGCGGTGTGAGCACCGATCCTCAGTTCTGGCATAGACATTTCGCAACCTCCGTCTGTGTCCGAGTATGGCAATAATATTATACATCTTTGTCAGCACAAGGTGGTCTCCGGTGAGGAGCAGTAAGTGGTAAGGAAAGCAAGGATTCAGCGCTGAATCTTCGTAGCAAGTATAAGCTGAAAGTTTCAGAATAGTGGTGCGAGAGCAGTGGGAAGCAGTGCAATCGTGAAATATCGCGACGGGCGACAATTTTCGCGCAGCTCCGTACATGCACTTTTCTGATTGAAAACCTAAGTTGCGACGGACTTTCTTCATCGAAAAGACATTGTCTCCAATTTGCCAGCCGGGGCTAATCCTTTTGCAAATGGGTGGCAATGTTGGCCTGTTGATGATGGTAAGGGCGGTTGAGAGGGGATCTTTCCGAGTCAACAGATGGGTTACATTGTCTGTTAACTATTTATGGCTAAGACTTTTGGATAATCTACCCCTCAACCCTCTTTCTTAACTGTTCGATGCGGGCGGGCAGGTCGGCGTCTTCCAATTCTGCAGCGACGTCCTCCAGCGCGTTGGGTATGGCGATGTCTTGAGGGCATTTGGGCAGGCATTCGCCGCAGTTAACACAGCGGGAGGCAAAGGAAGGCTCGGTCGAGTTGAGAACGCCGCTCATACGCATCGCATACACCATCTTTGCCTCGGTTTCGTTGCCGAACAGGTGCATGCCGTTGTAGGTGTCGAAGGCCTCGGGAATCGCCACTCCGTGAGGGCAGGGGAGGCAGTAGCCGCAGCCGGTGCAGGGAACCTTCATTATCTCTCGGTACTTTGCGGCCACTTCGTCCAACAGGTTTCGCTCGTCGTCCGTAAGGCAGTTGGGCGGTGAGTCGTCGGCGATCGCGATGTTCTGTTCAATGTGTTCTTCCTCGTTCATCCCGGACAGAAGCATCACAACGTCGGGCTCGTCCCAAATCCACTTGAGCGCCCATTCGACGGGTGGGCGGCACATTTTTGCCTTCTTCAGAATCGTTGCCACCGGAGGCGGTGGCGACGGTTTTGCGAGGTTGCCGCCGCGCAGTGGTTCCATGACAATGACCGCGATGTCGCGTTCTGCAGCGTATTCGAGCCCCGCCGTTCCGGCCTGGTGTTGCTGGTCGAGATAGTTGTACTGAATCTGGCAGAAAATCCACGGGTAGGCGTCGACAATCTGCTTGAAGGCAGGAAGTTGGCCGTGGAATGAGAAACCTGCGTACTTGATACGGCCGTCTGCTATTGCGGAGTTCAGGAATTCGAGCACACCCAGTTCGTGCATTTTCTTCCACGACTTTGCGTTGAGCGCGTGCAGAAGGTAGTAGTCAATTTGGTCGGTATGAAGGCGTTCGAGTTGCTGATTTAGATAGCTGTCCATGTCCTCTCGTGCGCTGACAAGCCAGACGGGCAGCTTGGTGGCGAGGTTCACTTTCTCGCGGTAGCCGTCTGCAAGGGCCTTGGCGACGAGAGGTTCGCTCTGGCCGCCGTGATAGGGCCACGCGGTATCCACGTAGTTCACGCCTTTGTCAATGCACATGCGTATCTGGGATATTGCCCGGCGTTCGTCAATGGTCTTGCCGTCCTTCAGCATGGGCATACGCATTGCGCCGAACCCGAGCGCCGAGAGCTTTTCGCCGGTTTTTGGAACTTCGCGGTACTGCATGACAACTCCGGTTTGAGTGTTGCTTGTGTTAAATCCAGTATAACCGATTGATGCCTTTTTCGGCGAGTTCCTTAACATGCGATGAAGTGCAGGTACAAGCAACTGTGCCGTTCAGGAAAGGCCATATAATTCGCATCCTTGAGGTAGAGAACAGCTCCTATGACTGACATTGAGATAGCAGCAGTAGCGGTAGCACTTGCCATGGATGCCTTCGCTGTTTCCATAGCCACCGGTGTGCGTCTGCGTACTCCCACGAAGCGTCAGACCTTCAGGCTCGCATGGCATTTCGGGCTGTTTCAGGGACTGATGCCGCTCCTCGGATGGAGTGCGGGCATCTACGTTCACCAGTTCATAGAGGCTTTCGACCACTGGATTGCGTTCGGTCTGCTGCTGTTCATTTCTTTTCAGATGGCCATTGGAGCGTTTCGCGCGGATGGCGACAAGGAAGAGGATGAACTCGACGAGACCTCTTCGGCCAAAAACGGAACTCACGAGCCCACCCGCGGTCTGTCGCTGATAATCTTGTCGATGGCCACGAGTATAGACGCGCTCGCAGTAGGCCTCAGCCTTGCAATGCTCGGAGTATCGGTCTGGTATCCGGCGCTTGTTATAGGATTGGTCGCGCTTGCATTCACTGCAATCGGTATTCAGATAGGCGGATTTATCGGTCGGCGGATCGGATTGTCCAGATACGCGGCTCTCGTCGGCGCGGGCGTTCTTGCCTTTATCGGTTTGAGAATACTTCACGAGCACGGCGTGTTCTGAGCTTCAATGGAGTAGGGGCCGCACGATAGTCGTGTCTTTCAAATGATTTTCGTTTTGTTTTCGATTGCCCGTATCATGGGTGTACGGAGAATACATTGAAGAAACTGCCGAATTACACTCTTCGAGAAAGCACGAGGGCAAAGCGAATGTCCCTTAAGATTCTGTGCGACGGCAAGCTCGAAGTCGTCGTGCCGCGAGGTTTCGACCGGTCGAAGATTGCAGGTTTCGTCGCGGAAAACTCCGAATGGATTATCCGTACAAGGCATAGGATGCGCAGACAGAGACTTGCGCACGAGAATGCAGCACCTGTTTCCTTGCCCGACAGCGTTCAGCTTGTGGCTACGGGCGAGATATGGAAGGTGCGATACCGCCTTGAAGAGGGACGCGAAAAGGTCTCGCTGGAAGCCACTGACGGAATTCTCATGATGCAGGGTCCGAAGGATTCCGAAAGTATTTTCAGGGAGGTTCTCTTAATGTGGCTCAAGGACAGGGGGCGGCAGCTTCTGCCTCGAATGTTGGCTGAAATTGCCGCAGAATGCGGTTTCAGACATGATTCATACAAGCGCGTGACCGTCCGCACTCAAAAGACGAAGTGGGGGAGCTTCTCCAGCAGCGGAACGATCAGCCTGAACGCACTGCTGCTATTACTTCCAAATGACGTCGTGCGTTATGTGCTGGTTCACGAGTTGTGTCAGACTGTGCATCCCAATCACTCCGGTGAGTTCTGGAAAGTCGTGCAGCGACACGTTGCCGGAGCCATGGAACTTCGCTCGAAGTTGCGCCGCAGTGAAGTCCTTCCGGAATGGGTATATGCTGAGAAGGTGGCTTTGCCATGATCCTGTTTTCAAAAGCGGGAATCTACTCGGACGGACGTTTTTACAGTTACAATCATCAACAGAGGGAGGCGCAATGAAACTCACGAACACTGTCGGATGGGCGTTGATTGCAGTTTCGGTGCTCGCTATCGCCACAACTTCCCCGCGGCATCATTCCGGATTATTCATTCATGTACCGGCCCTGCTGCCTTTTTTCGGTATTCCTTTCTGCATCCTGTTTCTCGGGGTCCAGGGCTTTATTGCATATATCGGCGATACTCGCCGTGCGCTTGGCGCGATTGGTGGCGGGGCGCTATTCGGGCTTTTGGTGGCAGGCTCTTACTTCATATTCTCAAGCACTGAGTCTCTCGAGAAGGTGGGTATCTCTCCGGCGCGTTATGTGCTGCTTCAGACAAGCAGCTTCAGCGGCATCTCGCTTGGCTATGGAACGGTTCGAGGCTGGGTGACGAGATAAGGCGCCTTTGGATTCCTTGGGCGGTTGACTGTTACAGGGCTAGAGTTTGTCTCACTCGAGACTGAGCGCAATTCTGCATGTTTTTGTATCGCTCGTTCACTGGCGTTACAGTTTTGCTTATGCGTTTGTGAAATTGGGCACATACCAAAGAAAATTGATTGATTCTTGCTGGAAAGCCGATAAATTGCCGCTTTCTAATGAGAGGATGAAGCATGACAACAAAAGTCCTTGAAGTCAACTTCTTCAAGCCGGTGAGCCTCCATGCAAAGCGCAGTGTTCTGCTCATATCCATAAGCGTCATTGTATGGGCGGTAGCAGTCTTCGGCTTTCAATTCCTGCTGATTGCACTCAACGAGCCCACTCCCGAACCGGCGCTCGCACAGTTCGAGGAGGTCTGGCCGTCCGAAGTCACCTCTGCCATGAACGTGGAAGAGGGAATGCCTTCAACCTCGACGCGCCAACAGTTCACCGACAGTTTGCTCATGGTTCTCGGAAAGAACATTGCCGTCAAGGATGAACATAAGAAGGTGCTTGTAAGCGCATTCAGTGCGACTCTTCTGTCTTTGCTCGGTGACGGCGGTAAGGAGAAGATAGCCGAATATGTGGACGTCTCCGAGAAGATACGGATATCCTACGATATCGCGGCAGAGGTATCCGAGGAGCAAAAGCAAAAACTTTTCGCCACACAGAAGAGGCTCCAGTCTGATTTCGAGGCAGCGCTCGGACTTGCGCGGGCAGGCTCCGAGCCGGAGGGTTTCGATAAGCTCAAAGCCGAGCTTCTGCCGATGTCAGTCGCCGTGGTGGATAACGCCATCATCAGCAAGGATGTCGTCGCACAGTTGCCAGGCATCATGGACTTGTACCTTATTCATAACCGAAACGTGCTGACCGATACGACGTTCATCGGATTCCCTTTCCACTACTGGTACACGGCGCAGTTTCTGCTGATATTGTTCGTGTTGATTTGCCTGGTTTACAGCAAGATGCTCGACCGTAACAACACCAAGTACGGTTTCGAAGAGGATCCCGAAGAGGATTCCGAAGAGGTAGCAGCAGAAGGGAGCAAGTAACGATGCACAGGTATATCAACGCAATTGCGCTCTTCTTTATATCCCTTTTCATCTGCGAACCTGCTTATGCCGAAGTTGCTACAAGGGCCACTTCTCTGGAAGGTTCGCTGAAGATCGGCCCAGCCATCATTCTTATCGCGCTCCTGATTACTTTCATAGTCGTGGGGCTCTTGAACCGCGCGAAGGATACCGCCACTTACTGGGCGGCAGGTCGAAAGATATCGCCCGTCGGAGCTGGTATGGCCATCGCGTCGAACTGGATGAGCGCCGCGTCTTTTCTCGGCATGGCCGCCATAATGTACGGTGCGGGCTATCACGGTTTGTCTTACGTTGTCGGCTGGACAGGCGGATATGTCCTTCTGTTAGTTCTCATGGCCAGCCAGATACGGCGCTACGGCAAGTACACAGCCGCTGATTTTATCGGTGACAGGTTTTACTCGCGGGGCCTTCGCGGAGTCGGAGCAGCACTTGCAATCTTTGTAAGCTTTTCCTACTGCGTAGGCCAGTTTGCCGGTATCGGGCTGATGTTCAAGTGGATTCTCGGTATCAACTACATGTGGGCTGTCATAATCGGCGCATCTGTGGTGCTGACCTACACGTTAATATCCGGCATGCTGGGTGTGACCAAGAACATGCAGATCCAGTACGTGATAATAATCGCATCATTTCTTATTCCGACAGTCATCCTTCTTTACCACTACGGTTACTTCTGGGCGATTCCTCAAATCGGTTATGGCGAGATAGTAACTGATGTCGTTAACGGCTTGAAGCCGGTGGAGGGCCTGTCGAATACGATGGGCCACGACTACGGCATCCTTCCATCGCCGGAATTCGCCATGCCATGGGACCCGGCTACCGGCCAGACCGCCTTTCAGTGGATCGCAATCGCGTTCTCGCTGATGATCGGTACTGCCGGACTGCCGCACGTCATTCAGCGTTTCTACGTAGTGCCCAAGGCACGTGACGCAAGGCTCTCGGTCATATGGGGGCTGTTCTTCATCTGTGTGCTTTACTGGAGTGCGCCGATATACACTGCGGTCGGCAAGATTCTCTCTGCCAACCCGGAGGTCGGCAAGCTTTCCAAGGACGCCATTGTGGTCTATGCGGCACAGCTCGGCGATATTGAAGCTCTCGGGGCACTGTGGCCACTGATAGTGGGCCTTCTTGCAGCGGGAGGCATATCGGCGGCGTTCTCAACGGTTTCGGGGCTTCTGGTCGCTGGAGCCTCCGCGTTCAGCCACGACCTTTACCACAGGGTGTTCAGGCCCGAAGCAAGCCAGAAGCAGCAGATGCTTGCGGCGCGTCTGGCCACGATAGTCATGGCCGCCGCGGTAGCAATCGTCGCGCTTCTCAAGCTCGGACTCATCGCACAGCTTGTGGCCATTGCGTTCTCATTGGCCGGTTGCACTATCTTCCCGCTGTTCCTGCTCGGATTGTGGTGGAGCGGGTCCAACAGAACCGGCGCCTGGTGGGGCGTTATAGCGGGCTCGCTGGTTTCGGTTATCGCTCTTCTTTACTTCGTGTGCGGCAAGTTCGATATCACCTTGCCGGCACACGCGTTCTTCAACTACTACCTCAATGCGTGGTACTTCGCATGGCTCGGAGCTCCTCTCGCGATACTGTGCAACGTGATAGGCTCGATGGTTTCCCGCAACAAGACTCCGGTGGAGATACGCAAGTTCCTTGCGGTCGAGGTCCACGGGTACAAACCGGAGAAAGTCGAAGAGGCCGCGAAGGAAGAACAGGCGGACTGACTGTTCACAAGAATCCGAACGAACAAAAGGCCCCTCTGCATGAGGGGCCTTTTTTATGAAATGGCACAGTTATGGCGGTTCAAATTAAGGCAAGATTGTAGTATTGGTATGTAGTAAAACGAATCAAGCAGCCGGCGTTTGCAAGCTCAGCTCGAAGGCTCTTTTCGCAAACTGGAAGCCTTCGTGCAAAACAGTAAACTGTTGAGAAGAGAAGTTATCCGTGCGTCGGCACTGTCCGGGAACTTATCGCTTGGAGCTTCCTACTTTGGCTTGTCAGCAATGTCCTGACAGCTCATTTGAAGCCTGACTTTGGTTTGGCAAAACGCCAAATCTTTCTACAATCGAAGACGTGAAGCTTTTCTCGATTATCGGTCTTTCCAGCCGGTTTTCGAGTTCCTACTGAAATGGTTTTGCCCACGGAGGATCACATGGCGAAGAGGGTTCTCATCATCGACGACGAGAGCGAAATTCGGCGCAACCTGACTTTTGGCCTCACACAGGAGGGCTTTTCGTGCACAGCCTGCCCGGACGGCATCTCCGCCATTCACGAGCTTCACAGGTCTCGTGAAAAGGACGAAGGGTACGACTACCTCGTCACGGACATTTTCATGCCGGACATCGACGGCCTGAAGATTCTCAAGGTCATCAAGAACGAGTTCCCGGACCTGCCGGTTCTCGTCATAACCGGTTTCGGCGACGAACTGCTGAAGGAAACCGCACTCGCCGAACACAATACCGGTTACCTTGACAAGCCGTTCGAGATATCCGACCTCGTCGAGGCTCTCGAAGAGCTTTCTCCCGGAACCACAACTTCCGAGCCCACCCGGGCCGAAGATGACGAGCCCGTCGAGATACGCGAATCCGTAAGTGCTTATCTCACGCTTCGCACTACCGGTGAGAAGGACCCGATGGAGGTATTCAAGAAGCTTTACTTCCTCGAGGGTGTCTCCAGCATGGATGCCGTTCGCGGAGACATGGACATGGTGCTTCTCGTTCAGGCGGACTCCGAGGAGAAAATCGAGGAACTCGTCAACCAGATCAAGGCCGTTGACGGCATCGAGATTGCCTCAATGTCTCCTGTGGAGCGTCCCAAGCTGGACCGCGATATTGAGGAGTTCATTGACATCTACAAGAAGTCCGTAAAGGAAGGCGCGCAGAAGCATTCCTCGAAACTGCGTGGTACTACGAGCTACATCATCGTAGATGTGGACAAGGAAGCACTGCAGGAGATATTCACGACCGTGTTCTTCCTCGACGAGGTCATCTTCTGCGACGTAGTTGACGAGGGCAACAAGCTTGTGGGCATGATCAACGACGTAGAGCCCATGGGTAAGACCCCTCGCATCATCGAGCGTCTTAAGCAGATAGATGGTGTTCTTCGCGTCAAGGAAGCGAAGATCATCAAGCTCATAGACGCTTAAGTGCGCTTCGACTTTTTGTACACATGTAAACCATCCCGGGCGGGAGCTTTCTCGCCCGGGTTTATCAACCCTAAGAACGGTCTGAGGATTAATGGACAAGAACAAGGGTGACTTTAACTTCCGGCTCTGGCGCTATGACGGAGCCCCCGGCGAACTCATTCCACTTCTTCAATCCGCCCAGGAGCACTTCGGCTACATCCCGCGTCGCGCTATCAAGCACATCTCCGATACGACCGGGATACCCGAATCCACCATCTACGGTGTCATCACATTTTACAGTCAATTCCGTCTCCGTCCGATGGGCAGGTATGTAATCCGCATTTGTGCGGGGACCGCCTGTCACGTGTCAGGAGCGAAGCAACTGATTGACGCTATCCAGGATGAACTCGGTATCGAGGTCGGCGACACCACTGAGGACGGCGTTTTCACGCTCTTCACCGTGGCATGTCTCGGCTGCTGCTCGCTTGCGCCTGTGATGATGATCAACGACGAGACTCACGGAAGGCTGACGCCAGCCGCCGCGCGCAGGCTCCTGCGCGATGTCCGTCGCAAGGAAGGCGCACAGACCTCGAAGGCCAAGTGATAATTATCCCGGACACCCAGTCAACTGGAGGACCCCTCGATGTGTAAAGTTATCGTTGGAATGGGAACCTGTGGCCTTTCAGCCGGTGCCCAGGCGGTGTACGACGAGCTGGCAAAGGCTATTGACGGTGTTGAAGGAAGCGATCAGCTTTCCATCACCGGTTGCATCGGCATGTGCTATTCCGAGCCCATGGTAGAGATCAGGGACGGCGAGCATCGCTACATCTACGGCGATGTCACACCCGAGACCGCTAAGAAGATATACGAACACCACTCAAATAACGACGGTTCCTATGCGGACAATCTCATTGCCGAACTTGCACCCGACGGTGCTGTAAAGAGCGGTAGAGAGTCCGATTATCTCATGCCACAGAAGCGCATTGTTCTTCGCAACTGCGGCACAATTGACCCCGAGTCCATAGACGAGTACATCGCGCGCGGCGGTTACGAGGCCCTGAAGAAGGCCCTCACCGAAATGACGCCTGACGGCATCATTGAAGAGGTGAAGGAGTCCGGTCTTCGCGGTCGAGGCGGAGCCGGTTTCCCGACAGGGCTTAAGTGGTCTTTCGCCGCAAGGAACGATGCCGACCGCAAGTATATCGTTTGTAACGCGGACGAGGGCGACCCCGGCGCGTTCATGGACCGTTCAGTACTCGAAGGAGACCCTCATTCCGTCCTTGAGGGAATGATAATCGGAGCACGTGCCATAGGCGCGAACTTCGGATACATCTACTGCCGGGCGGAATATCCTCTTGCCATTAAGCGTCTTGAGATAGCCCTCGACGCGGCAAGGGAAAAGGGCTTTCTCGGCGAGAACATCCTGGGCAGCGGATTCAATTTCGATATGAAGATTAAGCAGGGAGCCGGTGCGTTCGTGTGCGGTGAGGAAACGGCGCTGTTCGCCTCCATCGAGGGCCAGCGCGGTATGCCGCGCATCCGTCCGCCTTTTCCCGCAGAAAAGGGCCTCTGGGAAAAGCCGACCAATAACAATAACGTCGAGACGTTTGCCAACGTATCCTGGATAATCTCCAACGGTGCAAGTGAATACGCGAAGTACGGAACCGAAAAGAGCAAGGGCACCAAGGTGTTCGCCCTCGCCGGCAAGGTCCGCAGGGGCGGTCTTGCAGAGGTTCCCATGGGCACACCGATAAAGGACCTCGTGTTCAAGATTGGCGGCGGAATCAAGAACGACCGAAAGTTCAAGGCCGTCCAGATGGGAGGCCCTTCCGGTGGGTGTATTTCCGCTGAACTCGCCAATACGCCTGTTGACTTCGAGAACATCCCCAAGACCGGCGCGATTATGGGCTCGGGGGGAATGGTCGTCATGGATGAGACCACTTGCATGGTTGACATTGCACGGTTCTTCCTCGAATTCACGCAGAGCGAGTCCTGTGGCAAGTGTACGTTCTGTCGTATCGGAACGCTTCGCATGCTCGAAATGCTCGAACGTATCACTAAGGGAGAGGGCCGCGACAGCGACATTCCCAAATTGCAGGAGCTTGGAAAGTCTATCAAAGAGGCCTCACTCTGCGGGCTCGGACAGTCCGCGCCCAACCCGGTTCTCACGACAATCAAGTACTACGAGAACGAATACCGCGCACATATCTCCGACCACAAGTGCCCGGCCAAATCCTGCGACATGCTCGTGACCTTCAACATTGACCCTGAGAAGTGTGTCGGTTGTACGCTCTGTGCAAAGCAGTGTCCGGTCGATGCGATCTCAGGAGAGCCCAAGAAGGTTCACGTCATAGACCACGACCTCTGTGTCAAGTGCGGCAAGTGCATTTCCAGTTGTAACTTCGGCGCTGTGTACAAGGATTAGGTGTTGTATGGACAACAAGATTAAGATAAAGGTCAACGGCCAGGAAGTCTTCGGAAAGCCCGGCCAGACCATACTCGAAGTAGTGCAGGAACAGGGGCTCGACGAGATTCCGACCCTCTGTCACTCACCCGAACTCAAACCTTACGGCTCGTGCTTCGTCTGCGTCGTTGAGGTCGAAGGAAGACCCAATCTCGTTCCCTCGTGTGCTACGAAGATCTACGACGGTCTCGAAGTTCACACGAAAAGCGAGAAAGTGCGCAAGTCACGCAAGACCGCGCTCGAACTGCTTGTCTCCAACCACTACGCAGACTGCGTTTCACCCTGTATGCTCGGTTGCCCGGCAGGCGTTGACGCACAAGGCTACATCGCACTCGCCGCAATGGGCGAGAACCGGAAGGCGATAGACCTGATTCGCGAAACCAATCCGTTCCCCGCGATCTGCGGTCGTGTATGTGTCCGCAAGTGCGAGCTTTCCTGTCGGCGCGAAGACGTGGACGAACCTGTTGCGATCAACTTTATCAAACGCTACGTATCGGACGATCCCGAGGCATACGAAGGAGGACCCGAGCGTCTTCCCTCACGTGGCAAGAGCATCGGCATCATCGGTGCTGGCCCGGCAGGTCTTACGGCATCCTGGTTTCTCGGACGTCTCGGTTACGACACCGTTCTTTACGAACAGTTCGACAGGGCAGGTGGCATGCTTCGCTACGGTATTCCGGAATACCGTCTGCCCGACGATGTCCTCGACAAGGAAATCGACTACATCCTCAAGGCGGGGGGCGAGATAAAGTACAACACCCGTGTCGGCAGGGACGTTTCCATGGACGAGCTTCGCAAGAAGCACGATGCTGTCTTCGTCTCAATAGGAGCTTCGACCGCGAAGCCCATGAGGGTCGAAGGTGAGACCTCCACCAACGGCGTCGTCACTGGCGTAGACTTCCTGCACGAAAAGGCCGACAGTAAAGAGCCTGTCAAGGGCACAATTGTCGTAGTTGGCGGCGGCAATACCGCCATGGACTGCGCCCGTACCTCGGTGAGGCTCGGAGCCGACAAGGTCATCATCCTTTACCGCAGGACCAAGGACCAGATGCCGGCCGACGAACTCGAGATCAAGGACGCTCTGGAAGAAGGCGTGGAGATTTACGAACTTGCCGCTCCGATCGGAATAGTGAAGGACAACGATGAACTGAAGGCTCTCAAGTGCATCCGCATGAAGCTTGGCGAGCCCGATGCATCCGGTCGCCGCCGTCCGGTTACGCTCGAGGGTTCCGAGTTCGAACTTCCGTGTGACGTGGCAATTTCCGCAATCGGCCAGAATGTTGACCTCGATGGTGTCGGTGAAGCCGGGACGAAACTGCGCCGGAGGTTACCAAGTGGAACACGTTCGCGATCGAGCAGGGAACGCTCAAGACGAACATAGAAGGCGTATTCGCCGGCGGTGACGCAGCAGACGACGGCCCGACGGTAGTCATAGATGCCATCCGCGACGGTCAGAAAGCAGCCAAGTCCATTCACCACTACCTCAGTGGCGAAGAACGCCCCATCGGTCCGTTCATCGTTACGAAGGATTTCTGGGCGAAGCCCGGGCAATCCGAACTCGGAAACGTTTCCGAAAGTCCGCGCCATCACCTGATGGAGCTTGACCCTGAAGAACGCGCAACCAATTTCGAGGAAGTAGCTACCGGTTTCGACTACGAGGATATGGTGCACGAGGCCGAACGCTGCCTTTCTTGCGGCTGTGTGCGCTACTACGACTGCTCACTGCGACTGTACGCCGAGCAGTACGGAGTTGACATGTCCAGGTACAAGGGGTACGTTCGCAAGCACAGGGTTGACGACCGCCACCCTTACATCGTCTACGACCCGAACAAGTGCGTTCTGTGCAGCCGCTGCATACGCACCTGCGACCGAGTTCTGCCCATCTCTGCGCTCGGTCTTGTCAATCGTGGTTTCAAGACGGAAATGCGTCCGGCACTCAACGACCCGCTTATTGATACGAACTGCATCTCGTGCGGTAACTGCACGGATTCCTGCCCCACCGGCGCACTTACCATCAAGTGGCCGTTCCCGGGGAGGTCGCATTTCGAGAAGGAACAGTTCACTACTCACTGCGGCTTCTGTCCCGTCGGCTGTGAGATAACAGTCAGCAAGATTGGCGAAAAGCGACACTTCATAGAGTCATCCGGAAAGCCGGGAGATTATCTTTGCCGGTACGGACGTTTCGGTTACGAGATATTCACCAAGGCTCGCCGCTTAGAGCATCCGGTCGAGCGCGAGGGCGGCAAGACTTCGGAGGTCTCTTCTTCTACGCCTACCGCGAGTCGGTTGAGCGTTTCCGTGCCGCGGTTGAAAAGTTCGGTCCCGATAACGTGGCCGTATTCGTTTCCCCCGAGCTTTCCAACGAGGAATTGTACCTCGCCTCTCGAATCGCTCGCGAAGGGCTCTCAACCAACAATATCGGTTCTATCTCGGCCCTTCACACAGGTTACGCTCCCGACGCTCTGGACGATGCTTTCGGCTTCACCGCTTCCACAGCGGATCGCAAGGCCGTGCGCGATGCTGACCTGATTATCTGCAACAACACCGATACGCAAAGCGACCAGCTCATACTATCGGTGGAGATAATTGACACGGTAAAGGACGGGGCGAAGCTGGTCGTCTCCAATTCCATCTACGATCCGCTCGAAGAGTTGTCGTCACTTCAGCTCGACCCCATGCGCGGACGCTCAACCTTCCTGTGGAACGGTGTAATCCAGCACCTTATAAGCGAAGGCTACTTCGACCTGGACGCCGTCAACAAGCTCGATGGCGGCGAAAAGTTCGTGGCAGACCTCGCCAAGTACGACCTCGACGCTACTGAAATGAACAGCGGTGTCGAAGTCCGCAAGATACGTCAGACAGCAGAGATGCTGATGGACGCTCAGAACGTCGTGCTGGTACACAGTCCCGACCGTGCCTTCGACTCCTCACCTGGAGACATGCAGGCATTGGCCAATATTGTTACGCTTCTGCGTGAGAAGGGCAAGAAGGCCCAACTGCTAATCCCGGGCATGTACAGTAATACCGCGGGGCTTGCGCTTGCGGGCGCAACGCCTGAATTCCTGCCCGGCCGAGTTCGTTCGCACGGTCTTGAAGGAGCCGAGAACACCGATGAACTGTACGCCAAGCTCGAGGCAGGCTCGATAAAGGCAGCCCTTGTCATCGGCGAGGATCCCTTCCGCCATGACAAAACCGCTTCCTACTTCGCCAATACCGAGCTGTTGATCAGCATGGATTGGTCGAAGACCGAGACCGGCATGTTCGCAAATATCGCCTTTCCGTTCAGCACCTACCTTGAAAGTTCCGGCACACGATGCAACTTCGAGGGCAGGGCGGTTCACTTTGAAGGAGTGGTCGAGACACCCGCCGGAGTTCCCGGCTGGAAGATGCTCGCTGAACTCGCCTCCCGCTTCGGGCTGGATGTGGAAAAGGCGGATGTGAAAAAGATTACCGCCGAGCTTGTTGAGAAAATAGAGAAGGGAACCGGTGAAATGATGCCGTTGTACTTCAACGATGGCGAAGACAGGCAGGAATGTTCGCTCAAACGTGCCCTCGTCGTCGCCTCGGCCAAGCCTCGCGCCGCCAAGATACCCCCTGCTGTCACGAGTATTGACGCCTATAAGCGCCAGATTCACGAGGTCGGCAGGTCCTTCAAGGTTAGCTGAATGAGCTGACACGTTACAAATGGAAACGGGGCGGTTTTTCCGCCCCGTTTTTCTGTCAGAGACTCGAGTGTTCCGAATCAGGATTTGCGCTCGAGTATCCTCTCGAGTTCTTCCAGAGAAATATCCAAGGCTTTGGCTGCCTTTGAGCGGTCGTTTCTGAAGTAGCGGATGGTGTTCAGCACGAACTCACGCTGTACATCGGCCAGCTTTCGAGGCTGAAAGTCCGGCGCCGCCTCGCCACCGGAAAGAATTGTCTCACGCATGTATGGAGTAAGGGAGTCGAGGGTCAGTTCTTCGCCGTCGTCGTAAATCGTCGCTGAGGCGATCAGCCCCTTCAACTCCTGAGAGTTATCCGGGAATGAGTACTGTTTCAACTTCTCGATGAATTCGGGCGCGAGCTTCTTGGTCTTTCCTCCGGGCTCCTTCATTCTCTTCTTCAGGTAGTATTCGGCGAGGATGGGAATGTCGTCCTTGCGCTCACGCAGCGGCGGAATGTGCAGGGAGTTGATCATGAGGTGGTATAGCAGGTCCTGAGAGAAGCGGTCCTTGTAGTCGTCGGAGGCGAGGTCCACCTGTGATGCGACTATGAACCGGACGTTGCATTCCTTTACCTTCGTCGAGCGGTCGCGGTAGTATTCCCCGGTCTGGATGACTCTACGGATGCGTTCCTGCGCCGGCATGGACAGATGTTCGATATCGTCGATGAACAGCGTGCCGCCGCTCGCGCTTTCGAGGAAGCCCGGTATCTCTTCTCGGGTGCCCTGCCAGTCACGGGCCTGCCCGAACAGTTCCGCGTCAAACTGCCTGGAGTCCTTCGCCGCTGCGCTGATGGCCACGAAAGGGCCGTCCTTGCGCGGAGAGGCAGCGTGTATCCCCCGGGCGAGCTTCTCCTTGAACGTTCCGCGCTCGCCCCAGACAAATATGCTCAGTTCGCCCTGTGCGAGCTTCTCGGCGGTCGCAAGAACCTTCAGCATCTGGGAATCCTGAGTTGGGAAACCCTCAAATGCGCCGGGATGGGAGAGATCCTCCCTCTTTACGTCCGTTGGCATCGCCTGAATGGTGTTGTGCACGGCGTGATGGTCTATCGCCTTCTCGAGAACTTCGAGAAGCTGCTCGTCCTCGACAGGTTTGGTCAGGTAATCGAAAGCCCCGAGCTTCATTGACTTGACCGCGAGGTCAACATCACCTACACCGGTGAGAATTATCACAGGAAGGTCGAGCCCCTTCTCATTCACCATCCGCAGGATGTCGATGCCTGTCAGTTTCGGCATATCCATGTCAAGTAGCAATGCGTCGAAGTTCTCTCTTTCGAGTACATTCGCTACCTCTGTGGGGTCGTTAATGACGGTGCTCTCGTACGCCTCGGTCTGCATGAGGAATACCATCAGGTAGTTTGTGACTGCAACGTCGTCATCTACTATCAGAACCTTCTTTACTGGCTGGGATTGCGGGTTATTCGTCATTGTTAACGGCTTCCTTGTTTGCGGTTACTGGAATTCTGATAGTGAAAGTAGTTCCGACTCCGACCTTGCTCGAAACTGAAAGCGAACCGTTGTGTTCCTCCACAATCCGGTAGGCGATGGGTAGGCCGAGTCCCGTGCCGCCCCTTGCACGGCGGGTGGTGTAGAAGGGGTCGAAAATGCGCTTGAGCGTGCGCTCCGACATACCCTTGCCGTTGTCCTTTACCTCGATCACTATGTCCTTGCCCTCTGTGCGGCTCGTAACCTCTATTTTGCCTCGTCTGTCGTCCGGCATTGCCTGCGAAGCGTTGATTACGAGGTTGACGAGTACCTGTTCGATTTTCTGAGCGTTGCCTGTGAATTCGGGGACATCGTCGGCAAGCTCGAGTTCGATATCAGCGTTCTTGTGCACCTGATTGTGCACGAGCCTCTTGGTGGCATGGATAAGGGTGTTTATGTCAACCGTGTCGATCAGCTGCCCTTCGTCCCTGCGCGCAAATCGCTTTAGTCCCTCGACAATGCCCTTTATGCGAATTGAACCGTGCTCCATGTCATCAATCAGCGTCATGATGTGTTCACGGAAGAACGGGTACTTCAAGCGGGCTATCTTTAGGTCAGGGTTCTTTTCGAACTCTGCATCCACTATGGGTAGCATGTCGTCAAACGCCTGCTTGACGATTTTGATGTTTCCGCGGATGAACTGGTTGGGATTGTTGATCTCGTGGCCTATACCGCTCACGAGTTGCCCCAGGGATGCCAGCTTATCGGCCTGCTGCAACTGTTGTTCGTAGGTCTTTTCAAGGGTGATGTTCTTGTAGAACTCGACGATGCCCTCCACCTCATGTTCGGAGTTGAAGATGGGAATCGCCTGTACCTCGAAGTACTCGCCATCGTCGTCGCGTATCTCAATACGAATAGGCGTCTTTTCGCGCAGCACTCGCGCAAGACGGCAGTCCTGGCAGGGACGCTCGTGGTCGAAGAAAGTCTTGTAGCATTTATCGCCCGGCTCGACATCGTCGCGGTTTGTCATAACTACGTTGCGGTCACGGTCTATGATAGCAACTCTGTCCGGAATGGCCTTGAACATGCTTTCAAGGCGAATCTTCGATTCCGCCCAATCGCGATTGACCCTTTCGAGGTAGTTGTTCACGGTCTCCAGCTTGTTCTCCTGCTGGTCGAGTTCAGAAGAGCGCTTTTCGATCTCCTTCTGAAGCTGCTCCATTTTTCGGGCGTATTCAGCCTCTTCCTCTTCTTTCAGCTTGATGTTATCGCGTAGTTCCTTGCGTTCCAGCGCGATGTTCAGCATACGTGCAATCTCGTTGAGCATCTTCTGTTCATCGGGGAGGAAATCAAGGTTGTCGTCATCGTACCATATGCGTATCTCGCCCTTGTGCTGGTCGTCATAAACAATGTCGGTGCTTATGTACTTGTCCACGGTAGGTTCGTCGCCGAAAGTCTGATTTTGGAATCTCGAAAAGACCCGAGCAGCGTCAGGATAATGCATGCCCTTGACGAGGAAGGAGGGCAGCTTCTCAAAGAACTCGGTAACAGAGGCGGATTCCTCGATCCACTCCGCGACCGAGTAAATACATGCCAGCTCTTTCGCTCGTTCGAGATTTTCCCACGGCGAGACGTGTTCCGGCACTCCGAGCATGTCTCCGAAGAAAACGTGCAGGTTGCCTTCCTCGGTTCTCGTCGTGGTAGAGCGCAAAAGCACCATCGCGCTGGTTTCGCCGCTGGGTTCGAAGAAGAACTTCCCTTTCATGCCCTTGCGGCAGTTCTCCAGAACCGTGGAGAATTCCTCTGCCACGCTTTCGGGAAAAACCTCTTCGAGCTTCTTGCCCGAAAACTGAGAATCCTTTTTGCCGAATCCGTCCCCGCTGAACGTGCGGCAGTGCAGAACCCGTTCATCGTCGTCGAGCAAAAGAAGAAACTCGAAGCAGCCTTCGAACAATCCTATTACCTGTTGCCTGTCCATGCAGCCTCCGTTGCTGAGTGCATATTCTATGCGTTTTGTGGTGACGCTGGGAGTAGGAAAAGAATGTATCTGTACTGTTGCATTTGAAATCTGAATGTCGAACGGTACATTTGATTGGAACTCAAGCTCAAGTAACAGAAAATCTACACATGAGCAAACTCTCAGTTCGCCTTGCAACAGTACAGGACGCCCGAAAACTTGCGGTTATCCACGTTGATTCGTGGCGGGCAGCGTATACCGGGCTCGTGCCTGATAAGAAGCTTGCATCCCTTTCATACGCAAAGCGTGAGAAGAGTTTTCGGGATTCACTCGCCCATGGCCGCGAAGAAACTTGGATAGCAGAGCAGGGCGACGAGCCCGTTGGATTTGCCACGATCGGCCCATGTCGCGACGAAGACACCGCCCCATCTGTCATCGGCGAGATATGGGCCATCTATCTGCTTCCGGAAAAGTGGCGCAAGGGAATCGGGGCAGACCTTTGCAGGCATGCCGAAGGACTACTTGCAAATAGAGGATTTGTCTGTATAAATATCTGGGTGTTTCGGGAAAACCGTTCCGCCCGAATCTTCTACGAGCATATGGGCTACGAACCCGACGGAGCGCAACGAGAACTGAACATAGGCAAGCCGCTGACAGCGGTGAGGTATGAGAAGAGGATATAGCCATGGAAAAAACAAAAGTATAGTTCAATGGAGCAACTATGGGAAGGTCGAAGATTTCCAAACGTAGTTTTGTACGGTATGTGTTTTTGTTTGGAGAGTCGTCGTTGTGTCATGATAGAAATGTGAGTTAGTTGGTATGTGCTGTCTCGGAGCTACAATGAGTACCCTGAGCTTGTCCCCAAAAACTGGACAGGAGCTTAGGGTGGAGGGTTCTCCTGCTACAATGGGGCTCGTAGGAGCCTTCAACTGCGACCTCGTCGCCACCATTCTTGGTGAGATGAGCTCAGTCAGCCGTATCGTTTACGGCCTTGTAGGCATAAGCGGGGTCGTGTGCCTCATACTTCTGCCCAAGGCGTTCAGGGACTAAAACCGAGATATTCACCATCACCAAAAGGCCACCATTAAGGTGCCCTTTTTTGGGGTACGTTCGGGAGAGTTAGTCCAGAGAGCTACTATCTGCTTTGCGCAAATACGGCAAGTACATCTTCCACAAAAGCGTTGCCAGCTTCTTGCACATCCCTTGAGAGGTCGAAGGTCAATCTGTACAGCGTCTTATTTCCCACCTTCAGCCGTTGTAGGCACCGCTCAAGGGCGTCATATGTCGGATAGATCAGGACAGCCGTTTTGGATCCTCTGACCTCTGCATACGTAAGCACCTGATAGATATCGTGATTCGAAATACTGGTTTTGTACTTTGTGTCCAGAACGATGCTGAGCCCGTCTTGAGCTTTGTCGTAGATACAAAGATCAGGCTTGATATCGAACTTGAGCTCGTCATTCGCCTGACCAATAGTGCACTTTTCCTGCGCTCGTACTGAGTAGTTATCTGGTAGATGCTTCTCGAGCCACTTCTCTACAAAGCGCTCGAAGAGTCTGGCCATATCTATGATAAAGGGCAGGTTGCGTGAATCTCCGTTTCCGTGTTGTGGACCGGTGTTCTCCAAAAAAAAGCGGCACAGAGCGTGGCTCGCCTCGTAGTCTGAGTTCAGACGATTGTATTCCAAATTCAGGCTTTCGAAGTGCGTGAACTCCTTTTTCGATACAGTGCTGATTAAAGCCCTGTACGCCTGCCTTAGCTTTGCTTGTGTTATACTTGTGCATATTCCAACACGAGCGATCTTGTCCACGGCACTTAGAAAAATCATATTGTGCAGTATGTCTGTAGTGTTGATGTGATATCTGCAGGGAAGGGCAACGCGAACTGGTTCTGTATGGTCATTGAAGAGGATACGACCTTTCATTTTGTCAAGGTGCCTTTTGCGCGAGACATACTGTCTGTAAAGCCCTCTGCGCGCCCTGTCCAGAATCCGCTTGCAGAGAATGCTGGCAAGAGTCTCGTAGAGCTCGCGAATGCTCGAAACGTCCACAAGACCCTTAGCTATCTCCGGGTCATACTGGTAAGCGACTTCCATCATGCGAAACAAATTGAGCACATCAACCTTAGGATCAACACGGACTACGAGTTCTTCATCAATCGGCATGTAGCCAACGTAACCGCTTGACCTAAGTTGGAATTCCCCGAACAAATACCGACCTCAAAGACCTCAAGTCTGCCGCTGTATCGCTGATTGATGGAACTGAGAGTTTCCTGCGGTAGATCGTGATCTACAAGAGAAGTGTTCGCGAATTTCTTTGAGCGCCATGGCTGGTCCGGCTCACTTCTCTAAGCTTCTCCCTGACGCTGTCCCAACGCCATCCACTGACCTTATCCGGCTGGTCAAAGAAGTACTCGGAGATATATGGTTCGATCTCAGTCTTCCAGATGCTTTCCAGGTCAATGAACGTGGTCACATCGAGGAAGAAAGATATTCCGAGTTGGTAGTTCTCATCGGCAATGATATCATTGAGTTCTTTTAGGGTATTGATGAATTTGCTGACAGGATAGTCTGTAGAGATGTACTTGCCTTGCGAGAACTTCGTAATTCGGTGGAACGTGTATGAACGCAAATCGTCTGCGAAGGGCATAGTCAACAAGGGCAATTGACCTGTCAGCGGTGTTCATGGTGCCGATGACCCGAACGTTATCGGGGATGCTGAAGTCCGTTCCGCTTGCAAGAGATACTTTTTCAGCCCTGTATTCAAGCAGGTACATCAGCTCGCCGAAGACCTGTGAGAGGTTGCAGCGGTTGATCTCGTCAATGATCAGTACACACGTGTCCCTTCTCTTTTGTGCTTCCTGGCAGAACCTGAAGAATTGACCTTCGTTAAGTTCATACAAAAGGGTGTCGCCGTTCAAGCTTGGGCGAATACCCTCGATGAAGTCCTGATAGGAGTATTCTGGGTGAAACTGGATTATCTCGCTGAATCCGTCGGAATCCGCTGTCAGGTGCTTCGCGAGCTTCTTCGCGAGGTAAGTCTTGCCGGTGCCAGGAGGTCCATAAAGAATTGCTTGTTTCTTGCGCTCAAGTGCTGAGAGCCATGCTTCAATATCTGATGCGGCAAAGCAGGTCTCCTCTATAAGCTCAGAAATCGCATAGGGTTCGGAGTTTTCCACTTGCTGAGACTGATTATCAATAGGCGCCCTAAGTGCTTCCAAAAACCTGCTCTGATCCAATTGAATAATGGTCTTTAGATATCCTGTAAAATTCACATTTCTTGGCTCTCTATGGTACCAATTAACTGGAATTCGGTACGCAAAGGAGGCACCTTCCACGTAGTAGAATTCACCTGTTACAACGCCAATTCCCACTACTTTCTTCGTGCCCTTGTTGGCGACAATCCTGTCGCCTTTTTTGATCTTCATGAATTGCCAGACCTGCATGGCACCAGCCTTAGTAAATCCCTCATGCTTTCTTGCAGCTTCTTGCGCGCGCTTTTCAAATTCTTCCTTCGAGATTCCCTGGATGTCGCCCATTTGTGACCAGCCAATAGATATGTAGCCGCCGTCCAAGCATTCGAGCCAGTTGCTCGCGCCTTCACCAGGTGCAACCTTGTAGTAGTCTGGAACCCGGTCTGTAGCGAGCCACAGAAAGGACTGTACGTCTATCATGTCTCGGGCGCCATCACTTTGAAGTGAATTCAGAACTTCGCGTGCCATGTTTTGTACAGTCTTATACGAACTCTTAGAAGGTGCCTTGGCAAGCTCGAAATCTGCGGCTACTGCCTTCAAAAACCGCGAGGTATTGGTCGGTTTGATGAAGATGTCGTCTTCAGGATTGAGAAGGAACAGGAAGTAAGTCGCAAAAGTCCACTTCAATTTCCAGTCCTTCGAAGTACAGTAATCCGCAAAATCGCTTATGCGTTGTGCAGAGGCTTGAGAGCCATGCAGAAGTTGAAACAGAGCTTCGCAACCTTGTCTCTTCTCGTCCTCATTATCGAGCATCTTGATGCTGTGCAGAACGCTCAAATCGCCGTCTCTTGAGCCCGTATTATATAGCAAACTCGTGTCCTGCCCGACATGTTCGAGCCTTACAAGAAAATCCTCCAGCGCACCGCTTTTAATCAGTTCGTCAAGTTCTTGCTCTTGAAGCTTCTGCTCTGCGTTTTCAGATGCCCTTTCCTTAGGCTCCCTTTCTTTCTCCAGATAGTAGGGATGGTCGAACCTGTCGAAATCTTCGTAACCTTCTTTCAGGCGTATGGACTTGTAAAGGTCGCGCAGGAGTGCTTCAGAAATCATGTGTCCCTCTATTAGTGTTCAGGGGTTGCGTGTTTCATACAGAGCCACCACATTTTAGTGGCTATCTCTACATTTTAATGAAGTTGCACGAAACTGTCTAAAACTCGCCGATATACGGCAGCATTGAGCTTCACCCTTGACCAAACTCGGTTTAGGGGTATCATTTCTCATGTCCGGATAGATCAACAGGTTTCTACACGCTTTCCTTGGAGTTCGCTTAATGGGTATTGCTGCGGATATCATCATCCTTGTCGTTGGCGCGTTTCTTTGCGGGCTGATTATGCAGAGGCTCGGACAGCCCCTGATTCTCGGCTACATAGTTGCAGGCGTGATTCTCGGGCCGCACACAAGCTCGTTCGGCGTCACAAATATCCACGACATCGAATTGCTTGCAGAGATCGGCATTGCGCTTCTGCTGTTCGCGCTGGGCCTCGAGTTCTCGCTCAAGGATCTTAAGCCGGTGCGACAGGTCGCCATGATCGGGACACCAATACAGATTATCTTGACAATAGGTCTGGGATACGCAATAGGCGAGGCGATGGGCTGGGAGTGGAAGCAATCGCTGTGGCTCGGAGCAATAATCTCGCTGTCCAGCACCATGGTGATTCTCAAGACGCTGATGAGCCAGGGATGGATGGGAACGCTTTCCAGCAAGGTGATGATCGGCATGCTTATCATCCAGGACCTTGCGGTAGTGCCCATGATGATTATTCTGCCACAACTAAACAACCCGGCAGTCGGTCTGCCCGTGCTCGGTCTTGCTGCAATAAAGGCCGCTGTGTTTATCGCTGCCATGATCCTCGTGGGTACGCGCCTGTTACCTGCGCTTATGGCCTATATCGCGAGGCTGGGCTCGCGCGAGCTTTTCCTGCTTGCGATCACCGCTATCGGCCTTGGTGTGGGATACCTGACGCATTATGTGGGCCTGTCGTTTGCCTTCGGGGCGTTTGTCGCGGGCATGGTGCTTTCGGAGTCCGATTACGGAACACTCAGGCGCTGGGCGACATAGTCCCCCTCAGAGATCTCTTCTCACTTCTGTTCTTCTCGTCCGTCGGAATGCTCATCAATCCCTCCTTTATTCTGGATAACCTGGGCACCATCCTTCCGCCGTACTCGTGATTGGCGTGGGCAAAGGCGTGATATTCTCTGCTCTTTCCAGGCTGTTCTGCTACCGATACGTCGTCCCTCTCGCGGTCGGGCTTGGGATGTTCCAGGTGGGCGAGTTCTCATTTCTGTTGGCTAAGATAGGTGTTTCCACCGGTTCCATAAGTGATGAGTTCTACTCGCTGATTCTTTCGGTTTCCATAGTTACAATGATACTCACTCCCATTATCTCCAGCCAGACCGCACGGCTGTACTCGCTGAGAAGAAAATGTTCAAGCACGAGCCCCTTGATACATCCAACCTGCCTGACGGGGAACTTTCAGGTCACGTAGTGGTCGCCGGAGGGGGTAAGATGGGCTTGCAGATAGCGCAAATGCTGCAAAAGCTCAATATCCCCTGTGTGATAATCGAACTCGACCACAGGCGTTTCGAGCAAGCGAAGGAAAAGGGTCTGTCAGTAGTTTATGGCGATGCAAATCATCCCGTGGTGCTCGAAGCTGCAGCTATTGAACGTGCTTCACTTCTCCGATGCTTACAATTTCCACGCTTGTGGAAGAACGTTCGGTAGTCGAACAGGTTAAGAGCATGAACGACAAGCTTCACGTTGTGGCGAGCACAACCGGCCCTGAACACATTGAACTCTTGCAAAGAGCTTGGCGTAACGGATCTCGTCTTTCCAGAATTCGAAGGCAGTCTCGAGATGGCTCGCCAGTCGCTTCTCCACCTGCGTATCCCGCCGGGAGATGCTGCGCTTCATTGATTCCGTACGAAGAGAACTGTACGGGCACCTTTTCACCAAGGGGCACGACTATCGCTTTCTATTGGACCTTCGCGGCGCGGAGGCGGCATTTGACCTTCAGTGGCGCGCGCCTGTCGGCCGATAGCCCCGTTGCGGACAAGGCAATTGCGAGAAAGCGCATTCGCAGGAAGCGGGGCAGCCGTTGTGGGTGTGCTGCGTGATGGTGAGCTAACCATTAATCCCGGTGCAGATTTCGTGCTTGAACCGCACGACCAGGTTGCGATTATCGGCATGCAGGATAATCGTTCCGCCTTTTGCTCGTTTGCCTTGGCGGGGCCTTGCCCGAATCCCTATGACCGTTTGCCGGAAAAAAGTACCTGAGTGTCCGAAAATCAGCCAACGTTCATACAATATACTCAGGTCCAATATCATGGAGGGAACATGGGATTCCGTTTTTTTCGGCGAGTACGTATAGCACCGGGAGTAAATCTCAACCTTACGAAATCGGGGATTTCTGTTTCCGCAGGGCCTCGCGGAGCGAAGATGACCGTTGGCACGAGCGGAAGACGGAGCACAGTTGGAATACCCGGCACGGGAATGTACTACACCTCTACAAGCTCATCTCGTAAGGGCGGTTCCGCATCAAACACGGCTTCTGAAAGTGGCGAGTGCGACAGAGTGTCGAAAACAGCTGCAGATGGGCTACTTCAAGCGCCTTGTCACTCCTGATGATGAGGAGGCCTTCGTTGACGGTTGCAGAGAATTGTACAAACAGGAGTGGGAAAAAGCTCTTGTGCATCTGTCGCATGCAGAACATATCCCCGATGGTGCATTCCTGGCTGGAATGGCTTCCATGAAGCTGGAACGTTTCGAAGAGGCCTGTCGGTACCTGGCGTCGGCTGCCGAAAGGTCGGAACAACTCAACGCGCTTCTTGGCAAATACGGGCTGACAATCGAACTCAACATGCCTATAACGGTATTAGTTGCCGAGTACATCCGCCCGGACAAACACGGCGCACTTCTTGCCCTCACCGAAGCTAACCAGCGTCTCGAACGATACGACTCCGCCGTCAAATGTCTGTACGAACTTCATAAGAACGACCCTGATGACGTGGTCGTGCGGCTCTCGCTTGTCGAGATTCTCATGCAGCAGTACCCTTCGGACCGCGCAGTTGACCGGCAAGTGGTGCGCCTTTGTAAGGGCATCGAGAACGAGAGCACCTGCAACACTGCTCGCACTCACGCCATACAAGGCTCGTGCTCTCAGAAGGGCTTGAAATGTTGGACGCTGCCCGGGCGACGGTCACAGAAGCGCTGAAGCGCGACACCGACCACAGCGACGACCTCAGGAAAGCACTGCTTTACGAACGCGCTCTTGTTTACGAAGCTCGCAGTTGGAAGAAAAGGTATCGCACCGCGCTTGAACAACTCTACTCCACCGACCCGGACTATGAAGACGTAGCCGAAAGATTGGGTATGTGAAGGAAGTTCTACTTCTTCTTCCCTTTCCTTGGCGGATTGTTGTCTCTTCCTTTCCCTGATTTTTCCTCGGTTTTCGAAGGCAAGTTGGGCTGCTGCGTCTTCTTTTGTTTCTTCGCCATGATTCCTCCTTAATCTTGGTGACAATTGTTTATAGTACTATAAATCCCCGACTACCGTCCAGCGAGTCCAAAAATGAAGGGAGGCTCCTGAGCCTGCCCCTTCAAAGTTAGAACTTGTCAGTGTCTATTTGGGGTAATCGCGAACGAGCACGAAGTGTCCGTCTGTCTCGTCAAACACGAGCAGAGAACCACCTGTGGTCATGCCGACCGGGCGAAGGTCATGCAGCCAGTCCTTTGATATGAAAAGAGGAGTGGGCTCGTCGGCGATGTGAATAATCCGGTAGCCCTCTCTCTGTCGTTTTCCTCGGTGGAGGGAACCCGATTGAATAGTTGAGCATCCGAGCCGGCCTGGCATCATCTCGCCCATTTCGTGAGCAGGCTGATACTTGCCTTCCGCGTAGTCGAACAGGTGTGCCTGTCCGTCCTTGATGCCAATGAAGCGATCGAAGTCGTAAACACATTCGAGCTCGACTCCCGCCGGTAGTTCGCGCGGGTCAGAGGGAGAGCTTATGGGATGAAGCGTACCGTTCTTGGCAATGTAGAAACCGCGGTTATGCCCGGCATACATCTTGCCGCCTTCAGGAACATTGTCGCGGGTCCAGAGGCGGTACAATTCACGGTAGCCTTTCTCAATTAGTGAAGCCGGATCGTCCGGCATGGTCTGTGGATATGGGCAAAGAACCTCGCGGGTGGGCAGTGACAGGTAGTCCACAGAGGTTTTTGTGTAGCACAGTTCATCACGGAAGACGAAAAACACATCTACCGCGGTATCGTTGTTACGTAGTGCTCCAAGTGCCATCGCCCTGTAGGGAACATCCGGACCAAGCCTCTTAACCACTTCGTTGTCACGAATCCGAGTAGCTCTGTCTGGACGAACAACTGTTACCTGTACCGTCAGGCGTCCTGAGCACCCACGCGTAAGAATTCAATCGGGTTGTCCTTATGATAAGGGCCTGAGCCGAACAGCGTTTTGGCCGTGAAAACATCGAAAATTCTGAAGTTCACTACGCCGAAATTTCGCGACTGCGGTGCTGGCGAGAATTGGGAATTACTCAGCCACATCGGCCAGGTGACTTCTCTGATGTCGCCGACGCACGATATCTGCCCCGGTATGGGCATGCCGTCCGCCGAGAGAGAGTACTGTGACATTCCTGTCTCAAGACCGGTGGCGACCTCAAGCATGGACGCACCGAATCTTGCCGTCGCGCCTGTGCCACATGAGAATGCTTCCGTCTGCGCACTGAACATATTGCGGGTCCTTCAGTGGTGACCCAGTCTCTGAGAAATTCGGGCACTGCAATGTGCTTAATGGCATTAAGGCCAGAGCCATCACGCGCCATAATCTCAATCTAGCGATATACGCCGTCGCTCGGGCGTGTTCAGAGATGCGACCCTGTTGCCGGCGCAGCCGGCGACTGTCGCTGCCGTATTTGGGATAGCTGGGAGGTCACGCCCTCGTAGGAAGTACGGTCAGAACGTGGAGACGATTAGCGCGGCGAGTGGACTCGTCGCTGCTGTCAATCGTGACGACGGAGGATGGGTTCATTGCCGAGTGTGAGGGCTGTAGTGCCAGTTGTCTTTGTCGGGGTCAGCGCCGAGAAATACGCTCGGACCGCGCAATTTCTGAATCTTGCCGTCTTTCACGTTCAGCCGATAAAAGTCCTTGTTCATCTCGAAGAAAACCTGTTCTCGCGAAACGTGACAGACCTTTACGTGCGCGGATATAAACTCAGGCTTTAGCTGCGCTGCGTCATCCGTGATCTTGCTGAGTGAAGCCCTGCATCCCTCTTCCGGAACGCCGCGAAGGTCGTAGTGAACAATCTCGGCTTTCTCGGGGTCAACAAGTGAAACGTAGTAGCCCTTTGCGCTGAACAGCGCGTCTGATGCGGCAGTTGAAAGCTTCGTGGGTTCGTAACGTTTTCTGAACCAGGTAAACAGGTAGGGGCCCGCCACGAAGTCGCGCCGTGGCGACCAAGCGAAGCTATCGTCAACAGAGCACTGCATCGAGGGCAGAACCGTGCAACTCGCCCCGAGCCTGCTGTACTTGGCTACCGATGTATCGTTTGAAGAGTACTTTGCACAACCGCTGTAAGCGAGAGCGACAAGCACCATCAAGGCACAAAGAAATAAACGACCTCTCATTATCCACCCCCGTATTCGGAGTATTTCGGAGCATTAAGGGTTTGTTAGCGTGCGCAAATATATTTCCGGTACATCTAAATGTCAAGTGGAAAGCGGAATTTCGTCTTCCGAAGACCACAAAATAGCGAAATGAATCATTCCGTTGACTTTCTGGTTTGCGAAAGCGAAACGCACACGTCTTTTTCTCAAGTGCGTGTTCAGGAACGGCGAACACATCAGGATACCGATGTCGCTGATTCGTATTTTCGAATAGATGTTCGCGATAACGAACTGAATGCTACTAAGTATTTACTAATAATGTTCGTAACACACTGTTGTAGCAAGGGATAGGAGGGAAAAGAGTGAATAGCGAATATTGGCATCCAACTTGATATATGCACATACTGAAACTGAATGCGGATTCAGTTATTAAGTCTTGAAGTCGCGGAAAAAAGTGGAAAAATGATGTAGCATGCTTAGTTTGTCGAGAGTCACATTCGAAATCGAATTCACGAGTACTGGCCGCATGCCCGAATTCTGGGGCAACCTCCTCAGAGGGTCTATTGGAAGGGCGCTGCGCAGGCTCAACTGTTTCAGTGATCAATCCGGTTCAACTGCTACCTGCAATGAGTGTGACTTCGCTAACATATGTCCGTATTCTCTCCTTTACGAGCCGCAAATTCCACCTCACTTTGAAAGGGAGTTATCCGGGCTTTCTGCGCCTCCACCTTTTTCCCTGCATCATCCTCTTACTCCGCTGAACGACATCAAACCACACCTTAAGAGCGAGTTTTCTCTCTGTTTCGCGGAAGGCTCTGTAACTTTGCTGCCACAGGTCATCACCGCCGGTGGCAAAGGTCGGCAAGGACGGCATTGGTGCCTCGGGCCGCAGGGCCAGATTCGAATTGACAAGAGTCTTCGGTGAGAATCAAGATTCGATTTGGGCCCCGGGAACCCTCCTGAATCCTTCTGGGGTCGTCGAAAACGTGTTCTCCCTTTTTCCCGGTGAGTCCAGAAACGGCAAGTTCAACCTGAAATTACTGACTCCAACGCTCATAAAGGTAAGAGGAAATATCTCTCGTTCTCCGTCACTAAAGGACATCTCGTTATCAATTGTTCGAAAGGCAATCCTTTTCAGGGCGTTCTACGGTGACGGAGTTGATGACGACCTCGCCGCTCACTATCGGAATATTGCTTCTACCGTGGTAGAGACTGCGAGAAAATATCATCCCGCTACTGTTTCACGCTACAGCGCGCGTCAGAAGCGCGAGATCCCCTTGCGCGGTGTTATCGGCTCGATTGAGTGCGAAGGTGATATCGGAGCTCTCGAACCGTTGCTCAGGGCAGGGGAATACATAGGAGTAGGTAAAAATACGGCTTTTGGTCTTGGCAGAATCAAGCTTGAGACCGCGTGATATTAAGAGAGGAAGCACATGTCAAAAGACGCGAATACAAATCAGGTTGAATGGAGAAACGACAAGGACTTCTGGCGCAAGTTAGCAATGAGCTTCCTTGCCGCTCCGCCGGATATGCAGTTGGGGCGCGGGAGCCGCGAAGATGCGGGTGCGCGAGCAGCGTTCAGCGATGCCAGTGCTGGTGAACTGAATGACCCTGACCATCCATTGGCCGCACCGGCTTTCCCTGTCTCTGAAGCTGGCGAACTCGACCGTTCCATTATGCATCCTCTCAGCGGAGAAAAAACCTCTGTAACCGCGCAATACAAAGAAGATGCCGTCAAGAACGCCGTCAGAGATTCTCACTGCGAGGATGCCGACTCGAATCTTCACAAGTTCCTGAAGCTCTGGCGGAACCTGCCTGCAGAATGCGACAAGGAATACGACGACATCGGTGAAGGGCGGAGGCTCTCGCATCTGCCTTACGACATGAGAGCCCAGGGCTATTCGGTCTGGAATCAGGCGGATTTTCGTACTGCAATGGCTGCGGCTACATATGGCAGGGATAAACCTGTCCTGCTGATGTTTGAACTTGGCCCGGTACAGAAGTTCATAGCTCTTGCACGTCCGGTTCGAGATCTCTGGATGGGAAGTTATCTGCTTTCCTGGCTTGTCTTTCAGGCAATGAAACCGGTAATCACCAAACACGCTCCCAGCGCCATCATCTCTCCGTCCCTCCGCGGCAATCCTCTGCTTGACGATATGCTTTCCGAAGTTGGCGCTGCACAGGCTCCCGGCTCAGAGAAACTCTCTACCGCAGCACTCACAAACGTGTTCTTCGCACTTGTCCCTTCTGACAGAGCCAAAAAAACCGAGAAAGATATCAGGAACGCCGTCAATGAAGCATGGAGCCTTGTCTGCGACAAGGTGTATAAACACCTTGCAAAGAAATTCAGCCAATTTAAAGACTACGCGGATCTTTGGAATGCACAGACCGAGGACTTCCTGGAGACGAACGTCGCACTTCTGCCGTTGGACGACTTGGATAAATACACCGAACTCTTCCCTTCCGACTATCCCGCAAAAAAGCTGATAGAGCAGTTCAAAGACGTCGCTGATAAGCTCGGCTCGCAGGAGGCATCCGCCGCGAAATGGGCATTCGCGCTCGACCTCGTCGCCAAGGCGGAAAGTGCCAGAAGAATCGTTCGCCACGTTCCGGCATACGAAGCGAAACCCGTTGATGACAAGTACGGGCGAAAGTGTACGCTGTTCGGCTCATACGAGCAAATCGGTCCATCTGACTTCGATAAGTCGCCGGATTACTGGGAGAAATTCTTCAAGGCTCTTAGGCGACCCTCCAAGTCCGAAAAGCTCTGTGCCATTGCACTCGTCAAGCGTTTCGCCTACGATGCGATGTTTGATAAGAAACTGAAAGGTTCGCGCCTCGCAAAGGTCTCCGATACAGCCACTATCGCTGCAACAAAATGGGCCGAACGCTACGACATTAAGTTACCGTCAAACGGTCAACTTCTGCACTACCCGCAAAGAGAAGAGAAATTTGTTGAACGATTCGTCAAAGACAAACTCGGTGAAGAGGGCGAAGCCAAGGAGCGCGAGGCTCCCCCCACTTATTACGCTTTGCTCGTCATGGACGGCGACAAAATGGGCAATTGGCTCAGCGGCAAGCTGGGTCCCACGCTGAAGGAGTGTCTCTCATCCGAAACTGCTGAAAAGCTGGGTGATTCGAAGTTGCTCCATCAAACGCGGCCCTGTCCACCGCAATGTCAGGCCGCAATCAGCGAGGCTCTTACGAACTTCTCCGTCGTTGATGTGCCTCAGATCGTCAGGAATCACGGCGGTTTTCTCGCTTATTCCGGCGGCGACGATGTTTTGGCTCTCCTACCTGCAAAAGAGTCCATCGAGTGCGCCATCGAGCTGAAGGATGCTTATCAGCGTGAATACGGAGAAACTGATCACGGTCTCAGGATGGGGTCAAAGGCCACTGCATCTGCCGGGCTCGCAATCGTGCACTACAAGGAGGCTCTCAGCTTCGCGCTGAACATCGCTCGCGGTGCCGAGAAAGACGCCAAAATGGCTGGAAGAAACAGGCTTGCGATCTCTGTCGTAACCGGCTCAGGCGAGGAGAAAACCGTTGTACCCTGGAAGACAGCCAGAACACTCCAGAGCTACCTCGACGCCTTTTCCGACACCGGCGATGGCAAGGGCGCAGTCTCCAACCGCTGGGTTTACAAGCTCGCACAGGAGGCTGCAAGGCTCAAGCCCGAATGCGATTCGGATGAGAAAACCGATGCCAAGGTCGCCGCGAGCCTCATCAAGTACTACGTCGGCAGAATGGACAAAGACCATCGCCAGAGGCTCGACGCCATATTCACCGATGCAGAAGACAAGAAGGTTGGCGACAAGGTCGTTGACCACTTCGAAGAATTCTGTAATGCCCCGGACAAGAAGGGCTCGGAGTCCACGGAGGAGAATGCGTACAAGCTCCTCTCCGACTTCGGCGGTAGCCATTAAGTACATGCGTCGTTCCTCTCAAGGAGCAAGGGAGAAATAACTGTGGCAAAAATTCGAATTTTCATACAACCGTCCGGCCCTCTTTTCTTTCGGGGCGGCAAGCCCATGGACGACAACGGAAGGACCAGAAGCGACCTTCCCAACCCGCAGGTTCTCGCGGGTGCGGTTACAACGCTGCTTCTAAAGAACGCTGGCTGCGACCTCAAAAAACTCGGGGAATTCAGCAAGGCCAGAAAGGACGAACAGAATTTGTTCGAAGAGGCCTTGAATGAAGTCCTGCCCAAATACGTCGATATCGCAAGGGTGAGATTTCAAGGCCCTTGGGTTTCGACACTGAGCCCAAAGCCGAAGAAAGAGCGAGAGAGGAGTTGACCCTCTTTCGTACCCCCGGCAAACCTTCGTACAGAAGAGGTAAACCGGCAGTCCAGACCTGCTTGGACGTCGATGCCGCTCAGCGAGTAACAAGAGCCTGCCGAACTGGCACGGAGTAGAACGCGGCAAAGAACTGCGCCCTCTTTGGTACGAAGGAAATTGGAACTTCGAAAAGAAGAAGGACATCGGTGCTGTTGAATTCCGCAAACTTAAGGGTTTGCTCGAAGGTAAGGAATCCCAGTTTTCTTCATCTCAAGAAGACCACAAAGAACCGTACGGCTGGGTAACCCGTTCCGGCATACAGGTGGACGGTGAGTCCAACACGGTCAAGGAGAGCATGCTGTTCACCCAAGAGCTTCTCGAGCTAAAGGACAAATACGGCTTCTACGCCGAGCTCGAAGTGACCGAAAAGGTCCGGGAGCTTCTTGAAAACGGCCCGCATCAAATTCTCTTCGGTGGCGACTCCAAGACAGCCATTTTAACGGTCATTGAAGAGTTCGCAGAGTGGGAGATAGAGCAGGGTGGTGAAAACAGCGACGGCGAAGCGTCCCGCCGTCTCACCTCACCCGCCTTCTTTACTGCTGAATCGCCCGACCCTGCCGCAAGCGGACAATCTCGTCGGCGCGGCAGTTAACGGCGAATACTTTATCTCTGGCTGGGACCTCGCAAAAGGCGGCCCCAAGCCAACGCGTTTCGGAGTGCCCGCTGGCTCCGTGTACTTCTTCAAAGGAAAAATACCTTCCGGCTATAACGGGTCGCTCTGCAAGGGCGAGGACGCTCGTATCGGCTGGGGAACCTACTTGAAAGGGAGTTGGAACTATGTCTAAGTCCAAGGGGATCATCACAATTCACTCACTCACAACCATGCACCCGGGTTCTGGCAGCGCTCTCGGCGCTGTTGACCTCCCGGTGCAGCGCGAGCGTCACACGCGCTGGCCGGTCATCCCGTCCAGTTCGCTTAAGGGCGTTATGCGCTCCGAGTTCGCTAAAATGCACGGAAAAGACAACGACCTGACCCTTGCCGTGTTCGGCCCCGACACCGACAACGCCGCCGATCACGCAGGCGCACTCACCCTTACCGACGGAAGGCTGCTGCTCTTCCCCGTGCGCTCAATGAAGGGCGTGTTCGCTCTCACTACCTGCCCGGCTGTCCTCAATCGCCTCAAGCGAGACCTCGAACTCGCCGGCATTTCCAAGTACTCCGAGCAGATTGATGCATTGAGCGATGCTGACAGTAAGAAGGCGTTCGCTGTCAATGGCAGCCCTCTTCTTGCAAACAGTAAAGCCCTGCTCGAAGATGTCGAGGTTAAAGGCGTTGAAACTCACAAGGACCTCGGTTTTCTCAAGGATCTCTGCGGCCTTGACGACTACCTTGCCCAGCGCCTAATCGTTGTTTCAGACGACGATTTCTCACACTTCAGCCAGTTCTGCACAGAGGTCGTCAACCGCATACGCATAGAGAGCGAAACCAAGACGGTCGCAGAAGGCGCGCTCTTCAACGAAGAGGTTCTGCCGCCAGAATGCTTTTTCTACACCGGCTTTTCTCTTTCTAAATCTCGCAAGAGTGGCTTCAGTAAAATCGCATCAGAGCTTGCGGGCGAACTCAAAAAGTTCAACGGAGAACACGTGCAGATCGGTGCGGATGAGACCATCGGCCGCGGATTCTGCAAACTCACATTCACAAACGGAGGTGAGTAATGTCACACCGCACAAGAGAACAGGAACGGGCACGACTCGCTCTGAACGCTGTAAAAGCAGTGCCCTCTGATCAACGCGACGACTTCAAAAGCCAGGTCAGGCGGCTTCCTTCTCGTATAGTCACGGCGGGTCTGCTTGGCTCGCTTGCCTTCCTTGAAGCGAAAGCGAGCAAAAGCAAAGGAATAGAGAGGCTCATAAAAGCTCTGACAGAGGCTGTACAAACCTGTGATTTCGATGAGGGGCTCGGCCAGAACGAGACTCTTCTCAGAAAACTTGCAGAAGCAAAGGACGACATTTACCTGCGCCAGGTAACCGACGAGGTCATGGCGTACACGTCCTGGCTTAAGCGAATGGTGGAGGCACACTATGCATGATGTTGAAGGGATTAAAAGCGCAAGAGATCACCTGAAACACCGTGCGGAAAGGTACGAAAAAGACAATCTTGCTTTGTATCTTGACAAGTACGCGGTCTTTGAGAATCAAGAGGTGCAGAGCTCAACACTTGGCGACCTGCTTACGTATTTCGAACGGTCTGCACCATCGAAACTTCAAAAGGATGCTGTTACTCCTTTCATGAAGTTTGTGAAAAACTGCGAAGGACAGCACTTCAAGGCGACCCTTGAAACGCCCATGGCTCTCCACCTGTCACGCTCCAACGGGCTTGAAAACGCTGGTATCTGCATGCACCCAACCTACTGTGTGCCATTCCTGCCCGGCAGTGGCCTCAAAGGTCTCGCCCGAGCCTATGCGGAGACAGTTGTCCGCTATATGAGTGACGAAAAGAAGAAGAAAGAAGCAAGAACTGAGATGGAACGGATCTTCGGCTATGCTGACGAGGAGCGCAGACAAGCCCTCGTTGGCAACAAAAAGGTCAAACCAGAGTACGACTCGGATGGAAATATCATAAAGAATAGATCCGGCTCTGTTGTCTTTCATGATTCTCTGCCAGAGACTTCTGTAAAGCTTGCAACTGAGATAACCAACTGTCACCACATGAAGTACTACGGAGCCAGTCACGAGGGTCATGACAAGGTTCCTCTTCCTGGTGACTGGGAAAACCCGAATCTCGTTTACTATCCTGTCATTTCTGCGGGCTGCGCTTTCCGATTTGCTGTAACACCTACGTCAAGAACAAAAGAAGGGGAGCTGAAGAAAGCACGCCAGTGGCTGCAGGGTGCCCTGATATCTCCTGGCGTTGGAGGAAAAACTTCGCAGGGCTTTGGCAGGTTCACAATCGTTGAGACTCAAGAAGCAGAACCACCTTCTTCTGTGTTTTAAGAATCCTTTCGGAAGTGTACGGTTTGTCTGTTAGCCTGCATTTCTTGGTGGGCCGGATCAGACAAAAAAAGAAGACTCGCGGCTAAGAGGTTCTACCCTACGAGGTCTTTTGCGCCAATGGTGGCGCTCTATGTACGCCCACAAACTATCTGCAAAAGAGCTCAAAAAGGTGGAATCTCTAATATGGGGTCACACTTACTCCGGTAGCGCGGTTGATGTAATAGTCAGGGAGGTGTCAGAGCACAAGAAAGCTGCAAAGCACTCCGACATGAAGGATTGGATTCAGGTGAAGAGTCAGCTTAACTCATCGGAGTCTTTCAAAGATAACCACTCCCTTACTACTGGCGAACAAAGCGGTCTTGAGTATCTGGCATACGGCATGCACGAAAAACGAAAGGGACAAGAGGTAAAACGAACGTACGTTCCCGATGGTGCAAGGTGGGAGGTAACTCTTGCCTGCAGGGACGCCGAACTGAGAGACAAGAAAAACCGTTCTGTTATGAAACTCGGTTCCAGTAAGGTCTTGCAGGAGGCAAAGAAGGCGTTTGCTCTGCTTGTTAACTTCGGTGCAGTCGGGTCGCGCTGCAGGAAGGGCTTCGGTTCATTGTCCGTCACCAAGGGCGAGTTAATGCCTGTTGACAAGTGCCGTTCGGCACAAGATGAATGGTGTTCTTCGAGCAACGACAACCAGCCAAGCTTTTTCTCGCTCGTCAACAGTGAACGCGAGGAGTTTGCCATCTATGTCTCGGATGCCTGGAAGGCCATGGCTCAGATTGGTGAAGCATACAAAAACACTGTTTTCCAGATGTTCGGAGAAGAACCTCATAAGGATCCCAATAGCTCTGTTTTGGGCCTTCCCCGACAACACAGATCCCTCCCCGTCAACACTTTCAACGCAAGCCGAAATGGGGCTGAAACGAGGCGCCTCGCTTCCCATCTGCACATCAGTCTTGACAAGGTTCATTCGGAGAAGTTCTCTGTAAACCTCACTTTCTTCGATGCCGACTACTTGCCAAGCAACGCGAAAGGCAGAGAGTTCATGACGAAACTGAATGCGACCTTTGCCGAGATCGAGAGAGAAAAAGAAGAAAAGCGCCAAAGGGAGTTGGAAAAGAAAAGGAAGAAAAAGGAAGAAATGTCGGGTCTGCGCGACACTACTGTCGACATCGGCGATATGTTCATCGGCGAGATAGTCGAAAAGCCATCCAAGTCCAAAGCCACCGTTAAGCTTGATAACGGCGAGTCCGTTGATGCAACGGGTGCAAAGCGCTTTGATGTAGGGACCAGAGTCAACGTGGAAAAGGGCCCTATTAGTTTTCAGATCAAATCCGAAGCTTAAAGGCTCTTTACAGCTACCCGCTCTTTGGCAAGTGAATATCTGACATCTTTGCAGGTCGAACTCGCAAGACCATCGCGTTACGGATATCCACTGTGCAGGTCTGCAAATATTATGCTTCTCTGTTACCGCAGACGATATGATCATTTGCACCTGCACCAGTGGTTTATGGCAGGGCTCGCGGTGTCCGTGTTCCCAGGTTGACCTTTCTCCGGGGCGTCAAGCAGCGAACGTACAAAGAGCCTGATTTTTAGCCGTAAACGAACCTCAATGTACGCAAGCACGAATATACGACCATTAGCAGGGACTTATAAACAACGATAATGGTCGTTAGAGCCGAAAACAGGTGTTTTGAAAGTCTGCAGACGTTGGCAAAACCCCCGAAAAAGGGGGTAGGTTGCTGCAGGGCCGTAAGATCAGTTATGCCAGAGAATACAATGTCAGAAACGTCAAAAAGAGGTTGACGACAACGGCAAAAAAGGTATGATTTTAGTAGGTTGCAGAAAATGGTAATTTCTGGAAGCGGCCTGCGAGGCGGGTTCCAGAAGCCCGCCGGAAAGAGTTCCCCGCTCCCTGAGGGGATTAAGACTTTCGGCCTGCTGACGCATCATCTCTTTGGTCATATCCTCTGAAGAGTTCCCCGCTCCTGAGGGGATTAAGACCAAGGCATCGACTATGGACTTCATGAAGTCTCGGTCAGCTCTGAAGAGTTCCCCGCTCCTGAGGGGATTAAGACCCGCTCTAAAGCGCGCATCTGTGCGATTTCGCCAGCGTACTCTGAAAGAGTTCCCCGCTCCTGAGGGGATTAAGACACTATCTCGGCCTTCGCCTCGCCGAAACACTTGCTGCTCTGAAAGAGTTCCCCGCTCCGAGGGATGAGACTTGCATGCGGCCACAAGCTCTTCCTTATTCAGGACAGCTTCTCTGAAAGAGTTCCCCGCTCCTGAGGGGATTAAGACCCCCTTAATCTTCCGTTTACTTCTTGGGGGGTTCGTAAACCCCTCTGAAAGAGTTCCCCGCTCCTGAGGGGATTAAGACACCAAATAAGGCTCACGAACAGGCAGAAGCCCTATAACCTCTGAAAGAGTTCCCCGCTCCTGAGGGGATTAAGACGTCCTCCCTTGATTCTTTGATTTCGGGTTTTAACTTTTGCTCTGAAGAGTTCCCCGCTCCTGAGGGGATTAAGACTTCTCGGATCTCCGCCTTCGCCGCAAATGTTCCGTCCGGCTCTGAAAGAGTTCCCCGCTCCTGAGGGGATTAAGACCGTGCGGTGTTTCTCAGGAACGAGTGTTCCTAAGATAGCCTCTGAAAGAGTTCCCCGCTCCTGAGGGGATTAAGACGACCTTGGCCGCAAGGTGAAGCGGGAGAGTCCCAACCACCTCTGAAAGAGTTCCCCGCTCCTGAGGGGATTAAGACCTCGCGATTCTGGCCATTTTGGTGCGGAGTTCTTGACGCTCTGAAAGAGTTCCCCGCTCCTGAGGGGATTAAGACTTTTTCTTTTTCCACGAACAACAATAGCCCGTAGGGTTTCTCTGAAAGAGTTCCCGCTCCTGAGGGGATTAGAATGCCTCTTAACTGCTGCACCGCATGTTTTCGTCGTGCTTCGAAAGAGTTCCCCGCTCCTGAGGGGATTAAGACCGGCCCACCTCCCCCTCATGCGACAGCGAATGACATCATGGCTCTGAAAGACTTCCCCGCTCCTGAGGGGATTAAGACGCCGCCAACGTGGTAGCGGATATGCAGTGTCCTTGTCCTCTCTGAAAGAGTTCCCCGCTCCTGAGGGGATTAAGACCAAGTATGCAGGCAGTTATTCTCTGTTCTGGAGTATAGGCGCCTCTGAAAGAGTTCCCCGCTCCTGAGGGGATTAAGACCAGCAAGCAAGAGTTCGTCCGTTCCGTACACGGCGTTCTTCTCTGAAAGAGTTCCCCGCTCCTGAGGGGATTAAGACCGGAACCGGCGGGCTCGTTCTTGATCCAAGTGACAGCCTCTGAAAGAGTTCCCCGCTGTTGAGGGGATTAAGACCCTTTGTGTGGAGTTATGAAGGCCACAGGGTGTACTGCGTACCTCTGAAAGAGTTCCCCGCTGTTGAGGGGATTAAGACACTGTGCCGTTCGGCAGCCTGTACGACTGTGTCCCGCCGCCTCTGAAAGAGTTCCCCGCTCCTGAGGGGATTAAGACGGATACGCTCGATTCTCATCATCTCCTGGGTCCGACGCTCCCTCTGAAAGAGTTCCCCGCTCCTGAGGGGATTAAGACCCCTACCTCCAGAAACTATCCTGATTCGGGTGTGGTCTCTGAAAGAGTTCCCCGCTCCTGAGGGGATTAAGACGGGTTCGTGTGCGCTTGAGACGTTAGAACGAAAGCCGCCTCTGAAAGAGTTCCCCGCTCCTGAGGGGATTAAGACTTAGGCCAAATTACAGACAGTGTTTACCAGCTGCCCATCTCTGAAAGAGTTCCCCGCTCCTGAGGGGATTAAGACGGCGTCCGGCATTCCTTCTTTAAGCTCCTGCACTATATCCTCTGAAAGAGTTCCCCGCTCCTGAGGGGATTAAGACGCGTAACGCTTCTCCGCGAGCTGCTCCTTCGTGATTGCCTCTGAAAGAGTTCCCCGCTCCTGAGGGGATTAAGACCAGTGTCATCCGACAAACATCAGAGTCATCCGACAAACTATCGCCTCTGAAAGAGTTCCCCGCTGTTGAGGGGATTAAGACCCTTCACTTGCAATTGTTTCAAGTGTTGTAATGATATGCTCTGAAAGAGTTCTCGCTGTTGAGGGAATTAAGACGATGAGCCACAAGAGGGCAGGCACGTCGGCCTGCCCCTACAAAGAGAACCTCTGTGGGCCTGGGGGGGTGGTTCTTTCTCGGATTGCCGTGTGCAGCGAACGAGTAAAAACTGCGGTTTGCCGTGTGCAGCTAACGCTCAAAAATAACGGGAATATGAACTCAAATTCGGAATTCAGAATTCCGGGCGCTGTGAGCTTGCCTCGGAAAGAAAAGACGAAATGCGTAACTAACTGCAGGACAGGTAGATAGGGCGGATAAAAAATTCAGAGAACTTTGGCACGGGGTATGCAATTAGAGGGTTGTGATATTTCGAACACAACTCTCAACAGGAGGTGTATCCTCAAAGACGGCAAGAAAAAAAAGACCAGGATCAAGACTGTACGCATGCCCGATGGCTCGGTGTTCATTATCGGTCATATCCCTCCCGGCGGTGAATACGTCTGCGTACGCGAAATGCCCCGCAGTGACGGTGCCGACCTCGTCGAACGCATCATGGACGGCATCTACGGCAAGGGCAGGCCGTCCTGCCTGGACATCAGCAGCATGGGCGAGCCTATTGACTCTCATCCGCTGGCCGCTTTCTCTCCGCCGTGCAGGTACACCCACAAGGAGCCTCGCAAGGGGTCGTCGAAGAAGGGGCCGCGAAGGGGCTCGGACGAGTCTCACGAGGAAGAATTTTAGAAGGGGGTTAACATGGATCGTGATTACCTGGGCCCTCCGCCCTATTACGAGGATGACAACTACGAGCCCGATGACCGCGACGACTGGGACAGCAGCGACTACGAAGATTGCATCGAGGATCTGCGTTTGCTCTACGAGGAGTACGCCAACCGCATGCAGGAGGCTCGCAACGAGTACGAAATGAACGGAGACAATCTGTTCGAAGATATTAGCCTGGACGAGTTCTGAGCCCGTGGGTCGCCAACCCACTGTCCGAACCGTGGTTCGACGAGCTTGTGCACGATTGCCATGCGTAAACCCTCACGCTGTACACGCACGAGACTTGACAGCGCATATGCGGGTCACTGCGATGCTTTCGCGCACGGAAGGGCAGATTAAAATACCCGGCGGTTTTCCTCCTTTGCCGCCGGGGACGAATACAAGCCGAATACGGCAGGACGATATAAGGAAAACGCCCCTCAGCAGTGTCGGTGCTATGGAGAACCAACAGGCTTCTCACAGAAGCAATAAGCCTACGGAATCAATAGACAGGCACGGGCCGAGAGGGGAAAAAGCAGGCAAGCATGCGAAACCCATGGAGCGGGTCGGCCACCCGCTCCAGCTTTTTCCATCAAGACTCATGGAGGAAAACATGAACGAGAAGGACAAGTACGAAATCATGCCCGCTACGGAATTGCTAAAAGAACTCGAAGCCATTAAGGATCCGAAAGAAGCCGCGCTGTTCTATGTCAAAAACGTGTTTCCGAGAATTAGGCAGAGGATAGAGGAGCAAGCCGGAAAGCTTGAGCCTGAAGGCTTTAAAAAGCCCGAATATCTCATAAGTTGTCTCGGCTTCTCATGGCAGCCTGTTCTGTTAACCGCTGCTGTTTTGAGGCCGAAGAAAATGCTCGTCATCGGAACTGAAGATACGATCAACAAAGATGTCGGCGGCTTGAAAGTTACGACCCTGATTACTGAGACTCTGTCCCGAAGCTGCTGCGCTGTCAAGTTCGATCAGATCGGTTCCGAAACTCCTGACGAGGACATGTACCAATTCATCCGCAAATACGTCAAGGAAAACAAGTTAACCGCGGAAAACGCAGCTATTGACCCAACAGGCGGCAAGAAGAGCATGTCCGCTCTGGCCGCACTTGCGGGATTTGTACTCGGACTGCCCATTTTCTACGTTGACAACTCCGAATATGACACTCTTAAGCGCAGGCCAAAACCTTTTACTGAGTACGTGCGCTCTCTGCAGAACCCGCTTGTAGTCTTTGGCGACCTTGAATACTCTCGCGCGCTGAACCATTTTAACGGTCTCGAATTCGAGGCAACCCAAGCCGTACTCGAATCCATTCGCTACAAGGTACAGGACCGTAACGAGGTAGAAGCATTCTTTAAGCTCGTGGAACTTGCCAAGGCAATGTACGAACGAAACTGGAAGTACGCTGCCAGAGAATCTGATGATCTGAAGAAGAAGTACAGCCACCACATGAATAGAGGTCGCTGGAACTGGTACAGTTCCAACAAGGACGAATGGAAACGCCTTCTGCGCAACGCTGACAAGCTCACAGAAGCCCAGAATTGCAAAACCATGGAAGACAGGCTCGAACTGATCTGCTTCGACCTCGCACATACCAAAGACCTTCTGGACCTGGGCAAGAACTCGCAGGCCGCGCTGCTGACTTACGCCACGGCAGAACGCTTTGTAAAGCACGTGCTTAAGCATAAGTTCGAGGTTTGCAAGAAATCGAAACCGGGTTCATTCGACATAGACAAAAAGCGCGTCGAAGCGAAAGCGCGAGAACTCGGCATTGATATCGAGGCAGTCATGAATGAGATATGGAACAAGGTTTTCCAGCACAAGAACGGCAAGTTCGATACCTGGCGCGTTTACGGCAGTAAGCCCACGTTTTCGAACTCCCTCATACTGCTGGCGGCCTTTTCGACCGCCGAAAACTCCGCAATTAAAAAGATAGAGCCCCAATCCATAGTTGATATCAATAACCGCGCTGACGAACGTCACGGCAGCATTTTTTCGCACGGACTGGTTCCTTCTCAGCCCAAGAAAGAGAACGTCAAGAATTTCATAATAGCCGTAAAAGAACTTGTCGAAACGATTCCGGAATGCAAGGACATTCACGCGATGACCAACAAATACAAAAGGCTTTCCCTGAAAGACTGAGATAGCCGACGGAAGAGGGGGAGGGGAACTTGACCACGCTATACATTGTAACGCCGGGGGCTAAGCTTGCCAAAAGCGGCAAGGCTATTCGGGTTGTGGACGGAAGAAGGGGGCTGCCTGGCAAAGGTGGCTCCCTCCGGCCTGCAGGCACTTTACATTGTGGGCAACGTACAGATTAGCACTCAGGCACTCTGCGAGCTTCTCAAAGCTGGGGTGAGCGTCGTTTACCTCAGCAGAAACGGAAGACTGCTGGGCGCAATGCGTTCCCCTCTCTCGCGCAACATACTTCTGCGAAGAAGCCAGTACGCTCGTGAAGCAAACTCCGAATTCCAACTCAAAATGGCCAAAGCGGTCATACACGCGAAGATTCTCAACTGCGTCACACTGCTTAAAACCGCGCGTTCTTCAGGGCTGGCTACAGACGAATTGCGCTCGGAAACCGCTTCAAAGCTCGTGGAATTCGCAAAATCTCTACAAAACGTTAAGTCCTCCGAATCTCTGCTCGGAGTAGAAGGCTCGGCGGCAAAATGCTATTGGGCAACCTACGGGAAAATGTTTCGGGATGACGCAATCAGAATGAAGGGCAGGGCACTGAGACCTCCACCAGACCCAGTCAACGCCGCACTCTCATTTGGGTACGTCCTGCTCACAAGCAAGTTCACGAGCCTCATAGAGGGCTACGGTTTCGACCCTTACCTTGGCTTCTACCACAAGCCGGCTTATGGAAGGCCATCGCTTGCGTTGGACCTGCTGGAACCGTTCCGTCCGTACATCGTGGACAGGTTCGTTAAACGATTGTTCAACCTGCGTATTCTTCGCACGGATGACTTCGAGCCGCACGACGAGGGCGGTGTACGGATGAGCCAGGAGGCACTTCGCACTTTCTTCTACCATTGGGATAAGAACCTGACCGCGACCGATGCGACCGACAGGTTTAACACTCTGGCAGACAGTCTGCGCAAGGTTTTTGCGGATGAGGCGGACGAGCCCCATATTTTCACGTGGGACGGCAGATGATAAGCAACTGGATAGTAGCCTACGATATCTCGGAGGATCGTGTGCGAAACCGAACCTCAAAGGTTCTGGAAGGCTTTGGCGTGCGGGTACAGGCATCCGTCTTCGAGGTCGTTTTGACACGTGAGAAGGAACTTGATGAACTGCAAAGGTTGTTGCGACAGTTGGAATTACAAGACGGCGACAGCATACGAATGTACCCGCTTTGTGCGGCGTGTACTGAAGGCGTCAAGGAGCTTGGACGCACGGATAACCGCGCATTCTGGGTTCCAAGTGTAATAGTGATCTGAAAAAAGGTGAGAGGTTTAGTTGAAAGGGAAGAAGGGAGTTGCATGTTATTGGTTTTATAGTGGGACTTGTTGTAACGATCTGGCTTTACTTGATGAGCACTGCTATCCTGGGAAGTACTGTTATAGGGTTGGTGGAAGCCTGCAAGGCACTTTTTAACACGGATGACGACGATTGAATGCGAGAATAATGGGCGTGCAGACGAGCCTCAATGTACGCAAGTACGCATATACGCTCATTAGAAACTACTTATAAACAAGTGATAATGGTTGTTAGAGCCGAAAACGGGTGTTTTGAAAGTCTGCAGACGTTGGCAAAACCCCCGAAAAAGGGGGTAGGTTGCTGCAGGGCCGTAAGATCAGTTATGCCATAGAGATACGTCAAAAACGTCAAAAAAAAGAGGTTGACGACAAGTGCAAAAAAGGTATGATTTTAGTAGGTTGCAGAAAACGCGTTCTGGAAGCGGCCTGCGAGGCGGGTTCCAGAAGCCTGCTCTCTGAAAGAGTTCCCCGCTCCTGAGGGGATTAAGACACTCAGCATTTTTTCGAGCAGCTTCTCCATCCCCTTCTCTGAAAGAGTTCCCCGCTGTTGAGGGGATTAAAACACTTTGCCGGATTCCTTCTCGAACATACCGCTCCACCATCTCTGTAAGAGTTCCCCGCTGTTGAGGGGATTAAGACTCGGTGATGCCTTCCGCGCGCTCGACCGAGTCGCCGTACTCTGAAGAGAGTCCCCGCTCCTGAGGGGATTAAGACTTCTTACTTGCGCCGGAGGTGTTTAGCCACGGCCTTCTCTGAAAGAGTTCCCCGCTCCTGAGGGGATTAAGACCTTCTCCAGCAACCGCACGAGTAAGCTGGAAACTTCCTCTGAAAGAGTTCCCCGCTGTTGAGGGGATTAAGACAGGGCTCGGAACTTCTTCTCACGGAGATCTTCGAAGGTCTTCTCTGAAAGAGTTCCCCGCTCCTGAGGGGATTAAGACTTACGGTGAAAGGCTCATAGCAAAAGCTGATGACATTATCCCCTCTGAAAGAGTTCCCCGCTCCTGAGGGGATTAAGACGGCAGCTATCGCTGCCTTGAGGCTCTCGTGCTTGTAAGCCTCTGAAAGAGTTCCCCGCTCCTGAGGGGATTAAGACTCGTTGTGAACTTCATCGTCACTGTTGTTTATCACATCTCTGAAAGAGTTCCCCGCTGTTGAGGGGATTAAGACAAGGAGGCGCTGTTCAGGATGGGTGTTTCTTTGTACTTTCTCTGAAAGAGTTTCCCCGCTGTAGAGGGGATTAAGACGTCGGCGGTGTTTTTCGATACCGCCTTTCTGCGGCACCTACTCTGAAAGAGTTCCCCGCTGCTGAGGGGATTAAGACCTTAACGATTGAAGACGGGCAATGTAGGTGGTTAAACCTCTCTGAAAGAGTTCCCCGCTGTTGAGGGGATTAAGACACTGCGCTAACAGGTCTAACTCGTTGCGCGTCTGCGCGTCCTCTGAAAGAGTTCCCCGCTGTTGAGGGGATTAAGACAGTTCCCGAACTTCCGCGAGCAATGCCTGAATGGGTCTGCTCTGAAAGAGTTCCCCGCTGTTGAGGGGATTAAGACCATAAAGATTCTCCTTTTAAAGAAAGTGTTAGGAACTTCTCTGAAAGAGTTCCCCGCTGTTGAGGGGATTAAGACCCCGTCCGGCTCCTCCAAGGATATTATTTCTTGGAGTCTCTCTGAAAGAGTTCCCCGCTGTTGAGGGGATTAAGACTGAACAACATCGCCTGCTTGCGATAGAAGTCAATCTCAGCTCTGAAAGAGTTCCCCGCTGTTGAGGGGATTAAGACTTTGCTTGCCAACCGTTTTTAACAATTGGCGAGCAGCTCTGAAAGAGTTCCCCGCTGTTGAGGGGATTAAGACCCGGTGAAGGCGCGGAGTCTGGCCAAAGCTTCCTGGTCTCTGAAAGAGTTCCCCGCTGTTGAGGGGATTAAGACGAATCACCAGCTGGATGCTAAGAAAGACTAGATCCTATTCTCTGAAAGAGTTCCCCGCTCCTGAGGGGATTAAGACCCTCTCACGCATCCATCGGTGAATGAACACAACGTCGCTCTGAAAGAGTTCCCCGCTGTTGAGGGGATTAAGACATAACTGGATACCTTTTAGATATATGCAGATCTGTAACTCTGAAAGAGTTCCCCGCTGTTGAGGGGATTAAGACGGTTGCGGGAGAGGGCTGCCTCTCGCCACTTGTTGGGGAGACTCTGAAAGAGTTCCCCGCTGTTGAGGGGATTAAGACAGGTCAACGTACTCCTGTTGAATAGCGCGCTTATCTCCTCTGAAAGAGTTCCCCGCTGTTGAGGGGATTAAGGCACAAGAGGGCAGGCACGTCGGCCTGCCCCTACAAAGAGGATCCTCTGTTGAGTTCGTGGGTGGTTCTTTCTCGGATTGCCGCAAGCAGTGAAGGAGTAAAAACCGCTGTTGAGGGGATTAAGACCCATTATCACGGGGCACTGAGGGGCACCTTATAATCTCTGAAGGCACAAGAGGGCAGGCACGTCGGCCTGCCCCTACAAAGAGGGTTCTCTGTTGAGTTCGTGGGTGGTTCTTTCTCGGATTGCCGCAAGCAGCGAACGAGTAAAAACCGCTGTTGAGGGGATTAAGGCATAAGAGGGCAGGCACGTCGGCCTGCCCCTACAAAGAGATCCTCTGTTGCGCTCGCGGGTGATGCCTGTACGCATGTAAACACAAGAGGGTTCTCTGTGGGGCTCGTGGGTGGTGCCTGTGCGGATATAAACACAAGAGAGTGATGCGTGGGACTGGAAGTGGGCGAGAATGACTAACGGTTTATACGGGGGATTAGCGGCGGCGGAAGTTCGGGTTTACGAACGCGTATTCTGACCTCTGAATTCAATCGGGTTTTGTGCAAATTTATTCCGCGGGAACGAGTGTCTATAACTCCAGTTATACAAGCAAGATACGTCATTACCGTGGCGTCCATAAGTTTTGGCACGAGCTATGCTATATATGTGCCAGCCGCTCGCACGGTGTGAGTGGCCTTTTGCTACCTCCCTTTGCGAAAGGACAATATGTTCATCTTCAACAAACTTCTCACGATCGCTGCAATTTTTCTTGGAATCTACACACTGGTGGCATGCCCCCCAAAAATCGATCCAGTTACAATGAGAGTTTCCGAGAAGGCCGAAAGGCCGGGAGGCTCTAAATGAAGCGCAGGAAAAGGCACAATCCGGAGCAAATCGTGAAGAAACTTCACGACGCGGAAAGAAGGCTCAACGCAGGACAGAGCATCGGGCAGGTATGCCAGGCTCTTGAGATAAGCGAGGCAACGTTCCATCGCTGGCGCAACCAGTACGGCGGGATGAAAGCCGAGGAAGCGAAGAGGCTCAAGGAGCTCGAAATCGAAAACACACGCCTGAAGAAGATGGTCGCGGACGCTCATGCTCGACAAAGAGATCCTGAAGGACATCGCGGAGGGAAACTTCTGAGCCCGGCCAGGCGACGAGATGCAGTGGACATGGTGGTGGAGAAGCACGAGGTTTCGGAGCGCCGAGCCTGCTGTGTGGCCGGGCAGCATCGCTCCACCCAGAGGTACGAACCCGTCGAGCGGAACTCCGACGAGGTTCTTGTGAAGCGGATTCACGAGCTTGTCGCGTCGTTTCCGAGGTATGGATACCGCAGGATCGCCGCTGAGCTTCAGGGCGAAGGATGGGACGTCAACGTGAAGAGAGTCCACAGGCTCTGGAAGCGCGAAGGGCTCAGGGTTCCGCGCAAACGGCGTAAGAAGGGCGTTTTAGGCGATTCAAGCGGAAGTTGTTCGAAGAAGAGGTCCGATGGTCTTAACGATGTGTGGAGCTATGATTTTGTTTTCGACCGCCTTTCGGACGGGCGCATGGTGAAGATCCTTGCGGTTGTCGATGAGTTCAGCCGCGAGTGTCTCGCGCTGGAAGCGGGCTTCCGTTTCACAGGAAAAGATGTCTTGGATGTCCTTGGGAAGCTGATGCTGGAGCGGGGCTCGCCGAAGTTCATTCGCTCCGATAACGGTTCGGAGTTTACTGCTTTGAAAGTTCGAAACTGGCTGTCGTCAATCGAGGTCGGCACGCTTTTCATCGAGCCCGGAAGCCCCTGGGAGAACGGGTTCGTGGAATCTTTCAACAGCCGTTTGAGGGACGAGTTTCTGAACATGGAGATTTTTTACGGCCTCGGCGAGCTGAAGAAGCTTGCCAGTAAGTGGAAGGAGTACTACAATACGAAGCGTCGCCACAGTTCGCTTAACAACCAAACCCCTTCCGAGCGCGCCGCCTTTTGTCGGACTCGCGGATTCGCACGTGCGAATCCTCTCAGCCCTCCAAAAGGCGTGTGTGTGCGGAGAACCAGCGGTGAAACTCTCATGACAGGTGGACCAAAAGAACGGGGGCAGGCCACTGGGTTTGATCGTTCTCTCGTGGATTGATGAGAACCGGCGACACAAACTTTTCGAGCAGAACAAAGTGCTTAAAGCTCTCTTTGGCAGTTGCTTCCGCACTCCCGAGGAAAAAAAGCTTGCCGAAGGAGGCTCGGAAGCAATCTGCTCTTCGGAAGATCCGTGGGACTCTGAGGACATTTAAGAGTTTGGCGTAAGATACCAAATAGGGAGATAAATAGTAGCAATGCTTATAACACTAATTGCAGTAGGAGCAGCCGGAGGCGGCACATACGCATGGCTGCGACGCAGAAAGCTCAAACAGAGAGTTGACGAAAAGCTGTCTCACAGCGTGGCAGACCTGACGTCCAAGTTCTCCTCGATCCCCGGTACTTCGGCGGTCGTTGGCCTGATAACCGCGGGGGACGTGATCTATCACTCCTCGCAGGTTGACCCATCCGTTCTTGCAGCGCTGGAGCTGCGCGCGTCGGAGCATCCCGGCAACCTTTACGAAGCGAACCAATACATAGAGGACTCGCTTGCCGACGGAGCATCGCTCGAAGGTATGACCAACTACTGGCAGGGAGTGACCGGCGAGATGATAGTTGCCAACAAGCTTTCCGAGGCCGGGCACGATGTTCAGTTCGCCCCGGGTGCAAGCCAGGAGGGTTGGGATCTTATCGTTGACGGAGAGGTCGTACAGGTCAAAACAGCGATGACCGACCAGGTTTCGGCTCACTTTCAGGAGTATCCCGACATATCGGTAATCGCTTCGCCTTACGATGGCGCGGTAGAATCCGCGAGCCTTGACATATCCGGCCCCGATGTTGAAGGCGTTCGCGAGGCGACTGAAAACAGCCTCGATGGGATTGAGAACTTAGGCGACTGGACATTCGGCATTCCCTTCGTGACACTTGCGATCTCTTCCGGACGTAACATCGGAAAGTTGGTTCGCGACGAGGTAACGGGCAAGGAAGCGGTGTGGTTTGTCTTACAGGACACGGTTGGTACCGGAGTGGGTGCGGCGGTCGGCGCGAAGGTCGGCATTGCGGCAGGCTCGGGTCTTGGCCCCGTAGGTATGGCGGCGGGCGGCCTCATCGGCGGTGTTGGCGGTGCAATATTTGGTCGCAAGTTAGTTGGGATGCTCCGCGGGAGGAAGCTGAAGCGGCTGGACAAGGAACTTAACAAGAAGTGCCGCGCTTTTGTTGAGACCCTGTGTGGTCGCAGGAAGAGGATAGTTGCGGGGCTTTCCGATGGTGCGCAGAAGGTGTGGGATGCGGTTGAAGAGAAGGAAGAATCCCGAGGTTTCTGGGGTCGGTTGCGTTCGTTCGTCTGGCCAACCGAGGCGGAATTTATTCGCAAGCGGATGGGCGAGCGAGCCTCGCAGAGTATGGCGAGCGTGAGGGCAAAAGTCGATAGGTTCCTGAGTTCTGTTTCTGATGAGGAGGAACCGGTCGTAGCTTTCCAAAAGGCTTGTGAGCGTAGCAATTACATTAGTGCTGCCGGTCTTGAGGAGAGCGTTGAAGAGATCGTTGACCTCGGCGAGGCTCGTGCGAAGGAGTACAGGCGAGTCCGCTAAACCGAGTACGAGCTCGACGAATTGCACGAAAAAAACACCCCGCAGATGCGGGGTGTTTTTGTGGGAAGGGGTGGTTAAAGAGCGCTTTCAGGTTGACTGTTCGGCTTCAAACGCCTTGTATTCAGGGCTTGAGAATTCGCTTTTGCCAACGCCAATGGCTTCAGCGGCGTCTTTTGCCGTCGGGTAGCTTTTTCGGGCGTTTAACATAATGTGGTGTTTGATGTTTTTGACGAAATCCTTGAGTCGCATTCCCTGAGGTGTCAAAGGGAGCTTGTCGTAAAAGTCCTTGAGATTGCGGTTGCGTTTCTCGGCCATCTTCTCTATTGCTGCTTCGAGTGTAATTCCCTCGTTTGTGCCGAGAGTGAGCAGGTTTTGAACGACTAACTGAAGCTCTCTGATGTTTCCGGGCCAGTCGTATTTCATGAATTCGTGTAGCACGTCGCTTGAAAGAGGTGGCGGGGAGGTATCTTCTTTCTCTTCGCTCCAGAACTTATCGTGGAAATGCCTGGCCAGCAAAGGTATGTCACCTTTTCGGGCCCGGAGTGGAGGCAGGGATATCTTGAATCCCTCGATGCGAGCAAAGAGGTCGGAGAGAAACTCGCCATTCGCAACCATCTCACGTAAGTCAACGTTGGTGGCAAAGACGAACCTGACATCGGCCTTCTTCTCTTCCGTGCTCCCGACAGGAATATAGGTGCCCTGTTGAACTACCCGCAAGATTTTTGCCTGAACAGGCCGCGGCATGTGGTGAATTTCATCCAGGAAGAGGGTTCCTCCTTCGGTATTTCCTATTGCGCCAGGATAGTCATGCAGAGCGCCGCTAAAGGATCCTTTTGCGTGTCCGAAAAGCGTGGAATTGGCAAGTTCATTGTCAATCGTGGAACTGTTTAATGAGAGAAAGTCCTTACCATTTCGCTTCGACTCTTCATGAAGCACTTTGGCGATGCTCTCCTTGCCAACGCCAGATTCGCCTGCTATGAGGATCGGCTTATCGACAGAGGCGTACTTTATCGCGTTCTCAATACACTCTTTGAGTTTTGGCGATTCACCAATGATCTTGTTCTTTTTGGCAACTTCTGAGATTTCGGATTCCCCGTGCAGAGACCGAACATATTGTTTTGAACGCATGGGGTGGACATAACTGACACCTTCGCCCTCGACCGGCAACACCTCGATTCTTTCGTCTACGCCTTTTAGCTTTGCCGGATGTCTGACAAGAAGTGGGATAGCAGGAAGGTCACGAGACACTGTCAGGAACAATAACGCCGCTGTCATGGAAGGCGTCCCCGATGTCGTATTTACGTAGATGTCATCGCCAACCAGCTTCTCGCGCTTCTCTTGATACCAATTGTAAACAAACGTTTTGAGCTTAACGGTACTTACGACATCGACATCCCCCATGTCCACAAAGTGGAAAGAGCCAAGTGTTTCGCCCCCTGCGGCCATCTTTTTCAGAGCATCGGCGTTCTTTTTTACTTCGGAGTTGAAGAAGACAAATGTTCTGTCAATCTCGTAGTGCCTGCAAGCAGCAAGGATTGGGCCTTCACCATAGGGAGTTTCAGGGTCGCTGTTGCCAATAAACGTTATCAACGAACGCACGGAATCACCTCATTTCTTGAAAAGAGCCTGGCAAAGATCGTCGAGATCCAAGACGCTACGTTCGGGGTGGACTGTGAGGAATACTATCTGACCTGGCATTGTCACTGAGAGCTTCACTGTCTGGTTCTCTCGGTGCGTGTAGCGTATGCCGTATTCTCTGCCTTCGTGATTGAGTTCGCCGAGATAAATCACCTTGGCGTATCCGGACAAGGCTCGTGAGAGTGAGCGGAGAAGCTCCTTTGATTCTGAATCGGGTATTTGCTCAGGTTTGGATATTGTGCCCCATTTGGGGTATTTGTGCTTCTTTGAAGCTTCTGCCACCTTAACAGGTACTTCTGTGATACATGAAGGAAGTTTTGGCGCGTCCTCGGACAGGAGTGAGGCAATGGGGCCTCGCCATGTAAAGCTGAGTTTCCTTGTCCTTACTGAACCACTTTGTTATCTGTTCGTCGGACAGACCATTCGATTTGAGTTCAGCGTGTTTGAAGCCCTTGCCGGGGGCGAGCAGAGGACGAACATTGTGCGGTATCATGTCCTCATTTATGACAAGGGGCAGGACACCAATGTTGCCGGGGACATCTGAGTGTTCGAAGAGGTACATAGTATCGCAGCCTTTAAGCATTGCAACGACTGATGCAACCGCGGTCATGGCCTTGTAGCCACCTGTGACAACGAAGATGACTTCATCGCTATGTTCCTTGTACTCGTCGTGTTTTTGGACGAGCTTGTTCGCAAGCTCGCAAAGTCCCTTCATTAGGTCTTTCTTGGCTGTTGCGAGATCATTGACGATTTTAAGATCAGGGGATTCGCACAGTGAGTTTTTTAGAAGAATCGCCTCAATGGTCTTGGCGGATACCTTGGCTTCTTCGGTGTTGCCATAGAACAACACTACATTATCAGCTTCCTGCAGGCCGACCGAGATGAGTGTGTTGAGTTCCGCACTGAGTTTCGCAACAGGTTCGACGCTGGTGGTCATGGATTGCAGCATGTCGGCTTGTATCTCTTCAGGTGTCATCTCCAGTTCTTTTCGGAGTTCATTCAGCTTTACAAAGTGGTTTTTGCCCTTCATTTTACAGTAGTGAGAATAGCAGGACGTGCCGCAGGTAACAAGGTAGGTCTTTGCCATGGTCTCCCCCTCTAAGTTTGGTGAAGTGTAACGATATTCAGAGTCTATTCTAATGGGCAGGGGGGCGGTGTCAAGGGATATACATATGATGCGATTTGGGTGTAGCGGACGTGAGGGAATGATAGCACTGTTGCTAAACAAGTCCCCGCATTAAATGGAAGGTATGAACAGGGCAAAACGTGGGGCATGTTACCGCTTGACTGAAAGTTCCTGCATTGAATGGAAGTTTGAACGGTACGAAAACGTGTATTACGTTCGCCGTCTTACTGAAAACCCCCGCCCTGAATGGAAGGGCGGGGGTTGGTCTGTCGGGAGCATGCGAACAGTTCCTGTGCGGTTTGGGATCAGTCAGTTTGCTGTAGTTCTATCGCGCCTATGTCGCCGGCGTTGTTATAGGGCTTGGTTTCTCCACGCATGTCCTGAGGGCGCATTTCGATTGCATCAGTGGTTATGGTGTCTATGTCCATATAGACGTTGCCGACAACGCCGTTGCTGAAGGTCATCCAGAAGTCGTCGCCGAGACCCTGTGGTCCGAGCCTTCCGTCAATCGCTTCCTCGACATCCTGCCAGAAAGATATCCAGGGCTCGTTTTCTGGGTTACCTGGCCAAGTCTCTGCCGGGCCGTGGAAAGTTGTACCTGTCATGTCGCCGAACTGGTCGCCGAAGTCGTAACCGAGTGTGCCGCCGTACACGTCTTCGATCTGGTCGAGCGCACTCATCAGGAAATCGTCCGTCCTGCCCTGCATTACGTAATACTCCGCGAGAACGTACATCACCTGGTAGGGAAGTGTGGGGATGGCGTCAATCGCGTCTCCAAGGGGCTCGTAATAAAGGACGGCGTTCATTCCGTCGTCTGTGCCGGCCGACATAATGGAACTGTGACGCACTGGAGTGCACGTATTAAGGTAATCTCCCACGCGTATTCCGGACGTGTCGCCCGCTTTGGGCCAGTGCTTGCGCGAGAGGCTCTCCCATTCCGGAACCGGAACGAGAATTGGCGAAAAGTCGAGGCACCCTATGAGATTGTATCCGAGACTGTTGAAGTAGAGCAGCGAGCCGGAATACACATCGCACTCGTCAGTAATAATGTCTTCGCCGTCGTCCTTGCTGAGAGAATTACCCGCGATAATAGAATGACCGATTGTCATGTTCTCGACAACGTGGGCGTCGCCTATAGTCGCCCCAATTCCGCCGCCTGCGATATTTGGCATATCGTTGAACTCGTGCAGTTCACCTTCAACGTTGTTGTTGACGATTGTACATTCGAATATAGACATGTTTCCGTTGGACATGTACATCCCGCCGCCTCGGAAGTAGAACTGGAACATGACGACGTTGTCAATGTCGGGGTTGTCGGAGACCTGGTTGCATGCGATGGTTGACGAGCGAACGATGAGTGTCTTGTTGTCGCCGCGACCCCCGCCGTCGCTGTAGATTCCGCCTCCGTATGCGTGTTGGCCCCATACGTGGTTGCCCGTAACCGCGCATCTCTGGATGATTGTGTTCGTATCGGTGAACATGCCACCAATCGAGTACACTCCACCCCCCGCCGCACCGTAGCCGTAAGCGGTATTGCCGCTGATAACGCAGTCGTAAAGCAGTGCGGTGTCGGTGTATATGCCGCCGCCGAAAGCGGAACGGTCTCGGGAGGGGGTTATGTCGGCGGTGGCTGTATTGTTGCCCACTTCGCAGCCGTGGAGGGTACAGGTTCCCCATACTGCGAGCCCCGCACCTCTTGCGAGAGTATAAGGCTGGGTACCTTCGAGTTCCTCGGCAGTGCTGCGCCCGCCAATGACGTTCACGTTGTACATTGTGAGGTCGCCGAGAACGGCGAGGACGCGCGCATCTTCCGCTCCGGCCCAGTTCAAGGTGATTCCGTTGGGCAGGTTGGACGCATTGATGACGACATCCTTGGCGGCATAAAGGGCGGACTTGCCGTAGTCGCGGTCTTGGTACCCGCCATCTATCCACTGGTGGGTGTCCATGTCCATCGTCCAGACTTCGCCCTTGAGGGTAGAATGCTCATTGCCGACGACAGTAAGGTCAATGGTACCGCCGTCGAGAGCCGGGTCGAAAACGACCATTCCGCCCACGGGTACATCGGCGAGTGCCTTGCGAAGGGTCGTCTCGCCTTCAGGGGACTGAGCTGCGTCGTCGAGCGTAGTCACCATGATGGACGTGGTAGTGCCGGAACCACCACAGCCGAGACCGATAAGGAACAAGGACAAAAGTGCCACCGCGAACAGTGCAGTGGAGCGAAGAGAGTAACGTACACTGGAATGAGAATGTCGTGCTTTGTGAATAGAACGGTTCATGTGAACCTCCGCCAGCTCATTTAGTAAGGAATGAGAGAAAGGCAGACATACAGGTCTGTCACGGTGACATTATACAACCGTCAGGGTGAGGAAACAAGTAGAGTTCTGAGCGTTAAATGAAGAAGGCCGACGGCAAAGCGTCGGCCTTCCGGTTCCTGACTCCCTTGGTCAAAGTTTTTGCCAGTCTCCGAAATCAATTCTATCGTAGTTGTCGGTAGAGGAGTTCCAGCGCTTCGTGAAGTCAATCGCCACCAGCAGGCCGGTTTCGTCACAGAACGCTGCGACTTGTGCCTGGTTGTCGAACTCGAGCACCTTGATCTGCGAACTTTCGTCCACTGCAAATGCCTTTGTGCCGCTTGTATAGCTGACAGGGACGGCAATGTAGATGAACGAAGTGGCCTCGTCGCTGCCATCTACATCGGAATAATAGAAATACCTGTAGCCGCCCTTTGTGGGAAGGTGGCTGAAAACTTCGCCGAAATCGGTTGTTTCGTTTGCCCAGTAGAGATCGGTGCTGACTGTGTTTGAATACTCTATTGATGCCGAGTTGAAGGCCCGGATCATGTTCATCGCGGTTGATTCGTTACCGCTTCTGCGCACCTCAAGATAGCTCGGCACCGCTATCGAGACCAGAACTGCGATTATCGCAACCACGACCATTAGCTCAATAAGCGTGAAGCCGCGTTGGTGTTTCATTAGTGCCCCTTTTACTCTCCATATTTTCACAGCAAAACACGTTCCAGTGTGTTCCTCTGACATTCTACAATTGTTTTCTAATTCCGAGAGAGAGAATCGTTAGCTAAAGTTGTGTTTCTGGCAGGGTTTCAGGATGTTTGGTAAATCGTTGCGTAAAAGAGCATTCCAAAACCGTCCTGTTTGCAGGTTAACAAAAACAGTTGACGAAAAGTGCCGGAGGCCTCTTTGCCTGACAGAGTATGTCACTGCAAGGGCTGGAGGAAGAGGTGTGGGCGAATTACTCCGGCGCGGATATGTGTCCGGGGGGAAACAACTACATGCGCACCGTTCAATGCTCCGAGCCCGTCCAGGAAGTCTTGTTCGAGTACCTGTTTGCCGAAGCCTTCGAGCAGAACCATCGTATATGGTGTGTCCTCTTCACCTGTGCTGCCCACAGAGAAGTCCGAGCCCAACAGATGTGATATGTCAATATGATCCGGATTGGCTGTTACCAATGCCCGCACGCCGACTTCCTTTGCCTTTTTAATCACTTCGAGGGATGTGTATGCTCCTGCGAGAACAACCTTGCCTTTCAATTCCTCTGTGAGCATCGCAGATGTAATCTCAAAATCAGTGCTTCGGGCTGCAACGACAAGTTCCCCCCACGTGAGCCTTCCGAGCCCGACCATGCCTTCGAAGTAATGGCCTTCGCCGCACAGTTCGATCTCGGTTTCCGATAATCTTTTCACCGAGCCATAGATGCCGGATTCTACCGGTGTAAGCTCCTGTTTGCGCTCGATAACGACATCGCCGTTCGAGGAATCGAGCTTCGTGATGACTCCTGCAATCGGGGCTCGGACGAGCTTCATGCCTGTGGATTTGAGCGAGTGAACTAAAGTCTGGCCCTTTTCAACGAAGTCGCCCTGTTGTCGCTTGAGAGCCCTGCGAAGGTCACGGCCTTTGTAGCCTGTTCTTTCGCTTAGGTGTAGTTCGATCCTTCGCTGCTTGACATCAACTCTTTCCGTAAAAAAGACCTGCATCGAGTCTTCAAAGAGTCGTGTAATTATTCCGTCGAAAGGAGCCCGCAAGGTCGAAACCTTGTCGGTTTCGATGTGTTTCAGGTTAACGAGCGGCTGTTCGTACTCAGCTTCTTCACCTTCCTTTACGAGCCATTGGGCCTCGTAGTCGTCCTTTCTGCGGTCAACAGTTTTCGAAAGGGCGTTGAGCATGAACTGACGGGGCAGGGGGAGAACGGTTTCGAAAAGCACCGTGTCGGGTGATACTTCGTCGCCCTGCTTGACTTTCAGTATGCCGTTGTGGGGAATCCGCGTTGTCTTTGTGCATTTCCTTCATTGTTGCCTCGTCATTCGCGCCGCGGGGCCATTCTCAAGCGGTCTGCCTCTTGCATCTATGACTATGCCGACCTCTCCACCGCGGCAAACTTGTCTTGCCTCGGAACCGCTTCCCTCGCCAGCGTCAACACCACGGACAGGGTTAATGATAACCGTTATGCTTTCATCGAACTTAGCCGGAATAACTTTCAAGTTGCCCCCGTAGATCTTCTGTTTCGTCGTTGAACCCTCAGTGCGAAACGTCGCAACGACCCCTTCATCGTCAAGCTTGCCCGAAAGTGCGATAACTGAACCGAGTGGTATAAAGCACTCGTTCTCGAAGGTCTTGAGGGCTGCTGACTCATCGAAACCACACATCATTCCAAGGTGAGGCGACATGAACACGGAATCCACGCCATAAAAGGTGAGACCGGTTGTCTGAACAGCATCTATGAGCATCTCAAGCGCGTGCTCACGTTTTGGGGCTCGTGAGAGAACTCCGCCGGCACCGATGACGAGGTCAACGTTGTCTCGTTGGATATAGTGTGTCTCTTTGTACTCGTCAACCATTCCGAACCGTTCAGTGAAGTGTTCCCTTACACGGTCCCAGAAGCTGGTTTTTTCGACCTTCTGAGTGTATTCGAGATGACTGTCGAATGCGAGTCTGAGTGCTTCACGTGCCACAGCCTGTTCGACGGCGAGGTCGGTATCGGTGTTGGGAATCGTGGTGGGATTGATGCACTTGTTCATGATGCGATTACGGACGTCCCGTTCAAAATAGCCTTCCGGAAGCCATCGGGCGATGTTGCCGTAGCCTGTCTCCTGAAGGACGTTCGATGCTGAATAACTCATGCCGAGATTCGCGCTGACGGTGCGGGAGTACCTTCCGTCAACATGGCTGAAAACGTCTGTCGTGGCTCCGCCGATGTCGAACATCACTGTGTTCACGGAGTGTTCACGTGAATACACTTCCAGAATCCGCTCGACGGCGGAGGGAGTTGGAAGGATGTTGTCACCGGTCCAATCGAGGACCCTGTTATAGCCTGGCGCACGCTTCATGACGTTCGTGATGAAAAGCTGCGTATGGCCTTCCGGGTGGGTTCGATGTTCTCTTCATCCATGGAGGGCCGCAGGTTGTCCACTACGGTGACCTCGAATTCTTTTTCAAGTAGCTGGCGGACCTGTTGTGCTGCGTCGGAGTTTCCGGCATAAACCAGCGGCATGGCCTTTCGCGACATGAACTTCGGCTTCGGTGCGGCTGCGAGTATGACAGAAGCATTGCGAAGAACATTGACGGTATCCCCGCCTTCCAGCCCGCCGCTTATGAGAATAACGTCAGGACGAAGGTCGTTCATCGCGTTTATCTTCTGGTGGACCGTTCTGTCGTCGTCCACCGCGAGAACATCGAGTATTATGCCGCCAGCGATCGAGGCGGCGCGTCTTGCGGTGCGGGCCGTTACGAACTCGGAAAGACCGCTGACGAGTATCTGCAGCCCGCCGCCCGCGCTGGAGGTGGCCAGGAACGAAGCTGAATCCGACAAATCGGGAGTGTCATCGCCGGACAGAAGTGAAGTGGAAGTTGACTTCTCGAGCTTCCTGATGCTTTCGAGCAGGCCGTGCGTTACGTCTTCGTGCGGCTTTTCGACAGTTGTGGAGGCAGACTGTGTGTCCAGCAACCTGTATCTGTCGCCTTGCCTCTCGAAGAGGATGGCCTTGGTGGTGGTGCTTCCGATATCCGCGATGAGTAACTTGTCGGTGTTTGCCATTTGCCTTACCTTCCTGCATACAGTATACCGATTAATGTTGGTCAGGAAAGCTTGCACAGAACATTGAGAGTATGCTAAGATGTTGCGAACGTCAGGAGATGGATGATGGAGAACGGTCAGGATAATTCCTCGAAGCGCACCGGAAGGTATATTCGGCCCTCAGTTCCTCTTTCGACCCCGTTCGACGAGAAGCTTCAGCAGGAGACAGCAAGTGGCCGCAGACCTGGCAGGTTTGCGTTCTACGGAGCAATTAGCTGTTCCGTCATACTTGTGCTTATCGGCTTCATAGCCTATCTCGTTCAGTCATCTGCGCAGGAGAAGCTTGTCAAGATAAATCAGAAGAAGGCCATCGACCGAATCAACGAGTTCTACGAACGGGCGAACGAGAAGTTCGGGGCAGAGGAAGTTTACTGGGAGGACGGGAAATCGGACTTTTCACCGTTTTTCAAACAAGCGCCCCATGAATACGGTTTCTACTTTGCGTATTTCAGCGATGATTTGAACCGCAACGGAGTGGACGAGGCGCAGCAGTATGTCTATGCGGCACTTCCCACCGACCCGGAGGCCGGAAACTCGGCGTACTACGTTGATGAAACCGGTTCGGTTTGGAAGGGCGTTGTGCCTGCCAAGTATTCAGGGGAGGAGCTATTTCACGTGAAGCCGAAGCCTGATGCATGGGCGTACGAGGACGACTACAACCGTTTCGCCTCGGTGGGTTTCGTGATGTCGAGAATCCAATAGAGTCTCAGAGTATCGCGCCGACTTGTCTTTGAAGTTCGGCCCGGAAGGTATCCAATCTCGGTCGAACGCATCTTGCCAATTTGAACGCCTCGTCTCTGTGGCCCTCACGCATGAGAATTTCGATTCGTCCGAGGTCGGCCGCGAGTTCGGTGTTGCCGAAGTTGCTTACTGCGCCCTTCAGTGAATGAGAGGCCGATTCGAGTCCGTAACAGTCGCCTTCCTGGGCGGCGAGCTCTATCGCATCGAGCTGCGAAGGTGACTCCGTTAAGAACACATTTACTATTTCAGTCATGATTTCTTTGTCTCCATCAAATGCCTCAAGAAGGTTTTTGAGGTTCGGTTTTTCCGGCCTTTCCCCTGTCATCTTCTCCATTCCTTTCTCTGGAATCTGAAACGAACTTATCAAGCATAGCCTTCAGCTGTGAGCCACTGACAGGTTTGGGAAGGTAGTCATCCATTCCGGCTTCCAGGCAAGCCTCACGGTCGCCCTTCATGGCGTTCGCAGTCATGGCCACAATGCTTACGTCCTTCGCATCGGTCTTAAGCCGACGAATGCACCGAGTCGCCTCGTAACCGTCCATCTCCGGCATCTGGACGTCCATGAGAACGATATTAAAGTTACCCTTCTTGACTGCGTTCAGGGCCTCTTTTCCGGTTTCGACGACTTTCAAATCCCTGGCCCCATTTTTCGAGCATCTTGGAGATTATCTTCTGGTTGACCTTGTTGTCCTCTGCAAGAAGTATGCGCAGGCGAGGGATATCTTGGATATCGCTGTGCGTTATCTTTTCGATATCACTGCTGTCAAGCGCAATGTGCATAAGCCGGTCAAGAAGTTCCGACTGCCGTACAGGCTTGAAAACCACCTCGTCCACATCTTCCTCGTAGGCGGCCTCTACCTTCGTGAGGTTCTTCATGCCTATTATGCCGAACCTGTCGTTCGAAAAAGCCTTTCTCATAGTGGTGCGCAGTCCTCTTGCAGGCGGGGAGTCCATTCCGAGGTCCTCCAGAAGGACATCGAATCGCGAACCCTTCTCAGTGGCCGAAGAGACTGCTTTTCGGGCCTCGGTGTGCGAACCGACCGCCCTGTGCGGAATCTTCCAGTTGCGCAGATAGTCGGCCAGGGCCGAGCGGGTTTCTTCGCAGCTTTCGACAATGAGGACATTGAGGCTCTGCGCAGGTGAAATAGAATCCGGTTCAAAGGAACTGCGCTTCGAATGCTCGAGAGGCACTGACGCGTAAAAGGTGCTTCCCTTCCCGTATGAGCTTTCTACCCGCATATTGCCGCCCATGAGCTGTGTGAGCTTTCGGGAAATCGTAAGTCCGAGTCCTGTTCCTCCATACCTGCGCGTTGTGCTGCCGTCCGCCTGTTTGAAAGGTTCAAATATCTTCTGTTGATTCTCTTCTGATATGCCTATGCCGGTGTCCTTGACACTAATCTGTATGAGGGCGTTCTGCGGATTACCGTTGGGCTGGACAGTTTTGCAGTTAACGGAGATAATCCCGTTCTTGGTGAATTTGACAGCGTTGCTTAGCAGATTATTGACAATCTGTCGCAGCCGGAACTGGTCACCAATTACATAGCGGGGCAGGTCGGGATGTATGTGGCAGATCAGTTCGTTGTTCTTCTCAGTAGCCCGAGGGACGATGGTTCTTGTCGCGCTTTCAAGAAGTTCCACAACGTCGAACTCCTCGAGTTCAAGCTCGATTCCGCCTGCCTCAATTTTCGAAAGGTCGAGGATATCGTTTATCAGAGAAAGCAGCGTGTCTCCCGAACTTCGGATTCCGAACAAGTATTCGTGCTGTTCGGAGGAGAGTTCGGTGTTGGCGGCAAGTTCGGCGTTACCAAGAATGCTCTGCATCGGTGTCCGAATCTCGTGGCTCATGTTGGCGAGGAATTCGCTTTTCGCCTGGTTCGCCTGTCTTGCCTTTTCGGCCATGTCGTTGGCGTGCTCAATGGCGTCGGAAAGCTGCACGTTGGCTCTTTCGGTCGTCTCTTTGGCCTCTTTCAGCTCCTTGTGTGCGAGAGACATGTTGATAGCGGAACCAAAGATCGCAGCCGCGGCCTTCAGAGCGTCTATCTCGGCGTTGGACCATTCCCTTTCGCGGTCGCACTGTGCGAAACCAAGGAAGCCCCACCAGCGCCTGTGCAAGAAGACCGGCACAACTGCGATGGACTTGATATCCGTCCGAGAGAGCGCGGCCGCCTCACTCTTTGAAAATGAACTGGCGTGTCCATATACCGGTTTGCCGGAACGGAGCAGACTGTGCCAGCGCTCCAGGCCGTCTTCAAGATAACACAGACCGCTGATTTCGCAGTTTGCGGACAGCTCGTGAAGCGGTGTAATCCAACCGTGTTTCTGACACATTATCAGCCTGCCTTCGGCATCGTGCTCGTTTTTGAAAACACTTGCACGACTCGCCTTCGCGGCAGTTCCAAGCCTTTTGAGAACTTCGTCAATGTGCGAATTCCACGCATCAGTGCTGAGAAACTTTTCGCCCACGAAGCTGACAGCTTTGAGAATGGCCTCCCTCGTGCGAAGGGCCATGTCTAAACGCTTCCGTGAAAGGGCTTCTGCAAGTGAATCGCTCAATTCCCGCATCAGGGCCGCAGTGAAATCGTCAAACCCGATCTTGCTGTTGGCCAGACATAACAGCCCGCTGTTTCTGCCCGAACGCATCATCGGGCACACCAAGAGGTTTTTCAAGTCGTCAGTGGATGCGAGGGTGTCCTCCTTTGAAATTACCTTGTCGCCCGAATGCCTTATAAGGGGCTCGTTGGTTTCGAAGGCCTCGCTCCAGTAACCTTCTTGCGGAATGTTTTCGAAGATGCTTCCGTGCTCTGGGTGGTTTTCGTCAATGAACTCGCCGTCTGAGTAGAATGCGATTATGCGAAGTCCCTCACCCGTTTTCTCTGCGATCCATGCCTTGGATGCCTTGGTCAGGCTGATGGCTTCCTGAATGGCCAGTTTTGCAAGCTTCTCCTCGCTCGCTTTTCCGAGAGCTTTTTCAAACAGTTTGTTAACAGACTTTGAAAGGTCGGAGACGGCTTTCTTGCGCTTTTCCGCGAGGAAGGTGTCAGTAATATTGTTCGTTACACCCCTGTATCCCATGAACTCGTCGCTCTGGTCACCGAAAATGGGAACGGCATTCGTCTCGATATGAACCAGCATGCCATTCTTGTGCATGAAAACGGTGCGCATGTCCTTGATGGGGGCATATTTCCTTGCAACATTTGCGATCTTTCTGAAGAGGACCTTCTTCTCGTAAGGTGAGAGGAAATCGTAGTACGTCTTGCCTACCATTTCCTCGGGCTTGTAACCGATCATCTTTTCCGTCTTGCCCGTGACGAAGATGTACCTTCCATGCCTGTCGCATTCCCATATGCACTCGCCCGATGACAGTGCTACGTCTTCAAAGCGTTTCTGGGTCTCTTTCAGTTTCTGCTGTTCTCGTTTGGACTTAGTGATGTCCAGGTGAGTACCCGTCATTCGGTAGGGTTTGCCGTCCTTGTATTCGACCACCTTGCCACGGTCGAGAATCCACCTCCAGGAGCCGTCTTTTGCCTTCATGCGGTATTCCGCTTCGAAGAATTCCGTTTCACCCCGAAGGTGGGCGTTTAGCTTGTCAAGCACTGAAGAAAGGTCATCCGGGTGGTGCATTTTGCGCCAGCGGTCTTTGGTTTGGTCAATCTCCTCCGGCATGTAGCCAAGTATTTCGGCCCACCTGTCGTTGGTCTCTATGTGCCCCGTTTCAATATTCCAGTCCCACAGACCGAGGTCGGCACCCTTTAAGGCAAGCTGTTTTTGCTCTTCACTCTTTCGGAGCTTCTCTTCAGCGAGCTTCCGGTCAGTTACGTCCCGAACGATGCCAATTGCGCCCCACTCGCCGTCCCTGTCCACTCGCGATACGGACAGCTCTACGGGAATCTCCTTCCCGTCCTTGCGAACAGCATTCAGCTGCACTAAGGTGCCCAGTGCATCTCCTTCACCCGACTTGGCGAACTTGCGCATAGCCTTTTGGGCTCTTTCAGTTAGATATTCTGGCACCACTTTTTCGTGGAGTCTCTCTCCGAGCATTTCGCTTGCGGAGTATTGGAAAAGGGATTCCGCTGAATCGTTCCAGAAGGTCACTCGACCCTCGGAATCGAGCATGACTATCGCATCGAGTGCGCTCTTCGCCACGAGGTTGAAATTTTGCTTGTTGCGGCGTACCGATTCCATCGCAACCTGAATGTTGGCCTGGTCGTGCATTACGCACACAAGACCCCGCAGCTCACCGTTCTCGTCAGAATATGTCGCCTTGCTGATGGAGTACAGATGCTTGGAGCCGTTATATGTTTCTACCTCCTGCTCGTAGGTGGTGGCACCGTTGGAGGAAAGCAGTTCTTCGTCGTTTCTGGTAAGAGCTTCCTGGGTTGCGGGGGGCAAATCGCTGAAGTCTATGCATGCCCGAGTCTTCTTTACTTCAGCCTTTGTCATTCCGAAGAAGGTCTCGGCGAACGCTGCGTTTCCCGTCTGAAATTCACCTTTCGCGGATACATGAAAGACAGGACTCGGAAACGCGTCGAGAAGCAAGGTGAGGTTTTCGGAACGCTCTCGCAGAACGCGCATCTGTGGATCAGTCTGTCGAGTTCTCGATTCGGTCGCGGGAATCATGCCCGAGAGTTCCGAAAGGTCGCTTCGAAGCTGTAAAACCTTTGACTCATTTAGGCAAGGGAATGAATGCGAGTTCTTCGCAGTGCCATCGTCAGAGTGATAGCGGTATGGACCGACTATGAGGTGACCTTCAATGCCGTTTTCCGTGCGAATCTCGAAGGGCAGAAAGCGCAGCCCATCTTCTACTAATTCGTTCGGAAGTGACCGGGATGGCGAAATATGCGAAATACTCCTGCGAAGTGTTTGCCATGCAATGGAATCGAGACTCCGAATCGTGGAACTGTGCAGGGAGGGCAGGGCTGTGAATACGAGGTCGCCATTGCTGTCAAAGAGAGTTGCGGCAGTAGAGGAGTATGCAGCCGCGGTGCGCGCGAGCGCGAGGATCGGGCCTTTTTTGACTGCGTCGAACAACGGGGACGTGTTGACACAATTCTCGCCGGAAAAGCGTGCGTGTTCAGAAAGGGGGTTTGTTTTGTGCATGTCCCTCTCTCAGCAAAATGCTCGCCATGAAGCGATAAAAGCGGCAGTTCTTTTGTCAGTTGAGAAAATACCGCTCTGGATATTTCAGGATATTGTTGCGCGGAATCGCCCGGATGCGGATTTCTTGTCGTCGCGAATTATCTTGCCGTCAGAAAGCTCGATTATCCTTTTCGCGTGCTGCGCGATGTCGTCCTCGTGAGTTACGAGTACTATCGTTACACCGAACTGTTCGTTCAATTCGTCAACAAGTCTCAAAATCTCGTCGCTCACCTTTGTGTCAAGGTTGCCGGTAGGCTCGTCAGCAAGGAGAATAGCAGGTGAGTTTACGAGCGCCCTGGCGATCGCGACACGTTGACATTGACCGCCCGAAAGCTCGTTAGGTCGATGCCAGACACGGTCCACGAGCCCCACGAGCCTCAATGCTTCGAAAACCCTTGGCTCTCTTTCCGCAGCAGGAACTCCGGCATACAAGAGAGGGAGTTCGACGTTTTGGTATGCGGTGTATCTGGGCAGGAGGTTGAATTTCTGAAAGACGAATCCAATGCGCGAGTTGCGTATCTGTGAGAGGTAGGCATCGGCAAGAGCAGATACTTCGAACTCTTCTATGAAGTATGTTCCCGACGTAGGGGTATCGAGGCAGCCGATCATGTTCATGAGCGTGGACTTTCCCGAGCCGGAACGCCCCATGATTGCGACGTATTCGCCCTTCTCAACGTTGAATGTCACGTTGTCGAGAGCACGTATCTCGGTCTCGCCCATCTGGTAGATCTTTGTGAGGTCGGTTATCTCAAGAAGTGCCATTATAGCTTGAGTATAGTGCTTTTTCCCTGTTCAGAGAAAACACCGGGAGCGGATTGGATACCGCCCCCGGACTTTACAGAAGAGCGAAAAGGCAACTCGCTGCGATGGCGACCTGCCGAAATCCCTGTTTCAGTTCTTTGCTACGTTCGCAGTTGTGAAGTAGTAGTCGATGTTCTTCTCCTCGCCGCCATCGGTGTAGTCGATTACGACGCGATATGTCGCCTTTGGCTCAAGTGTGTTAAGAGGGATTATGGCGATCATACCCTGATTGTTCTGGTAGTAGTTGGGTACCGCTGGCTTGTTCGGCCCTGAGGACGCAATCTGCTGCGCGATTTCCTTTTCACCTTTGACGAGGAAGAGCTTCGCGTCTTTCAGTTCGACATTCGATGCGTAGTCCCAGGTGAGGGTAATCGGGAAACCACACCCGCTTGCTCCCGGGCGAGGGTCGGGCTGGAATGTCGCGGAATGTGTGCTGAAATGAATGTAGGGTATCTTCTGGCCGGGGCCGGGAATGCGGATAGGGTACTCGTAGCGGGGTGGGTCGTTATCTAAGTTGGACTCGTTGAAGCAGAAGACCGGAGAGTCGTAACCGATGCCGATCGTGCGGCGGTTGCCGTGTACGTAACGGTTGCGGTAAAAGATGTAGCCCATGTGAGCCTGAATTGCATCGGATGCCTTATCGAAGTACCAGTAGATGCTTCCCGCGGCTATTGACGCACCTTCGGGGGTGTAGCCATCGTTTCCGGCGTTCTCCCTGATATGGTGTGTCAATTTCGTCTGCGCCGTTGACCGCGACATAATGCGCGTGCTTGCGACATTTGGCGGAAAGCTCCTTGTTGAGGAATACCGCATGTATGCCTGCATCAACGCGAATACGGTTGATCAGCTGCAGTGCAGCGAGCTCTTCATCCTCGCATTCGAGTGGCTTGGAGGTCATCTTGTAACCGTCGGGTGTCTTCACAAGGTCAACGCTCTTGTCAATGTACCAGAAGGGAATGCCCTCGAACGGTACCACTGAAGTGGAATCGGGATAGACCATTCCGTCCCGCTTGGGATTGAAGTAGGAGTCATCGCAGTCCATGTCATATCCGTAGATAACGATGTCTTCCTTTCGATGTTTGACCATTTCGAGTGTGGCGTTGTAATACACCCACTTGCCTTCATGATGAACGATGCCGAGATAGCGTTCCTCTTCGCCCTTCTGAATCGTGAATATAACCGGTTCGAGGGAGGGCTTGAGGTTGCGGCCTTCAATCTTCAATCGTTCCTTGGCAAATTCGGTCTTAACCTCCTGGCCACAGAACATGATCGCAGGCGTGCGGACTTCCATGTAAGTAGGTTTCCACTGTGACTGTGGAAAGTACTTGATCTTGACCTTTGATGCGGTTACGTCCGGCTTGGGAGCCTCTTCGGCAATGGTGGCGAGTGAAGCGAAAAGAACGAGAACGAGCGAAAGGGCAAGAACCTTTTTCATAGTAGCCTCCTGTTTTTCGGGGCTTGCACACTTGCAATATTGTCCGAAAATAACGGAAGAAGTCAACAAATACCGCCGTACACGGGGTATATTTCCGAGAGTTCGACGTTTGCGAACCCTCAATTCAGGTTGTTTTTAAGTCACTGACTGAAGGGCACCTCGAAAAATGCGATTTTACTGCAAACGGCTGCGGCTTTGTCATGCTTCGTCATAAAGCTGTTTCTTCCTTAAGTATAGCCAAGGCTATTACTTGCGTCGAAACACCTTGTCTTCCTCGCCTGACTTTGCCTCGCTCGTTTTCGTGCTAAACCAATTATTCGAGGTAACCTGAAAATATCATGAAAGAAAATTCGAAAAGTACGAAGCCGGCACGAGCCCGGGGAACTGGCGCAAAGTCATCGCAGGTCGCCTTGACAGGCGGTCTTTTTGTTGATAACGACTGTCCTGTGGGCAGTTACAGCGTTTTTGCTCACTCTGTGGCCGATTACGCTGGCCCTCTCGGTCGCGTCGTGCATTTCCCTCGTACTTCAGATGTTCGAACTCCCCGTCAGAACCAAGCGCAGGGCAGGGGAAATAGTGCGCGATATTCACTCGGGCAGGCTGACCGCCGAAGAAGCGATGGAGCAACTGTAGTGCCTCCGATGTTCATGTCTCTTGGATTTTCAAGGGCAGAGCTTCCTTTTGTGCCCCTGTTTCTTTTGTGGGCTGTGTTGATATTACTTGCAGCGGCTTTGGCTCCCGCAGGGCTTTTGCTGTGGATGATTCTGAAGGTGTCGGGCGTGAAGAAAAGTATCTTTTTCTCACCGGCGCTCTGGCTTGGATTGTGGAAGTTGCTCTGTTCAATTTCTGGTTTCGAGATAAGTGTCGATTCTGATAAAGGCGCGTTTTCGTTCAAGTTGTAAGGAGAAGAACATGACCGAAGAAAGCAGGGACATTGAGAGAACCATGATTCTCGAAATGCTCAAGGATGGAAAAGTGGATGCGGAACAGGCCGAGAAACTTCTAAAAGCTCTTGGCAAATCAAGGCCGAAACAGTCGGTTCAGCGCAAAAAGCTCTACCTCGAAAAGAAGTTCCTCATCGTCAATGTGCAGGGCGACGACGGCGAAACCGTTGACGTGAAGGTTCCGTTAAAGCTGTTGCAGACGGGTATCAAGCTCTCATCACTTATGCCGAAGAATGTACGGGACAAGATGGAAAGCGAGGGAGTTGACCTCAGCCAGCTCGACCTGTCAGAGGACGGAGACGAGCTTGTCGAAGCCTTGCAGGAGCTCGAGGTGACCGTGAACGACCCCGCCAAGAATGCGAAGGTACGCGTGTACTGCGAATAGCTCCGTGCATGTTTGCAGAAAGAAAAGCCCCCTGCGAACAGGGGGCTTGCCGATAATAGGGAGGGATGTCGTCGGGTCAGTCCAGCAGGTGAACGGCCACGCCGCTTCTGAGTTTGGGTTCGAACCATGTTGACTTGGGCGGCATGATTTTGCCCGCGTCCGCAATCGCCATCAGTTGGTCTATGGTCACGTGGTACAGCGAAAAGGCAACCTGATACTCACCGGATGTCACGAGCCCTTCGAGTTCAGTAACACCCTTTATGCCGCCGACAAAGTCTATGTTGTCAGAAGTTCTCGGGTTGGCTATGCCAAGGAATGGCTCGAGGATATTTTGCTGAAGAATGGCACAGTCGAGGCTCGCGACGGGATCGGAGGGAGTCGAACGAGCCTTCGATAGGGTAAGCTTGAACCAAGATCCTTCAGTGAATATACGCATGTCATGAACACCGGTTGATTCGCCAGTTTCGACACGCACAACGTTGAAAGTCTTCTCGAGCTTTTTCAGCAGGTCGTCGGGTTTGCCTTCGGGCACTTCCTTCACAACACGGTTGTATGGCATGATGTGCATCTGGTCGTGGGGGAAGATGACGGAGAGAAATCTCTCGTATTCTTCATTGCCGGTAAAAGCATCACCTGCATCTTTGCGGCGTTTCTTCATGATAGCGGTAGCAGAGGCCGAACGATGGTGGCCGTCCGCGACGTACATGCGGTCCATTTGAGCGAAACGCCCGATTATGCCATTTTGGATGGCTTCGTCTTCAATCACCCAGAATGTATGGCGAACATTCAGCTCATCGGTGAAGTCATATTCGGGGACGCCTTTCGTGGCCTGCTCCATTAAGGTATCCACTTCCCTGTCGGCCTTGTAGGTCAGGAACACCGGCCCGGCCTGCGCGTTAAGCGTCTCGATATGGGTCATGCGGTCCTTTTCCTTGGCTTCGCGTGTCAATTCATGCTTCTTGATACGGTCGGCCTCGTAGTCAAGAGTGGAGGCGCAGGCGACGAGCCCGAGCTGGGAATGGTTGCCCATAACCTGACGGTAAGCGTAAAGATGCGGCTTGTCGTCCTGGCGAAGCCAGCCAGCTTTGCGAAAGGCGTCGAGGTTCTCCTTGCCGCGCTGATAAACTTTTTGGTCGTACTGGTCGGTATCGGGAGACAGAGTGGCCTCGGGCTTGATTACCTTGAGAAAGGAGTATTCGTTTTTCGATATGATGGCTCTCGCCTCGTCGGACTTGAGAACATCGTAAGGGGGGCTCGCGATCTTGTCGGCGAGTTCACGAACCGGCCGAAGTGCTGCAAAGGGCCGTACTCGAACCATTATTCCTCCATTGTGGAAACCGATTGTTGCGCACAAAATGTTCTATCTGATTTTTCAGGTGCCTGTACTTTTTCGTTCCCTCATTACAGCTATGACTCCGGCGCAAACGACGATAATCACCGAGCCCGTCACAGAAAGCATTCCGGGCACCCTCGAGTACAAGAAAAGCTCGAAACAGACAGCGAAAACCGGGGCGGTGTAGTTGTATATAGTGGCCCGTGAGGCAGGCACGAGCTTGAACCCCACGGTAAGGAACAACTGGGCAACGGTTCCCAGAACTCCTATCGCCACCAGCATGCCAATATCTCTGTAGTCCGTCGAGAAGTTCATGGCGGCGGAATCGCCCGTGTACTTGTTCACAAGCAGCGGCAGAGTAAGAATGACCGAGATGAATGGAAAGTAGAACATGATCGTTGCAGCGCTCTCGGTGAGGGTAGCCTTTCGTATGAAAACGTAGGCAACCGCAGCGGCCATTCCGGCGCACAACCCGACCAGTGAGTACAAGGAAGACAGTTCGAATGACGGCTTGATGATCATCAGTGCGCCGATGAAGGCGAACGCGATGAGCATGTACCTGACGGGGCTCGCCTTTTCCTTGAGGATGAACGGAGCCAGCAGAGCCACGAATATCGGATTGGTGTGCAGCAGCATAATCGCATCTGAGAGAGACGCCATGTTCTGTACCGCGAAGAAGTAGCACATCAGCCCCACGAAACCGAACAGGCCACGGGCGATCAGTACGCCTTTGCGGTTTCCCCAGAAGCTCGCGTTCGATTGTATGATGTAGAACGTTACCAGAACAAGCCCGAAGAGGGAGCGCACGAAGACGATTTCGAAGAAGTCGTAGCGGGGTTTCAGTTCCTTGACGAACAGCGCCGTGAGAGAAAAAAAGAGCGCGCTGAGGACCATGTATAACGGTCCCCTCCAGGCGGCACCCGAAGCGGATGCAAGTCTCTGGCTTATGCTGCGCCTGCTTTCAGTCGGTGGCTTGGATTTCATTACGCAAAACTCATGTGCGTTCAGCACCATTGATGTACAATAGGCAAGGTAAGTTCGGACGAACAATATTAATCAACGGTCGCTTCCTGCCATGGATTTCCTGGGCGGGTAAGAGCAAGCCGAACATCATGAAGAGCCTGCGAACATAAGGAGACTACCTGATGACGATATCTGAGAACTGGCTGAGGAAGATGCCTGACGGCACTGTGAAACAGATAAATCCATTCACCGGTACTGAAGTGTGGACCGTGCCGGGCAGAGGTTTCAAGCCCCTTACCAACGAAATTCCAAAGGGCGCCCAGAAGATTGAAAAACACGACCCCGAGGATTACTGCAACTTCTGTGAGGACAAGTACCTCAACACTCCGCCGGAAAAGGCGAGACTCGTCAAGGACGGTGATAAGTACAAGCTAAAAACCTATCCGAAGCCGAAGGAAGTCAACGCAGGTGCCGCCGAGTTCCGGCGCATTCCCAACCTCTTCGAAATCTGTCTCGTTCGACTACTGGAGCAAGAACTACGAATTCGAGCCCTCTCCCGAGGTCATCAAGTGGAAGGAAGATTACCTGTCCACGGAAGGCGGGTTGGAGCACGTTTTAGGCATACTGGGCCTCAAACTTCGTCTCAGCGGCAATACGGAAAAGGAAATAGAGGAAATTCCGCTCGAAGAAAAGCTCATGATGGCCAATGCGTTCTTCTCCGGTGGCCATGAACTGGTGGTTTCAAAACGTCATTTCATGGACGGAGCCGAGTACGATTCTCAGCTATGTTCTTCGGGTGAACTCACGCCTGTCGAGCATTTTCACTACTTCAAGTTCACCATCGAAGCGATGAAGCGCATCTACGCGAACAACCGTTACATTCGCTACATCAGCGTCTTCCAGAACTGGCTCAAGCCAGCCGGTGCGTCGTTTGATCACCTGCACAAGCAACTTGTCTCAATTGATGAGTGGGGAACCAGCATAGAACGAGAAGTTGACCTGCTTCGCACCAATCCAAATATCTATAATGAATGCGCAACAAACTACGCTGGCTACATGAATCTTGTTTTTGCAGAGAACGAGCACGCTATAGCCTTTGCAGACTTCGGACACAGGTTCCCGAGCCTCGCCGTGTACTCCAAGAGCGCGAAGCCCAACCCGATGCTCATGACTGACGAGGAACTGCGCGGTATGAGCGATATAGTCCATGCCTGCCACGCGGCAATGGGGTCTGGCATTCCCTGCAACGAGGAATGGTACTACACCCCGCTGGACTCCACGGAAGCCATGCCGTGGCATGTGCTTATCAAGTGGCGTGTTAATACACCCGCGGGTTTCGAGGGCGGCACCAAGATATATATCAACACCATAGACCCCCAGTCACTGCGTGACAAGGTCGTACCGCGCCTGTTCGAACTCAAGAACGCTGGCAAGACCGCGGTATTCGATATCGCCTTTGAATGTTCCTGCGAGCCTAACGCACTGATGTACAACAAGGCGTACCGTCGCGCTCCTGATTTCCAGGATTCCCTCGAAAGTGGATACGATGAGTAAATGAAACTCTACGGTATAGGCACTGATATCGTCAGTATCGAAAGAATGGCAGGGCTCGTGAACCGTAAAGGGGAACGGGCCCTTGCTCGTTTATTCACCGACGCCGAGCGCGAATACTGCGAGCGCTACGTGAAGAGCGTCGAGCGTTACGCAGGCCGTTTTGCTGCTAAAGAGGCGGTCTCGAAGGCACTGGGCACCGGTATTACGGCCGGAGTTACGTTCAAGGGTGTTGAGATCGTGCATGACGAATTCGGCAAGCCCATGGCCGTATTGCACGGTTCCACAAAGGAAGCGGCCGAGGCAAAAGGTATTAGACTCATACATGTAAGTATTTCCCACGAACGCACCGTATGCCGTTGCTTACGCAACAGCGCTGTGTTAGAAAGGGGCTCACGTGTCCGATTTCCTGAGTTTCGAAGGCCAGACTGCGCTTGTCACAGGTGGCTCGCGAGGCATCGGAGCAGCTACCGTGCGGCTTCTGTGCGAACAGGGCGCGAAGGTGTACTTCACCTACAAGGGCTCGCAGGACGCCGCCCATGCCCTCGAAAAAGAGCTTGAAAGTGCTATAGCCGTTCACTGCGACGTTACTGACCAGAAGCAGGTCTCCGATATGTTTCGCATGGTCAAAAAGGCCGAAGGCAAGCTGCACGCGCTCGTGTGTGCCGCGGGGACGATTGTCAAGCTGCCGGTGGCCTTCACCCGCGAACAGGCGTTCGAAGAGCAGTTCCGCGTACATCTTCTCGGTACAGCGTTTTGTATTCAGCAGGCTTACAGACTCATGGCGGGCGACCGCTACGGGCGCATCGTCGCCGTCTCAAGCGTGGCAAGCGACACCGGTTACGGAAACCGCGGTGCCTACGCCGCCGCCAAGGGCGCGGTCAACTCCCTTGTCAAGACATCCGCGCGAGAGTTCGCGCAGTCAGGCATCACGGTAAACGCAGTACTTCCCGGCTACACGGACACCGATATGCTCGCGGACCTCGACGATAAGAAGCGCGAGAAGTCGGCGAAGTACGTTCCGATGGGCCGGTTCGCCGAACCTCATGAGGTTGCGAACACAATCGCCTTTCTGGCGTCAAAGAGGGCATCGTACATCACCGGCGCGCTTCTCAAGGTTGACGGCGGCCTCTCGATGTAGGAGGGTTAATGAACATCATCGTGCTTCGCATATTTTCCATTGCCCTGTTCGCTCTCGCGCTCACGAGCTTAGGGTTCGGCTGCAAGGAACCAAAGGCCTATCACTGACAAGGTGCATGGTACCGTGGTGGATGAGGCGGGCCAGCCTCTGCCCGACGTGGATGTCCTCGTCAAGGGCTTCGATATCCAGCGCGTACGCACCGCGAAGGGCGAAACCGGCGCCAACGGCCGCTTCTCGATTCACTTCGATATCAACCCCTTTGAATGGCGTCAGGAAGCACACTGGGTAATCATCCTGCGCCATGAAGGATACATCACCCGTGTTGTCAACTACCCGGAGTTCACTTACGACGACCGCTTCCGATATCAGGGCTACTGGTACGAGGTTTACTTCCGCGAGCCCGTTATCTTGGTCAAGGGTGAGAAGGAAGCACCAGCGGGAGATGTAGTTCCGACAGCTGAGGGCACCGATAGTCCTGACAAAGAGGACATGGGCCTGGATGTGGAAACGCCGGAGCCGACACCTTCGCCTCCGTTACAGGAAGGCGATTGATGGCACTGTTCGAAGCCTCGCGGCTTTTTGTGATAACATTCTGTGACGGTTTTTCGTCCTGAACCGTAAATGCAACTGACTCTTGTTCAGTTTTTTTTCGATAACCCGGCGTTCAGCAACAGAAATGCAGTCCTTTAGTGGGAATGCTCTTACTTTGCCCCGGCAGTGCACACCGGGAAAGGTTGACCGCCGTCGAACGTTTGATATTATTTTGCACAAGTCGGGGCGTAGCGCAGCCTGGCTAGCGCGCTTGTTTCGGGTACAAGAGGTCGGCAGTTCGAATCTGCCCGCCCCGACCATTTTCCTTTGCCGACCACCCCCGTTGCGGCTCGAAAGGGCAGATAGAGAACGGGTAGCTCGCTTTCAAGCGCGGGCAAACACTCCCCGAAAGCAAGCCAATACCTGTTTTCTGCAACACCCTAATCCCTTGCTATCTACTACTTGCTACTATGTGTATATGACCGCTTGCCAGCAATCTCTGGTTCCAGTGACGTCCGTGGTCGAGAAAACCAAACAAGCGATGCGAAAAACGAGGGACGAGTTGAGCAGGGAGCTTCGAGAAATCTACCGGGGGAAGGACGCCTCTCAGAACGCCCATCTTTCTGATCCCACTCTCTTGCGCGAGTCGTTATCTGGGGCTATAATGCGGGTGACCGAGAGAGGCTATGGAGCACATACGCGATGATCTGAGGGCAAAGTACGCCGAACTCTTGCAGCGCTACGACCGTGGCGTTGACAAGAAAATGGTCTGCAATGCACTTGCCGCAATCTGCGAGGACAGCGGTGCATTCTCCGAGGCCGCCGAATGGCATATCAAGGCCGGACAGGCCGACGAACAGGCCAAAGAGGAAGAACGCACCTACGTCACTGCAACGGTTGACGACGAGAAGCCGCTGACCCTCGAGAATATCATCTCAGACGCGATAACGTACCCCGTGCGCAAGAACGGATGGGTGGCCACCGTATTTGGCTCTATAACAGCGGCCGTGTGTCTCAAACTGGGCATCGCTACGGGTTTGTTGGGCTTGTTCATGGTCTTGCTCGTGTACATAACCTTTTTCGCATACCTGTCACTGATCCTGCACACAAGTATTACCGGCTACGAAAAGATGCCATCCTTTTTCGAACATTTCGGCGATTTTAGCAGCGAAATAATGTTCCCCGGACTGGCGGCAATCATAATATTCTTTTATTATGCTATTCCCCCGTTCGTGCTTGTCGCAATCTTCGGTTCTCCCGATATGCACTGGTTGGGCTTCGTCGCTGTGATTTTCTACATTGTGCTGATGTTTCCCGCAGCGCTTGCCACAACAGTCTTTCGTGGGTTCGGATCTGCCTTGGTCCCGCTGTTTCCCATTTACCTGATGATTCTCATCGGTCCCATCTACTTTGTGACAACAGTGTTGATGATGTTCACCTATGTCGTAGCTCTGTTCATGAGTGGCACTGCTATCAGCCCGTTCGCCGCGCTCGGGCCACCGTTCAACGTGATCGCGTTCGCTTTCACCATGCTCATAAACTTCTACCTCATGTTCGCCTTCTTCCGCCTCTACGGGCTGGTCATTCGCAAGAAGGGCGACAAGTTCGGAATGTGATTTCGCGCCATATCCCTAAATTGGTCGAAATAGTATAAAATGGTGTAACTTGCAGACGAGAGTTCTCACTATGGACTCTGGCTGTTTCCGGTGAGGTTCGTGAATGGTTGACTTCTTTCCGAATCCAATAGATATACCGAACGCAGATCACATACGCGAAGACCTGCGGGGAAAATATGTGCGCCTTTGCATACTCTATGAACTTGGAAACAACTTGCCCGGTGTATGCTCTGTACTGGCACGTATCTGCGAGGCGAGCGGAGCCGGCTCCGAAGCCTTCCAGTGGCGGATGAGAGCGATAAACGCGAACAAGACGCTCATCAAGGAGAATAACCGTCCAATTGATTACAGGCATGCTCTTTCGCTTTGGCGGATACTGTCGGACGCGCTCATCTACCCGTTGCGCAGGGGAGGTTGGAAGGTAACGCTTGTTGGCGGCCTGCTGGCAGGTTTGACACTACAGTTCGTGCCTACGATTTTTACTCCCTTTCTTGTCCTCGCGTTCGTAGTGCTGCTGGTCATTCTCGCGCACCTGTCCATTGTGCTCGAAACCAGCATGGGCGGCAGCATGAACTTTCCATCTGTTTCAGAGGGCAGGGCGGATTTCTTCTGGGATTTCATTATTCCCGGGCTGAAGATATTTTTGCTGCTTTTCTTGTACTATGTCGTTCCTTTTGTACTCATCCACGTGTTTACATATTCCCCGCACCGGGTGTACTACGACACATTCAGTGGTATGGAGATGATGTCGGATTCCACACGTGAATGGCTTCTTGACGGGCACGTGTTCCTGCTGTTCATGCTTGCTCCGGCGATTGTCGCCACTTTGCATATTCGGGGATTCTGGTCTGCACTGTTCCCGTTCTATCCCGTGAAACTGGCCATATTGACCGGTTGGCCGTATCTTGTCGCCGCTGTGCTGTTCGCAGGAGTATTGCTCGGAATAAATGCCCTCTCGATGTCCTTCAAAGATAGCTCGTCGCTCTTTCCGGATGTCTCGCACCGCATTGTCATGGCGATGTTCATGGTGCTAAAAATCTATGTGGGATTTACGTTCTTCCGCATGTTCGGCCTGCTCGTGCGCCGACGAGCCTATCGGATCGGCCTGAAGACACTGAAAGAAGAATAGTGGACGTTCACGCACCTGCTGTACTGCATGGTTATGAAAATTCATAATCGCAGTGCCGGTTGAGAATTGCCGTGGTCAGTTGTTAATCCTCAGGTACAGCTTGTCAGTGCGTGGGGAGACTGAACCGACCACTGCGGCTGTAGTATCGCCGATATCGTGGAGTTCGGACAGGGCTCGCGGTGCGTCGGAGGGCGAGACGGCAGCGAGCAGGCCGCCCGAGGTCTGCGATTCCGTGAAAGCCGTGGTGAAGCGGTTGCCAAGGTCTTTTGAGACCTCGTAGTAGCCCTCAATAAACTGTTTGCACTTGCAGGCGCCCTGCGGATTGTGTTCTTCCATTAGGTCGAACAGGCCCGGCAGAAGCGGGACATCTGATGCGTTGAAGTTCAGGCACACGTTCGCGCTTTTGGCTATGGGCAGCGAGTGGCCCAGCAATCCGAAGCCGGTTATATCGGTCATCGCGCTTGTGTCCACCGATTCGAAGACATCAGCGGCGTATTTGTTGAGCCTCTCCATGGAGCGCACGAAGGAAGCGTACTGGTCGTACGTCAGGGCATCTGCGCTATGTGCGTTCGAGAACACACCGGTACCAAGCGGTTTTGTGAGAATGAGCTTGTCTCCGACCCTCGCTTTTGCGTTAGTAAGAACTTTGTCGGGTTGGATGACACCTGTAACGCTCATTCCGTAGATGAAGTGTTCCGTCTCCATTGTGTGGCCGCCGAGGAGCGCCACTCCGGCCTCGTTCAGCTTGGTGTTCGCGCCAGTGAGCAACTGCTCGATTATCTCGGGCGGTATCGGCCCGGCGGGATAGGCCAACACGTTCATGGCCGTTATCGCCCTGGCACCCATCGCCCAGATGTCTGAGAGGCTGTTAGCGGCTACGATGCGACCGAAAGTTTCCGCATCGTTGACGATGGGGAAGAAGAAGTCCACCGACTGCACGAGGGCGGTGTCGTCGTCAATGCGATACACGCCTGCGTCGTCCATGGTTTCCATGCCGACGAGCAGGTTCTCGCTTACCGCGGGCGGCAGCTTATCTAATATTCCCGCCAGCCTTGACGGGTTGAGCTTGCCTGCTCACCCCGCGCAGGGGCCGTAGTCGAGAAGCCTTATTTCCCTGCCGCTCTTGGCTGAGGCGGACGGGGCCTTAGCCTGTCTGCGCACGTACTCGCAATAGGTGAGTTCGCCGCGCCCATGGTGGAACGCAATGCAATCAGCGCAGTAGCCGCGCCGTTTACAGTCGGAGGGACAGGGACAGTTCGGATTGAACTTGCTGTCTTTCTGTGTCACTTGTTTCGAATATAGCGAGTGGTGGAGAAAGGACAATCTTTGAGGGGCAAAGGGCGAGTGAACAGCGCTTCCGGATGTGGAGTTGCCGCGTCATTGACGAAGCTTAGGCCTATAGGTTAAGCGGTGAGTGCATTGTTTCCACAAGATTGAGGGTTTTGCCTGCCCGCGGTACAGGAGGATGATTGTGAGGACACAAAAAAGCTGAAATGCCTTGTTTGTGTTCTCTCTTCAAACGGTCAGTCCGTCGGCCGTCCTTGAATCATGCTGAACGTCCAATGCAAAAGCTGCCAGGAAATCATTGGTGTGATATGTTTAGAACAAGCCCACTGCAAAATAACAAGGAAAGGATCGAATGACTAATCAGTACAAGGTAATCACTGACGGTGTGTATTTTGGCAATCTACGGAACGAGGCAGACGAGGGTGCTCACGGAGTTCCCGTGCTCTCAATAGACGATGAGAACGTACGCGGCAACTTTGGCCCCCGTGACCTGGTCGGTGGTGTTCGAGCGGGCGACATCGTAGAGTAATTGGCTCGACCATCCAGAGCGAACCGATGAGGAAAGAGGCATCGGCGAGCGCTTTCTGAAGTCCGACAAGCTGAGGGGGTCCCAAGAGGACTCCGAAGACAAGGACTGAACGAGCGATAACTTCGTGAAATAAGGGCCGGTTATAAGCCGGCCCTTCTTTATTTAAACGGGCGTGCGCGAAAAAACGGGGCCGGTTTCAATCGGGCCCGAATGCATCAATTACCGAAAAGAGGATTATGCAAGCAACAGCGATCATGGTCGCGATGCAGTAGGCGTGTCCGTAACCTGCTTGGGAGCCGACAACGAAGAACCAGTATATCTGGGCAAGAAGCGGCAGAAACACGGTTACAACCGCTGCGCCGATGCCTTCGAGAACGTACGCAATATACACTGTCCAAATGTGAAGCGCAGTCATGGCGAGAGGTATAGCACAGCCTATACTCACCCCAAAAACGCCGGCAACAATGTTCGACAATCTCTCATCCCTGCTCATAATGCGTTCGAAGGATACTTCAAAAAAATGCTATTGTACGAAAACGAGCGAGGCAAAGTCAGGTGAGAAAGAAGATGAAAGTTGACGTATGTCATAGCCAACATACTGATGGATATGCTCAATGACGAAGCACGGCAAGACCGCGGCCGTTTGCAGTACAATTGCATTTTACGAGCTTCCCCGTAGTTCCGCTTGAGCTTCGTAGCGGCGTACCCGGCGGCAAATTGTCCAGGTGTAGGGGACAAGGGAGAGCATCAGCCTCATGGAGTGCCAAAAACAAAAAGGCTGCAGCAAATGCTGCAGCCTTTGATATCTGGCGAGGAAGACGGGACTCGAACCCGCAACCTCCGGATCGACAGTCCGGTGCTCTATCCAGTTGAGCTACTTCCCCGAAGTACAGTTCAATTGTCATGGTGGGCGATACTGGACTCGAACCAGTGGCCTACTGCTTGTAAGGCAGCCGCTCTAGCCAACTGAGCTAATCGCCCGTTGCATGGCGGGAAATATTACTGTTCTGTGAAAGGTTGTCAATACGTTTTTCCGGCTCCGGAATTGTGCTGCAACCCTTACAATTTGTACTCGTCGGCTTCCTCGTCCTTTTCGCCCAACATCTCGCGACCTTCGCATCCGGAGCCATTCGGTAAGCTTCGCGTAAAAGTGACACGATATAAGGCGGACGAATCTCACGTTCCGCTGATTCCTCGAGGAGGAGCTTGAGGTTCTCAAGAGCAGCATCCACTTGGTCAATCTCGAAGCAGAGCTGTGTGGCCTTTGAAAGCGAGTTCAGATACGTGTAGTCGTCGCCAAGCTCTTTTGCAGAGTCAATCACCGTCTGCATCGCCTCGAGTGCCTCTTCGCCTTTTCCGGCATTAGCGAGCTGGGAGGCGAGTTGGTCGGTCGCATTGATCAGGGCTGGCAGAGAGTCGATGCGGGACAGCATCCGTATTGCTTCGCGGGTCTTGTCCAGCGCGTCGTCGGGTTCCATGCTGAACTCGTCGAAGCGGCTCATGCCCAGCATGATGAGTGCGAGGTCCCACGTCCATCCGTTGTTCTCGGCAATGCCGTAGGCCTTGAGGTACACCTCTTCGGCGGTATCGGGCTCGCCGAACAGTGATATGTTGTCCGCTGCGGAAAGCAACTCCTGTGGGTCTTCGCTTTGCTGTGCTACCGTTTCAGCGTGTTTCATGGCAACTTCCATGAAGTTCGTTGCCCGTGCGTCCTCCCGCAGTGCCCTCGCCGACTCGACCGCGGCCTCGGAAGAGCGCATCATCAGGCCCGAGTCGTCCTCCGTTTCGGCAAAGGAATATGCCTTGGCGTAGTGAGATAGCGCATGGTCATGCTGCCCGGCCATCTGATAAAGGTCGGCAATACGCGTGTGGTACTTTGCAAGGTTCTCCGCATCAACGCCGGAAGGCAGGTGGAAGTCGGAGAGAGTTTCAAGAGCCTCCTTGAAGGAGTCCGCTGCTTGCAAGACATCCGACCGAACGAGCTGAGCCCGTACGGTTTCGTTGGGGTCGCCGGGCTGAAGGTCGGTGGCCACCGCAAGAGCCTCGGCGGTTTTACCGAGCCTCATCAGCGCGATGCATTTGCGCCCTCGCTCTTCGAAAGTATCGGCTTCTTGTGCCAGGATCTTTTCGTATTCGCCTCTTCTGAGCATGGTGTCGTTCTGAAAGGCCATTGGCATACTTCCTTTGTGTTGTTTCGATTTAGCTAATAATACCACCTCAGCGCAGTGATAAGCGAATCTCGCCGAAAACGGAACTCTGCTGGAATTCCACCAAGCCGTCCTTGATCAGTTCGAGCAGAGCGAGGAACGAGCCGACGATCTCCGTACGGGACGCGTTCGCCGGGAAAAGTGAGCGAAAGGTTGCCCCCTTGCGCTTTGAAAGGGTTTTCAGCATGTTGTCTCGATAGTAGCCTGCCGGACGTTGGTCCATGGTTATTATCCGCTCGTGCCCGTAGAGCGTTTCCTCAAGCAGTCGCTGGTAGGTCTCGAACACTGCGTAGGGTTCGCGGGGAACGGGCTTTTCACCTTTCTGGCGGAAGTGTTCGTAGAAGCCGCGAGTAAAGGTCTTAACAGCTTCGTTTTCGAGCTTGCGCAACATGTCGGCCCTCTTGCGTGAATCGCGGAAGGCGATGACCTGTTTCAGAAGCTCTTCGCGCGGGTCTTCGCCCGCGTCCTCGTCTTCTTCCTCAGGACCGGGCAGAATGCGGCGAGACTTGATTTCAATCAGTGTTGACGCGACGATTAAAAATTCTCCACCAATTTCTATGTCCATCTCGAGAGAGTGGTTCAGAACCGCGATGAACTGGTCGCAGACCTCGGACAGGGACACCTGCCAGATGTCAACTTCCTGTGCGCGAATTAGGTACAAAAGCAGTTCGAGGGGCCCCTCGAAGCAGTCAATGCTGATGCGCGGCGGATAGTTTGAAACGTTGCTTTCAGACATGGAGGAGGTTCTTTAGCCAGGCGTCTATATACTCCGAGAACAGAATGTACGCCACGGCGGCTATTGAGAGAAACGGGCCGTAGGCGATATAGCTGTCCTTCTTTATCGCGTAGCGCGGCAGGGCGACCATCAGGCCAAAGAACGGCGCCATGAAGAACACAATGATCACCGCCTTCCATCCGAGCAGTATGCCTATCATGAGCATCAGCTTCACGTCTCCGAAGCCCATTGCATCTTTCTTGAAAGCAAGCTTTCCGAAAAAACCGGTAAGCCATGTAATACCCGCGCCGGCCACGCCGCCCGCGAGCCCCGTAAGCGCTCCCGCAGCGTAAAGCTGCCACCCGTCCCAGTCGCTGGTGAATGAGAGCAGTGGCGCGAGCTTGTCCGGCAGAGCGGTGACGAGAACAAGTGCTGCCACCGAGCCTCCCAGGCTCAGTTCATCGGGAATGATGCGATGGTCGAAGTCTATGAACGTGATGGCCACGAGTACGGCCACGAAGACCATGTGGATGATGCCGACGACGAGCCCGTTCGGTTCACCCGAATAACCCATGCCGATGACGTCCACAGCGTAGATCAGTATGAACAGAAGGGCCGTGAGAAACTCCACCGAAGGATAGCGCAGAGATATGCTCTTCTTGCAGTGGCGGCACTTGCCCGCGAGGAATATGTAGCTCAGCAGCGGGATATTGTCGTAAAAGTGTATTCTCATTCCGCAGGATGGACAGGTAGATGGCGGCGTGACAAGAGACTTCTGCTGCGGAAGGCGATATATGACGACGTTCAGGAAGCTTCCGATGCATGCACCGAAAGCACCGCTTATCAACAGGAAAAGGAAGTGGTCACGTGGTGGCAAAGGGCCGGCCTCACTTTACGTTGCCGTTGTTTGTGGAAGTGAGAATTATAGACAGTGACGGTTACAAGTCAATCAGCCTTTCAGTGCGCCTTCGGTCATTCCTGCGATCATGTATTTCTGTGCGAAAACGAAAAGGACGAACACGGGTATGGCCGCAAGGGAGATGGCCGCGGCCTGTGCCTGCACGTCCGCATCCATTGCCTTTGAAAAATCGGCGATGAAAAGGGGAAGAGTCTTCAGCCGCTCTGTGCGAAGCAGCGTTAATGCGAATGCGAACTCGTTGTAGTTGATGACGCAGTTATAGACAGCCGCCACGACGATTGTGGGACGTATGACAGGCAGTGCAACGGAGAATAAGGCTCGTGTGTTGGAACAGCCGTCGAGGGTTGCGGCTTCGAGCAGTTCTCCGGGCATGGAATCGAAGGCGTTTTTGAGCATGAATATGGTAATTGCAAGGCCGAACGAGGCGTACACGACACCGAGCGCGAACAGAGTGCTTGACAGCCCGAACATTGCCGTGCCCTTGAGAAGCGGCAGGAGCGTGATGTGTATCGGTACCGTAAGCCCGAGCAGCAGAAGAAGCGAAAGTGCCCGTTTGCCCCGGAAGGAGAATCGAGAGAGCGCAAACGCCACAGGCGTAGCGAGCGCGAGGGTGAGAGCAACGGAGAAGGCTGTTGCAACTACGCTGTTGACCATGGCTCGCACAAGTGCGCCCTGTCTGAAGACCTTAATGTAGTGTTCGAGGGTGGGAGTGAAAAATATTCCGAGTGGGTCTTGCGCGAATGCGGCCGACGGCTTGAGCGCGAGCACGAGCATCCAGAGCATCGGAAGCCCGAACAGCACGAACGCGAACAGCACGGCGCAAGCTTTCAGCACGAGCCTCATGCACTTCTCCTTCGAGTTCGAATGGAGTACACTGCTACTCCCGCGAGCAGTGAGACGACAAGCAGTGTTGTGGCTACCGCGGAGGAGTAGCCGAACGAGGCCCGGTTGATACCGAGGTCGAAAAGGTAGGTGCTGAGTAGTTCTGAAGCGTGGTTCGGGCCGCCCGAGGTCATGACGTAAACGAGGTCGAAGTACTTCAGGGACCCCAGCACTGCGAGCAGCGCAGAAAGAAGCAGTGTCGGCGCAATCGATGGAAGAGTGACGTGGCGGAACTTGAGCCACATCCCAGCGCCGTCGAGCGATGCCGCCTCGTGCAGGCTGCGGTCAACTCCTGTACGGCGGAAAGCCAGGAGTATCATGTGAAATCCGATGTATCGCCAGGAGATTGCCAGCAATCAGTGAAGGCAGCACCCACGCCTCCGCCCCCAGCCATGCGGGAGACGTTCCGAAAATGTCGCGGCACAGCACTGACAGCGGGCCGGAGACGGGGTCGTAGATAAGCATGAACAGAACCGCGATGACCGTACTTGGCAATATCATCGGCGCGAACACGAGCGAACGCAGGCCGCGTGACAGCGAGTTGTCAGTCTGGAAAGCGAGGGCGAAGCCGAGAGCGATGGGCAACTGGAATAACACGGACGCGCCTGCGAGCGCGAGATTGTGCCCGAAAGCGCGGTAGAACACGCTGTCGGAGAGCAAAGTTATGTAGTTGGACAGTCCGGCGGGTGCCATCTCGGAGGATATGCCGCCGGAGAAGAACGAGAACGCAACGGTCGCCGCAACAGGTGCGAGCACCACGAAGGTGTACACGGCGAAAGCCGGAACAACGAACGTAAGGGACTCGCGAGGGGTGTTGTTCACTACCTTGCCTCTTTCATCACCTCGTTCATGCGCTGCTGGACCTCGGCCGGGCTCATCTCGCCGGAGAACAATGCTTGCACGGTCTCCTTGTGAGCCTCTCCGAGCTTCGGCGCGAATAACTGGTCGAAGTACATCTGAACGTAGGATGCCTGCTGCATGAGTTCGAAAGCACGGTAGGTGTGCGGACTGAAGTCCTCCGGGCTCGCTCCGGTAAGGGCCGGAATGCGACCGGTTTTCGCCCACTTCGCCGCGAAAGTGCTATCTGTCAGGTACTTCATCAGTTCTTTGGCGAGTTCAGGATGTTCGCTCTTGCTGGATATTGAAAAAGCGCAGTTGGTTCCGCCTACTATCGCTCCGCCATTCGAATTGGCTTTTTCTCGATTGAAGGGGAATGCGGCGATGCCGAGATTGTCGAGGAACGCTTCGTCTTCTCCCTTGATTCTGGCTATGAACCACGAGCCCATCAGCGTCATTGCCGCCTTGTCGCTCATAATCAGCCTGCGTGCATCGGCGGTTCCGACTCCCTGAAATCCCTTGTTGAAGGCGTTAACTTCGGGACTCGTGAGCTTCGCGATTAACTCGCCCGCGGTTGCGAAAGCACTGTGCGAGAAGGCGTTTGCAGTACCCTTTGCCGCTGCGAGAACGGCTTTTCGGCCTTCTTCTGCACGCGCAGTGCCGTAAACGTAGTAGAAACAGCCCGGCCACCGGTTCTTGTTTCCGAGAGCGAGGGGGATGTAGCCCTTCTCGCGAATCGCTTTGCATGCGGCGTAAAGCTCATCGAAGGTCGTGGGCGGCTGCAGGCCCACCTCGGCCATCAGCTTCTTGTTGTAGTACAAGAGAACGACGGCAACGCGTCGAGCGGGCACGCGCATTGGCCGTTGCAGTCTCACGTATCGCGAAGTCGAGTGCAGCGGGAGCGAAGCGTGAGGAAAAGGCGGCGTCGGAGAACAAGTCCTCGAGCGCGAGCACGTGGCCGTTGTCCGACTGGTCCTTGAGCTTACCGCCACCCCAGGTGTGAAAGATGTCGGGTGGTTCACTTGCTCCGAGAGCCATTTCCAGCTTCGTCTTGAATGAGTCGTTCTTGATGCGGTTCTGTATCACCCTTACTTCGGGGTTGTCCGCCTCGAAGCGAGCGACGGCGTCGTCTATGACCTCCTGAACAGGGGAATAGTTCATGATATGCCAGAATTCGAGCGTGGCGGATTTATCGCCCGTGTCATCGGACGAGGTATAGAACCACACAAGTCCTGCCGCGGCTGCAAGTACGATGAGTGCGATTATCGTCGTTCTCGTTGAACCAGTTTGTGATGACATGGTCATCCTCCGTCAGTTATTCGATGTCCGGTTTCGGGGTCGAACCACAGGCAGGAGTCGGCGGGGACCTCGAACGCAAGCTTTTGGCCCTCCGAAACTCCCTTATGCAAACCCCGTTCAAGGCATCTGAAATTGGTTTCTCCCGCACGAAGATGCAAAACTGTTCTGTCGCCCTGGTATTCGAGGGAGAGTAATTCGCCCTGTATCGGACCGTTTTGTGATATGCGAAGCGTCTCGGGCCGAATCATAAGCTGTGCGGCTCCCTGTCGAATGGGCGCGGGCAGTTCGAAGCCGTCTGTTGCGCGGAACAGACCGTTGGAAACATCGCCTGAAAACGAGTTTATGCGCGGCATACCGAGGAACGTGGCGACAAAAGCGTTGGAAGGCTCGTCGTAGATACTTCGCGGAGAAGCGTATTGCTGCAGGCGACCGCCGTTCATTACGAGCACCTTATCACCGAGGGTCAGGGCTTCGGCCTGGTCGTGAGTGACATACAGTGCGGTGGCCCCGAGCTGCCTGACGAGAGAGCGCAACTCCACGCGAAGGGTCTCGCGCAATCCGGCATCGAGATTGGAAAGAGGTTCGTCGAACAGCAGCAGGGAAGGTCGCTTCATGAGCGCCCTGCCCAGGGCGATTCGCTGGCGCTGTCCACCCGAACACTGCGAGGGAAATCGGTCGAGAAGGTCCGTTATGCCCAGCATCGTTGCCGTTTCGGTGAGTCGTTTATTGATCTGTTGGCGTGGCATTGAGGCGACCCTGAGAGCGAAGGCAAGGTTCTCGCCCGCGGTCATGTGCGGATAGAGCGCGTAGTTCTGGAACACCATTGCCATGTCGCGTTTGTGAGGTTGCACATCGTTCATGCGTTCTCCGTCGAGGAACACGGAGCCGGTATCCGGCATCGCGAGACCGCATACGATACGCAGAAGGGTGGTCTTGCCGCAGCCCGACGGCCCGAGAACCACGACGATCCCACCCTTCTCAATCGAAGAAGGTGAAGGCTCATCCAGTGCGACAACGGAACCGAACTTACGATTGATATTTTCGAGTTTCAAAAAGGCCATTTTTGGCACCGAATATGAGTGACGGCGTGAGTTTCCGACAAGTTATCCACAACGAAATTCCAAGATGTTGAAACAGGACTCGGAGAAGCGCGCAAGAATGTTAAAAAAGCATGAGGAGTTCGTTAACTCTGGAACCCGCATGAAAAGCCGCCCGCAGGTTTGTTGTCTCGCAAACTGTGAGTGTGTGTCAATGGTCATGCGCTACAACCCGCAATGGAGAATGAGTGAAACCTACATGTTATCAACGGTCAGGCCCGTTGCGGTCCTCTTTTTCGGCGGCCGTCGGCCCTTCCGGACGCGAGCATGTACCGACCATCCTGCACGACGACCATGCCTTCGTATATGACGTGCTTCACGGTTCCGCTGAAACGAACGCCTTCGTAAGCACTCCAGCCAGCCCGTGATACAACGTTTTCGCTTCGAAATACGGTCTCGGAATCCGGATCGACAAGTGTGAACGTCGCCGTTGAGCCGAGCGAGATTTCTGCTTTTTTAATTCCGTGGATGCGTCTTCGGTTGTGGCAGAGAAGTTTTTCGAGAGTTTTCAAGGAGATTAGTTTTTGTGCCACGAGTTCAAGACCCGCCGAGAGCAGTTCCTGCACACCGGGTAAACCGGCCGGTGCCTCGGCAAAGGATTTGCGCTTCTCTGAGAGAAGGTGCGGAGCATGGTCCGACTGCAGAACGTCAACCTCGCCGTTGCGAAGAGCGTCGAGAAGGTATTCCGCGTCTTCGTTCGGCCGCAGTGGAGGATAAACCTTGAACAACGCCGGATCCCGCTGAGCGTCGGTGTTGAGGAAGAAAAGATGATGCGGACATACGCCGCAGGTAAGGTCAATGCCATTGCGGCGGGCGCCTATAATGCTCTGCATCGCGCCTTCGGTGCTGATGTGGAAGAAATGCGTACTGCAACCGGTTGCGGCTGTAAGGCCAATGGCCTGTTCGACTGCCTTTATCTCGGCTTCGGGCGGGCGAAGGAGATTGTTGTCCGTGGATGAGGGCTGCAACTCGGCGTATTCCGCAAGAAGGGCCTGCGCCGCTCTGCGTGGACGATCATCGGAATGCCGGTGTCATTGCAAAGCTCGCCGACCGCACGAAGCATTCCCGGATCCTTTACCGCAAGGTTTCCGGTGGACGCCCCCATGAATACCTTGTAACCGAACACATGTGGATGCAGGGCGGAAAGCGAGTCCAAGTTGTCAGCGGTGACAGTAGCGTAGAAACCGAAGTCCACGCAGGACTCCCTTTCGACGAGAGTGCGCTTGGCGCGCAGGGCATCCATGTTATCGAGGTAGGGAGTGGAGTTCTGTACTTCTATCACGCCGGTCACTCCGCCGGTAAGAGCAGCTTCAGAGCCGCTGCGCCAACCTTCCTTGTAAGCTGACGGTCCCGGTTCACGAAAGTGAACGTGGTTGTCCAGGGGGCTCGTCAGGGCAACCAGGTCAGGGCAGTCGAGAACCTCTGAGTTCTCTGTCTTGATTTGTCCCGCGGGCTGGATGTTGCGAATGCGCCTGTCCTCTATGAGGATGTCGCACGGTGTCTGAGAGGTATCTGAAGCGAGGATTACATTCCTGACAAGGAGGTTCGGCAAGGTAATAGTCCTTTCGATAGTACCAGTGATTATACATAATATTGAACTGGTTTCGCGCACTAACGACAAGCTTACGGCTTTGTTGAAGCAGGACGTTTCGCGGGTACAATGGACAGAGCCCTGATATCCTCAAACGTAAGCTGTTCTTCAAGCATCTGTGGCGGTAGAACTTTCGTATCCCAGTCCGAATGAGAAAGCGAAGCTCATGCCTAAGCCTTCAGAAAATCTTCTTGATTCCATACCCGATGCTCTGAATCGAACACGCAAAAGGCTGGATGCGCTTATCAAGCTGCGCTGGCTGGCAGTGGCCGGTGTTTTCGCAACTGTCGGTGTTGTGAGACTCATGGACTTCGACCTTGAATACAGGGCTCTTTTCGTTCTCCTCGCGTTACTCGCATTGTGCAATGCAGCATACACATTCTGGTTCATTCGCCTTCCCGACTACAAGCAGGAAGCGGAATCAGGGGAAGTGCCTGAAGAGTTCGACCACGCACTCCCGCCGGCGATGAGGTCGCAGCTTGTCGTACAGATATTGAGCGACTGGCTGCTTCTCACAGCGTTTCTGCACTTTTCCGGCGGTCTTGTGAATCCTTTCGTTTACGTATTCGTGCTTCACATGATCATTGGCGTAACGATGATCGAGCGCAACATCACCGTTATTCTTACAGTGATGGGGCTTGCACTCATAGGCGGGCTTACTATACTCGAGTACTACGATGTTCTGCAGTATCATCCCATAAGCCCGATTGTTGAGCACATCTCCGACCTTCCCCCTTACATGCTGCTTGCGCGGTTTGTCGGTCTCGGTCTCGTGATGTTCGTATCGGGAGCGATAACCCAGTACCTCGTAACGGGTTTGCGCGACAGGGAGCGCAAGCTGTACAAGATGTCGAGCGACCTCGTGGAGCTTTCCAAGGTGAAGAACGACTTTCTGCACCGGGTGACCCACGAACTCAAGTCACCCGTATCGGCGATGATAAGCGCAATGGACGCGCTCAAGATTACGGCTGAGGGTTGCCTTAACGAAAGGTCGAACAAGCTCATTGTGCGTGCAAAGAGCAGGGGGGAGGGGCTGCTGCAGCTCATAAGGGATCTGCTCGAGATTGCGCGTATTACCACACCGGACTACGCCACGCGTCTTGAAGAGGTCAAGCCCCGGCCGCTTTTGGAGCAGGTACTGGAGAACGAGACCCTGAAGGCCGAGGAAAAAGGCATCGAACTGAAGGTCGAACTTGGCGAGCCTCCTTCCGTGAAGGCGCGGAACGATGCCCTGAGCGAGGTGTTTTCGAATCTTGTATCGAACGCGGTACGCTATACGCCCGAAAACGGTGAGGTATCCGTAACACTGAAAAGCCACGGCGAGGATTTGTATTTCAGTGTCAGAGACACCGGCATAGGAATATCTGAGGAGGACCAGAAGAAGCTGTTCAGCCAGTTCTTCCGTGCCTCTAACGCCAAGAAGTTCTCATCGGCCGGAACCGGGCTCGGTCTTGCCATCACCAAAGAACACGTAGATAGCTTCGGAGGTGCGATAGAAGTGGACTCCACCCTCGGCGAGGGCACGACGTTCACCGTTCGTATTCCTCCGTACAGGGAAGAGGATAAATGACGTCTTTCGCTCACCTTCACGTTCACACCGACTACTCGCTTCTCGACGGCGCATGCGCCATTCCAAAACTTATCGAAAGGGTTTCCGAACTGGGCCAGACTCACGTGGCCATTACAGACCACGGCAACATGTACGGTGCGCTGGAGTTCTACAACGAAGCCAAAGCGAAGGGCATCAATCCGATAGTGGGTTTTGAATCGTACCTCGCCGCGGGTTCCCGCTTCGAAAGGAAACTCACCGGGCACGGCGAGTATGCCTATCATCTCACGCTTCTTGCAATGAACACCGAGGGATACCGCAACCTGTGCAAGCTTGCTTCCATCGCCAATCTGGAGGGGTACTACTATCGGCCCCGGATAGACATGGATGTGCTTCAGAAGCACAGTGACGGTCTGATAAGTCTTTCGGGTTGCGTTGCCGGCAGAATATCTTCTTATCTTCTCAACGATGACTTCAACTCCGCCAGAGCGGAGGCCGTTCGCATGCGCGAGCTGTTCGGTGACCGCTTCTATCTCGAAGTCCAGAACCACGGCCTGCAGAAGCAGAGAACGGTCAACAGCGGAATGGTTCGCCTTTCGGAAGTGCTCGACATCCCTCTTGTCGCCACAAACGACGCGCATTACATTTCCCGCGAGGACAGCTACGCGCACGAGATACTTCTTTGCATCGGCACCAAGAAGCGCATGAGCGACCAGGACCGCATGAAGTTCGACGGAAACGAGTACTACATCAAGAGCGCTGACGAAATGCTGGATGCCATGGAAGGTATGGAAAGGGCTGTTGAGAACTCCATGATGGTTGCCGAGCGTTGCAAAGTAGAGTTGAAAAAGGATAAGTACCATCTGCCTCGCTACACCTGTTCGGAAGCGCCGGACCCCAAAAGCGAATTGCGACTGCTTGCCGAGAGGGGCGCGGTCGAACGGTTCGGCAAGATCGACGACGAGGTGCGTGAGCGGCTCGACTACGAGTTGAAGGTAATTGACGACATGGGGTTCAACACGTACTTCCTCGTGGTGCAGGATTTTATCGCCAAAGCTCGCGAGAGAGGTGTTCCGGTGGGACCGGGAAGGGGTTCGGCTGCGGGCAGCCTTGTTTCCTATTGTCTGCGGATAACCGACGTTGACCCGTTACGTTTCGGCCTGCTGTTCGAGCGTTTCCTCAACCCAGGTCGTCACGATATGCCCGATATTGACATTGACTTCTGCCAGGAACGTCGGCAGGAGGTGCTCGATTACGTCGTCGAGAAATACGGCGAGGAGAAAGTCGCGCAGGTCATTACCTTCGGCACACTCGGTGCGAGAGCGGTCGTAAGGGATGTCGGACGCGTACTTGACATACCCATTTCGAAGGTTGACGCGATAGCCAAGAAGATTCCCTCCGGCCCGGGCAAGAGCCTCAAAGACGCTCTCGTCGAGGGCAGTGAACTTTACAACGAGGTCGAGAAGGACAAGGACGTTGCCGACATTATTCGTAATGCCAAGAGGCTTGAAGGGCTTGCGAGGAACCCGTCCGTCCACGCCTGCGCGGTCGTGATAGGTGACGATGATCTAAAGAACTACCTTCCGCTCGGATTGGCAAAGAAGGGCGCAGGGGAAGAAAAGCAGGTTGTGACCCAATACTCCAAGGACTGGGTGGAGAGCATCGGCCTGCTGAAGATGGACTTTTTGGGGCTTCAGACCCTCACCACCATCGAATACGCGCAGGATAACATAGAGTTGAGTACTGGCAAACGCGTTGAGCTCGACCAGAAATTCGACGATGAAGAGACTTTCGAGCTTCTTTGCTCCGGCAGGACAATGGGGGTTTTCCAGCTCGAATCTCCCGGTATGCGAAGGCTCATCCGAAGGCTGAAGCCCGAATGCTTTGAGGACATTATCGCCCTTCTCGCCCTGTACCGCCCGGGGCCTCTCGAAGGCGGCATGGTTGACAGTTTCGTGGAGTGCAAGCACGGTCGGCAGGATGTCACCTACATGCATCCCAAGCTGAAGCCGATCCTCGAAACCACCTACGGCGTTATCCTGTACCAGGAACAGGTGATGCGTATCGTCAACGTGTTGGGCGGCTTCTCCCTCGGTGAAGCGGACCGAGTCCGAAAGGCCATGGGCAAGAAGATTGACGAGTTGATGGAGAAGTACCGGGAACGTTTCGTCGAGAATGCACCGGACCACGGCTGCTCGAGGGAAAAGGCCGAGGAAATCGTACATCAGATAGAGACCTTTGCGGGCTACGGTTTCAACAAGTCTCATTCTGCGGCATATGCTGTCATCACCTATCATACGGCGTATCTCAAGGCTCACGTATCCGCTGGAGTTCACTGGTGCCGTCCTATCCTCGGTTCTCGGTGACACGAACAAGCTCATTGACCGCCTCGAAGAGTGCAAGCAGGCCGGTTACAAGATACTCCCACCGGACGTGAACGAGTCCGCTCGCACCTTCATCAAGAGCGGCGAGAACGGTATCCGCTTTGCTCTGGGTGCTATCAAGGGCGTCGGTGGCATTGCGGCTGACCTGATTTACGAGGAGGCAAGGCGCAAACCCTTCCGAGACCTGTTCGACCTGTGCGAGAGGGTGGACCTGCATGTCGTTAACAAGGGAACGCTCGACGCGCTCATTAGTGCAGGGGCGACTGAAAGCCTCGAGGGCAACATGGCTCAGCAGCTCGATATACTGCCCGACGCGATTTCCAACGGCCAGTCCGTGCAGGCCGAGGCCGCGACCCGGCCAAGATTGGGCTTTTTGACGGATTCGAAACGCCTGCAGGTGCCGGTCTGCGTGACATTCCCGAACTTCCGAGACAAGAGAGGCTCGCGCGCGAGTTCAAGGCGCTCGGATTTTTCCTGTCGGGACATCCGGTAAACAGATACGATGAGCTGGGCAAGATGTTCTCGGACTGCAGGGTAAAGGACATCCTCGCCAGTGCCGCTGCCGAGAAAGGTGAGCAGACGGCCGAGAACGACATCGACGGTGGAGACGAACTTTCGGGTCGCGAAGACGAACTCATGGGAGAGAAGGTCTTTGACGGGCAGTCGGTGGTCGTGCTGGCGAGGCTCGCGGCGATTCGCCGTACTCCGACCAAGAAGGGCGACCTGATGGCTATGCTCACAGTGGAAGATGCCACAGGTTCGGTCGAGGGAGTGTGCTTTCCGGACTACTGGAAAAAGGTTTCACTGCTCACAAAGGACAGCACGCCGGAGACCTGCTTTTTCGTGGCGGGACAAGTTGACTTCAGTCGCGACAACCCGCAGATAAAGGTGTTCGATCTGATCACACCAGAGGAAGTGTTCCCGAGGCTTGCGGACTATGTGATACTCGACTTAGCCAACTGCGCTCGCGAACGGCAGCGCGAGAAGATCAGCAGGCTGAAGTCTCTTCTCGAAAAAATGCGGGGCGATACCAAGGTCGCATTGCGCATTGACACCGACGAGTACACGGTTGACATTCTTCTGCCGTCCGACATGAACATATGCGCGAGTTCGGACAATTACAGGCTGCTTAAAGGGGAATTCGGCGAGCAAAGAGTACTGGTGAAGAGCAAGGGCTTCAAGGCCCCAAGACGAAGGAGTGGAAATGGCAAAGGCAGGTTCCGAAACGGTCGTAGTAGTTGACTTCGGCTCGCAGCTCGTGCAGCTTATTGCCAGGCGCGTTCGCAGTCAGAACGTATTTTGCAGGATAGTCACGTCCTCGGCATCGGCGCAAGAGATCGCCGCTCACAATCCCGTGGGCATTATCTTTAGCGGAGGCCCCCGCTCCTGCCACGAGGATGATGCTCCCCGGCCCGACGAGAAGATATTCGAACTGGGCATACCCATCCTCGGTATATGCTACGGAAGCCAGGTTGTGTGCCACATGTTCGGCGGCAGGGTGGAGGGTGCGTCCTCGAGACAGTACGGACACACCATTGTACACGTGACCGACCGCGGCAATCCTCTTGTCCATTCGCTGCCCGACTCCTTCCGAGCATGGATGTCACACGGCGATACGATCTATCATCTTCCCGAGGGCATGAAGCAGTCCGCCGATACCGAAACCGCGCCGAACGCGATAGTGTATTGGCCCGAGAAGCGTTTCTACGGCGTTCAGTTCCACCCTGAGGTAGTGCATACCGACGTAGGTGACAGCGTTTTCCACAACTTCCTTTACGAGATTTGCGGTTGCAGCGGTGACTGGAAGATGGCTGATTTCATCGAGACCACTGTCAACAAGGTTCGCGAAGTTGTCGGAGACTCGCGCGTTGTCCTCGGACTTTCCGGTGGCGTTGACAGCTCGGTCACCGCAATGCTGCTCGCGAAGGCGATTGGATCCCAGCTCTCGTGTATTTTCGTCAACAACGGTTTGCTGCGCCTGAAAGAGGAGCAGGAGGTCCAGCGCAACTTCAGCGGTAAGTTCGGCCTCGACTTCCACTACGTTGACGCCGCAGACAGGTTCCTGCATGCACTGGCAGGCGTTACCGACCCGGAGGTCAAGCGCAAGCGTATCGGCCACCTTTTCATTGAGATCTTTGACGAAGAGGCCAGCCGCATACAGAACGTGAAATTCCTCGCGCAGGGAACGCTGTATCCCGATGTAATCGAATCGGTTGCCGCGCATGGCGGGCCTACCGCGAAGATTAAGAGCCACCATAATGTCGGGGGACTGCCAGAAAAGATGAACCTGAAGCTCGTGGAGCCGCTGCGTGAGTTGTTCAAGGACGAGGTGCGAGAGGTGGGAGTCAAGCTCGGGCTTCCCGAACACCTCGTCTGGCGTCATCCTTTCCCCGGACCGGGGCTTGCCGTACGCATTCTCGGCGAAGTGACAAAGGAACGCTGCGATATGCTTCGCAAGGCGGACGATATTTTCATCACCGAGATAAAGGCCGCTGGACTTTATCGCGAGATATGGCAGGCATTTGTGGTGCTTCTTCCGGTCAACGCTGTCGGTGTAATGGGCGATGAACGAACCTATGAGAACGCCGTGGTGCTGCGGGCCGTAGAAAGCCGTGACGGCATGACAGCGGACTGGTTCCGCATGCCGCAGGAGGTTCTCAACAGAATCTCCAACCGCATCATCAACGAGGTGAAGGGCATCAACCGCGTAGCGTACGACATCTCCTCGAAGCCTCCCGCCACAATAGAGTGGGAGTGAGCTTCGGTCCAAAAACTTGATAGCGGGCTAACGCAGGTATAATCTTACGTGCAATTCGCGTGTGCCCGTAGCTCAATTGGATAGAGCGTCTGGCTACGGACCAGAAGGTTGGGGGTTCGAGTCCTCCCGGGCATACCATTCAGTTCTTCAGAGCCCCGCCACTGCGCGGGGCTTTTTTTGTTGCGCAGGTTCTCTACAAATTAACCGAACCGCCGTAGAAGTACCAGCCGATTCCTATCGTGAACAGCACATCTCCCCACAGGGCATGTTCAACCGTTACCGCAAAAAGCGACCGCGACCGCATGTATGTGTAAGAGAATATCAACCCGCCGACAAAAGCGAGAGACGGCGCAATCCAGTTAAAAAGGAAGGCATGAGCGTATGCGAATGCTAACGCGCTTGCAACTGCCATTACGCGACGGTCTGGGATGATTCGTTCGTAACGACGGAAGAAAAACGAGCGGAATATGACCTCCTGCGGAAATGCCGACAGTACCGGGTACAGCACCAGCACGATAATGTACATCCCCGGTGCTCCTTTCGGGAAGGCCAGAAAACGCTCGGGCTCGGACAGCCAGAAAAGAACGCCCAAAAGCAACGAGCCCACTACGAGCCTCATCACTATAGCCTTCCAGACAGTCTTGAATCTTGAAGCCGCCCATAGCATGGAGTTGTCGAAGCCCTTGTCCCTGACGAGGTAGATGATGCATGCGATGCTCAGGATTATCATGGCCGGAATTATTGCGCGGTTGATATAGTGACGCAGGAAGATGAGGACGGTGGGGAGGGCTACGAATACTGCGAGGAGTTCTGCCCAGAGCAGGGGCAGCGATAAGTCAAAGGGCCTGCGATGCTGTTGTGCTTTCACGATGCTCATTAAGCCGATCGTCATTGTTAAGAAAAATGCGCGACTGTGAATTATACAGCATGGCCAACCGGACGAGCCCCGTTTACGGAGTGTACTTCAGTTTGAAAGAACCTTGTCCACCATGTCGGACAGGGAGGAGACGGAGAACGGCTTTTGAATGTAGTTCACTCCTTTTTCGAAGTTGCCGTGCTCGACGACGATATCGTCGGCGTATCCGGACATGTACAGCACCTTCAGGTCGGGATACTGCGCGAGAAGGCTCTCGTACAGCGCGTTTCCGCTCATATCGGGCATGACTACATCGGACAACAGCATGTCCAGCTCCGGGCGCGTGTTTTTCACTATTTCGAGTGCCGAAGAGGCGTCGGGTGCGGAGATGACCTTGTGCCCGCAGGTCTCCAGAACTTGCACCGCAAGGTCGCGGACCATGTCGTTGTCCTCCGCCACAAGAATCCTTGCCCTTCTTTGATGCTCGACCTTTTTGCCGGTCTCTTCTTCTTGTGCGTCTTCATCCGGCTCGGTAACGGGAAGATAGGCACTGAAAGTCGTACCCTTGCCGAGTTGGCTCGAGACATCGAGGTAGCCGCCGTGCTGTTTGACAATTGCGTAAACCATAGCGAGGCCGAGGCCGGTTCCCTTGGAGCGTTCCTTGGTCGTGTAGAAAGGCTCGAAGATGCGCGAGATGTCTTCGGGCGCAATGCCGATGCCGGTATCGGAGACCTCCATCAGCACGTATTTCCCCGGTCGCATCAACGGAACGGGCTTCCGGGAAGAAGGTGGATAGTGTTCGACGTGGGCGCGTATCATGAGGGTGCCGCCACCAGGCATGGCATCGGCGGCGTTTATCGAAAGATTGAGAAGTATCTGTTCTATACGTGACCGGTCGGCGCGGACGTAAGGCTTGTCCTCCGTTGTCACAACTTGAACCTCGATGTTCTCGCTGGTCGTCCGTTCGATAATCGTGGCACATTCCTCTATGGTTTCATAAAGGTCAACCGGTTCGAGCGAAAGCTTCTGGGTACGGCTGACTGCGAGCAGGCCGGAGGTTATCTCCTTCGCGCTCTTGGCTGCCTGAAGTATCTTCTCGGCCTTCTGCGCGTTGCGTTCATCGTCGGGGTACATTAGTATCATCTCTGCATACCCGATTATCGGTGACAGCATGTTATTGAAATCGTGTGCCACACCTCCCGCAAGGCGACCGATAGACTCCAGCTTTTGGGCACGGGCAAGCTGCCGCTGTAATTCGTCCTGACTGGTAATGTCGTTCTTGACCGCCACGTATCCCATCAGGCGGCCGTTGTCTTTCAGGGGTGATATCGCCAGCTCTTCGAGATATGTCGTGCCGTCGGCCTTTTGGCTTCTCGTCCGGCCGACCCAGGTTTTTCCATCCTTGACCGTTGCCCATATCTTGGCAAACGGTTCCTCTGCACCGGAGTCGCCGTAGAGGTCTTCGAGCTTCATGTTCGGGATCTCTTCAATGGAGAAACCTGTCAGCTTTTCGAATGCCGGGTTGGCGTAAACAATGGTTCCATCAGGTTCTGTGACTATGAACGCCTCGGCGGCGTTCTCCACCGCGGCCGCGAGCCTCGCGCGTTCTCGTTCGGCGCGCTTGCGTGCGGTTATGTCGTTGAAAACGACCTGCGCGGCTGTTTTGCCTTCCTTGTGAATGGAAGTGGCCATTATCTCGACGAAAATCTTGCGGTTGTCGGAGCGGTTCAAAATGGTTTCGCGTCGCGAAAGCTTTTCGCCGGAGTACAGCAGTTTCGTCTGTTCCTCTGCTTCCGGGGTCTTTGGAAGAAAGCGCCAGATAGAGGCACCTGTCAGGTTTGACGGGGATGGCACGTGCAGGGCTTCAGCGGCAGCCTTGTTTGCGAACAGAATCTCGTATTCCGAGTGTACTACGATGGGAATGGGGGAGTTCTCGACAAGCTGTTTGTACTGTTCCTTCGATTCCGAAAGTGCCTCTTGCGAACGTTTCACCTGAAAGGTCCTCTTTTTAACCTCCGAACGCGCCCTTGTGAACCTCATCCGCAAAAGAAGGTATGAAACTGCGAGAAGCATTGCGAGAGCAATGGCGAATATCGCAACGTACAGCCAGGCGAGGGAGACGGGGATAGTCGAACCTGTCAGCCATTTCGACAGAGAACTGTGATATACCGAGTTGCTGTCCTGTTTGAGCCGAGCCATGTGAGCGTCAATAACCGCGATATGGTCTTTCGGGTCGCCTTCGGGAACACCGAACAGCATATCCAGCGGGCTGAAGACAATGGGCGTTCTGAGCACATCGTAGTGCTGAAAAGCGGAGACCCCGGTCATGCGGTCGAGAACCCCTGCATCGGCTTCGTTCTGTTCAACAGCCAAAAGAACATCTGAATAGCTGTTACGCAGCACCTCTTCGTAATTCACGCCGAACTTCTGAGCAAGTTCTCTGAACTTATCGGCCCACAGGTCACCCCTCAGCATGGCGATGCGGCATCCTTCGAGGTCCAAAAAGTTCTCGGGCTCGAAGGAGGGATTCGAGCACATCAGTGCCCAGTTGCTGATCATGCTTTGCGAAGTAAAGTCCATGGTCGCGTCGCGTTCTTCGGAGTAGCCGATGCCGAGAAGGATATCTATCTCGCCTGCTGAGAGCTTCTGAAGGCACACGTGCCACTCACAGAAATCGTATTTCAATTTCCATCCCTCACGCCGCGCAATTTCGTCGAGTACGTCAACAGCTATACCGCGGATACGTCCGTCCTCATCCTTGAAACAGATAGGATGTACGTCGTAAGCGCCTATTACCACGGTTTCGGCATGTGCTGAACGGCAGGGAAGGAGGAGAATTGCCAAACTCGCCGCGAGTGCGGCGAACACGATGAAAGCGGCAGGCAGTTTACGGTTAATATTGCTTCGCATGTGACCCGTCAAAATTGTGGTTTCGAAAGTGTTGCAAGAGAATACTTCAAGATGAGCGAAATGTCAACGGATGCCCGCGCAGTTTACGTCTTGAGCCTGCCACACGTCATCACATTGTGCGCAGGAAAGCCGAATGAGAGGATGCTCGCAATTCTGTTCTCACGATGAGTCACACCAAGGAACACAATAAGCAGTGGGCTGATGAACGGCGTCAGGCAAAGGCAACCTGTCCGGCAAGGCCGGCACTTCTTGCCGTGTCGCTTTCTATAATTTCCCCTCCCTTCCGCGTCGAAAGGTGTATGCGTTAACAGTGCTTTAACCAAAGGCACTATAATGCGGCCTGAAACCGCAAATAAGGAGCATCTCGCATGAGACTCAGCCTGGTGCTTTTCGTACTGCTCGTCCTTGTTTTCAGTTGGTCGCATTTGCCCGCTGAAACCTCCGAAGATCGCATCGAGAAGTTCGAAAAGACATACGACTACACCCTCAAATCCAAAGAGGACGCAATAAGGGGTCTCAAGCCCATCAATACGGTTGATGCCCTTCGTTGCATCGTAAAGGTGTATGAGGACGACCCTGAAGAACCCAGCCGCTGCTTTTTCAACGTCTGGGATGCTGCCGACAAAGCGCTCAGGGACGTGAAGGAAGAGAAGGTCATCGATGTTATGAACTCCCTTGTCTTCTACCGCAAGCACTGGCGTGTCCGGGCCAGGATGATCCGCGCTCTCGGCGAGATAGGGCACGTATCGTCGCAGAAGTCGCTTCTGAAGGCCGCGGCTCGTGAGAAGGAGGAGAAGGCCCTTTTCGAGATTCCCGATGCGATCAAGGGATACGAGAGCAACGAGATATATGAAGCGCTCTACGACCTGGCTGAAGAGCGCAAGAAACCGCGGGTGGCCGTTAAGGCGGTTCACGCCCTTGCTGCTAAGGCCGGTGACGTTGCAGTGAAAAAGCTGCACTTGCTGCTGAGCAAGGACAAAGGCCATAGTCTCGCGCTTTCCGAGGCACTTCTGGCACTTTCGGACCGCAAGACCGAGAACCTTCAGGAGCATCTGAAAGCTGCCTTCGATGGACGTGACGACGCACTGCACGTCGCGGCGTGTCTTGTACTCGCGCAAAAGGGCTACGAGGGATTCAACGAGATCGTCGTTGAGCTTCTCGGTGACCGCGACTGGCAGGTTAAGGCGGCAGCGGCAAAGGCCGCCGGCGTGCTGAAAATCCCCGAAGCCGTTGAGATAATGGTAACGGACTGGAAGAGAAACGGTGACGGGAGGCTCGGGCTCGCCTATCACAAATCTCTTATGAAGATAACGGGCAAGAGTTTCGGGCCGCGCTGGCAGTTCTGGTATCGCTGGTTCAAAGGCCTCGAAGAGGATTTTACCGAAGCAGCCGAGAACGAGGGCGAATATGTCAGCTATTACTCGATGAAGATCGTCTCGAAAAATATATGTTTCGTGTTCGATACTTCAAAGAGCAGCGGCTATAAGACGAAGGGGCTTGACAAGTACGTGGGGGAAGGTGCCGTAGTAAAGGGTGACCGGCGCATTGACGTAATCAAGGCCGAACTCATCCGCTGTATCAAGAACCTTGACATACGCACTCGCTTCAACCTGGTCGCATTCGACCACAACGTCCACTTCTGGAAGGAGCGCCAGGCGCAGGCCATTCCGCCCAACAAGAAGGACGCGATCGAGTGGCTCGAAAAGTGCAGTACAGGTGGCTGGACCAACATATACGACTCGCTTACACTTGCCACGGGTCGCTGGTATGACCCGAGAACCGCGAAGCTCGACCTCGATGCCGGGCCGGACACTGTCGTGGTTCTCAGCGACGGCAGCGCGTCCGTAGGCACTCATGTTTCTGACAGCAGCGTGGTTGAGAACCTGCTGAGCTATAATCGCCTGCGGCAGGTCATCTTTCACGCCCTGGGCCTCGACGACAGTGCCGAGGATACCCTGAAACCCATCGCGGAGCGCTCAGGTGGCATGTTTAAACTGCTTTTGAAGTGACATTGCGAACTCAGCTTCTCAACGGGCGGCTCCTGTCGCCCGTTTTTCGTTTGCTCATTGGGTAATATTGGTATAGCATTGACCCAAACAAAGGAACACAAAGATGGCCGAAACAATCACGCTCGCTACCTACAACGCCAACTCGGTTCGCGCGCGGCTGCCGCTCATTCAGAAGTGGCTTGAAGAATACGAGCCCGATGTACTTTGCTTACAGGAGACGAAGGTCCGAGATGAGGACTTCCCCTCTGACGGATTTCGGGATGTCGGCTATCACGTGGTCTTTCGGGGCCAAAAGAGCTACAACGGGGTGGCGATTGCGTCGAAAGAAGAACTCCAGGACGTATCACGCAAGTTCCGTGACGACGAATTCGACGAACAGGCCCGCTATCTTGCCGGAACCTTCAGGGGCGTGCGTATTGTGAACACCTATGTTCCGCAGGGCAGGGCGATTGATTCCGACAAGTACCAGTACAAACTGAAATGGCTTTCCTATCTCAAGCAGCACTTCGCCGATATCGCCGATGACTGGGAGAGGCTCGTGTGGATGGGTGACATGAATGTCGCCCCCGACGAGAGAGATGTCAGCGACGCCGACAAGAAGAAAAAGCACGTGTGCTTTCATAAGGACGCTCGCAAGGCGCTGCATGACATTATGGATTTGGGCTTCAGCGACGTGTTCCGCAAGCACGTTGAAGAGGGAGAACACTACACTTTCTGGGACTACCGGGTGCCGAACGCGCTGAAACGTGGTCTCGGCTGGCGCATTGACCTCATTCTCGCGATGGGCGAGTTCGCGGATAAGTGCAAATCCGTCAAGATACACCGCAAGTATCGCGAGATGGAGAAGCCATCTGACCACACCTTTTTTTGTGTTCATTTCGAGCTAAACGACGGAGAGTAACCACGGGCGGGTTTTTCAGACAAGGCTCAGGCGCAGGCCACATCAGCGGCAGAATAGAGAGGGTCACCTTTCACAGCGAGGAGACCGGTTTCTCCGTCCTGCAGGTACTCCTCTCAAAGGGCGGCAAGGTGACCGTTGTCGGCAAGGCGGCCGACCCGAAGGAGGGCGAGGAAGTACAGGCCAGCGGCGAATGGAAGACCGATGGCAAGTATGGCAGACAGTTCGCGGCCGAAGAGATTCGAACATCAAGTCCCGCCACGGTGGACGGCATCCGAAAGTATCTCGCGTCAGGCCTGATAAACGGCATTGGCGACCATTACGCGGACAAGCTTGTTGAGCGATTCGGCGAGAATGTACTGGATGTCATTGAGAACGAATCCCACAAACTTCTGACAGTTTCGGGAATAGGTAAGAAGCGACTGGAAAAAATTCGCGAGGGCTGGAAGAGGCAACGCTCGGTCAAGGAAATAATGCTCTTTCTGTATTCGCATGGTGTCGGGACCGGCAGGGCGTTTCGCATTCTGAAGGAACTCGGAGAAGACGCGGTCGAGAAACTCAAAAAGGACCCCTTCCGGCTTTGTCGGGAAGTATGGGGAATCGGGTTCAAGACCGCCGACGAGATTGCCGAAAGAATGGGAGTGTCCAGGGACAGCCCCCTGCGGATACGCGCGGCCCTGGAGCATGTCATAGACGCAGCAAGGAGCGATGGCAACTGCGCGCTGAGCCGCGAAATCGCCTTTGAGAAGTGTGAGAAACTGCTTGGCGTTGACAGGCATCTCGTCGAGCAGGCCGCGAACATCCTTATCGAACGGAAAAAAGTAAAGCAGTTCGACCTTGATGGCGAGGTCTGTCTTGCTCCTTTAGAGCTTGTACAGGGCGGAGCAGGTGATATGTGAACGCATCGAGGCACTCGGTTGCGGAGCACATCCGCTTGGCGAGGTGGATGCTGAAAAGGCCGCGGCCTGGGCACAGGAGAGGTTGGGGTTCGCGTTCGCCCGTGGTCAGTCTTTTGCGCTTAAGATGGCGATAAGCGAGAAGTTCTGCGTTATCACCGGCGGCCCCGGTGTCGGCAAGACCACAATCCTGCGAGCATGCATGGCGGTTTTTCGCGCCAAGCGCCTTAACGTCGCACTTGCAGCACCTACGGGACGCGCCGCAAAGCGCATGAGCGAATCCACCGGAGCCGAAGCGCTTACCATCCACAGGTTGCTGGAATACGACCCCTCGATCGGCCGTTTCCGGCGGGATTCCCACGAATGCCTTGACGCAGACGTCGTTGTTGTTGACGAGGCGAGCATGCTGGATGTGGAACTCGCGGCTTCTTTGCTCCTCGCCGTCCGGGAGGATGCTGCGGTGTTGCTCGTAGGCGATGCGGATCAGTTGCCTTCAGTGGGGCCGGGCCGAGTTTTGTGGGATATCATCGAGTCCGGCAGAGTTCCTTGTGCGGAACTTACCGAAGTCTTTCGCCAAAGCCGCGAGAGCACCATTGTAACGAACGCTCATCGAATCAACTCCGGCGAGATGCCATACTGGCCCCGCGGAAAGGTGGACAGACCGCAAGACAACGACTTCTACTTTTTCACTGCCGATGAACCCGAACAAGCTCGGGAGATTCTCGTTGACCTCGTTTCCAAACGAATACCGGACGAGTTCGGTTTCAACGCCATGGAAGATATCCAGGTCATTACGCCTATGCAGAGGGGGGAACTCGGCGCCGTTAAGCTCAACGAATCACTCAAGGCCGCCATCAATCCCAAGCCCGCTTCGCTTACGAAGTACGGCCGTGACTACTCTATCGGAGACAAGGTCATGCAGGTGGTCAACGATTACGACAAGAACGTTTTCAACGGTGACATCGGCAGGATTCAGGGAATTGACGAGAAGGAGTCGCGCATCACCGTGATGTTCGACAAAGAACTGGTCAATTACGAGTACTCCGAACTGGACGAGCTTGTCCCCTCGTACGCCATAACAATTCACAAAAGCCAGGGCAGTGAATACCCGTGTGTTGTAATAGCGCTGCACACCACCCACTATATCATGCTGCAGCGCAACCTCATCTACACTGCTGTGACAAGAGCGAAGAAGCTCTGTGTAATCGTGGGAAACACCCGGGCACTGGGACGCGCTGTATCCAATACGGACAGCTCACGGCGCATCACTCGCCTGAAGGGGCTTCTCGAGCAGACTATCAGGAAGCAGCGGGCAGCTCCATAACGATACGCACTCCGCCCGAAGTGGTGTCCGTGATGCTTATCTTGGCGTTACACAAATCGGCATAATATTTCAGCACCGACATTGTCACACCGAGCTTTCTCAGGTCTGTATTCAGCGCATCGGTCGCGAACTGTTCGCGAATGCTGAGGAACCTGCCAGCGCGAAGCCCGTTTTCACTTACTGTAACGGATATGCGCACTGTGGATTTCACCTTCCGGGTTTCTATGTACAGCTTGCTCTTGCGTCTCCCGCATTCCTCTATCGCTTCGATCATATTGAGAAACAGGTTCTTCAAGTGCTCGGAATCCATCATTACCTCGAGATCGGAAATGTCGGACTCCACTTTCGAAAAAGTCGCCGAACGGCCATTGCATATAACCGCCGAAACCACAGGTCGAAGACACGAGGAACTGTCGTCCATTACAAGAGTTCTCCCGCTGGCCAACATCTTCTGCAGGTCGAAAAGGATCGTCAGCTTTTCCACGAGCCTCACTGTTGCAGTAGCGGAAGTTCCGATTTTCGTGCCGATTTCGTCGAGCTGTTCTTCGAGGAAGACATCGGGGGAGGCGGACATGTGTTCAGAGTATCTCACAAGGTTGACAAGCTGAGTCCTCATATCGGCGGGGACGTCGTCACTGACCTTTTTCCGCGAGTCGTTGAGTATCCGTTTTGTCATCATGGAGGTTTGCCCGCGGTTCAGGCGAGCATCTATGGCCTCTCTCGATTTTACTCGGGTAAAAGGTTTCGAGATAAAATCCTCAGCCTTCAGTCCAAGGTGCGGACGCATTTCGCCTCGAACGGAAAGCCCGGTAACGAAGATGAACGGTACGCTTGAGGTCTTGCGCTCCTCGCGCAGACGTTCCAATACCTCGAACCCATCCATGTCAGGCATAAGGATATCGCACAGAATGAGGTCCGGGTCTATCTGTGGAATCTCCTTTATGGCGCACTCTCCATCGTCGTAGGGAAAAACGTCGAATTTTTCCGCCTGGAGCATCTCGACCATTGTATCGCGGACTTTTTTTTCGTCTTCAACGACGACTATCTTCATGATTGGCCCCTTCGAATCTCTTTGTTTGCGTGTCGCTCATCGTTGCGCGGCGCAAATTTCCGATATTTCGCAACGGATTCTGCTACTTCTGATGAGCAAAAGGCGGGCCAATTGAACGGGGCTAACGAAGAACTTTGAGAAAGTCGTCAATGATATCCGCCCACATGATGCCATGAGCGATGAGGCCGTCCTTTGAGAAGTGAATGCCTTTGCCGCCCCTGTCGCGGTACTCGGGACCAAGGGTATCGGTGTCGGGGCCGGGAAGCGCTATTCCCTGCTTCCACAATCCCTGCTGTGCGCTCCTCGTTGACTCATATGTGCGGTTTTCGGGATTGCGGTACGAGACACAGGCCACGAACCAGGGTATCTCCCAGCCTGCCTGGATTCGGGATTGCCTGATAGTGGTAGCTAACATCGTCCTGTACTGGTCAGATGGCGTATTGACATCGCTTTCGCCCTGATGCCACAAAACCGCCCGAAAGCCTCCGAGACCAAGCGCATGAATACGTGCCATCATCCAGTTGTGCAGTTCTCCACCCGGCTGCCACTGGGCAACCCGGGTACCGCCGTGGCCGGTTACCGCGACACCGACAGGAACCTCTATCCGTGAGTAGAGCTCATCGCCGAAGGCCGGCCAGAAGCTCCCGCGAGTTGAGTTGTCATGGCATCCCGGCTGGGGATCGTGGGCGATACGCCACTGCTTGCCATCGAAGGTGGAAACCATATCGCTATTGCAAATCAGAGGGGTTTCTCCGGAATTCGTGGAGTTGGACTGGCCGGCACCAACGAACACCTCCCCGACACCGAACTTCCTGGGATGAGTACTGTGTACCTCATCTCCTGCCTCGAGCGCTCTCGAGTTCGATTTCGTACCAGCCGCCCTGAGGTATCTCGATGTGAGTTACAAACACGCCATGCTCGGATATTTGCAGTTCGTTCCAATTGCGCAGAATGTCAGGAATACCTTTGCCGGTAAAACGGCACTCGAAGGAGTCACAATCAACAGTGGCAATTCCGGAAACGAGTACCTGAGCTTTGCCGTTATGACGCTGGAATACCTGAAGGTTTGCAGGAGAGTAGATGTCAATCGGAAGACGCTTGCCTGGTTCACGGTTCAGCAGAGCCTTTTCGGTATCGGTGACATCTGATATAGAAAACCGCATGAAGCCGGTCTGCTGAGCGGGTATGGTGTGCTCAATCACTGTGTGACCATGCCATGGCCCCCAGATTGATGTGGAACCGCTTACTGTGAGCTTCACATCACCGTGGATAAACGAGAAATTCTTTCCGCTGACACGCGCAGGTACGAGAAGGTGGTTTCCGGCGGAGTCGAACGCGTGTTCCACAGACTTTGGTACGATCGCGAAAACCCTGACTTCGTTCCTGGAACGGTTGTTAGCGTACACAGAGAAGCCGTCATCATAGAACTTGAAGGCGACGGCTATGTCGTCGGCCGTGGCACGAAATGTCCCCTTGGCTCCCTTTTTCGGCTTTCCGCCTTTCCACAAACCACTACTGTATGCATAGCAAGCCTGATTGAGTGAATGTTGCGCTGTCAGTAGTTCTGTGTCACCGTGTCTGAACCACTTCAGCGAAGTTGAGTTGGAAAGCATTGCGTCGTAGGCAGAGGTTTGGACTTTCAGGCCGTCAGCCGTCTCACGATAACGGATATCCGCCGACGAAACGGAAGTGACAAGTACAAAGACAAATGCAAGCATGGAGAGGCATAGGTATCGGCTCATTGGAATTCCTTGTTAGAACTCGGAAAGTATATACCTGATAGGGCGCCCCCGCAATAAAATACGGGCCCGCAGTATTCAGCGGGCCCGCATTCGCAAGGAGAGTGAAAATGACTTTTCAGAACGGGCAGGTACCGCCCGGGCAACTGCTTCCAGAGGGAATGTTTGAGGATGCGCCGGGCGAATGTTTGCCCTTTGTTATCACGCCCAGTCCGCAGCTCGGAAGGCGCTTGACCGGTGCTTTACAGGACGGGCAACTGCGAAGGGGCTCGTCGCTCATGTGCTGGAATTTCTCAAACTCCCCGCACTTTTCACAATAGTAGGCATAAGTCGGCATGTAAACCTCCGTGTTCGGCCTCAATTACATATAAGTATATACGCATATAGAGCCGTGTCAAGTCACGAAAAAAGGGGGACGCAAAGAACGTCCCCCTTGGAGTAAGTCGAGGATAAACGGGAGCTATTTCGCCTCAATTATTTTCTTCGCGGGCACTTCAACGCCTTCGAGCTCGGTTGCAATCATCCGAACCATCAGGTCCGCGAGGAGTTCAACGTCATAGGAAGGAACCTCCGGCTTTGCGTGAGGATTGCCGACTCCGGAATGGTCGGTAAGGAAGATATAGCGGCCACCTGTGAGAATTGCTCCAGTTCGCATAAGTAATTCAGTGAGCTTGTCTGAGCCGCTTGCGACGACCGGATAGTACGCGATTCCTTTTGAGCGAATCGCAGACAAAGCGTTCAGCGACTCGCCTACCATGTTGTCATGGGGTGGTGCGTCGAGAAGGTGGAACATGACCCGCGCTGTGTTTCCACCGCTCCAGGAAAGCTGTGAGGCCTCCGCGAGTGCTACGTGAACTGCTTCAGGAAAATCGCCACCTCCGTCGGCCTCTTGTGCATTGAGGTCGTTCTGGATCTCTTCGAGAGAAGCTGTGAAGTCGTAACGACGGGAAACGAAGCTGTCTCCATTATCCCGGTACGCAACAAGGGCGTAGCGTTGCTTTACATCAGGATAGAGGTTATCAACCATTCCGCAGATCGCCTTCAGCTCCGCCTGAATGTAACGAATCTCATCGCCCATGCTGCCAGTGCAGTCCAGTACGAACGCGAGGTCGAGCGAGTCGGCAATTTGTGCGCCCGATGAACTGTTGACCGAAATCTTTGTCGTCATTTCGCCGTTTTCAAACTGACTGGAAAGCTCGGTTTCCGCCAGCTCAAAGCCATTGGGGGAGATTATTCTAACTGAAATGGTGGCCTCGTCAGAGAGTCCGTCACGGCTGCCGAGGAAGATGGCTCTGCCATCTGTACGGGTGACTACAGTCACTGGCTCAGTAAGGGCGCTTGTATTCAGCTCGACCTGACAGTTGGGAAAGGGCATTCCCGTGGAGTCCACTGCCTGGACTATCAAAAGGTTGCCGTTGAAGGCACCGAGATGTTCTTCATCTCCCGGATGCTGAAATCCTTTGAAAAGCTTGATGTAGGAGGCGAGGTCTCTGTGTCGTCGTAGCTCCCGGCGGTGAGGATATGTGAATCAGCCGCAATGTTATCACCGGCAATTGTACTGGACTCATCCATTATGCGTCCGCCCTTTGCTTTTGCGTAGCCGCCGGCAGGCTCTCCGGCTCCGCCTACTCCGAGTGCGCCGATATGGTCGCTCGATTCCTTTGCCTCCAGTTCTCGTAGCATTCCTGTTTTGCGTGAATGCTTTTCTGAACCTTCGCCTCTGCTGCCGCTGTACAATTCGACGAACCGCCCGTCGCCCTTGGATTTCATGTCCTCGCCGCGATAAACATAGGAGGTTGCCGCAATAAACTCCTCGGTCGTCATTCCGGCAACAACCGGCTCAGGTTCTGGCTGGATCTGTATTGCAATGTAAACTGCGGCTGCAATTGCGCACAAAACGACAAGAGCAACGAGTGCCGGGAACAATCCCTTTTTCATTTCCGCCCTCCGTGGGTGAGAACAAACTGCGTGATTTGCGCCTTCACCATAAAGACGGTGGATCATGCGAATTGTTCGAAAATATTATGCGTCGAGTGCTTCTTGATTGAAGCGAGGGGCTTTTCGCTATTCCAATTCGACAAGGGCAACTTCGGGCGAGGGTTTGCCGTTGACGATCAGGCGCACAGCCAGTTTCGATGGATTGATGCCCTGCGACTTGCGGGCGATGAAGCGTGTTTCCGAAACTCGGACGGGGTCGGAAAGCTGTTTGGCCCCGGAGTAGTCGGTGAAATGCCATTCGAATTCGAAGTTCGCCTTGGGCATTCCGAGCGGTGGTTCAACTGTCACGGTGTAGAAGTTCGAACGCTCGCCATAGATACAGAGATTGTCAATTCCCAGTGAGCCTCCCTTTTTCTTGTCCGAAAACGACCTGATGCAGACCTGTTCGATGAAGTACGTATCGTTGAAGGGTTGCGCATCGAGCTTGTCCGTCAAGCGGAACTTTACTTCGTGCCAGCGGTTGTCATCCTTTATGCCGGATAACGAACCGAACACCCCCTGTGTCCAGTAGCTGCTTCCCTGTTTGCCGTCATAAGGCGAGACCTGAACGTCCTTGTAATGGCCTTCGCACTTGAAGTGCAGGTTCACCATCGCATTATTGAGGCGGCATGCGAAGCGCATATAGGGATAGCGCATTGCGTCGAACTTTTTCTTGACGAGAAATCCCGCGACCTTGCCGATGCCTGGGTCGAGGTTCTCCAAATAGGACGAACCCATGTACGGGAAAGTGCCCGCGAGGAAAATAGGAGTACCTCTCGAGGCCGCCGCACCCATTCCGTATTCGTAGTCCTCGAACACCAGTGAGTCCTCCGGCACCACCATCGCCCTTCGTATCTTCGGTGCGTTGGCCCCGGGAAAAGTCAGCTTCCCCGAGCCCACCTTGCGAGTGCTAACCTGCGCAGTCCACTCGACCTCTCCTGCCTCGGCATTAAATACGTCAGCTCGGTCCAAGTATATCTTTTTGAGAGATGGCAGGCAGTACAGGTCAGACATATCGAAGGTCTGTTTGCCCACTGTGATGGTGAACTCCGTAAGGGCAGGGGCTTCGTCGAGAGTGAAAGCGATGCGCGAACCTTCCAGCTCGACGGTTATTGTGTCGGGTTCGTAAAGACGTTCGCGGTCCACGAGAGTCACGAGATACAGTTCGCTGCGGCGAATCCTCGCCTTCTGAACATTTCGCGTGTGCTGCGCTTGTTCGCCCTTGCCGACCATGACCGGTATCGCACCGCCCGCAGGAATGGCGAAACTCTTGAGCTTCGTCGGGTTGTAGAAAGCGATATCACTGATTTCGAGCTTTGCTCCCAGTGCAGGCGGTCTGTTGGTTTGAGAACAGAGAATTACCTCTTCGAGCAAGTTGATTCCCTTGAGAGCGGGATGGTCGGGAAAGTGTATTACGACGAACTTCACATCACCCTTTGTCAAAACAGCCGGTGCTACGGATGATAGCTTGGCAGCAGACGCAGAAGTTGCTTTCACCTTAAGCGGTATCCACTTCCAGGTCCCTGCCTTGACACCAATGAACACCTTGCCAAGGTCGCCCTTAAGACGGAGTGACAATGACGGATACTCGGCAAGCGATATCGGCTCAGGTGCCAGTTTGACACCGAGGAAGCCGAAACGACCGGACTTGTGAGCCACAAGATAGTCACGACGGTCCTCGCGCTTTCGCCAAAGCAGTGTCTCTTCGACTGAGCCTATCGGACTGAGACCCTGAAGTCCATCGTTGAACTGAATCACAAGGGCTCCATTGCGTCGAATCGTTCCGCGTTCGTCCTGTTCGGGCATTTTCGCCGCGAGACTCGCGGGATCCATCTTCACGAGCTTTGCCGAAAGTCCGGCATTGAAGTCCGGGATAAGCGGATTGTTCTTCACGTCAGGTGGTAGTTTCGCCTCTATGTCTTCGAGGGTTTCATAAGGAAAGGAGGATGAGAACTCGACGCTTGCCACGGCGAAGTTCATTTGGTCCTTTTCTTCCACTCCGAGAGAACTTGCAGAGCTGTAGTCTATGCGTTCGAAAGAGATTTTGTCAACTATGGGCGGAATGTTGAGGGTCTGGTACTCCTCGAACATTTCGCGCAAGTTAACGGTGAGGGCTTTGTAGCCGTCCTTGATGCCCTTCTTGTAGTAGGAACGGCCGACCGGAATCGCCCAGTCGGGGGTGTTCTCCTTGTTGCGGTCGTCGAGCAGCACCCGGAACTTGCGCGAGCCAGAGTGAATGTACAAATCGAGTGCCACGTCCGTGCGGTAGCGCACGGTGAGCGTCTGCCACACGCGGGCATCGACGTTCATATCTGGCGAGACGAATTCCATGCGCGAGCCGCAGAAGGGCGCGGTAATCGCCAGCGCCGAACGATTCTGTGCCGAAGGATAGGGCACCGCCTGAAGAGCGGGTTGGGTTGAAGGCACGTACCAGCCTGCGGAGCCTTTCGAGAAATCGAATGATGGTGCGGCGTATTCTCCGGGAGGTCTGTTCTGAACGACCGAGGTCTCCACGCCGCAAGGAGACGGAGAGGATTTGCGCACAGCCTTCTCCATGGCGCCCCACTCGATTTTTTGTGCGCTTATCCGCACCCGCGTTACGGTAAGCCCGGTAAGGGAGTTCCATATGGCGAAGGGCAGTGGTTTGAGGTCTTGGCGAGCCTTGTGTTCGAGACGATAGGTGGGGTTCTTCTTCGCCTCGTTTATGAAATTCATGTCGCACGTAAGGCGGTTTGCTGTACGGTGCATAAGAACGTGAAACCAGGTGTGGTGCAGTGCGCTGCCTGTCATGCCGCCCTTGAGCTTCTTCGAGGCCACCGAACGCCCATCCCTGTAGAGAGAGAAGTCTTTAGAACCGGGACTGCCGATCGCGCACGTGTAACCACGTGAGAAGTCGCCCGCCTCTTGGGGCATTGATATGGAAAACCACCGGACCGGATAGTAGGAGGGACGGGCCAGCGAAGCCATCTTTGGAGAAAACCATAACTCCACGTGCATGTTCCCGCCGAAGCGGTGCTTGCTGTAAAGTTGCGATGACATGCGGTCCCACGAAGAGAGGTAGGTGTAGCGGGGATTGCATGCCCACCGCCACGCTATCTGCCAGTTGCCGTACGGAGTGAGCCAGTTCGACGGTGATTGGTAGAACGTGTCCTCGAACAGGCCGGATGATACGACGTTGTAGAATCCGAACTTGCTGATCTCATACGTCCAGCGGTTGATGACTACCCGTACGCCGTCCTCGAAGGGCTTGCGCAGGCCGGGAAGCTCGACGAACGTCTTTTCGCCGTTCGGTTTGCCGAAAGTTACGCCCTTGTCGTCGAAGAAAAGCTGAAGCTTGTCCTCGAGCTTCAGATAGTCGGCCTTTCGGAAGCGTTCGCGGTTGCTTCTGTCGGTCAGTACCGCTGTGTATGCGTTGTTCTCTACAGTGAAGGAGAATCGGCAAAGCAATTCGCCTTCTTTTTCCTGTTCGTAAGTGTAAAGCGCGATGCTGGGCTCGCGAGCTACATCCGGAAACTTCAGTTGCATGGATACGTCGTTGAACAGTGGCATGGGATAGGTGTAGCGTTCCGGTTCAGCAGGTTGTTCGCCTTCCTTTGGCTCCGGCTGCATGTACGGGTGCCAGTCGGCCTCATTGGAAGCCCACTTACGCATGAGGTGGTCGTATTCGAAGAAGGCAGGGAACTTCTTCTTGCCGAGGATGTCCTGTGCGAAAAGCCCGGTAAAGCCGTTTTCGGAATCGGCCTTTACACTCTCAAGCTCTCTTTGAAGGGAGGTCGCGCCACAGTCGTCCACCGTCATGCCATAATCGGGTGCGCCTGTAACAATGACGCCCGCACGGCCGCATGTCTTGTAAGGAAGCTCCGAGGTGAACACGAGCCTCCTGTCCATCATTGCGAATACGGTCTTTCCGTGAACCGCGATACCGATGTCATACCATTGGTATGGTACGGGGAATGAGTCCTTTGAAGCGAGGGTGACGAACGAGCCGTTCTGGTACAAACGCAGCACGAGTCCGTCAGCGGAAGAGAATCCGAAAAATATGTAATTTCCGTTTCCCCTGAAGGAATGAACGGCTCCGAACGTGTTGAATATCGGGGGAGTGCGCAATGCGCCGTTGAAGTAGTAGTTTTGCCACCAGTCGTAGCCGGTTACGAGGATTGCCCTGTCCGGAGATGAGCCTACAACGGAGAAGGGGTTCGCGCTAACGCCGGGCTTTGCCTTTTTGTCAAAATCCCATTGTCCGCACACGCGGGTCCATTCGCCCTCTTCCGGTTTTTCACGCTGAAAAGTGTCCCGGAAGTATATCTTTGCGCCAGCGGGATATGGCAAGAGGGAAGGGGGCTCGCCCGTGAGTTCCGCACCGGTAGGCGCACAGGGCGTAACACACAAGATAAGAGCCACGACAAACGTCGCGAAAACGACAGCGGATAGTTTACTCATGGTCTCTCCTGCTCTGTGTGTCAATACAGTTGGGCACTTCGAAAAAGACAGTTTTGTCTCAAATGTCCGCGGCTTCGTCATGCTTTGTCATCAAGCCATATCTTTCCTCGCCTGACTTTGCCTCGGATATTTCGCTCGAAACCGATTTTTCGGCACACCCAGTTGACGTACACATTGTAACTAAATAGAAATCAAAATTCAACAAACACACGGCATATCTGCTGAAAGAGAGGCAGAAGCGAACGCGCAGGTGTAACTTCGCCGAACGAATATTCTGATACAATAATCCAATGCGATGTGACTCACTGCAAAGGACTGATTAGATGCGCGGCGGGTGGAAAGGCCCGATGGGTTCGGTTGGCGGTTTGACACGCACCTATGGACTTCACAGGCATTTCGCCAGCGGTAAGCTTGAAGGCAAGCGCGCGAAGCTCGGGCGCGAGATATTCATGCGCGTCCTCGGCTACTTCGCGCCCTACTGGCGTCAGTGGGCGGTCATCGCCGTCTGTATTCTCATAGTTGCCGGTCTCAACGTCCTGCCCCCTTTATGCGTCGGTGCAATCCTCGATAACGCCATTCCAAACGAGGATATGTCTCTTCTCAGCCTGCTCGCGGGGGCGATGGTACTACTGGCCATCGCCACAGGACTGACAGGCGTATTGCAGCAATCCCTCACGGCGAAGGCGGGGCAGAGCGTACTGTACGACCTGCGCCAGGAGCTTTTTACACACCTTCAGCTGATGAGTCTGAACTTCTACAAGGCGACACGTTCAGGCGAGATAGTCTCGCGAATCAACAACGACGTTGAAGCTGTCCAGATGGTTTCCACTACCACTTTCGTGTCCATCGGCAGGAATCTCGCCACACTTGCCGCTACCTCGATCGCGCTCTTTTCCATGAACTGGAGGCTCGCGATTGTTGCAGTGCTGATAGTGCCGCTTTTCTACTTTCCTTCGCGCATCGTGGGACGAATCCGTCACAGGCTTTCGCAGCAGACTCAGGAGCGAAAGGCTTCGCTCCTCGCTTACATGCAGGAACTTCTCCACGTTGACGGCGCAATTCTTACGAAGTCGTACGGCCGACGGACAGATGACGCGGCCGGGTTCGGTGAACGCAGCGACCTGGTTCGCACCCTAATGGTACGTCAGGCGGTTATCGGCCGTTGGCTGTTCATGATTCTCAGTGTGTTCAGCGCGGTCGGTCCTGCCATGATTTACTGGTACGGGGGATACCAGGTCATTCAAAACGAACTCACTCCGGGGCTTCTCGTCGCATTCGCGGCACTTCTGACCCTTCTGTATCGGCCACTGGTGCAGCTCGCATCTGTTTACGGTGATATACATGCTTCATTTGCCGTCTTCGAGCGGATTTTCGAATACCTCGACCTGCGGCCGGATATCACCGACCCCGACGAGCCTCTTGTGCTTGACGAAGTCGAAGGACACGTGCGTTACGAGAACCTGTCCTTCAAGTACAAGGACTCGGATGCGTATGCCAAGCGCAACGGCAAGGGGGAGCCGTTCGAACTGAACAACGTTTCATTCGAGATACTGCCGGGAGAGAAAGTGGGGCTCGTCGGCCCAAGTGGTTCGGGTAAAACGACCCTAACCTACTTCCTTCTGCGCTTCATTGACCCGGACGCAGGTAAGGTTACTCTCGACGGAGTTGACCTCAGGAAGTTCGAACAGGAGAAGCTCAGAGAGCATATCGGAATGGTGACGCAGGAGACTTTCCTTTTCAACGCGACAGTACGCCAGAACCTTCTTTATGCCAAACCTGGAGCTACGGAAGAGGATATGCGCGAAGCCTGTGCGGCTGCGAACATTCAGACATTTATTGACTCGCTGCCCGAAGGGCTTGACACACTTGTTGGAGAACGCGGTTTCCGGTTGTCCGGAGGTGAGAAGCAAAGGCTTTCCATCGCTCGCGCTCTGCTGAAAGACCCGGATATTCTGATTCTCGATGAGGCGACCAGCAGCCTGGACTCTACATCAGAAGGCTTGATACAAAGGGCTCTCAGGATATTACTCGAGGGGCGTACTTCCCTTATCATAGCCCACAGGCTTTCCACAATTGTCGGCTGCGACCGTATCGTAGTCCTCGATAGGGGAGAGGTGGCGGACATCGGAACTCACGAAGAACTCCTGAACCGTGGTGGAATCTACGCGGAATTTTGCGAACAGCAGTTCGGAGACACCACGATAAACGGAGTATAGTCGGGCACCTCAAAAATACGGTTTTACTGCAAACGGCTGCGGCATTGTCATGCTTACCTGATGATTGTTGAACGGTCAGAGAACGGTGGATACCTGCGATAGCGGTCACCGACCACCGTAAATACGCTTTAACTTGGTTGCCCGGCACGGGCTTCGTCATCAAGCCATTTCTTCCTTAAGTATAGCCAAATTACTTGCGTCGAAACACCTTGTCTTCCTCGCCTGACTTTGCCTCGCCCGCTTTCGCTCGAAACCGATTTTTCAAGGCACCTTAATAGTAATACCAAATAGTCCGATAGTCGCGGATGTTTTCTCCGCGCGCCGCCAACTCTTCGAGGTATTCATAAATTGGCACATCTGAGTAGTTGTAGGGTGGCACGGGAGTGATGTTCTTTTCCCACGGATGAAACTCGTACACGCGCGAGCCGTCCGCCTTGATCATCACGAGCCTGTGATCCTGCCACGAGCGAAGATGGTTCTTGCCGAGCTTAGGGACATTGAATACAGGCTCGTCTGTGCGGTCCAGTCCGGGCAGAAGCCGCGCCTCTTCCTTCCTTTCCTGCAGTATGCGGGCGATGGGAACCATGTAGCGCCGGGTCTCTTCCTTTCCCTTCATATTGAAAGTGTAATAGGGGTCAATTCCAATCTTCCTCAGGTCGAGCCGCAACTTCGCGCTCTCGAACCGCCGCGAGTTTTCGGCAGTGAAAACTTCTTGGTTGTACATCTTAATACCGGAATGAAGGGTCTTTGGCGGTACAGTTTGCATCGCCTCAGGCGTAATTTCGTAAGAATGTTCGAAGTGCGTGACAATGGCAATCTCGCGCTTCGGGGGCTCGTGGTAACGCGCAATCATCTTCACGTACTCGTCGGTCCAGCGCGTTGGAAGCACGACAGGCGTTCGTGTTCCTATGCGAATGCGGTAAACTTGGGGTTTCTTGGCGAGTTCAGAGAGGACGTATTCCATGCGTTCGTCGCTCATAACAGAGGGGTCGCCGCCTGTTACGAGAACGTCGCCAACTCCCTTATGATTGTCCAGCCAGTCGAGAGCTTCGTCGAGAACTTCCTGTTCGGCCATCGCGTTTGGCGCGAGACACTCGTCTATCTCCCAGTTGCGTTGACAGTACACGCAGATCTGTGAACAGGTGTTGAACGGCTTTATGATGCAAATCCCCGGATAACGGCGTGTTACAAGGTCAACCGGCGAGGTGTCGTGTTCTCCCATAAAGTCGAAAAGGGTGCTTCTGTGGCCTTTTTCGGCCGCCATAATATCAACATAATCAGGTGGGGGAATTACCTGTGCGCGTATGGCGTGGTCGAAGCCGATGGACAGTGGTCGCTCCATGAGACTGAGGTAGAAGGGAGTTATACCGAACGGAATTTTGTTCTGTACCGACTTCTCAACCGCGTCACGCTGTTCTTGAGTAAGTTCTATAAGATCGAACAGCGGCTTCGGATCCTTAATAACGTTGCGAACATGCCAGTGCCAGTCATTCCAGTCCTCGTCGGTGGCACCGTAATAGTCCTTGATGCGATCTGCGTTATCCTTGCGCCACTGACGCACTTCGTCGTCAAGCCCGCTTGGAAACTTCTTGAAGTACTTGCCCAGCTCCGCAGCGGTCTCGTCAAGGGCGCTCATACGTTTTGTCGCGGCCTCACGACCGTGCAGTTTGAGGAACTCCGGAATGCCTTTGCGCACTCCGCGGCTTTCCTCGTAGATGTTGGAGTTGCCGGCTATGCCGCGGAAGATATGGATGAACTCCATGAGAAACGCCACGGAGGGCTCGGAATCCAATTGTTCCGGCTTCTCGCAGCGAGCAGCCAAAGGGTACTTGAGGGCGCTGGAATTCTTTGGCGTGCGGTATTCGTTGATAGGCCCGATAATCGAGCGGAACACGCGAATACACTCTCGCACAGTTGCCTTTTCAAGGATGTGATACTCGTTGTCAATATCAAAAACCTTGCGTTCGCACTTTTCGAGATGGACATAGAGCTTGTCTTCTTTGAGCTCCAGAGCGTTTTGCGTCCTCGAGCAGTCTGTTGCAGTTCAGGGTTTGCATCCCGCCAGTGTTCCAAGACACCGTCCAGCATCTCAGCCACGAAACGCGGACGTTCCATCTCAAGTGCGTCTGCGAACACGTCGTCGGAGATAATCCTCGTGCTGGGTTTGCTCGTTTCTTGGTTTGCGGGGTTCGTTGCCTTCGTCGGGCGTCCTGTTTTCTTCGTCACTCATGTTTCCTCCGTGAAATCATAGCTCTATATTAATGAATGACCCCGTGTTATCCGGTGCTTTCTGCGAGTGGAAGCAGATGGCTGCTTTCGAAAAGTGTCTATCAAGGTCCAATTTTCGGGAAGTTAAGCGGAATGTACTTGCAAATGGCTTGCAGAAACGTTAATATTCGCTTTATGGCAACAACTTCTTAAACAGGTTGAACTTTTGTGATTGCGTTTCGATACGAAGTTGAAGCCGTCGTGTCGGCCTGCGCGGAACAGAAGATGTACTGCTTGCTGGCTGCCGAGACCAGGGAAGGCTCAGTTATGGCCGCTATCGAAGCGAAGCTAAGGGCTCTCGTCGTAGATGACCAGGCGGAAGTACGCGAACTTGTCACGAAATGCTGTTTCGGCTCGGTTACGACGTTTCTCAATTATCCAACGGAAACGACTGCGTAAGGACATATGAAAGTGGAGAACGATTCGACTTCGTCATCCTCGATATGATGATGCCTGGAATGAAAGGCAAGGAAGTATTCAGCCGCATACGTCGGCACGATATTGACGCTTGTGTCATTGCAGCTTCGGGCTATAGTATGAAGGAAGATGTGCAGGACATGATGTCTGAAGGTTGCGCGGGATTCCTTGCAAAGCCGTTTTCAATGAAACGCCTCGACGAGGTGATATTAAGGGCTTTGGCAGGACGTCGCCCTACTTCTTCGCCCGAGTCTGACTTACACGGCTGAGCTTGGCAAGGTCAAAGCCCATCTTCGCAACTCTCTTTTCGAGTTCATCGTACAATTTGTCCGTAATCTTCGGTTCCCTCGAAAGGAACCACAGGTAGTTATAGGTATTGCTCGTTACAATGGCCACCGAATAGTCATCGGTAAGATAGACGATTTTGTAGTCCGCCCAGAACAGCGGAAAAAATGAAACCTTGAGATGCCCAGTATTCTCGTCCCCCGCTAATTTCGCGACCGCTTGCGCACTCTTGAACTTCTTCTTGTCCTCGCTGTAACCCCTGTTTACGACTTTCACCTTGCCGTCTTCACGCAAAGAGTATGTTGCCGTTACGTCGGTCAGGCCGCGCTCGAAGCTGTGGGGGAAGCGAGCGAGCTGTACCGCCGATAGCGTTCGAGTTCGAACTCGGTTACCGGCTCGAGGTTCTTAGTACTCTTGGCACAGCCGACAAATGTAAGAATTCCAGTGAGCACAATCACCCCCGCGAGTATTGCAATGACGCGCCAGAAGCCGGGACGGGTTGAAGTTGAACGGTCAGTCGTTGAACTTGTCATGGCTCGTTATGATATTTCCTTCAGGGCCGTAGTCCTCGCCGTTGGTGCCCTGAACGTTTGCTTCAAGAGAACGCGATATGGTGTACATCTTGCGCAAGATTTCCTTGTCCGGGTCATTGACGACGATGCTGCCGTTGGAATATTCAAACCGCGCCTTGTCGCCACCCTGTCTGCTCAATGAGTATTCGGTCCAGACCGCCGAATGTTCCTTGGGATTGGATATCGCTTCACCTTGGACAACCTTCGAACCGGCGTATCGCTCCATTTCCATTTCCGGGTCGCTTTTTACGTAGGCTTCCCACTCGTCTTTCGATATTTCCGGTGCGTCGGCCTGAGAATAATAGGACGCGCGTGTTATGAACACCTCATAGCTCATGAATCAACTCCTTCACGCTAATCATATCATCATGAAGGCACCTCGAAAAGAGTTCTACTTCTTGCGCGGCCAGTCGGGGCTTTCGAAACGCTGTATTTCGACGAGATAGCCGTCGGGGTCGCGCACAAAGGCGTTGTAGATGTCGTATTGCGGGTTGTATTCGGGTTCTTTCTCGAACGGGACGCCATGTTCGTGCAAATGTCTGCATACCTCGTCAACATTGTCGGTTACAAGCGTGACACAGACTCCGTCTTTGGCGCGGGGTTCGGCCTTCTCGCAGAAGCCGATAAAGCTATCGTCGCTGATGCGCCATAACCTGCAGTCAGCCTGCTCCAGCACACGCTCGAGTCCCAGCACATCTTCGTAAAAACGGGTCGCTCTGCTCAAATCCGTAGTGTAGAGGAATGTCACTCCCTGGTCGAACTTCACGAGTATCTCCTTTGCGGAACTTCCTGTAATTGTACATGAATGAACACGTTGCGAGTATATGAAATCTTCGTGAATTATGGCCCGGCTCGTTGACAATTGCTGTTTTTCTGCTAAATTCAGTTGAATAGAAGGGAGAGGGCGATGGATAAACGTGACCCCATAATCGCGGCATGTGGAATGGACTGCGCTAACGAGTGCGGTATATACAGGTGCCCTGAGGACCCCGGTCTTCTTCAGAAACACATTGACTGGTTCAAGGCGATGGGCTGGAATGAGAAGGACATCAAGCCCGAGAGTTTCCGGTGCGGAACCTGCTTTGGCGAGATCAACTGTCACTGGTCGCCTGACTGCGAAATTCTCGCATGCGCAAAGGATAAAGGTGTCCGCTACTGCAATCAGTGTCCGGAGTTCCCGTGCGATATGCTCACGCAATGGGCGAAAGGCTCGCCTCGTTACGAGGACGCCCTCAGGCGTCTTCACTTTATGAACGGAACGCAAAGTCAGGACTCTCAGCGCGCGACGGACGCAGATTCGTAGAACACAACCACGCTTTCCACTACGTGCTGCGCCCACTTCTTCACCTCGAACATCTCTGGTTCGTACTCGAACTTCAGTGTATCGGCATCGGTGAGATGCTCGCATCAGGTCTATCTCCCAAATCCTTCCCGTTGAGCCGGGCCCCCATCCAGCCCGGTCATACTTCCATGTCCCGAACTGTGGACGGATGGGATTCAGGTAGCAGTCAGATGTCCAGAGCGTGTTTTCGTATTCTGTGCCGTTCACCCTCAGAGTGCGATGCGCAGGCTTGAATTCGAGCACTCCGTGTCCCGTTACTGTGATGAAGGCTCGTGCGGAACTCGCGAGGGACGGAATCTTCACCTCCACGTCCTCAAACAGTTTCTTGACTGTCTTCCGGCTATCGAAATGGGCCGAACCGGGAACGACTAACTAGACGCTGAAATGGGACGGGGCAGAGGGGGATTCCCGTGGGACGTTCGTAGAATGTCAGGGATGCAGACGCGCTGAAACCCTTGTTGACTGCGGAACCGGCGAATATCTGCAATCTTCGTCTTCCCCTGAGAAGTGGGGACATCGGAGTGATATCTGCATGGAACGTGTAGGATTCGCCCCACATCATGAAAGGCGTGAGAATGCGGGCAAGCTCGTACCGCTCGCCGTCCGGGCCGAACACGTAGAAGCCCGCGAGCCTATCCCACTCATCACAGTCCATCACGGGTTCGAGCGTGTAGTTGAGTATTACCCGCTCAGTTTTATCGCCCAAAAACGAGAAGTCCACTTCTGTCTCGGCGTTTGAGACGCCTTTTCTCAGCCAGACACTGTCGAAAACCTTCATGGTCACGGGTGGCGGCGAGTACGAACAGGATTCTTCCCAGCGAACCTTTATGCCGGTTACCACACGAGCCTCCTTCACCGCGAGCCCCGAACGCGACCCTCGATTCGAAAGGCTGTGCGTGAGCTATGAAGTGCCGGTCGTACACTGTCTTGCCGCCGACAAATACGGTTACCTCGGCACCTCCCGTAACGAACTCGACCTTCAGAGAGACCGGAAACGCTTTTCCTGTGGCAAACGGAGTTTCGGCACAATGCGTTGGCGACTTCCGCTCCGTCGAAATGCAGCGACACCTCGTTCTGTGGCCTGTCGTAAACGTTGCCCCACTCGTCGAAGGGGTCTTCTGTGGGAGGATTGTACGCGTCGAATGCGATTGCCAAAGAGCCCCACAGGTTTGGCTCGTCCCACTCTGGGTACGCAGGGACTTTCGTCTCCGGGCGCTTTTGCCCTGTGCATGGCGAAGACCTTCCCCTTTCTTCCGAAGTGAGAGGTGTTGAGCAGCACGAAGGACGCGCCGCGTACTGCACCATCCATGTCGAGGCGGAAGGCAGCCTGCACTTTTCTCCACATGCCCTTTGCCTCTGCGGGGAAGGAGACCGCGTTGTTCGAGCCGGTTCCGTCGGCAAGAAGGTGAATATCCGTTCCTGCGAGCACAGGCCCGTCACCTTCTCCATTTCGGGCGAGGAAAACCTCGCTGTCTTTCATTCCCGGCCAGAGCTTTAACGAGACTGGTTGACGGGATGAGGTATCCTGATTTCCGCGCCTTGGTTGTTCTCTCGTGCAGGAAGCCAACAGAAGGGGAATTACTATGCTGAAGGACAGAATGCGTAAAATTGCCTTTTTCCCGACATGCTTTTCCCTCGGTCAGTATTGAGTACAGGATACCCGTTTACTCCTCCTGTGTGCAATTCGCGCAGACTCATATACCTTCCCCTGGAACGGGTTTGCCATTCTGGTATAATCCGCCCTTTGAAAAGTCCCGATGCAACCGGAACGCCTTCGCAGTGTCCAAATAACAAAGGACAGGAGCCGGAGAGAAATATGAGACGTATTCTTGCAATCGTAGTGCTGCTTTGCGTTTTTCCCGTATTTGCCGATGCCCATTTGTGCAATGACGTGTTCGTACAGGCCAAGGACAACCTCGCGGTAAAGGTTGATGTTCGCGACGGCCAGTTGCGGATTGCTGATGAGGCTTCCTTCAAGGTCTATCTGCTGAACACGATGGATCGTGACATCGTCAACATCAATATGAGCATCAAGTCGGATCAGTTCGACGCGAAAGTGGAACCATCGCCCGACTGGGATACGTTCCCCAAGCTCAAGGCCGTCAGAACCGGCGGCAAGAAGGAGCACTTCGAGATTACCCTCACAAAGAAGACGGGTGTGCGCGAGGGAAGATACCAGGTCGGCCTCCACCTTTACAACGGCCGTAACAAGGCACAGGTATTCAAAACCGTTGACATGAATGCGTCCGCAGACATAGCCGAACTCAAGAAGGCATCGCGCATCACAGTCAACTGGCATCGGGTCGTCCAGCGAGTGGCGCAACAAATACCTGATCACGGACTTTACGAATATGTCCGAAAGGGCCGTTACTTCTGAAAACCGCCGTTGTGGCCACGAACAGCCCCGCTACCGCTCACCGACTATTACGATTACGTTTACGCCCTGTTCACGCTGCAAACGAAAGAGAAACCAGAGAAGGATCAGTTCGCGTTCTTCTACGCGAGGACTATGGACGCGAAGCCTGTCAGGTTCGTGGCCGACCGCCTTACCGGAGAGTTCGAATGCTCCGCAGGCAAGGAAGGCGTCAAGTTCGAACTCGGAAAGCGCAAGATGAATGCGGAACTCGCCATCCCCCGCAAGCTGCTCGGGCTGGACAAGGACGCAAGCTCCTTTTTCGGAAACTTCGCCCGTGTCATGGTTGTCACCGTCAAGGGCCGACGCGGCAACGAAAAGAAGGAAAAGATTGTTCACTACTGGCGAGGCAATCAGTATTCACTCGAAAACCCCGTTGTATATGCTCAGTTCAAACTTGAGGACTAACCTCACCGCACTTCTGTTGTTCCTCATCGTCGCATTCTTCCCATCAACCTGTTACGGGGAGAACGTGGCGAGCCTCGTGTTCGAAGAACCCCGTGCCGGGCATTTCGAAGCGGAGAACACGAGCGAGGAACTCGTCCCTCCTGAAGGCAAGGTCGGAGTTCTATGCACTTTCAACGACTCCTCGTTCGCAGTGGCGTCTGTGGACGATTTCGCCGTTTTTTCCCCCGAAGGCGAACGCATACCGCTGGTAATAGACGAGTCGAATGTCCTCGAGGAGTTCGGCGACATATACTCTATCCGCTTCGTCTTTTTCATCAACCGCAGCGCGATAGACAGCGCACTGCCACATACGGTGAAGTGGGGCGAGGGCATAGAGGGCGAGAACACCCTTCTCGGCGAATTCTCCCTTGCGCAGGACGTGATGAAGATGTATCGTGAATGCACCTGGGTTGCCGGAGTTGCCGAAGGTGCTGACTCGTCCGTCGCGACCATCGAGGTTATTGTTGACGAATCCGCCGACTACTACTCGCTGTGGTATCTCCTTCCCATGGCTCTTCTTTTCATCGTATTAACCATCCGCAAGTTGAAGGCAAGTGACCTCACAACTCGAGCCGCTTCTTGACTTTTTAACACCCCTGACCTCGCCGTTCTTGGCGGTAGTAGTCATCCTGTCCGTCCGACCGGTGTTGGAACGCTTTTCGAGCGCTCTCTCAAGGGCTTTCGCCTTTGGGGGAGTCGTCGGCTCGTTTTTTTTGTGCTACAAATTGCTCGCCCTCAACGAAGCCGTCGCACATTGGCTCAGCGCACTGAACACCCCGCTTGTGACCGTGCTCGTGTTCGTCGTGCTTCCGGCAATGTATCTGCCGAGAAACCGGTACTACAAGTACTTCCTGCTGTTGCCCGCTGTGCTGCTGGTACTCGGAATTGCGGATATTTTCCGGTCGTATGCGCAGATTCCCCAAGAACATCGCGGCTTCTATTGGTTTCTGATACGCCCGGCGTATCTTATGGGAATGGTGGCCGGAGTTATAGTACTCGTTCAGCCCTTTTTGAGCATGAAATGGTTTCGAAGGGCTGTGCGGCTTTCTCTGCTCCTTGTGCTGCTCTACGGAGGTTTCGCCTTTCGTACCAGCTATGTTGATTACCAGCAGATGCTCGAACGCCGGACCGAGGCCGACGCGGCCGTTATGACCATTACGGACACCGTTCCCAGCGTGAACACGGAGGGCAGGATGCTTTACCTTCCTTCCGCACCATGCCGATTCAGCGCCGACGGCGGTTACGTCCAGGGCTGTAATATTGAACTTTTCCAGCGTGTGCTGCAGTTGGACTTCTCCGGCGCAATATCGGGCGACCCGAACACGCTCAACACCCTCAGCGTTCTCAGCGCTGCGGCCCTTCTGTTTTTGCTCATCAGCTTTTTGTTCGCAAGAATCGCTTGCGGATGGCTTTGTCCGCTGAGTACTCTCGGCGATATTGTCGGCTGGGCGCGCAAGAAGCTCGGACTACCGTATTACAAGCCATCTAAGACCGTAAAGGTGTCGGCCTTCGCAGGCGGGCTGTCCATTGCGGGCTTAACGTTTCTCATGGCAAAGGCGGTGCCGCACCTTGACAAGGACGGCGCGTTTCTCGGCTGCAAGATTCCCAGTTTCCCTTTCTGCAAGGTCTGTCCCGCGCAGCAGGTCTGCCCGGTCGCTTCAGGCGGCATTGACGACTATCCGCCATTACCCGGCACCGAGTGGGCTTTCGGATTCTTTCGATACGGTTCGCTCTTGATCCTCGCGTTCTTCCTGTTGGCATTTATCGCCGCAAGAAGGCTCTGGTGCCGGTTCTGTCCGATGGGCATGATTTCCGGAGTTTTCAACCGGGGCGGAATGGTCAGGCTGAAGAAGAACCCCCTCAAATGCAACAGTTGCGGAGTGTGCGAGGAGGTCTGCCCGATGGACATTTCACTCGTACGAAAGACCATGGACGATCGCAACGTGAGTTCCTACGACTGTCTCTTATGCGGCAAGTGTGTCGAAAAATGCCCGAGAGACGGCTGCCTTACAATCGAGCATGCGGGAGTTGACGTGTGTTCATCAAGATTCAGGAGCAGTAACAGTGACTGACCAGTTCGACCCCAGATACTTTCTCGGTTCGCGCAGGGCCGATAACCCGGGCGTACGCAAGAAAAGCCGTTACATAGACCACCTCCAGAAGGAAGAGCTTGCCGAACACTCCCCCACAGACCTTCCAACATGGCAGTGTTTTTGGATGCATTGGAAATGGCTGATGTAAAAGGACCTGAAGGTCGGGTCGGCTATTTCTGCCAGATGGTACCGCCCGAGATACCGCGGGCGATGGGGTTGACTCCGGTGCGCCTCGGCTGCGGAAACGCTGCTCTCGTGCAGAGCGGCGAAGAGGTGCTGTCAGGCGAGATATGCCCGCTGACAAAATCCTCCTTTGCGCAGTTTCTGCAAGAAGACCATCCCGCCAACTACACCGAATGCCTCGTGATACCAACTGCCTGCGATGCAAAGAAGAAACTCGGAGAGGTCCTTGCCGACTACCGTCCGGTTTTCATGTTCAATCTGCCGCCTGAACAGGACTACTCGCAATATGCCGATTCCCTCGTCAAGGAGCTGAAGAAACTCGTGAAGTTCCTGCAGAAATCGACGGGCAGGAAGCTGAAGCGCAGGGCGCTTGTGCGTGAGGTGACTGCGAGCCAGAAGGTTTCTCAGTTGGCAAGAGAGTTCGAAAAGCTGAGGGCGTACGACCCGCGCTGCATCAGCGCAAGGGATACGTTTCTCATCGTTCAGTCTTATCATTCGGGCATGGACGTTGAAGTATGGCTTGACGAAGCCCGTCGTGCTTACGAGCAATCCGCAAAGGCAGCTGAGGACAAGCCCTCGCTGCGCCCAAGGCTCGTGCTTACCGGTGCACCGATAGTGTGGCCCAACTTCAAGCCTCTCACCCTGATCGAGACAAGCGGTGCGGACATCGTCGCGGACACGCTTTGCACAGGTCTGCAGAGCCTCATAGACCCGCCCGTTTGCGAAGAGCATTCAATGAGTGCACTTATGCGGGCACTTGCGCAGAAGTACGTCTTCGCAAGCGCTTGTCCGTGTTTTATCTCCGCTGCTACTCGCATCAGCCGTACGCTCGACCTTGTCAGCGAGTACAATGCTCAAGGTGTACTGCATTACGGGCTGCGTCTGTGCCAGCTTTTCGATATCGAGGTTTACAAGTTGTCCGAGGTGCTTCGCGAGAACAAGGTTCCCTTCATGAACATGCGCACCGATTACAGTCTCGAGGATACCGAGCAGTTGCGGGTGCGACTCGAAGCGTTTTTAGAGACCCTCGAGGAGGACTGACAATGATAAGCGCCGGAGTGGACATAGGCTCCACCACGACCAAGGTAGCGCTGATGAGAGACTCCGAACTGCTCGCAGCCAGAATTGTGCCAAGCGGCAATCTTCCCGGCACTACCGCCAGGAAGCTTTACGAGAGCACCGCGGAGGAGTTCGGCGTATCCGGCAAAGTTGACGTCGTCGCAACTACCGGCTACGGCAGGAGGCTCGCAAGCTTCGGCGACATAGTAATGACGGAGATCAAGGCCTGCGTAGCGGGGGTTCTGTACGGCGAACACCCGGACGGTCCTCCGCGAACGGTAATAGACGTCGGCGGTCAGGACACCAAGGTCATCTCGCTTGCGGAGGACGGCGACATAGAGGATTTCTCGATGAACGACAAGTGTGCCGCGGGAACCGGCAGGTTTCTGGAGATGCTCTCGGGCAAACTCGGCATGAGCTACGAGCAGTTCGTGGCCGAAGCGGAAAAGGCAGACATGCTGATTCATATGAACGCTACCTGCGCGGTTTTCGCTGAAAGCGAGGTGGTCGGGCTGCTTGCGAAGAACGTGAGCAAGGCGAACATATCAGCAGCCGCGCACGACTCGATAGCGTCCCGCATAGCTTCGATGGTGAGGCGAGTGGGAAGGCGCGGGCCATATTCGTTCGTGGGCGGCGGAGCGGGTAACGAGGCTCTTCGCAAAGCGGTTGAGGAAAACCTAAACCACATTGTCACGGTGCCGGAAAATCACCAGGCGGTCGTTGCTATCGGGGCCGCCCTCGAAGGCGCACGAAAGTTCCGAAAACGCATGGACAGGGACAGAATATGAAAAGACTCTTTCTCCTTCTGCCGGTTGTAGCGATAGTCGTTGTGGCGATTGTGCTTCTCAATGCCGGGCAAAATGGCAACACGCAAGAGGTCGTCATCTTCCATGCGGCAGGTATTACACCGTTTATCGAGGCCGTACGCGACAAGTGTCGAAACGAGCTTGGGATCGAGCTGGTCGCGGAATCTTCGGGTTCGCAGGTCGCAGTCCGCAAGGTCACGGAACTCGGTCGCGACTGTGACCTCGCAATACTCGCGGACAGAGGACTCGTCGAGCTAATGATGCGTTCCTCCACGGACTGGCGCCTGGACTTCGCGCTGGACGAAGTGGTGCTGGGAGTCGGCTCGAAGGCGCGTTACATTGACGAAGCTCAGCAGAACTGGCCTGACGTATTCGAACACGATGACGTTCGCCTCGGCCGGGTTGACGAGGACCAGGGCCCCATCGGCTACCGCACTCTTCTCGTATGGAAGCTGGCCGGCAAGTACTTCTCGAATGAAGGACTATACAACACCCTCGATGCGCACTGCGAGAAGGTCGTTGACCACGTAACGCTTCTCACGCCGCTGCTGAAGAACGGCGAGTTAGACTACGCTTTCGTGTACCGCTCCATCTGCATCGCTCAGGATATCCGGTTCATCGAGCTTGCTGACGAGATAAACCTCGGCGACATTGACACGGACTATTCCCTTGCCTCCGTAAGCTTCCGAAAGGGCTCGACGGGTGGCGAAACTGTAACAGTAAGTGCCGAGCCCATCTGCTGGACGCTCACTGCTCCTTCGAACAGGCCGATAAGCGACTCGACCGCCGCATTTCTGCGCTTCCTGCTCACCGAAGGCAGGAATGTGCTATCTGCAAGCGGGTTCAAGGTTCTTGAAAAACCTGCGCTTTACGGCAACGGAAGCGAGGACTTCATCGCGGTGAGCAGTGTTCTCGAAGGTATTGCCGAGAAGTCCGGCACAATCGACTTCGAAAAGGACTGAGATTTGACAGAGGCCAACGAGATCAGGGCAAAGAGCTTTTGGGGCAAGGCCGCGATCGCGGTTCTTCTCGGCGGACACTTGTGCCTGTACGTTGTGTACGCGCTGTTGGGAGAGTTCGACCCGTTCGAGTTCTTCAACGTGCTTCTTCTTATCTCGAACTTCGTAATCGCCGCCATACTTTATTACGGCGACCGCGACGTTCTCATAGGCGGTGGGATAATGTTCCTCATCGCCACACATGCGTTCATAGGTCACAGGCTCGCGCCGGACTACCTTACGAGCGGTGCGATACTCATGGTCAACATTCTCGTGCTGTACGTGGGCGTGAAGGTCAACCAGCATTTGCCTCGAACTCACTGGTACGCCTTCGTGGCAAGTTACTTCGCACTTTATGGCATATTCATCGTGTCGCTGAACAATTCCGAGGCCCTTTTTCTTTTGTTTCTGCTCGGTATGGCCGCGTGTGCGCGCAGCCTGCGGCTGATAAGCTACTTCTGGGCGTTCACTCTGTGTTTCACGTTCTTCCAGCCATATGCGTGGGAATCGCTGCTGCTCTCGTTCTTCCTGCTCACCGCTGTGTTCTTTGCGCGCGGAGGAGTTAACAAGGGGCTCGCGAAGTTCTTCCTTGCAACCGGTCTTACCGTGCTTTTTCTCGTCTTTCTGCCCATAACGATCGCTGTCATGGGCGAAGAGATTCTTAACATCCAGCCAGTAATCGAGGACGTTCGCATACGCGCTGCCATAGGCAGAACATTCCTTACCGCCACTCTGGCGACACTTATTCTCGCGGCGTTCGTGGTGCCGTTGACATATGCGATGAGCAGGCTCAAGTTCCCCGGCCGTACCCTTCTTCTTTCGCTGATGGACCTTCCTGTGGTGATTCCCCAATCAGTAGCGGGTATAGCACTCGTTACGGCACTCGGTCGCAACCAGTTTCTCGGACAATTGATCGAGAGTAACCTCGGCATAGCCTTCGACAACACTCTCGTGGGCATTGTCACAGCCCAGGTTTTCGTGGCTCTTCCATTCATTGCAAAGGCCTCCTATTCGGCGTTCGAGGCCATCCCCGTCAAATACGAGCAGGTTGCGGCCACGCTTCGCGCAAAGCCGTTCGAGAGTTTCCGTCGAGTCACTCTCCCCCTGGCTTCGCGCGGGATTATAATAGGCGCGGTTCTGTCCTGGGCAAGGGCCGCCGGAGAGTTCGGCGCCGTGGTTATCCTCGCGCCATCGCCTGAGACGGCCCCGGTCGAAGCTTATCGGCGATTCGTAAGCGTCGGAGCCACTGAAGCCGCACCGCTTGCCGTCGTGCTCGTGCTGTTCTCGCTTGTCATGTTCTTCCTGCTCCAGGCTTCGATACGCTTCCTCCCCCGTTCTGCTGGAGGTGAGGCATGAGCCTGGCTTTGAGGTGCGAATCCCTGCGCTTGCGGATAGGGGAGTTCGAGTTGCGAAGCGTCTCGCTCGAACTCGGAAGCGGTGGCTACTTAGTGCTGCTGGGCCCTTCAGGCTGTGGAAAGACCACTCTGCTGAAGACCCTCTGCGGTATTCAGCGCCCGGACGAAGGTGTTGTTGAGGTTGACGGAGAGGAAGTGACGGATCTCGCCCCCAATGTGCGCAACATCGGCTACGTGCCGCAGGATGCCACACTCTTTCCCCACATGAAAGTGCGGGACAACATATCATTCGGCCTGCGATACCTCCATACCGACGAGCAGGACCGGCGTGACCGGTTTGACAGGGCTGTTCAGCTCATGCGAGTGTCGCAGTTTCTCGACCGCTCCTGTGAAGGGCTTTCCGGAGGAGAGGCGAAGCGCGTCTCGCTTGCTCGAAGCCTCGTGCTTTCACCGTCCGTCATACTGCTCGACGAGCCTCTTGGAATGCTCGACCCCATTTCTCGTGAGGAACTCGTATCTGCCCTTCGCGATATACGGCGGGAAACGGGAACGGCGACCGTACACGTCACCCACGACCGCGAGGAGGCATGGGCGTTGGGCCGAACCTGCGCGGTGATGAACGACGGTGCAATCGAGCAGGCCGGAACGCTGCAGCAGGTGTTCCGCGAACCTGCCACGGAATTCGTCGCACGCTTCACCGGTGCTTCCAACATCATACCGGTTGAGTGCGAGCGGGTTAATGGCGAACTGGTCGGGCGCAGTGCATTCGGCATTCTGCGTATGAACGGCCCGGAATGCTCTGACAGGGCCGCTATACGTCCTGAATGGCTGCAGGTATCACAAGGTGATGGAGCGATTTCGGCCATACTGGCTTCCGTAAGGGACCGGGGCGCATTTGTCGAACTCGAAGTCGATGCCGGCTCCGAAAGGCTTGTGGCGCATGTTCCTCCACAGCAGGCTCGTGGGCTGACGGTCGGCGGGAACTTGCTCATGCGCATGGAGGGCAGGGCGTTTGGCCTGCCGAGCGAGGAGGTTGCAGATGCCTGAGTGGCTTTCAAACCTTCTCTCATCCGTCGAGGATTTCATCGCGTCGCTGAGTTCCAACATCAAACTTGTCGACAAGGCCCTGATGGGGCTGGAAGGCAGCTATGTCGAGCTTCTTACCATCCTCGCACTCGGTCTTCTGGCCGTAATTCCGCTTATCGTGCCTCGCAAGCGCCGCCAGTTTTACCGGAGGCTCAATCAAATATTCGGCATCTGCATCTTCGTGTTCGTCGTCTTTACCTGTCTTGGTGTATTCGGAATGATTCGCAACCTGTTTCGCGGTCTCAGCGAGATAGGGCGCGAGAACATCGTCGCCCTGTACTACTGTTCGGTTCCTGCTACGATAATAGTGACTTCCATGATATTCGGGCCGATGTTCTGCGGTTGGATATGTCCTACCGGCGCTCTTCAGGAATTTACCGGCATGCTTACCGGCAAGTGGAACCGACGGCGCAAGCGGGAAGGATGGCGTTTTTCGCGTGGAATGCTCGTGCTCGTGCTGCTTGTCTGCGGTGTTTTCATTGCGTGGATGGCCTACCTTTCAGCGAATCGTGTGTTCTTTGTCGAGGATGCGAGCATCTACTGGTCCGAGGTGCTGCTTATCATCTGTCTGCTGCTCCTGTGGCGCATGAAGGCATGGGACAAGCGTCTGCGGCGGTTGCGGATCTTGTCGTTTTTCATCATAGTCGCAGCCGCCATTGCGGGAATGCAGATCACATCCCCGGTACATTTCGGTTTCTCGAAGGTGTACGACCCTGCTTCGCTGCTCTCGACTGTCATGGTCGGACTGGCGGCCCTTGCCATTCCGCAGGTCTGGTGTCGCTACCTCTGTCCGTGGCGGGAGGCTATATCGTTCGCATCACGATGTTCCACCCGGAAGCTCGAAACCGATTTCGACAAGTGCATCGAGTGCGGAAAGTGCACCGACGTGTGCAACGTGGAAGCGGTCAAGGACGGTCATATTGACCCCAAAGAGTGCCACATGTGTTTGAAGTGCGTTGACATCTGTCCTGTGGACGCAATCGAGTTGAAGGAGAACTGGAAGGGCAAGGGATGCGGTACCTGAGCCTGTTTGTCTTTGCATCTGTGCTTCTTTGCGGCGCGTTCGCTTCCGCGGACACCCAGTGGCCTTCGCTTCGAAACAGTGTCCAGAGTGCAGGGCGGCATGTGTCATAGATGACGAACAACCGCCGAAGATACGCGAATGGCATTTCACCCGCCTTCAGAAGCGCAAGTTCAAATACGGTTTCCCTGTATGGGCTTCGCCCGCGATAGCAATCGTAGAGGGCAGCCCGATGGCCTTCTTTGGCGGGTACGACAACACTCTGCACGCTCTCGACCTCGCAGCGAAGCAAGAACGGTGGTTCAAGGTCACAAACGGCCCCATAACCGCGCCGCCCGCTGTTGGCAGTGTTGAGGACATTCCCGTAGTCTTCTTCGGCTCTTCTGACCGCTCGGTGTATGCTCATCTCGCTTATGACGGTACGCTGCTCTGGTCGCGTGAACTGGTTGAACCGACTCCAACAATCGGTCAAAGCATCGTGTGCGCTCCCCTCGTGCAAGGTGATACATTGTATGTCACCTGCTTTTCCTACGACCGTTCGTTCGCACGCAACGACCAGCGCGGATGGCTCTTCGCACTTAAAAAGGACACTGGAAGGTTGTTGTGGAAAGTTGAGGTGTCACAGGGGCCGGTCAGTTCGCCAACGGGCGCGTACGTGGACGGGAAATATACGGTTTTCGTTGCGGCGCGAAAGGGGCTTCTGTCGGCGATAGACGTATCACAGACCGAACCAGCGAGGCTGTGGGAGTTTCAGATGCCGCATGAGGTGATGGGGTCGCCCGCCGTGCTGGAGGGCGATAGGCCCATGCTGTTTCTCGGTTCGAAGTTCGGCAACATCATCGCGCTTGACGCACGCACCGGAGAACGTATCTGGAAGCGCATGGCGGGAAACTGGATTGACAACACGGCCTGCATCGGCGAAATAGGCGGCGAACCCGTGGTCTTTGTCGGCTCGCACGACTACAATGTTTACGCCTTCAAGGCTATTGACGGGGAGTTTATATGGCGCCGTCACCTCGGCGGCGAGGTGTTCTCGGCTCCGGCGTTTTTCTATCTCGAAGGTGAACCGGCTCTCACCGTGGCCTCACTCGACAACCACACTTACGTCTTGAACGCCACGGACGGCAAAGTGACAACCTCTTACTACACCGGCAAACCGATTTGGGACACCATATCGAAGGGCGATGTTCTGTGGGGTTCTCCGGCGGTGTTACAGGCGGGAAGGCAGACCGCCGTTCTGACCGGTTCCTACAACGGACATTTCTATGTGCTGCCCGTATATGGCAAGAGCGAACTTAGGGCGAAAGTGCGCTCAGCGAGCAGCCTGTGGATATGGCTTATCGTTGTGGCGGGGGTATTCCTGTTGGTTGTGCTTCCGATAGTCATTATTCTCGGTCCTGTGAAGTCGCCCGAAAAGCGCTCGTAGGCTATACTCTGTAAAAAGGAGACGCCATGTGCAAGGGTGATTTCGAATACACTGCCATTTTGGAGTACACAAAGATGCTCGTACCGCCCCGTCACGCGCAGCTCATCGCCATGGAGCGCAGGGCTCGCGAGCAGGGCTTTCCGATAATCGGGCCCGAGGCCGGAATATTCTGCTATCAAATCGCCCGCCTTATGAATGCGAAGGAGATATTCGAACTGGGAAGCGGGTTCGGTTATTCGACGGCGTTCTTCGCACTTGCCGTGCGTGACAACGGAGGCGGCAAGGTGCATCATACCGAATGGGACCGGCAAAAGAGCGATGAAGCGGGAGAGTACCTGTCCGCAATGGGACTCGCCGATTACGTGGAGTTCCACGTGGGAGAGGCCGTCGAGCTTCTCAAAACCCACGAAGTGCCTTTCGACATTATTTTCAACGACATTGACAAGGAAGGCTATCCTGCGTCTCTTGACGTAATCGAGCCGAGGCTGCGCGAAGGCGGAGTACTGATAATTGACAATATGCTGTGGGATGGGCGCGTGTTCGACGCGTATGAAAAATCCAAAAGCACCGAAGGTGTGAGGCAGTTCACCGCAAAAATGGCAAAAAGCGACAACTGGACGATGAACCTCGTTCCTATTCGAGACGGACTCATCTTCGCCACTAAGACCGCAGGAAATCCATTCCGCTACTGAGTTTTTATTCCGCGCTGATTCTTCAACCGCTGGAGTATCAGTCCTACCACGATCACCACGAGCCCCAATATGCTGGTCCAGGCTATGTCCTCTCCGACGATCAGCCAGATGAACACCAGTGAAAGGAAGGGCGACAGGAATATCAGCGAGCTTATCTTTGCCGTTGAGTTCGCCCAACGCATGGCCTTGGCCCACAGCACGAAAGTGAATCCCATTTCAAACAACCCCACGTAGATTCCGCAGGTTGCGGCCTGCCAGGATATTCTCTCGATTCCCGTCATCAATGCCGCGGCGGCCGTGAGTGGAAGGCTCGCGACGAACGCCGCGCCTAAAGTGACCGTCTCGGCACGGTCGTCAAGTGTGCTCAGTATCCAGAAGGTCGCCCAAAGCAGCGTGCTTCCCAGGGCAAGGGCAATACCCTCTGTCGAGAGGCCGCCCTCGAAATGTCCCCCCGGAGAGCATATGAGCCACACTCCCGCATAGGCCACGAGCCCCCCTGTAATTTCCATTCCGGTAAGCCTCTTGCCCAGAAAGAGCACGGACATGACAGAAAGCGTAATCGCCCACGTGTAGTTAAGGGGTTGAGCGACTTGTGCAGGAAGGAGGTCATATGCACGAAAGAGTACGAGGTAATACGCGAACGGGCTGACCACGGCCATAGAGCAGGTGGTGAGCCACTGCCTGCGTGTAGCCGGAAGTAGGACTTTGAGCTTGCCTTCCACCGCGCTCCAGGCGATGAAGAATATCGCGCTCACGATATTCGCCATGAACAAGAGCATTACCGGTGAAGTGTGGCGAAGTGCCAGTTTGAACGCTGTGGCCACGGTTGACCAGAGCGCGATAGCGGCAATTGCAGCCACCCATGTTCTTCTTGATTCCATATGGAGAGAATATTAGCCGCTTGCCCTGTGGGAGGCAAGTATTATGAGGGGCTGCTCTGTGCAGCCCCTCGAAAATGCCTGGAGTCAAGAGGTTGTCATACAAGTTTTTCGATTATCGTGCGCATGAAAGCGGGCAAGTCGTCGGGATATCGTGAAGTTACGACGTTGCCGTCCACTACGACTTCTTCGTCAGACCAGTCCATTCCTGCATTTGTCAGGTCGTCCTTGATGGAGATATAGGACGTTCCCCTGATGCCCTTGGCTATGTTCGCCGAGACAAGCACCCAGCCACCGTGACAGATGGCCGCGACAAGCTTGCCCTGGTCGAAGATGTCCCTTACGAAATCAACTGTCTGCTTGCAGCGGCGCAGGTGATCCGGCGAATAGCCGCCGGGGATTACCACGCCGGTGAAAGTCGTCCGCGGATGCAATGTTCGCACGGCAATCTATTCTCGCGGGATAGCCGTGCTTCGACTCCACAACATCCGGGCTGTCGGAGGTGCCCACGAGTTCGACCGTGGCTCCTTCCTCCTTCAGGCGAAAGTACGGGTACCACAACTCCGTGTCTTCATAGATCTTTCCCGCAAGTATTGCGATCTTCTTTCCTTTGAGTTTCATGTTCTCCTTTCAGTTCTGTCTTCTTATTAAAATATACACCAGTCTGAAAAGAGAAAGCCCCGCACGGGCGGGGCTTGTCGTGTTAAGAGACGCCCACCTCTCTCAACGTGTGAACATCAGTTCCTGAACGTCGGCGTAAGAGGAGGGTTTTCCGTCGAGGACGATACGAACGGAAAGCGAAAGCCCGTGTTTGTCGCGGGGCAGCTCGACATCGAACGAGGTCTCCGATGTCCTTCCGGGTGCGCCGATATTGCGCCCCATGGAATCGAGGAGAACCCACTCGTATTCCATCTTCGCCTTTTCGAAGCCCATCGGCGGTTCGATGTTCACGGTAAAGGACTTCGCGTTGTTGCCGAATATGCAGAAGTTGTCAAGCGAAACCCAGGAACCGAGCGGTTCGATATCTGAAGCCCTGAAGCCCACCTCCTTGATGAAGTAATGGCCGTTGAAGGGCTTGCCCTCCAGCAGCGGCATCACTTCGAACTGCGTTGTATGCCATTTGCCGTCGGATACGACTCCGGGTATCTTGCCAAAAATGCCGAGTGTCATGTTCGCGCCTTCTGGGCCGATGCGCATGAACTCGTTCTTATAGACCGAAAGAGGTATTTTCTTCTTCACGGGCGAAAAGCGAGTGTCTTTGTAGTGCCCCTCACAACGGAAATAGAAGGTCAGGTTGGCATCTCGCATTTTGTATGCAAAGGAAATGTACGGGTAACGCACTGCATCGTACTTGCGCTTAAAAAGGTAGTTCGAGAAGCTGTGTTTGACTACGGTGAAACCCTCAAGAGCCTGCGAGCCCATGAACGGGTCGCCGCCCGAGAGCAGAGCCGCCGTCCTGCGGGAACTCGCGTAGCCCAGACCGTTCTCGTAGTCCTCGAAGTACAGAGCGTCGTCGGGAACCGTCTGGAGCCTTCGCACCCTTACCGCCCGTGCATCAGGCATCTCCGCACTGCCTTCGCCGAGGTTCTTCCAGTAGTTCTGGTATCGCATTTCGACCTTCCACGGCACAGATCCTGCCTCGGCGTTATAGACCTCCTCTCGCAAAACGACGATTTGCCTGTCGTTTATGCCGTAATGCAGCACCGATGCAGGCAGCGTCCTTGCTCCGATTGTAATACGCATGTCGTCGAGGGAGACAGGGTTGTCTATATCAAAGACGAGCGCTGTTTTGTCGCATCTCGACAAGGTGGCCTCGCGAACGTGCTCAGGGTCATAGCCTCCTTCGGTAACCCTCGCCATTGTGAGAACCTTGCCTACCTTGATGGTCTTGTAGGTTCGTTCTCCCTTGAACAGCGACTTGATAGTCTGGTCGAAGGGGCTTCTCGCCGTACGGCTGAACTTCGCGACCTTGGAGGGATTGTAGAATAGCACGGATGATATCGCGAGCATCTCCCCCGCAGGCACAACCTGCTTGAAGCCAGACATGATGTATATTTCCTCGACAACCGTACTGCCCGTCATCTGCTTTATCTCGTTGAGGTTGAGGTGCAGAAAGGTCACTTCCCCGTCCGTGAGGATGAGTACGCCGGTGTTCGCTCCCGCACGGGACACGGTGCCTGTACGCTTGTTGGTCTTGACATTGATGGTCGTGCCCTTGTTCAGTGGTATGAAACGCCACATATCCGCCTTGGCGGCGAGGTAGTAGTTCTGCACATCGCCTCGCACCTTTACGCAAACGTCGCTGTACTTGCTTACAGGGATGGGTTCGGGAAGTATCTGTACGCCGAAGTAGCCATGCAGTTGGGTCTTGTTGATCGTGAGATAAGATTCCCCGTCAATACGCTGGCGGAACATCTGGGTTTCTTCGGTGGACCCAACCGGAGTGAGCGACTGGAAACCGCGGTCGAAATCAACCGCGAGCGCGCCGTTGCGCCTCTTGTACGTTGTGCCTTCTCGTTCGGTGTCAAGGCGCTTCAGGACGTTTGTGTCCAGTTCGACACTGTTTAGCCCGAGCCCCGCCTTGTAGTCGGCAAGCATCTTGACGGGAAGGGAGGGAGAGGGGCATTCGAGCGTGGATTCCTCTGGTTCGGAACGGTAGGTGGAGTTGAAGCTTATGCTCGACAGCGAGAATGAGGGCAGCTTCTGTTTGAGTACTCCTATGTGTTCTCCGTTTGAAAGCTGGAAGCGTTCTATAGAAAGACCGGTGACGACCGGCGCGCTTTCCAGGTTCAGGTACTCCTCGAACATGCCCATCAAATCAACCTTTACCGTTGAGAAAGCACCTCCGAAATTCTTGGTGACGTAACGGCTGGATACGGGAATGGCGTAGTCGGCCCTGTTATCATCTCTGCCGGAAGACAGCAGTACACGAAATTTGCGATGTCCACTGTGAACGTAGAACGAAAGAGCTTCGTCAGAGCGGTAGTTTATTTCGAGTTGCTGCCACACCCGGGCATCAATGTTCATTTCCGGAGATTCGAACCCGAGCCGTGAGCCGCAGAAGCGCGATGTAACCTCTATGCCTTTGCGCTTGTTGCGTTTCATATCGGGTCTGACCTGTAGCCCGGGCTGGTCAACCTGGGCCTTCCAGCCAGCGCAACCGCAGGAAAAGTCGAAGGTCGGAGCGATGAACACAGTCTCTTCGGGACTTTCAGGGATTCGGGCGTCCACTCCACACGGATGTGCAGGAGTGTCGAAGTAGTCCTTGCCGAGGGTGCCGCGGTCAATGTGCTGCGCACTTGCGCGGAACCGTACAACCGTCATGCCGGTCGCGGAGTTCCAGATGACAAGCGGACGCAGCTTGTCGGTCGCGCGTTCACGCGTGTCTATTGTGTAGGTCATCGTGTCGGGGCGCTTGTCAACGATGTTCATCTTCATTCGCGTTGACCGGTCGCCTACTTGCAGGCTCATATGGAACCACGAGTTCGTGAAGCGACCAGGGTTTCATATCGTCTGCGATCCTGAGGGATTCGAGCGTTTTGCCGTTCGATAGAACACTCATATGCTGTGAATCGGGATAGCATACGGCAGCGGTAAGGCCGCGTGACAGGTCTCCGGCCTCGTCCGGCAGGGACATGCTGAACCACTGCAGCGGGAGGTATCCGGGCCACCGGAAGGATGTCATCTTCGGCGAAAGCCAGCATTCGGCGTACACCTTACCACCGAACCGGTGCTTGCTGTACAATTGGGAAGTCGCACGGTCCCAGGACGAAAGGTAAGTGTACTGAGGGCTGCACGACCATCTCGCCGCTATCTCCCACCGTCCGTACACCGTCATCCATTGGCTCGGGGCTCGGAAGAAGGACTCCTCTATAACGGAACTGGAATCAATGGCGATATGTCCGATCTTGGCTATCGCCTGAGTTCCCTGTGTGAGCAGAACGCGCAGCCCGTTCTTGAAAACTTTCTGTGCGACACCTGACTCGAATCTCTCGATATGCTTGCCGGTGTCGAAAGTGACGCTGAACCGTCCGCATAACGCTGACGGAATCACCGGAGCAGGGCATCTCCCTGAGGGCATGATTTCGTTGCCGCGAGCGTCAACCACCCTTGCAGTAGCTTTCCCGCTCCTCGCTGTCATTACCGCGGCAAATACAATGTCGCCGCGCTCGTCTTCGTCCTCGAAGGTCATGCCGATAATCTGCGCGGCGCGGTCGTCTCCGGGGAATTTGACGTGCAGCGCGAGGTCGTTGAAGATCGGGAGGGGGTAGGTGAAATGGTCGGCAACCGCGTTGCCTTCTCCCTCATCTGGTTCCTTAAGGTCATACGGCAGCCAGTCGGCATCGGCCGATGCCCACTTGCGCATGAGGGAATCCTGCGTGAAGTACTGCGGAAACAGATTTGTGGTAAGTCGATCCTGTTGAAACAGCTTTTCGAAGCCGTTCCTGGCCAGTTTGGCAATATCTTCGGCGGTCTGTTCAACCGTCATCGCCTCGCAGTCATCCACTGTCACGCCCCTGCCGGCAACAGCGGAGATGTGTATGCCGCCTTTGCCGCAGGTGAGGTCAGACAATGCGTGCGTGAACACGAGCCTTCCGTCAATTGTCGCATAGACCTTCTTGCCCTTGACGAGTATCCTCAGCTTATACCATTGATGGGGTACCGGGAAGGACTCCCGAGATGCAAGCAATTGCTTCTTGCCTCCCGCCACCTGGTACAGGACGATGCCCTCAGCCTCGTCGAAGCCGAAGAAGATATAGTTGTTCGTGTCTCTGAAGGATGAGATTACGCCGATACGGCCGTATATCGCACAAGTTCTGATGGAAGCACCGAAGATGTAGTCACGCCACCATTTATAGCCGACGACAATAAAGCCGTCTTCATCGGCCATGCCTCTCAGGGAGAAGGGATTTGCGCTGATTCCCGGTTTGCCCGCACGGTCGAAGCTCCATTCTCCGCTGAGAACAGACCACTCACCGGCCTCGGGGTTCTCGCGCATGAAACTGTCGCGAAAGTAAACCTTAGCTCCCGGAGGTGCGACGGGAAGCTCTTCCGCTTCTGCTGCAACTGCAAGGAAAACTGCCAGGATGGCAGACATGCATATCGTGGAAATCAGTCGCCTGTTGAATGCGCTTGTTGTCATTGCTACCTCTCGGTTGCGCCCATTATATCCGAGAGACGAGAAAGCTTCAAGCAGCCGGTTTTTCGAAGTGGAATTACGTTTTGCTTTGCGCAGAGCGCCAGAGGGATACGAATTCTTCCACGATAGAGGCCGTAATTCCCCAAATCAGGCCGTTGTCCGTATCGTAAAACTTGATGGTGTGGTCGTAGCTCGCCCATTTTCCGCTGTACCGCTCGGGTATGTCCAATTCCTTAACGGGCAGCAGTTCCACTTTCCTGCCTTGCTCGTCTTCGTATTGCGAGCTTACCTCGAGACGAACGGAATGCTCAAAGGGCTCGTTGGCGAGGAAAAAGGACAGAGGAACAGTGAACACTCTCTCCACTTCAGATGGTTGCGGAGTGAGTTCTTCCGTTCCGGTGATGTTCAGCTTCGCGACGTACGCACGTATCATGACTTTGAGAGGGGTAATCAGCGTTCCCAGTTCTCCGTACACCTCGATGATGTCGGGTGATATTCCGAGTTCCTCGGAAGTCTCTCGAGCAGCGGTATCGAGCAGGGATGAGTCCTTCCTGTCGTCGTATCTTCCACCGGGGAAACATATTTCGCGTCCCTGCCGGATTTGGTCCGCCCGCTTCTCAAACAGCAGGTGCAACTCGCCGTTACACTCGAACAGACAAAGCAACACGCCCGAACACAGGTGGTCTTTTACGGATATCATCCGTCCTGCGGAGAGGCTCGTGGTAAGCTTAGCGAAAATGCCGTCGGTTTCGGTCATTCTTTATTGCCTCGAGTTTTGAACGCGTTGTCCGTGCGAGTGAAGCACAATCTACTAACATTCTCCACGAACGACCTTTGTAAAATGAGAATATCACACACGAACGGAGTGTAGCAGTGCCTGAGCAGAAAAAGAGCAAGGATTTCATCCGTCAGATCATCGAGGCAGATATCGAATCCGGCAAGTGGGATGGACGAGTTGAAACGCGTTTCCCGCCCGAGCCTAATGGTTATCTGCATATCGGTCACGCCAAGGCTTTTTGCCTGAATTTCGGAGTCGCCTCGGAATACGGAGGAGTGTGTCATCTTCGATTTGACGACACGAATCCCATCAAGGAGGAGAAGCGCTACATCAATGCAATACAGGAGGACATCCGCTGGATGGGCTTCGACTGGGGCGAACACCAGTACCACGCCTCAGACTACTTTGAACAGCTTTACGAATGGGCGATCAAGCTCATCAAGGCGGGGAAGGCCTACGTTGACGACCAGACGGCAGAACAGATTCGCGTCAACCGCGGCACGCTGACCAAGCCCGGAAAGAACAGTCCATACCGGGACCGTTCTGTGGACGAGAATTTGCATCTGTTTGCGAAAATGAGGGCTGGTGAGTTCGAAGAGGGCGAAAAGACTCTTCGTGCGAAGATAAACATGTCTTCCGACAACATCAACCTTCGTGACCCCGTGATGTACCGAATACTCAAAAAACCGCATCCCCGAACCGGTGACAAGTGGTGCATTTATCCCACCTACGACTGGGCGCACGGCCAATCGGATTCCATCGAGAACATCACGCATTCGCTGTGTTCTCTCGAGTTCAAGAACCACCGTCCCCTTTATGACTGGTTCCTCGACCAACTCGTTAGCATCATCCGCAGCAGATAGAGTTCGCGCGGTTGAATCTCACCTTCACCGTGATGAGCAAGCGCAAGCTGCTCGAACTGGTTGAGGGCGGCTATGTTGACGGCTGGGACGATCCCCGTATGCCCACGATTTCCGGAATGCGAAACCGCGGCTATTCGCCCGAGGCCATACGAGACTTCCTCTCACGCATCGGAGTTGCAAAGACCGACAGCACCGTTGATATGGCGCTGCTCGAACATGTCCTGCGCGAGCACCTGAACAAGGCCTCGGAACGCAGAATGGCCGTTCTTCAGCCTCTCAAGGTGACCATAACGAATTATCCCGACGGCGGTTTTGAGGAACTCGAGGCCATCAACAATCCGAAGACGAGTCCGCTGGGAACAGAAGCGTTCCCTTCTCGCGCACGATTTACATCGAGCGTGACGACTTCATGGAGGATCCGCCCCGAAAGTTCTACCGTCTTGCACCCGGAAGAGAGGTTCGACTGCGCTATGCGTACTTCATTACCTGTAACGAGGTTATCAAGGATGACGATGGCAATGTAACGGAGTTGTTGTGCGCCTATGACCCGGAAACCCGTGGAGGCGATGCACCGGACGGCAGGCGCCCGAAGGCAACCCTCCATTGGGTCTGTGCTTCAAACGGCATTTCTGCGACGGTGAACTTGTACGACAGGCTCTTCGACAGGGAAAACCCGTTCGAAGTAGAGGGCGACGGTGACTGGAAGGACAACATCTGCTCAAAATCGCTGACGGTTATCGAGAACGCTGTCGTGGAACCTTCGCTCGCCTCCGCAAGACCCCTCCAGCGCTACCAATTCGAAAGAAAAGGTTACTTCTGCGTGGACCGAGCCTCTACCTCTGACAGACCGGTGTTCAACAGGACAATCTCTCTCAGGGATACCTGGGCAAAGCTGAAAAAGCGGGCAAACCAGCAAAAGAACAACAAGAAAAAGTGACAGTCACGGAGGTCCGGATGGTTTTTCGCTTGATGCCTGCCCTGTTCCTTGGCATTTTCCTGTGCAGTTCGACGGCTTTCGCACAGGAGGCCCCCACCGCCAAAGATTCCAGGCCGAAGTTCGTGGTTTCCCTTGACTGGAATACATTGACAGCGATGAACTGGAGGTTAACCGGCGCTTCGTTAAACGGACGCTCTCCCATCGCCGCTGTGCAGGACATCGCCGTGTTCGCCGATGCCGAGGCCGGTATTTACGAGTACGGCGAGGATTCGCCTCTTGATACCACGGTGGAAAAATTCGAGCTTGGTGTGGGCATCAACGCCTACAGGCTCGGACACCTTGTACGAGTCGGATTCGGTTCGGTAAGCGACGAACTCTTCAATTCGTCCGACGAGATGTATTTCTCCATCCTCGCTTTGTTCAAGGTATATGAACGTGCGAAGAGCTCTTGGCATATCGGTGCGATGTACAATTCGTCGAACGATTTCCCCTATCCCGTGCTTTACTACCTGTTCAGCACGCCCGATTTGTACTTGCAGTTGGGACTTCCGTTCAACCTGGAATGGCAGATAGACGACCGATGGTCACTTCGGCCAACTACCGTCCGGTTTACGAGTTCGATGCGGAGCTTCTTTATCACTTCAACGAGGCCTTTTCTTCGGCCCGAGAGTCGAGTGCAAGTTGACACGATCGCAATCGCGGACAGGCCGGACGAGGACGAGTACTTCTTCGTCCGCACAGGTCGTGCGGGGCTCGCGGCACACTACAATTCGACCAGGGCCACGGTTGGCATGACATTTTTCGCGGGAGCGCTTTTCGACGGCGAGTACTTTACAGGTGAGGACTCGACCGACAATGACGGCGCCACCGATATCAACGACGGTTTTGTGACAATGGTCACCGTCTGGGCACGTTTCTGAACACAGGTTGGTCGGTGTGCGCGCTCACTTTTTTCAGTTGATATGCTACACTATTTGCAGAGGTTGCCCGTGAAGCTTAAAAAAGCCATAATCAGTGCGATGCTGCTCGACCGTAAGGGTGGAGCATTGAACCTGTCCCCCGAGGAAGTGACGAAACTCTCCCCCGATGACGGAGTTCTGTGGTTGCATCTCGACTACCGCAAGGTGGATGGTGAGCGCTGGCTGAAAGAACAGCTCGATATCGACCCGCTTGTCGGCGATGCTCTTATGGACAAAGAGACCCGCCCGCGAGCCATGCGCTTTGGCGACGGACTGATGTTTATCCTGCGAAGTCTTGTGACCATTCCGGGAGCCGACCCAGAGGACCTGCCCGTCATCCGATGCTGGTGCGAAAGAGACCGCATTGTTACGATGGGGACTGTGAACATTAAGTCAATAGGACAGGTTCAGGCGTTCTTCGATGCCGGAATGGGTCCAAAGAATGTGGGAAGCTTCATTTCTCTGCTCACCGAGAGAATGTGCCAGAACATGAACCCTCCGCTTGACCTCATCGAGGACGAGATTGAAAGCATTCACGACATGACTATCGCCGGCAACTTTGAAACCTCCTTTCGAACGCGACTGTCCGAACTATCGTCGTCAAGACTGATTACTATGCAGCGTTTCGTCTCCCCGCAGAGACGCCATCAACTACATCTGCTCTTCGTTGCTTCCATGGCTCAGCAAGGAGAACAAGGCGAAGTTGAGCGAGAACTACGACGATATCCTTATGTTTCTCGAGGACTTGAGTGCGGCTATTGACCACGCCAAGATTGCGCAGGACGACATCGAGAACTACCTCTCCCTGCAACTCAACCGCAAGCTTTACCTGGTATCGCTCGCTGCTGCCTTGTTCTTACCTCTCAACCTGATCACGAGCCTTCTCGGCATAAATGTGGCCGGAATCCCGTACCACGACCACCCGCACGCATTTTTTGTCGTCGTCGGCATATTGGGAGTGATTACTGTGCTGCAGGTTTTGCTCTTTAAGAAGATAAAGTGGATGTGACCGTTTCGAACTCAATCAAACACTACGAGTGAGGATTATGCCTCGTCCAGAGGATTTCTTTGAACCTGCCCGAATTGAAACCGGCATTTGGTTTGCGACGCACTACGGGCCTCTGTCGTTTTGGATTCGGCTCCTGGACGATGAATGGCAGTATGCTGCCGTTCTGCGCCTCGAAGGTGACTCCCGGCCGTGTGAGAAACTCGTAACCGACTCCCGCCCGCCTACCGGCATTAACATCCACAGAAAACTGACCTCGTCCGGCAGCACTCAGTTGCTTTTCCGGCCTGCGATGCCGCGGTTGCCGATCATCGTGCGTCCTCAGGATAACATAGAAATTGCCGCGGGCACAAAGGCTACATTCTTCGTTACGGTTCCTACCAGGCTTCAGGTTTTCGCAGGCGAGGAGAACGACCTGTTTGTCGACGAGACGACCTTTGAGCTGTCCAGAACTTGGTATGGCTCCCTGCAGGAAGGACTGATGGGCTACATGCTCAACACACGCGCCCGGCGTAACCACGACGGTATCAGCAAGCATCCCCACCGCTGTATTGTGCCCGTGCAAATCGCAAACGCCGAAGACAGAAGCGTCAAGTTTGAGAGAATATGCATTGAGGTGGATTTCCTGTCCATATACCGAAGCAGTAGCCACCTGTGGAGCGACCCGCTGACGATTAAGCTCAAGGAGTCCGGTTCGGAAGTCAGTTATGGAAAGAAGCCCCCTGCTTTCGAGCGCATAGAACAGAGGATTGCGCGACCGAAACGCAACAAGGAAAGCAGCATTCTGAGATGGGGAATCGGAAGACTTAGGATTATGAAAGGCCACGCTTCGGAGTAGCCGAGAGGTTTTCATGGAGTCATTAAAAGAACTGTTCTCAAGGGTAACTGAAAATTGGGACGCGCTGGCCCTCTTCGTAGCAGGCATACTGGCCTTTTACGGACTCAGTCGCCTTTTAGGGGCTTTCACATCGAGAAGGCTCTCGCAACAGTCAGCGGCCCTCGTCTCGACGGGGAACCTTTTACATCGGACTGTTCCTGTTGGTCATGCTTTCCTCGACGAACTGGGCTACAAACTTACCGCTCTGCTCGGTGCTGCCGGTATCGCCGGTATTGCTATCGGTTTCGCCGCACAAACGAGCCTTTCCAACATCATAAGCGGTTTCTTTTTGCTCTCCGAACGCCCTTTCGCACAGGGCGACCTCGTTCAGTGCGGTTCCGATACCGGCTTTGTTCTGTCTGTGAGCCTGCTTTCAGTGAAGATGCGAACATTCGATAACAAGCTTATTCGCATTCCCAATGAGAACCTTATAAAGAAAGAGGTTTACAACCTCACGAAGTTCCCCATCCGGCGAGTCAACGTGAAAAGTTGGGGTCGCTTACAAGGAGAACGTGGCCAAGGTCAGGCGAGTTCTCGCACAGATCGCCAAAGACGATGAAAGAGTACTCGAAGAGCCCGAGCCTCTGATTTTGTTCCACGAGTTCGGAAGATTCCTCGCTTAACTTCCTGTTCGGCCTCTGGGCTGCTAAAGACGACTACTTCGACGTTCTGAACGACACAATGGAAGCGGTGAAGAATCGCTTCGAAGAGGAAGGCATCGAGATACCGTTCCCGCACGTTACTGTCTACTCCGGAAGTGTGACTGATGCCCATCCTGTCAAGCTGGTAGGAGACGATGGCAGCATAGATTGATGCTCGTCGGCTCCCGCTTTTTATTTGTCAGTGAACCGGTAAGCGCTTTTATGCACATCAACGCTTATGGCGCCGACCTTCCCACGGTTCTGGATTCCATGCTCAAAAGATGAGCAGGGCTCACTGGCCCCAAGCTGAAGTTGAAAGGCGCGCGTTCAGGCGCATTCGGCCTTCGAGTTTCGATCGAGTCAGCCGAATTGACATTTTTCTGTTTTCGCATTCCTCGTCGCTGACGACGTTCATTATTGGAATCGCGTTTCTTGTGTGCTCTCTATATTTCCGAGCAGTTCTCTCTGTCTTACGCGTGAAATTACTCGCCATTCCTTTGTTAACCCTGAACGTGATATTGTAATCCTGTGTGCTCGACGTGTCCGACCTTCACAGGAGGTGCCCAGGAGACACAATGGCTAAGCGCATGGGGTTTGGACTTTGTGCGCCCGCTGAAAACAGACGAACTCAGGCGGTTCGCCGCGCAGGGCAAGGCGGATATTTTCATGAAATAGTAAAGCGTGAGTTGCGCCCGACGGGGGAATGAACCGGAAGATAAAACCTCCGGCTCATATCACTTCTTAAGCACAGGTTCCCTTCTCAAGCATTATTCGGAAGGAGGGATGCTGGCCATTGCGCGCTTGTCGGGAACAATAAATGACACAAGTGGGGGCAGGGCGACGGAGACGGCCATGGCAATGCAGCTCGCCTTGGGAATGTACGCTTTGCCAAAGACGACGGCAAGCACGATAACCACGATCAGTGCGCAGACAGAACCGGTAATTGCGCCCGCTGCGTTGACTCGGCGCGAGTACAATGCCCAGATGAACGGCCCGAGAAACACTGCTGCTATAGCAGCCCAGGAGATCGTCAGAATGGTCATGATCACGGCGGGACGCCACAGCGCAAGGCCCATTGCGAGAAGCAAGAATACTACGCTGGAAACGCGTACGAGTCGGGTGAGAGTTTTGTCGGGTGCATCGGAGCGGAATACTCCCTGGTACATGTCCTTTGTTACCGTCGAGGATGAAATGAGCACCAGTGCGGCAAGAGTTGACATGGACGCAGAGAGTATGAGCAGCAGGATGACTATCGAAAGCACCTGAGGAATGGCGGTGTTGAGAAGCTCGGGCATGAGGCGGTCGAAGATAGGGGTGCCTGCTTTATCAAAGGCGTCGGGGTTGCCGTCAATGGTTACGAAAAGCCTTGTCAGCGCACCTGTAAAGTAGGCGACGCCTGTGACGATTATGGCGAAGAACGCGCTTGCGAACATCCCGATGCGGATGCTGCGCTCATCGCGTATGGCGTAGAACTTCTGCACAAGCTGGGGCATGGCGACCGGCGCGATGCTCAGCAGACCGGTAAATGCCAGAAGCGACCATATGTCGCCTCCGAAAACGCTGGAAAGGTCCGTGTCAATGGCTGAAAGCTTGTCCACTACCTTGCCCATGCCGCCGGCCGATGACAGGGTCGTGTAAAACAGTACTATAACGCCTAAGATCATGGTCACGCCGAAGATGACGTCAACAATCGCCATCGAGCGGTATCCGCCAAGCACGAGGTAAACTCCCGTAAAAATCACCATTATCGTGAGCATGAGCGCGTAGTTCAGGCCGAAGGTCGTCTCGAACAGGTATGAAAGGCCCATGAACACTGCCGCGGTATATGGGACGAAGAAGACGAAGATGCACGCGGCGGTGAATATCTTCAGGAACTTGGATGAATAGCGATGCTCCAGAAGCTCCGGCATTGTGGAGACGTTATGCGCGACCGCGTAGTTCTTGACCTTACGGGCGATGAAATACCATACGCACACCACTCCCACAAGAGTGTTTCCAAGCGATATCCAAAGCCCGGACAGGCCGAAGTTCCAACCGACCTTTGCCGCGACTCCTATGAACAGAACGGCCGAGAAATAGGCGGTTCCGTAGGAAAAAGCACTCATCCACGGGCCGACCTTGCCTCCGCCGAGAAGAAAGTCGTTGAACGACTTCATCTTCCGTGCGCCGATTATGCCGATCACGACTACAAGGCAAGCGTAGGCCGCGAGAACTACGACTTTAGCGATCAGGGCTGACTGTTCCGACACGTTCGCCTCTCCTTCGAATACAAAGAGCACAATATTGAGGGATTTTGGCCCATTGGCAAGGAATCGCTACGAACATGCCCTCGCGCAGATGGACAAATATTGGTAGTCAGACGGAAAACCTACTCGCTGAGTTTATCTTCTTAGCGCCAGTGTTTCGGGATCGTTCAGGCGCGTTCGGCCTTAGAGTTCCGCTCACGTCTGCCGAGTTGATAATCTTCTGTATTTCGTACTTTTCCTCGCTTGGCCGTTCATTATTGGTATCGCGTTACTCGTGCACTTTCTCTTTATCAGGCAGTTCTTTGCGTATTCTCCCATCCGTAAACAGAAAACTCGCCACGGGTCCACTTGATTCGCATGAAGCCGTTCGATACGGCCTTGTGCATCCTTTTCGGGTCCTTTTAAGGGCGTTTCGATCCGCTATCCGTAATGAGCGTGAAATTGCTCGCTTTTCTTTGGTTTACCCTGAACGTGATATTGTTATACTATGTGCTCGACGTGTCCGACCTTGACAGGAGAGACAATGGCTAAGCACTTAGGTGTTGATTTTGAGCGCCCGTTGAAGGAACTCGAAACTCGAATAGACGAATCTGAGCACGGTTCGCCGCGCAGCGCAAGGCTGAGCACTCCGGACGGAAATAGCCACCCTTGAGCAGCGCCTGCTCGCCGCAGGCCAAGAGGATTTATGCCGACCTCACGCCCTGGGAGAGGGTGCTCGTTGCGCGAAACCAGAACAGGCCGCAGACCCGTGACTACATACCGTTGATATTCGATGAATTCATCGAATTGCACGGCGACAAGCTGTACTCGGACGACTACGCCGGTCGATAAGCGGGACTCGCACGTATCGGTGGCCGCAAGATAATGTTTCTGGGCCAGCAGAAGGGCAGGGACCTCGAAGAACGTGCAAAATGCCATTATGGCTGTCCCAATCCGGAAGGATATCGCAAGGCCCTTCTCAAGATGCAATTGGCCAGAAGATTCGGCATTCCGGTGGTCTCGTTCATAGACACAAAGGGCGCATGGTGCGGCATCGGCGCTGAAGAGCGCGGACAGTCCATCGCGATTGCCAAAAACCTCGAAGCAATGGCGATTTTGCGCACTCCGATCATCTGTATCGTCATAGGAGAAGGTGGAAGTGGCGGTGCTCTCGCTGTCGCAATCGGTGACAAGCTCGCCATTATGGAAAACGCCTATTTCTCCGTGATATCTCCCGAAGGCTGCGCCGCGATTCTCTGGCGCGATTCCTCTTATGCCCCTGAAGCCGCCGCAGCACTCAAAATGACCGCCCCCGACCTTTATGAAAATGGCCTGGTTGACGATATCATCGCCGAACCTCCCGGTGGAGCGCACAGGGCACTCAACGCCGCCGCAAGCGGATTGAAGGAATATATCGTCAACGAGTTGGACGTATTGACAGGCTCTCCCATTGATGAGCTTCTCCGCAAGCGCTATGATAAGCTGCGCAAGATCGGCGAGTTCCAACAGGAGATCGAGACCTCTGTCTCCGCTAAGAGACCGAAAAGCGGCGAATAGCAGCTTATGTACTACAGCCGCCAGTGGGTGATAAGACATCCCGATTTTTCCGCTCGCGACCGGCTCGTGGAGTCGGTCGGAATTTCCCCCGTGGTTGCATCGGTCCTCGTCAACCGTGGCATAACGGAAGAGGACGAGGTACGAGCTTTCCTCAAGCCATCACTGAAACACCTGCACGACCCTTTTCTGATGAAAGACATGGATAAGGCTGCATCCCGCCTTCAGAAAGCCGTTGTTGACAAGGAAAGGGTTCTCGTTTACGGTGATTTCGACGTGGACGGTATCGTTTCCGCAACTCTTGTTCGGGATTTTCTGCGTATAGTCGGCATTGACTGCGAAGCCTATATTCCCGACAGGCTCACAGAGGGCTACGGAGTAAACGATTTCGCAGTGCCGTGAGCACGCGCAGAAAGGCTATCGGCTAATGGTGACGGTTGATGGTGGAGTTCGTGCGGTGGATGCCGTAAGAACCGCAGTGGACAACGGCATGGAAGTCATAGTCACCGACCACCACGAGCCTTCCGCCCAGATGCCGCCCGCGGTAGCCATAGTTGACCCCATGAGAGAAGATTGCGAGTACCCGTACAAGCGACTCGCAGGCGTAGGAGTGGCGTACAAGCTCGTTTGGGCACTCGCACGCGAGCTTTCAGGCTCTGTAAGACTGCCGGACAGGTTTCGAGACTTCCTGCTCGACTACCTGCCGATCGTCGCACTTGGAACGATCTGCGACGTGGTTCCGCTACTCGGTGAGAACCGCGTGTTTGTAAAATACGGTCTTTCCAGAATGTGTTCCACAGGCAATCCGGGGCTTCGAAGCCTGCTGGATACATCCGGCATTCTCATGCGAGTAATGCGCAACCGTCGAGAGGTATCAGCAAGGGATATTGCCTACACCGTCGGCCCTCGCATAAATGCCGCCGGAAGGCTCGGAAGGGCAGACGATGCGCTGAGGCTTTTCGCCACCCGGGATCTCGGTGTCGCCGCGGAGATATCGCGTTCCCTGAACGACATGAACAAGGAGCGCCAGGAGGTCGAGGCTGACATACTCGAGAAGGCGACCGAGATGGTCGAGGCGATGAAGGAGCTGCCGCCTGTGATAATGCTGGCCGATGAGGAGTGGCATACAGGAGTTTTGGGGATTGTAGCTTCAAGGCTCGTGAACAAGTACTATCGCCCGACGTTTCTCGGTAAGGTGGAGAAGGGAGTCGTTCGGGGTTCCGCCCGTTCGATAAAGGGATTCGACGTTGTTCAGTGCCTTTCGGACGCTCAGGAACATTTGGTCCGTTTCGGCGGTCACGCGGGCGCGGCTGGCTTCACTTTCGAACAGGACAGTTTCGACAAGATCCGCCTCACACTTAACGCTCATGCCGAAAAACAGTACCGGGCCCTTCCGCGCCTTCTGTCTCCAACGGTTGACGTCGAGGCGGAAGTGCCATTCCGCGAAATCACGTACGAGCTTATTCGGCAACTTGATTCACTCAAGCCTTTCGGCCATGAACACGAAAGGCCGGTATTCTGCGCAACGAACGTGCAGGTGGCCGGAGAACCTCGTCTTGTCGGCGCGAGGAACCAGCACGTGCTTATGATGCTCGTGCAGGACGGCATCAGCTTCAAGGGCATCGCCTTCGGGCAAGCAGATCACGTGGATGACCTTTCCTCTAAAGTCAATATTCTGTTCTATCCTCAATTGGAGACCTACAACGGAAACGACGGCATACAGTTACAGGTCCTGTCCTTCAAGAGGGTGTGAGATGACGAAAGAACGCCACAAAAGATACGAAGAGCTTCGCGAGTGGATGGTTGCCACCCAGCTTAAACGCCGCGGTATCCGCAATGAGCGGGTACTTGAGGCGTTCCGCAAGGTCGAGCGTCATGAGTTCGTTGATTCTTCGGACCGCTCAGCCTCCTACGGTGACAGGCCGATTCACATAGGGAACGGACAGACCATCTCACAGCCCTACATGGTTGCGCTTATGACCGAGAAACTGCAACTGGAAGGAGACGAAAAGGTGCTGGAGATCGGCACCGGGTCAGGCTACCAGGCAGCAATTCTCGGAGAACTTGCAAGAGAGGTTGTGACGGTCGAACGCATCGAAGTGCTGCACGAACGAGCGTGTGCAAGGCTGAAGAAGCTGGGTTACGACAATGTCAATTGCGTGCTGGGCGACGGAACCGAGGGCTATCGGGATTTCGCCCCTTACGACAGGATAATCGTAACTGCGGGCGCTCCCGATGTGGCGCGGTCATCACGTGGACCAGCTTGCGGAAGGCGGGATGATATGCATTCCGGTCGGCGACAGGGCGATGCAGCATCTCATGGTCGGAAGAAAGGTCAACGGAGAACTCAACCTCAGGCGGGATACCGGCTGTGTCTTCGTCCCACTAATCGGCAAGAACGGCTGGGAAGACGGAACGCGCTGAGAGTCAGCTTCTGAATTCGTCCACGAGATAGCCCGCGAACCTCGCAATGTAGTCCGAAGCATTTGTCGGGCCTGCGAGATTCAGCCTCGGCTTCGAATGGGCAATGGTATCGTGATTTATCGCTGACATCAGGCCCCTTCAATGTGTCTGGTCACTTCAAGTCCTTTTCCGGTCTCTTCGACCGCGATAATGTCGATCCTCCACTCCGCGTCGGATATTCCGTTGCGGGCAAGAAATACCTCCGCGCCGCCTTCTATCTTTCTCATCTTGCGAGCGTCAACTGCTTCCTCCGCATATGGACCTTGCTCGGTTGTTCGAGTTTTAACCTCTACGAACACCGCGGCCCCGTCCTTTTCTGCGACTATGTCGAGCTCGCAGAATCCGAGGTCATAGTTGCGGGCGAGTATCCTGTAGCCCTTTTTGCGCAGGTACTTGCAGGCGAGTTCCTCCCCGAGCCTGCCCGTGCGCTTGTTGAAAAAACGGTCAAGAATTCCCATTTTCAGGGTACTTGTTCACGAGGAAAAGCCATGCGAGGTGGTCGAGATATTCTTCGGGGGACTTGTAGGTAAGGTTGCGCCAGTCAGCGGAGAAACCGTCGTATGCGAGCTGATGTCCGCCGTAACCGATAATCGCGTTTTCGCAGTTTTGCAAAACGTTCTCCGCGAACCACTCCGACTTCGACTTGGGGCCGCGGTACTCGCCGTCATAACGCAGTTTCTTCAAAATAGAACCTTCATGAATGTTGAACACGTTCAGCATGCGAGGAGAACTGCTAACGATGGCGATGTACTCATGCTCGCTCTCCACCGTCTTGGTCGTCCGAGTCTGCGGGATTGGAGTGGCGTACATCCCGGGACCGCCGTAATGGTACTTTCACTATCCGCTTGGGTTTTTCGGTCTTCTGTTCGGATACCTTCAGTTTGCAGGCGTCGAACAACTCGACTTCTGACCACGGAATAGTCAACTCATCTTTAAAGTTGATTCGCATGTAGATTCCCTCGTCGCGGATGCCGAGATTCTTTATCGGGCGGGACTCGGGCACAAGGGAGTCAACCTGTTTGTCCGATATGACGAAGGAAGGCATGTCGAGTTCGTCGAGTATCTCCGAGACGACCTTCGCGTTGTCAAGGCCGGATATGTATGCGCGGCGACAGACTGCGCGAGGGTTGAGGCGTCGAGAGAACTCGTATCTCTGACGCCGTCGCCTGGTGGCGAGCTTCTCCGCTATCAGGTAGGCGGAAAGCTCCTGCATGCCGAAAAGCGCGACAGTCTGAAGGTCTCCGGCATTGTTGTCGGCGGGGATTCTGAAATCGTACAGAGCTTGAATGTGTTCACGCTCTTCTCGCGCTGCCGTGGCGGGGTCTTCGAGGGGGAACAAGTTGGCGTATTCCGGATATTGCTCGGGAACCTCGGCCTGTTCGACGTGCTCCGTCGCAATGTCGAGATATTGCTTTGTGATTTGCGGTTTGTAGAGTTTGCGCGACAGAAGATGTCCGAGCTTGATGGCCGCGAAGCAGTTTTCGCAGCATCCGCTATCCGAGGCACCGAACTCTTCGGGAGAGCCGACAAGATGCGTGAGTGCGCGTTCAGCGAGCATGTACTGGTGAGCACAGAATCATGCAAGGCCCGAACGGCCTCCAACGGCTTTGGGGCAGCTTCCTGTTGAAGTGGTAACGCGCGAGAGCCTCGTATGTTTCGAGAATCATCTCTTCATCGCGAGCTTTGAGGGAATCTGCCAGTCTGCGAGCGAGTTTTTCGAAATTCGTGCTGAACTTGTACTTCTGCATTTCCTCGCCGCTCCTCTTCACAAATGCTGACAACAGGCCACAATTAACTATTACAAGTATAACCTTTGGAAGGCCTTTGGCAAGGTCATATGCGGTTTGACCGGTCCGGCAACTGCGTATAATTCACTCTCATTTTTCAGGGAGCAAAACGTGCAAACGCAAAGACTGAAATGTGTGTCGGGTTCCCGTCTTCGCAGCTTTTCTTGGCGGGCACTCGTGCGCACCCGTTTAGTTGCCGAATGTAAATACTTCCGCCTGAGCGGCAGACAGAGATAGGAGTCCCATGAAAACCCTCGACCCGCAGTACGATCCTTCCGGATCAGAGAAAGCAATCTACGAGAAATGGGTCAGTGAAGGGTATTTCGGTTCTTCACCGGAGCCTGAAAAGGACGGCTACTGCATCGTCATTCCGCCGCCTAATGTAACCGGCGCCTTGCACATGGGCCATGCCCTTAACAACTCCATCCAGGACATTCTTATTCGCTGGAGAAGAATGCAGGGCAGGGAGACGCTGTGGCTTCCCGGAACTGACCACGCCGGCATTGCTACTCAGAACGTCGTCGAAAAGCAACTTGCCACGGAAGGCAAGTCCCGTCACGACCTCGGACGCGAAAAGTTCGTACGGAAAGTATGGGAATGGCGCGAGCAGTACGGCGACAGGATTATAGACCAGCTCAAGAGGCTCGGTTGCAGTTGCGACTGGTCGCGTCAGCGTTTCACGCTCGACGAGGGACTCAGCAAGGCTGTCAGGACTGTCTTCGTTGCTCTTTACAACGAAGGCAAGCTCTACCGGGGACATTACATAATCAACTGGTGTCCGAAATGTCTTACGGCACTTTCCGACGACGAGGTGGAACACAAGTCGCAGCCCGGCAAGCTGTGGCACATGCGATATCCGATCGTAGGAGAAGAGGGCTACGTCGTTGTCGCCACAACGCGCCCTGAAACGATGCTGGGCGATACAGGAGTTGCGGTAAATCCGAAAGACCCACGCTACAAGAGCTTTGTTGGCAAAAGTGTACGGCTTCCGTTCGTGGACAGGGATATACCCATTGTCGCGGACGAGGCGGTTGACATGGAGTTCGGCACGGGCTGCGTGAAGATAACCCCCGCGCACGACCACAACGACTACCAGATCGGCAAGCGCCACGACCTTGAAGAACTGAACGTCATGACCGATGAGGCCGTAATCAATTCCAACGGTGGCCCGTTCGAGGGCATGGACCGAATGGAGTGCCGCAAAGAGCTTGTCAAGCGCCTCGAAGATATGGACTTGCTCGAAAAGACCGAGGACTACGAACTCAACCTATCGGTATGCTACCGATGCGACACGGCTATCGAGCCCCGTCTTTCCGAACAGTGGTTCGTCAGGATGCGTGAGCTTGCACAGCCCGCGATAGAGGCGGCGAAGTCCGGCAGGGTGAAGTTCCATCCTCAGCGCTGGTCAAAGGTGTACTACGACTGGCTTGAAAACGTGCGTGACTGGTGCATATCCCGCCAGCTCTGGTGGGGACATCCGATACCGGTATGGTACTGTCAGGACTGCGGAAGGACGATTGTCGCTGTCGAGACACCCACGGAGTGCCCGGACTGTGCCAACGAGAACCTGGAGCCGGATCCCGATGTCCTTGACACGTGGTTCAGTTCCGCTCTCTGGCCTTTCTCCACACTTGGCTGGCCCGAGGAGACCGAGGACCTGAACGCTACTACGTATCCCACGGACACCCTCGTCACTGCCCGCGATATCATATATTTCTGGGTCGCGCGCATGGTTATGATGGGCGAAAAGTTCATGGGCAAGGAGCCGTTCAGCCATGTTCTCATCCACGGCACTATTCTGGACGAAATCGGCAGGCGTATGTCCAAGTCTCTCGGCAACGGCATTGACCCCATAGAGATGATAGATATCTACGGGGCCGATGCGGTGCGCTTCTCACTGATCAACCTGACCATCGAGGGGCAGGATGTGAAGCTTTCGCCCAAGAAGTTCGAGATGGGCCGGAACTTCACGAACAAGATATGGAACGCCACGCGTTTCGCTCTCATGAAGATGCCCGCGGAACTGGACACCTCCGGCCCCCTCGACATGGACGAACTGACCGTGTATGACAGGTGGATACTCACCCGCCTCAGCGAGACTATCGAGACCGTGACCGCCGAACAGGAGGACTTCCGTCTGAATCCGGCCGTGAGCGAGATTTATTCCTTTTTCTGGAACGACCTGTGTGACTGGTACCTCGAGAGCATCAAGCAGGACCTTTCGGATGACGCTCCGGCTTCCCGGCGCCAAAACGCGGCAAGGGTCTTCCTCGCAGTGCTCGACTCCGCACTCAGGCTGCTGCACCCATACATGCCGTATATTACCGAAGAGCTTTGGCAGTACCTTAACCGGTACTTCCCGGCCCGCACTCTCGGTGAGGCCAGGAACCCCTCTGAGAGCATTATGATTGCCCGGTGGCCTGAAGCAACTGACTTCCCCCGTTTTGGCGAAGATGTGGAACGCATGGAGATGGTGAAGAAGGCGGTCAGCGCCGTTCGCAATCTTCGCGGAACCCGCGATATCAAGCAGCGCAAGGAGCTTTCCGCCCTATTTGACCCGTCTTCAGAGGCGAATGCGTCAGTTCTGAAAAGCCAGTTGCCGCTTATATCGAGACTGGGTAATCTGAAGTCCATAGATGTGAAGGTGGGCATAAGCGCACCGGACCACAGCGCGACGGAACTCGTTCCGCATCTCACCCTGTACGTGCCTCTTGGCGAGGTAGTTGACCTTGAACAGGAACGGGCTCGTCTGCAGAAGAAGCTGGATGAACAGACCCGCTACATCATGGGCGTTGAGATGAAGCTTTCCAACAAGCAGTTCGTCAACAAGGCGCCACAGCAGGTCGTTGAACGTGAGAGAGAGAGGCTTGCCCGGCTTCGCGAACTCGAGGGCAAGATTCGCATGACTTTGTTACAAATGGTATGAAATTCGCAATGGACAGTGTTAAGGTGTTCAAGTGTTACGGTGTTTTGCTCTGACTTTGGAACACCGTAACACTTGACGCTGTCGCACTTAAACACTTTAAAAATGAAGAAACAACGAATGTTAGTAGTTGATGATGATACGGATGTGTTGAATGCAGCACGTTTGTATCAAGCAACATGTGGAAAAAGTGGATGTGGAAAAGAATTACAAGCTGATCCATCGTTGATGCAGGAGTATGATTATGATGCCAGTATTCTGGATATGAATTCACCGAAGATGTAAGCAGTAGAAAAGGAAGGTTTTACCTGGCTGGAGGAGGTATCCTGGACATTGATCCGGCCATGGCGGTAGTATTGATTACGGCTTACGGGGACGTGAAGCGGTTGGGCCGTGAATCAACTACGATTTTGTGCTCAAACCTTGGCAAAATGAGAAATTGCTTGCTACCGTCACTTCTGCGATGAATCTTAGTAAAAGCAAGCGCGATTCACAGCGGCTCAAATCCCAAAATGCAGCTCTTAAATCAGATATGGAACAGCCGTATCAGAATATTGGGAAACGCGGGGCGATGAGCAGGTTTTTCAAACTATTAAAAAAGTGGCAAAGACCGATGCCAATGTGCTCATTACGGGGGAAAACGGAACCGGGAAAGAGTTAGTGGCCAGAGCGCTGCATCGGCGTTCCAATCGCAGTGAGAATGTGTTTATTACCGTTGATATGGGAGCTTTGACAGAAAGCTTATTCGAAAGTGAGTTATTCGGTCACGAAAAAAGGGGCGTTCAGCCGATGCCAAAGAATTGCAGCAGCACGGTTTGAGAGTCGCCAAATGGAGGCACGCTTTTCCTGGATGAGGTCGGAAACATCCCGTTGCAGCTTCAGCCTGAATTGTCTTCTCGGCGCTGCAAACGCATGAGAATTCGAAGAATCGGCTCCAATAAGACGAAAAAAATTGATATCCGCCTGATTTGTGCCACCAACGAGAACTTGGATGAGATGAGTGGCGAATGCAGGATTTGCGAGCAGGATTTATTATACCGATAGACACCATTAGATTGAAGTTGCCACCACTTCGAACAGCGATTGGAAGACATTCCGCTGTTGGTGGAGCATTTCCGTAAAAAAATATCGAACCGTAAAAGTATAAGAAGGAGATCCTTGGGATTAACCGATCAAGCGTTGGAGCCTGTTGAAAAATCGTACCATTGGCCAGGGAAATATCCGGGGAAACTGGAGCATGCAGTGGAGCGGGCAGTCGTTATGACGGATGAAGAACAACTACAAAAGGGTGATTTCTTTGCTAACCAGTTCCCCAAAAAGCGACGAACTTCCGGTCGCAGGATTGAAAGCTGGAAGAGGTGGAGAAAACGGTCATACAAAGCTATGGACAAGCATGAGGGAAATATATCACACGCAGCCAAGTTAGGGTTGACGAGAGCATCGCTATATCGGCAATTGGAGAAGTATGGGTTGTGATGCGGTCAAACGTCAGCTTTCAGATTTTTGGGTCATTCCCGTGAAAGCTTAGAATGTAGACTAACGTCAATTCGATCTAAGATGTTTAAAGTTGTCCGTCTGAGCGCCTAAAAACTGTATGTTAATCACACTTTTAAACGCGAAGGATCTCAACAGTTAATACAACAAGACAATTAGACTAGACCCTTCGCGAAATACAGAGTTGAACTTAATTATAACTGGTAAACGCTCTGGGTGACAGCCATAAGGAATAATCTTTATGTAAGATTCAGTTAACAAGCTGTTAAGTTGGCGGTCAGCTCTTCGGGTATTCGCCACGAGATGACTGCTATTACTAAAAAGCTGAGAGCTGACTGCTGAAAGCTATGGAAGAGAACGAATTATCAAAATGCGAAAAGACATGATCAAAAGTTTCCGACTTGGAATAATCGTACGCGTGCTGCTGCTGGCGGCTTCTATGATGGGATTGAGTGTATCTGATTTTGGAAACTTCTTATTACGTCCAGCATGTCAATTCTTGGTGTGATTATAATCGGACAAATTGTGGCACTTATTCGCTACCTGGAGCGGAAAGCCGGATGAGCTGTTGACTCGATTCTTGGATGCCATACGGTATTCCGATTTCACCGGCTCGTTTCGGGATCATGGTTTGGGAAGTAATTTTGACGAGTTGAACAAATCTTTCAGTAAAGTTATAGATCGATTTAAGCAGGAACGGAGTGAAAAAGGAAGAAAGCATCCGGTATCTGGAAACCGTCCCGTTTTGCCAGCATATCGGTATTGGGCTAATGTGCGTAAATGGAAAAGGGGAGGTAGTTTTGCTGAATACGGGCAGCCAAAAGATTGTTTAAAGTGCCAGACCTCTGCGCGCTTGGAATACCTGAAGTCTGTGTCCGAAAAAATCTTATCAATCGGTTAAAAAGCAGAAGGGGGATGCGCGAAGCCTGATTCGAATCGCGGTTCGAAATCAAACACTGTACCGGCATGGCGATGTATGCCTACTGATTTCCCGGATGCGGGGATGGCCTTATAAACTCATTTCATTCCAAAACATTCATACCGAGCTTGAAGAGAAGGAGATGGAAGCCTGGCAAAACCTGACACAGGTGCTGGCTCATGAAATCATGAATTCCATTACGCCCATTTCCTACGCTTTTCAGGAACGGTAGCAAACGCTGCTGGAAGAGCATCTGGATCCCAAAAAAGAAAATATAAAACTTACTGCAGATACCATTCAGGATGTAACAGATGCGCTGAATACCATCAGTAACCGGAGTGAGGGGTTGATGCGTTTTGTGAATTCGTATCGTGACTTTACCCCAAATACCCGAACCCAGTTTTGAGCAATTCAGTGTGAGAGAAGCATTGATGCGAACTGAAAGTTGAATGGAGAGCTCAGGCTAAGGGTGAGTGTCCCGGAATTGCAGGTATGGATGTGATCCTGAAAAGTCTGGAGCTTACCCGCTGATCCGCATTTGGTAGAACAGGTGCTCATCAATCTCACCAAAAATGCGATCAGGGTTTTGGACGGACAAGAAAATGGAAAAATTATATTGAAAGGGGAGATCTGACCAATCAGGACGTACCGTTATCCATATTCAGGGATGATGAGTCGCGGGCGTAAGGAGAAAGTATGAAAGAAAAGATTTTTATCCCGTTTTATACCGTTGGTGGCGATGGAAAATCAGAAGGTTCCGGGATGGTCTAAGTTTATCCCGACAAATTATGAGATTGCATGGCGGAAGCTTGATTCTGAATACTGAGAAAGGAGAAGGATGTACCTACGATAATGCGGTTTTGAGGTGGTTAATAGTTAATGGTGTAATGGTTGAATATTTTGGAGTGATTCAAACTTTTCGGGGTGTGAAAGACACTCCTCTCTTCCCGAATAATTGGGATAGGGCTGAATCCGTCTTCTCTCTAGAGAGATAGGGTTTCGTGCCACTGAGAATAGTTTTTGCTTAAACCTCAGAATAAGCCATTGACCAGAACCCTGTGTCCCTCCAGAGGGACAGGAAGAACAGCTTCAGCTGTACTTAAGGATCAGATGATGGTATTGTCCATAAAAAACTGGTCCAAGCGAGACGCTTTGAAAATTTCATCTGTGACTAGAAATAGCAGGGTATTTTATTTATTACAAAATATAATTACATTAAAGAAGTGGAGCAGGGGGGATTTGGACCCCATAGGAGACGAATAAAGCCGCTCTGTAACGCCAATTACACTGGCCCCATTAATCTTGTTTTTTCATTCCCGCAAGGAATTGGCACCAAAACCGGCTTCGACAAAAGCTTGCTCTATCCTATTGAGCTAGGGGAATTAATAAATTAGGACCAATCGGTTACCCCAAGTAGGGCTTATTTTTTACAAAATACGAATTATTCTTCACTTGTTCGTATTTTGGGTATGGCGAAAAATATTAACCATTATTTAACGGCCAATAACGTGGTTTTTGTAAAAATATGGCCTTATTCTCCTAATCAGTTCTTTAATTATTGTAAAAACAAAATTAATTTTAAATTAATTTAAAAACATGTTTTAATTAAGAATATAATAAATATATGTGTGGTAAATGAGAGTGAGTTATGTTTAAGGTACTCGCAAATATCTTTTGTCTTGTGTTCCTGTGGGGTGAGGAAATAACTTAAGCTTCTATTGGGGAGGGTAATTTTTTCTAGCAAAAAACTGGTCCAAGCGAGACGCTTGAACCAGTTTGGATTTCTATATTTGTTTTGGAGTTCGGCAGTCCATCACCCAAAACATGTACACTGCAACCAGGCTGGAGAAATGGTAATCACATCCAGTCGAATTGCCTCATCGTCGTCTCGTTCCCACCAGAAGAGGCAGTCGCTCACGTTCCTGAATTACCCACTTCATTCAGTTGTCGCAGCATCAAATAAGCGACCGTTTTGCCATGGTGTAAACCGCAGAATCGGTGTTGCGAATGTTGTCTAATGGGTTCTTCTTCCAGCACTACTAAATCGGCTAATCTTCCAACTTCGCGGACCCAATTTCATGATCCATTCCTAAGTAGTGAGCGCCATTTAAGGTGGCAGCTCTGAGAGCTTCCATGTTCAGTCATACCGCCCTGCTCGAACATCCACAGTTCCCAATGCGCGCCCAGTGCCTTGCAGCTGACCGTGAGCTCCGAGGTTTACTTTAACGCCGGCATCGGTGAGCATCTTCCGGATTCGGCAGTTAATATATGCCCGTTTTCATACTCTTCATCAGGAATCATCGTTCGGTGTCGTGATCGTGCGTCAATGCGAATAACACTTTCTTGGGGTGAAGGTGAGCAGTCGTTCATTCTCCCACGCATTGGTCTTTTGATACCAGTAATATTCACCGCTCATGCTTGCATCATTAACGACATGAGTTGGGGTATAACCTGTTTCACTGGCCGCCCAGAGTTCACGAACATCTTTATAAAGAAAGGGGTACTACCGGTACATTGTGTTCGAATCCCGGATTATGTCCGTCATAAAATCATGGTCATGTTATGGGTATCGGCTGAGCCGCCCTCCGGCATGACCATCATTTCCAGTTCTTTAGCTGCTTTCCGTGACCTGTTGCCGCTGATTTCGGCGGGGCTGATTGTAGCTCTTTACGGAGAATGCGCCCCATGCCTTGGTTCTTTCAATGGCAAAAAGAGCATCCTCATAGCTATTGATTTCTGTTTTTATCGATCCGTCGGCTCCATACAAAATTACTCCTGTAGAAAATACCCGAGGTCCAACCATGTTTTCCGGCTTTAATGGCTTCGGAATGAGAAAAGATCATTTCTCGAGTTGGATCGATGGATCGTGTTACGTGGTCACCCACAATTTAGGCTAAACTTGCAAAGTATTCCCACTGTTGTTGCTGGGCTGATTCCTAATCGGAAGTTACCTACATCCGGCGTGGACGTCAACAAGTCCGGGGATTATACGTTTTTCCGGTAGCATCGATGACTTTTGCATTTTCAGGGATTGATACTTCAGAACCTATAGCTTTTATTTTGTTTCCTTCTACTACAATCGTCCCGTTTTTCAATGACTTCATCTCCATTCATAGTGATGATGCGTGCATTGGTAAAGGCGATGGTTCCTTCCGGCACGTACGTTTCTAAATTCAAGTTCCAGGTTTAATCCCTCTGATGGGGGTTTTCCGAGGAAGTTCTCGGGAGCGCCTTCTACCAATTTCGAAGGTATCTTCAAGGTCAACAGTGAAATGTTCTTCACCGAGGGTCCAGTGAATCTTATCGCTGTCATTTGACCAGTGCATGTGATAGCCTGCTTCCTCAGAAATTTGCTTCACCGGAATGGATTTGGTGTTTCGGGTTCAGCTCAATGGTTTTTCCGGTTTTAGGAATGGGAGCCAGGTACACTTTGTGCAAGTTTGAGAAAGCCATCCGCTTTCCATCCGGACTTGAGTCCAGAAGTCGTGTCCGTAGCTGGATGTGAGATGCATTTTTACAATCATACCGTTTAGATCTACACTTTTTTGTATGATTTGTTGATGGCACCGAAAATATATCCGCCGGTTCCGATAAAAATATTTCGGTTGTCATCCGGACTGAATTTGGGAAAAGCTCCTTCGTCGGTTATCATTGTCATTTCGCCGCCGCCGGCAGGAATGGTCTGTTGCGATGCCGGATTCAAAGTATGTACAAATCCTTGTTGACCATTGCCGCTTTCCTTGCCGGAATACAATGAGTATTGCCAGTCCGAAGAAAAAGACGGCTCCCTGTAAATCCCTTTTTCAAGGGTGATTTTTTTGGGAGAGGGAACCCGAGGACCGTCATTCAATTCCACAATGTTGATAGCCCCCATGTCGTTACGTCTAACTCCATGATACAGTAGACAATAGAATTTCCCTCAGGGAGAAAAAGGAGGTTCGAATTCAAAATCCGAGGAATTGGTAACCCGTTTTGGGGTTCCGTCGGGCAGTGTTTTGCTCCAAAGGTGACCGGCTGCACTCCATACCAGCGTTTTTCCATCGGGTGAAGTTCGAAGCTGGCGAACCGCTTTTACCCGAGGAATTTGTCCGGCGCAATATCTTGCTTAAATCGGGCTGCCTCATAAATACTATGAGATGACTCTGCCTCAAAAGGAATGATTTCAGACTCCCCTGTTTGCGTATCAATCCGCATAATTTTGCCATTTGCATAAGCGATTCTATTACGGTTATCAGGCATCCAGTTAAAGTTTTGGATCAGACTCCAAAAAATAGCCCAAGGCTTCTTGCTGATCCTTGGTCATATTTTCATAAACGGGCCATTCGCGAACCGGCTATCGAGATCACGTAAAGACGATACGGATTCTAGTTCTGACTCTTCTGATAAAAGCCAGTGTTTCCCCATCAGGGGAGATCTGCGAACGAACAGCTCCTCCGTTTCCACCGGTAACGGTTCCGATCTCACCCTCTTCACGGTCATATCGACGTATTACATAAATCTGGCTGTTGGATCTTTGTTATACTGGAAAAATCCTCCCGGATAGACGTCTTGACTGTAATAAACATATCGTCCGTCTGGTGAAATCCGGGTTCTCCGATATCTTGTTGCTCATTGGCCTTTTCCACCAACTGCACTCCGGCCCCTCCGGATTTATGGTACATCCAAATTTCACCGGCTCCCAATGAACGGGTAGATGAAAAGTGTTTTTTGGCGATAATGTATTTACCATCAGGGGTCCATACTGCGTTATTTTAAAAGCCTGAAACTTTCATCAGTAACTTCCCGGGCATTTCTTGCCGTAGCCATCCAGTACCCCAAATATTATCACCGCCTCCGGCATCACTGGTAAAAGAAATTTGTGTGCCATCAGGGTTGAATCGCGGTTGAATTTCGTAAGCATGTCCGCCGCGAAGACAAGGTAGCCCGCCCTCCTTCAATAGGCATAATGTAGATATCACCCAGCAGGTCAAAGACTATTTGGCTGCCATCAGGACTCACATTCGAGATTCATCCAGGTACCCTCATCAGTGGTGAAAGTAATATCATTAGATGCTCCCAAATCCGGGTCGGTAACATCCCACTCATCCTGAGCCATTGAAAGTGAAAAGAATGAAGTGCTGTTAAAAAATCGATAGAATCTTCATAAAAGTTAGGTTAATTAAACGATAGCTGATGATACCAAATGTTGAAGATAGTTGTGGGTATGCAGTGTGCGATCAAAAATTGAGAATGTGGTTTTAAAATGGAATATAGTTATGCATATTAACGGCAACTGTTTGGGTATTAAAAATTGGTCTATTTGTGGTAAAAAAAGTCGGTTACGGATGGGTGTTACTGCTTCTCAGTTTCTTCACTGTTGAGGTAGCGGCTCAAGAAATATGATATAAAAAAGATCTCTACCAACGAAGGTCTGCCTTCGGGACAAATAGGGTATGTTCAGCAAGATGGTAAGGGAAATATGTGGCTGACTACCTACGACGGATTAATCAGCTATAACGGCTTCGAATCAAAAGTGCTGACGGTTGAAGATGGACTGCGGCATAATATTATTAATGCTGTTTTTTTCGATTCAGAAAACCGATTGTGGGTTGCTGCAGAATCGGGCGGAGTAGGATATTTGAATGCCGACTCGGTGTATTACAGAGATGAATTAGCAGCTCTTGATTCATTAAATGTGATGTATATAACTGAAGATAAATCCGGCAGTTTATACTTTTCAACCTACGGAGCGGGACTTTTCATTTGGGATCAACAGTCATTGAGACAAATTACCACTGAGCAAGGATTGCCCTCCAATAACATCTGGAAAATTCACTTTTCAAGTACTGGAAAAACCTGGATTGCCACACAAGAGGGAGTTGCTGTAATGCGGAATAATGAGGTAGAGCACGTATTTACACCCATAAATGGAATGAGTGGATGGGCAGCATATTCTTTTGCAGAGGAAGAAGACGGAACTATTTGGAATAGCGACCAGCAATGGGATCACAAAATTTGATGGATGCAGAACTGGGAGCAAATCCAGCGAATAAATAATAAGTGAAGTGCGGTATGTCTACGATGTACTTGTTGGGTGCGTTCAGGGGGATAGTATGGATAGGTACCGGAAATCGAGGGCATCTATTGGTATGACGGCGTCCGACTACACCCCATATCACAAAAAGAAAATGGGCTGAGTTCCAACTACATCTATTCTTTGTATGAGGATAAGGCCGGTCGTCTATGGGTCTCGACTGATGAAAATGGCGTGAATATATTTCGGAATCAGAAACTTCGAGCTTATATTCAGGGACACAGTTGAGCGGAGAAAGCTCAGTTACTGTTATTCATAAAAAGAAAGGTGTTTTGTGGTTGGGTACTGAAAATGGGCTGATTTCCTTTGACGAAAATGGAACTCAAAACAGATATGTATTTCCTGAAGAGATAGCAGTTTACAAAGAAGTTTGGGGACGCAGAGAAACTTGAAAATGGCAACCTTCTTGTACTGAACAATTTCAACAAGCTCTTAGAGTTTGATGGGCAAAATTTTCACGGATTATGGCAGTAGAATATCCCTTCCATTAATCTATATAAAAGATATCCATCTGAAAGAAGATGCTTTATGGATGGCAACGGAGTCTGGGGTGGTGCAATATAAAAATGGGAATTATACCTATTTACACTAAGGAAGATGGATTAAAGGATAACTTTGTGTGGTCTTTATATGAAGATGACCGGGGACCGCATGTGGGCAGCTACAGATAAAGGAGTATCGCAGATTTGATGAAGATTCGGTATTTACAATCGGAATTCGAAGATGGTATTGAAGGTTCCTCAACTACGTTTATTCTACGATCACCCTCGGGGAACGTATTATGTACGGAACGAGTTCCGGTTTTGCAGAATTTGAGATAAAAAATGATACGGTCTTGTCAGATATAAAAAACTTTAAACTTGAGTCAGAATTTTTCCCTGAACCCATGTTTTTGCTTTTTGATGATGAAGGAAATTTGTGGCAGGGTACCGATTGCGGAACTCCGTTTCATCGATTCCGAATCTTTGACTGAAAATAAATCGGGCGTCATTCAAAGCCTGTTTTATCCATTACAAGAGGGTACCGGTTCCGGAGTTGAATTCAACATCCTTTCTGCGTTTAAAGATAATGACAGAACGTCTTATGGCTTGGCTCTTATACTGAAGGGCTAATCAAATATCGCGGCGATACCCCTAAACCTAGAAGTGCCACCGAAACCATTTTTGAGAGGATTTGCCGTAAATGGTGAAGAAATTGGCAGAGCGTACATCTTGAAAACTACTACATTCAGCCACGATCAGCACCATATAATGCTTGAAAATAGGTGCTACTTAATTTGTGAGAATCCTCAGCGAATTTTTTATGAATACAGGCTTTCCGGTTCACAGGAAAATTGGCGAAAAGGGATATGATAAAACAGAAATAAGTTACACACACCTTCCACCCAGGTGACTATGTTTTTGAAGTAAGAACCAAAAGCGTACAGTCTAATTGGGTAGAGCCGGTTACTTGTTGCTTTTTTCAATCACTATTGAAAAACCATTTTGGCAGACAGCATGGTTTTATGGATTTGTTGTGATTTTAATAAGTGGGAGTGCTTTATGCGGGCTTAAAAATGTACCTTGGTTTATTATGAAAAGCAGAAGTTGGATGAAATGGTCAATCAAAAGACCAAGGAATTAAAACAGGCGTTATCTGAAAAGATATCCTGATAAAAGAAAATACACCATAGGGTGAAGAATAATATGTCTGTAATTTCGGGTATTGTAGGCTTACAGGCCTGGGAAAATGCCGATACAGGGGAGGCGAGAAATGCGATTGAGAACAGTAAACTTCGGCTTCAAACAATGTCCTCAATCCATGAAAAACTATACCAACACGATAATTTGACAAATATCGATTTTAAATCTTTCTCAGAGGACTTGGTTTCAAAAAATATCCCAAACTTTGAAAGGAAAAGACCAGGATATTGAGGTTAACTTAGATATTGATTCCGGTAAATTAGATGTGCATGCTGCTATTCCCTGCGGCTTAATATTAAATGAAGCGCTTTGTAAATTGTTTTTGAACATGCCTTTAGTGGACGGAAGAAAAGGGAAAGTTAATGTCGAGTTTCACAATGATGGAAACAGTTATAATTTAATAATAGCCGATGACGGTATCGGAATTTCCCAGAAGAAATGATGAATGGTAAACCCGCCTCCTTGGGAATTACGCTGATGCGATCATTGGCCTCACAAATTAACGCTGAGATACATTTTGAAAATGAAAACGGGACGATATTGACATTCATCATCCCGAAGAGAATCAGATGATCAATCTACTTAGCTTTGAACTTTTTAATAAAGTTTTTCGTGAAATCTGATGGCGCCAATCGGCCGCTAATCTCGGCGCGTATCGTTCCAGGAGCGGAATCCCAGTCTTCCGTTCCTTTTCCAAAGTACAGCTTTTAAGTTTTGCATGGCTTCAGGACTGCTTTTCGCCAATTCGTTAGCCAGACCTGCGGAACCGCCTGATCCAGGTCGTAAGTTGAGTTGAAGAGGTCTTCTTGTAAAGACCTTTATTCAGGGCCCATTCAGCGTCGTGCCGAGTTTGTAGCATCAATAGAAAAGACGCAGAGAAGCAGCTTTTCCCACTTTCTTTCCACGCAGCCAAAGGCCCTACCACCAAACGGACCAATTCCAGGGCCGATTCACTTTAATTTGATATACCGCTTTTTCCTCAGCGAAAGTATAATCGCCTGCCGCGGCGATACCTACCCCGCCACCTACCGTTTTTCCATGTACCCGAACAATGATGAGTTTCGGACAAATGCGCATGGCATTTAATACCGATGCAAACCCCATGAAAAACTCCTTGCCCGGTATCAAAATCTTCAATAGCCATGCAGTTCATCAAACGAAGCACGGCGCAGAAAGCACCGTCGCCCCGACTTTTAATGATCTAGTACCCGAAATATCTTCGCTTTCTCCTGCATCACGAATGGTTTGAGCCAATTTCCGAAGAATGGCCCCCGGCCGTGAATTCCCTTTGCGGATGATAGATTTGTTACGATCGTTCCAATGTTGTTCTCGATCAGGTTAAGTTTACAGCTCCGTTTTGATCACTCATGTTTTAATTCAAAATTTAATTGACAGTATGATTTAAAAAAGGATTCAGGAACTCAGGATTCTGAATTCAGTATGGCTTTATAGTAGCCAGTGAGCAAGCGACTAACTTCCTCAAGTAGATGATTAACATTCTCTGAATCTCCGTAATTCAAATCTTTTAGCGAGTACTAAATAATATCTGTCATTCTTCTCAGTGAGCCATGTGAAATATTTAAAAAACGCATGGTATCTCTGGTGCCGCGTTTTTTTGAAACCCTACTGCAATATGTGCCGGAATCGACGCAGCAGCCCTTTTTTCTGATTGGGAGCTCAGGTCCGTACAGTTTAATACTTTGGGGAAAATTTTGGTGTACTTCTAAGTTTTCAATACAAATTGATGTGCTTTCTGCCACAAAATTAAATCACGGAAAAGTTTTTGCTGGTTTTCTCATTTTGTTATAACTGGTTTAATTCTGATTTCTGAATTCTGTCTCCTGAATTCTTTTTTTAAGTAAGAGCAATGAGAAAAACAAATCCTTACAAAACCTCCTAAACCTCGTCTATATCCAATTTATTTTTCCTTCTTCATTAACGTCAAAATGGTGTATTCGCCAGACCAGAACGTTCTTCTTGGTTGGTGACCTCAACATCCCAGTACACAACGCCGAATGGGAACTGGATCGTCCTTCTTCTGCTGGCGAACATTCTTCCGCTTTCAGGATCAGTTTGGCACTGAATGGTATCAGCCGGGTGCAACCGGGGCTGCAAAACGGAGATTTTCCAATCCGTAATTCAAGCATTACCGGACCCTTCATCCGGATCAACAAACAATCCCGGCTGTAGCAGAAAGCACGAAATAGCCATCGGCTACGATCTTCCCAAAAAGATGAACGTGCTGCGGCTTCAGGATCAGTGTGGGCGTAAAAATGATCACCCGCTTAACTCGGCAAATTCTTCTACATCTTGTTCCGTGACGCGTGCGCTTCTCCGTAGTCATTGCCTCACCGATCTCCAGTTCCTCAAAATATTTTTGGAATGGATGTTTTCCTGATTCTCGTCGTTTCCGCCCCTTTGATGTGTTGCTTCACAATATTTCTGAGTGTGGTGGGAGAATCCCTGCAAGGCGATCCGTTGCATGTTGTGAAGAACAGCTCTCGCTCCGCCCAATTCCTCGCCGCCGCCGGCGTGTCCTGGTCCGCCATGAACCAGTGAAGCAATCGGTGAGCCGTGCCCGGTAGACTCCCCGGCTGAATTTCGGTTGATCACCATAAATCGTCCGTGATCGAGGCGCACAGCCCATGGCAATTTCGTGAGCCAATTCATCATCTGCAGTGAAGAGTAGAACCTACTAATGAACCGTTTGCCTTGTTGGCGATATCGATGGCCTCCTGTAGTAGTATTTGTAAGGCATCACGGTAGTCATCGGACCGAAAGCCTCCAGACAGTGAACTTCATCTACCTGCAAGGGTTTGTGGCAGACGAGAACTCGCGGGTTTGTGAACGCATCCGTTTTGCTCATCCCGTTTGCCATATAAACGGTTTCAGTGATCTCAGATAATTGCTGAAGTTGTTCTTCAAATCGTTCGGCTTGAAGAGAACTTGCCAGCGGACCCATGCGGGTTTCTTTTTGAGCCGGATCTCCGATGGTGGTTTTTTCTAACCGGGACCTGAGTGCATCAATAACCTCAATCTTCCAAATGCTCCGGGACAATAGTCCTTCGAATTGCCGTACACTTCTGCCCGGTTTTGACGGTCATTTCACCGGGCCACTTCTTTGATGAAGAGATCGAATTCTTCCATGTCAGGAGTTACATCCTCCCCCAAAATAGAGCAGTTCAGTGAATCCGCTTCTAGGTTAAAAGGCACATTATTGGCAATGATATTCGGATGAGCTTTCAGTTTTTTTCCGGTGTGAGCCGACCCTGTGAACGCAACGGAATCCTGACTGATCAGATGATCGAGCAGGTCTCCGGGTTTGTCTGGCGGCAATATATTGAACGGTTCCTTCGGGAAGGATACCGGATTCGATAATGTCTTTAAAAACCTCCCAGGAGAGATAGGAGCCGATGGGCGAAGGTTTCACAATAACCGGCATCCCCGAGATAATAGCCGGAGCCAGTTTCTCCAGCATTCCCCAAACCGGGAAATTGAATGCGTTGATGTGAACGGCTACGCCATGTTTTGGTACGCAAATGTGCTGTCCCATGAAAGAGCCTTTACGAGAAAGTCGTTCGGTATCACCTTCCACATGCCAGGGCAGATCTGAAAGTTCCCGTCGTGATTTACTTGAGATTCCAAAAGCTGTAATGATTCCCGCCTTCAATATCGATCCAGGAATCGGCCCGGGTGGCTCCGGTGTGCGTGGACATCTCGTCAGTACTTCTCTTTACGCTCCATTAGGTATTGACCAAGGAATTTGATCTTGAAAGCCCGCTCGTGGATGGTCATTTCGCGGAGCTTCCAGTCCTCCCACAGTTCGGCGCGTACTCCAAGCGCCGATTTGTAGTCAATATCTGCTTCCACCATTTGGGCAACCGGCTCATTCGTTACTGCACTGATGAGGTCGGTTTCAGTCGCCTTTAGTTAGCCACTTCGCCTTTTATGTAACTCGTTACTTACTCATAATCTATGCTCCGATGTACAATATCAAAATTTAAAATTCAGACTAGTGGTATCTGAGTTCTAAATCTGACTTCTGATTTCTTCTCCCCACGTCTCATATCCCATTTCCTGATCTTCCCGGCCTTTTGGCACCTTTCTGCAGCGGCTCACATTCCTTCAGCGTTTCATGTAATTCTTTAGGAAGTTGTTGATAAAGTCCGGTGCCCTTGGTTTTCCATCGAGCCATTTCATCAGAGACATCTTTCACGACCTTCGCAGGATTACCGACTACTACTTTTTCGATCTGGAATTTCCATTCCTTCTGGGACAAAAGCCAAAGCTCCGATAATGCATTCTTTGCCAACTTTCACATTATCCATCACTACGGCATTCATCCCAATCAGACAATTTTCGCCAAGATGAGCTCCATGAATAATGGCTCCGTGACCTACATGAGCAGATTCTTCTAAAGTAACCGTCACACCGGGAAACATATGGATCGTACAATTTTCCTGCACATTGCATCCGTCCTTGATCACGATCTTCCCCAATCTCCGCGAATGGCCGCACCGGGACCGATATATACATCCTTCCCGATGATCACATTACCTGTAACCGCCGCTTGTGCGATGCACAAAAGCCGTTTTGTGAACGACGGGCTTGTATCCATTGAATTCGTAAATTGCCATAAGTAACCGTCTTTTTAACCGCGAAAAGCGCTAAGATTTCGCAAAGTTCGCAAAGAAAATTACATAGCGTCCTTTGCGAGTCTCTGCGTACTCTGCGGTTAATATTTAAACTTTTTCAAGGATTACAGCCATTCCTTGCCCAACTCCTACGCGCAACATACAAAGAGCATACTTATGAGACTCTTTTTCATGAAGTTCAACCGTTGCCGTTTGCAGGAGTCGCTGGCCGGTCATTCCGAGTGGATGTCCCAAAGCAATAGCCCCACCGTTTGGGTTAAGCCGGGGATCGTCGTCCTCCATTTCAAGCAGTCGGGTTACGCCGAGTGACTGTCCGGCAAAAGCCTCATTCAATTCGATCACGTCCATATCGTTCCAGTTTCATTCCGGCGCGTTGGAGGACTTTTTGAGCTGCTTCAACCGGACCCAATCCCATAATTCTTGGCTCAATTCCGGAAACGGCGTGTAGCTACAATCCGTGCTTTTGGTTTCAATCCAAAATCTTTGACGGCTTTATCGGATGCGACCGAAAGAGCTCCGGCACCATCATTCAAGCCTGAGGCATTTCCGGCTGTTACGCTTCCGTCTTTCTTGAATGCCGGTCGTAGTTTTGCAAGTACCTCTGCTGTGGTATCAGGGCGCATGAATTCGTCGTGTTCAAAAAGATATGGACCCTGTTTTTTTCGGGGAATTTCCACCGGTACAATTTCTTTAGCTAATCTACCCGAATCTCTTGCAGCTCCGGCTTTTTGTTGACTCCAGGCAGCAAACTTCATCCTGATCTTCGCGGCTGATATTATATTTTTCAACGACATTTTCGGCTGTCATTCCCATGCCATCAGTGCCGTACATTTCTTCCATTTTTGGGTTGATGAATCTCCAGCCAAAAGTGGAATCATGCATTTCGGTTGTACCGGAATAGGGAGACGATCCTTTTCCTAAAACGATCGGGCCGCGGGTCATGTGTTCCACTCCGCCAGTGATAAACAGATCACCTTCCCCGGCTTTTATGGCATGATAAGCTCTTACAGTAGCGCTCATGCCTGAAGCGCGTGATCGGTTCACTGTTTCTCCCGGAACTCGAAGCTGGAATTCCGGCCAAAAGAGAAGCCATCCGCGCCACATTCCGGTTATCTTCCCCGGCCTGATTTGCGCATCCTAAAATCACATCCTCAATAGCTTCCAGATCAATTTCCGGATTTCGATTGATGAGTTCTTTGATTGGAATGGCAGCAAGGTCATCGGCTCGAATGGGAGATAGTGCACCTTTCAATTTTCCAATGGGAGTTCGGATTCCGTCAATGATATATGCTTCGGACATAGAAATTATGGATTAAAAATATTGAATTATGAATTTGATTCTTTGTGCTACTTGCGGTGCGATAAACCTGCTATCTGAACTTGTACAACCAATTCTTCATTTTGGTTTGAAATGTGAACCTTGTAAACACCGATTGTTCTTCCATTTTGAAGTTCTTCGGTTTCAGCAAACAGCGTATCACCAACGTTTACTTTTTTTTTGTGAAGTTGATGTTGTTCTCCAGAAGCCAAAGAGACAGAGCCGCGGGAATTTGATCAGAAGGCCAAGGCACTATCGGCCAATGAAAACGTTATTCCGCCGTGACATACTCCAAATCCATTGGTCATTTCGTCCGGATTTTCATGGAAAGTTTGCAGTAGCCAGCTTACGGTTCGAGTACTTCGATACCCATCCAATTGGAAAAGGCATCATTTTGAAGCATGTTGTTGATTATATGGGTGTGTCTTGTTTTCTCATAATTTGTGGTTGTTAAGCTTTCAGCTGTCTGTCAGCTTTATTGGTCCAAGCGGGACGCTTGAACCAGTTCAGTTTTGTTTTTAAGGTAACTGAAAGCTGAAGTCTGATAGCTGACAGCTAATCACTATTCCTCATAAAAACTCTTTCCTTCAGCCACCATCTTTTTCAACAGTGGATTTGGACGATAGCGATCTTCCCGGTATTCAACCTGAAGGGCAGTCATTCTGTCGAGTACATTCTTAAGCCCGATTTCATCCGCCCATTTTAGCAGGCCTTTTGGGATAATTTACTCCGTTTTGCATGGCAAGATCAACATCCTCAACTGAAGGTAATATTCATAAAAACCGCATCACATGCCTCATTGATCAACATCGTTAAAATTCGATCAAAAATTTTCTGGCCCGAGATTTTTATCCTTGTCAGGGGCTGGGTTTTTTGAATCATCTTCATAGTGATAAAAACCTCTACCAGATTTTCTGTCCAAGCCAGCCGGCTTCTACCATCCGTTTTTGAGCAAAGGAGGGTTTGAAGTCGAGGATCGTAATAAAATGCTTCAAATACTGTGCTGGTAACTTCATAATTTACATCGTGGCCGATTAAATCCATTAATTCAAACGGCCCCATGCGAAAGCCGCCAATTTCTTTCATGGCCCAATCGATAGTTACGGCATCAGCAATTCCTTCTTCGTAAATACGTAGCGCTTCACCATAAAATGGTCTTGCCACACGATTCACGATAAATCCGGGTGTCTGTTTTCCGGAAACCGTGATCTTGTCCCAGCTTTTGATGAATGCTTTTGTTGATTTAAAAACTTCATCATCGGTAGCAATTACCTGGGATAATTTCAACCAGTTTCATTAGTCGGAGCAGGATTGAAAAAGTGAACGCCTAAAAATCGTTCAGGTTTTTTAAGGGCTGATGAGATGGCTGCAATGGAAAGGGAAGAGGTGTTGGACGCCAAGAATGCAGTCCTTAGAAACAATACCTTCAAGCCTGTGCAAAGGTGTCTTTCTTTATATCTAAATCTTCCACGATGGCTTCAATCACCAATTCACATTTTCCGAAATTTGGTGATGTTATCCACGAATTCAATTCTATCCAGAATGTCGTCCACTTCCTTCTGAGTCATTCGCTCTTTTTCAACCTGCCGCAGCTAAGGATGCTTTCGAGCCCTGCTCTGGATTTTTCGAGCTGTTGGGGATAAGCATCATATAAATAAACTTGGTGTCCCTGCGTAGAAGCAACTTGAGCAATTCCGGTTCCCATCGTGCCGGCGCCGACTACGCCGATTTTAGCTTTATCTGATATCATAGAATTTCTTTATTTAGCGTCTGAAAAATCGCTTCCAAGATAAGGAATCTGAGGTGGAATGCGTTGTAAAATGGATGAAAATTTTTGGACTTGTAAAGTCAATATGAAAAATGATATCATAATGATATCAAATTAAACAATGAGGAAGAAATCATGCCTGACGTATTCAGTAAGAAATATTGAAGAAAAAACCCTCAATAACCTGAAAAAAAGAGCCGACCGAAATAATCGATCTCTACAAGCTGAGTTGAAAGAAATGATTGATGCTTTGGGAAAAGTGGATATTGAAGAAACACGGAATATGGTTCGGGAAAACTTGCGAAATACCGTGCTGAAGGTCGAATGTTTTCCGATAGTGTCGATGATATACGGGAAGAAAATGCCGAGACCGATGAGTATTGTCCTAGACGCGTCTATTGCGGCAAAGTGGATTTTTCTGGAAGAAGAGCTCGGATCAACGCAAGCGACAAACTGCTCGAAGACCGTTCAAGATTTCCTGTTCCGGATCTTCTTTATGAAGAGATGGATGCCAGTTCATCGTGGAAAAAGGTAAGAAAAAAGATTTGGAAGCATTTCAAGAATGGCTGCACACCGTAAACGAATCAGGTACGGTGGTATAGCAGCGGATGTTATATATCATCGAACTTTGGCAAAACCAGCTTTTGATATATCAGTCTCATTGCCTGTCAGCTATGTATGATGCCTTATATATTGCATTGGCAATCGATAATCAAACTTTAATGTGGACTGCAGATAATCAGTCTAGCTCGAGAGGACTTTCAATACAAGTACTACTAGAAACATCTCAGAAAATCCGTTGGAAAAAGATTTTAATTACCAATTCTACCCAAGTGCGTGTGCTTGAAATCATCAGGAAGAATTTGAGTCCATATAGCCGAATGTCGATCAAATGCGGCATGACCTCAAAGTGCGGATTCCGGCAGCTAACAACCATTCAATTTCAGCAAAATAACCGGCTATAATCAGTCCGATCATGATCCCTTTATGGTGAAAGATGTTGTAGATCCATGATCCGATTTGGGTATTGATGGGATGAGGCCGCAAAGGAGATATCAGGAAGGAAGAAAAGTAAAGCAAATATCCACCAGCTGTACGAAGTGGCCAATCCAAATCGGATGAACGGTACCAATGAATAGCGCTAGAGTCCTCAAGAATGAGGAGAAAGCGTAGATTTTTATTGAGTTCAATAATCATAGTAGTTCTGGCAATTTAATTTAACCGCAGAGTCGTAAAAGATGCAGAAGAGTTGATCACAGATTTCAATGATTTAACGATTCCTCGATTTCAAATATGTGACAGATTACATGAAAGTAGCGTAATCTGTGAAATCATGTAATACTCTTACCTTAAACTCAGGCTTACGTTTTTCCAAAAATGCCTGGACCCCTTCATTATAATCATGCGTTTCACCGGCCTCGGCCTGTAGCTTTGCTTCCAGTTCCATTTGTTCTTCCAGGGTATTTGAGAATCCGGCGTTGAAACCTCGTTCACAATACATT
>JAXHMW010000017.1:0-202023 GCA_034521065.1 Planctomycetota bacterium | reverse complement strand
ACGTCCTGCGCGTCTTCTCCGGTAAGCTCACTTGCGAGAACGCGTTTATGCCCGGGATATTGGATGTCAATAAGGGGCTCCATAGCGCAAAAGCCGATGCAGCCAACCTCGACGATCTTGATTTCGCGTTCGTCGTTCTCGAGGGCTTTGTTGAGACTGTTAACTACTTCCGCGCAGCCCGCGGCCATACCGCAGGTACCGGCACCAGCGAAGAGCACCGGGCTGGTCGCTCCGGCATAAAGCGCCTCTTGGAGCAGTCGCTCTTTTTCTGAGCGGCATTTGTCGCTTTCATGGCAGAGCGGGCCTTCGGTCAGGCACTGGACAAAATCGGGGCAGGGGGTGTCGGCACTGTGTGTGCACTTGTCGCAGCAGTGGTCTGATATGCTTTTCATTTCTGTCCTTCCTCTTCCTTTGCGCGGTAGGACTCTATGACCTTCGCAACGTCCTTGACGGTGAGCCGCCCGTGGAACTTGCCGTTGACAAGGATTACAGGCGCGAGACCACAGGCTCCCAGGCAGGCGACTTCATCCAGCGAGAACAGTCCGTCTCGGGTAGTCTCTCCCGGGGATATTTTCAACTCGGCCTGGAGGGCATTCAATATACGTTCAGAACCCTTAACATGGCATGCTGTTCCGCGGCAAACGCGGATGATGTACTTGCCGGGCTTCGAGAACGTGAACTGGTTGTAAAAACTCGCCACCCCGTAAACCTTCGCGGGCGGGATGTTCAGCTTCTCGGATATCTCGTTCACCGAATCGCGGGATATGAATCCGTCTCGCTCTTGTGCTTCCTGGAGCAGGGGAATGAGCAAGTCTCGGGGAATTGTTCGCGTCCTGTTTCCACTACTCATTTGTCGCCCTCCATTAGGTCGAGGTAAAATGCAACCTTCTGCAACGTAAGACCTATGTCCAAGTTCTCTACAAGAACCTTCTCCGGCAGTTTCAGCCGGACATGTGTGAAGTTCACTATCGCTCGCACGCCAGCGCTCGCGAGCCTCTCTGCGGTTTCCTGCGCGTTGTCGGGGTTCACAGCGAGGATGGCGATATGCGCGTCCTTATCCTTTACTATACCTCTAACTCGTCGCCGGGATAGCACCTTACTCCGACGATAACCCTTCCGTGTTTGCGTGGAGAGTCATCCACGGATGCGACGATATCGAAACCCGCCTGCGCCAAAGAAGAATGGTTCAGCACCGCGCGGCCCAGGTTGCCGACACCGACAAGCACTACCGGACGCTTGCGAGCGGTCCCCAGTATTTCTTCAAGAGTATCGAGCAGTTTCCTGACATCGTAACCTATGCCGGCCGTTCCGAAATGCCCGAAATAGGCGAGGTCCTTGCGAAGCTGGCTCGGGGTCACGGCGGCCTCGTGGGCGAGATCGTGCGACGATATTACCGAAGTTCCGCCTGCGAGAAAATGCTGCAACGCCTGCCTGTAGTTCGGGAGCCGTGCGACGGTCGGTTTGGGAATGTCGGTCTTGCTTTTCTCGTTCTTCATGCTGTCCTCGTTACCGATTTCACAACTCATCATACCGATCGGTAAGAACTTGAGCGACAATTTCTTCGGAAATATATCACGAGTAACCCGACGCGGATATATGACCCCGTCCTGACAGAGACTGACGCACGCAAAGTTAACTCCTGTCAGAACGTTCTTTCGCCGGAATGTGACATGGCTATGTCTGCTGTTTCCCCTTGGCCTAATTACCTTTGCTTGTGATATCTGTCACAAATAGGTGCCGCAGACAACCCCTCTTGGCAGCACTCTTTTAAGGTACTTGCCAGACGCCACGTGCGGCACTGTCTTATGTGGGGTCAACCCTCCGTGCTTGCCCGGTCATTTCATTGCTCTTCCGGTCTTGTATTCTCCGCCTCAGAATTATCGTTCCCGTCACGGTTGCCAACATCGCCATCGTTTGGACCAGAAGAGGACAGGTACGGAGGCCTGCCAGTACATAGAGCCCCGGCCAATCCGGTGGGGAGATCATTCGCGATTGGCCCATTTGACGTGCTGCAATTGCTCGCGGTCTGGCCCATTGCATAATGGGCGTGGTGGGGGTTTTGCTCTGGGCTGGGGAACGGTTTTTGCCCTGAGCCGTTGAAAGGGCTCGGATATCTTTCGCGTTCGGGCAGGTATTCGAGATAGTTTTTCGTTATGCCCTGAAGTTTTGAAAAACTCGTGCTGCTTGTGTCTGGCTGCAACCCCTTAATCTGTCGGTAGCTAAGGTGAATGCAGGATTAGGGAAGGGGCGGTTATAGAGTCAATGGGGCAAAATAGTTCTTGACTGCGTCTTGTGCGCATGCTAAGTTAAAAACATGCCATGGAAGGCGTTATCTCGCAACGGCGCGTAACGGATGGCGCTGCCATGTCGAAGTGTTTTTTAGACTTTTCCAGGAGGTAGCTCACGGGTGCCTCGGACAAATGGTTTCGTACGAAAACGAGCTGATACAAAGGTGCGTGCCGCACACCCGGGTAAGTTTTAACAGGCGAACGGGGGAACGAGTGATATCGGCTAATGACCGTCAGAACCATATAACTTGGGTGTCCAGCATGGACGTGTGTGCCACACGGCCGGGATTACATTGTAAGTGGTGGGACGGCAGTGTTTTTCGCCGCATCTAACCGTTTGTAAGGGTACAAACCGGCCGCCCAGCATGGGTGCGAGCCGCACAGCCGAGATAAACCATGCAAACGGGGGATACCTGTGACAGCAATTGCCGATAACCGTCAAAATGCTTTAACTTGGCTTTTGAGCATCGAACGTGTTTTCTACGTCGACCTTAACTTAAAATCCTTTCGCCATCGTCTGAAACTCTTCCCGGTCGTCCTCCATCCGTTCGCAGAGATCTCAGGTTGTGGATGCGGGCAATTCGAGCTTGTCCCCAAAAACTGGACAGATGGTTAAGGTGGAAGGAATCTCCTGCTGGACAATGGGGCTCGCGAGCCCTGAACGGAGATGAGAATGAGTAAGAAAGAGACGCAGTTTTTCGCTGACTTTAAGGCCCTCCATCCGCAATCATATCAGGGTCGGATATTCACCAATTTTTCGAGGTGGCCAGAAAAGGAAATAGTTACTGTTCATAGTTGTTGGTCTGGAGGCGACGAAGGTGAACGTGGTGACTATGACCGAGATGTTCTTGATAGTGCAGAGAAGGCAGCTCAAGGCTCCGATACAGCCGCCGATAAAGGGGAGATACGAGGACACAAAGGCAATATGGAAGAGAACAACGTAGACGGCCCAGATGCACCAAACGAGGTGAGAAGTTATGAAAAGTGACGTTTCGGGCAGAATTACTGTAGTGCTTGTGCTTCTGTTTATCCACACTTGTTTTGTGTCCTGCAAGTGCTATGGGGAAAGCTTCTTCGACAAGCTGACAGTCGAAAAAGTGGACTCGGTTGTTCTTAAGGACGGCGATACTCTTGACAAGGTTCTCCTTGTCTCTGAAGGAGGGCGAGTATCCATCGAAAAGGGCGCAAACATCAGAGTTGACGGTGGAGGGATCGTATGTCTCGGAGAGCAAGCTCTCGGCGACGAGCCCCTTTCCTTTAACGTCGAGGGAGTGGGCTCGCAGCATTTTTATGGGCTTCATTTTCCCTATGTCAGAAGAGTGAAGCTTGAGAACTGCTCTTTCATCAACCTGAAGCTGCTGCCGGTACCATCAGGAGACGAACTGCCACGGCTCACCACGGTTGAGAGCTATCTGGGCTTCTTCAGCAGCGGACACGATGATGAGTACAGAAGCTGCATAACGGCGGTTCTTGAGGCGAAGACACTCCATCTGGCCAACTGTACGTTCAACGGAATTGAAATTGGGGCACCAAGCGATGAAGTGCGCATGCAGGAGAACACCAGCGAATGGGATCTCCCGGCGAACCGTTCCGGAGGTCTGTTGTGTTCTAATGAAACAGTGATCCGAGATTCTGTGATAGAGAGAGTTCATTTCAAACTCACTGATATGCTGGAAATTGCCTCTGTGCTGGTATATTCGCTCTTTACGAGAGACTCAGTATCCGATAGCGAACAGGGCATGTCCGAGTACTGCAGAAAGCAGCTTGAAAGAGAGCTTGAACCGGACGAGAAAGCACTGTTTGAGAAGGAGGGGAAGTGGCCAGTATCAGTGTGTATCGGATGCGAGATAAAGAACTGTCAGCTGGGCAGCTACTCAGGACCGGCAGCGGTTGCCGTTAGGTCACAGTTCGAGGAGATCTGGTTTCAGTCTGATGCCTTTGTGGCAGGGCAGAGAGCATTTATCTTCGATTCGTGTTCTATCAGCAAGGTATGGAAGCTCGAATCAGTGCTGAGCCCAATTTTCGGATATCCAAATGCAACTGTCAGCGGCCTCTTTGCAGGAAAGGGTTTCCTGTCAAATTGCAGAATCAAACTGACTTTGCCCGGCAAGACGCTCGAAGATACGGTGTATCGCGCCGAGGTAATGAGTGTTTTCAGCGGACAATACGTTCGAATCACTAACTGTGAGATCCTGTCCGAATATTCTGCACCAATCTTTGTATTTTGGTCCGGTGTAGAGTCGCTCGGTTCACCCGAAGTCCTCGTCTCGAAGTGTTCAGCGGTAGGCCTTTCCGGTTCTGTTAATTCCCCGACATTGCTTATCACTGCGGAATCTGCAAAGGTCGACATCAGTGATTGTCTTTTCTATTCTGACAGAACGTTTCGAGTGTCAGTCCGGTATTCGCAAGAATCTTCTGTCGGCTTTACCTCAAACAGCTTTGTTGCAAGAGACATTATACTGGGAGGCCCTTCACTCGATGCTAATGTAAGGCGGCCATTGAACGCGAATTTCAGCGAGAACTTGTTTATTTGCGACAGGCTCGATGTGGACTGCTCTCCGTTCAACTCGAATACAGTCTTCTGTACGAGCCTCCACACAGGATTCGTATTTGCAAAGGACAACATGATTCCCGAGTGCAAGAGGGTGTTGATCCGCGGGATAGACCTCAGCGTCCGGAAGGCCTGGGAGAAGATGAATCCGGTCGATGTGGCTCGCTTTGGCCCCAATACACCGTACTACGATGACACTCGGTTTGAGAAGATAACCGCCGAGCAGATCGAAAGCGCGAACAATGCTCGAGAAGCCGCAAAGGCGAAAGCTGCAAAAGCTCTTAAGCAACTGGGTGGTAAGTAGGGTCAGGGATTTGCAGCCAACCTTTCTGAGTCCGCTATGGGCTCGGTCGTATCACGGCGGCGAAGGGTCGTACTTATGATGACAACAACGGCAACTTGCTGAGCAAGGGCACGAACGAAGCTTTCCAGTACGACTGGAATGTTTGTGTTTTATGCTGTTCGAGGGTAGAGTATTCCTGAAGGGGAAGAGATGTTGAAAGCGGCGTTCGGTATTTTTAACGTGGAGAATTCGGTGCGTTCCCAGAACACGACAAACACCACGGACATGTACTACGCTTCGCCTTCACCGCGGAAACATCAGGTCAACTCAGGAGTAGAGGATCTTCCACCAAATTCGGAGGAAAGTTTCTGTCCATATGAAGGGTACAGGTTAAACGAGGATCTTGAACATCATCACCTCGTCATACGGCTTGCGACCGGCGTTGCTCTTGCGCTCAGCCTTGCGGATCCGGCCAAGAATGGGTCGGAAATCCTCCCAGTCAACGACCTCGTTCAGTTTTGCGAGAAAATCGCCCTTCTTATCGAGTCTGGCCAGAACGTTTTCGACGTCGAAGTTAACTTAAAAACCCTCAACAATTATTGCCTCTCTTCGATTGACTTATACTCCATCAATTGTATACTCAGGTTGTGGATGCGCCAATTTTTCGAGGTGGCCAAATGACGACCGAAACATGTATCACCTCTGGACAACAGGTGAGTGCGGTTGGAGTATCATATGCAAACTAAGAATCATTGCAGGGAAGGACACAATCCCCACAAGGTAACGGTTAGAACCGCATGTAAGCGCGTTTTGCTGCTTGTTGTCCTTATGTTGACGATAGCAGTTAGTTGTCAGTTCGCATTTGCGCAGAAAGTCGTCTCCGGCCAGCTTTCATTTTCGTACGTTGAAAATCACAAACTGCAACCGTTCGTATTGTCTGGCAGAAATGTCTGGCGGAGATGCACTCGCAAGCCGTTTCCTATATACGTTAATAGCAACAACACCAGACTGGATTTCACCCTCAGGCGTGAGAAGCTCCTGCTAAGCCACAAGCTGTATGGCATCGTCATGAGAAACTATGACGACCTGAAGCGCAATCATGCTCATCTTGCCGAAGTTCAGTACCTGATGTGCTACGGGAGGCTCGCCGATGCCCGTACCTACGAGTATCTTGTGCGAATGAAGAACCTTAGGGCAGTTGTCATCTTCTCTCCAATGCCTGCCGACATTGATACTTTGGCAGAACATTGTCCGAATATCGAAGTGCTCGATCTCAACTGTCAGTATTGGCCCTGTTCCTATAACCTCTTGCGTTTCACAGCTCTCACAAGCCTTGCTCTTCGCGGCAAATACTGGCAGAAGATGTACAACAAGTCCAATCGTCACCTCGTTTCCATAATCCGCTCTCTTTACTTACCCAATGCTTCGCCGTCCGATCTACCCAAACTCAGCCACAGCCTTGAGGTCCTTGACCTCTGCCTTAAGGATGAACAACACACCTTGACGCTCGCATCCGCCCTCGCGGAAAACAAGAGCCTTCACTCCTTGACGGTAAGGAGCTCAATTGTCCCAAATTCGCAAGACCTGTTGTGCAGTATTCCCACCTCAATCCAAGAGTTGACGTTGCTTGGGACCAATGCACTCCGCAAGAGCAAGCACAGCACATGTACAGCAAGAACGCTGGCTTCATCATTTGAAGGTTTGCTGTTCTCAACAGACCTAATTGAGCAACCAGATTTCGCTGACCCGGTACCGACAACCGTAACTTCGTATGCCAAGGGCAGATTACTGTCGGTGATTTCGGAAGAACACAGGACAAGGGTTCGCCCTGACAACTTCACAACTGCCGACCCGATGTTCTGGGCTAACAAAGAATCATTTCTTGAGTTGGTCTCTGGAAAGGTCACTCAGCGAAAAATGCTCCTAATTTATGGCAACCAGAAAGGGAATGCAGTTCATGCCCCAACAGAAGTTAAAGAAATCCTCGACAAGGCAGTATTGCAACCAATAGTTGAAGTCCTGCTTGTCGAATGGGGACATATCACTACGGAGGACACAAGAAGGATTTGCGAGCTGTTTCCGAACCTCAAGTTAGTTCGCCTGAATGAACTGCAGCAAGTGGACGCTGCGAAAGCTCTCATTAAAGACTTGCCAGACGATTGTAGACTGCAAGTACATTTAGACGAGTTTAACAGCGAGTTTTCAGATGATGAACTATCGCGGATGGACGTCGTTTTGAGTTGCACCGATAGCGTTCTGGCCTGCCCCCGTTCTTTGGTCCACCTGTTATGAGAGTTTCACCGCTGGTTCTCCGCACACACACGCCTTTTGGAGGGCGAGAGGATTCGCACGTGCGAATCCGCGAGTCCGACAAAAGGCGGCGCGCTCGGAAGGGGTTTGGTTGTTAAGCGAACTGTGGCGACGCTTCGTATTGTAGTACTCCTTCCACTTACCGGCAAGCTTCTTCAGCTCGCCGAGGCCGTAAAAAATCTCCATGTTCAGAAACTCGTCCCTCAAACGGCTGTTGAAAGATTCCACGAACCCGTTCTCCCAGGGGCTTCCGGGCTCGATGAAAAGCGTGCCGACCTCGATTGACGACAGCCAGTTTCGAACTTTCAAAGCAGTAAACTCCGAACCGTTATCGGAGCGAATGAACTTCGGCGAGCCCCGCTCCAGCATCAGCTTCCCAAGGACATCCAAGACATCTTTTCCTGTGAAACGGAAGCCCGCTTCCAGCGCGAGACACTCGCGGCTGAACTCATCGACAACCGCAAGGATCTTCACCATGCGCCCGTCCGAAAGGCGGTCGAAAACAAAATCATAGCTCCACACATCGTTAAGACCATCGGACCTCTTCTTCGAACAACTTCCGCTTGAATCGCCTAAAACGCCCTTCTTACGCCGTTTGCGCGGAACCCTGAGCCCTTCGCGCTTCCAGAGCCTGTGGACTCTCTTCACGTTGACGTCCCATCCTTCGCCCTGAAGCTCAGCGGCGATCCTGCGGTATCCATACCTCGGAAACGACGCGACAAGCTCGTGAATCCGCTTCACAAGAACCTCGTCGGAGTTCCGCTCGACGGGTTCGTACCTCTGGGTGGAGCGATGCTGCCCGGCCACACAGCAGGCTCGGCGCTCCGAAACCTCGTGCTTCTCCACCACCATGTCCACTGCATCTCGTCGCCTGGCCGGGCTCAGAAGTTTCCCTCCGCGATGTCCTTCAGGATCTCTTTGTCGAGCATGAGGTCCGCGACCATCTTCTTCAGGCGTGTGTTTTCGATTTCGAGCTCCTTGAGCCTCTTCGCTTCCTCGGCTTTCATCCCGCCGTACTGGTTGCGCCAGCGATGGAACGTTGCCTCGCTTATCTCAAGAGCCTGGCATACCTGCCCGATGCTCTGTCCTGCGTTGAGCCTTCTTTCCGCGTCGTGAAGTTTCTTCACGATTTGCTCCGGATTGTGCCTTTTCCTGCGCTTCATTTAGAGCCTCCCGGCCTTTCGGCCTTCTCGGAAACTCTCATTGTAACTGGATCGATTTTTGGGGGGCATGCCAGTTCCATCTGGTCTGACGAAGGCTGAAAAACACGCAGTGATTGCTGTTAGGTGTTCATCGGACAAGGCCATAACATCAAAACTGTCCCACTTGGGAGACATTCGGAACCTTATTATGGAATTGGATTCTTATGATATCGGAGAATTCCCTGGCCATGTTCTTGAGTGTAACTACTTCCGTCTTACATGGAGCGAGAAAGAAATGAAGAGACACTTCGATATTCTGCATGATGCGAGGAGAGAAATAGACCTCGTTATCGAAGACTTCGATGCATTAGATGTAATTGCTCTCAAAGGCGTAGTTTCCGACGATGTGTACGAGTACTTCAAGAACTATATACAAGTCTGTAAGCAGCTTTGCTCCATCAATGCAACGTATGTAACCGCGCCTATCGCGTATAGCGAAAACCGAGCATCTCAGCGGACATGTGAGTTTACTGCGAAGCGAATCGAAACTCATCTACTGGAAATGGAGGTAAGGGAAAACAGGCAATTGCTATTGGAATGGGCGGAACCTCCTGATTGGAAAGTGGCTTTGAAACACAGAAAAGCATTCCTTGCGATAACACACTTCTGGCAGAAGAGTGACGTTACAGCTGCTTCATCTCACAGGTTTGATGATGGTTCCTCATGCTTGGTGTTGACTGAAAGTCAGAACACAGAAGCGTTTGAATACCCACCTTCTGTGTACTCATGGAGAGCAAGACATGTGTGGGAGTACGCCGCCTTCTTCGAAAAGGACTGGGAGTACAGTCTTGAGTATTACGAGTCTTTTCATTCAGGAGACAACGTCTGTGCCTTCAGATTTTGATGCAAACAGGCTGGACAAAACTGACCTTCCTCCACGGTCCTCAAAGGAATTCACATGGCAGCAAAACAACAGAGTGCGTGCCGCACAGATAAGACCAAAGGTTCGAACAGCGGACCACATCACGGCGGCGAACGGTTCGCCTTATACTTACGACAACAACGGCAACCTGCTGACCAAGGGGTCAGAGACGTTTACATATGACTGGAAGAACAACTTGGTGCGGTATCAGAACACTTCGACGGTAGAAGATGTCTGGCTCGGCTATGATATCGGCAACACGCTTGTAGCCAAAGGCTGGACGGAAGAGGGCGGAGTCTGGATGGAGGATCTTGGTGAAAATCCAGAACCAGACAAGTATCCTGATTCTTTCAGTATTGAAGAGGGAGGAAGCCTTGATGAGCTATGTGAGAAAATTCAGGCCCATAAAGACGGCAAGGAGTAGAGTTCGATGAGATTCAGATCAGTGGTTATCGCATTCATTCTGCTCGTTTCGGTAGCTTGCTTCACCTCGTGCAATCACACGAGCCCGGAGAATACCTACTTCAAGTCATTCTGGATTGAAAAGCAGAGGATGCTGATGTGCGGAGACACATGGTTCACTGTTTCCGAAGATTTTAGTGATATCTCCGTCTCGCGAAAGCTGGACTTTGTGGTTACAGAGACGAACGACTTCATAAGTGCTCTCTATGGCATAAAGGATGGGATGGGTGTGATCAACAGTTGGGGCTCCTTCAGAGCTTCCAAGTATGTTGATCCGCCGGCTCGCTCGCTTGTGTTAGAGAAAATGAAGGGTGCATGGGGCAGAGTACTTACTCCGAAACTTCGCTACTTCGCTCTGTGGAGGTTTAACAACAACGAGAGCTTCTTCATATGGGTTTACACGGCAAAGATGGCAAATTCAGATAGCGGCAAAGAAGTGGTTGTCAGCGTTTCCACTTCTCTGGAAGGCGGCTTGATAAGTTGGACAACGCCAACCGTCCTGGATGCATTTTCTGCGAGGTATGTTCAGGACATGTGCTGGTACGATTATTTAACAGATACTGGAGGACTGCCGCCATTTGAACACAGTGTATCGCATCTTGATTGCACTACATATAGTTTTGTACACAAGATCAGAAACAGCCCTTTTGGCAAAATCATCAGGGCAGAGACTTCGTTCCAACCTTCGGTATGGATTACAGACGGAGTGTTTGTACCGGTAGGTCCCGCCATTGGTGGTCTTACCCGCCAAGGAGAAGTGTATTCAATGGGTTTGCATCTGCCCGGTCACATTGATTTTGATTCAGGCATCGAGCTCAGGACTGCCGAACCTCCCGAGACAAAAGACTCACGGTATGGTACAAGTCGTTACTGGCCTATCGGCGTGTTTCTCCACTTCTCTGACAGGGTCAGAAGAGAGAACGTGTTGCCGGTGTGCTATTCGCTAACTCACAGCGGGGTGGTTCAGACATTACCTTCCGACTCTTCATACATGCAGCGCACGGGTTTTGTCAGTAGCGAGTCGGAGAGTTCCTTTGTTAACACGCTGGGTTTTGCGGAGTGCGTCAGTACAGATGAGAGCAGTGCATTCAGTAGTTCGGAGAGCTCCCTCGTGAACATGCTTTCTTTTGCTAAATGCGTCAGCATAGATGACAGAATTGCGTTTGTTTTCGGCAAGCGCGGTGACGCAGTGCGCTTGTACAGGATAGGAAAAAGCAGCAACGGTGCTGCCGACTGGAAGTATGTACTGCGCAAGGTCGCAGAGTGTGCTTGGCCTTGAGAATTAGGGAAGATTATGACGGTTGGTAGGTTCGGGCTTGGATTCCCGAGAACGCTTCTGTTCTTGATGATTGCGGCTACCCTCGCGGTGTGTATGGCATCGTGCACGCATGAGGGTACGACAGAAAAAGTAGCGGATAGTCCTCGTAAGAACAGGGGACTTAAGTATGCACCAAAGCATTGGTGCGATGCTCCGGATCTGTTTGACAGGGCGGTGTCGCTTGCAGCGTGTGGAGAGACGGAGCTGGCGACCGCTGTGGCGGCTCGGAGTAACGGCCATGGAAGCGACGAGTTCCTTGGGACGCTCCAGATGTTTGAGGGCGAATACAAGGAAGGCGAACGTACGTACCTTGGCGCGTACAACGTCAGCGGCAATGCGAGTTTGCTCTGGTGTGCATGTGTTTGCAGGCTGCTGTTTCACCTCACGGAAGACACCTTGGACATGCCTGCGTTGGAGGATACAAGGGCGATTTACTTGCGCCATGCTTCGGGCAAGGATGCCCATCGTGTCATCAGCGCCATACTCAGTGCCGTCCAGGCGATAGTCGAGGGTGATCCGGATATTCCGGAGAGTCCCAACAACCGTATTAAGCGTTATCTGATGGACGTAAGACTCGCCTTTGGTTTCGACAGGCAATCGCCCGTCCGTTCGATCTACCGCTGTGAACTTGAGCAAGTCTATGGGATCTGTGCTTCTGGTGCTGCGAATGCAATCAAACGCAAGTACCTTACCGATCCTGAATCTCCTCGCTACTTGTTTCTTATGGACGATCCGCTTCTCTTTACCGCAAAGCTGAATGAAGTCCTTTGCGACGAACACGAGGGCAAGGGACTTACTTCAACGGAGTTCGCGGAGTTCCTGGCTGCAGAGAATCGTGTTTACATCGCCGAACCCCCGGCAGCAATATATATCGCCGACGATGAGAGACTGCATATCGGCAGGACGCTGCTTTACAGGGCGCTCAGAAAAGATGCTGAAATTGCCGATGATATCTCCGTCATGTACATGCAAAAGTTGCTGTCCTGTCTGCGCCACGAAAGCGGAAGCTGCCCTTTCTACGCTCTTGTCGAGTTTGCAGCACTGCATACATCCTTCTATCTGCTGGCGTTCAATGGTGATGAAGGCCTTGAGCTTGCATCTGAGTACCTGGAACTGTTCCCGTGGTTGCTGTTTTCTGCCAACTGCCGCGGTGGAGTGATGCCCAAGAGACAGTCCTACTATGACTGGGTGTACCTGAAGCTGCTCTTTGAGTTGCGCTCGAACAAGTTGGTGAATGACGAATGATTGTGCGTGCCGCACAGCCATGTTAAGGCATGCGAACGGGGGGCCGTTTGATATCGGGCGTTGGCCGACAGTACAATGTAACTTGGGTGTCCAGCATGGACCAGAAGGTTGACAACGGCACGACCACGAATTATACCTATAACGGCCTTGGCAGAATAACGTCTGACGGTGCCAATACATACACCTACGACAACAACGGCAACCTTGTTACCAAGGGCACAAACGAGGCTTTCCAGTACGACTGGAAGAACAACCTTGTGCGCTATCAGGATACGGCCAATAACACGAACATGTATTACGCATACGACATCGGCAATGTGCGCCTCGCGAAGGGCAAGATGACGGAGGTTAGTTCTTCGAGCACGACCGACCGTTTTGCTCAGAGCCGTAAGAAGGTGAACGCCGAAGGCAAAGACCTCGTCGCGACGAGCACGACGCGCACAACGCCGCGTAATTTCGCCGAACTCGGCCTCAACTGGCAGGAGTTCTACCATAAGTCTGATAACATCTCGGTTCGCACGTGCGAATCCTCTCGCCCTCCAAAAGGCGTGTGTGTGCGGAGAACCAGCGGTGAAACTCTCATAACAGGTGGACCAAAGAACGGGGACAGGCCACTGGGAGTATCCTGTTCTTATCCATTACTCGTTGTTTGACATATACTTATCGCGAAGGTACTCAAGTCGTTCGTCTGACAGGAAAATGCACTCTTCCTCGCTGCTGTTGCCTTGCGCGATATCCTGCGCGTGAGCGTGGCAGTTCGGCGCTCCGCATAGCCCGCACTTCAAACCCGGAAGGCGGCTTTCGACCTCTGCGGCACGCTTGCGCATCTTCACTCGCTCCACGAGCCCCATTCCACCTGATGTATGGCTGCGCGGTTTTACAGGCGCTTTCAGCGAGAAATCCGTTTTCGGATACCTTTTGTTGACCTCGCTCATGAACTCTTTTGAAGGCTCGGAAAGGTTGGACAGAATGTACATCAGCTTGCTTCTGGCAACGTAGAGGTTGTCAACGGTCAGGTTGCCGCCGATACAGCCGCCTGCGCACGCATAGCACTCGATGAAGTCAATGTTTCGCAGCTTGCCGCGTTCGATATCGTCGAACACCTTGATGATATTATCAAGTCCAGTAAGCGGCAGGTATCGGTGCTGCGACAGGTTGTGAGCCTGCCCCTCTGTAACCCCCCAGCGCAGAACGCGATCGGAGCCAAAGACGGGCTGATATTTGCTTGAATCGTTCTCATCCTTGCTTCTCTTACGTAGTGCGTAGAGCAGGTCGTTGTATATTTCTGAGATGCCAACTCCTCCGTCGAGGTGGCTCTTTTCCTCTTCGGCAGGCTGGAGGATAGATATGCTCTTGGCTTGGCAGGGGGTGATGTATATTGCGGCGATCTTATGTGGTTCAAGCCCCAGTTTTTTCGAAAGACGTTTTTTCATCTCACGACCTGCGATCTCGCGCGGAACCTCTACCGGCAGCACCTGGCTTACCATTGAAGGGTACATCACCTGCAGGATTCGCACCACTACGGGACATGCGCTGGAGATAAGCGGGAAAGAACCTTTCCAGTTCTCAACCTTTTCGCGGATGGCACGGTTGACCAATTCAATCTCTACAGAAAAGTCCCATACCTCGTCGAACCCGATGTCCTTGAGTGCCAGTGCTATTTTTGCCGGAGTGTCGCTGCGGGCGAACTGCGAGAACAGTACGGGCGAGGGAATGGCAACGCGGTACTTGAAGTTTCCGAGCTCTTCGTAGTTGAGCGTACGGGCTCCATTGCCTGTACAGGACACGCGCAGAGGCACTTGCCGCAGTCAACGCACAACTCGGGCAGTACAAAAGCCTTGCTCTTCTTCACTCTTATGGCGGAAGTAGGACAGGAGCGCATGCATTCCATGCAGCCGATGCATTCTGTCGAGTCTATTGTGAACCCGTGTTCGAGGCTATTCATCGGAGTTATGTCTTATCGTGGAGCGAAGCTTGGTGCCTTTGCCTACCTTGGAGGTGATATCAAAAACATCCGAGTGACGGTTGATGTTGGGAAGGCCCATGCCAAAGCCGAAACCCATCTCTCGCATCTCCGCAGACGCAGTGGAGTAGCCCTCTTGCATGGCCTGCTCAATGTCTGGAATGCCGGGCCCATCGTCTTCAATGGTCAGTTCGATTGAATCTTCAGTGAGGGCCAGGGTGATGGTGGCGCGAGAGGCGTACATGACGACGTTCATCTCTGCCTCGAACGCCACGATGACCGTCCGCCTGACCACTTGCGCGCTGATGCCGACTTCCTTGAGAAGTGCCTTGATGTTGCCGGATACCTCTCCGGCCTTATCGAAGTTGCGTCCGTGTACCTCGTATGACTCCCTGAGCAGTTCCGTACTCATCACGTCACCCCGCGAAGGCCCGCATTGTAAAGGATGCCGCATATATCAAACATGTTCAGATGAGTTGTCAGAACCGGCATCTGTTGGTTGCGGGCAAGCTGCAGCACCGTCTCTACCGGCCTTCTGCCGCGACAATAGATCACCGCGCAGGCGTCCGAGATGTCCGCGGTGCGGATGGACTGGATGTTCGTAAGTCCGGTTATCATCAACTCTCCGGATTTCGTGCCGGCAAGCACCTCGCTCATGCCGTCCGAGGCGACTATGTCCGTCACCTCGGCTTCAAGCCCGCGCCCTTCGACTATCACCTCGCATTTCAGCAGGTCGGCAATCTCCGAAAGCTTGAGGCTCGTGCGCCGTTTCGGTTCAGCCGCTCCGCTGATTTTTTTCTTTGTGTCATCGCGGTCGTTCATTTGTCCTCGTCCATCAGGTACCTGTGCATTGAAGCAGCGGCGTTGCGGGCCGCGCCCATCGCACTGATAACCGTTGCCGCGCCGGTGACGACATCTCCTCCGGCCCATATGCCTTCTCGAGAGGTCTTGCCGGTCTCCTCGTCGGCCACGATGTTGCCGCGCTTGCCGATTTCAAGGCCTTTGGTCGAGTTGGGAATAAGCGGGTTGGGGCTGTTGCCAATGGCGATTACCACCGCGTCAACTTCCAGCTCGAAGTCAGACCCCTCTATGGGCAGCGGTCGTCTGCGTCCCGAAGAGTCGGGCTCGCCGAGGCGCATTTTTATGCACTCCAGAGCGCGTACCCAGCCGCGTTCGTCTCCGAGAATGCGCGTGGGCAGAGTCAGCAGGTCGAAGATGATGCCTTCTTCCTCGGCGTTCTCGACTTCCTCTTCTCTGGCGGGAAGTTCCTTGCGAGAGCGGCGATAGACGATATGAGTCTCGTCCGCGCCGAGACGTTCCGAAGTTCTTGCAGCGTCCATCGCTACATTGCCGCCGCCGATGACCGCCACCTTCGCGCTGCGCTTGACCGGCGTGTCAGTTTCGGGGAATCGAAAACCCTTCATGAGATTCACGCGCGTCAGGTACTCGTTGGCCGAGTAAACGCCGTTGAGGTTTTCTCCGTCTATGCCCAAAAACCACGGAAGCCCGGCACCGGCACCAATGAACATCGCGTCGTACTCTTCCATAAGCGAGTCCACCGTGCGAGTCTTGCCGACGATGAAATCAGTGACGATATCAACTCCGAGGCTGCGAACGTAGTCAACTTCACGGCGAACAATGGCCTTTGGCAGACGGAATTCGGGAATGCCGTAGGTCAGCACACCGCCGCAGTCGTGCAGGGCCTCGAAGATTGTTACAGAATGACCCAACAGGGCGAGGTCGTTGGCGACCGTGACTCCCGCGGGGCCGGCACCGACTATCGCCACCTTCTTGCCGGTGGGCTCGGTTCTGTCGGGTGTCTCGCGCTTGCCCGAACTCGCCTCGTAGTCTGCGAGGAAACGTTCGAGCCTTCCGATAGCGATCGGAGCGTCCTTGTTGCCCAGCACGCATTTGGCCTCGCACTGTTCCTCCTGCGGACACACCCTGCCGCAGATGGCGGGCAGGGCGTTGGTTTCCTTGATCTTGCGAACTCCGGCAGCGTAGTCACCTTTACGAATGCACTTGATGAATGCGGGTATGTCTATGCCCACCGGGCAGCCCATACTGCAGAAGGCCTTTTTGCAGGAAAGGCAGCGTTCAGCCTCGGCCTGTGCGAGTTCGACCGTGTATCCAAGCGCGACTTCGTCGAAGTTTTTGATTCGCTCCCAGGGCTTCTGCTTGGGCATTGCTTTTCTGTCGAGGTTCAGTTTCTTAGCCACTTGAAACTCCTTGATGCTCCTCGGCGTGTTCGCCACAGCCACTGTGTCGCAGAGGTTCGGTCTCCTCGACGAAGTAAGTCTTGCGCCGTGCGAGGAACTCGTCCCAATCTATTTCGTGAGCGTCGAAGTCCGGGCCGTCAACGCAGGCGAACTTGGTCTCGCCGCCGACAGTGAGACGACAAACGCCGCACATGCCGGTCCCGTCTATCATGATGGGGTTCATGTTGACGACCGTCTTCCAACCGGGCTCGCGGGTGACATCCGCCATACGTTTCATCTGGAAGGTGCAGCCGTGTGCCATTACGAGGTCGGGCTTGACCCCCTGTGATCGCAGCATGTCGGGTATCTCGCCTGCATGGCCCTTTCGGCCCAGCGTTCCGTCGCGGGTGCAATACAGCACCTTGTCGCAAAGCTCTTTGTACCTGTCGAGCCAGTACAACAGGAACGTACTTCGGGCTTCGATCACCGCGACTATCTCGTTGCCGGCCTCCTTGAGCGCACGGGCGACGGGCCACATGCTGCCTATTCCATAACAGCCCATGACGCACACGACCGTTCCGTATTTTTCTATCTCGGTCTCACGTCCCAGGGGTCCGGCAAAGGTCGGTATCTCGTCGCCGGGATGAAGCTGTGCCAGCTTTGCCGTGGAACCGCCGACCTGCATGAAAATCGAACTTACCGTGCCTGCCTCGCGGTCCCAGTCCGCTACGGAAAGCGGAATGCGTTCGCCGTTCTCGTCAGCTCGCAAAATTATGAAGTTGCCCGGCTGAACCGACGATGCAACGTGAGGAGCCTCCACAACGAGTTCGTGAAGGTTCGGCACGATCATCTTCCTCTCGACTACCTTGTACATTCTGCCTCCACTACGCCTTCGGGCGGATGTGTTCGATATTGAGCGGGCCGTAAAGCGGCATGTCAGACGTATTGCCGGTGGTCGGGCGGAACGCCGTAACCGTTCCCGGACACACCTCTTCACGCGCGCGCACAACCGCCTGCAGGGCTTTGCCAAGGCCCGAAGCGCTTATGTCAACTCGCTCACCGTCCTGTATATTGAGCGTTTTCATGTCCTGCGGATTCATGGCGACTCCGCTTTCGAGCGACAGTTGCTTCAGCCCGCTCACCTTCTCCTGCATACCCACTCCGCGGTGGACGTAGCCTCCCGGGTGGATGAGCAGTTTGTATTCGCCGTCGGCGGGCTTGCTGTACTCGTACGAACCGAGGTCGCCGATGCCCGGCTTCACACGTCTGCGTTCGCGGTCCACTTCCGCGGGAAAACCCTCGACCGCGCCAGCGATGTCCTTGCGCAAGTCCTTGGCGCTCTCGTAGGCGAAGCCGTCCGCTTCCATTGCCGTTGCGAGCATCGAAAGTATCTTCCAGTCCGGGCGAACGAAGCCCGTGCGGGCACCGTCCGGGGGGAACTCGACCTGGTGCAGGTGCTGGACGCGGCCCTCGACGTTCGTGAGAGTTCCCTCGGCCTCCGCGAAACTCGCCGCGGGAAGGTACACGTCAACAGGGAAGGGAGGCTCGTAGATATCCTGACAGATTACGAACTCGGCTTCCGGGCGTTCGGAGAAGGGCACGTCGCCGATAAGGTACAGCACCTTCGGCTTCAGTTCGCCGCTTCGCAGCTTTTCGAGCAGTCCAGTGGTATTGCGGTCAATCCGTGGCCCCGGCTTAACGCCCGACATTGCTCCGAGTTCGAGCGCACCGCGCGTATTCGCCCCCCAGTACAACGGAATGACGTTAAGCTCATCGTGCGAGCCCAGCACCTTCAGAGCGTCAGAAACGTCTCCGCAATTGGTGAAGAAGGAGGGACCGAGAATGACCGAGGCGGACTCGTGATGCGCGAAATCATTCGCACAGCGGGCGATGAATTCTTCGGAAAGCCCGGACAGCTTCGCCGCCTTCGCTATCTCGCGTATGTCCGCCGTTATGACCGCCTTCAGCAGCGCGCCCTCGGTTCCGGGCGGGCACTGCAGCCAGTCGTCGGTATAACGGGCGAGGTTGGTGTCGCGGGAGTCAACTGTTATGAGCGTGGCACCGTCGGCAAGCGCGTGGCGAACCTCGACGCCTGTAACGGAGAAATCGAAACGCGTGTCAAGCGACACGGCGAGCACTACGTCACTGTTGCGAATGTCGTGGATGGAGTTCCTGTGCGAAAACAGCTCGGCCCACGCCGCGGGACCACCCGCGAGGCGTTCTCGCGCCGTGGAATCAATGTTCTCGCTCTTGAGACATTCGCGCACAAACTTCTGCGCCGCGAAAATCGACTCGTTCGTGAGGTCCGGCGATACGAGCGTCACCACCTCGTCCGGCGAGCAGTTGGAGAAGGCACCTGTGGCTTTCTCTACCGCCTCCTCCCACTTGACCTTTCGGAAGTATTCGCCCATCAACATCTTCGGTTGCTTGCCGCGGGAATAATGGTGAGTCACCTCCGTCATGCAGAAACGTCCACGGAGGCATAGCTGACCGTCGTTCACAACCTCGTCAGACCGCGCCGCTGGCCTTCGAAAGGCGTCCGTCCTTGACATCTATCTCCACCTGGCAGCCGATACCGCAGAACGGGCAGGTGCTCGTGAAGCTCTTGTCCGGCTTGCCGTCCCACTTGGATGCTTTGTCGGCGAGCGCACCGGTCGGACACACGTCAACGCATGCACCGCAGAATTCGCAACCGGCCTCGATATGGTTGCGTCCGAACGCGGGCCCTACCTTGGCGGAAGGACCGCGGAAGGTGAAGTCCAGGACCGCGGTTCCGCGGACCTCCTTGCACATTCGAACACAGCGGCCGCAAAGGATGCAGATGTTGTAGTCACGGTCGTAGAAGGGGTCGGCGGATTCCGGTTCGTGCCCGTGATAGTAAATTGGGTATTCCACCTCGTCCACCCCGATGTCCTCCACGAGTTGCTGTAACTCGCACTGGTCATCGTTCGGGCAGTAGCGGCATCCGGTCGTGACACCGGTCTTGCGGATGGTGGACTGAAACTCCACGCATTCTTCCTTTTCTCCGCAGACAAGGCAACTGAACGGGTGCTCGCTGAGAATCAACTGCAGGATGTCCTTGCGAAGCTCGCCCAGTTTCACGGTGTCCGTAAGAACCTTCATGTTCTCTCGCGCCAACGTATCGCAGGACAGTGGATAACCACGCATGCCCTCGATCTCCACCATGCAGAGCCTGCACGAACCGAACGGCGAAAGGTCCTTGTGGGAGCAGAGAGAGGGGATGTGTATTCCGTTAAGTTCGGCGGCGCGGAGTACTGACACTCCTTCGGGGAAGCTCACCTCTTTGCCGTTAAAATGCATCTTCAGCGTCTTTGGCTTCTTCGGCACTTCTATCTCCGTGGTTGGCTTGTCAACTCTTGTCTGTCTGACCGGGAACGATGGTGATCGCGTCTCCCGCTATTGCATCGAAGCGGCATATCTCGTAGCACGAGCGACATTTGATGCACGCTTCCTCGTCCAGGTTATGGGGCTCGGAGCGCGGTCCGCTGATCGCGTCAACCGGGCAGACCTCGACGCATTTCTGGCAACCGGTGCACTTGTCGGGGTCAATACGATAGACCACAAGGTCCCTGCATACCGCTGCCGGACAGCGTTTGTTCTGAACGTGTGCAAGAAACTCGCCGCGAAAATACTTCAGTGCCGACAGCACAGGGTTCGGTGCGGTACCGCCGAGAGCGCAAAGCGCGCCGGCCTTGATCGTTTCGCACAGGCGCTCCATCTTCTTGATGTCATCCAGCTCGCCGTTGCCCTTGGTTATCTTGTCCAGAAGCTCTACAAGGTGGCGGGTGCCCACCCTGCACGGCACACATTTGCCGCAGGACTCCTGCTGAGTAAACGAAAGGAAGTACTTGGCCGTGTCAACTATGCACGTGTCCTCGTCAACGACTATCAGGCCGCCCGAGCCCATGATTGCACCTATTTGTGACAAGTTCTCGTAGTCTATCGGAGTATCGAGGAACTCATCCGAGAGACAGCCGCCGGAGGGGCCTCCGGTCTGAACGGCCTTGAAAGGCTTGAGCGTGCCGCCTCCTATGTCGGTGGATGACCTCGCGCAGTGTCATTCCGAGCGGGGCCGTCCACGAGCCCGCTTCTTCGAATCTTGCCCACCAGCGAGAAAGTCTTTGTGCCCTTGCTGCCTTCAGTGCCGAACGAGGCGAACCAGTCGGCGCCGTTTCGAACTATGTTAGGAAGGTTGGCAAGGGTTTCGACGTTATTGATGATGGTCGGCTTGCCCCACAGTCCGCTTACGGCGGGGAAGGGCGGTCGCGTGCGAGGCATGCCGCGCTTGCCTTCCACCGACGCGATGAGGGCAGTCTCTTCGCCGCAGACGAACGCGCCTGCGCCCTCCTTGAGCCTGATGTCGAAGGAGAATCCGCTGCCCAGGATGTTCTCACCCAGAAGTCCGTTCTCGTGCATGTCGGATATTGCGGTCTTGAGCCGCTCGATTGCCAGCGGGTATTCGGCGCGAATGTAAACATAACCCTGGGATGCGCCGATGGTGTAGGCGGCAATCAGCATGCCTTCGAGCACTGCGTGCGGGTCCCCTTCGATGAGAGAACGATCCATGAACGCACCGGGGTCGCCCTCGTCCGCATTGCAGATGAGGTAGCGTTCCTTTTCCTGCGTGTCGCGGCAGAACGACCACTTCTTCCATGTCGGGAAACCTGCGCCGCCCCTGCCGCGCAGTCCGGAACGCTTCACCACCTCGAGTACCTGTTCTGTTGACATCTCAAGGGCCTTTTCAAGTGCTCGGTAGCCGTCCCTGGCAAGATAATCGTCCAACGAGTCGGGGTCTATGAGACCGCAGTTGCGAAGGACGTTCCGAACCTGCGGCTTCAACATGGGCTGGTCGAAGAAGCTCTTGATCTCACCGAACTCGCCTTCGCCGAGATGCCCGACAAGGTGTCGCTTTGAAGGTTCATCCTTCTCGAAAACGGAGGACAGAACCTTCTCTGCGTCCTCGGCGTAAACGTTTGAAAACGACACGCGAGGGGTGCCCGGAAGCTGGATGTCAACGAGAGGCTCGAGGTAGCAGGTGCCTATGCAGCCTACTTTCACCACGTCCGCATGTATGTCCTTGCGTTTCAGATAATCCAGCGAGGCCTTCATGGTTTCCGCCGCGCCTGCGGCGAGACCGCACGAACCCGTTCCGAAATAGAGCACCGGTCGGCTGCTTTTAGCGCGTTCTGAGAATGCAGCCTCTGCTTCAGTCCGTCTTTTCTGAAGAGCGTTCATATTCACCTAATATCTGTTGGAGTTTCAGCACGTTCATGTGACCGTACACGGTGTCGTCCACCTTGATGACCGGGGCAAGCGCACAGCATCCGAGACAGGCGACCCGTTCGAGGTCGAACAGCCCGTCCTCGGTGGTCTCGCCCGGTCCTATTCCGTACTTGCGGTCAATAGTGGCCATGAGCTGTTCGCCACCCTTCACGTGGCATGCGGTTCCCATGCAGATGCGGATATGGTGCTTGCCCGGAGGGTTGAAGCGAAACTGCGCGTAGAAGGTGGCGACTCCGTAAACCTCGTTTTCAGAGATTTTCAGTTTTCGCGCCACGCTCTTAACGGCCTGTGTCGAAATGAAGCCATGCTTTTGCTGGGTCTTCTGAAGGATGGGAATGAGTTCGTCGCGAGTGCCCCGGGAGGAGTCGAGAATAGAGGAAAGGGAGTCGTTCGCCATATTGTCACCACGCGGTTGAGCCCGTAGAAGGGCAGCCCTTAAAGCAGCCCCCGTCTTCGAGGGGTTTATTCATGGACAGGCCGTATATTTCGGTCTGTTGTTCTATCTGAGGCCGATTTCGTACAGCTTCTTGGCAAGCGACCAAGTGTCGCCGTCGAAACCGTAAAGGCCTATGCCCGCCTTTTCGGCGAGCTCGATGACATCAGTTGAAGGTTCCTTGCCACGGGAGAAAATCACCGCGGAGACATCTACGAGGTTCGCCGCCGCGACAAGGTTCTTGTGCGTCTGCAGCGTTACCAGGAGAGAGCCTTCTTTGGTGTTGATGATGTCGCTCACCATATCAGAGATATAGACTGTCTGAATCTCCTTGTCGGGGCAGTCGTTGAACGCCTTCAGCGATGCCTTCTTCGCGACTTCTGAAACCTTCATTGCTTGCCTTCCTTTCGCACAGGGCAGCTGCCGTCAGCCATTGATAATCGGGTTGCAGATGTTCAGTAAAGCTCTGTGAGGCCGATATCCGCGAGATATATGCCGTGACACTGGTCCACGGACTTCCTCATCCTGCAAGGAAGAACCTTGATGAGGCTCCCGCTCGACCGGCGCTGGTTGTAGTACTCGTTGAGCCTCCTGATACCCTCGTCGGAAACGCACGAGCCCTTGTCATGCGTGGTATCCGGGCAGATGGCGACGTATGCCCAGCAGGCCACCTCCGCGCCCTCTTTCGCGGCCTTGCTGACAGGACAGTCCGGGTCACAGTTGGTGCACAGCATCAGCGCATTGACATCCTGCAAGTTCACCAAGTGACCGCACTTTGTGCATCTGATATCGAATTTAGTGGCCTGAAAGCTGCCTCGAAAGCTCCAGAAATGGTCGCCTTCGCGGTAGTCGTCCTGAGGGGGGACAGGCTCTTCAGAGAAGAACGAAAGCCGACCGCCGCAGCCGAAACAGCCCTCCATGACGAGGTAACCGTTGCGAACGTTGGTCATTTCCCATTCGTGGTCGCATTCCTTTCCATTCATCTTTCCTCCCGGGTCGAAAGCACGTGGTTACTGCTGAGCAAACTGGTGCAGTCAGGCGCGACCGCCGGCGTCGGGGATGTCATGGTGAAAATGCGTGTAGGAGACCGCCGACCTTCGGTAGTCGTGTGAATCAGGTTGACGGTGTGTAAGACAGGCTGGAAGTTTCTTGGTGACCGTTCCTTGTAATCATATCTCAAGGGAATCCTCTTTTCAAGCAATATATCCCCCTTTTCGTGACCCGCTCTTGTGTTGCTGACGCAAAATAGTACATGGCAAAGGGTTAGGCGTTTGCCGGAGTGCTGTCAAAACATGAAAAATTTGTCGTGAAAATAATCACTAATAGCGCATCGTTGTTGTTTGTTCAGAACTGGCAAAAAAAGCCCCGGATAATCCGGGTCTTGAAAAATTAATGTCGAAACTGCAGGTCACCTTGAACAATCGGTTTCGAGCGAAAATGAGCGAGGCAAAGTCAGGCGAGGAAACTATGGTGTTTCTACGCAAGCAATATTTGTGGCTATACTCAAGGAAGATATGGCTTCATGACGAAGCATGGCAAAGCCGCAGACATTTGCAGCAAAACTGTCTTTTTCGAGGTGCCCTGTGGGTCAGTCCGCTGTATTGTCGTTCATGTAACGACTGGCGCATTCGGGACAGAGGCCATGCGAGAACATCGCTTCCGAATGCTCCGTGACGTACTCCTCGACGGCCTTCCAGTAGCCGTCGTCTTCCTTGATCTTTTTGCAGGAAGCGCATATGGGAACTATGCCGCGAAGCGTCCTGACCTCTTTGAGGCTCTTCTTCAGTTGCTCTATCAGTTGCTCCCGCACCATCTCCGCACGTTTGCGAGAAGTTATGTCGAAAACTATGCCCTTCAGGCGGGTCGGTTTGCCGTCCTCGTCGTAGTCGGTCACGGAGCCGCGGTCGTAGAACCACTTGTACTCGCCGGATGAAGTCTTGATGCGATACTCGACCTCGTAAAGTTTCTTCTTGCCGGAAAGGTGGTCACGCATGGCCTGCATGGCCGGCTCGTAGTCGTCAGGGTGCAGCAGGTCCGTGAATGCCTGGTACCCAACGTCCCTGAAATCCGCCATTTCATAACCGAGCATTTTGACCTTCAGTTCGTTGAACGTCACCTTGTTCTCAGAGACATCCCAGTCCCACCAGGCGAGGTTGCCCGCCGAGAGGGACAACTCCAGGCGTTCGGTTATTATCGCGAGCTCACGTCTGAGTTTCTCGTTCTCTTTCTTCAACTGTTCGACGGTGGGGTTTTCCATGATATCATCCTCTTTTCACTGTGACTTCTCATGCTACCCGATTCCGGCGAAAAAGACACGTTTCGATAAATGGATATCGAATACCATGAAAAGGGGCGGCATCTGCCGCCCCTCTGAACTCATGCGATCAAGGTCACAATTCGCCGAGGTCCTTCCGCTTAACGGCAAAGGGGACGTGTGAGTCCCCGTCCAAAAGGATGGCGATAAGTGCCATTCCGGCAGCCGACATACCTTTCGGAATGGACATGGTCTTTCTGCCGTCGCGCTCGCCTCTCGCCGTCGTGCGTGTCGCGCCGACCACGACGTTTTTCAGCATCATCTCTTCGCCTTGAGTCGTAAGTGTCATTTGCTTTTTGACCAGCCACAGAGCGAGTTCGTGTCTGCCTTCGAAATGTCCAAGGCGGAAGCTCGCGTACAAACGGTCGCCTTTCAGCCCCTTTATCTCGCATTCGACTTCCACGAACGTGGGGCAGGGCTTCTCGAAGGCCGAGCCGATCATGCGCACGAGTCCTTCGGTCGGCGAAGGTTCGGAGTTCACGAAAACCGCAAAGGGGGTTTCGGCGGAAAGCTCCTTCGGCCTCTGGGCAGGGCTTTCGAGTTCGGCTCCGTCGCCGAGAAGGTGGGTCACGAGCAGGCACTGTGCGCCCTCGCGCGTGGCGTTCTCGGCCGAGTCAAGTACCTTTGTCCAGGATTCCGCGTCGGGTGAGGAGACGTCTATGACAGTCTCTACAAGCGCGAACGGAGCGCTCGAATTGAGCGATTCGGAGTCGAGGTCCATCCATTCTGCGCCCTTTATCGCGTACTTATCGTTGGTACGGATATAGACTATCAGCGAGGAGTTGTCCATGTCAACTTCATCAGGAACATCGGAGCTCCACGTCGTAGCTTCCCTCGCGGCCCAGCTTCTTCTCCGCGAACGCCCGTACCGTGTTGCCGTGTTCAATCTTCATGCCCTTGCACTCGCCGGCATCGGGTTCGCTCTTCAGACCCCGCTCCGTGATGGCGACGGTCGCGGTGCAGTCTTTGACCTTGCCCTTTACATCAAACGAGACGACAACCTTTCCCGACTTCCGGTCCCTTCTCGGCCTGTCCAGTTTTACAAGGACCTCGGGTTCCCGGGCGATTTCCTCGCGAACCTTCGCTGACGTTCCGCCTCGCGTGACCTCGCCGTTGACTATCACCTGCGGAGTGTAAACGCCGCTGCCGACCTTCTTGCAGAAGTCCCGCTGTCGAACCGACGCGGCCTTCAAACCGTAAGGATCCTTCCAGCCTATATGATCCCCAGTAGTCAACGTGGTATACGACCAGAAAAACGGGGGAGTTGTCTTCGCGGGCCTGTTCGTACACCTTGGCCAACCTGGCCTCGGCTCCAGGACAACCGTTTCACCCTTCCGAGGTGTAAAGCTCGATGACAGCGAAGCCACGGTCGCTATCTCCGTATCCGAAAGATATCGACGCGAACAGAAGTGAAAGTGCTACAATCAGACAGAATGCTGTTCGGCTCATTTCGATACTCCTTGAAGTATCATGATTGTCCACGTCTTTTGTTTTCCCTCAAGGAGTCGTCCGAGCATGGCCGGAACCGTTCACGATGTTTACCCGTATCAGGAGGTTGTTGTGACCAAGATCAAGATTATCGGTAGTTGTGGACTGGAATGCTCGTCGTGCCCTGCATTCAAGGCATACGCCGCAGATGACGACGAGTTGCGCAAAAAGACCGCTGATGAGTGGAGCAAGGTCTATGAACACGACTTCAAGCCGTCCGACATCAACTGCTCAGGCTGTCGGCGCGATGGGGTAAAAGTGGGCTACTGCTCCATGTGTCCCATCCGCAAGTGCAACATCGAGCGTGGCTATCAGAACTGTGCCTTCTGCAGCGATTTCCCCTGCGACAAGCTGACGCAACTGTACCAGGTTGCTCCCGCCGCGAAGCTGAATATCGAACGACTCAGACCGTAACTCGTCCTCCTACATAGAAGCGGCCGCCCCGGGGGAGCGGGGCGGCCTGTGCCGAGAGAGAGGATGAGTTGGGGGTAACTTGTATCAGCCCGTTATGTGCGAGCTTGGCGAACAGATAAGAACATTTCCCAGTACATAATGTCTGCCGTCGTTCAAATCCGTCTTGCCGTACTTATCGTCTTCCTTCTGCAGTTTCTCAAGAGCCATTTGGTCGAGAACCATCGAGTCACTTTCCTTTTCCATTCGCGTCCTGCCTTCCTGCTGACTTACTTAAAGACAGCAATCAGCTTGCCAAAACTGCCGCTACAGGCTCTCGATTGCTCTCTTAAGCTTCTCCTCCTCTACATACGAGTAAATCTCTGTTGTGCGGATGTCCTTGTGACCAAGAGCCTTTTGTACGAGCCCCAGGTCGTGGGTACGTTCGAACAACAGGGATGCGAAAGTATGGCGAAGTACCAATGGAGAAATCTCCTCAATACCGGCTTCTCTGCACCAGTGCTTCAGCCGTATGGCCACTTGGCGGGAGGTGATGCGCTTGCGGCGGTTCGACAGGAACAGCGCTCCCTCACATGCGCGGTAGCGAAGCCACATCTGCCAGAGGTACTGCTCGTATGACTCGACCAGTTTGTTGCTGAGAAAGAGCACTCGCTTGCTGTCGTCCTTCGAACCTTCGACTATCAGTCTGCGACCGGGCAAATCCATGTCCTCAATGTCAAGTTCCACAAGCTCGTTGACCCTGATGCCGGTTCGAACATAGGTCAATATGATCATGTGGTCGCGAAGTGCGAGCATGCCAGGCTCCTGTAAGGTTGTATCGAGGAGCTTGCGTACTTCATCCGCGGTCAGGACCGTCGGCTTCGACCTGCGTACTCGCTCGCTTCTCAACGAACGGGTAGCGTCTTTGTCGGCGAGGCAGTGCTCGCTTGCCCAACGGAAGAAGCCGCGGATCGAAGAGAGCGTCCGGTTCACTGAACTCTTGCTGCGCCTCCCCGAATCCACTGACATGAACTCGTCGGAGTTCAGAATGTGTTCGAGCTGCTGCGGCGCAATCTCGCTTACGCTTTCGCTTCCGAACAAAGCCCTGGCTATCTTCAGCACAAGCCTTATGTCCCTAATATAGCCCTCTATGGTCTGGGGCGCACGACCTGCTTCGTTAAGGAAGATTCTGTACTCGTTCAGAGCGTCGGTCAGGGCAGTGGAGAGACGCACAGCCCGTACGTTGAGTATTCTGTGTTTTGCAGTGTGGATTTGTCTCCTCCTTACAATGGAGGGAAAGTGGGGGTCAGTGGCTGCGGAACATCGCGCGGGTCCTCACCGAGCCGGAGCTTGCTCTGTCTTCGGTGATCTGGGGCTCGCCGACAACGAGCAACTCGAATCCCGCCGCACGAAGTGTCTGGTGGTTAAGCCAGTTGCGCCCGTCCGCAATGACGTTTCCGGCCATGTGTTCGCGAAAGAACCGGGCGGAAAGCGAACGGTAACATGCATGGTTGGTGACGAGAAGGACGGCCTTGGCTCCGAGTAGAGCGCTTTCGAGATCGTTCGTGACGAACATGCCCTCGTGATCGCCTTCCTTCACGTGGGGGTCGTGAACGGAGATCGCTATATCCCGAATCCTGGCCAGTTTGTTGATGGCATGAGCAGGGCTTTCACGCGGGTCGTCAATGTCGGGTTTGTAGGCAGCGCCGAGGACTGCGATTTTGTCGTTCCTTTTCACGCCCGCCGCCTTCACGGCACGTTCGAGCAGGCGTTCGGGTTGAGAGTCGTTGACTTCTCGCGCGGCCTTGAGAAGATTCGTCTGAGACGGACATCCGCCGATGAGAAACCAAGGGTCTATCGGAATGCAGTGGCCCCCAACTCCGGGGCCAGGGCGAAAGTATGTTCACGCGGGGATGAAGGTTTGAGTGCTCGATGGCCTCCCAGACGTCAACTCCTTTCTCCTCCGCGATGCGGGCGAACACATTCGCCAGTGCGATATTGACATCGCGATAGGTGTTCTCCATCAGCTTGCACATTTCCGCCGTCAGATCGTTGGTCTGCACCACTTTGCCGTACGAGAAACGCTCGAAGATCAATGCCGCTCGAACGGCAGATTCCGGTGTCACTCCGCCCACTATCCGGTCATTGTTCATCAGCTCGTTAACCGTATTGCCCGGAAGAACCCGCTCCGGACAGTAGCAGAGGTCGAAGTCAACTCCGGCCTCCATTCCCGTCTCTTCGAGTATCTTGCCAACCACGCCGCGGGTGGTGCCGATTGGAGAAGTCGACTCCAATATCACGAGGTTCCCGGGCCGAAGATGGGGCTTGATGCTCTCGGCGGCTTTTCGCACTGCCGTGAGGTCAACATTCTTGTCCTCGCTTATCGGTGTCGGAACACAGATGATGAACGTGTCCGAAGCTTCCGGCTTCGTGGACGCCACCAGGTTGCCGCTGGAAAAAGCGGCATGTACCAACGTCGAAAGACCGGCCTCGTCGAGCCGTGTCTCACCCTTGTTTAACTTTTTCACTACTTCCGGGTCAATGTCTATGCCGAGTACCTGGAAACCCGCGTTTGCCATGAGGCTCGCGGTCGGCAGCCCGACATATCCCAGTCCGAATACGCAAATATCAGCCATTGATGATCACTCCTGTGTCTGGTCTGCTAATGTCAGTTCAGGGCTCTTGTATTGGGGTTGGATTGTTTTGTCGAGAATATGCAGATAGTCGTGCGCGAGTGCTGACCTGTCGAAGTTGGCAAGGACGTACTTCCTACCCTTTTCTCCGATGGCGTTGAGGCTATCGCGCCTGTCATGTAGTTGCTGTATCTTCCGGGCCATCGCCTTGTAATCTTCCGGTTCGACGAAGAAACCTGCCCCTGAGGCCTCTGCGATCCTCCGGGCCTCTCCGTCAACGGAGAGCACTATGGGTTTGCCCATGGCAAGAAATTCGAAAATCTTCGATGGCAAAACGTGTTGGAAAAGCTCGGTCTTGCGCAGTGAAACTATGCCTGCATCGCATGCGGCGTAGATGTTTGGCACTTCTTCTCGTGGCATCATTCCGAAGAACTGAACGTTGTCGAGCCCTAACTCAGATGCCTGTCGCTCGAGGTTCTTCCTCTCCGCACCGTCTCCGACGAATGCGAAGTGGATATCGCGTTTTCCAGCAAGCTCTTTGGCGCTAAGAAGAACCTTGTCAAGGGCATGAGCCATTCCGTGAGTACCTATGTACAGCACCACGAACTTGCCCTGCCAGCCAAGGTCTTTTCTTATCCCCTCTCTGTTGAAGGCTCCGCTGAACTTCTCCGTATCTATGCCGTTGGGAACCACGTCAATCTTATCCTTTGGAATTCCGTAGCTATCAACTATGCCATTCCTGTACCCGTTCCCTACCGTGACGATGCGGTCGCTTTTTCGGTACAGAAAGGATGCCAGCCCTTTCAACCTTCGTACAACAAAGTTCTCTTTCATCGCTGATACCGCAAGAATGGACTCCGGCCAGAGGTCGCGCACCTCGAACACGAAACGGCATCTCAATAGCTTGGAAAGCAAGTAGCCGGAAAGCCCGCACAAAAGCTGCGGTGAAGTTGCTATCACAACGTCCGGACGCTTGCAGCGAAGTGTGCCGATGAGCGAACTCGACAAACAGAAAGAGGCGTACGAGATCATCCGCTTCAACGTGCCCTCGTTCGCGCTTGCCCACACGTAGCTGCGTATTACTTCAACCTCTCCGTCCTGTTCGCGTCGTGTCAGGACATACCTGTCTTCGCGCTTTTTTCTGCCGTGGGGGTGGTGCGCAAAACCGGTCAGTACCGTTACATCGTGTCCGGCCCCGGCCCAGTTTTTGGCGAGTTCGCTCACCCTTACAGCCGGCGCGCAGACTTCCGGAGGATAGTACTGAGAGACGTAGAGTATCCTCACCTCAACTCCTCCACGCGCGTCGTAACATGTATCGGCAGTTCGCCCCAACAGCTCCACTCGATTCGCTTCGTCTTCATCTGTTTGCCGAACTCGGGACAATGCAGGGCATCGCTGATGCGAAGCTCAAGCTCTTTCGGTCCTTCGATTTTTACCCGCAACCGGATTCCGTTGCGGCGAAGGATGAAGCAGTTGTCAATGCGCTCCGCCTTCCAGCATGGCGCGAGAAGAAAGCCGCCCGATACCTCATGCTCTTCTCCTCCTTTGACCTCGTCAACCACTGTAAACTCGCGCTGTCCCACGTCCACGAGCCTCTTGTGGCTCGGTTCGCCTTTCAGGTGGCGATATCCGCCGTGGGCTGCGCTCAGGACGAATCCGGTGTCGTCGCAATGAAACTCGACGTCCTTTGGATAGGCCCGTCGTCCGACCCGGAATATCTTCCAGACCTCCGAGGAGTTCTCGCCGTCAATGCAGACGGTGTTGTGCGCCCTGGTAGAACGCGTGTACTTTCGCATTTCGTCCTCGTCGTAGGAATATGTGCCCGGGTCAACGAACACCCGCTTGCCCCTGTACGCGGCCTCTATAGTCAATGTGTCCGCATGTGCATGGCCTGGCTGGTAATCAGGGCCGACCGGAGCGGCATCCGCAAAGACAGTCCAAAGCGGCCCGTGATGAGCCACGTAGCCTGTTTGAGCGAAATATCGTGTGCCTTGAATTGGCTGGAGCGAGAGCCTGCCGCCTCCGCTCTGCTGGAAAGCTAACGCAAGTTCATCGTAGGTGCGTGCGCCGTTGAACGCGGAGTCGTTGAGAAGGGGGAACCTCCCGTCCTCGTGACGCATCCATCGCGAGAAATTCATCATTATGGATATCTTGTCCAGAATCTTGGCCCTCATACCGTCTTCACGTACAAGTGAGTAAGCAATCAGAAGGTCTTCCAGAACCTGGTTGTGGTACATCGTGCTTCTTTCGAAGTGACCGCCGTCGGACATCACCTGTTCGTCCAACTGCTCGCGAAGTTCTTCAACTCCTTTGCGGTAGCACTTGTTTGCGATTTGGCCCTCCAGTGTTCGCCCGGCCCAGAGCAGCCCGATGCAGTCGCGAAGAAGGTGGTTGGCTCGCAGGTCCCATTCGATATTGCCAAGTAGATGCTCCGCCTGAAGCGCGTAAGAGCGCAGTATTTTTTCCAGTTCCGCATCGTTGAACAGCATACTGACGCTCGAAAGTATTCGCGACCACCATCCGAGCCGCGTCGCTATTGCGTAGCTGTCCCACGCGAAAGGAGAAGGAGAGGCTCCTCGCTTGCAGGTGTCGATCCAGTCCATAATGTACTCGCGCACAAGTTTCGCGTAGCGGGGTTTTCGTGTCCTTGCGTATTCGATTGCAAGCGCGTGCAGCCACTCGTGATATTGGACGGTTATCGCCCATAGCCTGTTGCTGTCGGAATTGGTAAACGCCCAGCCTCGCTTGGGTTCGAAGGCATGCGAAGCGTTCAGAAGCGAGAGGAAGCCCTCTTCGAGGTCCGCCGCGAGTTTTTCCGCATCATCGATGCCGCTCAGACAGGGCGGGTCGGGTATCTTGCCATTGAACGATACGGCTGCGGAAACGTCAGCCCGTGCCGGTATCAGCGACGCCTTACGCTTTATGCTGTACATAAGTCGCCAGTAGATTTGCGACGCCTTCAGGTGGCTCGCTGTGCGTATCAGTGTATTCATGGGGATCCTCAGATTTGTTTCGGAATGCCTTGGCGGATGCTCTGTACCGCAAGGATGCTTGCACGAGAGACGGCTTTCAGTTCAGCCCAGCTTATCGGTGCCCGACCGCCTTGCCTGAGAGCCTTTCCGAATGCCCGGACTTCGGCCTTGTGTCCCTTGTCCTGCCCGCCGCACTTTTGAGTGCGAATCTTGCCGTTCGCGCAGGTAGTCAGGGTGCGGAAGTCGTCTATGACCGCTATCCTTCCGCCGCCGATTACCTCGATGCGTTCCTTCGGGAACGCCTTGTCTCCTCCGGCGAGATACGCGATGTTCGATATCGAACCGTTTTCGTGGCGAATTGTGATAAAGCTCTGGTCGTCAGTGATGTCGGGAGCGTTCTCGCCTCCCACGGATTCAGCATATACCCGAACGGGGGGAGAGCCAGTCAGGTATGTCGCGGTGTCAATGGCGTGGCAGGCTTCGCCTATGATACGTCCGCCGCCCGATTCATCGTCCTGTGTCCAGTGTTCTGAGGGAATCTCTCCCGCATTGAAGCGGAACGAAACCGTCAGAGGCACTTTTACGTCGGAGAAGAACTCTTTAGCCTTTTGCGAAAGCGGAGCAAATCGCCTGTTGAAGCCGACCATGAGCATTCTACCGCTCGCCTGCAAGGTCTGCTCGATGTCGTCTATCTCCAAAAGTGTAAGCGCGAGTGGTTTCTCCACGAATACGTGCTTGCCCAGTTCAAGGGCCGATATTACTTGCTTCGCGTGCTCGCCGTGCTGAGTGGCGATGAACACCGCATCAACTTCACCGTCGTCGAAAACGTCTTCGGCGTTTGTGCAGGCTCGGCTGAACCCTGATTTTTCACCCGCGTGAACCGCCGACAACCCTCCTGCCGAGCAGACGACCTCGCCGTTGAAACAGCCACTGGAATTGATGGCCGGTATAAGAACCGAACGTGCGAAGTTGCCTGAGCCTACGCAGCCGTAGTTCAGCTTGCCGTTGCGGATGGACGGCGCGAGTCGTACGGAGGGCTCGACCTTCCGGTCGCCGTTCGAAGGATAATTGATAATGATACCCAGATACGGCTCGCTGCTCGATTCGATCATCTCGTATGCCTGTTCTGAGTTCTCAATGCTGAAACGATGCGAGATGAGCGGCGACAGGTCCAGCTTACCCGTTCCCAGCAGATCAAGAAACGCCTGCATGTTACGCTGTTCGGTCCAACGCACGTCAGGCAGGGGATAGTCGTTGCCGCGGTCCTCGTATTGTGCATCGTAGCGGCCGGGCCCGTACGAACAGGACACCACGAATTCCGCTTCCTTGAAGTACAGCGGGCGACGGTCAAGGGAAAGACCAACCGCGCCGACCGCAACTATCCGACCCTTCTGGCGCACTGCATGGGATGCCAGCAGAACCGGCTGGTCGGATTTCGTGGAGGCGGTTATCATTACCGAATCAGCTCCGTGACCTGCTGTAAGTTCCTCGACCGCGTTCGCGCTGAAGCCGGGACGAGCGATATCACACCAGCCATGTTCCACGGCCATGTTACATTTGTTTTTGTCGAGGTCGGTTCCGATTACACGGCAACCGCTGGCCTTCAAAAGCATTGCGGTTATCTGGCCGATAAGCCCGAGCCCGATGACAAACACCGTCTCGCCAAGCTGGACACGTGCGAGCCTCACTCCCTGCATGGCGATTGAACCCACCACCGTGAACGCGGCCTGTTCGAACAGCACGTTCTCGGGAATCTTCGCGCAAAGGTGCTTGGGAACCGAGACAACTCCCGCATGACCACCGTTTGAAGCAACCATGTCGCCGGGTTTGAACATCTGAACGCCTTCTCCGCAGGCAAGTACAACACCGGCAGATGAGTAACCCATCGGCATGGGCTCGTCGAGCTTGGCGAACACGGCGTTGAGCGTGTTCACGAGCCCTTCGTTTTTTATCTTCTGCATCACGCGCTTTACGTGGTCAGGACGTTCCTTGGCCTTGCCTAAGAGTGATTTGGCCGCCAGGTCCATGATGAGTTTCTCGGTACCGGCTGATATCAGCGAGGCTCGGTTTGCAATAAGCACTTGTCCCTTACGAACAATGGGATCCGGAACCGACTTAACCGACAACTTGCCGTTACGAACGTTTTGTACTACTTGCTGCATTTGGTATTTCCTGTATTTTGTGAGTTTGGAGAGAGGGAAAATCTAATCAGTCACTACCCATTCAGGAGGCTGTCCACCTCCAAGAGCCCATTCGTAGGTTTTGGTCATTTTGTCTGCAATAGACTTCCATGAGTATTCGCTGAGAACGAGTTGCCGTCCACGCGCTCCCATTTCATATAGCTCGCTTCTTGGCATTTCGAGAGCCTTTGTAAGTGCTTCCGCTATGGACTCAGAAGTTTGCGAACACTCCAATGCAGCACAAGCGTCAAAAGACTCGGAGAAATTGCACTCGGGAGTAAGTAAGCATGGGAGACCGTATGCCATTGCCTCAAGTACTGCCATCGAGAAACCCTCACTGTGTGATGGCAACACAAATAGATCCGCATTGCGAAGAAGCCTTACTTTTTCTTCACCATAGGCCGGGCCGACAAACTGAACATGCTCGCTCAAACCAAGATCACTCGTGAGGTCTTGAAGCAACTTGTAGTGACCCTTTCCATCTACTGGGCAGGCAATCTGGAGTTTCCAGTCCTTTCTGCGAAGGGATAGCGTTGCTCTTAGCAGTGAATCGAGGTTTTTAACTTTATGTAGACGACCGATGAACAAGAGTCTCAAAACACTCCCATGTTGATCCTTGCAGCATGGTTTAATGTCCTTCGCTGAGAAGCCGTTTGGTAGTACAGCAACCGGCTTGCTTAATCGGTTGTTCACATATTTGGCTTCAGATCGTGTAAGACAGTGGACAAATGATGTCTTACCCAGAAGTTCCCTTTCGTACAGGTAAAACGCTACCCTCTTTCGAAGAGAATTGTTGTTAAGTGCCCAAGGTTTAAGGCATCCATGGGGAGTTAAAATCAACTTGCAGTTCGTTTGCTCCAGCACTTTTAGAGCGTACACAGAAAGAGATGTCCACATGTAATGGAGGTGCAGGATGCTCTTATCATCTAATTTATGGCTCAGTTGTTTGATTAACCCGGGACAATAGCATGCCTTTCTATGTCCGATGTACGGGAATCCCTCAACATATGGGTAGTCCTTACTCGTATACTTGTCCCTTATGCAGACAACAGAAACGTCATGCCCTTGGCTTTTCTGTTCCCGGGCCAAGGAATCAACTACAGGAGGTATGCCGCCACCTTTTCGAGACATGTTCAGTGAGAGGTGCACTATTCTCATTTGCCCTTTCCCATCATTGCATTGAGAAGTCTCTCGGCATGCCTTTCAACAGAGAACATCTCGTAGGCAGTTTTTCTGCAGAGATCGCGAGTTTCGGTATTTGAGAATTTGTCGAGAGATTCCTTTATTGCATCTACCAGTGCGCCTTCTTCTGTATGGTCGAAGAAGAAACCTGTTTTGCCTGGCAGAACAGCTTCGTGTTCCGGACACTGTTTGTCGAAGTTATCGCTTGTCAGAACAGGAACTCCGTAGCTTAATGCGTGGATGCAAGAGAGACCAGTTCGAGCAGGTGCAACAAAAAGATCTGATGAAGACAGCATGAGTCCAATCTTGCTTTCATCATAGCATGCACCTGCGAAGTGGACGTTATCATTTAGTCCCAGCTCTTCTGCAAGTGAACTAAGGCTGGATGCAGCCTCTCCGTCACCAATAATCAACACATTTATCGGACAATTTCTTCTGCGCAGTTCACAAGCGCTCACCAGCAAGCATTCCAACCGATTTATTTCCAGAAGCCGTCCGATCCAGACAATTACAGGATGCTGGGGTTGTGAAAATACGCTTGCCTTGAATTTCCTTATCTCGTCAAGGGGTGCGCTATATTCTGCGTTTCCAGCTCTTATGCATGGCAGAGAGTTGTTTACAACGGCTATTCTTTCGGGATTGATTCCCTTCTCGATGCAGATCTGCTTTCCGCGTTGCCCGTAAACCGCAAAGTGGGTTGCAAGCTTGAAAAAACGAGTTTTCACCCATGCCTTGAACCCCCGTTTGGAGATAAGAATCCATGCGTCCAAAATACGACACGTTTCCCCCTCAATCTTCCGAACAGTGCGGAAAAAAGTGTAGAGAGATTGTGCACATCTCCCTCAAGCATAATGCTGTCATACCGAGAAAATGCCGCCATGCGCACTACACCCTTCTGGAAATAGAACCCGAATGGTAGAATGATATTGGATATAAATATACTCCTTCGTTTAAGTTCTCCACATACTGACTCAGGCTTAACGAGTTTTAGGTTAGCAGGATATGCCTTGTTCCCAAACGCAAACTTTAGTGACTGGCATCTCTTTGCCAATTCTTTGAAAACTTCACTCCGGTAATGCGGCAGGCAGCGTTGTATTATTATGTTGTACATATTAAGGTGCCCTTGTTTGAAATCGGCTATTGCAAAAACGGGATACTGGGTGTGCAATCATGAGAAGGGTGGCGGTATATTACACTGGAACTTCTCGAATATTTCTTTGCAAATTTTGTGTTATTGCTCGTGACTTGATTTTCGATGGTTGCAGAAGGTCTTCTCGCACTCGCCCGAATCGCAAAGCAGCGATAAGAACAAATAGGAAAAGGAGATTATGTATACTGCCAACACTGAGAACAGAGGACTCCCCTGCGGTTTGAGCCAGCTTGAAAATAATCATTGCACGTATCAGAGTGCTTTGTTCACAGGCGCTTGCCCGGGTATATGCTTGCCAGAGCAATACCAAAAGAAGCAAGAGTCCGATTACGCCGTACTGGAATGTAAAAGCAAGAATTCCGTTATGAGGAGAACTTCCTCCAATTGCCAATCTCATCTGTGAGTCTTTGTACGCTCGGCTTCCCCAGCCGAATATAGGTTTCTCAGTTATTAACTCAAACGTGTTTTCGTAAAGAGAAAAGCGACCGGTCATGCCGTTCGCAATCCCTCTTCTCGAATCAGAGAACATGAATGCTTCGTCAACAACGTTATACAGTGGAGTATGGAGAACGATAACCACAGCTGCGATCAGAAGGAAGCAGAGCATTTTTGCCATCAGAGAAAGCCGTTTATGAACTCTAAAGTACAGGTACGCACCAAGGCCAACTATCATTGCCAGCATAGCGTTACGGGAGTTCGTGAGCACAACAAGCACAATGCACCCAGACGAAATCAGGAAGGAAAACAATCGATTGCGGAAAACGTAGGCTCCGAACGCGACAAAAGCAACCGTGTTGGCCATTGGATTATGACGATAGTAATCGCCAAAAAGGAGGACAGCGACTGCAGCAATGCTGGCAGCGACTACAGCAGCACGGAAGATAGTTCTTTCGTCTTCTTCAGAGTTGATGGGGAAGAGGGTCAGCATATAAACGGAGAAACAGAAATATGCGGCGAACAGCGCGCTGCTTGGACGAACGACGACAGTTGATACACAGATATATAGCAGAAGCACATATAGGATCCAAAGAGAACTACGGAAGAAGGGGCGTTTGTTAAGAACCGTGTAGGCGACAAGGAGCACTGAAAGAGCTATCTGAGGAACAGCAAGCAACACATAGTTCGTAAGTGAGCTCGCTTGATATGGCAGGAGAAACCAGCAGAGCAAGGGGAAAGGCGTGAAGAAAGCGATTAGAAGTAGGTGTTTCATATTGCCCTATTTCTCTTCAGGCCCCAAAATCTCTTGAAAAGCAATGTCAAGGAAGTGAGAATGCTCATTACAAAGCAAGACATGAGTGAGTTAGCGAATGCGAGTAAGAGCTTCATCAACTGATAGGAGTGATTTCTGACGAAATGAACCATGGTTTCTGTATATCGAAAAGATGTTGGGTGGCAGCGGCTTTCTGTGTGTGCTGTGGAAATCGTACAGAGCGTGTCTCAGAAGTGCTCTACATGAAGTCATTGGGTAACCTCTGAGAGTCCACAAAAACAAAGAAGAAACCATTGGGTACAAATAGTAGCGCAATAGGTGTTGGTTAGGGACGAATCTCTTTCCGAAGGACAGCAGGTTTCTTATCCCGTAGTAAGCTATCTTGCTCTTGTCTCTGACTTCTGACGGGAAGTGATGGATTGGGTCTGCGGTTCCCCGTACAGAAAACAGCCCTTGAGACAACCATCGCACAAACAAAGATCGCTCGAATTCTCTCTTATATCCTTCATGTCCGCCCACTTGCAAGAAACTGTCTCTCTTTGTAGCCACACATCCGCCGGGGAAGGGAGTTACATAAGAAGTTCCTGAAGGGGCTTGTTCTATGATCCATCTTTCTTCGTTGTTGCTATCATGCTCAATCATAGGAATGGCTACCGCAGCAATATTGGGATGTCTATTCATGTCTGCAAGCGTTTGTTGAAGCGTATTTGAAGACGTGAATACACAATCATCATCAATTGTGGCTACTACCGGGTTTCTCGAAAGCCTGTGTCCAAGGTTCTTTGATTTCACTTGTCCAAGATTGACCTCTGAACGGTGAATGTGAACAGTTGGGAATACCTGTCTAACATGATCATATGTACCATCCATCGAGCAGTCATCAATCACGAGCACTTCTGGATTCGAGCTTTGTCTCAAGGCGCTCCTTATTGCTTTGCTCAACTCATGCTTGCGGTTCCTGGTTGGAATGAGCACAGTTATGTCAGACATGAGACTCCTTTAATTGTGCTTGACGATGAGGAAAGAATGCTCTTTAAACATGTGCCTGCCGAAAGCGAATTAGACTTTAAGAACTGGCTCTTAGCATTGAGTCGAACCTTGATTGCATGTCGATTCTTCCAAGAGTAAATGAGTGCTTTGAGTATTAAAGAGGGGTCTGAGCTTACGTCCACATGTTGAGTCTTTGAGCCATACACAAACTGGCACATACCAGCAGCTTTACTGCTGTATCCAAAAAAGACAGTGGGAGTAGCGATCGAACATCCTGCTACAGCGCAGTGCATGCGTGCAGAAAAAAGCAAGTCGCAGCGCCCAATTACAGCTTTCGTATCTGCGGCACCCATCCCCCAATCAACGCAAGTCACGGAATCAGCATTGTTCTTAGCAAGATTTCTCCAGACAGATTTTAAATACGAAACATCATCATTATTAATATGGTCGTGAACATGAGGAATAAGAACGATGTGACAACCGGTGCTAATTTGGAAGTCCCGCAGTATCTTTGCATGCTGTGACGCAAAAGAAGATAGATCTGGATGTGAGAAACAACTTTTCAATGAAAGCGGACTTAGATTAACTCCAAGTATAGACCGGCTTGTTTGTGGGAAGTCTGTTTTCACCTTGCCTGCATCCATCGCAAATGCGGGATCCGCAAAAAGACGGACGTTATCGCTTATCCCTTGAGACGCTAAGTATGACACAGTGTGTTCTTCGCGAGCAGTAATCAGAGTTGCTGAACTAAATAGCTCCAGGAGCTTTCGCTTTGCGTCAGGCCATTTTTCGAATGGCCCTGAAGTGACACCCCACAAAACAAAGTCCTTGCCCTCCGATAACATCTTGTTGGCGAGTGTTAGAGAGGGGTGTGTGTATGTCCTTTCTGCCAAAGCCTCAGGGGAAGCACATCGTGGAATTGTGAACAGATCCCCACCAATTGATACAAGTACATCCGCGACATCGCTTGCCCTCAGTATATCTTCACTAAGAGGTAGTTCGAATTGAGAATTGCCAAGGCCAATTTTGCGCAAACCGTAGTTCATGTAGCGGTATGGATGATGTCGTGGAGTCCGCGCGTCAACGATCTCAATTGATGGATCTGAAAGAGCCTTTCTATCACTTTCAGGCGACAATGTCGCGTATAGGATCCTACAACCTGGGAAAGAACTTCTTAGAATGCTCACAGTACCTCTGAGAATTGCCTCACAGCCATAGTTCTTAAAGCCAATCAGGTAGTGCAGTAAAAATGTCGGTGCCATGTATTTTCTCCGGTCTATTTCTGTATCAAGAGTCTTAATTGAGAAACTATAAAGCGTGCAAATCTCTTTGCTGTTGCTGGCGAGAAAACTGATGATGTGTGTTCATTGAACGCAGTGTTAATCGTCTTGTACTGCTCGGACGTTGTCCCCACTTTCTCTCTTCGATCAGAGTTCATCAGTTTCTGGCGGAGAACCCCATCTTGAGATTGCAGCACTTCTTTCAGGTCAATTGCTTTCAACTCGCATGAATGCTCAAGTTCTTCTCTTTTCCCTTTTGTCAGAACGAAGTTGTAGCCCTTTGTCGAAAATGAATATGGGGATGCCCATGCATCCATGAAAGCAGCATCAGCTCCGATGCCAAAGGTGTCGTTACACGTATGGCAACCAGGTAGTGTCAGGGTTTTGTTGCCCCAAAGCTTTGCAATTGGTGATGTTGTGAACGGGAGCTTTGTTTGTTTTGTTCCTTTTTCGAATAGATACCTGTAGTTTGATAATGGGTAGTTTCCTTTTGTCCTGTAGCGAATCCTGTCAACATCATGGCTGCCCGTTGCAGCATATGCAATTCCTTCTGTGAAATGCGTCGTCTTGCACTTGCCACAGACCAACGAATAGACGTATGGAAACGTGCGTCTTACTTCGGAACTCACGCTCTTTCCATTTGCTATAGCCTGGCACACGCAAGGCAAGCCGACCAGAGCGTACTTTTTGCCTGTGCTGACGGCTTCCCGCAGAACCCCTGAGAACTCGACAGGATAGTATTTACTTCCGCTTGCTGCGATCACTTCCTTTTTTGTGGTCGCGATGCATGGCTCGAATCTCAAGCTGCTTTTCTCTGATTCGTGCACAACGATACATCCGCCTACTTCTCCATTGTCAAGAAGACTGCACAAAGCAGATGTCACGCAACCACCTGACGCGCTACTATTTCGGATAGAAGAATCTTTGCTGTGTCCGACATATGCATGATTGAACTGCCCAAGAGAATCTTCCTTGGTGGAGAGTTTTAGAGAGTTGCGTGATGGGCATATCTTCTCACACAACCCACACTCCGTGCACTTGTCTTCGTCAATTGTTGCCCGGTAGTAGCCTTCATGGGAAAGCTGCATGCAGATTGCATCGTGCGGACAGAGCCCGGCACACACTCCACAGCCCCTGCAATCATCAGGTGGCTTCATGCTTTATTCCTTTGTATTGCTGGAACAGTGCCTTGAAGTCATGCCATCCTGTGATCGTCACGACAATAACTGACAAGATGGACAGCATCAGGAAGGTCACGACCAACCCAACTTCAGGTATGAAACCTCTCAGAAGCCCAAGTATCACTGCAAGAACTGCAGATGCTACAAGACCCTCTCTGAAGGAACTAAGAATGCTCTGTAGTTTCAATTCAGTATTTGAGCAAAGGTAGTAGTACAGAAGGGGTAGTGCAAAAACAATGGTCAGAACATGAGCAACGGCAACAGCTACCGGAGAAATCAGTGCACCAACAACTATCGCCGGGATAGTGAAACCAATTCTTATAAGTCTGTAGTGCATGAACTGTTTTGTAAGCCCCATGCTGTTGAAAACCGGAACCGAAATGCCCCCGAAAATGCCGAGGGTTCCAAACCAAATCAGTATCGCCAGATAAGGTGCGGCTATCATCCATTCATTGCCAAGAACTATCTTTATGAGTATGTCTGAAGAGAAACTGACAAACACCGAGAGGGGCAGGAAGATGATAGCACACAGCTTCGTGAGCCTCAGGTATGTTGAGTACTTGCTTTGGTCGCTGCAAGAACTTGAGAAGACTGGGAAAAGCACCTTTGTGAAAACTTCACCGAATATCGCCTGAGGCAAAACTGCAATCCGAAATGCTATATTGTATGCACCAAGTATTGATGCTGAGAACGCCTTACCGACACATACATTATCAAACTGAGTCTGAATCCATCCTGTTCCACCATTTATTGCGAGAGGATAGCTGTATTTGACCGCTTCGACCATCTTTGATAGCCTTGGAATCTTAAACGAATAGCGATAACTGAACTCCCAGACTCCAAGTCCAATGATCAAAGACAATGGCTTTGACAGAACAAAAGACCAATATGAGAAGCCCAATACCGCGAGTACAAGAGCACTTGTTGCATCAACAAGCAAAACAACGGAAGTGATGATCGCGAGTTTCCTGAATTTCAGATCCCTGCGAGCTGATGCAATCCTGTATTCTTGCATTGAGAAGAGCACAACGGTTGCACATATGCACTGAAGCACAGGTGTAAGAGCTGGCATATCGAAGAAAGCTGCTACGAAAGGTGCAGCGAGGGCAAAAAGGAAGCACATAGAGGCAGAAAATACTACTGACACAGTGTAGTAAGACGCGCATTGCTCCTGAGGAACCTGCTTATAGACTATGTACTCAGTTAATTGGAGCCGTGTTAATACCATCAATACTGCATAGAAAGCAAGAGCCAGGCTGTAAACACCGAAGTCCTCTACACCGATTATGCGAGCCGTGATAACAGCCAACACTGGAACGGATACCTTGCTTGCCAATACGGCAAACGAGTTCCACTTGACACCTTCTATCAGTGCTTTTTTATTCATCGAAGATCCAATATCTCCGGCAGTCTTCTCGTCGTGTTGATGACTCTGGAAAGTGCGTTCACACTCTCTCCAATATCCTCTCGCTGGCGTGGCCGTCGCCGTAAGGGTTGGCGGGGCAGGCCATCGCGCTGTAGGCCGCATTGTCTTCTATCAATTCGCGAACGTTTCTCGTTATGCCGTCGAACGTGTTGCCCACGAGCCTCGAACAACCCGCGTCAATGCCTTCGGGACGTTCTGATGTGTTGCGCATCACGAGGACGGGCTTGCCAAGCGAAGGTGCCTCTTCCTGCACTCCGCCGCTGTCTGTGAGCACGAACTGGCTGCGGTCCATCCACCAGCAGAACGCGGGATAAGGCTGAGGGGCGATAAGGTGGACGTTGTCAAGTCCCCCTAAAACGTGCTTCACCGGCTTCTGAACATTGGGGTTGAGGTGAACCGGATATACGAAACGATGACCCGGATACTCTGACGCAAGTGCAGCAATCGCACGGCAAATCTCTTCGAAGCCGCGGCCGAAGCTCTCTCGACGATGACCCGTGATAAGCACAACCGGAGAATCGCCGAACGTCTCTTGCGCCCATTTGCGTTGTTGTGATACCTCTTGCGGTGGATCGTTCGCTATCCTGTCAACCGTCCACAGCAGACTGTCAATCACGGTGTTGCCGGTGATGACTATCTTGTCCTCGCTGACCTTCTCATTGCGAAGGTTCGCGGCGGAAAGCTCGGTGGGACAAAAGTTCATGTTCGCCACTCGGCTCACCATGCACCTGTATGCCTCTTCCGGCCACGGCTGCGAGATGTCGTAAGTGCGAAGACCAGCCTCTACATGTCCCACCGGCACCCGGTTGTGGAACGCCGCTGTTGCAGAAGCGAACACCGTGGATGTATCTCCCTGAATTAGGACGTAATCGGGCTCGTGAGAGCGGATTACCTCGTCGAGTTCCACAAGTATCCTTGCGACGACCTCGTTGGGGCTCTGTCCGGGCTTCATGATATCGAGGTCCAGGTCTGGTGTAAGTTTGAAAAAATCGTAGAGCTGCCGCAGCATCTCTCTGTGCTGACCTGTAGAACACGCGATGACATCGTGTTTACCTTCGTCGCGAGCTTTACGGATGACCGGCGCGAGCTTGATGAATTCGGGACGTGTGCCGTAAACGATCAGCAGTCTCATACCTGTACGAGCCTCCTGTTGTGTTCCGCTGTGATGGCGAGGTTTTCAGGGCGTGTACCGTAGGGCTTGTAGCCGAGTTCGGTTTTTGCCTTTTCTATTGATGCAAGTGACCTGCGCACCTCACAACCCCGGGCAGGCCGGTTAATTGGCGGCTGGTGGAAGTCGTTGATAGCGGCGAGCAACTCGAACAGGTTGTTGATGGAAAGGGGCTCGCCTGTGCCGACGTTGAAGACCGAACCCAGGTAGCAGCCCTTGGCCTGCAGTGCCAGCATGTTCGCAAGAGCGACCGAGCGCACGTAAACGAAGTCTCTGGATTGCTCACCGTCACCGTAGATGACCGGACGTTCGCCGTTGATCATGAGCTTGTTGAATGCCGGTATCACCGCAGAGTAGGGTGAGTCCACGTTCTGGCGCGGCCCGAAGACGTTAAAGTATCGAAGCGATATCGTCTCGAGGCCGTGCCTGGAAGAGAAGTGCGAACAAACGTCTTCCGCCATCAGCTTGCTGAGGCCGTACACATTGACGGGGTAGGCCTGGGTGCTCTCGGTGCAAGTGCCTTCGTGTTCGCCATACACCGCCGCGGAGGACGAGAGCACAAATCGCTTTACTTTTGCCTCTCTGGCAGCTTCGAGCACGTTGGATGTGCCCTTGACGTTCACGTCTATATAGCGTCCCGGGTTGCGCTGTGATTCCACCACGGAGATAAGGGCTGCAAGGTGGCAGACGAATGTCGTTCCATCTGCGGCCCTTGCACAATCCTCCTTGTTCAGGATGTCACCTTCGATGGATTCCATCCGACCGGTGGACTCGCTAATTGTCAGATTGTCGCGACTGCCGGTCGAGAGGTTATCCAGCACTCGCACCTCGTGACCGTTTGCGGTCAGCAGGTCGCATATATGCGAGCCTATAAAGCCTGCTCCGCCTGTTACGAGTATCTTCATGTTGTCCTCTGTAATTTCCGGTAAAGTGTATTTACGGAGATAATGGTCGAAAAAAGCGAAATCTCAGGCGGTCTGAAGCGGTACCTGAGAGCGAAGGAATGTGGAAATCGAACGTGCAGCCGATGAAAGGTCGTTGGAGGTGTTCTCGGAGTTCTCACAGCGCGACAGTTCCGTCGCACGGTTCACGGCTGAATGTAGCGTGCTGACCGAAGCGTGTTCGAACGGCACCACGGCCGCGAGCCTCTTTCGGAACAGGTATCTTGAAAGCGCGAGTTCGGAACTGACGTTCTGGCGGTACAGCACCACGAGCGGTCGGTTGTTGTTCAGAGCCTCTGCGACCGTGCTCCAGCCAGCCTTGGTGATGACCGCGTCGCTTGCCGCTACGTAGTTCTGGCTGCCTGTGCGGTCGGGGGTTATCTTCAGTTCGTTCTTTGCCCTGATTTCTGTTCCGGGAGTGGTCACGATTTGATCAGCCAAAGATGTAATGTCACCCGAAATACGGAAGTGGAACGTTCTGCCCATAGAGACCATGACCGTCTTGCCATTACCGTAGCGTTCGCGTATGGCAAAAATCTTGCGGCTGTTAACGGGGCGTGAGAAGAAGCCGACCTGTTTGCCGCCTTTGGCGGCTCCGCGCAGCAGGATTCTGTGATCCGCGGCTTCGTAGGCAGTCTTCAATGCGCGAACGACTTTGTCGTTGTCAACAAGAGGTTCACAGATGTCGAGCCAGGTCGCGTTGCCGATGAGAACCGTGGGGATTCCGAGTGATTTTCCGAGCAGCAGCGGCTGAGGCGAGCAGTCGGATATGAGCATGGACGGTTCGTAGTCGGCAGTGAACGCACGTTCAATGTCAATCCACTTGTCCCAACTGATATGCCACCTTTGGAGCTCTTCGTCGAGGCGACCGGTATCGGGATAGTAGTTGGGCTTGAGCGGAAGAGCGGGCTCGTCGGCTATGCAGCGAAGCTTGATGGGCGTTCCTGCGCATTCGGTCTGAAGGAATCGAAACTGCCTCTCGCCGCTGCAGATGGTCACTTCGTCAGCCATGCCGAACGTAAGCATGTATTTCGCCAGTGCTATTGCGCGGGTAGCGTGACCGTAGCCATTTGCGGATGCATAAAATACCAGTTTGTTACACAATTCCATCTTCGTACTCCAATCCTAAGCTACAGCAGGCTCCGGTTTGGGCTGGCGCGGTTTTGCGTCGCTCTTGCGGGTGTCATCGTTCGCACTGAGTTCCATTGCGAGAACGTAATAGGGATGATCCGTCGCTTCCAGTGCAAGTGACCTGCTGAGTCCTTTTGCCATGGTCTCGAAATAGTCGTAGTCTCTTATGAATACCTCGCCCTTATCCTCGTGAATGGCGAAGTGAATTTCCCCTAACTCGATTCCGTCCGCCGAGAGCGGGAGAATAAGCTTCCTGCACTGCGCTGCCGGCACCGCGCTTCCATTGACACGAAAGAACATGCGCTGGCCGAACCTGTCAAGTTCCAGCGAGAAGTGAGAGCATTCGAGTGCTCTGCAAGCTTTCAGGCAGTGCTCTGTGGCTCTGTCAAAGCTCAGGGCCTCATCGCCCTGAAGCCTCGATACCGCGTTGTAGCGTCGTTTACGCGCTATGTACTTGCTTGCTACGTGTGTGAACGTGCTGATGACACCGTTGAAACCTGCAAGCTCAACTCCCAACACCAGTGCGATGGTGTAAGCACAAAGGCCCATCGTGATAGCCGCGTCGCCGTCGTAGGTCGTCCAGAACGCCGCAAAACACGCTGTTGCTGTGAGAAGATAGAGAATCATCACTGCCTGACGTGAGTTGAAGCCCATTTTCTTGAGCCGATGGTGTATGTGCCCCCGGTCAGCCCTGGAGAAGGGTATTCCACGCCACAGCCTACGCATAAAGGAGAGGATCGTGTCGAAAATTGGTACGCCCAACGCGAGAACGGGCATCAAAAGGACCACAGCGGCAGTTGACTTCATGGATGCGTTGAGAGTGAGTGCAGCGATCGCGAATCCGAGGAAGTACGCCCCGCCGTCTCCCATGAAGATGTTCTGAGGGCGGAAATTGTAATGAAGGAAACCCAGCAATGCCCCGGAAAGAACCGCTGCTGCAACTGTGAGAGCGACCGCACCGGTGTAGAAGCCGCTTATGAACATTGACGCCGTCACTATGAAAACTATGCCGCCAGCGAGACCGTCCATGCCGTCTATAAGGTTGATGGCGTTGATAACCAGCATGAACCACAACACGCTTCCGAGCATCGAAAGCAGCAAGGGAAGCTCGAACTCGATACCGACAATGCCAATGGAATCGAAAGAGAAACCGAAAAAGTATGCACCGAGTCCGACAAGGAACTGGCCCGCGAGCCTTATCTTCGCGGAAAGCTGAAACAGGTCGTCCAAAAAGCCGAGAGCGAACGCCGCGGCACCGAGGAAGAAGAAGCCGGTCATCTTCGTCATGTCTGCGAAGAACTCGAGCGATACGGAGTTGCCGTAGATGTAAAGCCCGAGCATCGGCAGAAGGAAGGCGACGAAGATTACCAAACCGCCGACACGCGGAACGTTGCCCGTGTGTTCCTTGCGATCCATCTCCCTGTTGTCGTACCACTTCAGCTTGTGCGCGACCTTCTTTACAAGGGGTGTCAGCACAAGTGCTATGAGCAGCGCGATAAGAAAACCTGTGAGGAATGTCTTCATTCGTCTTTCTTGGTTAATGGCCGTCTCGGCCTGCACTTCGTCCCTGTCAGCGACAGGGCACTGAGAAAATCTTTGGTTTCTTTAGGGGACGGACTCCGTCCCTGTCAGCGACACTTCACCAGTTCGCTCGATGAGCAGGAAGTCTTCGTGCGGTGAATTTCGCTTGTGAATTGCGGTCAGTGGTCGAGTATCTCGAGATCCCAGACATCGGCTTCGACCGACACAGCGCGCCGGATGACGTCAACGTTAAGGATTACCCGTTCTTCGCCCTTTCTCTTCACCACGATGCCCTCATAGCCTTCAAGAGGCCCGCTTTTGAAGCGAACCCTCTTTCCGGATTGAACGCATCCGCAGGGCTGAAGGCGATACTCGCCCGTTGTGGCCGCCTCGATGCGCCTCAGCTCCTCGACAAGCTCTGCCTGGTCATCACCAACGATATCAGGCCGGCTATGCAATTGCTGGAATACAACTCTCCAAGCTGTCTCTGTTCACAGGAGACGAAGACGTAGCCGGGGAAGAGCGGTACTTCGTAGCACCTGCGACGTCCACCGGCATTCGAGACGTTCTGAGCAAGAGGCAGAAAATGACTTAAGCCATCTCTGTCGAGGAACTGCGCTAATTTCTTCTCGTGTCTCGCGCGAGTGTGGGCGACCACCCACGGCTTGCTCGCGTCCAATTCGATTTGTGATTGAATTTCGGCAGTCGCCTTTTCCGATGTATGCATTTCCTCGATCCCATTCACATTTCTTAGAGTTCAAAACCTGCTCTCAGGTATAACAATTATCGTGCCAGGAATCAGTTCTATTTCGTCATAACCCGTTCCCTCGTCCGAATCGAGCATCTTGGCAAGGTCGAGTCGGCGTATGTGTTTGTCACCGGATGGTTTAGGAGTTATCACCTTCGCGCGATTTTCGGCCGAGCCAGGGGCGAAACCACCGGCGAGAACAATTGCCTCGGTCAGAGTGAGGCCCTTACGGTATGGAAACGCGCCCGGTTTCTTGACCATGCCCATTACATAGACCATGGTCTTGTTGTCCAACACGAAAACCGACGAGCCCGGCTTGACCTCTTCCTTCAGGTCTGAATTAGAGATTCCGGTCTCGGAGATGTGCGCCCTGAAGGGCTTGACGGTCCCGCTCGCTTCAGCTCCTGGTCCTAAGACCTGTACTTCACCGTCGGAAATCTCCTTCAGACCGCCCGCGAGGGCCATCACAACGCCAAGAGAAAGGGTTTCAAGGCCTTCCGGGTAGTCAATGCGGCCGGGCTTTCTCACCGCTCCGAAAACGAAGGACATGCGGGCTTCTTCCTTGACCACGAACAGCATGTCCCCTTCGTGGATTTCTCTGTCGTTCTCGGTGTCGCCCTTCTCAAAAGCGAGTTGAAGGTCAAGATGAATCGCGTCGCCCTCTCTGCGTACAAGCTTTATGCGTGACGGGTCGGCTTCCTCGCGGAGCCCTCCCGCAAACGCAATGGCGTGCAAAACCGTGATCGTGCTCCCTGGAGGTATCTCATAGACCCCCGGAGTCTTCACCATACCGTAGATGTAATACCTCGCGGGACTGTACTTCGTGATGCGGGCCCGGACGGTGGCACGCGTTAGGTAGCCTCCTTCGAGTCCGGAGCGAATCGTCTTGATGACCTGCGAGAGGCTCTTGCCGTATGCCTCTATGCTGCCGACCTCCGGGAAGTCGAAGCGTCCGTCCTCACCTACGATATAGGTGCCGTTGAACTCTTCTGCTTCCTGTATGGAAATCTGTATTTCGTCGCCCTTGCGAATCGAGTAGGCTTCAGCCTGAACAATGCTCGTGGCAAGTACGGCCAAGACCAGAGTAAGCACGAGAGCTTTTTTCATGTTCAATACCTCAATGTCAGATACATGCCCGCTGTTATCCGGTCATATTCGCGGGTCGGGGTGTCACTGCTGCGGGATACGTAATCGGTCTCTAAACTGAGCAGGACATTCCTTCTGATCGCGTATTTCGCCTTGATTTCTAAGGAGTACTTCGTGTAGTCCAGGTCGCTGTCCAGTGAGTTCTGGCCGTTTTCGAGACCCAGTTCGGCACTTGCCGAAATCTTCTGCGTCAAGTCCGTATCCGCTTTTACTCCCATATAGAGCCGCTCGACATAATTGGAAAGCGTGCCTTCCTGCGGGTAGTATGAGAGGACTGCTCCGATGTTGGATCTCTCCGTTGCCTTATAGACTACTTCTCCCTTTGCTGACAGGCCGCTGTAGTCCTCGATGTCGGCGAGCGTACCGTCGTCTTCATAATTTTTGTCGTGGTATCCGACGCCGATCTCGTATGAGAGTCTTTCCGTCGGTTTGCCGCGCAGACCCACCTTGATGTCGTAGTAATCTGCATCCGGGTGATAGTCCTTGTCGTAAGTTATCCAGCCAAAGTGCCCCCGAATGAACACGTCCGTCTTTGAGCCGACCAGGTAGTTGCCTTCGGCATACACTGCAAGGTCGTCGTAGTCGTATTCAGGGATGTCGTTATATGACTGCATAATGAAGCGAAAGCCTGCTTCCCAGCCCAGTTTGTGGTACTTTGCTCCCACTCCTGCGCTTATGGTGTTTCTCCAGTTGTCACCCTTTTGTACGAGGTCGGATGCGATTGGATATGCCGAGTAGCCGAACTCCTCGTTCGCCACTAAGTAGTACGTTGCGCCCCTGAGGTCGAGTTCGACCATCAGGTCGTGCTCAACCGAGTTGTTATCGTCTTCCTGAAGATAGCTCTTGCCCGTCAGGATGTAGTCGGCGGTCAACGTGCCGTCGTCGGTGAAGGGAAGGCGCACTTGTATCCATGGCCTTATCTCCACAATCGTGTCCGAATCCTCGTCTTCATTTTCGAGGTAAACATTGCTGTCGAACAGAAGCCCCACGTCAACGCCGAGTGTGACCTTGTCCTCTGCAGCCAAAGCTGTACCGGACGATAGTGCCGGGAGAAACAGGAGCAGCGCAATAATGGTCAAGATGTTTCGAATGTACATATTATTCTCCAGATTAGTGAGGTGAAATGTCACCGCGTGCGGGTCCTTCAGGGTCCTTCGGCGGATCAGGTGTTTCCTTGCCTGCGCCTCCTGCCGAATCTCCTGCCGCTGCTTTGACGGAATCGTCGTATGTCAGGCCGCCTTCCGCTTCGAGTACGAAGCTGTCCACAGAGTTTGTCGAAGGCTTGTCCCCGCTCTCGAGCCTGTCAACTTCGCCGTCCTCGTACTTGACATCGGCTCCCTTGCCCATTGCGGTTATCTTGTTGCGGTATTCGCCGCCTGTCGGGAAGACGAGACTTCTGCCGGAACGCTGCTCGAAGTTGATAAAACCACCCTTGACCTCGCATTCGAGGGTGCCTTTCTGGACGGCGGCTATCAGCTTGTTGGTCTTCACTTTGATGATTCCCTCCTCTGCGGTTGCGTGCAGCTCTCCGACCTCGAGCACCAGTGTTACCTCTTTCCCGAGTACTGTTCGTATCAGAGAAGAGGGCAAGAGCGTCGCCTTGCCGACGGAGAACGCCATTTGCAGCTTGCCGCTTGTCGTTTCAACTACGTCTCCATCCTGAAGCTCACCGTTGAAGTCAGCTCGTGTAACGTAGCCTTTTGCGTCTCCGCCAGAGATGGCCGCTGCGACAGCCTTGCCGCCGGACATGGTCTTGAAGCGTTTCAACAGGGCTTCGCCGTCCGTCTCGAACATCTTGCTGTGGTCGGCGAAGTTGCCGTTTCCGGCAAGCGATTCGGTCTCAACGGGTTCCTGCGCCTGCCCTGTCTTGCCGGCACGACCTGTGCTTAGCATGGAGAAAACCGTTCCTTCGCCATTTTTGCCGGCCGATAACATGATCGCAGCGCCGGAATGACACGCGCTGGAGAGGGTAGTTCCCGAGGCCTTGATGGACACTATGCCTGTGAGAACAGTCACTCGCGCTTTGCCGTTTTTGACGACAAGCATGTCTTTGCTCAGGACAAGCATCGAGCCGGAAAGCAGCTTGAAGCTGCCGTCCTTGTTCAGGGTCGCCTTGCCGGGGCTGCTGAAGTGCAGAACCTTACCTTCGGTAGTGATGGTAGAGCCGGTCTTGAACGTGAACGTTTCACCGGCCATCAGCTTGTTGCCGGAGTCGAGTTCAATGACCTTGCCGTCACGCGTGGCGGCAATCTCGCCGCTTTCAACCACTGTGTCGGCAAAGGCGGCGGGTGCCAGGAGGATGAGTACGATGAGAGTGAGAATTGGTGAGAATTTCATTTGTCTTTCCTTTTCTTCAGAACGAGGCTGCCCTCGTAGCCTGACTGGAGTTATCCTTCTTCTTGTGGCCGTAGCCATAACCGTAGTAGCTGTATCCGTACCGTGAGTAATAGGAGCCATATTGCAACTTGGAGTCCGCGTCGTTGAGAATGACTCCAAGGAAATTCGCTTTTGACTGTTTCATTTGAGTGGAGAGGAACCTGAGACCCCTTCGAGAGCTCTTGCCGGCTCGAACAACTACCGCCGTACCGTCAACATGGGATGCTATGATCATCGGGTCGGCAACATGAGTCGGAGGACTGTCTATCAAGACGTAGTCGTAACTCTCCTTGAGTTTCGCGATGAGTTCGGTGAACTTGTCGCAGTTGAGAAGCTCACTCGGAAGTGGCGGAGTAGGCCCGCTCGGTATCAGGTCGAGGTTTTCGACTTCACTGCCCTTTAACACATCGTCCAGCTCCGAGGTTCCGATTAGGTATGAAGACAGGCCTTGCTCGTTCTCGGTGTCCCATATTTGGTGGATCATCGGCTTGCGCATGTCAGCATCAATGAGCACTGTCTTGAAGTTGTTCTGTGCGAGTACGATGCCAAGGTTCGATGCGTTCGTGGTCTTACCCGCGCCGGAGTCGGAACCGGTTATCAGTATCGAACGCGGACCTCGCTCGGTGAAAGAAAAGACTATGCCGGTGCGAAGAGTTCTGTAGGCTTCAGCGGTAACGCTCTTAGGTGAATCCGCACACATTTTCGCGGCAGAAGCCCCGGCCGAATGTTCCGCAATTTGCCCTATTGCTCCCAGCATTGGTATGCTTTCGGCGGAATCCGGGTCGGTCAACGCTGCAATGGCCTCGTCCGCGGTCTTGACGCTGTCATCGAAGAAGTCCAGTCCGTACGCGATGCCGAGCGCGAAAAGCAGCCCCAGTATCACTCCGAGCGCCATGTTCAGCTTGACCTTCGGAAAAACCGGGTTCACGGGAACCAGGGCGGTGTCTATGACCTGTGTCGGTTCGACCTCCGCGGAATTCGATATTCCCGATTCCCTCATCTTCTGCAGGATAATGTCGTAAAGCGACTGTGATGACTCGAGGTTGCGTTCGAGCTTCGTGTAGGTCTGAAGCAGCGTGAGCATTTCCAGTGCCTTGGCCTCGCTCTCCGCATACTCCTGTTCAAGCTCTGAAAGTTCTGTCTTGGTGAGTTCCGCTTCGTACTCGAGGTCCTTAACGAGGTTCTCGGCTACTGAAGCGAGGTCTTCACGCTGGCGTACCATCCTCGCCTTGAGGGTCATCATCTTAGGGTGTTCGGGCCCGTAGATCTGGGATGCGACCGAGTACTCTTTTTCTATCTCGATAAGCTGTTTCTCAAGCGCCGCAAACAACGGGTCTTTCTTGAGGAATACTAAGTCGGTGACGTTTCCGCCATTTTCCTGCGCCTCTTTCAACTGTTCCAGTACACTTCTTCTGTTGCGCAACTGGGCCTTGGTATCCTTTACCTCTGAACGCAGCTGCGACAGTTCGTCGCGATAGGTCGCCCACATCTCGGGCGTCACGAGACCGTACTTGTTTACGAAGTCGCTGATCTTGCCGTTGGTCTCTGCAAGCTGCTTTTCCAGAATTTCTAACTGTCTCGTATAAAAGGAAATGGACTTTTTCGATTCGCGGTTGTACCAGTCGATGAATTCCCGGGCCACAAGGTTCGTGGCCAGAGCAGAGGCCTCGGGGTCTATGCTTCTTACTGATACTTCTACAATTCTCGTATTGCGCTGCGGTTCGGCGTCTATCGCGGAATGCAGATTATCCACAGTATTGATGTCCGGTGGCAGTTGCCCTTCAGCCTTCAACGATTCGAAAACCGCCTTTGCCAGTTTCTTGCTCTTTATCATTGATACGCGCGTGTTAAACGACGAGCCCTGGCTCGGATCCATGCCGAACATGTCCTCCAACGAGACCTGCGCAGAGTCCTTCGAGATAAGGAGAGTTGAATTCGCCTCATACACCGGTGTTGCGGTGAAGGTGAAAAAAGCCGTAAGCCCGATGACGGTCAGGAACACCAAGGCTATGGTGAATATCCTCCGTCGCACGAGCTGAAGCATTCCGATGATGTCGATTCCGTTGGCCTGATTGCTGTTATTTTCGTTCATGCCTTACCCGTTAACATTTTCTATGCCATTAAGCAGTATGATTTTGAAAAGGTTGCCTCAACAAAGGTTTTATTGCCGTACTATCTGCCATGGACAATTGCCGAGATGGCTTTCCCGTCGCCGAGAATGAGCTTGTCAAGCTTTTCGCCGCCCAGATCCGGGGTTCTTCTCGCTTCGAAACGCGCTCCCTGAGCCTTCCTGTCTCTGATGGAAGGGCGTTTCCGGGCCTACGCCCGAAATCTATGGAGGAAACTCCATATCTGGGAAACCATCTCCCCGAACTGCGTTGTCAAATGTCAGTGCTAAGCCATAGTTGTCATGTTCGTGCGAATTCTGGAGATGTCCTTGTGGCAATTGTCATGCCGATTGATGATGAGTTTCTCGATATGGCAAGCTAACTGCATACGTAGTTGACCCTTGATCGGGTCGTGGAGGTAGTTTGCAGGCTTCGCTCGAAAAGATACACAACAAAGAGAACGGGTTTCTGCTCGTTGCAAAACGGCTGATTGAGGCAGACCTTGCAGCATTCATTCTCCTTGCACCGCTTCTGTACGGAGGCGTTAGCGACCTGTTCAATGCCATCGCGGCGCTTAACACGGTCGTTCTCGCGCTCGCGTGCGCCTACCTTCTACATGTACAAAGAAGCCGGGACCCGGCCTTTCTGACCTGGTGTGCGGTGGCGCTTATCGCGCTCGGAGGATTCATGCTCGTCCCGCTGCCGGCTTCGGTCGCATCTGTACTCTCTCCGCAGCTCACACAGATGAGGCTCGGAGCCGCCGCTGTCACCGGAGCGTCGCAGTCGTTCATCCCCCTCGCTGCCGACCCTGCTGCGACTGTAATGTGGACCGCGCAGTTTGCTCATTACGCAATGCTGTTCCTCGCGGGGTGCCTGATTTTCTCGGATATCTCCGTGGTGAAGCGCTTATTCGGTGTGCTCATGCTGAGTGCTGCAATCCAGTTCACATACGGCACAATAGAATGGGCGGTGGGCGGTCCGCTTTTCGTTCACATGCCGCAAAAACTCTACGCGGGGTATCCCACCGGCTCCTTCGTGAGCAGAAGCCATTACGCGACATTTCTCTTAGCAGGGGCCGGTTGCGCGTTTTCGCTCACGGCATACGCGTTCAGATCCATGGCACGTGCCAACACTATACGGCCGGCATCGTTTCTCTTTCCGGTAACCGCCGCTGTGCTGATGGCAGGAGTAGTGCTGTCGGGTTCGCGGGGAGCCGCGCTGTCGCTGGGCATCTCGGTCGTTGCCGCGATAGTGTTTGTCGTGCTGGTAAGCCTGAAATCGAAGACAGTTGTCCCTGTCATGTTCGCTGCCGGATGCTCGTTCATCCTCGTTCTCGTGATAGCGGGCGACAACGTTATCATGCGATACCTGTCGCTGCACAAGGCCTTTGATGGCGAACTCGCCCGTACCGACCTGTGGAAGACGGGGCTGGAAATGGGCCTTTCGTCCCCCCTTGTCGGCATAGGGGCAGGAGGCTGCAAGGCCGCTTTTTCACTCTTTGCATCCGCGGGAGGGTTCGAGCTGCCCGACCGGATCTTCGTCTCCCACCTCCATAACGACTTACTCGAAAGCTTCACCGTGTTCGGTGCTGCGGGAATTGTGCTTATCGTGCTGTTCGCCGCCCGTCACCTTCAGGTCACTGTAGGCGCGTTTTCGGGCAGGAGTATGACTCCGAAACTGCTGCTTTCGGGGTGGCTCCTTGCCGTACTGGCGCTACTGCTTCACAGCTTCGTGGACTTTCCGTTCGCGATTCCCGCTGTAGGCGGAGCCTTCGCAATACTCTTGGCCTTTCCCGTCGGGCAGAGGAGCAGACAAAAGGGCAGGACCTTCTCGGGCTTCACCCTCTGTGCCATCTGTGGTGTCTTCGCCTTCTTCGCCTTCTTCGCTGCGCTCGACGGGCTTGGAGTAAAAGGGATTCACTCGCTGTATCCCTATCGGCGTTCCGATGTGCTGCTGAGTGAGGCATCGCGAAATCTCAGGGCAGGGAAGGGCGACCTCGCCGCTCGCCACATTCGAAACGCGCTCGCAAATTCCTCTCTCGACCAGTATGCCTTCAACTCTCTCGCTTCAATTGATGAATGCGACTCGCCAACGCGCATCCATTCTCTGGCCCTTGCCGTGCGCATCGCTCCCCAATCCGACTACATAGCCCATAACGCTTCGATAATCGCTCCTGAGCTGTTTTCCGCTGCTTCTCCAAGCGCACGCGAAGAACTGCAACAAACCATGGCAACACTCTTCGCCCACGCATCCGCTAATACCTCGTTGAAGATGGCGCGAATTCTTCTCGACCAGCTCGGAAGCGCGAGCCTATGTTCCGATATCGCCGGAGAAGAGGTCGATTTGTTCGTAGCCTGTTGCCGTTTCGATGACGGGGCCCGCTACTCGCTTACAGACCACCTTCGCTCTCTGCCGCAACGAAAGCTCTCGAAAGCGCTTGAACTGCAGATTGTGCGCAGACGCCTTTGGAAGTGTTCCCGCCGGAGTCACTGCATGACCTTTGTTCGCGAGCACGCGCGAACCGTGGCCCTGCATGCGCCTAAACTGTTCAAGGCTCACGTAATTGCTCTCGTGGCCGACGGAGACAGAACCTCCGCGCTTACGCTCCTTCAGGAGCATCGAGACGCGCTCAGCCCTTCGGAAAGGTTCCTGCTGAAGGTCTGTGCATTGGAGCCTCGTGCCGCGGCGAAGCTCGTGCTTGAAAATGCAAGCCTCGTGCGGGCCGTGCCCGTTGAGAGAAGGGACGAGGTCTTTTGGGCATCCGATGCCCTCTATTCCCGGGGTCAGTACGCTGCCGCGATTATTTTGCTTGAAGTCGCCGAGGAGTCCGGATTGGAAAACGATTGGCTGTATGCTCGTCTGGGAAGGCTCTACTGGAGATGCGGTGACGCGTCTTCTGCGGCGAAGAACCTGGAAAAGGCCATGAGGATAGTTGTTGACAGGCATTACTATCGCAGGATGTTGAGCGAATGCTACAGAGAGCTTGGAATGGTGGAAAAACTCGCGCGACTCACGGCTCTCGAAGACTGAATTACACCACAACCGCCTATAATCCCCCTTTTAGGCCAACAGGGGGTAGCTGTGTCACTGTCCCGTTTAATCAATGAACGCGAGGCGACCGTCTGTGTGCTCGGCCTCGGTTACGTGGGTCTGCCGCTCGCGCTTCTTATCGCTCGCAAGGGTTTCGAAGTGCGGGGCTACGACCCCGTCGTCAACTCGCAAGAAAAACTCGAACGTAAGCTCTCTTCCCTTCATTATCTGCATGAAGAGGAGTCGGGTGAAGCAGCGGCTTCCATTTCAGTTTCGGGCGACGAGAGCCTGCTCGACGGCTGCGATATCTACATCGTATGCGTGCCGACACCCTTGACCGAACGTGACGAACCTGACCTGTCTTACGTGGTCGAGGCGGCCGACACGATCGAACGCCACGTCTCTTCCGGTGCGCTTGTTGTGCTCGAAAGCACCACCTATCCCGGCACAACGCGGGAGGTCTTCCGGCCACGTCTTGAAGCGAACGGCAAAATTGCAGGCTCTGACTTCCTGCTCGCTTACTCTCCTGAACGAGAAGACCCCGGCAACCGCTCTTTCAGAACCTCCGATATTCCCAAGGTGGTCGGCGCGGACGACGAGGCTTCGCGAGAGGCGGCCTTCCGGTTCTATTCCGCGCTGGTGAAAGAGGTCGTCCTCGTCTCATCTTCCGCTGCTGCCGAGGGAACGAAGCTGCTCGAGAACATATACCGCGCCGTGAACATTTCTCTCGTTAACGAGCTGAAGGTGGCCTACGAAGCCCTCGGAGTGGACATCTGGGAGGTCATCTCCGCAGCCGCCACGAAACCATTCGGCTTCCAAGCGTTCTATCCGGGGCCCGGCATCGGAGGCCACTGTATTCCTGTTGACCCCTTCTACCTCGCCCACAGGGCTCGCGAGGCAGGCATACCGGCGCGGTTCATCGAACTAGCTGGTAATGTAAACCGCTCCATGCCGGAATACGTCCTTACAAGGCTCGAACATGCGCTTGCAAGAAGGGAAAAGAAACTCTCGGGTTCCCGGGTGCTTGTCCTCGGTGTGGCCTATAAGCCCGATATATCCGACACCCGCAATTCCCCTGCGCTTGTCCTGATACGAATGCTCGCACAGCGCGGATGCGACGTCCGTTACTACGACCCTTTCGTGCCATCGCTCGCGGGACACGGCGGGGTGTTCGAGGCCATGCGCTCCCTCAGTCCTTCCGATATTTCCGTGGATAAATGCGATGCCGCGGTCATGGTCACGAACCATTCCGCCTTTGATATCCGGAAGCTCAAGTCTGCCTTGCGCCTTATTATAGACACCCGCAATGTCTTCGGTTCGTCAGACCCCTCATGCGAGGTAGTCAAGGCTTGAACTCAAAGGGACTATAATACCGGCCGATGAAGGCTTACGCCGAGTACTTGCTTTTGAGATGCATCCTGTTCCTCGCGGGACTTCTGCCCGCCTCATGCGCAGTTGCGTTTGGCAGAACTCTCGCGGCGGTTTGGTTTGCTTTCGACGCGAAACACCGCCGAAAAATACTATTCGACATCGAACGCACACCACTCGCAAAGCGTTCCGAAGCCGAAAAACGCGAGCTTGTGCGCGGTGTATATCGCCACTTCGGCACCATGTTCGGGGAGCTCGCGAAATTCCGACGCTGGGACTTCGAACGCATTAGCAAATGCATTGACGATACCGAACTGGATAAACTGCGCGGCCGGGAGCATCCTAACGGCTGCATGATCATCAGTGCGCATCTCGGCAACTGGGAACTCACGGGAATGACGCTTCCCCTTTTCGGTGTTGATGTCTGGTCGGTGGCTCGGCCGCTCAAGAACAAGTACATAGACAGGCTGCTGAACGAATCCCGCGTTCAATTCGGGCAGCATATAATGGAAAAGTTCAACGTCATGCTCGAGATCGTTAGGCACCTCAAGAAGGGGAGGACCGTGGCGGTCGTAATTGACCAGGATGCCGAAAAGGACGCGATCTTCGTCCCTTTTCTCGGTGAAACTGCGGGCACTCTCACGATCCACGCGAAGCTCGCGCTCAAGTACGACCTGCCTGTGTACTGTGTCGTCACACATAGGCTGCGGCCATTCCGGCATCGCTTTCGTGTCGTGGGGCCGGTTGATTATCCCTCGGAAGGTGACGACGCCCTTGAAAGGACAGTTCGGAAGTTCAACGACGTGCTTTCGGAGGTCATTAGCGAATGCCCCGAACAGTGGATGTGGTTCCATCACCGCTGGCGGACGGCTGATAAAAAGGGTCTAACAAGGGTCGCGAACGAAAGGCGCGAACTGTGATACCACGGCTGCATCGCCACGTTATGTTGCAGGTGCTTAAAGGCACGGCATCCACTTTTGGCGCTGTCGCTCTACTCGTGGCCGTCGCAATTATGTTTCAGTATTATCGCGATGGAATTTTGAGCGGGCTTCTCATGGTACTGTTCTATTCCCTGCCGAAGATCGTGGCCTTCGGCCTGCCCGTGTCGTTCTTCGCCGGTACCGTGCTCGCGGTCGGTGGCATGGCGGCCTCCGACGAGCTTCGCATTATGCGGGCCAGCGGGGTTTCGCTTGCGCAGATATATCTGCCCCTCCTCGGGCTTGCCATGGTGCTCTCCTTCGTACTCGTGCTGTGCTGGGACCGTGCCGTCCCCGGGGGCAACAGGCGCATTGAGAAGCTCTTGCGTTCGTCCGCCTTCGAGGTGCTCGAAAGGCTCGACGACAACGAGGAACGTCTCGTTTCTCTGTCAGACCTGTCCATTCGCTTCTCGAAGCGCACGCAAGAGGGAAGGCCGGTGCGCATTGTCTCTTCACAAAAAGGTACGAAGAGGTTCGTCAGCGCGAATGACGTGTCCGTCAGCATCGCACAGGACGGTTCTTATGCCACCGTCAAGCTTCGTGACGGATTCGTCACCGAGGAGAGCGACAGAAACCTGCCACGTACCGATTTCGATTCACTCACTTTCGAGATACCCGGCCCGGGCTACGAGAGGAAACGCGAGTTTCGGGACCGCCACACCCTGACGCTTCTGCAGGTGGCTGAAGAAGTGAAGAAGATTGACGCGATTGACGCATCCCGTGAAGAGCCCCATGGTTTGGGGCGTCTTGCGAGAAGGTTCCGTTCGTTTTTGCACTACCAACTCGCAAGCGCTCTCGCGCCTCTGTTCCTCGCGTTCGCAGCCATACCCCTCGGACTTCTGATCTCAGGTGTCAACCGTGTCACAGGAATAGCCGCTGCGCTGGCGTTCGTATTCGTCGTCTTCTACCCCCTGCTGATCGGAGGCCGGTTCATCGCCGACGAGGGTTACCTGCCCGCATGGCTCGCTCTCGAAGCTCCGAACATCGCGAGCCTCGTACTCGGCCTCGTACTCCTGCGGCTTGTTTACAGGAACACATGACGGTCATAGCGGTTCGAGTGCGTCAAAAACATGGGACAATACTTCAACCCGAACATCTGAAAGAACAGGTGGACTGATAGTTATGTTCAGATTTTCGATAATCATACTTGCAGCCGTCTTAGTTTCCCTCATGGCCTCTCCCGCATTTGCGGAAAATACGGACCGCGAGGAATGGCTCCGTCAGCAGAAGCGTATTGACCGCCTTCTCGCGCAGCTCGAAAGCCGCGATGCCAACTCCGCACGTATGGCAATGGAGCAACTGGTGCAGATTGGTGAACCCGCCGTCAACAAGCTGTGTACACGGCTCGGCTCCCCTTCCGCGCAGGTTCGCATGTTCGCTGTGACCGCGCTCGGAGACATTGGCGACACACGTGCGTACTCTCGCATCAAGTCCATGCTCGAAGTGGAAAAGGTGGCTCTCGTCATAATCGCCGCGGCAAAGGCACTGTGGCGATTCGGCGATAATTCCGGCGGCAAGTACGTTGTACCCTTTATTGATGATAACAAGTGGGAACTGCGCCGCTATGCCATCTCCACGCTGGGCACGATAAAGTACGAACCCGCCAAAACCGCGCTTCTCGCACGAATCACCTACGACTCTTCGAAGCCCGAGGACCAGCAGGACCTCGAGCGCCACCCGCTTGTGCTGTGCGACCTCGCCATGGCGCTCAAACGGCTCGGAGACGATGCTGGACTTCCCATCCTTTCGAAGATGTCACGACACGAGAACCCCGATGTCCGTCTCCTCGCAGTGAAGGCTCTTACGAAGTTCAACGACAGGCTCGCGCTGCTCTCCATCGCCGTTTCCTGCCGAGACAAGGACGAGCGCGTGGCAGACCTCGCTTACGACTACCTGTACGGCATGCGTAAAGAGGTGATTCCCATGCTCCAGAAGCTCTACCTCGACCCGGATGTCCAGGAGGACCTCCGCAAGGTCGTCGGCAGCGTGATTCGGGACCTCGGAGGTGACCTGCCTGACAACGAGAAAGAGATATCTGAGGCAAAGGTCGAGCCGGGAAGAAAGGACGCTGACTTCGACAAGGCCATGGAATTTCTTGTCACACTGCGCAACCCCGACACCGACGAGCGCGAGAAGGCTTCCAAGGGGCTTATCTCCATGGGTGAGAAGGCCATACCCGCTATTCTCGAGAGCCTTGACGACGAAAGCGTGGAAGTAAAGACACGCCTCATAGGCATTCTTGCGGTAATAGCCGATGCGCGTGCTCTGCCCAAGCTTCGCGAACTCACGAAGTCGCCGAACGTGGGAGTCCGATGCCGCGCGAACTGGGCACTTGGCGAAGTTCCTTCGCGCAGGAACGTGGAAACTCTCATCAACGCGCTCGAGGACGAAAATCCCACGGCCCGCCTTTATGCAATCAACTCGCTGCACAAGCTCACAGGCTACAAGCACGGTTTCGAGCCTCGTGGTGAACCGGAAGAACGTGCGAAGGCCGTCGCGAGGTGGCGTAAGTGGTGGGATGAGAACCGCAGCGATTTCAAATTGAAATGAGACGTGCGGACTCGCGTACGATATTTTGCTGAGTGTTTTTGACGAGCTATTCACCTCCGGCTATACTATCGAAGTGGAAAGAACTCTTGTACTCCTGAAACCAGATTGCGTCGAACGGGGTCTGATCGGTCAGATCATCGCTCGGTTCGAGCGCAAGGGCTTGGCTATCTGCGCCCTGAAGATGATTCACATGGACCGTGAGATGGCCGAAGCCCATTACAGCGAACACAAGGACAAACCGTTCTTCGAGCTTCTCGTTCGCTACATGATGCACGGCCCGCTCGTGGCAATGGTGCTTTGCGCTCCCGGTTCCGTCGAGATCGTGCGCACCATGATTGGCAATACCGATGGGGCCGAGGCCGCCGCCGGAACCGTGCGAGGCGATTTCGCCATGTGCAAAACCTACAACCTCGTTCATGCTTCCGACTGTCCCGAAAGTGCGCGCAAGGAAATCGAGTTCTTTTTCGAAACTTCCGAGATGTTCAAGGTGCCGGTCAGCGGCTGGCAGGAGTGCGAGGAGAAGTGAGAGACCACCAACACGGTTTCACAATGATGGAGCTGCTCATCGTAATTGCCATACTCGTGGCGTTCATGGCAATCGGCGCGTACTGGCTCTCCGCCGCGAAATATCGAGGCAACCAGGCCATCTGCACACGCAACCTGCATTCGATCGGGCAGGTGCTCGAAAACTATCGCGCGGATCACCGTGGAATGTATCCCGCATTGGTCGGTGATGCCATACCATCGGCAGGCAATCGCTACGGTGTTGACGTCTTTCTCAGCTTCAACCCCACTTCCGATCCGTACATCGGCAACAAGCTTCTTCCCGAATACTCCTCAGACCCCACGATCTTCTACTGCCCGCTTTCAGATATCCAGTTCGACGAGGAAAAGTGGTACAAGGAAGACGATAACACTTGGCATATCCCCGAGGACGAATCCTGGAGCTATACCTACCTCGCACGCCACTACGACTCTGCGGGTCACACGGACGAGGACGTGCTCAAAGGGCGGGTACTCGCTCAATGCGTGACCATGTACGGCTCCCACAACACTACGGGCAGCGCACTCTTTGACAGGGAGACGCCGGTACTCTACGACGACCTTTCCGTGCAGATATCCGACGTGTTCAAATGGTAATGCGATACGTCCTTCCGAACGTCAAGCTGCCCTTTGATGTAAGCCCCGCCGAGCTGAACACCGAAATTGCGCGAATGCTCGCGATCGCACACGCAGATGTGAATGAACTGAAGGTGCTCAAGCGTTCCGTTGACAGCCGCAACACCCGCGCTGTCAAGTTTGTTTACAAGGTCGCATTCTCCTCTCCCCTCGATCTGAAGAAACTCGAGCCTTTCTCTCAACCGCGTAACCCGCTTGAAACCGCAGAGACGGGAACAGAGAAGCTTCCCGAACGACCCGTTGTCGTCGGAACCGGCCCGGCCGGTCTGTTCGCGGCAGTGGTGCTCGCGGAGAAAGGCTATAAACCACTCGTTCTGGAGATGGGGCCGGAGATGTCCGAACGACATGCAGCGGCCGAGCGGACGCTTGCGGGGGATGGCTTCGGCGAGTTTCCCGCGTTCCTGTACGGCGAGGGCGGAGCCGGAACGTACAGCGATGGAAAGCTGACAGGTCGCAGTGCAGGCGAGTTCGGCAGTTTCGTTCTGGACTTCTTCGCAAGACACGGCGCACCTTCGGAAATTCGAACCGAGGCCTGGCCACACATCGGCAGCGACAGGCTTCGCTCCGTCCTGCCGCGCATTCGCAAGCACCTTACGTCTCTCGGCGCCACCTTCTCCTTTAACTCGCGCGTCTGCGCCATGAAGTCCCGCCCTGAAGGCTGGGAACTCACTGTCGATGGAGATACGCTAATGGCGTCCGCTGTTATTTTCGCATGCGGCCAAAGCAGTTTCGAAAGCTATCAATTGCTCCGTGAAGCAGGCATTGCTCTTGAGACGAAACCCTATCAGATGGGAGTGCGCATAGAGTTTCCGCAATTGGTCGCGGAGAGATGGGCCTACGGCAAGCTCGCCTTAGACCACAGGCTTCCCCGTGCCCGTTTCAATATGGCGTTCAACGACAAGATTCGGGGTACCTCAGTTCATACCTTTTGCAATTGTCCGGGAGGCGAGGTCCTGCCCGTGCCGGAGCGTCCACAAACGCTCTGCGTTAACGGTATGTCGAACCTCAACAGAAATTCACAGTTCTCGAACACTGCACTTGTGACCACTTTGTATGGTGTGGATACAGGTAATGATGACCCGATGAGTTTGCTCGAACACCGATTAAAGGTCGAAAGCGAAGCTTACCGGGCAGGGGGCGGAGAGCTGCGTGCGCCCGCGATTGCGGCCACCGACTTCGCGAGGGGCGATGCGCCCTCAAAACTCCCGGATTCCTCCTACAAGCTTGGTCTCGAACCCGCTGATATATCCGAACTGCTGCCGGTTCACTACGTCAATACCCTCCGTGACGCGCTCAAGTACTTCGATAGCCGTATGAAGGGAGTACTCGGCTCTGAAAGCGTATTAATCGCGGTCGAGAGTCGTTCTTCCTCGCCCGTTCGAGTGCCAAGGGAGCAAACACTGGAGGCGAAGGGTACCCGCGGACTGTACGTCGTGGGGGAGGGCAGCGGATATGCCGGTGGCATCATGAGCAGCGCCATTGACGGGCTGCGTGCGGCTTTGCACGTTGCAGGGCGCTTCGCGCCACGAGCGGAGATGTCATGAAACTGCTCGTTGCACCGGACTCATTCAAGGGAACTTCGAGCGCGACCCAAGCTGCGAACATCATCGTTGACGCTGTCGCCCGGGAGTTTCCCGAAGTTGAGACGACCGCACTGCCCGTCGCGGACGGTGGAGAGGGCTTTATCGAAGTGCTCGACTACGTTGGCGAATTCGACCGCATTTCGCTCGAATGCGCTGACGCTTTCGGCAAAGTCAGGCGAGTACCGGCCCTGAGAGATGGCAGCGAGTTCTTCATATCTTCCGCTTTCGCGACCGGAACCGACGAGCCAGATTGCTTCGACGTTCTGCACGCGTCCTCGGCGGGAGTGGGACAGATGATAGCCCAGTGCATACAGAAGGGCGCCGAGACCATATACATCGGTCTCGGAGGCTCGCGCAGCGTTGACCTCGGCACCGGAATGGCCCGCGAACTCGGAGTCAGGTTCTTCGGCAGTGGCGGCTTTCCCGTTGAGCCGAAGGGCGCGGCATGGCTTTCTGCGATCTTCGACGTTGACCCTCAACCCTCGCGGGATGCCGTTTCCGGCGTCCGTATCGTTGGCCTGTGCGACGTTCTCGTTCCGCTCAACGGTGCGCAGGGCGGCATAGCCTTATTCTCTTCGCAAAAGGGAGCCGACGCCATACTTGTTCGGAACCTGATGGAGGAGTCCGTGCGTCTTTCCCGCTTATTCGAAAAGGCCACATCCGTGCGAGCGCACATGAGAGCGGGTTCAGGTTCTGCCGGAGGTTTGGGAGCCGGGCTTGCATGGTTTACCGGTGCGGAACTGGTCGGTGGATTCTCGTGGTATGCCGGTCGGACCGCACTTGAACAGAAAGTGCTCGAAAGCGACCTCGTCCTGACCGGCGAAGGTACGTACGACCGCACTTCCACTACTGGAAAGGCAGCCGATTCTCTTGTCAAAACATGTCTGTTAAATCGCGTAACGGCGGCTATAATTACAGGTACATCTCTCTGCGAACCGCCAGGCGGTGTCGAAGTGTTCGAACTTCGGTATTCTGAAGGTCAGGATTCGGCGAAACCTGACGATGCCGCCGACGCCTTGGAGAGGGCCGCCATCGAAGTGGTCACTAAACACCTGAAGTGAGATGATGACTGATAAATCACAAGCACTTACGGCTTCCGGCCGAGTAAAGAAAACCGGCATAAATGAGACTCTGAGATACTGGGGCTTCCTCTGTCGCAAAAATCTCAGAAAGGTCTTCAGTTCCTGCGCAACTCCGAAAAGCATCGCTACAGGAGCCGCTGTCGGCTTCTTCATCACCATGCTGCCCATTCAGGGCTTCCAGATGATTTCCGCCCTGCCGGTCTGCAGACTGTTTCGGGGCAATTACTTCTCCGCAATCGGCCCTATCTGGCTCTCCAACCCCATCACACTACCTTTCTTCTACTACATCAGCTTTGTCCTCGGAGCCTTCGTAACAGGTTATTCCGCCTCGCTTGATTACGCTTTCTTCTCCTCGGTCGCGCTCGACAATATTTTTGTCAAGCTGCAGCAGATTCTTGTGCCGCTTGTCGTCGGCTCGCTCATCTTGGCCGTATTCCTCGCTGCCGTGGCCTATCCGGTCTTTTACATGATAGCTCTTCACATAAAGAAAAGGCGACAGTCCAAAACAAGACGCTGGCGTATCCTCGCGAAAACAGCCGCTCTGAAGCAGAGGCTCTCCGGCAAGCTGAACGTTGCTAAGCCCGTCGTTCAGGTCGCAACCGTAAAAAATAACAACGCCTGACAAAGGGAGGCTCGTATGAGGCTTTCCCCAAACCGTGCCATCCTCGCGTTGCTTTTGTGTGTCTGGATGGTTGTCCCGTTCGTAAACTCTCACGCTGAAGACGCAGCTACTCCTGCCTCCGGCGGTGATGCCATTCTCTCTCCAACCGACTTGCAGCATGCGGAAAGATGTCCGATATGCAAGGACTTCGCTTACAAGCATCACAACCCACTCTTCCCCAGCTTCCAGTGCCTGCCCCAGCCGATGAGGCAGCGGGGGCTTGCGGAAAAACGCAGGATGGTCTGCCCTGTCTGCAACACAGTACACGACGTGGAGTTCGTCAGAGAACTCGACCCCAAGGGCGGCATCGACACTGATTTCTGCTACCACCCCCTCAAGGATGCCGACTACACCACCAATATCTACACCTGTACCAACTGCGGATACACCGCCTACGCCGGCGGGTTCTATGAAATGCCCATGGGCAGGAAGGCCGTGGATGCAGACCTCGAGAGTGCCATAGACCGACACTTCATGCTCGAATCCTCCTTCAAAAGCTGGGTGCGCTCCAATCTCGCCAGGCCGCTGCATGACAAGCTCACAGAACTGGCAAAGCAGATTCATCCAGACCAAGACTGGACCGCAATCAAAAGCCAAGCCTCCATTCCCCTCGACATGAAGCTCGATTACCTGCATCGCTGTTATTCGCGCCTCGGCGTCAGTTACGAGTTCCTCGCGGGCATGTACATGCGCTTCACTTACATCTACCGCAACCAGTTCTGCGAGGCAAAGGTAACCTCTGAGCTCAAGCGCGGTTACATTCTCACTCTGCCTCTGCTGTTCGAAAGCGAGTCGTTCGAGAACGAGACCGAAATACTCGAGGACCTCGGCTCCCTCAAACACGGTGAACTCGCATACACTCTCGGCATAAAGTGGGGCGAATACAGCGTGCGCGAGCTGATTGACCGTTACATCGAAGTCATCCGCATGATTAACGGCATCATGGACGGTACTGCGAAGCAAGAGGACATCAACCGGGCAAAGGTCTGGGGACTCACCGAACCCGACCTCCTGCAGGCCAAGTTCGTGCTCTTCCTCGAGCTTTCATCCGCTTACCTCCGCCTCGGAGACCTGACGCTCTCGCAGAAATCGCTCGAAAAGGCCGAGGCGCTTAACGAAGGCGACAAGCTGTTCGCAAACTTCCCGGAAAAGGCCACCAAAGAACAGTTGACCTCGAGGGAACAGGCTAAGATAAGAACTCGGCTCGTCATCCAGGAAAAGATGCGAGACTTCGTCAATCACCTGAAGTACCTCTATCAGTCGATTACCTACCTCAAGGAGTCAATTCGGCACAAGGGGCTGAGAGCCATCTACTACCCAACGCAGACCTACCTCGTGGGCAACCTGTACTATCGCGTTGAATTGTACGATGTCGCAAAGCTCTGGTTCAAGATGGCCAAGCGCTCCTCTGTGATCTACGACTTTCTGAACCTTCCGCCCAAAACTCGTTCAGGGTTCAACGAACTCCTCAACTCGATGCTCGAAGACCGTTAGTCGCCAACGCCAAGGGCAGGCTCGATGCCGCTAATTGCGTGGACGTGGAGTATCTCGACGTCGTGCGTCAGGAGGTCGAAAAGTACGACGAAGCTCAGGATAACCTCCTCGCCAGACCGCAGGAATGCAAGCAGTTCCTCGAACACATGTGGGTCATATTCTCCCGGTACCAGGTCGAGAACAACGTCTTTCCGCCGACTCTTGAGAGCCTCGTGCGCATGGGGCTCGTGGATGAAGAGCTTAACAACGGATTCCGCTGTCCCGTAACCGACAAGAAATACGGCTACACGCCTCCGAGCCTCACGCGCCCCAATACGATCTACCCGTTGATGTACGACGAGCATCCTCACGATGACGAAAGCGGCATAATGGGGTATATTTTGTACAGTGACGGAGATGTGAAACAGATACTCTCGCACAAGACAATGCCGAAAGTCGGGCACCTTTCCGGAGTAGCAGATGCAAGCGTCGAGAAGGGGATTCACCGTAATAGAGGTAATCATCGTGGTCGCCATTATCGGAGTACTGATGGCGATTGTCATCGGTCTTTCGTGGGATGCCCGAGAGAAAGCGAAGGTCACCACCTGTCAGGCGAACCTCTCCCAGATCGGCAAAGCGATACTCAGCTACGCATCGCTCAACCGCGGTTTCCTTCCCGGAGGCCAGCCGGGGAACGAGTACACCAACTCCACCGGTCTTGTCACTTCTCTGTTGCCGTATCGCCACATAATCCCCTTCATCGTCGAGACCGAGGGCGTTGACATCGAAATGCTCGCTTCCAGTTTTCCGCCCGACGTATTCCACTGCCCGTCTGATGACGATATCTTCGGCTCTCAGTACGAGGACGGAGTAGGCTACAAGACATCCTATCTCTACAACACAGTCGAGCTAACCTCTGGCACCTACATTGACCCCGATGAGGAATACGGCGTGGTCTCGCCCAATTCGTCCGCACGAGCCCGGCCGCGGCCGCGAAGCTTCTTCGAGCACCACGAAAACTGGAGTAACGGCATCAACGAGCCTATCAATCAGGAGGTCTGCATTGACTGGACCCCCTACGACGAGGCCGAGACTCTCACCGCATACCGCCACTACAAGAAGCTCGGGCCCCTGAAGGAGGGCAGCAACGTTCTGTTTTTGGACGGTCACGTTGAGTTCGTGCCCGCGAACCCGGTTGATATCGAGTTCGAGGACGGTTTCGAGTTCTTCAAGGATGCGGAACCCAACGACCCGAATGTGGAAAACAGGTACTGGATAAGGTGGATCGCGAGGAAGTACTGGATATGATGAGCCGTCGGCGGAGACCTTGCGCGGCAGGAACATTTTACCCGGCAGACCCACAGAAGCTAAGAACTACTGTCCTCTCTCTCTCCCCTTCACAATCCGACCCCGAACCTGCGCGTGCGGTCGTCGTGCCGCATGCCGGTTACCAGTTCTCCGGCGCCTTGGCCGCAGATGTCCTCTCTCAGGTGATAGTGCCCAAAACGTGCATACTCTTAGGGCCTAACCACACGGGCATGGGCGCTCCTTACTCAGTGTGGAACAAGGGCGCGTGGGAGATGCCTTTCGGTGACGTTCCGATTGACGAGGACCTCGCCGAACAGCTTCTCGACACGATACCCCTGTTGTCCTCTGATACCGCTGCTCATCGCAGGGAACATTCTATCGAAGTTCAGCTCCCCTTGTTGATGAACCGAAACCCTGAACTGTCCGTCGTGCCCGTCTCCCTGTCCTCGCACGACCTCGACGCACTCGTGGACATCGGCGAAAAACTCGCGGAAATCGTGCGCGAGCGGTCGGTTCTCGTGGTCGCAAGCAACGACATGACGCATTTCGAGAGCGCGGAGACCGCCGCGCGAATGGATTCGCCCTCCATAGATGCGATGCTGAACGTTCAGCCCGAAACTCTTTACGAATACGTCACGGGCCATCGAGTGACAATGTGCGGAGTTGTGCCGGTAACGGTGACGCTTGCCATGTGCCGCGAACTTGGCGTTGATAAGGGCCGCAAGGTGGGCTACACCCATTCCGGTAAAGCAACGGGCGACCTTTCCAGTGTCGTCGCCTACCTCGGTATGATCTTCCCACGGGAGAAAGCATGACCTGTTCCGTTCAGATATATAACGCCGGATGTGTTACAGGCTACGGTCTCGACAAGGGCGACCTCGCCAAAGGAGTGTTTCTCGGCGAGACTGCGGTGAATGAGATAACGACCTTCGAGGCCCACGAAGACTCGCCGGGGCTTGGAGCACTTGTTCCTCAGTTCAAGGTCTCGCAGTACTTTCCTTCCATCAAGAGTTACATCGACCGCTCCAGTGCCCTCTCCCTCCTTGCCGCGGCTGACGCGCTCAGGTTCAAGCCGGACTCGAGGGATGCCTTCGAGAAGGTGGGGCTCGTGTTCGCCAGCCGCTATGCCTGTCTTGAGACGATGCGGATGTACGCCAACGCTGGGCTTGACAGGGGCTGGCGGTTCGCTCCGCCGTTTTTGTTCATACATTCCTATCCCAACACGCCCGCCGCTCTGATGCACATCGAGCTTGGCCTGAAGGGCTTCAGCGAGGTGTTCAGCGGGTTCTCCGCGTCAGGGCTCAGCGCCATATGCGATGCGGTTCGGGCCATTGGTTCAGGCCAGGCCGGCCCTGTTCTCGCGGGAGGCGCGGAGGCGCTTTCCGAACTCCGATACAACTACCTTTACGAGAAGGGTGAACTCGGAACTTTCGACGAACCGGCCTCCACTCAGCCCGGTGAGGCAGCCGCGTTCCTGCTGCTCGCGCCCGAAGATGGTCTGCCGGATGGCGTGTTGCCCGGCGCAAGGCCGCTCGCTGAGATATCGCTGCATGATGCCACCGACCACCCGAAGCCCGATGTCTGCTTCTGCCGTAGCTGCACCAACTGCCAAAAAACCGGCAGGGCCTTCGACCTCGGAAAATTCACCGGCGACTGTGATGCCGCAAACGTGCCTCTCGCAGTCACTGCTTTCCTTTTCTCAGAACAGTTTGCGGATGATGAACTCGCAGTGATAAGCGACCACAACAATTCCGGAACCGTGCTGCTTGTCCGGAAGAGGAGATGAGATGGCTGAAAAGAGTCGCCGCTACGTCATTGACACCAACGTAATACTTCACACCTATGATGCGCTGACATCCTTTCCCGACGGAGAGGTTGTCGTGCCCCTTGACGTTCTGGAAGAACTCGACCGGTTCAAAAAGTTCAACGACGAGAAGGGGCGAATCGCCCGCCAGGTCTCGCGATTCATCGACAAGCTGCGCGACCAGGGTTCGCTCTCAACCGGTGTCAAGCTCGAAAACGGCGGCAGGCTCAGCGTCTATACATCCCATACCGAGCCCGAACAGCTCGGCCTCCCGTTCGACAGCAAGGACAACCACATCCTCTATGTCGCATGGAAGCTGATGAAGAACGGCGAGGACGTGTGTTTCGTCTCCAAGGACATCAACGCCCGCATCAAGGCCGATGTCTGCGGCATTCCCGCGGTGGATTTCGACCGCCACAAGGTGGACACGGAGGAGTTCTATTCCGGCTGGTTGGACCTGCCGGTGGACCTGAAACAGCTCAACGACCCTCCCGAGACCTTTGAGGATATGCTCGCCGATAAAAAGGCGTACCCCAACCAGTACGTGTACGTCCACGACCGGCAGAACGAAACCCGGTACGTAGTCTATCGTCGTAACCCCGCTGACATGTCGCTCAGCCCGCTGAGCAGGACAACGGAGGAGGCTTACGGTATCCACGCCCGTAACCCGCAGCAGAGAATGGCGTTGGACCTTCTTCTCGACCCCGATGTGATGCTCATCACGCTCACCGGACAGGCAGGAACGGGCAAAACTCTTCTCGCGCTCTCGGCGGGACTGAGGCAGGTAATCAATTCCGCGGGATATGAGAGGCTCGTGGTAGCGCGTCCGCTGGTGCCTGTGGGCAAGGACCTCGGCTATCTTCCCGGCTCCAAGGAGGACAAGATCGCCGCGTGGATGGATCCCATTTTCGACAACCTCGAGTACGTTCTTTCGCTTAAAACCAATCGGAGCATGGGCTACTCGGTTGACCGTCTGCTTGCGGAAGAGGTGCTGCAACTCGAGGCCCTCACCTACATACGCGGTCGCAGCATTCCCAACCAGTTTTTGATTGTTGACGAGGCTCAGAACCTCACGCCGCTTGAGATCAAAACCATAGTGTCACGTGCGGGAGAGGACACGAAGGTCGTCCTTACCGGCGACCCCTACCAGATAGACAACCCATATCTCGATGCGGCTTCCAACGGCCTTATCTATGCGGCGGACAAGATGAAGGCCCTTGCGATACACGGTCACATATCGCTTGTCAAGAGCGAACGCAGCAACCTCGCGGCACTTGCCGCCGAGTACCTGTAAGCCGACCGTCGCTGTGGGTGGAGCTTCAGAAAACTTGACAAGGAGCTAAACCTATTATAATTTCCCTTCCCTGACGAAGGCGTCGCGCCTGAGTTCCTCCGGCGCGGCGGTATTATTATGTTTTGACTCCTGTTTGCGGGCAGGTCGCCCGCTTTGTTTTTGCGAGGACTCGATCATGAAAACTACCATGGTCAACAGCGATAATGTCACCCGTGAATGGTTCGAAGTTGACGCTTCGAACAAGATTATGGGCAGACTCGCCGCCGACATTGCGAGAATTCTTATGGGCAAGCACAAGCCCATCTACACTCCGCACGTTGACTGCGGCGATTACGTCATTGTAACTAACGTCGAGAAGCTTGCCTTCACCGGTAACAAGCTGGAAAACAGGTCCTATCACTTCTACTCGGGCTATCCGGGCGGAACCTACAGGATGTCCCTCGGCGAGCGCATGAAAAAGCACCCCGAAAGAGTGTTCAAAAACGCCGTGAGGCTCATGCTTCCAAAGAACAGGCTCGGAAAGAAAATGCTTACGAAACTGAAGGTCGTAACAGGTCCTGAGCACAGGCACTCCGCGCAGAAACCAAAACCCCTCGAGCTTTAAGGATAAGGAACCGATATAATGGCTGAGACCACTGAGACAACTGTCTTTCTCGGAACCGGAAGGCGCAAAACCGCGGTCGCACGCATCTACCTCACGGAAGGCAAGGGCAACATAGCGATCAACAAGAAGTCGGTGGCAGAGTACTTTCCCACCGAAAGGTATCGTCTGGCAGCTCTTGCTCCGCTGATCGAGTGCGATTTGCTTAAGAAAATTGACGTGACGGCCAAGGTTCACGGCGGCGGCATAACAGGACATGCGGAGGCGTTCTCGCACGGCGTCGCAAGGGCGTTGTGCAAGTTCGACCCGTCTCTCACGAAGGCACTGCGAAAGGCTGGCTTCCTCATGCGCGACCCTCGTATGGTCGAGCGCAAAAAGTACGGTCGCCACAAGGCTCGTCGCAGCACTCAGTTCTCCAAGAGGTAAAGACGTGTCTTGTCCCCGCGCCTGCAACAACTGAAGACAACATCACCAAGCGCCAGGCCTTGCCTGGCGCTTTTTTTTGCGAGGACGCCCATGAGTAAGCCATTCCATTACCTCGACAACGGCTCCACGGTCTATCCCAAGCCGAAATGCGTGACGGAAGAGATGGTCCGATTCTACAACGAACTCGGAGTAAATCCCGGACGAGGGGCTTTCGAGAAGGCAAAGGGCGCAGCGAAATTCATTGACGATACCCGCTGCATACTCGCAGAGTTCTTCGGTGGCGATACCCCCGAACGCCTCATCTACACGGCAAACTCCACCGACTCGCTGAACATGGCCATCTCGGGCCTTGCACGCGACGGCTACCACGTCATATCAACCTGTCTCGAACATAACTCGGTGCTTCGGCCGCTCAATCACCTTGCACGCGAGGGCACCATCACCGTTGACTACCTGCCCCTCAACGAAGAAGGTGTCGTCTCCGCCGAACAGGTCAGAGATGCTGTAAGACCGGATACGAAGATGGTCGTCGTGAACCACGCATCCAACGTATTCGGTACCGTCTGCGACCTCGAAGCCATTGGCGCCGTCTGCGAGGAGAACGAACTTATTTTCATCGTTGATACCTCCCAGACCGCCGGAATCCTCCCCATTGATGTCGAGAGGATGAAAATTGACATCTGTTGTTTCACAGGCCACAAATCACTTCTCGGCCCGACCGGCATAGGCGGTCTGTATATTCTCAAAGACTGCTGCGATGTGGAGGCTTTCCGTGTCGGCGGAACCGGCATTGCAAGCGCCGACCCCTACCAGCCCAAAGAGTTTCCTTACCGGCTCGAAGCCGGTACAGCCAATACGATAGGTATCGCGGGCCTGCGCGCGGGAGTGGAGTGGATACAGAAGCAGGGCATGGACAAGCTTCACCAGCGCGAGATGGCACTCGCGTCCCGTCTCGTGGAAGGTGTGCGAACTCTCGAAGGAGTTACGGTGTTCTTCGCCGACTCTCCGCGCCGCCTGATTCCTGTTGTTTCCATCCGCATCCAGCGCGTGCCGCCGCTCATCGCAGGGGGAATGCTGGACGAGATGGTTGGCGTTGCATCGCGTTGCGGCTGCCATTGTGCCCCTCTCGCTCACAAGAGCATTGGCACCTACCCTGAAGGAACTATCCGCATGTCTGTCGGTCCCTTTACGACTGAAGATGACATCGAGGCCGCGATCAAGGGAGTTACCGCCCTCGCAACGGGACAGGAGAAGGCGTCATAGTCATTATGACATTGTCCCTGTTCTGAACGTCACATTCCGCTCTTGTTGCTTCTTATTGGCGAATATCATGCCAAAATGACACGGTCTTTCCCTGCGTTCCGCTTCCGGTTCAGTCGGGATAGGGTCTCGTAAGCTCTGTAATAACAAGTAGATACGTTATCAGGTGATTCCTGTGCTGGTTTTCGGCACAGAAGTTGTTATTAATGACAGACGAATGCCCGAAATGCGAAAACGGGCACAAAGAACAGACAAAGCTTCCGGAACTCGGAGCAGAAAGAAAAGCTGCAGGAGGAAACATGGCTAAAGCAGTAGGTATTGACCTTGGTACTACGAATTCCGTCATCGCCTTCGTAGAAGGTGGAAAGGCGGAAGTTATTCCGAATTCCGAGGGCGCGAGGACGACTCCCTCTGTCGTCGCGTACTCAGATGACGGTCAGAGGCTCGTAGGCGCGGTCGCAAAGCGCCAGGCGATTCTCAACCCCGACGGAACCATTTATTCCGCAAAGAGGTTCGTCGGTCGAAAGTGGGGAGAGGTTGACGAAGAGAGCAAGATCGTCTCTTACAACGTTGTAAAGGGCGCAAACGACGCGATTCGCTTCAAAATTCGTGACAAGGAAGTCGCTCCCGAAGAGATTTCGGCACAGGTTCTCAGGAAGCTTGTTGACGACGCTTCGAAGTTCCTTGGCGAAGAGATTACGGACGCTGTTGTCACGGTCCCCGCTTACTTCAACGATTCTCAGCGTCAGGCTACCCGCGACGCGGGCAAGATTGCAGGTCTCAACGTCCTGCGTATTCTCAGCGAGCCCACCGCGGCGGCACTTGCTTACGGTGTAGAAAGCGACAACCGCCAGACCATCCTCGTGTTCGACCTCGGCGGCGGAACGTTCGACGTATCACTCCTCGAAGTCGGTGAAGGTGTGTGCGAAGTACTCTCCACCAGCGGTGACACCCACCTTGGAGGAGACGACTTCGACAAACGCATCGTGGACTGGATTGCCGATGAGTTCAAGAAGGAGAACGCCATAGATCTTCGCAAGGACCGTCAGGCGCTTCAGAGGCTTTACGAGGCCGCGGAGAAGGCAAAGTGCGAGCTTTCTTCCATGACCCAGACCAACATCAACCTGCCGTTCATTACCGCCGACAGCAGCGGGCCGAAGCACCTGAACATGTCCATCAATTGTGCGAAGTTCGAGTCGCTCACCGAGGACCTCGTCGAGCGATGCGCCGGGCCGGTAAAGCAGGCCATGAAGGACGCGAAGCTCGATGCCTCTCAGATCAGCGAAGTTCTGCTGGTCGGTGGCTCGACACGTATTCCCGCTGTTCAGAAGCTCGTTAAGAGCATCACGAACAAGGATCCCAATATGTCCATCAACCCGGACGAGGCCGTTGCGGTCGGCGCTGCCAACCAGGCCGCCATCCTCAAGGGCGAGAAGTCCGATGTCGTGCTGCTCGACGTCACTCCTCTGTCTCTCGGAGTCGAAACCCAGGGCGGAGTGATGACTAAGCTTATCGAGCGAAACACTACAATACCCACCCGCAAGTCCGAGACTTTCACTACCGCTGCTGACAACCAGCCGCAGGTGGAGGTCGTCGTTCTGCAGGGCGAAAGGGAACGCGCGGCCGAAAACCGCAAGCTCGGAAACTTCATACTGAGCGGTATCCGTCCCGCACCGAGGGGCGTGCCGAGAATCGAGGTTACCTTCGACATCGACGCGAACGGTATTCTCAACGTGTCCGCAAAGGACGCTGATACCGGTTCCGAACAGAAGCTCACCATCAGCGGCAGCACCAACCTGGACAAGCAGGAGGTCGAGCGCATGGTGAACGAGGCCAAGACCCACGGTGAAGAGGACAAGAAGTTCCGCGAGAAAGCGGATGCCAGGAATACCCTCGACGGTGTCGCCTATCAGCTCGAAAAAATGGTCAAGGACCAGGGCGAAAAGATGGAGGACAAGGACAAGGGACGCGCTGAATACCTCGTCACCGAAGCCAAGAAGGCCGTGGAAGAGGAAGCCGATCCCGACAAGATGAAGTCCATCACGGAGGATATCCAGAAGTTCCTGCAGGAGGTCTCCAGCCGCATGTACGGCGACCAGGCCGAGCAGCAGGCCCAAGGCCAGCCCGGCCCGCAGGCAGGTGCCCAGCCCGGCCCGCAGCAGGGACAGAAGCAGGATGAATCCGGCGACAAGGATGACGACGATGTCATAGACGCCGAATTCACCGAGAAGTAACGGAGTGTGCCATGGCAGACAGCAAGGCTGAAAAGCACAAGAGAAAAGCCAAAGACGCACCCGAGACCGACCTCGAAAAGCTCAACGAGCGCATTGACGAACTGGAAAAGAAGGCCGGCGAGTTCGAAGGGCTCTGGAAAAGGGCGCTCGCCGACCTTCAGAACTACCGCAAACGCTTCGACAGGGAGGTCGAGAGGATAAGAATCTCGGAGCGCAAGGAGGCCTCAGGAATACTTCTCGAAGTACTGGACAACCTCGAACGTGCTGTCGAGAACGACGACGGTTCATCCCCCTTCAAAAAGGGTATCGAGGCGATTCTTGACCATGCGTTCGATTCCCTGCTCAAGCTCGGTGTCCGAAAGGTTCCCGCGGTCGGGGAAAAGTTCGACCCGATGCTCCATACGGCCATTGAGATTGTGGAAGGCGAGGAGAACAACGTCGTTATCGAACAGCAGCGTGCCGGATACATGGTGGGCGACCACCTGCTCCGTCCGGCATACGTCGTGGTATCCAGAAAGTCTGATAAATCCGGAGAGGATGCAACTGCTGACAGCGCATGAAGTATCAGGATTACTACAAACTTCTCGGAGTAGATCGCTCTGCCTCACAGAAGGAACTGGCCGAGGCGTACAGGTCGCTTGTGCGCAAATACCATCCCGACGTGAGCAAGGAGCCAGACGCTGAGGAGAAGTTCAAACAAATTAACGAGGCCTACGAGGTTCTCAAGGACCCTGAGAAGCGCAAACGATACGACCAACTCGGCCCGAACTGGAAACACGGCCAGGACTTCAAGCCGCCTCAGGGTTACCAGAGACGCGGACGCGTGCGTGACTTCAACATGCAGGACATGTTCGGAGCAGAAGGCGGGGCGGATTTCTCCGACTTTTTCAGCCAGTTCTTCGGGTTCGGACGCTCCGCTGGTGGCCCGGACACAGTCTCCCGAAAGGGCAGGGACCTGCAGGTGCAGGTGTTCCTTTCCGTTGAGGAGGCTTGTGTCGGAGTAAAGCGCGAGCTTTCGCTGAAGGACCCGACGACAGGCTCGCAGAAGAACATAACTGTCAAGGTTCCGGCAGGTGTAACCGACGGTTCGAAGGTAAGGCTCGCGGGCCAGGGCGGTCCCGGCGTGGAAGGTGGCCCGGCAGGCGATCTATTCCTGCTTGTAAAGCTCAACCGCCACCCCTATTTCGAAGTCCGCAACAGGGATGTCTATCTCGACCTTCCTGTGACGGTTTCGGAAGCTGCGCTCGGTGCCGAAGTGACGATCCCGACTCCGGACGGTTCCCGTCAGAATGTCAAGGTGCCTCCGGGTACGTCTTCGGGAACGAAACTGCGCTTTCGCGGCAGAGGACTGCCGTCCCCGAAAGGCAAGCCGGGCAACCTCTTTGCTGTGGTAAAGATTGCAATGCCCGACAAGCTCACCGCGGAACAGAAGAAGCTTTACAAAAAGCTCTCCGAAATCTCATCTCTGCGTCCGCGGCCCTGGTAGGCTGCGACGAGTCCATAAATGTTTGCGGCGGCACCTTATGGGTGCCGCCGCTTTCAATTTTGGTCCATATTAATAATAATCAGCGGGTGGGATACTCCTCGACAACAACGGCGCCGATATCCGTGGTGGCTAAGTTGTAAAGCCGCTGCCAGTAGTATCCGCTGCTGCCCTTGCGAAGCGTGTACATGCTGTAATAGCCCACTGCGCGGTCACCGTCGCTGTTGAGGTCGAGAAAGCCCGTGGTGCCGGGCATTCCGGCGCAAACCGCCTCAAGCCTCTTCTGTCTCTTCGATGGATATTTTTCGTCAACCGTCATCACAAGGGCCTTCGCAAGAGCGTATGTCGCATCATAGGCATATGCGGAACGGTAGGTAGGCGTCTTTCCCGTTACCTTCTTAACGTGGCCGAACAGCGCCTTGCATTCCTCGTTGACCGGGAAAAATGCAGACTGAGGAGCCTTGAAGCCCACCTTCGATGCGAACGCGGCTGCGCGTTCGCTGGAGGATAAACGGCTGTCCATCACGTTGTTGTCGGTGCCGTACCAGCGTACCCGTGAAAGCGGTGCATGGCCGGTCGCACCGTGCATTACATCGCGAATGCGGTCGCCGCAGAAAGCGATAACCGATACCGAGTCCTCGCCGTCTTGCTCCATGTACCTCTCAACAGCCCTCGAGGCCTCCTCGAGCGGAGAGGGGCTGTCGAGCGATACTTTGTAAACGTTCAGCCCTTCCTCGTCCGTGAAATTCTCGGAGAAAAACTTGAAGGCGCTCTCGTCGTAGTAGTCCTCGGAAACGAGACAGACCGCGTTCTCCGAGCCTTCCTTTCTCAGTACCTGCGAAAGCATGGTGCCTACGTGGTCAACTGAGGGATTCACCCGGTAGATTCTGTCCGCTTCCGTACCGTGAGCAATGGAGCCGCCTCCGTAGCAGAAGGTCACGATTCCGAGTTTGTTCACTATCCCCTTGACAGCTGCTATCTCATCGTCCGTGCCGGGACCCACGAGCCCGTCATATTCCCTGAACTTCAGGTCTTTCAGCGCAAGGTACGCATCGCTTGCGAGGCCGTGTGTATCCATGACTTCGAGGTCAATGGAAATATCCCGGACATCCAGGGTCATCTCCCGCGAAACATTCCTGATGGCGAACTTCGCAGCGGCAGTGACCTCTGGCCCGTGAGTGGCACCAGAATCTACGAGAAGTGCCATCTTGACGACCTTGCCTTCGGCCTTTGCGGGTGTTTCGGGCTTCTTTGCACAGCCAGCCATAAAGAGCGAAAAGACTGCAGCAAACACGAACATGAGGCGTAAGTGACGGCGTTTCATGCGTCTCCCTTGTTCTTCTTTCGAGGAACAGATTATACATGCTTTGACTGTGCTGACTTCCGGTCTGAGAGCAACATTTTTTTCGCGAACCGCTCTTTCTCAGGTTGCAAAGACCGTACAGAGGTCTGAATTGAGTGTTAGGAGCGTTTTTCGGCACGTATGTTGCATTTAGTTCTGCGCTACACCGCATTCTCACGGGAGATAAATATGCCGAACAGTGTTCGGTCACCTACATCCGGTTTCGGAAAGAGCGCTTCCATTGTCTTTAAGCGTTTCTCTGCAATGGCGACTGGATATGCTCGTAGTATTCACTCTGTACGTGGCTTTGTATCTCTTAGTCTCCGGCGTAGTGCTGGGAGAGCCCGCCAACTTGTCATCCGGAGAAACTGGGTCGGCTTCTCGTCTTACCTTCGCCTACCTGTTTCTCGTGTCGGTGCCCCTGCTTTACTTCTCCGTGATGGACAGTTCGCTGTTCAAGGGGACTTTCGGCAAGGTCATAATGAGGCTCAAGGTCACCAAGACAGGCTCCGAGGGAAGAATCCACTACGTGCGCGGCTTCTGGCGCGCACTGGTGAAGATGGTTTCAATCATTGCATTTCCGCTGCTGTTCATCTCTCTCTTCACGCCTCATAACAGGGCGGTGCACGACCTTCTGGCAAATACAGTTGTAAGGGAAAGGGATGTAATCGGCGAATCGCTGAAGGGTCAAAACAAATAGCACTTTCCGAAGAAAGTGCTATTGTCTGCCGCCAGTTTGTCGTTTCCCCCTGCCTGGAGAATTGCGGGCAACTCTCACTTCCCGTGCTTTCGGATGCTCAGGCGGCATTCTTGCGTGGGCCTGTCGGCCTCTTACCTGCCATCTATTCGTTCACATCTGACACATGTTCATTTATTATCCTCGCTATGATATATTTCAGCAGTATACTAAGAAAACCGGAGGTGTTGTCATGACGCGAAATAGTATTATCAGGATCGTGTGCCTGGCTTTGTTCCTCGGTTTCGCCGGTTGGATGTTCGCTGAGGCGGAAAAAGCGCAGGAGGGCATTCCAGACGTGCGAACCGTTGAGTATAAAGCCGTGACCTTTGTGGAATTTGTCAGGCTCGCGCAGAACCAAAAACTTGACGACACCAGCTATGGAATGGTTATCGGATACACCCGAGCCTTAGACGGCTTCGGCAATGAGGGTTGGATTCTCGACTCCACATACCACGAGAAGAACGTTCTCATGCTTCTGTTCCGAAGGCATATCAGAAAGGGCTATGACGCCGCTAATTACGATGTGCAGTATATGCTTCAGACTCCTCCTTTTATGGAGGAGAGAACAAACAAAGCTCTGCGCGAACTCGTTGCTGAAGGAGAACTGTACGTGAGTGAGGGTGAGCTTAAAAAACTCAGAGAACAAGCCCGGGTTCTCGCATTGCAGAAGCTCGGAGAAAATGGCTGGTACCGATATCGCGGAGATTTCATCGAACCGGTCGAGAGTTCTTACAGCATCTCTCACGTGTTCATGAGGCTCGTAGAAGAGAAATAAAAATGGTCCCGCCACTGTCGGCGGGACCACCCTTCACTTGCCTTGTGACGGGGACTATTGCTCGAAAGTGTCGAGCACCTTCATGTAGTCCTCAGAAAGAAGCTTGAGCTTTCCAACGCCTTCTTTGAGCGGTACAGCTACGACGTCAGCGCCCTTGAGCGCAATCATCTTTCCGAACTCGCCGGCTTTGAGCGTCTCGTAAGCTCTTGATGCCGACTCGCGTTCCCAGTACACGGTCGAATGCTGACGGATGACCTCCGCGCTGGAGGTGACCGAGTACGACGTGACGGCTCTCGTAGCCGGTTCGGTCTTCAATCTCCCTGGCAAGGGCCTTGGCTATGCCACCGAGGCGAATGTGACCGAACTCGTCCACTCCATCGTCCTGAGTGTGAAAATCCTCTCCGCCTCCGAGCTTCGCTCCTTCCGCAACGGCGACTATGTTGTAAAGCTTGCCGCGCTCGCGGTTGCGTCTCAGCGTCTTGCATATACGGTCCAGCGAAAAGGGATTTTCCGGAACCAGGGTTACATCGGCTCCCCCTGCAATACCCGCACCGGCAGCAATCCAGCCCGCGTGACGGCCCATGATCTCGACCACTATTACCCGTCTGTGAGAACGGGCCGTGGTGATAAGCTTGTCAATGGATTCCATCGCAATGTTTACGGCAGTGTCGTAGCCGAAGGTGAAATCTGTCGCGGAAAGGTCATTGTCTATCGTCTTGGGACATCCGACGGTGGGCACGTCGTGTTCGTGGAAAAGGCGGTTTGCCACTCCGAGGGTATCGTCGCCGCCGATGACGACAAGTGCGTCGAGTTGAAACTTCTTGAAGTTCTCCTTGAGCATCTCGACGCCGTTATTCCTGCGGAAGGGGTTTGTGCGGCTCGAACCAAGTATCGTGCCGCCTTCACTGATTTTGTCGTCGGTAGTCTTCCAGTCGATCGGCATAGTGATGCCCTCAATGATGCCGCGCCAGCCTTCCTGAAAACCGAGTACTTCAGTACCGTCGTTGTTGGCGCTGCGAGTAACCGCTCGTATTACCGCGTTAAGTGCGGGAGCGTCTCCCCCGCCGGTGAGTATGCCTATCCGTTTCATCTGTGCGTCCTTTTAACTTCTTATCAATCGTCAACAGGGAATCTCGGCCCATGAAAATCGTCGCTGACCGGTTCCTTGGGCGGTTTGCTCGTCTTCTTGTCGTGCTTGTCCGCCTTGTCAGAAGTCACAACCTTCAACTCCATGCTTGAGGAGAACTTCGCCTCAAGAGGAAGGGCTTGCTCAAAGTGTGTGCGAATGCGTTCGCGAATTTGTTCTACTCTGCTTGGAATGTCAACCTGTTCACGGAGGTCGAGACGGATGAAGCAATGAATGTGCAACTGCTTACCCGGAGGCACCCTCAGAAGCACCTTCAAGTTATGTACATCAGGTTCGTCCCTTACCGTGTTTTCGAGAGTTGTCGCTATGGTGTCGAGGTTCACGAGTACCTCGTTGTTGTTTTGAACATAGCGTATCATGCGCTCCTCGACAGGAGTGGACAGATGCATCAATGCTGTGACGGTCTCAATCAACGCAACGAGACCGAGAAGTACGACGATTACCCAGGGGTTGTCGTCAATGACCTTCGCGAGCCAGTAAATGCGATTGAAGTTCCATGGTTCCTTAAGCTCAACGGTGTCGTAAAGAGTGTTGCCGGACTCGGCGACGACCTCGCTTACAACTTCAACGTTGGTCTTTGGACCGCCGCTGAGAAGAAGATAGAGAACCACGCACGTTAACAATGCAAGAAAGAGATAAAAGAGAAAACTGAACCATCTGCGCCGCATAGACGCCTCCTAAAGCTGGAGGAAGTTCCTGTCGATAAAATTCGTTGTATAGTTGCCCGAGCGGAATTGTTCGCTCTGCAAAAGGCTCTTGTAAAACGGTATCGTCGTTTTAACTCCCTCAATAATGTACTCGTCAAGCAAGCGCTTTGCAAGTTCGATGGCCTCGTTTCGGGTCTCACGGTGCACAATGAGCTTGGATATCAGAGAATCGTAGTTGGGAGGGATATTATAACCGGTGAAGATGTGGGTATCCACCCGGATGCCCGTGCCTTGTGGCTTTGAGTGAAGCGTGACCTTGCCGGGAGACGGCGCGAAGTTGTTATACGGGTCTTCAGCGTTCAGACGCATCTCGATTGCGTGACCAGTGAATGTGATGTCATCCTGACTGAAGGGCAACCGTTCGTTCGAGGCCACGCGCAACTGGTTGCGTACGATATCTATGCCGGTTACCATCTCGCTCACCGGATGTTCCACCTGCACGCGCGGGTTAACCTCGATGAAGTGATGTTCGTTGGTGTCCAGGTCCAGAAGGAACTCGACTGTGCCCGCGTTGGAGTAATTCGCGGCTTTCACGAGCTTAACAGCGTCGGCGCAGATTCGCTCGCGCTGTGACTGGTCTATCGCCGGCGAGGGCGACTCCTCTATCAGCTTCTGGTGACGACGCTGAAGGGTACAGTCGCGGTCGCCGAGATGGACAACGTTCCCGTACTTGTCCGCGATAATCTGAACTTCAATGTGACGCGCACGGGTGATGAACTTCTCCAGGTAAACCGATGGGTCGCCGAAGCTCGCCTCGGCCTCCCGACGTGCTGCTGAAATGAACTGGATGAGGCTCGCGTCGTTGCGGGCCATGCGCATCCCGCGTCCGCCACCGCCGCTCGCGGCCTTTATCATAACCGGATAGCCGATTTCACTGGCGATTTCAAGCGCCTTCTCGTCCTTCTCCAGCACTGAGCTGGAACCGGGAACCACAGGAACTCCGATCTTCTGCGCGAGCTTACGGGCCTCGGCCTTATTGCCTAAGCTTCTCATTGTGTCGGCGGATGGCCCGATGAACTCTATCTGGCACTGGCGGCAGATATCGGCGAAGTGATCGTTTTCAGCGAGAAAGCCGTAGCCGGGATGGATCGCATCTACGTCGCTGACCACCGCCGCACTCATGATGTTGAAGATGTTGAGGTAGCTGCGGTTCGCGGGCGGAGGACCGATGCATATGGCCTTGTCGGCGTACTTGACGTGCAGAGATGTCCTGTCGGCTTCGCTGAATACTGCAACAGTCTCGATGCCGAGACTGCGACAAGCGCGCATTATCCGCAGGGCGATCTCGCCCCGGTTTGCTATCAATACCCTTGAAAACATGCGCTAATCCGGATCCACTATGAAGAGAACCTGCCCGTACTCTACTGTCTCGGCGTTCTCTACGAGTATCTTGGAGATTGTGCCGCGGCACTCGGCCTTGATCTCGTTCATCACCTTCATCGCCTCGATGATGCAAACCACGGAGTCCTTTTCAACCTTGCTGCCAACCTCGACGAACGCGTCGGCATCGGGAGCAGGTGAGCGGTAGAAGGTGCCCACGATCGGACTCTTAATCTCGACCTGGTTGCCGGTGGCCTTGTCGCCCTCGACCGGAGCGGGTGGCGTGTCGGCATTCTGTGTGGCCGGAGTTCCGGGAGGAGGGGCTGCCTGCTGCCGGGGAGCAGGAGCAACAAGGGTCTGCTGCGATTCCTTCACGAGCCTCACGCGGAAGTTCTCTTCCTCGAGTTCAAGCTCTATCAGGGAATTATCGTTCATAAGAGAGACGAGCCGTTTCAGACGTTGCAGGCTCTTGGTTGAGCGCCTTTGAGGTTTATCGGCCATTTGGTCTCCTTTGTATCAGACACGGGGTTCGCGTCCAAGCGTCGTGAGGATCTCGATGCCTTTTTCGCGCACCACTACTTCGTCCTCTACGCGTATGCCGCCCTTACCGGGAAGGTAAATGCCGGCTTCGATTGTCACTATCATGCCGCTGCGGGCTGTGTGGGTGGATTTCGGACTCACGCGCGGTGCTTCGTGGACGAGCAGGCCCACTCCGTGGCCAAGCCCGTGACCGAAGTTTTCGCCGTAGCCATGCTCAGTGACGTGTGAGCGCGCGACACCGTCTATATCCTTCAGTTCCGAACCGGCCTTTAACGCACGTTTTGCGCGGGCGTTGGCATCCATTACTATCTCGTATATTTCCTCGAGTTCACTGTCCACTTCACCGAAGAAGAAAATGCGCGAGCAGTCCGAACAGTAGTGCTTGTACTGCGCACCCCAGTCGAACTGGACCATCGAGTCGGCCGTCAGTTCGCGGTCGCCGGGTTTGGCATGGGGAAGGCTTGCGTTGGCGTCGAACGCGACGATCGGAGCAAAGCTGACCGTCTCCGCGCCGTTCTTATTCATCCGGTAGCGAAGCTCGGCGTCTATTTCCTTCTCGGTCACTCCCTCCACGAGATACGGCATTGTCTCGGTCAGGGCCTTGTCGGCTATCTCAGCCGCACAGCGAACGAGTTCGATTTCCGACTCGTCCTTGATGATTCTAAGCTCCTCGACGAGCCCGTCAGTCGCGACGAGGTCGGCACCTTCGCACGCCTTCTTGAGCTTCTTGTGCTGAGCGACCGTGATGTTGTCCTGCTCGAAGCCGATGACCGTCGCGCCCATGTTGGCAGCGTTCGAGGCGACGTGAGCGTAGAGATCGTCCTTCCACATCTTTACTTCGGCGACCTCGACCGCCTTCTGCGCCGCCTCTGTGTAGCGCGAGTCGGTGAGGAATACGGCCTCGTCCGCGCTTATCAAAAGGTACGAGTCCTCGCCCATACCGGCCATGTAGTGGACGTTTACGGGGTTGGACAGGAAAAGCACGTCTATGCCGAGTTGTGCGACCTTGTCGCGTAGCTTCTCAAGCCTCTTGCCATGCATTTGCGGCTCCTTCAAAAACCGAGCCTTTCGTTGACCATTATGAGGTGAACCCTGTCCCGGAAGCGTACATTCTGAAACTCTACCACGTATCCGCATATACGGCCCGGATGCCCGAGGCAGTCGGTGCAGTAATCGTTCTCGCCGCATGGCGCCCCTGTTTCAAGACGGCGCACGTTCGGAGGGGATGCGATGTTTTTTACACGGTAATACGCCTCGGCAAGAGTGCCGGTTATCTTGTTATAGCCGACAACAATCACAACCCTTTTCGGACCGAAAATGTGCGACGAAACACGGTTGCCGTAGCCGTCAATGTTCAATATCCGGCCGTCGCGTGTTACAGCGTTGGCGGAACTGTACATGACATCCACCATAAGGCTTTTGCGCATTTCCATGTACCGAAAGTCCGGGAACCTGTCGCGCGGCGGACGCTTGAACACGTCCACACCAGCCTTTTCAAGCGATTCGGGAAGCCCGATTTCGGCGAGGGTGCTGGAACCTCCGAGTGCGACCGTCTCGTGTCCTTCCACGAATTCCAGACACTTCGTGAGCGCACCTTTGCGGTCATCGGAGAGGTGAGTTCGAATGCCTCGCTTCTCAAAAGCCTCTAAAATGCTCGACAGTTGTTCCTTGCATGACATGTACGCTCCTTCCGGAGTTAATTGTATTCGATACAGGCCGTCCTTCAACTCAAAACACGCGCCTGAAGGAGTCTGTATCAATTTTCAAAGCGCGGTTTGAGCTTCTGCAACGCCATCTCGCGGAGTGTCGGAGCTTTCAATGAAGAAGGCGCAAGTGTTGCTCTCGCTTGGCTCGAACATAGGCGAACGCCAACGGCAGATTCTGCATGCCACGGCCCGCATCGCCTCAGTCGAAGGGCTCGAATTGCAGGCTCTGTCCGACCTCGTTGAAACAGAACCGGTCGGGCCACGACAGCCGCCCTATATAAACGCCGCCGCACTGGTGAGTTGCCAGTTGCCACCCCGTCAACTCCTGGCGATTTGTCAGCAACTGGAGCTCGAGGCAGGAAGAAAGCGTGATGTGCGCTGGCGCCCAGAACGCCTGGACATTGATATCGTGCTGTTTGGCCAAAGGCGGATATACTCCGTCAGCTTGGTTGTTCCACATCCGCGATTTCGCCAAAGGGCGTTCGTCCTGGATGTCGCTGCACAGGTCGCAGCGGAATTTCGTGATCCTGTAACAGGAAAAACCGTCAGGGAACTTTGTGAGGACCTTCGAAAATGGAAGTAAAAAAGCTGAAAAAACTGCTTGCTGATAAGTTCTCCGTCATCTCGGTTGACGGACCCATCGGTGTCGGAAAAACCACGCTCGTGAAAAAGGCTTCCGAGGTATTCGGCATTCCCTGCGTCTGCGACGAAAAGGGCTCGCCCGACCTTCTCAAGGATTTCTACGGCAACCGCGAGAGGTTTGCCTTCCTGACACAGGTTCACTTCGCCGTCAACAGGCACAAACAGTGGGCGAAGATACTCGAAACCGGTGAAGGGCACTGTTCTCGCAGACTTCATGCCCATTCGAGACCTGCTGTTCGCAAGGCACAACCTAAGGGATAACGAGTTCACCGTGTTCTCGCAATTGCATGCCGCACTCTTCCCCAAAGAGCGGGAACCCGATGCAATCGTATATCTCACAGCAGATGCCGACGTTCTTATGAAGCGCATCGCGAAGCGCGGTCGCTCGTTCGAGCACAAGATCACCCGCAAGTATATCGAGAGCGTGTCCAACATGTTTCACAAGCATTTCCTCGCCTGCGAGGGCAAGACGGTCCTGGTGGTCAACACCAACGACTACAACATCGTTGAGGACTCCGGTTCCGTCGTTGACATCTTCGAGCAGCTTTTGCACACTCGCAGCGAGCTTCAATACTACACTCCCCCCGTCAAGTAGAGGTCAACATATGGTCAACGTGATCCAGTCCCCCGAGGACATGGCTTCCGTCGCTGACCAGTTGCGCACACGTGGTAACAAGATTGGCTTTGTTCCCACAATGGGCGCGCTGCACGAAGGACACATGTCGCTCATTCGTCGTTCGGTTCGTGAGAACGACGTAACCGTGGTTTCCATTTTCGTCAATCCGACACAGTTCGACGAACAGAAGGACTTCGACTCGTACCCGCGGGACATCGAATCCGACCTTCAGCAGTGCGAATACGAGAATGTTGATTTCGCGTTCGTGCCGGATGCCTCCGATATGTACCGCGACAAGACCACTTCCGCACGTTTCTGGGTGGAAACCGCGGGTCCGGCTACCGAAACGCTCTGCGGCCTGTCTCGACCCGGGCACTTTCGCGGCGTCATGACGATCTGCGCGAAGCTTTCAATCTTGTGCAGCCTCACCGTGCCTATTTTGGACAGAAGGACTACCAGCAGTTCCTCCTGATAAGTATGCTGGTAAATGCCATGCACTTCAACCTCGAACTCGTACTCTGTCCAATCGTCCGCGAGCCCGGGGGGCTTGCCATGTCCAGCCGCAACAGGCGCCTTACAAGAGAGCAGCGCGAAAAGGCAACTTGTCTTTATCATGCGCTCGAAAAGGCCCGTGCCGCCATCCTGAACGGTGTCGAAGACGCAAACAAGATTACAGAGATGATTGCTAACACCATCATTAACGCCGGAGCCGATTTGGACTACGCGATCGTTGCCGACCCGGAAACGCTTGATGACGTTCAGAAGGTCGATCGCAAGGTGGTTCTCGCGGTCGCGGCGGTCGTGGACGGTGTCAGGCTGATTGATAACTTCATCGTCGAACCAACTGAAAGCAACTGAACCTGAACCCGCCGTCAGTGATGATGGTCTGAGTAGGTCGGGTGAGGCTCGCGAGTGGGCTTCTTCGACCGCTCTGGGTCGTGTGTGGGTATTGGCGGTCTGCGCGATGGGTCCACCCGTGTTGCGGATGGAACGGGCCTCCGAGTAGTTGACGGGGGCGGAGGCGTAGCCGATGGTATGGGCGGGCGCCTCGAAGTGGATGACGGACTCTTCGTGGGCGGCAGGGAAGCGCGAGTGGCCTCGGGCGTGGTATTGGCCGGAGTTGCGGAACTCTGCGCTGTACGGGTATTCCGGGGGTCTTCGGAAATGCTCCGTGTCGCCTCTGGTCCGGTGCTGTTGCGTTCGTTGCCGACGATTTCCTCCAACCTCTCGCGAGAAACGGTATCAGAGGTTTCCTCCCGCATCGTCTTCACCTGTATGCGCCTTACGTTGACCGGGGCGGAAGGGTCGTATTCGAAGTCATCCCGCAGGTCGGAGGGCACCATGGTCGAAAATGTCCTGAAAGCGCTTGCACGCACCGAGTCCGCATTTGTCATGGGCGAGGCCATGATCTCGAGCAATGCGGGGCCCGAAAGTTCCGCAGCGGTGGCCCAGATCCTGAAATCCCGGTTCTTGCGCCACTCCTTAACGCAGTAACCGAGTATCTCGCATGAGTTCTCTATCACCCGCCGTTGCGGGCTCTTAAGTCCCTTGCGTACGAACGCAGAAATGTTGTCCGTTCCCATCCACTTGCTGAAAAGCCGCTTCAGCAGCTGTAACGAAACGCGGTCATCCTCATTCAGAAGGGGCTCGAGTTCAGACATCGAAAGAGAATCAGTTTGCAGGGTGACGCTACGGATGGCCTGGCGTCGAAGTGCTGCGTGGGCGGAGTTTTTCGCGACCGAGAGCAGAAGGCCTTTGCCCTTGTGAATCTCGCCCAGCGTGCTGAGCATTTGCTTCTTGTAGCGCAGGTTTTTCGCTTCGGGATATTCCGTGATGATCGTCCATTCTATGCGTTCCGGCTGAACTGCGGTCGCGCTGCCCGCAATCTCGCACAGCTTGGTCTTGCGGGATTCTTCCACGTACTTCGACTTTATCAGTTCCAGAACCGTCTTTTCTACCTGCTCATCCGCCCGAAAAGCCGAAAGTATGCAGGGCCAGCAGTTCACGCCCTCCGCAAGTACGTCACCATGGCGACGGTACGCCGCGAAGTACTCGCGAGCAGAGTTGAGAACGCCTTCGGAATAGTTCGCGAGTTCCTTCTGAAGGCCGTTGTCCAGCTTCAAGGGCGGTGCGGCAGATGCTGCCGATTGCGCAAAGACAGGAGAGTTTGAAGCTCGTCAGGCGTGTTTTTGCTCTCGTAAACGGCAAGAAGCGGGGTTATCGCCAACGGAGAGGCGATTATGCCTATGCTGTTGGCAGCCTCTATGCGAAGGTTTAGAGAGCGATAACTCCGCATTGCCTCCACAAGCCACGGAAGGGCCTTTTCGTGGCGAAGCTTGCCGAGCCTACGGATGACTGCGGACTTGCGTCCTTCGCTTATGGACTCGGAACGAAGCTTCAGAGCGAGGTCTGAAAGCTTCTCCCTTTCGACCGGAGACATCCCTGCGGAAGAACGGTTCCTCAGCACCCGATACGAACGCCCTGAATAGAAGGACGGTCGTTATCGTCGCTGCAACAACAATTGTGAACCGCAGTTTCCTGTTCATCTCATACCGGGGATGGGCCTACCGGAGCAATTTGGGACTTGAACTTGTATTTTTCCGTCCTGTCGAGGACTTTGTCAACGAGAGCCCTGTCGCCTACTTCTTCGGCTATCTGTTTTCGGTTCAACCCGACGCGGACGTACAGGTACAGCACCTTGTCCGCATCTTCGTAGGAAAAACCGAGTTCGAGTTCGTCTGTCTGGCCCTTCCACAGGTCTGCGGTCGGAACCTTCTTAAGGAACTTTTCCGGAATACCGAGTTCGGGGCCGACCTGTCTCAGTTCGGTCTTGAACAGCCTGCCAAGAGGATTGAACGCACAAGCCATATCTCCATGCAGGGTCCCGTAGCCGAGGCAAACCTCACTGAGGTTCGATGTGCCAACGACCACTCCTCCATGTTCCGCGCTGGCGTCGAAGAGCGCCATCATGCGTGCCCGCGCCGCGAGATTTCCCACTCGTACGTTATCGTTGACAAGCCAGATCTTGCGCGCTGCGTCAACCACGTCCGCGATATCAATTATCTGCAACTCGCATTCCAGGTGAGCCGCGAGCATCTTTGCGTCCTCGAAGTTCTCGGGCTCGGAAGTGTGGTACGGAAGCCAGTACAACCGGAGGGGGATGTCAACTTCGCTTGTGGCTATGAGCGTTGCCATCGTCGCGGAATCGAGTCCGCCAGACAGACCCAGCACAAGGCACTTCGCCCCTGTCTGATTGCTCCGGGCCTTGCCACGAAACGCCTTAGTGCCCTCGCCGTGAGCTTGCTGTTTATCGCTGGCAATGTAAACACGTCAACTCCTCGGAATCAATCACTGAGATTATAACAACGCCCCGGACAGGTTGAAGCGATGAATGCTCCGAATGGCGCAAAAACTACAATTCCATCTTAATTGTACGTTATTGCCCGCGAAAAATCGCACAACGCATCCCCTGTACGCCATCCGCGGAAACGAAAAACTTTCACGCGAAAACGAACAAATTCTCCGAATCAGCGAATACCATCATGGACAGACGGTCTCGCGTGAGACCGGAAGAAGGAGCAATGAAGGATAACAAGTACGAACATCTCATTCACGCCGTAAATAACGGTTGCGCCACGGAGGCGGAAAGACGGGAGCTGAACGAGGCTCTTGAATCGGACCCCGAACTCAGAAGCTATTACGAGTTCACCCGCGGATTCAAAGACCTCACCTGCGAACTTGCCGAACAACAGCCTTCCGAAGGCTTTGCCGCCCGGGTCGTAGCTGCCGCTTCGCGCACACGCTCCTCGCGCATCGAACAGTTCCAGTCACAAAAGGGCTGGAGCAACGTGTTCACGGAGGTCATTCCCCGTTCGAAGGTGCTCGCTTTCGCGCTCGCGGTTCACGCCGCAGTGCTCATTCTCGCCGCGTTCGTCGTGCTGACGCCGGATCGCGGCACGTCCGAGCCACCGTTCGTCCGTCTTTCCTGTGTGGCTGACGAAGCGGCCTTGGAACGTGCCTCAGCTCCACGCACCTACCTGTCCATTGATTCCGAAGGTGAGCTTGACGTATCCGAATTCGGCCTCTCCGGGCTGGTGCACGTGGTCATCAACAGCGAGGACCACTGCAGGATGCTCGTAGCCTTCACCTCCGACCAGATTGCCTTGCAGCCACGCGATGTCCGCAAGACAGCTACTCCCGCTTTCATCCGCGACGGCATGCTGCGTCTGCCGGACTTCGTTGTGAAGAACGGTCTCGGTGATGTCACCGAGGTGGCATTCGTCAACCTCGGAGACCGCTTCGAGATATGGGATCGCAAGGAGTTCGACAGATACCTCGAAAGAAACACTATCGGATAGATTCAGGGATAACTCCTCCGCTAAACCATTGAAAGGCCCTCCGCTTGCGGAGGGTCTAATGGTTATAAAGGAGGCGTGAGAGGCTCAGAACAGGCCGACGGGCATGCCGTTCTCGTCTATGTCAACGTTTTCGCCGGCAGGCTTGGAGGGAAGTCCCGGCATGGTTCGCATCTCTCCCAAAAGCGGATACACGAAGCCCGCACCCGCCGAAAGCCGTATATCTCGAACGGGTACGGTGAAGTCAGTCGGTGCGCCCTTCATTTTGGGGTCGTGAGACAGCGACAGGTGCGTTTTCGCCATGCAAACAGGCAGGTTGTCGTGACCGGATGCCTTTATGCGCTTCAGCGCACGCTTTGCGGCTGCCTCGTACTCCACGTCCCTGGCACCGTAAACCGTCTTTGCGATACGTTCGATCTTTTCCTCGAGAGTCTGCTCAAGGTCGTACAGGAAGCGGAAGTCGGATTCGCCCGACTCGCATGCGCCCTTGACAGCCTCCGCGAGCGCGATTCCGCCCTCTGAGCCGTCGGCCCATACACGCGATACCTCGGTCGCGTACGCACCTTCCTCTGCGGAAACCTTGCGGATTACCTCGTATTCCTCTTCGCTGTCGGTCGGGAAGGCGTTGATTGCCACCACGCAGGACACGCCGTGCGCCTTCACGTTGCGAATGTGCTGGCGAAGGTTCGCGGCACCCTCTTCCACGAGCGACGGGTCGGGCTTCAGAAGACCTTCGTCAAGCGGCTTGCCCGCTATCACATTGAAACGGCCGCTGTGCATCTTCATTGCCCGTACTGTGACGACCATCACCGTCGCGTCCGGCTTCATGCCGCTTACACGGCTCTTGATGTTGTACAGCTTCTCGCAGCCCATGTCCGAGCCGAAACCGCTTTCCGTCACGACCATGTCGGCCGCTCTCTCGGCCACCATGTCGGCGAGAACGGAGGAATTGCCGTGCGCGATGTTCGCAAAGGGGCCGGTGTGAACCAGGCAGCCCGTGCCCTCGGTTGTCTGCATGAGAGTCGGCTTGAGCGCGTCCTTCAAAAGCACCGTCATTGCGCCCGCCACCTTCAGCGCTCGGCAGTTACCGGATTGCGGTCGTAGTCGTACGCTACCACAACCTTCCCGAGCCTCCTGCGAAGGTCGAATATGTCGGTCGCGAGCCCCAGGATCGCCATCACCTCCGAGGCGACGGCGATGTCGAAATTGCTCTGGCGTACAACACCGTCGTGCCTTTTGCCCAACCCTATAACCACATTCCTCAGTGCCCTGTCGGACACGTCAACCACCCTCGTCCATTCAACGCGGCGGGGGTCAATTCCGAGCGGGTTGCCCTGGTGGATGAGAATTATCAACAAACGCGCTGCACAGGTTATGTGCAAGCGAGACCGCATGGTTGTCGCCGGTGAGGTGAAGGTTGAAGTCCTCCATTGGAACCACCTGCGAGTAACCTCCTCCGGCAGCACCGCCCTTGATGCCGAAAACCGGCCCAAGCGAAGGCTGGCGAATGGTCGAAAGCGTCTTGACTCCTATGCGGTTGAGCGCAAGACCAAGGCCGATTGTCGTAACGGTCTTGCCCTCGCCGAGTGGAGTCGGAGTAAGGGCTGTTACGTTCACGTAGTGGCCTTTGCGGGTGTCTTTGAGACGCTTGAGAACTCCGAGGTCCACTTTGGCCATGTACTTGCCGTGAAGCTCGAGCTCGTCCTCGTTCAAACCGTAATCCTTGCCGATCTCGGTTATGTGTTTAAGTTTGATTGAACGTGCGATTTCAAGGTCTGACATGTGTGACATAGCAAGATTCCTGAGGTTATCGGTTGAGAAGTTCGAGAAGCCAGCCCGTGTCGTCCAGTGAGAGTTTCCAGTCGCTCGAGCCCAAGAGCAGAAAGCCGTCCGACATTACGGCGATGGAGTCCGGAATCGCTTCCGGCGAAGGGGGCGGTTTGATCAACTGTCCGTCAATGTCAACCGCCGCCCAGTTGTTGTACTCGTCGCAGGCTATCGCCACTCCGTCCTCGGAGCGTGCGAACAAAAGGATGTCTCCGTCGAGATTTTCGGAAAGAAGATTACGGGCCTTGGCGAACGGAGAAAGGGAGGGAGAGTAGGGCGAATACGAAGTACTCGCCTCCCATGTCCTGCCCGTGCCGCTGAGACTGCATGCTGCGCAAAGCAGCACAAGCGAAAAGAATGCCAGAAAAAAACTCGTCCTCATGGTCACCTCTCGAAGATCGGGAGGTCGAATTCCGTCTGCAAGATGTCCATCAGGTCATAGAAATTGTTTATCACGTAGTCCGGCTGCGTTCGGCTCTCCTTCTGGGCGTGTTTTCCCTGACGCTTGTGGTGAACCGTTATCATGCCGAGGTCGTTCGGAACATCTATGTCCCAAAGCGGGTTGTCGCCTATGTACATCGTCTTTTCAGGCTCGATCTTCACGCGTTCGCAGGCCAGAAGGAAAAGGCGAGGGTTCGCCTTCGTTATGCCGACCTGTTCTGTGATGAATATCGCTCCGTGCGAAAGGTATTTCAGAAGCCCGAGCCTTACCAGTTTTTCCGCCTGCTTGAACGGTTTTCCGGCGGAAATCAGCCCGCGCACGAGGTCGGTCTTCTGCAGCCTCTGCAGCAGGTCGAGCGCGTCCTCGTAAGGGAAAAGCTCGCGCACCTTTGTGTTGTGATATGCGACGACCGCGGCGGCGATAAGGACAGTGCGGTTTAGCCCTTCAATGCTCGATTGTGGTATGCGAAGCAACACCTTGTCGAAGTGGTAGTCGTAGTTCGAGGAAAACTCGTCGATTACCGAGACGAGTTCCGCGTACAGGTCTTCTTCCGGGTAGTCAACTCCGGCTTCCACCAGTGCTTTGCAGGCGTTGCGACGCGCGCTCTCGGCGAATTTTGTGCAAGAGTACAGCGTATCGTCGAGGTCGAAGAATATTCCCTGAAGCTCCTTCAATGCTCCTCCGCTACCTTTCAGTTCTGAACGAGTATATTGTACATCAGCCGTGGCGACGGGAAGTTATTCTTCAAGACCATAACGGCTTCTCCACCACCGGACCGCAACAGATATCTCACGGTCGTCGGACGTCCGCTTCACTATCGGCGCCTCGGGTACCGTGTCCAGCTTGCGAAGCGACTGGGTAATTGCCGAGAGCTCGGAACGGGAAAGACCTGTGTCGAGGGCCTCAACGAGGCTCGTGCGAACGAACGAGTCATCGGTGCCGTGAGGCAGGGTCGAGAGCGCACGAGCGGCCGCTATGCGCACGTCTTGAGAAGAGTGGTCGAGCGCCGTTGTGCAGAACCTTACAAGATCTCCCTCATCCGCAACCTTGATTGCCGATTGCGCCGCAACAGTCACCAGGTCCGGTCTGCCGCTGTTGAGCAATTGCATAAGGGGTTCGAACAGTGCCGGATGTCCTGTCTCGCCCGCGCTGCGGGCCGCGGCCAGCATCTGCGCGGGATTCCCTGATTCAAGGTACTCGAGAATCACCGCCCGGCTTTCACCGGTCTTAAGCCTTGCAATGAGCTTCACCGCACGGTTCACTACCGCGTCCTCCGGGTCCGAGGTGTACTCGAGAAGAAGTTTCAGCGCTATGGCGGGTTGTGCGTTCGAAAAGCCTTCCAGTGCGGCGAGCTTCCTGTGAAGGTCGCCTTCCCGGGCGATTCGGCGCAGCTTGGCGAGTGCCCTCTCGTCGCGGATGTAGCCCATCGAACTTATCGCTGCTCGTGAGACATTGCGGTCCGTCGAGTCGGCCTGTTCGACAAGCGTGTCCAGGGCCTCCGCTCCACCGCACTTCGCCATGGCTTCAAGAACGTAGGTGTTGAGTATGATCGAGTCAATGTCCTCGGGGGACTCGGTGTAGATGGCTTTGAGTCGCTGGAAAGACTCTTTTCCGCCGAGTTCGCCGATTGCACGAACCGCCTGAAAGCGCACCGACGTGTTCTCATCGTTAAGAAATGGCAAAAAAAGCTCCACAGCGTCGGCATCATCGTAGCGCAGGGCTATCTCTCTTATCGCGGAAAGCGCGCCGTCGGTCACCATTTTGGGCCCCTCCCGGGCACAGGTCAGCAGAGCATCGTAGTGTGCGGCGGTGCCGCTTTTCGCAAGGCCGCGCATGAGCCTGAGCTTCTGACCATCGTCGGCTTCACTGAGCATTGCAGCGAAGCGGTCCGCTGCCTCCTTCGTCCCGAGCTTCATCAGTGCGGAGACAGCCGCGTCGCTTACCTCGGCATTGCCCATCAGCTCCAAAAGCTTTCCTACCGCCTGTGAGTTATTCTGCATCACCGCGGAACGCATTGCGCTACGAAGCACGACTGTGGAGGTATCTCCCAGAAGTCTTACTACCGCACTGCGGCAGAGAGGGGACTTGTGAAGTCCGAGAAGTGCAGCGAACTCAGCACGGACTTCCTCGTTCGTATCGTTCAGAAGGCCCATAAGCCGCGACACATCGAAATCACCCGTGAAACGCCGCAGCTTAATCAGAGAAAGCACGCGCTCGCGGTCATCCGTAGAGGTCAATACAGTCCTGAGGTGCTTCTCAAGCTCGTCCTCTTCTTCGGGCTCGTCCGTCTTGACCACTCCGCGTTCCTGCAGGTAGTTGAAGAACCATTTGGCCTCGAGGTCGCCTTGGTTGAGGCTGAACGCGGTCTGGAAGTGATCCGCCGCCTTCTTCGGAGACTCTTTCTCCCACAGTCCCACGTATTCCGCCATGCCCTTCATCAGCTCTTCGCCGGATACGTAGAACCTCTCCAGGGCGTCCTTGTCGTACTCGTGGCCTTCCTTGAAAAGCGCGGCGACTTCTTCAAGCGACAGCCTGCTTTCAAGCAGCGCACGGAAGGTCAGCGCCTGTTTCTTCGTGCCCGATAGAAGTACCCACTCCTCCCTGTAAGACATCTTCGGGCTGTGCCAGCTTGCACCGTCGCCTTCGGTGAAGTGCGTCATGAATCCGCTGATAATGCCGTAGGGCGTCTGGACGTTCAGTTCGCGCATGTAGTGCGGTACCTCTTGCTCGACAAGCTCGCTCATGCGCTCTATATTAAATCTCAGTTGCGCGCCCTTGCGACCGACAAGTACCACGCCGCCCCGGAATGCGAACACGTGAACGTCGTCGAACACCGATGCCATTGACCTGACTGCAGAGGCGAAAAGCCCGGGAGAGGCAACGGAGAAAGGGTACACCATTATTCCGCCGTCCTCCAGCGCACCGGAGGCTCTTGAGAAGAAGGATTTCGAGTAGGTCTCCCAGTTGCCGTCGAGGAATATGGGTTCCGGCTCCAGCACAATCGCGTTGTATGGCCCGGGAAGGAGGTCGGTCGCCCTGTGTGTCGGGCAGACGTGCTTCTGCACGGACTTGGCGTTCAGCGCAAGCCCGTTCGCTCGGCGGAAATACTCCTGCAACTCGAACTTCCGGATGGTGGACGCGCAAACGTCTATCTGCTCGAAACCGCAGCGGACCATGCTCTGAAGTGCTGCGCCGGTACCGTAGTTGATAACGAGCCCGCGATTCTCTTCGAGTCCGTAAACGCTGCTCATCAAACCTGCAAGTTTGAGATACCTGTTCTCGGGACTCACGCCACCGATGTAAACCGAGTCCTCATAAAGGTCAACGCGAGAAAGGTCGGGGTTCTCGTGCTCGTATTCGCTGACCGTCACGATGCCGCTGAAAGTCTCACGCGTGTCAACTATGCTCATGCCGGATCTTACGAAAAGCTGTATCTTCTCCGCGAGGGTGACATCAGGGCGAACGTTCCACAACAGCAAAGCTCCCAGCACGAATATTAGGGCAATGCGTATGGCCATCGGACTCTTCAACGCGTCCTTCGCGCGCAAGAGGCCCACGACTCCTGTTACCAGTAAAACTCCGGCCGATGAAGCACAGCATGTCTAAGCCTCAGCCGAGGATCATTAACACGGCATAGGCCAAAAGCCCTGACGTGGCACCCACTGCGAGAAAAACTATCTGTCGGACGTGGAGCAGGGGCAGGCAGGTGAGAAGCACTCCGAGAGAACAGAAGAACGGCCCCCAGAGCACAAGTGCCTTAATCAGGATCAGGGCGAGAACCGAAACAGCTGACTCCTGCGGCAGCATGTTGCTTATGTGCAGAAGGAACACGCCCAGCACGTTTGTCATCGCCGCGAACCACAGAAGCGACAGACCCGTAAGCAGCAGTGCGAAGAATGCCCAGCTTTGCGGTTCGAACTCGGTCTTGAGGCCCCTGAATTTCTTGCGCGCAAGGAAGAAACCCACGGTGAAGGCAACCGCGGCCGCGACAATCACGCTCAACGGTGCAAGCGGCTGCGGCATCTGAAACATGCGGTAAACGTGTGCGCCGGACACGAAGGCCACGGCCACCGCGCAGCCGCTCAGCAATGAAAGTCCCAGCACGAAGAACGAGAACTTTATTTCCGGCCGTTTCTCGCGTTCTTCCGTTTGAAAACTCGCGAGCCTCACCGCCCCTGCAATCAGGACTCCCGCCGCCACCGCGGGCACGAAAACCGGCAGACCGAAAAAGGTGGAAAGATAGAAAAGCACTCCGCCCACGAGCAATCCCAGCGAGGCGTAGTAGCCGCCGCGTGATATATCGCGCGGGTCGGGGTTCATGTTTGAAAACAAAACGACCGAGCAGGCCGTACACGTCGGTGCAACAACGAGTGCGACCGTCACGAGCATCGCGAAAAAGCCCGAAGCCGCCGCGAGCGCACTGTATGCTGATAGCGCAATCGCGATAAATGGGCCGCTGAGGGCAAAAAACGCGAGCAACGCAAGACGAACGAGACCTTTTCGGGCGGTTCTTGCGGATGCGAAGCTGTCGCCAATCGCCACTGCGACTCCCGCGACAATGACTCCCGCCACAATGCCCGCTCTGCCGCCGTTGAGGTGGACGAGCCCCGCGATTGCCGACAGTGTGCCGAGAACAAGTGCGCAGGCGGACATCAGGGCTGACAGTCTTGAATTCATAGTCTTTGCCATAAGCTCGTCACATATTCCTGAAAAACTCGCGAACCTCTTCCGCCTTGCCGCAGGTCATTTTCCCCTCGGGGCAGGGGCCTCGCAGACACGATGGTCCCGCACCGTTGAAAACGGTCGGAGCTGCCTTGCGGGCGAGCCTCAACATCTCTGTAGCAACGGCTCGAATCTCCCACTGCGCACGGTTGCAGCAGCGCACAGTGAAGAAGTGAAGCAGTTCACGGGCATTCATGGTGATGGCGATTTTCGTCTCGGTTGCATTGGGAAGGACATAGCGGGCATCTTCGGGCGCTATGCCCGAGTCCACGAGGGCGCGATACGCCTTTTCCTGCTCGCGAAGTACCTCTTTGTACTTGTCCAGAAGTCTCTCGTCTCCCGCAATCTTCGGGGGAACGATGAAGGAGACGTCGTCGTATTCGACGTAGCGCTGAGACTGCTGCGAGTAGGAAGCTATCCGATGCCGAACGAGTTGGTGGGTCATTGTGCGAGAGATGCCTTCCACTCCGTAGGTGAAGGTCGCGTGCTCCAGCACGGAATGATGCCCCATGGAGACACAGTGGCCGATCAGCCTCTCGACCTGTTTGTCGGTCATGCTCTTCTGAATCTCGGCGAGGCCGGAACTGTTGTAGCAAAGGTGAGCAGCAGAAGCCACGACCCGCTCGGGGTCGGGGGTATGGCGCAAAAGCTCTACCTTAGGTTTTACAAAGTGCATACTGCTCTTCTCCCTCTCAGTACTCGATTCCGGCCCGCGGCGTGCTGTCATGATTGTATTTGACGCAGACGACCTTGCTCACGACATCCGCCATTTCGGTCAACCACCGCGGCGCATTCCGGCCTGTAATTATCACCTCGTCGCACTCGGCATTTTCGAGTCCGGCTCTCACCTCATCGCCGGAGACGAGATTCTCGTGCAATGCGGTGCAAAGCTCGTCCAGTACTACGAGATTCCACCCGCCACTTCTGAGCGATTTCATGGCGTGCGCTAAACCTTCACCGGCAAGCTGCGCGTGCCTCGTCCGCGTGGAATCGGTCAGCCAGCATTCCCGGCAGTTCCCGCAGTCCCTTGGAAGCGGTGAGATATGGCCTCGGCTGCAAAGGGGGCCGTAGCGGCGCACCTCGACAAGTGGGGCAAACCGCTCAAGCGCGGCTACCTCGCCGCTGAACATGGCACCCTTCATGAACTGGCAGAACAGGCAGCTTCCGCCGTGTCCGACAGTCCTGAGCGCTGTTCCGGCCGCAGATGTCGTCTTGCCCCGACCGTCGCCGGTCAGTACGTGTATACGGGCTGAGCGCATTTACACAATTCTATTCCCTTGCACGTAATCGCAAGGTTCGCAGTGCGCCGAATAACTTCAGCACTCTTCCTTTTTGTTGACCGCTTCATGCGTGAACCTATAATACCCACTGTGAAAGCTCTTGCCCCTATACTAATAGCTGCCTGCATACTGTTGCTTTTGCCTCTTTCTCCGGCGAGGGCAGGTTCCGCGAAATCTTCCGAAAGCTCGGAAAAGATTACCATACACGGGACATACACCGAATCCGCTGACGGCGGCAGGTACTTCCTTTTCTCCGGCGGAGCTTACATCATATATGGCGACATTGTCCTGCATGCTCCCTCGATTATCTACGACAGCGAGAGGGATGCCTACTATGCGTTCGGCGGTGTTTCGGCGACTCATCCTCAGGTTCTTCTCACCTGTGATTCCATGTACATCGAGGCGGAAAACGAATACGGGTTCGCCCGGAACGTGCGTGTTCTGTACAAGACGGACAGAGAGAACCGATTCGAGAACCTCACGATTCTTTTCGAAAGCGAGCACGTTTTCATAAGCGATGAGGGCAACTTCAAGGCAAAGGAAAGCGTGGTGGCCGCATCACCTTTTTCTCCGCCCGATATCTATCTCGACATTCCTGAGATCACTTTCAACGAGAGCGGAATTGTCCGTGCGAAGGCCGCCGTGTTGCGCATAATAGGGCTGCCGGTGCTGTATCTTCCGAGTATCTCTTCCGGAACCGGTGAAGGAGGCGGTATGCCGCTTACGGTGGATTTCGGAAGAACCTCCTACCTTGGGCTGTACCTGAGGGGCAGGGTAAAGGTCGGTTCGTTAAAGGGCGTGGGAGTGCACCTTGTCGGAGGACTTTTCGAGAAGCGCGGTATCGGATATGGTGGATACTTCGACTACGACTACGGCCATTCCCGCGGCAACCTGCGAGCGTTCTTCATAAACGACGGCAATGAAGGAGAATACGTCGAGAACCGCGAGGAGTTAGAATATTATCACCGTTCCGACTTCTCGCTTACCGAAGCGCTCGACGAACTCACCGTCACGCTTGAAGTACACCGTCGCTCAGACCCCGTCGTACATCGGGACTTCTTCCGCGGACAGTGGCTGCGCGAAAAGAATCCGGAATCATATGTACACCTTCAGCAGATGTGGAACCATGGAACCCTCGCCATTATGGCGCGCCCACGCATCAACAATCACGAGCCCATGCTCGAAAAACTTCCTTCCATAACAGCCGACCTATACTCTCACCGTGTCGGCCCCGGAAATGTTACCTTCTCAGCGCAAAGCGGTTATCTTCGTATTCGCGACCCCGAACACCTCTACGAACCTTCCGCGTACCGCACAGCAGCGACTACTGCCTATATGGTTCCCTATGCGATCGGCGATGCCATATCGATCGTTGCTCAGGCGGGGGCAAAGGGCGCGATTTATTCCGATTCCACCGACGGGTTCGAGGATTCCCAGTCCGCTCCGTTCGCCTCGGTCACACTCTCTTCGAGACTCCTCGGTGATATCTCTTCCCTCGGAGACGGAATATCGCGACGTAATGTTATCCTGCCGTCTATACGCATCGAATACGTCCACGAACCCTCAACGGAACCCTTCGGAGTGGATATCTACGATTCGAGCGACCTCATGTACGAGGACGTGTCGGTTACATTCGTCCTGACGAGTGTGCTGGAGGAGAAGAGGGAGACCGCGGGAGTCGCCACCTACCGGGACAGGTTCCTTGTGAGACTCGAAAACACCGTGGTTTTCAACTCCATAGCACGCGACATCGAAAATGACGGTGACGCTTTCGGACTCCTCAACGCCTACTTCAAGTGGAATTACTCCGACAAGCTGTTCTTGATCGGTGATTTCGATCTCGATTGGTACGAGTTTGGCATGACGACTGCTGGTCTCAGAGTGGGGTACAATGTTACTGAGAGACTGTCGGTTCAGTGGGGTGCCCGCTTTATTCGAGACAACCCTTACTTCTATGACCAGGACACGACGGAGCCTTGACATGAAACTTATGTTCGATTCGGGCGGCAAGTGGTTTCACGAGCTCGGCTACTCGAAGCTGTTCACCCCGCAGCTCACTTACGACTACGAGGACACCTCTCTCACCGTGTACAGGCGGGGCAGGGATCTCACTTCGGCCGTGACTCTGGGCTACGACGATGACGGAACGTACTTCTATTTCTCTATCGTCCCCCGTTTTTACTCCCCTCTTTCTACTAACCTGAAAGAGGGAAAATTCGACTAAGGTGGATGACATGACGACCGCGCTTTTCCCGGGCACTTTCGATCCTGTCACCTACGGCCATCTCGATGTGGTGCGCCGTGCTTCGAGAATCTTCGACCAGGTCCTCATCGGCGTTGCTCACAATCCACACAAGAAGCCCATCTTCGACATCGCTGAACGACTCGAGCTTATCAATGAACTGCTCGAGGGCTTCGAGAACGTGAAGGTCACCTCCTTCGAGGGCGTTACCGTGCAGTTCATGGCTGAGAACGATATCAACGTGCTTATTCGAGGCATACGTACTTTCTCGGATTTCGAATACGAGGCCGCTATGGCCAATGCAAACAGAAGGCTCGACCCGCGTATCGAGACCGTATTCATCATGAGCGGAACGGAATATTCCTTTGTAAGTTCGCACATGATCAAGGAACTTGTCAGCTTCGGCGGCAACGTGGAAGCATTCGTGCCAAGGGTGGTCGCCCGAAAGCTCAGGGAGAAGTTTCTCGAAAACAACGGCCTGGAACCGGAAAAGTGATGCCGGGCGGGTTACACTGTACTTCGGAGGTGTCGCATGACGGAAATGATCAGGACTCCCCTACTCATATCCCCGGAGACTCCGGAAAAGCCCCAGAAGGCGTTCGAGGGACTTGAGGAGTTCGAGCAGTTCTTCCGACCTCGACGAGGGCTACCTGCAAAAGCCCGACGAGGAAGGGAAGAGCTGACAGAAGCGCAGATCATCGAGAAATTCCACAAGGTACTCAAAATCGCCAAGGAGATTGGAGCGTCGGACCTCTTCCTCAAGGTTGATGTCCCGCCATCCATTCGCCACGACGGTAACATTCAGTTTCTGAAGTTCGATGAAATGACCGAGAACGAGTGCCAGATTATCCTCGAGCATGTCTGCGACAAGTACCTTATCGAGGAGTTCAGAAGCGAACACGAGATTGATGCAGCCTATCAGGTGGACGAAATCGGCCGTTTCGGTAAACGCATTCCTCCAGCGCGGGTACATTGGCATCGTGCTGAGGCTCGTGAAGTTTGAGACTCCTTCCTTCAAACGGCTTAACCTGCCCGTCGAGCCCCTTGTGAAGCTCGCAAGCGAAAGGCGTGGGCTCGTACTCTGTACAGGCATCACCGGCTCGGGCAAGACGACCACTCTCGCTTCGTTTCTTGAATACATTAACACCAACTTCAACCGCCACATAATAACTATCGAGGATCCCATAGAGTTCATCTTCACCGACAAGCGTTCCATTATCAACCAGCGCGAGGTCGGCATGGACTCACGTTCTTTCAGCACCGCGCTCAAGCACGTCGTGCGTCAGAGCCCTGATGTGATACTGATCGGTGAGATGCGAGACCTCGAGACGATGGAGGCGGCGATGAATGCGGCCGAGACGGGGCACCTCGTCTTCTCTACTCTGCACAGCACGAACGCCGCGCAGACGCTCGACCGTATTCTCAACTTCTTCCCGCCTCACCAGCATGCGCTGATTCGTACTCAGCTCTCCACCGTACTGAAGGGTGTGCTTTCCCAGCGGCTCATAAAACGGATAGATGCCATCGGTCGAGTTCCCGCGGTCGAGATTATGACTAATTCGCCCACCGTGCGTCAATCTATCGAGGAAGGCCGGTTCACCGACCTGCCTAAGGTCATCGAGGAAGGCCAATACTTCGGCATGCAGACGTTCAACCAGTCTCTGGTGAAACTGTGCAAGCAGGGACGCATTTCTCGCGATGATGCCCTTGCGTTTGCTGACGACCCGGACAAGCTTCTTCTGGAGTTCCGAGGCATATCCAAGAGTTCGTCCACGGCCGAACAGGATATATCGGACAAGAACAGGCGTGAAATGAAACGGAAAAGAAGGTCGAAGGATCTGCTCAGATAACTGTTAAAGCTGCTATAATCCACATCGTACTAAGCTGCGGGAACAACTCCGCTCGAATACGCTCGAACTGGATGACATCATGCGTGGCAAAGGACTCGCTGCTCTGATAATATTCGCCGACCTGCTCGCGGTGCTTGCACTGGCGGGCACGGTATGGCTTGTCTTCTTCACCTCCAAACTCGAAGTCTCGCTCGGGGATGTGCTCGACCGGGTCGAAGTGCCGCGCGAGTCCACCATCAGGGCGAACACCGGATTCTCCGAAGCGGATCTGAAGGCGCTTGAAGACGTGTTCGGCGCCGACAAAACTACCGGAAACACGCCAGTTGACGAATCTGAACAACCCGACCAGCCGGAACAGACCGTACAGGTCGAGGACATAATGGTCATCGGCGTCATCTATGACCCTGCAGACCCCGCAGACAGCATGGCGATTATTCTGGACAAGTCCTCGGGAGAGCAGCAGAACATCTTCGTGGGCGACACTTACAAGGGGTGGACTTTCGAGAAGGCCATAGACCGTGTCACGATTCTTCTCGCCAAGGGGGATGTGAAGAAGAAGATTCGCAAGGCCGAAAAAGAGGACATCACCTCATCCGAGAACCCGAACGGTTCCAACAAGCCCGCACCTGCGGCCACCCCCCGCAATATTGCACGTACTCCGTCGGGCGCACGACCGTCCCCTCGCCAGAGGCGTTCCATGCCCCGCGCATATTTCAAGCAACAGGCCAAGTCCCAGGGAGCTTATGACTCCCGCGCCACCGTGGAGGTCTTTTACGAGAAGGGCAGGCCGGCAGGCATCGAGATCGTCAACCTGGAGGGGGCTTCGATTCTCAAGTACTTCGGACTACAGCCCGGAGACATCGTGCGAAGCTGGAACGGCAGGACAATGACAACCCCCAACTTGTTCGACGCGACCGTCAAGCGTTACTGGACCAACGTGGATGCAATGCCGAAGGATAACGTCATCGAAGTCGTTCGACGCGGACACGAGGTGACTCTTGAACTCGTGCTCAGGTAGGCGTTTTTGCAACCCTTCGCACTCTTGATAGACTAATGTAGTGAACAAGGCAACATCTTCGGGAGAACAATGCGCATTAGGCTTTTGCAGATAACCGTATTCTCGCTCGCCTTCGTCCTCGCCGGGGCGTTGTGCGGTTCGGTTTACTATTGTTTCTTTACCGACCGCATCGCAACCGCGGATATCGAAGGCATTTCGAACGTATCCATTCCTCAGCCTCCGCCCGTAAAAGGTCAATCCGGCCTTTCGCAGCCGGATATCGAGTCGCTCGGAAATCTCTTTTCACAGGACGAACCGGCTCCGAAGGCCGACACTCCACCCGAAGGCGAAGGTGAGGACGAAGAGGTCAAGTCCATTGACGACCTCGTTGTGATCGGCGTTATCTATGACCCCGACGACGATACCGAATGCGTTGCCATCGTCTATGACCTCGTAACTTCCGAGCAGATCAACCTCTTCGACGGGGACGAGTACAAGGGCTGGAAGCTTCACAAGGTCGAAGACCGTGTTACCGTGCTGCTCGCGAAAGGGGAAACGATCAGGCGCGTCACAAAGATTGACGACCTCTCCGAGATTGCCGATACCGCCGTTGCTTCCAACCAGCCCTCGAAACCCCAGCCTCGGGCGGTTAACAGTCAGGGCAGACCCGTGCCGCGTTATGCGTCCGGCAACTCCGCAAAGTCTCCTGACACGCATCGCAATACCCGTTCTTCCGGAGGCTCGTCCTCTACCTCTTCCGCCAATTCCGACCAGTACAACAAGACCTTCCGCAAGTCGGAACTCAAGAGGCTCGTGCGCCGAAAGGCCCAGCTCATGAAGGAAGTGTATGCCAAGCCCTTCTACGACAAGGGCAAGCCGATAGGCATGAAGGTAATCAGCATCGCACGTAACAGCGAGCTGAACAGGTTCGGCATCAAGCCCGGCGACATTATTCTCGAATGGAACGGCGACAAAATCAACAGCGAAAAGAAGTGCTACGACCTGCTCAATACATACGAAAACAACATAGACAGCCTACCGCCTCAGAACCAGGTGGTGTTACTTCGAAACGGCACAAAGCAGGTTCTCAACATCAACTTGCGCTGAGCCTCCAACCGAACTAACAATCATCAGGGTCGCGCCATGCGGCCCTTTTTCATTTGTCGTCGGGTGACGAGGTGAGGGAGGACGCCCCGAGCCGGTCGGTTGTGCGGAAGGCTCCACGTAGTCCTCCCAGTTGCGCTTACCCTTGAGCACCTCGTCTGTGATGAGCCATTTCTTCCATTTGTCGGCAAGAACCTCCGCGTCGGTCTCGGCAGGGACCGTATCGAGCTTCGGTCCGGCGCCATATATGTCAACAAGCGCGTTGTGGGCCTTTTCCTTGAGACCTTCCTGTGTCAGGGCGACGTGCAGATGCCACGCGAGTTCCTCCCCGCCTCCCCTGCGCCACAGGTAAAGTGCTGCATACGCCTCGCAGCGCGGGTCTTTATCTTCAAGCAGCTTTTTGACCTCTTCGTCATAGCTGTTTTTCACGTTGTAGGTTGAAAGAAGCTTGAGCGCTGTCAGGCGCACTGCAGAGCTGGAGTCCGCGAGCATCTTCGCCGTGCGGGGGGCCCTGTCAGGAATGTCCAGTGACCGTAGAAGGTACAGCGCCTCCACCCGTTGCGCTTCGGAAAGGTCTTCGGGCGGCGAGTTCACCTTTGCGACTGCCTGTTTGAGAAGGTCAATGCGGTTCGGGTCAGGATGTTCCTCTCGCCACCTCTTCCATGCGCTGGCACGGTCTGCATCGAGGGGCGAGGGATAGCTGCAGCTTATCCGTGCGAGTGCGCGGTTCGCCTGTTCCCCGACCGCGGCGTGCTCGTCTTTCAGGAGCCTGAAAACGTCCTCGAAAAGCTCGAACGCCTCGCATGCGCCGCTGTATCTCGCCGCGTCTGCCCGCACGAACCACTCTTCCGCGTACATGCCGCTTCGTATCACCCCGAGACCCACGTCGTGGCCTCGCTGGCGAAGCTCGTAAGCCGCGACGAAACGCTCGTGCCAGTTGGGAGATTCGAGACGCAGCATCAGCTTCTTCAACTCTCCGCGCACGAAGCGCGATACTCGCACCGTGACGCTGAATTGAGGTTTCGAGCTCTCCTGTGAGCGTGGTTCGCCGCAACCGCCGCTCAGTGTCCAGGCGGCCGCGAGCAGTGTCAGCAACAAAAGGGCGGGGCGTCTCATTGTATTCCGAAGTAAACGAGGATATGAACCAGCGCGATACCGAAGCCTACTATGATTATTCCGGTAAGACAGACCATAAGAAGGTAGAACCGGATTATACGCCAAACGGATACCTGCTTGTCCTGTGCCTCGCGAGCGGCGCGCACTGCGTTCAGCAAGAGTTCCTTTTCTTTTTCGGATACCTTGCGCTTAGGCTTGTCGTCTCGTTTTGTTTCGTCAGTCATAGCTGCATATAATACTGTCCGTTCGCCGAAAGGAGCGTCACATGCGCCGTACTCTGCTCTTAACAATATCTCTGCTGCTCATCACATTGTCTTTTCCTGTTTGCCTGGCCGAACAGGATGAGGGTTGGGAAAGGTTCGAACTGAGCTACTCCCCCGACAAGTCCGGATTCGAGGACATCACCTCTCATATGCTCAACACCCCGCACGTCGAGGGCTTCGTCGAGCTGCCCAACATTAAAAACGCTTCGGGGTTCATCGCGCAGTGGGAGAACGGAGAATTGCAGGTCGATACCGACGGCGACGGAGAGGTGGACGAGACCACCCGAAAGCCGGGGCTGACCTGCGAAATGCAGCTTTCCTCCGATGCCGGTGTCTCGTATCCCTACGCCGTCTGTTTCGAACGATACAACATCGCGCTCGAAGAGAAGCGCGACCTGCCTCTCTTGCGCTGGCGCCGTTCCTGTTGTGTGGAAGGCAGGGTAAACGGAGAACAGGTGCGAATTTTCGATGACAGCGCCAACGGAAAATACGACGACATGGGTGACGATTCCGTGGCGGTCGGCAGAAGTGAAGTGGCTTCTCAGCTTTCGAAGTTAATCGTTCTTGGCGGCGAGCTGTTTGAATTCCGCGTTGACCCTTTCGGACGGTGGTGTGAAACAAGGCCCTACGAGGGCGAGACGGGAACGTTCAACGCGTTCGATAAGTTCGACAAATCGCCCAGGCTACTCCGCGAGCCCCTTGCGTTCGTCGTCGAACACAAAGACGACAGTTCAATTCTGATAGACGTCGCCCGCAAAAACGACTGTCCCGTCCCCGTCGGAGAATACGAACTGAAGCTGGCCATACTTTCGGACAGGGTTTTCGTCAAAGGGGGAGAGTCCGAAAGCGTCAAGGTCGAGGCGGGCAAGAAAGCCTTTTTCGAGTGGGGCGGGCCGTACGAACTGCATACCAAGGCATGGGTGGAGAACAGCGGCTACAAGCTTGAGATGGACAAGTCAGGTGCCCGGGCCCGCTACAAGCAGGTTCCTTACGAGTTTCCCACCGTCAAGATTGCCTTTCCCGTCATAAAGGGAGAGGGCGGCGAGTTCTACGTAGGAAATCCTCTGTACAAGGACATCATGGGCAACTGTTTCGCCGACGGAGCCGTGCAGAGCTTCGAGGTGAAAATATTCAACTACAAGAACAGGCAGATGAACAAGGGCGAACACCGCTGGAAGCATCACCACAATCAGGGCTATGGATACGCCAACGGTTACACCTTCGAGATGTACCAGTGTCCATTCAAGGACTTCAGGGGAATTGCGAAGGTGATACTCAAGGTGAATTCCAAGATTTTCGGCGACCTGGAGTTCGAGACGAAACTCGAGGTGGAATACGAGTAGCCCTCAGGCGGGTCCTGTCCAATCTCCTTCGGGTATGTGCAGAAGCCCTTCGGCATCATGACCCTTGATGTAGAGCCAAGCAAGCTCCACACCCTTTTCCGAAAACGCGGGTGCGAGCACTCGCTTGTAGTAGCTTCGTTTGCCGGCTCTGAAACCCTCCAGCCAGTCGAGTTCCGGCAGTCGCGTTTCGGGGTCCCGGAACTCATAAAGGTCCCCGCTGATTGAACAGCACTCTGAAGAAGTCATCTCAAACGACAGCTCGCCGTGGTTCAGCTTATGCTGCAGCTCAATCTGTTTCTCCATGTCGTGCCAGGGGTTTCGAGTTCCTTCGAGGAGAATGTCCTCTTCTGGTATGTCGGCGATAGGAAAGCCAGCGGTGGGGAACTGGAAAAGCTTGCCGCGCACCTCCGCGGGACGAACCGCCTCGTAACCGGCGCAGAACTGTTCCCAGTTGGAAAAACCGCGCTTCAGCGAGCCATAGACGAAGACTCTGAGGTTATCTTCCATCCTTCTCAGAGTATATCACCGGTGCACCCTTAGTCCACTACCACTTGTGCGAGCTATTTCGTTGTGTCAGCTCAGCCATGCGAACCAGCCAGCTTCCGCTTTGAAGCGTTGTCCGGCCGAAAGGTGCCTCACCCTCGCACGAGACGACAGCGAACATTCCCGCGTTGCCCAGAGACCAACAACTGTGCGCGCTATCGGAAGAAAGTCCGCCGTAGCCGCAAAGCTGAGAAAACTGTACGCTCGGTACGGAATCCGATACCCGGACTCCACCGATGTCGGCAACGAACACGTCCTCGCTCTTACTGAAAAGAGCAAACTCATCCGAACGCAGGTTGCCGCTGTACTGACCGAAAAGCCTTACACCGCCCGCAGGGCCTGTGCTCATGCCTGCAAGTTTCACGGTTCCGGAGGAAACCATCTGCGCGGAGTCCACAATATCGCCGAACTCCGATATCCAGAGCACGAGCACGTCCTCGCCCTTGAGCGAGGTGAAACTGCGAGAACCGACTCGGGCGTTGCCCTCGAACGAAAACGCCACGCAGCAACCGTTGCCTTCCACTGCCGCGCCGACTATGTCCACCGGGCCGGTTCGGGGATGCGCGACCTCAGCCGAAAGCCACTTGCCGTGCCAGCCTACCCGTGCGACGAACACGTTCTTAACCGCATCCGAAGCGACAGGATGACCGCCGAAGTCCCCCTCGGAACACGTCTCGCCCCAAACCCAGGCTCCGCCCTTGTAATCCAGGGTAATGCCGACAGCCTTGTCTCCACCCTGTGAACCGCCTCCGCTCAACGTCAGAAGCCTGCCACCGGACGCGTGTAGCGCGTAAATGCTCGGCTGGCCTTCACGTTTCAATGAAATACCGTCACAGGACATCATCTCCATGAAAGTACCGGTAAGCCACACTCCCCCTTCTTCGTCAAGGCAGATGCCGTCTGCTGTCAGCGCCTTCGCGCTCCTGAGATGCAGTACGCCGTCAACTCCTTCGTTCAGCAGCGAGCCCTTGCGGAGCCAGAGCAGAAGCACGTCGGTCGAGCCCGCGGAGGCGAACTCGCTGTCCGAAAGGCGCACGCTGCCTCTCAGCGTAAGCGCCACGGAAACCGTGCCGTCAGCGTGAGGTTGCGCCGTTGCGAAGTCAAGCTTCTCGCCCAACTCGAATGCCCAACTCGACTGTACCTTGCCGTCCTCGGTCAGCTCGGCACAGAACACCCGGGCTCCTTTGCCTGCGACCTTGCCGTCGCCTATGCTGCTTTCGCCTGTGGCGTAGCCGCTTACTATGCGCCCGCCTTTGTCGCTGTCGGTCGCTTTGACCGTTCGGACATCGATCGAGCCTTCCAGCGCCGTCGCGTCCACGAATTCGAACGTCTGCGGTTCAGAAATACCTGTCCTGTACGACATGAACGATTTCCGCTGATTTGCCTCGCTGACCTGCGGCCCGCTTGTATCGCTCACGATCGGAGACAGTGCAAAATACGCCATCGCGGCAAGTATTACGAGCACGACAGCAGCACTGACGCACGAGAACGCAACGAAGCTCTTCTTCATAACCATGTGGCCTCCGTTCGTCTTGGTTCTTAAATTGTATTCTACTTATTGTTCGCGCGGGGGAGTCTCCGGTAAGGGCGCGTCGGGCTGGTCTTGCGTGTCGAGATTCTTTGCTCGCATGTTCCGCTTCTTTTTCACCGCACGGCCGATGTTCTCTATGTTCTTTCTCACGAGCCTCATAACCGCCAGGGCGAAGAAGGAAGAGACGTTGAAAAGTCCTTTCGAGCGGAAACGCATCTCGTTCTCATCCACCGCTATCATAGCGGCGAACGGTATCGTCTCCGTGGAGAGCACGTCATCGGAAGGAATCTTGGTCATGTCGAAATTCGAGCCAGCAAGGTAATTGGTGAGCATTGGGCAGAAGGAACTGCTTCACGACCACCAGCATTTTCTGCATGTCAATGAATATGAAACCGTTGGTCTTGTCTGTGACAAGTCCCTTGGCCCTCATGAACGCTTCATCGTTGGCAAGGTTCTCTTCCATTCCCAGGATGGCGTTCTGGATGGCCGGTATCGACCCCCATAGCAACTTGTTTTCGTGTACCGTGAAGGCCTGTGCGAGTGCGAAAGTGGCGAGATCCTTGCCCTTGAACATGTAGATGTCATATCCCTCGAACGTGGAAACCCCGAACTTGTCGGGATACTTCTTGCTGAGCAGGCTGAGAAGAAGCTCGACGTTTTCCGGGTCGTCCTTTATGCGCATAGACCACATGGTCTCGGGCAGAAAGCCCTGGAACGTGAAGTAGAACTCGAGCTCGTTGCTGAACAGCGGCAGGATGGTCTCCTGAATGGACAGGTCCAGTTCCTCTTCCACCTTGAGCAGCGGCTTGAGAGCTTCGCGATCCTCCTCCAGCATACTGGCGTAAATCTTTTTCAGCGGAAAGGGGAAGGTGTAGTAGAAAAAAGCCTCCTGCGGCATAAGCTCTGCCGCGGCGAAGCGGCAACGCGTGCCCTGCATGAAGTCGAGGCTCATCTGCTTTTCCAAATCGAAGCAAGAGACTATGTCGTCCTGGACTTGGTTTCCGACGAAACTCGTGCCGCCCGCGGCAGTGTCGAGTCCCATCAGCGCAAGGCCCTTCAACGCGACCGGCATCTCTACACCGGTTTCCTCGAATAGCTGCTGCGCCCGTTCGAACATCCGCTTGGAGTTGAAGTACCAGAAAAGCTCGCGCCAGTCAACGTTCTGCATGCAGCGGGAAACGTCCTCGTTCTCAGCAAGGGTTGGCGCGGGAACGCCCTGGAAGCGGTTCACCGTCTCGGTCATCGAGTCGCGCCCGATAGTCAGCACAGCGTAGTTGCCAAGTACGGTGTAACAGAGGCTCTCGTTCTCGGGTGCGTCGTACTCGCGGCGCAGCATCGTGACGGGATGGCCGTCTATCTCTATCTCGGCTACGTGAAAGACCAACACTTTCTTCGCTCCGAGATGTTTGGAGAGCTCTCGCGCTATGTCGGGCAGCACCTTCATGAAGTCCTTCACGTAAGCCATGCGGCCTTCGCGTATCTCCCCCGCGAAGATTAACTGTCCCCGGCCCGCCTCGTCGGTCTTATCAGGTATGCAAAGGTGAGTCCTGCCGGTAAAACCGTAGTCGAGAAACTCCCACACGGGTTGCATTAACTGCACGAACGTCTTAAAGTTGTCTAAATCGTCTGTGGCGTCCTTCTTGCGCGATTTCAGTATCTCGTACATGAAATCCTGTATCTCGGGATGAGACAGGAAGTTCACAAGCGAAAGGTGTTCGCCCCGTGCGATGCTCTCGCGCAGGTTAAGGGTCTCTGCGTAAACCAGTATGTCTTTTGGCAGATAGTTGAGGATTTCGGGTGTGGCCCGGTCGGCTCGCGGGGTAGTTGGGAACGCTACAAAGCACCAAGTCAGTGCTATCACCGCGAACAACCGGAAAAGCCTTTTCTTCGTCTTCATCTTCCCTATACGTTTCGACGCAGTTTTCGTTGCGATGCAAAGAGGGGCGGCTTTGCCACCCTCTCTGCACTAAAAAGCTGTCTCTTCTGAGAGACTATTCGAAGTTGTAGTTGATCTCCACGCCGCGCTTGAGTGTATTCGCTACGGGCAGGATTTCACATAGGCCTTCGCGCGCTTGTGCTGGTCTTCGGGGAAGTTCTCGGGAAACTTCACGTGAATGTCGTACTTTGTGATGCGTGGTGGTCCTTCCGCGGACTCAAAATCGAGCGAGAACTCGACGCCGGTCGGGTCAAGTTCGTGCTGACGGCAGAAGAAAAGGAAAAAGGTCGCAGTGCAGGAAAGAAGCGATGCGTGCATCAGTTCCGGCGGTTCAGGGTGGGTGTTCTCGCCGCCCTTGTCAGGCTGGCAATCGGTCTTTACCGAAAAACCGCGGATATCTACGTCCAATACAAGGCCTTCGATGATCTTACAGGTTATCATTTTTCCTCCGTGCTGAAATGGTGATGTTCATGCAGTCCATCTGTACTCAGGGATGCCATATATTGTAAGCCCGGAATTGGGGGCAGAAGCATTTTTTGCGGAGATTCTTGTATCGAACTGCCTGTCAATCTTGACTTATGAACCTTTGTCCTGATAATATGTGTTGGAGGTGACCATGACATACTCAGGAAAAATCTACGCTGTCCTCGCGTTCACGGCCGCTTTGATGCTCGCATTCTCTTTTTCGAGCGCCGAGGAAGACAAAAAGGAAAAGGACCCACGCAAGTTCAGACCCGCAAGAGAGAAGGAAGATACGGTCAAGTTGAAAGACGAGGAGTTCAAGGAGCCTCTTCACTGCGCTTACCTCGACTTCGTCAAGTACGGTATTCTCGGCTCCGTTAATATCTGTGGATTCGACGTGCAAATTGATGCCATGGGCGACGAGGGTATAAAGGTCTCGTGGAACGACCAGGCGGTCGAGATTAAATCCTCGCCAAAAGTCATCCGCCTCGAAAGAGGTGAAGAGGACGAGAAAGAACTCTACAAGATATGCTTTATCAATGACGAGAAAAGGGGCTGGGGCTACTTCAACGCTGTCTATTACGAAGGAAAGTTCGAAGAGGGCAACATTCGCTTTTACGACATGAATTGCAACGGACAGTACCTCGACCGCAAGGTAGATGCCGTAATGTACGGCGAAAGCGACTTCGTCTCACCCATCATGCCGGTCGTCTGGTACTACGACTGGAACATCGAACTGAAAATGGTTGACGGCAAGCGCGGCAAGGAAATGGAGGTCAAGTACAACCCCCTCATGATCCTGCCCGACGAGCGTAAGGCCGGAGTGGTGCTCAACGAGTTTCGCATGAACATCGGCCTGCCCGCCGTTCCGCTTGACGAGGAGCTTTGCGACAAGGCTCGTGAGTATGCGGCCTTCATAGACCTTCAGGGAGCCGACATGGCGGACTGGGATATCGTGCAGAATCCGCAGCCGGGCCATCAGGGCTATACTCCCGCTTGTTCCGAGATGAAGCGAAGCTACTTCTTCTGTTTCGACGGAGCCGTAACTGCTATTGGCGACATGTTCAGACAGTTCTATCACCGTGCGCAGTTCTTCTTTCCGGACACCAAGAAGTTCGCGATCGGCGCAAAGGGAGCCATATCGGTCTTCAACGGTGAGCTTACCCGTGACCCCGACTACATGAGCTGGAACTATCCCATTCTCGTTCCCGCGCCAGAGCAGACCATCAGCCATTTCTCATACTACGGCAAGTACGGCGGAGAGACGCCCGACCCACGTCCCTCCGGTGGCGGCAGTTTCCCCATCTCCCTGATTTTCGACGACGTCCGGGGCAAGGAGATTAAGGTCCTCGAGCACAAGCTCTCTGTCGTTAAGGGCCGGAACCGTGAAGAAGATGTGGGCTCCGTGTGCTTCTGGCCCGGAAGGCCTGCCCATCCCTCTCAGCCCGATAACGCCGGGCAGATACTCATCATGGCAGAGCGCGCTTTCAAGCGCAAAAGCCGCTACCACGTTTACGTCAAGTACACTATCGGAGAGGACGAATTCACTTCCGACTGGTACTTCAACACTTCCCGAAGGTAAGATTCGGCATTGTCCGCAACGGGGCGCGAAATCGCGCCCCGTTTCTTTGCTGCGGTTAACGACACTGTCACGCCTTCCTGACAAGGCTTTTGCAAAATCCCCTAAAATTTGAGTTATACTCTTTGGGTGATATCTTGCTCACGCTCTGCAGATATCCGCCCGAAATTCTCAAGCGCACTGAATTTATCACATACTCGAACGACCCGCTGAACCCGGACTTGTCCGGTGGGGTGTTTTTTCACATTGCGACGAAAGGTTGTGAAATGACCATGCCGAAGATGATAACCGACATAAACGACGTCAAAGGCCTTTCAGAGCAGGAAAAGGCCCGGCTTTCGAGGGTGACGGAGAAGTACCGTTTCTACGCAAACGAATACTACCTTTCTCTCATTGACTGGGACGACCCGGACGACCCGGTACGCCGCATCATAATCCCCCACCTTGACGAACTTGATTCCTGGGGCAGCATGGACCCCTCCTGCGAACACCTTTACACCGTCGCTCCCTCCATCGAACACAAGTACACACAGACCGCGCTTATCCTCTCTACAGGTGCATGTGGCGGTGTTTGCCGCTTCTGCTTCCGCAAGCGCATCTTCCAGAATGGAAACAAGGACATCTCAGACGATCTCTCCGGCGCGCTCGAATATATCCGCTCCAATAATAGCATTAATAATGTTCTCATAACCGGTGGCGATGCCCTTATGCTGCCAAAGAGAAAGCTCCGCTGGCTCGTTTCAGAGCTGAGAAAGATCGACCACGTCAACATCATTCGTCTCGGTTCAAGGCTGCCCGCGTTCAACCCGTTCCGCATCACCGAGGACGAGGAGTTCCTCGACATCATCAGAGATTACTCCGGGCCCAAAAAGCGCATTTACGTCGTCTCACACTACAACCATCCAAACGAGCTTACCGACATCGCTTATCAGTGCATAACGAAACTGCTCGATGCGGGCGCGGTCATGGTCAACCAGTCACCGCTGCTCGCGGGGGTCAACGATAATCCCGTCGTTATCGGAGAACTTTTCAACCGTCTCGCCGAAGCCGGAAACACTCCCTATTACCTCTTTCAGGACCGCCCGGCTTTCGGAAACCGTCACTTTTCCGTCCCCATAGAGGTCGGTTACGATATGTTCGAGGAGGCAAAGTCCTACATGTCGGGACTCGCAAAGAGGGCTCGCTATGTCATGAGCCACGCGACCGGCAAGGTGGAGGTTTTGGCCAAGACTAAGCGTTCCATGATCTTCAGATATCACCAGGCCGCAAAGGCAAGCAACGAAGGCCGTGTTATGTGCTTTGATCGAAATCCTGAAGCCGTATGGCTTGACGACTATCTCGAACAGCTTTCCGACAACAACCTTGAAGGTCTCGGAATGGAGCGAACGGCCCTTCACCGCTGAGAGTCCGTTGTACTTCCAGTCCACACTGCGCACAGTTTCGCGACAAGAAACTTCCTGTTAAGCTACCCCGCCTGTTCATTCATGCACCCCGTCGCCCCGACGGCAATGCCGGTCTCTTCGGCCGGTTATTTCGCAATATCTTTTCGCTTACGAAAAAAAAGCCCGCATAGGCGGGTCTTTTACTCAATACGAATGGTGGAACTCGAATTACCTGAGCCCGAAAATACGTAACACTCGGAATCCGGTGTGTTCTCAGCGGACTTCCAGCAACCCTTGGCTGTTGATGCGGAAATTGCGGCTGAACTCAGAGGCGCCGGGAGCTGAAACGTTGTAGAACGATAGGTTCGCAGAGTTCCCGTTGATGTTGTCCAGCCACCCCTTCTCGTCGAAGGCGGTAATCTTGATGTAAATGGTCAGCTCGCCCCGTTCGTAGGAGCGGATGTACGGAACGCTGCCTGCAAGCTCCTTCGGGACGTTCATGGCCAGCGCACCCGGAAGCTCGAACTCCGATGACGAAAGTACGCCGCGAAGCTCTATGTCGTCAACTACGCCCATCAGCCCGCTCACGAGCATGAGGTCGCTCTGTTCGAGAGGAAGCCCCTCGGGAAGGTCAACTCCCGCCGAAGCCCTCTTTACCTTATCAACGAAAATGGCCATTTCGCTGGTATATACATCGTAGCTGAAGGACAGGTGAACCCACCTGTCGGGAATTAGGTGGTAGGGCGCACCGCTTGCTGATTCGGACAGTATGGTGTTGCCCTGGATGGTCAGCGCGAGCCTCCCTTCCTGCACGAAAAAGCGGTATGCCTCGCCGCACTCCATCAGCGAGCAGTCTTCCACACGAGAGGAAGTTACGTCAGAGCGCTCGAACTTCACCCACATCGAACCGGAAACACCGTCGCGCGGAGTGAAAAGCTCCTGTGTGTTGGGTACGGAAAGGGAACTGCCGTCAATCTTCACTGCCGTGCCCGTCCGCCCTGTCACTAACTCCATGCCGCCGACGTTTACGTTGCCACCGTAACCGTGTGAGACTCCGTCGTCGGCTATGTTCACCTCGTCGTCGAGGTTCCAGCGTCCGACTGTCTGCATGCCGAATCCCACGACCCTCGAAAGCACGAAGCTCTCTCCGCGGAAAGTATTTTCTTCTACAATGAAGGTCTTTTGCTGTTCAGCGACGGCGGAGTTATGAGCAGCCTGTATCATGCCGCGCACCTGCGCGGCAACTCCACGAACCTGCATGTCGTCGCGGAAGGTCATGTATGCCGCGGCGGATAGACCCAAAAGGACTATGAAGATTGCAAGGATCGTGATTATCTCTATTAGCGTGAAGCCGCCTTCTTTGCGCATGGCGAGCCTCCTCAGAAGTTAGAGATGTTGTCTTCCAGGCCGTTGTGGTTCTCGCCGTAGCGGCCGACCGACCAGATCATGAATTTGCCAGGCCGGTACCAGCGGTTGTCCGCGGGGTCCCTTTGGGGCTCGGCGATATAGGTCTGGCCTGTTTCTGTCACGTATTCGCAAGGTTTATCGTAGTTCATGGAATCGACATAGACCAGCGGGTTGCCCCATGCGTCGATGAACTCCCTCGCCGAGTCATTGTCAACGTCGCCGAGGCTGTCGCGTGATATGTCCTTGGCGTAATCGCGCGTGGAACGGCCCTCACGGGTGGTAAGGGCAACGTAGAGCATCTCGATGCCCTCGTTCTGAGAGGGCGATTCGCCCTGATAGGCCGGAGGATACATGCCGCCCCAGTCCTGGTAATACTGGTCACAGGCTATCGATAGAGCCTGGATGAGGCTCTCGGTCGCGGTCTCGTTGGCCTTCTGGCGAACCGCCTGAAGTGACGCGAGCACGAGTCCCGCGAGAATGCCTATGATCGCTATTACGACCAGCAGCTCGATAAGTGTGAATCCGTTGCGTCTTTTCATCTGCCCACCTCGTGGTTGTCCTTGTGTTAGACTGCAATGCTACGGTGGAGTTTTCTGTTCGTTCCGACATTGTACGTCGCTGAGCGGTTTTTGCCATAAACAGCAACAGAACACCATGACTTTCGCGCACCGGGATGCGGGCCAAAACGGTTATAATTCTCAAGCGGATATCCGGAGGGTGTCACAAATCATATGGAATTGAGTCTTCTTTCTTCAGCAATGCTGTGGGGAGCCACCGCCGCAGCGGTGCCTTTCGTCGTGCACCTGCTCGTCAGCAGGCCGCCGAAAAGGGTCATCTTCCCGACAATGAGGTTCCTCTCTGGTTCCGCCAGAAAGGTCGCCTCCGGTATGAAGCTCAAAAGGCTGCTTCTGCTGCTCGCTCGCGCCGCGTTGCCCGCGCTGATTGCCCTCATTATGGCAAGGGCGATGTTCGTGCCGTCAGTCAGCGCGTCTCAGGATCTGCCCGCAATCGGTATCTTGATCGACAACTCTTCATCCATGCTCGTAAAGACAGCTCGGTCCACTGTGCTCGATAACGCCTTGAAGAGAGCGAAAAGTGTTGTGGACTCCGCACCGAACGGAGCAATCTTCTGCATTGCATCGCTCGACTCCGCAAGGGATTTCGTGCGAGACCCCAACGTTGCAAAGAAACTGATCGACGAGGCCGCCGCGTCGAGTTCCTCCGCCTCTGTTATGGACGCACTGGAAAGGCTCGTGGAACAGTATTTCGCCCGGATATCCGAAGAAAGGCTCAGGAAGATTGTAATAGTCTCCGACTTCGCCGCACACAACTTCGAAACCGGCAAGGTGCCCGAACTGAACGGAATCGGCCTTTCACTGATAGACGTGGGAACGGAAATCTCTCAGGACAGGGCGGTTGTGGAGGCCGAACCTGTCTCTTCGGTCATCCTCCCCGGCGTCCCCGCAGCGGTGGCATTCACCGCACGTTCAAACTACGACCTCGATGCCCAGACCGTGCAACTCATTGTCAACGGCAGAAATGTGGCTACGAGGACGTTCGACCTCAAGGCCGGTCAACCCGTTCGACTTACCATGGAATTCACCCTCGACGAGAGCTTACAGGGCTCTATCGCCGGTGAGGTATCTTACCTGGCAAACGACGCCTTCCCGCTCAACGATTCGGCCTACTTCGCATTCGACCTCGCAACTTCTCTCAAGGTACTCATACTGCACGGAGAATCCGAGCAGCAAAGGAAACTCGCGCGAATTCTATCCAATGCCATATCGCCGTCACTCTTGGGCAACGCCTCGCCTTATGAGGTCGTTACCGCGTCCGCGACGTCATTCAAAATCGCCGCGCTCAGTTCGTTTGACGCGGTCTATTACATCTCGGAGGAACCCCCGAACCAACTCGGGCGCAATATGCTCGGAGACTGGACCCGCGGCGGAGGCGTGCTCTTCGTCTTCACAACTCCCGCTATGGACCGCGAGGTGTTCGGAGAACTGCTCGGCCTGGAGCAGGTAGCCAGCGCCCCGGCTTATTTGGACGAGCCTCTTGCGCTATCGTCTATCTCGCCTCGAAACTCGCTTGTGGACTTCTTCAGCGAAGGCAGTAACGGAAGGCTCGACTTCGTGCTTTCCATGGCGCGCCAGGACATCGGCCGTGTGCCGGAGAACGCGCGCGTTCTGTTCGAATACGAGGACGGAGTGCCCGCGGCTCTCGTTCTGCCCAGGGAGCAGGGCCTGACCGTACTGTTCAACATCTCGCTCGACAGAAGCGAGAGCAACCTGATTGCCCGTCCGGTATTTCTGCCGCTCGTACACGAAGTACTCAAATTCACCTCTCCGCTGGCGTCGCTGAAGCGCAGTTTCTTGTACGGAATAGACGAGGTTCGCCTGCGCGTACCGCAGAGTGCCGAGTCGGCTGTCATCGTCCAGGAGGATGGCCCTGACATTTCTATGGAGCTTGACAGGACTAACAGGCTCGCGTTCGCGCGTTCACTCGAACCCGGCGCTTACCGTGTCGCCCTCGGTGCACAGGAGATACCGTCGCGTGCCTTTGCGCTGAACTACCCGGCACACGAGATGATTCTCGACCCTATGTCCGAAGACGAGCTGAAGACGTTGTTTCCCGAGGCAGAGTTCGAGAACCGGACCAAGACCTCTTCCATCTTCTCCTTCGGCTCGTTCGACCTCAATAACTTGCTGATACCGCTTCTTTTTGCACTTTTTCTCTTCGAGCTGTGGTTGTCTAATACCTTCTATAAGGCCGCTCCGGCAAATCTCGCAGCAGATGAAAAGGACCTGGAGGAATAATGCTCCCAATGCTGTCCAAAGACCAGATTCGACAGAAGATCAACAAGATAGGATTCAACCTCTATCCTGACATTCTCGTAACGCACGACAAGTGCAGCGAAATGCTCACCGGCCTCTACGAGGCCTTTCCGGAGCTTTTTCACCGTGTGAATCAGCTCAAGCCCGATGTCTTCGCACTGTCCCGTTCAGTTGAAGGCAAGCCTAACGCGGAACACACCCTGATCGTCACGCCCAAGGGCTGTACTCTTACGTTTTCCTCCGAGGAGTTCCAGCGTGATTCCACGATGAAAAGCGTCACGAACGAGGTGATAAAGAAAATCCGCAACGCCTTTCCTGTGAAGAAGATACCGAGGGTAGGGCGCATTGTGGAACTCGTCTTGGAGTGGCCGCCGGACAACGACCCGCACGTTTGGATGCGTGAGAACTTCACCGTCTTCGACGATTCCGACGACGTTGACGAACTCAACTTCAGAATGCTGCATCGCTCGGCAGGTATGAACATCAACACCATCATGACTCCGGTTCGACACCGTCAGACCAGTAACTGGGGTCTCCAGATTGTCTGTGACATCAACAACAGCAACATGAAAACCGATATCGCCGCCGATGAAGTAGGGTCCATCATAGACTTCTCGACCCTCTACTTCCCGGACAGGACCTTTGAGTTCCTCAACAGGCATGTCGAGCAGGACTGAGTACGGCCAGATGAAATCAGCTATACACTCGTTCGCACGAACGCCGGTCGCAAAGGCGGGACGTCAGCTCTCGACGTTCGATGCAGTTGCTCTGGCCTCGATAGCCGCGAAGGAAGCTCTGTTGAGGGCGGGAGACCTCTCGGGCAGGATTTCCGCCGCCGTGTTCGGAACCTCGCGCCTTGCAGGGCAGGGCCCAAACCCCGCGCGACGTTTCGCGCTCGAAAGCGGTCTCGATGAATCAGTGCCGGCTTTCACCGTTACATCAGCCTGTTGTTCCGCGTTCGACGCGCTCGTATGTGCGAGCCGAATGATTGCCCTCGGAGAGGTGGACGCGGTTCTCGTAGGGGCCGCAGAGAGCATGACCCGAACTCCTAAGGCGTTGCTGTACAGTGAAGCGGGCGCTTCAGATGTCGAATACGAGGACCTTCATCTGAGGGATGGTTTGCGCTGCCCCCTTACCGGCATGCTCATGGCGGAAATCGCCGAAGCACTTGCACGCAGCGAGGGCCAAACGAGAGTGGAATGCGAGGAGGTCGCGCTCCGTTCGCACAGGAACTACGCGGCTCACAGGAAACTGCACGAGGCCGACATCGTTGCGGTTGAAACGAAGGATGAATTGCTTGATTCGGACCCCCTTGTTCGGGAGGAGGAAGTCCTTGCCCGAATGCCGGACCTGTCTCCTGTCTTTGGTCGGGGGGGAAGGCTTACTCCCGCAACGATCTGTGCAGTCGCGGACGGCGGCGCTGCCGCAGTCCTTGTGCGCGCCGATCTTGCTCCTGCTGCCCCCGTTATCGCGGCTCACACACGCACGGCTGGCCCGCCCGAAAACGCATGCACAGCGGCTGTTGAGGCATTGAAAAAGCTCGAAAGAACTACAGGCAACTCCGTTTCCCGCGCCGAACACATTGAGATAAACGAGGGCTTCGCCTCGCAGCTTCTCGCCACCGCGAACGCTCTCTCGATCGACCCGATCAGAGTAAATCCTTTCGGCGGCGCGCTCGCAATCGGCCATCCGACCGGAATGACTCCGCTTAGAATGACAGGCCTCGCACGACGCGCGATACTTGAAGGTGCGGCCAGTGCCGTGCTCGCTGTCCCGGTGAGTGGAGGAATCGGCTTTGCGCTCTCGATGGAGGCTCCAAAGTGACCCGTGTAATTCTTGGCCTCTCGGCTTCGATGGGAGACGGAGCGGTGGTTTTGCTGCGAGGTAAGGAAATCCTGCACTCCGGGCGCATCGGCCCGCGTGGAGAGCACAATCGCAACTTGGTGGTGGTCGCGAAGAAGGCGCTCGAATGCAACTCACTCTGCCTTTCCGACGTGGACACCTTCGCTGCCGACGTAGGTCCCGGTTCATATACCGGCATACGGCTCGCGCTCTCGGCGGTGCGCACTATTGGCTGGTTGAAAAGCGCAAAGCTCTTGCCCGTCGTATCAATGGACGTTCTGGCGATTTCAGCACTCGCTCAACTCGAAGGCGACCGTACTTTCGCGATAGTGCTCGATGCCCGCAGAGACGCCATGTACCGCTGCGTTTACGAACCGACCGGCTCCGTTCCGAGAAGAGTTCACCGTCCGGTGCTCTTCGCGACAGATAATGTCGCCGAAGGCCTTTCACTGAACAGCGTCATAGTGGGTTCCGTGGCCGCTGAATGTCCCGCGTTCGAGAACTTCAACGTGCTTCCCGTGACGCCTGAATACGAAAGCGACGCACTTGCGCAGCTTCTTTCCAACTCCGAAGCGGAGACGGTAAACTGGCAGAAGCTTCAACCCCTTTATCTTCGAAAGACCTCGGCCGAGGAATTTTGGGACAGCCGACAGGAGAAAAAGTGAACCGGCGACCGCGCTTTTCCCGAAAAACTTACGAAGCACTCAATGCGGCCCGTGCGAAAGAACGCCTGCGGCACAACCGTACCGATGCCGGAGACCGGCGATTTCATGTCCAACGATTACCTGGGATTGCGCTCCCATGAACGTGTTTGCGAAGCCGCGGCAAAAGCCGCCCGCCATGCCGTCGGGGCAGGGGGCTCGCGGTTGATGTCCGGTGACCATCCCGTCCACGGACAACTCGAAGATGCCCTGTGCGAACTGAAAGGCTCGCCCGCGGCACTCGTAGTGCCCTCCGGCTATCACGCCAACGTTTCCGTGCTGTCATCTCTCACAGACAAAGACGACCTGATATTCTCCGATTCTCTCAATCACGCGTCCATAATTGACGGATGCAGACTATCCCGTGCGAAGTCCGTGGTGTTTGCGCACAACGAAGTCTCAGAGCTTTCTCGCCTGCTTGCCGAACACCGCGCAAGGGCCGATTGTGCTTTCGTCGTTGTCGAAGGGGTCTATTCGATGGAGGGCGACCTCGCGCCTGTAGAAGACCTTGTGCGTGCCTGTCGGGAATACGACAGTGTGTTGACACTCGACGATGCCCACGGCACCGGTGTTTGCGGGAAAGATGGCAGGGGTACGCTCGGGCCACAAGTCGAGGACTGGGAAAACACCGTACTCCTCGGAACGCTCAGCAAGGCGATAGGCTCGCAGGGCGGCTACATCTGTTGTTCTGAACAAACACGCGACTACCTCGTTAATTTCGCCCGTCCGCACATCTTCTCCACCGGTCTCGCCCTGCCCGCCGCCGCAGGTGCGCTGGAGGCCGTTAAAATGCTGCTTGAAGGGGCTGCACCGTTCGAGAAACTCCGCCGCAACGTTGAAATGTTTGCGAAACATCTGCTCGATAACGGCTTTAATGCGGATGCTGCCAGTGCGATTTTTCCCGTTATTCTCGAAAAAGAGAACACGGCTCTTCGAGTTGCATCAGCGTTGCGTACCCGTGGTTTTTACGTCGGGGCCGTACGCCCGCCCGCTGTTCCGGAGGGCTTGTCGCGGCTGCGCATTACCGTAAGTGCAAAGCACGAAAGACAACAGCTTGTCTCTCTTGCGGAACTTGTTGGCAGGGAGGTGACAGCTTGGCGTTGAACAAGGGGATAAAACGACTTCTCATAGTCTTCGCGATTACCGCGGTCGGTATCGGCGCACTCGTCTGGTACATCTCCACGATTAATACGATGTACTCCGGCTATCTCGACCGTTTTGTCGCCCTGTACGAGCGCGACCGGGAAGAGGGCCTCGCGCATTTCGAAAAGAAGCTGCACGAACTACCCGCGTTCCGGGAGTGGTGTGACAGGAGACTCGCGGGTATGGAGGCGACGAAAGACTGGCTCAATGCTGCGGCGCACGTAACCGTACTCGTAAACGGTTTCGAGTTCGATTCAAAGCCAGCACTCTGGAAAAAGGCTCTGCGCTATCGCTACGAGAACTCTCTCAACGTGCTGCAGGCCACTGATAACATGAGTGCCCGGTTCTGGCTGGACTTCCGGGGTGTCACAACGTACAACAGAAAAGACCGCGAAATGCTCTTCTGGTTCTCGTTCTTCAGCCCGAAGGCCATGGCTCGCTACTACGAGCTTTTTGGCTTCGAGGACTATCAGGCGCTCTTGCGGGCCTTGCTCCAGTACCCATACGCGCGCGAAAACTCAATGGCCGCATCCGGCAACCCCTGCCGGGACATTGCAGTCTTCTGCATAACCGAGAAAAGTCTGCGAACGCTTGTAAAGGGAGTTAACGAGCTTCCTTTCGGGCTCGTCTGCCGCGACGACTCCCCCTTCGAGCCTCCCATTGAACTGGAGGACGAACTCGGCTGGGATCCTGCTATAGACTGGCACATAAGGGGCATGGAACACACTCCGAGCACCTACCTCAATCACATGCGCAGTCTGCTCGAAATCAATTCTCAACGGTCGCGGGATATTCTTCTGGATGCGATAGAAAAGGGCATTGTAACGCCGAAGAACGGTAAATCGCTTCTCGAACCCGCCTACAAACAGGGCATCGAGTTGCCCGAGCAATTTATCGAGGAAGGACTGCGCTCAAAGGACGAACGCGAGCGCGTGTTTGCCATGATGCATTCACTGTTGCAGCCTGGAACTGAACGTGTGAAGTGGGTGCGTGAGATGATCGTAAGACCCGGTGTGGAGGGAAAGTACCTGCTGATACACCGTCTTGAACCGGAAGACCTCGATTCGGGCAGTATTCAGCATCTGCGCAAGATATTCATCGCAAATCTCGAAGCGGAATGGGTGGTGTCCAAGCTGGAAGCCTTCGTCATCGCCGCGAAGATCTACGAGATTTTCGGTCGTACAGGCCTGCTGGACCTTGTGAACAGGGAGATGTTCACAAGTTATTCGCCTCGCATCTCCGAGTTGATCACTCTTTTCGGCGGCCCGGAAGAGGTCGCAAGCTACGAGGGTTTCGTGAACTGGGTCTCCTCCATCAAAGGGGCTCCCTTGTGGTGGATCATCTCAGCAGACCTGTTTCCCTCCGAGTTGGAGCCGGAATTCGTTCACGGTGCCGCGCTTGCAGCCTACTTCGATTCTTACGAGCCCGGCTCCTCTGCCGTTCCGCCGCCGCACTGGCGGGCCCTGTTCGCGCTCGATGCCACCGACCCCAGACCCCGATACCGCAAGGACGTGTTCATTCCGTTTCACATGTTCGGTTTCTCTAAGCTCGAAAACCCCCGCAAATATCTCAGCCGGGCTTTCTGGCTTTCTGATACCGCCACGGTCAAGCAGTATTTCTCCTCTCAGAAACGCCTTTACGACTTCCACGAGAGCTTCGCTCCCTCTCTTGAACAGGACGATATCTAAATATTTCACGGATTTCCTGTAACAATATCCCCGCATGTCGTTCTTAGGCTATAATGCTTGAGAGTGAGTCCGTGCTAACGCTTTGCTGACAAAGCTGGTCGGGCGCATTTTTAGAAGTTGGAAGAGAGAACCCGAGAAGTGGAGGTAAGAGAGTGAAGAATGTTCTGATCGTTTTTATTGTGATCATCGTAGTTGTGATCGGAGTCGTCGCTTACATGCAGATGAAGCCCGGCGACAACGGCGGGCCATCGGAAAGTGGTTCCGTTGATACTGACAAGGGCGAAGTGGTAATTTACGTCGCTCAGGACCGGGACTACGCCGAAGTGGTCATGAAGGAATTCGAAGAAGAGACCGGTATTAAGGTCAATGCCCGTTACGATACCGAGGCAGACAAGACCGTCGGTCACGTCCGAAGACTTCGTGCCGAAAAGGACAACCCCAAATGTGATGTCCACTGGAACAACGAGCCCATGCACAGCGTGGCTCTCGCCCAGGAAGGCATCTATGCCCCGTATGTTTCCAAACACGACAGCAAGTTCCCCGAGGAGTTCAAGGACTCTGCCGACATGTGGATCGGTTTCGCTGCTCGCGCCCGCGTCATCATCTACAACACAGAGGACGACGCTCCCGAGTTTAACGGCATGATGGACTTCACCAAGGAGGAGTTCAAGGGCAAAACCTGTATCGCCAACCCGCGCGCTGGCTCCACCCAGACTCACATGGCCGCACTGCACTCGGCTTGGGGCGAAGAGAAGTTCTTGAAGTGGGTCATGGATATCAAGGCTAATGATGTCAAGATCCTCGCCAGCAACGGCCAGACTGCAAACGCCGTGGCAAACGGCGAACTGTGGTACGGACTGACCGACACCGACGACGCTGTCTCCCGCAGAGAAGAACGTAACAAGCCCTGCGACCTGCTTTTCCCGGATCAGGACGGCGAAGGAGCCGTGATGTTCCCCAACACGCTTGCGCTCGTTAAGGGAGGTCCAAACGCAGATAACGGCAAGATTCTCATTGACTGGCTTCTCATGAAGGAACTCCATTTCGCAAAGAGCCCTGCGGCTCAGATACCGTTAAACACGGAAGTGGAGACTCCCGAAGGGCGCTACGCAATTAGTGACTTCAAGGCAATGGAACTCGATTGGGCTGACGTTGCCGCGGCTCGCGATGCAGCAATGAAGATTCTCAACGAAAACCTGCCGCTTCAGTAACTGCGAACGGCTTAACAAATTAGGGCTTACGGTTCGAGGTGTGAACTTCGTTCTGTAAGCCCTTTTTCCTTGCCCTTTCCGTCATCCGGGATACTCTTTTTGGTAGACATGCGGAGTTAATTTGAAGTACATCTCGAGACCACTTGCGATATTGGCGTTCATCGCCGCCACGATACTGCCGCTCGCGGTGATTCTTATCTCCGTCTTTTATCGCGACGGGGAGTTCGTCATAAGCGAATCTCTGGAATCACTTCAAAGCAAGCGTATCGCCCTCGTTACCCTTACAAATGTCGGTCTCGCACTGGCTGCTACAGTGTTGTCAGCGGCTCTTGCCATTCCCGCCGCGTGGCTGTCGTCCAGAACAAATACACCGTTTGCGAAGTGGTTCCTCTATGTCGCCGCAGTGCCCCTTCTGATTCCCTCGCACACTGTCGCCTACGCGTGGATGCAGTTTATGGAGGTCATCGGAAAGGTCATACACGGTTTCGGCGGGCCATCCTCTTCTGCCTTACTACAACATGCCGTTTTGCGTGTTAGTGCTCGCTCTGTATTTCTTCCCCAGTAATCTTTTACGGGGCATTCGCAGCTTTTCGATCTACCGACCCGCTTGCGGAGAACGCCGCGCTCGTATATCAAGGTTTCTTCAAGGTTTTCAGACGTGTCACGCTGCCTTCTGCAATGCCATACCTGTTCGGCTCTATCGCTCTCGCCGGGCTGTTGATCTTCAGCGAATACGGCATTCCTGCAATGTTGACAGTCAATACATTCGTGGGAGAGTTGTTCGCATTTATGTCCGGCTTTCTGTCCGCATCCAACGCCATCGTCTTTTCGTTTTTGATGTTTATCATTATTCTGGTGGTCGGCTGGTTCGTGTTCAGGAAGATACCTGTGACCTATTTCTTCTCAGGCAAACAGTCAACCCACCGGCACCAAACCTTCAAAATGCGAGGATGGCTCAAGGGCATCTCTTCCGCATATGTGTTGTTGACCTTCACCCTTGTCGTCGTCGTGCCGTTCGCCGCGCTCGTGATACGTGCTTTCTCGCTCACGGGTGACCCGAAGGCCGACGGTGAGATTTTCTCCGGTTTCAAGTACTTCCTCGAAGGTCTCGAATACGGCGAACAGGACTTCAAGACAACCCTCATTACTGCTCCGCTTTCCGCTGTCCTCGCCACCATTATTGCGCTGCCCATCGCAAGAATGCTGGCGTTTACGGTCAAGCGCATTAAGTACATGCTGTTCGTGTTCGTGGCAATGACTTTTGTCATTCCCGCGACGATTTTCGGTATCGGCGTGTTGATGATCTACAACTTGCCGATGTTCGATGCGATCTATGATACGCCGCTCATCATCGTCTTTACATATGTCGGCATGTTCACGCCTATCGCGGTTCTCATACTCGCGGCCGGCATGATGAGGGTGGGTACAAGGGAGGAGTTCGTCGCCCGCCTGCACGGTGTCGGCAATTTCACCGCATACACGGATATCTTCTTACCGCGCATCGGCTTCGAATTCGCGCTTGCGTTCCTCGCTGTGCTCGTGTTCTCAATGGCCGAACTTGGTGCTACTGCGCTCATCATGCCGCCCGGATCGTCGCCAATTACAACAGGCCTGTACATAATGATGCACTACGGAAACGAGGAAAGGGTCTCCGCCATCGCGCTCATGCAGATAATGCTCGTGTTCATCCCCGTCATCATGTTCGTCAACGTGAGGGTTTTGCTCAAGCTGGCGAGGAGGAACAATGGCTGAAATTTCCATTCGCTCAGTCACCAAAAGCTACGACGACACGGTCGCGTGCAGGAACGTGTCGCTGGAGGTGGAAAATGGCCAGCTTGCCGTTCTCTTAGGGCCCTCGGGTGCGGGAAAGACCACCCTGCTTAAAACCATAACGGGAGAACTGACTCCGGATTCCGGCGAGATATTCGTTTCCGGGCAGCTCGTATCCTCGCCTCAAACAATGCTGCCGCCCGCCCGCCGACATCTCGGTGCCGTAATGCAGGAGGGCGTGCTCTGGCCTCATCTGACTGTTGAAAAGCACCTTGAACTTGTCGCGAAAAATGCGGATAAGGTCGGCGAGATACTCGAACTCCTGAGTCTCGACAAACTCCGCAGACGCTATCCCGACCAGCTTTCCGGCGGCGAAAAACAGCGACTTTCCCTCGCTCGCGCGCTTGCAGCGGGAAGGAAAGTGTTACTGCTCGATGAACCTCTTGCGAACCTTGACCGCCCGCTGGTAATCGAACTCATGCGCGACTTACAGCGATTGAGGGGAGGAGCTCGGGCTCGACCCTGCTCATGGTCACACACCAGCAGGAGGACGCCCTGTTCCTCGCTGACAAGATGGCCGTCATGAAGGATGGCGAGATCGTTCAGGTGGGAACTCCCGCAGACATTTATTACGAACCCGCCGACCTCTACGTCGCAAGATTTTTTGGCGACAACAACGTTCTACCCGCATCAATCTTCGATATCGAAGTATCCGAACACTCCGACGAAGAAAACGAGACATACGTTGTCGCACGGCCCACATCTCTCAAGGCCACCACTGGTGGAGAAGGCGAATCAGTTCAACTCGAACGCGCAATTTTCAAAGGCGAGTTCTGGCTGGGTGAGTTCTCTCACTCCTCCCGATACCGTGCCCTCGTCAGCTTTCCGGAAAGACCCGAAGACTCGGACTGGAGGCTCTCGCTCGACGGGCCCTGCTCCTCGTTCGCGCCCCGAAACAGGAACCGTTTTCCCCGAGCCAAGACCACTCCGAACTCGTTGTCGGAGCACATACCGAGCGAATTTCCTTTTCCGGCGTTACGAAGACCTATGGCGACGTAACCGCAGTGGATTCCTTGGACCTCGAGATTCCGCAGGGCGAGTTCTTCGTCCTGCTCGGACCGTCCGGGGCGGGAAAGACCACGCTTGTAAACGTTCTGTGCGGGCTTCTCGAGCCGGATTCCGGAATAATACGAATAGGCGACAGAACGGTGGTCTCCGACGATGAGTTCCTTCCGCCTCGTGTGCGCGGAATGTCAGTCGTTATGCAGGACGGTGGAATGTGGCAGAACATGACTGTGCGAAAGCACATCGAATTCGTCATGGAAGACCGCTTCGAGCAAGATACCTTCGAAGAGAGGGTGGCCCGGGCACTTGAACTGGTTCGACTTTCCGGTTTTGAGAACAGGCTGCCATCACAGCTTTCGGGCGGCGAAAGACAGCGTCTCGCTGTCGCGCGTGCCATTGCCGCGGGCAATTCGGTACTGCTGCTCGACGAACCTTTCGGCAGCCTCGACCGTCCGCTCGCATTCAAGCTCATGGACGACCTCGTGCGCATACAGCGCACGGTCGGCCTTACCGTGCTGCTCGTAACCCACCAGCAGGAAGAGGCCCTTTTCATGGCCGACAGAATCGGAATCATGAATGAAGGGCGAATTGTGCAGTTATCCGACCCGCCCGGCATATACCTGCGGCCGAAAAACTACTTCACCGCACGTTTCTTCGGTGACAGCAACTGCCTGCCGCTCAAAAGAGAAAATTCCGAACTGACCTGTGAACTCGGTTCCTTCGAAATTCCCCCCGGTGCTCAGGACAACAGGCAGTTCGTGCTGTGCTTTCGACCTGTCTCGCTCGCCGTCAACAGGGAAGGAAAGGGAGTCGAGTCCAAACTGCTCTCTTCCGTCTTCAAAGGCGAGTACTATCTCGGCACGCTGCGCACCGAAGGCGGTACGGAACTGGTGGCGAACTTCGGCTCCGAACCGCCGAAACCCGGCAGCTACTACGTCGAACTCGCAGGCCCCCGAGTCATCATCCCTAAAGACTGATTTTTCACGGAGAAGAAAATGTCACAGAAAGTTGCCAGAGCTTCTGTGCTGGCGATGCAATGCCATGAAGGCCAGAAGAGACAGTTTTCTGACGACCCCTATTTCTTTCACGTCATCCGCGTTGCTGCTCTTGTCGGAGCACATCCCGACATGGGCGAAGACGAGGTCTGCGCCGCCGTGCTGCACGACACCCTCGAGGATTCGGACCTCCCCCCGAAAGACATCGCGGAGCAGTTCGGCGACAAGGTTCTCGCGCTCGTTGACCAGCTTACAAACCGCTTTACATCTTCCGCTTATCCCAATGAGAGCCGCGAATGGCGAAAGAACCGTGAACGCGCGAGACTCGCGAGCTGCTCGCGCACCGCACGCATCATGAAAATGCTGGACCGGATGGATAACGTCTCCGAGACGCTCTTCCGCCTGCAGAACGACACGACCGTGACTCAAAAGTTCTGCGAAAGATATCTCGATGAGACCGAATCAATGCTCGAAGCGATAGGAGATGCCGACAGGCGCATTGCGGGCCAGCTCCACGAACTCGTCGAACAGACCCGGGATGCAGCCCGAAAGGCTTTCAGAAACTGACTTGCCAGCGGTTCACAAACGCGCGAAATAGCACCTTCCCGCTTCCGTCATCGCGAGTGGCTGAGAGTATCTTCTCTACGTCGAAGCCCTTTTCGGCAAGCATCGGCCCGTCTTTGCTGAAGCACGTGTTGCCGGTCCGCTCGTCCATTTCAGGGTGAAACTGGAAGCCCATTACATTTAAGTCGTCGTTGACGAAGCCCATCACCTCGCACCCCTGGCGAACTCGCGGTTACGCGCCAATCCGAGGGAAGGTCGAATACCTCGTCGAAGTGACCGACAAAGGCGAAAAAGTGCCTGCCCAGTTCACCGTAGATGTCCTCGAAGCCCTCCGCCGCATCTATGCGCAGCCATCCGGCCTCTGGTGTCGCACTGCGTCGAACGTGGCCTTTGCCCAGCAAGGCCCGAACAATCAGCTGGTGGCCATAGCATATTCCGAGAACCGGCCTGCCCGCGTCCAAACACGCCCTGACCAACTGTGAGCAGGGTTCCACTATCTTATCGTCATTCAAAATTGAGCACGTGCTTCCCGAAAGAACCAGATGGCTGAACTCGTTGGGGCAGGGGAGCCTGTCGTGCCATGCGTTGAGCCTGACAACGTCCTTTGTCGGGACGAAATACCTGTGAGCCTGGAATTCCGGGTAATCGCCGCTGCCCTCGAGGTCAACGGACAGTATGCGTCTTCTGATTATTTCCTGTTCCTCCTCTAAAAAAGGGCCGTCCCAGAGACGGCCCCTTTTCGTAATAGTCGTTCACCTTGTCCGGACAGTTACTTACTTCTTCTCAAATGGAATCGGCTTCGGATCCTCGAGCACACGGGTGTGCTCGTCCTCCTGAGAGTAGAAGAAGTCGAACTTCAAAACAGTTTTCACATAGCCCTTCTCGATGGGATAGGGAAAAGTCTTTTCGACCTTGCCGTCAGCCTTGATTTCCATGGTGGCAATGTTGCGGGGCAGGTTCGAGCCTTCGCGGATGACCCACTTCTCCATCTCGCCCACCTGCTGCTTGTTCTCGTCGAGGAACGTGACTTCCACCCAAAGTGCGCGATTGTGTCGCTCGCCGGGGAAGAAATGGCCCGAGTCAGTGTTCGCGACAGTTACCTTGACTCCGTCGCCGTTCGGTTCCACGAGGTACTCGTAGGCTGTCTTTATGAACGTGATAATATGCGAGCCTTTCCAGAAGTGAACCCTGGTCTTACGAACCGGCCCGTTGGGTACGAGCGGTCGTTCGACCTCTTCCATGTGGCAGTCCTTACAGCCCTCCTTGCCGAAATAGCTGGAGGTCTTCCAGTCGTCGTACTGGTTCGGGTGGCACTGCCAGCATTGTTGATCAGTGGCAATCTGTTCGTGATAGACGGGGTTGCAGTGGTCGGCCATTTCAATCTCGCGCCCGACGGGGCCGAGTACGCCCTGTGGCGAGATATGGCAGGTCAGACAGTTGATACCACTTTCGATATCCGTGTCATCTCGCGGGATCAGCTGGGGAAATTTGCCGTTTGCCATCAGGGGTTCGGGAAGGTGGCAGGTCTTGCAGTCCTGGTCTCGGTAACAGGCCCAGGATGCCCTTACCGTGGGGTCGGTCCACGCTTTTTTATGCCAAGAATTGCTCCACTCATCGTAGTAGTCCGGGTGGCATTCCCGGCATTCCTCGGAGGAAGTGAAGGCGAACTCTGTCTTGACTGCGGCAATGTCGCTCTTTTCAGGGCCTATGTCACCGTCTTCGGCGGAACCGGCGAAAAGAAACAGCACAAACCCCGCAAGAAGTGCTGCGAGTACGAGAGTGGATACGGCCAGCAGTATTCTCAAAATTCCCTCCGGGAAAAGGTATCAACATTGTAACGATTTGTACAATCATCAACGATAATCGCGACATTAGGCGAGGTAGTCGGAAGAATTCGCAACCAAAGTGTAACAATCGCCTTCCTGAGTCGCTATACATGTAGGAACATTCACGAACATTCTGCTTGTGCAGGAGGAAATCACGATGCGAAAGGCGATTTTATTTCTCGGCCTGCTGATGGCCATCGCGGTCTGCGAGTGGCAGATCGTTGAGAGCAAGTGCTGCCCGCCGCCGCCCCAGACTACCGGTCCGGTGAGGACGCTGCCGCGCTCTCAGAGAACCACACCCCCCGACACCGATATCACTCTGCCTCCACAGACCTCCATGCCGAACACCACGGTCACCGCACCGGGTGAAAGCACCGGAGGCCCTGTTACCGCTGAAACTGATGGCCCCGGTACTCGCCAGACCACCAACTACACCGGAGGGCTTACAAGCGCCGCGACCAACAGAACCGGCGACCTCGAAACCAACAACCGTGATCAGACCAGCACCCCCACTAATCAGAACGACCGTACAGGTGGGGGAACCCAGTCATGGTGACGTCACGGATGCACCTACCACCCTCATGCCCGACCTGCCGACCGGAAACGGCGCGAGCCCCATCCACACCGCTGAGTTCGCATGGGAAGACTGGTGGGATGCAAACACCGGTTTCCTCCTTGCAACCTATGCACTGACAGGCGAAGACGCGTACGTGCTGGCGGACGTCACCAAGGACGATATCCCCGCACTGCTCACCCTCTTCGCATACCGCGGTCTGTTCGACAGGGGCGTTTACGAGATAGTAATGCGCAACCTTCGCGGCCTTGGTTCGGCCAGCGTCGTTCCCATCCTCGCCCAGATGGTCGAGGGTAAGTACAAGTTCAAAGAAGGCCAGAAGTCACCGACCATCAACAAGCCCGATTACGAATGGCTCGCCCTGCGGCGCTCGGCTACATCGGTGGCAAAAACGCCGGTGATGCCGTTGCCGCAGTTCTCCTTCGCGACCTCGCAGTCGTACCCGAAACTGCACTCGCGACAGACCGTGAACGCATCATCAAGGGCGCGCTGGAGGACAGCAACGAGAAGAAGCGCTACTGGGCATGCTTTGCGCTCGGTGAGATGGGCAAGAAGGAGTACATCAAGATCCTGCACGAAGTCATGCTCAAGGATCGCAGCAAGTACGTCAAGATTGCCGCTGCCGAAGCCATAGCGAAAATCGGCGGCTCAACCGCCAACGAATCCCTCACCGAGGGACTCCAGAAGTCGAAGAGCTACTACCAGGCCAAGACGTTTATCGCCGCGTCTCTTGGCTATGTGGGCTCCGTCGAACCTATTGACGACATCATGCTCGCTGCTTCCTCCGAGAACAAAGACGTGCGCGCTTCGGCCGCATGGGCGCTCGCATACCTTATCGGTAAGCGTATGCGCAACAACAAGAAGTACAAAAACCTCCTCGAAGAGTTCGTGACGATGATCAAGTCCGAATCCGACGACATCATCCGTCGCGACATGGCCATGGGCTTCATCATGATGCCCACTGAGGAGATTGTCGAGACAATACATCCGTTCCTCGTTGACCAGCGCAGCAAAGGTGTTCGCAAAATCGCCGCGCTTGCGCTCGGTATGTCAGGCTCTCCGGCTGTCGTCGAAGTCCTGGCCGGTCTTGAGACCGATGAGGACCCGGCTGTCGAGAAGGCGCGCGGCTACGCGCTCGCCTTGCTCGCCACGGCCGACTCCCATAAGCTCGTTCTCGACATGTTCAACGAGACTGAGGACGACGAGATACTCGCAAGTGCAATCCTCAACCTTGCCATGACCGAAGGTGAGGAGAACTACCGCGATATCTACAACTATAATCGTCACAAGTCCGATACCGACCTCGTGCTGCGTACGGTCTGCTTCGCCCTGCCCGCCTTCCTCGGCGAAAGCGGTTTCCGTCAGGCCATGAGGTTCATCCGGAGCCGCAACGATGTCAAGAGCACCATGACTTATCTCGGTCTTGGCATCCTCAATACGAAGGAAGCCAACTCCGCGATTGACAACTTCGCCAAGGGTGCTACACGCGAGGTCACAAAGGTCGTTCGAATTGGTAAGGGACTCATGGGTGGTCTGCCTCTTATCAACACCCTGACCGAGGCCATTGACGACCCGAAGGTCACCGTTCGCTCGGCCGCTATCATCGCGCTCGGAAGCCTCAATCGCCCCGAGCAGATTGATAAGCTCATGAAGCTCGCCGTGGACGATAACAACCCGCGTGTTCGCGGTTATGCCATCGGCGCCCTTGCAAACATGCAGGTGCCGCCTCAGGAGAGAGAGAAGGTTGTGAATACTCTCGTCGGTGTACTCAAGGACGACAAAAACAGGTTCCCGCGTGCATATGCCGCCTTCATTCTGTCGAAGTTCCCCGAAAGCCGAAAGGCGTTCGAGGCCGTCAGGACCGCAACTCATGACAAGGACTCCGATGTCCAGGCCATGGCTGCGATCTCCATCGGTCTGTTCGGAAACCCGGCGGGAGCGAAGGACATCAAGTACGTTATGAACCGTGGACGCGGTACACCTCTCGCATACTCCGCGTACATCGGTTTCGGCCTCCTTCGCTACAAGGCCATGCTCTCCAAGTTCATCGCGGACTTCAAGTACGCTCAGCACGAGGAAGAGTTCATCGCGCTTGGCTTTGCAATCTCCAGGGCCGCGGAGAAGGATACATACGTCAAGGTCCTTGAGTACATAGACAGCGATGACATCTATGCGCGTGAAAACGCCATCAAGGCAATCGGTATGTTCGAAAACCTCACTGACGAAGAAAGAACTGAGTGCGTCGAGAAGCTGGCTGAACTCGCTGATGATAGCGACATGGTTATTCGCTTCTACTCCGGACTCGTGCGTTACGCGTTCGGCGACAAGAAGGCCATGAAGCTCATCCTCAAAACCGTTGTTGACAACCAGTTCTACATGCCCGGCATGGTGGACATCAAGTACGACACCGCAATGAACCTAGTCAACGACATAATGCCGATGTACTACAAGCTGAAGCCATACTTCTGGGGCGACGAGGACAGCGCCGTTAACTAACGGCGAAGTCCTCCAGCGTCCGGAACGGAAGGGACAATGAAAGAACAGTTGACGAGAATCGCAATCGTCCTGACTCTCATCCTCGGAATATCTGGTAAGCGTTGCGGCTCAGACCGCAACGCTTTATGTTACAGCATCCGAAACCGAATGTGATGTGACTCTGGACGGCAAGAAAGTCGGTACTACCCCCTTGGTCCTGCAGGTCGAACCCGGAGAGCATAAACTGCTCATTACAGGCCCCGGCGCAAAGGTCAAGATCGAGCAGAGCCTCAACATCGAAGGCAGCGGAAGGGTCATTGCATACAGGCGACATCGAGCAAAAGAAACTGGAGCTCTTCACGACAAAGGAAGATATCCAGAAGTTCGTAATGCGCGCGGCGAACCTTGTGAAGTTCAGGGAATTCTACGAAAAGGCGCAGGAACACTACAAGAACGAAAAGCTCAACTGGGCGCTTACCGCGCTTGAAAAAGCTCTTTCGTTTGCTGAGAATGAAATGGCTCGCGAGCTGCTCGTGAAGTGGCGCAAGGAGAGCCTACCCGAGGGATTCGTATTTCTCGAAGGCGACAAGTTCTCCATGGGGCAGTCCAACAAGGTCTTTTCCGATGACTATCGCCAGTATCCCGCGCACCCGGTCATTGTCTCCGACTTCGCTATCGGGATTTATGAGGTAACGAACGACGACTTTGCCGAGTTCATCAAGGCCACGAACTACGAAACTACCGTTGAATCAAAGGGTGGCGTAGGTTTCGTCTGGGACGAGGAAACGCAGAAATGGCAGTCGGTTGAAGGTGTTGCCTGGAACAGCCCGAAGGGCAAGCGCAGCAACATTCGCCGAAAAGGCAAACATCCTGTCGTCCAGATTAGCTGGAAGGATGCCGAGGAATACTGTGTCTGGCGTTCTGCGAAGGAAGGCGTGCCGGAAGGCACCATCCGCCTCGTTACCGAGGCCCAGTGGGAGTATGCCGCCCGAGGCAAGTACGGAACAAAGTTCCCGTGGGGCGACGAACCCCCGTTCACTGCCGATGGAAAGCAGACGACCGGCTTTGCCGTAGTCGATGCAGAGTGGCACGAACCTGTCGGCTCCATTAAAAAGGGCGTCAGCCCCGACGGTGTATACGACCTCATTGGTAACGTCTGGGAATGGTGCTACGACCGAAGCAGTGATGTTTACTACAAGGCCTGCAAGGACAGCGGTGTCATCACCGATCCCGAAGGCCCCCCGGTAGGTATTCTGCGCTCGGTACGCGGTGGCGGATACGACTCAGATATTGAGTCCGCCCGCGCCACCAAGCGCTTCTTCGTTAAGGAAGACCAGTGCGCCACTAACATCGGCTTCAGGTTGGCCTTCAACTTCTGACGCAAGACCGTTACGCTTTTTGAAGGGCCGGGACCTCGTCCCGGCCCTTTTTTCTTATCCAAAAGTCCGTATATCTCCTTTGTCAGCATCAACTACCGAACTTGTTGCTTCTTCAGTGTACTATTAAGTGACGGACAACAAGTGACGGACAACTAACGCGGAAGGAACCCATGGCAAGAACTGCTCTGCTTTTCGTTTTGTTGTGTTTGACTCCACTGTTCGCGCATACCGATGAACCCTCCGGTTCGATAGTCACGCTTTCCGCTACCGAGGACGGTGTGACCCTCTACGTCGATGCCGAAAAGCTCGGAACTACTCCGCATGTCACCATCCTTCAACCGGGCTCGCACAAGGTCGAGTTTGTCGTGTCCTCTCAGCTAAGGATCGAACGCGAGCTTGACATCGGTGACGAGGATCGTGTGCTCGTGTTCGCCCACGTTGAGGATGAGGAGATCACCGTCCTCACCGACGAAGTGAAGATCACTGAGTTCCTCTCCAAGTTCTCCCGTCAGGTAGAGTTCCGGCGCTACTTTGATGCTGCAATGCAGTATTACCGCGACAAGCAGTTACGCAAGGCTGTGCGAACACTCGAAAAAGCCATTAGCTGTTGCGAGACACGCCAGGCTCGGGACCTGCTGGTCAAGTGGAGAACGGAGCTGTTGCCCGATGGCTTTGTGTACATTCCGGGTGGCGCCTTCGTCATGGGCGACCCCGAAGCAAAGGACGATGCTCTCGACGGACCTGCGCACGAGGTTATCGTCAGCGATTTTGCCATCTCTCGATACGAGGTGACCAACGAGCAGTTTGAACAGTTCGTCCGTGCCACCAAATATGCTACCACCGCGGAATTGAAGGGGGCTGCACCTGTATGGGATGCCGATAAAAAGGAATGGGTCGAGGTGGAAGGTGCGAACTGGAGGTATCCCAAGGGGCGGCGAGTCAAACTCGAATCCCGCCTTCCCGTATGCCAGATATCATGGCACGATGCCATGTCTTACTGCGAGTGGCTCTCGAATTCACTCGGACTCGCGCAGGATACCATTTCGCTCCCCTACGAGGCTCAGTGGGAGTACGCCGCTCGAAGCGGTGCCGATCAGAAGTATCCGTGGGGCTCGGTTTCTCCTTTCGGCGATGTGAAACTCGCCGTCGTCAATACATCCGAGCCCATGCCCGTGGGTTCATATCCTGACGGCGCATCTCAACACGGTGTGTTCGACCTGATAGGCAACGTCTGGGAATGGTGCCGCGACAGTGCGAGCGAACAATATTACACGCAGTGTCGTAATGAACAGCCTGTCACGGATCCCACGGGAGCTCAGGTTTCCGCTCGCAAGGTCGTTCGAGGTGGAGGCTTCGCGTCCACAGAAGACTCGGCCGATTCCCGCTCATCGCGTCTCTTCTCTACACCGATTCCACGGCCGGTAACCTTGGTTTCAGAGTCGTTTACGATTTCTCTGTTCGCCAGGAACCCGAGTAGAGCTTTTCCGTCGAGTTTTCATATCAAAAAAGCCGGGTTCACGCCCGGCTTTTCATTTTCGGTAACATGGCGGGTCACCCTTGTGCGTATGGCTTTGGCGAGTCCTTGTGCTGTTCGTAGAGCTTCAGCAGTCGCTTCACGAGCCTCTCCGGGTCGCTGTCGAATATCACCTTGCTGCCCGTTGGCTTGTGGATGGAGCGGATTATGGTTCGCAGTTCGTCAACTATGCCGCCCGTACCGTCCAGAACTCCCACCAACTTTCCCTGGTCGTAGGCAATGGCGAATTCTCCGAGCGTACCGCTTCTGCCGCCCACTATGACGACCATGTCGCACGTCTGTATGTTGGTCACCTCCCGGCCCATGAACCCCGTACCGGTGAAGATGATAACATCGTGGTACTTTATTGGTGAATGATACTTCTCGACGTGCTCCTGTTCGTTCATCGCCGGTGATATGCCTAGGGTCAGCCCGCCCTCGCGCTTCGCGCCCTTGATAGACTCATATGGAAGGCCGGGGCAGGCACCGGTCAGCAGCGTGCAGTCGGCTCTCGCAATCGCCTGTCCGAGCTCGTAGCTCTTGCGCAGCGCTGATCTCGCTCATCGAACCGCTCGCGGAACCCATTAACTCCTATAACTGATCTTGCGGCTTATAGCGTGTGGACTTTGTACTCGTCGATTTCGTACTCGTGTTCCTCGAACATTTGCTGGGGATTCGGCCCTGCTGCGTTCAAATTGCTCACGAGCCTCTTCCATGGTGACGACTTCTGCCTTCTGCAAATCGAAATGAGCTTTATGAGTATCCGTTATTGTCCAGGGATAAACGTTCTCGCTTAAAAAATCCAGCCCGGGTGTCTGATGCAGTGGCCGCGAAATTTTCAGTTCGCCCATCACGGGTTCGTAGCCCAGCATACGTATCATAAGCGTGTGCCTGCCGTAGTGAGTGAACTCGAACGTGACAGGGCTTGTGCCGACAAATCGGCCACCGACGTAAACTTCGGCTCCCGCAGGGGTCGTTGTTACCGTGGCCGTGCGCTCAACACAGCCGCACAGTACGACAAGGGTTAAAAGCAGAATAGCCGCAATCGGTCTCATTGGTTGATTATCCCGGGTTTTCTCATGTGCCTGAAGAAGACGTTCTCGAAGGCGTCAACGATGCGAGAACGCCCAATAGCTGTTCGATGCGCGTGTGAAACTCGTTGAAGTCATCAACCGCCGTGTAGATGCGGCTCGCAGCTCGTTGATCAACTCGAGGTTGGCAATGGTCTCCGTCTCGTCTCCAGTGCTTGACGCTTCCAGTGCTGCACGGGAGCATTCGTAGATAGTCTGGATGGGGCTTCGCACAGAATGTCTTACCGAAGAGAAGGTCTCTTGCCAGCGCGGCGGTTTCGATGGCGCGCGCAATTTCTGCGGTCGTCCCACGGTTCGCGGGGTCGAGCCTCAAAAAGTCGCCGTAGCCGCATTCGACATACACGATGAGTTCCGGCCGCCTGCTGAGCTGATAGCACACGGCTGCAAGGTCGAACTCCTGAACAGAATACACTACCAAAGAAACTCCTTTGTCCAGGGGATGTTCCGCCTCCTTGGTGAACACGGTGTCATAGGCACTGAGATTCGGCAGCGACTTCTCGAGCCGAGGCTCGTCTTCTGCAGTGAATCCTACTATCAATGCTTCCATAGGCCTCCCATAAAAAAGGGGACGGTGATAAACCGTCCCCGCTTGTGGACGCGTGTATTCTATCGGGAAAGTTCGCTGAGCCACTCGCGAACGAGGGCAGAGAACGCGGGCGAACGACCCTCTGCGCGTGCCGGGGCAGGGCTGAGCTCGTAGTAAAGCTCCAACAGACCTGTGCCCGTTGCGCTGGAAAGAACGTTGTCGTCGCGCATTGAGGTCAGACCCTCGACTGATGCCGTGGCCATCGAGCCAAATGCGGCGGTAGCTACAAAGCAGCCTCCGCCTCCGCCTGTCTCGTAGTTTTCAGGGTCAACGAACTTGCGGGAACTTAGGTACTTCACCTCGCTGTTGACAAGATACGCAATGCTGAACTCTTCATCGAGATACTTCGCCAGCGCGGGATACCACGTCGTGTTGCCCGGGGCGGAGTCGATGATTGAAATCTGCCAGAAGATGCCGTCGAACGTGGCGAACTTCAGCCGCTGCTTTCCGGCTCTGGTAGCTGATGCTCGGTTTGCCGGTCTTGTCGAACACGAGGTTCGGATAGTAGCCGACATCTCCGGTATCATCGACGACCTGGATGTTCCAGGTGAAGTCGGGCCTGCGGATGGCGTACTTCAGACGCGAGTTCGTAAGGTCGTAGTAAGCTACCGCGGGCTGGCCGCTGATGGGGTCCAGTGCCGCGTGGCAGAAACGACCGACATCGGGCGTGCTGTCAATAGTGTCGAGAATCCACTCGCCGTCGTAGTACAGGTACTTCAACTTACCGGCCGTTGCGTCGTAAAACACGATCAAGGGCTCTTCGTTGTAGTAGATGAGCTGCAGGTACTCAACGACACCGTCGAACTGCTTCGCCTGCTCGATAAGCCAATCGTTCTGGAACTTCTGCGCGTACTTCACTACCGGTTGCGCAAGATTGGAGTTGTCCAGGTAAGCGATGCCCCACTTGCCTTCGGGAGAACCGGCGATGCTGCAGTAGCGTCCGTTGCCCTGATTGGGGTCGGCGGTGTTGATGTTCCACACACCGCGAATGCGTTCCGCTACCTTCAGCGTCTGGTTCGTCTCGTCGTAGTAGGCCATGTGTACATCGCCCATTTCGTCAACCTTCAGGTTGCTGAAGGCCCCGACCTCTCCGAAGCTGTCGAGGTTCTGGTTCACCCACTGGTCAACCGAGTAGAACACGACGTGAAGGTCCTTCGATGCGATGTCCTGGTAGCATATCCACGGCGAACTCGTTTCAGGTGAGCGTTCGAGGTCAACGTAGAACGGAACCTCGCTCTGACCGGTGTCAACGTTCAGCGGTATCTGCCACTCGACAGGAATGAAGTCCCAGTTCCAAGTGATGCGAACGGGACCTTCAACTGTGACGGTTACGAAGTTTTCCTCGGATTCGATGATCTCTTCGTCAGTCTCGACGAAGTGACCGAGAAGAGTATAAGGACCGTAGGTGCTTTCTATCTGTGCTGAGAATGAGTCGCCGGGCTTCACGTAGTAGGTCCCCGCTACGGGAACGGGGTTGCCGAAGCCAGCCGGGTTCTCAACGATCACCTCGTACCGGTCCTCCCATAGCCACTCGATGGAGGAAGGCTCGCCCATGTCGAATGTCACGGTGCTCTCCGTGCCGCTTGCCGGAACGGAGCCGGTGCCGATGTAGCCGATGCAGAATACGCGCAGCCCCGGAGCCATGGAAGCGGAAGGAGGAACTGAAGCCGTAACATTGGAACCTGCGAGTATGGGGGTCTTGCCGGAGGCCGGAATGGACTTCGGCATGCCTTCTTCGTTGATGACCGTCAGATAGTATCGACGTTCCCAGTTGAACGTGAGAGTGTTGTTGTACGGTGCGCCGGTGTCGGGGTCCTGGTTAAGAATGGTAAACGAAAGCGATGTCTCGGGGCCGGTACGCTTGAAGAACGTCAGGCCGGTCTCGGGATTGGTGTCTTGGAACCCGACGCTGCCGGTACCCGTCCAGCCAGTACAGATGAAAAGCTCGCCGGGCTGGCCCATAACCGTCTTCTCGATCGAAGCGTTGACGGTCGCGCCGCTGAAGTAGAAGTTCGTGCCAACGGGAGGAGTGGGTGCGCCGTAATCACTCTTGACTACGAGCTGAGTGTTTACCTGTGAAATAGGCACCCAGTTCCACTGAATCGTGGTCGCCTGTGAAAGGGTGAACGCAACCTGTGTCGCCGAACCGCTCGTGATATCGCCCGTTCCGGTGTAGCCGGTACAGAAATAACCGCCGGTGGGGGAAGTCACGTTCGCGGTGATCGGTGTGCCGTCAAGCATCCAGTAAGAACCGGCTGACGGGCTTGGGCTGCCAAGAGCACCGTTGTTGACGACCGTCAGCAAATAGTAGGTGTCCCATTCCCAGTTGATAACGGACTTCTCGTAAAGGTCGAAGGTTACTGTATTGGTGTTGCCCGCTATCGGAACACTTCCGGTACCACTCCAACCGATGCATTCGTATCGCGTGCCGCCTGTCTCGACGAACGCCGGAACCTCGGCGTTTACTTCAGCGCCGGACGTGTAAACCATCACGCCGGAAGGTGTCGGAGTGCCGTGCTTCGAGTTAATGGCGAGCGACACGTTATTCATGCCGGTTTCCATCCAGCGCCAGTCAACCGAGGTCGGCTGGTCTATTACGATGGAGAATGACGGCAGAACGTCGTTGGCAAGCGAGCCTGTCCCGACGAAACCTGCTATCTCCCAGTTGCCGGAAGGGGATGTGATGTTGCCGTTGATGACCTGGCCCGCAGGGAACCAGTTGTCGCCGATAGGCGGGTAAGGAGAACCTATACCCCGAACGTTGGTTACCTGCAAACGATACTGTGTCTGCCAGACCCAAAGAAGCGTACTGTTGGATTCCAGCGTAAAGGTAACTTGGTTGCCGCTTCCATCCGTGGGAACCGAACCAGTTCCTTCGAAGCCTGTGCAGAGGTAACGAATGCCTCCGCCGGGCTCGACAAGCTGGTCAACTGTGGCGTTGATCACGGTGCCGGAAGCTATAGTGTTCGTGCCGACCGCGGGGCTCGGAGTGCCGTGAGCGGAGGTGACTTCGAGTCGGTAGGTTCCGCCGGTGACGCGCCAGTTCCAAGTGAGAGAGGAATCGCCCGTGATGGTGAATGTTGTGGACGTTCCGCTGCCGGAAGGAGCCGAGCCTGCACCAGTGTAACCGGTGCATTCGTAGGTTCTTCCGTTGTAGGTGAATGTCGTGTTCTGGATTTCGCATGTAACCGTGGTGCCAGTCGTATAGGCCACTGAGTTGACGGGGAGCGGCGTGCCGTAGGCCGAACTGATATCCAGCATGACCGTGGACGGCTTGGCCACGGTAGAGGGCACGAGTAGCTCGGAGTTACCGGAGCTGTTGCCCGCCGCGAGCAGGATATTGCCGTTGTCGAGCAGTACGCACTGTGCGAAAGTGTGCCCGTGAATGCTGTTGTAGGTGTTCCATTTGTTGGAGACGGGCAAATAGATATCAACTACCTTCGCGTTGCCCCAGCCGCCGATTTCAACGATGTTGTTCGTTGCCATCTTGAGCTGAGTGCCGCCCCATCTCGGAGTCTGAGTGCCTGCCTGGCTCCAGGATGAACCGTCGAAAACAAGCGCTCTACCCCCTGAGTTCGAAGTGCCGATTACTATTTCTCCGGAATCGAGAAGACCGTACACGTACTGGTAACTGGAATCGAAGGAGAAGGGGAGAGTGGCCGGAACAGTCCACTGCGGATTCACGGTATCGGTGGGAGGAGTGAATATCTGGTAGGTGTCGTTTGCCAGCGCGGCGGACTTGTTGCCGCCTGCGACCATGACACTGCCGTCCTGCATGAGTATGGCAGCGTGGTTATAGCGCCCGCTTGCAAGGGGCTGCGTAGGAACCCACGAGTCCGCGTTGAAATCGTAGATTTCGCACGAGCTGAGTGCCGAATCTCCCTGCTTGCCGCCCATCGCGATTACGCCGCCGGTGTAAAGAAGCGTGAGAGTGAAGTTGCTGCGAGAGGTGTTCAGGTAACCCGCGAGGCTCCACGTATTGTTGATCGGGTCGTAAATCTCAGTACTGGAAAGCTCGTTGGAGCCGTTGAAACCACCAGCGACGAGGATGCGACCGTCAGGAAGCGCTACCGCGGAATGAAGCGTACGTGCCACATTCAGGCTTGCAACCTGGGTGAAAGAGTTGGTGTCGGGGTCGTAGATGAAGCACGACGAATAGACCGAAGTTGTTCCGGTCGGTGTTGCGGAGGATTCGCTGTCACCTCCGACAATGATGACCTTTCCAACCTCGGGGCCGGCGGTTATCTTCGTCGCAGTATGTCGGAACCGTGCGCCGTCGAGAGCGTTCTCGCATTCCTGAAAGGATGCGGACTCCGCGCGCGCTACTCCGGTTATCATCAACGTCGCCGCTATAAAGACTATGAGGCAGGTGAGAGCGGGCAAACGTCTGAGCATCTGTTCACCTCCGCTGTGGCAAGTTCAGAGCCGCTTTCGCAAGTGCATTAAAAGCAAAGACTTACGCCAGATTGACGTAATTCTGCATTCGAACGATTATAAGTCCAAGCCCGTTCATGTCAAGATAAAAAAGGCACTTGCTACACGCTTTGAAATGCCCATTGCATAAGGGCTGCGTAACGGATGAGGCCCTCAGAGAGAACCCCGGAATTCGGCGTCCTGATTCGGTACTCCCGCGCTTTCCAGACACTTCCGAAATAACCTTTCAACAAGCCTGCTCTTGAACTGACGCGCTCAACATCGTAAAATGTGAACGAAAGCACGGGACTTGGGTTCGCTTAGTGCGGAACCGCCGACCAGAACTGCTACACTAATGTTGTGAACTCCGAGAGCCCCATGCTGCACAAGACAATGAACGGAGTACTCTTTGCCCACTGTTGCCGTTAACGCGCTCATCCTCCGCGAGCCTTTTGCGGGAGTAGCATACGCCATCTACCGCTCGATGTGCGCTGTTGCAAAATATCAGCATGAGAGGGACTTCGTCTTCTTCGTACCAAGGTCGTTCAATAGGGTCTTTCCGGACACCGGTAACGTGACCCGCAAACGGTCGCTTTTCGTCGGCGGCAAATCGGCCTCCTCGAGGGTAATCTATGAACAACTTATAATGCCCTTTTCGTTTCCGCGACTGAACGCCGACTATGCCCACTTCCCGGCGTGGGTCGCTCCCAAGATGTTCTATCTTCCGTTCGTCGTCACCATTCATGACCTCATTCCGTTCTACTATCCTGCCTTCTGCAAGAAATCCACGGTCAGGCATTTCAAGTCTGCGGTGCCTCACACCGTCGAAAGAGCCGACCGTATCGTCGTGCCTACTCAGTACGTCAGGAACACCCTGCTCGAAAAGTTCGACACGGTTGACGAGGATGTCGTCTCGGTTGTCCCGTTTGCTCCCGCACACGACCCTTGTCCCATAAGTCGCGCCGCCGCAAAGAGGCTTCTTGCCGAGAAGTACGGTATCAAGGGCGATTTCCTTCTGTATGTCGGCAACATTGAACCCAAGAAGAACCTGCCGCTGCTTCTCAAGGCGTTCTTCGCTGCGCGCATACGGCGTTCGTTTCCCCTCAAACTCGTGATCGTAGGACGCAAAGCGTGGAAGACCGGAGAGTTTGACCGCGCAGTGCTCGGACATGACATGGAGGACATGCTCATAATGCCCGGATATGTCCCTGAAGGCGATGTGTCCTGCTTCTACAAGGCTGCCAAAGCGTTCTGTTTTCCGTCGGTCGTCGAGGGGTTCGGCCTGCCGGTTATCGAAGCTCTGCAGGAAGGCTGTCCATGTCTGCTGTCCGACATTCCGGTCTTGCATGAAACGGCCGGTTCCGCGGCGACCTATCTGCCGCTTACCGACCTGTCGGCGTGGCGCGAGGCCATTGAAAAGGTCGCTGACACCAAGACCACCGTCCAAGAAAGGGATATACTCCAGAAACAGGCCGCAAGGTTTTCCTGGAAGCGCACAGCTCAAGAGCTTGGAAATGTCTATTCTTCGCTCGAAGAGCAAATAGGGCTCGACTGATGCTGCTGGTGTTCTTCGATTCCTTCCCGAAGCCATCCGAAAGGTTCTTGCACAGGGACCTCGAAGGTCTGCTCGAACGCTGTGCCGGAGTGAGGCTCGGGGCGCTCAGACGGGTTTACGACGAACCTCCTCCCTTTCCGGTCAATAGCATTTACGGTAACGAGGCATCAATCTGCGACCTTCTCGCCGGGCTGTTCTGTCCGGTATTCTACGCCTGTGCGTTCTCGGCTCTGTTCAGGCTCGGCCCGTGCGCGTTCCTCTTTCTGCTGCGCAGGTTCGGCGCACTGAGGTGCATAGCGAAAGAAACGCCTCTCCCCGGACGTGTCCATTCCATGCACGGCGGCTGGTGCGGGCTCGCGGCCTGGGTGCTTGCAAGGCGAATGCGAGTTCCATTCTCGTTCTCCTGCCATGCCCGTGACGTGTTCGTGCAAAAACGGCTTCTGAAGTTCCTGCTCAGGCGCGCCGACCACGTTATCACCTGTAACTCAAAGGCGAACGCTGTCGTGCGTGAAGCAGCCCCGGGTGCATGCCGGTCTTATTTCATTCCTCATCCGGTCTCCGAACCGTTCCGAAAACGTTCCTCCGAAGGTGGCTACCTGCTTGCGGCCGGCCTAACCGGTCCCCAAAAAGGACTATCCCAACCTCCTGCAGGCTTTCGAGATGATACGCGAGCAACATCCGTCCGTAGAACTCAGGATAGCAGGTGTTACGGCGGGGCAGTTGGGCGAAGTTCCGCAGGGAGTTTCGCCGCTCGGCTTCGTCTCGCCCTTCGAAATGGATGAACTCTATGCCGGTGCCCGGGTGTTCATTCACGCAGGAAAGACCGCACCGGACGGCGACAGTGACGGATTGCCCAACGTGTTGCTCGAGGCCCTGACGGCCGGAGTACCCGTCGCCTCGACCGATGCGGGGGCCGTGCGCGACATCGTCGAACACAGGTTGACCGGGCTTCTGGTCCCCGAACGAGACCCCGTTGCCCTTGCATCGGCGGTCACTGAGCTACTTGAAAATGAGGGACTCCGGGCGAAGCTGGCAGCCAACGGACGTGACCGGGTGCTCGAACGGCACGATCCCGGCAAATGCGCGAAAGAGCTTGCGGAAGTACTATGTCCTTCTGACCTGTAGCAGGAAACATCTTCGGAAGTCTTCGAATGTTGAATACACCCAAACATTACGACACGATAGTCATTGGCGCGGGCCCTGCGGGCACGATGGCGGCGAAGCTGCTTTCGAAGGCCGGAAACAGCGTGCTGATCATCTCTCCGCAAACCCCTTCCGTCCGTTACTACAACTTCATTCCACCCGCAATTTCGGATGAGCTTTCGCTTGCATCCGAGTCCGTGCTGGCCGCGGAGGTCGGCAAAGTCCGAATAATGCTCGCGGGCGTTCACTTCGGCGACGCATCCTTTCCAACACCGGTCTCCCTCGTTGACCGAAGACGCTTCGATGCCGCAATGCTCGACGCCGCTTGCGCCGCGGGTGCGGAGGTGTTAAACGCCACTGCGAAAAGGGTCGAACGTGATGCGAAGGGCTGGAATGTCCTCGGAGAGGACTTCTCGCATACGGGCGACAGGTTGTTGTTCTGTTCCGGGGCCGCAAAGCTCGTGGACGGAGTGGTGTTCAAGGGCGCATGTGACAGGCTTCGGGTGGTGCAGTGCACCGGCGAACCGGGCGGAAGTTCCATGGACTTCGACATCGGCGCCCGAGGGTCGGCGTTCTGCTGGAGAGTCGGAGATGCCGCGGGCGGAACCTTTGACAACGAGGTATCGGCAATTCGCCACAAGGCATATCTTACGGCGAGGTGCGAAATAGAACCACTTGTCGCAAGGCTCGACGTGTTCTCGCGTGCGGGTGCCGAATACGTGCACGACCGAGCATACAGGCTCGGAGGCTCCGCCGCGCTCGTTGACCCTCTCACCGGCGAGGGTATTCGCTACGCTTTGCAGAGCGCAAGGCTTTGCGCGCAGAACATAGTCAACGGGGACCCTGAACGGGAGTATGGTGAGGCACTGCGCGATACGGTCGTCAGCGAACTCGCAATAGCACGGAGGATCGCGCGTAGAATCGCGTCGGTTCCGGATACCGTGCTGAAGCTGTCCGCCGCATTTCCCAAGGGCAGAAAGTTACTTCGCGGCCTTATCGCGGTAATGTCAGGAGAGGACACTTATTCCGAAGTTTACAGGAGATACAAGGGTGAGTAACAAGATATCCGTGGCAGTTTTGGGAGCGACCGGTCCTGTTGGACAGGTCCTTCTGCAACTGCTCGAAAACCATCCGAACTTCGAACCGGTCATGCTCTGCTCCTCGTCCGAAAACGTCTCTCGCCGTTACGGCGACGCGATTGCTCCGAGGATGTTCGTAAACGAGGACTCTGTCTCGCGCTTCCTCGACAGGCGGCTTGCGGCCGTTCAGGAGTGTTCGGGGGAGGTGAAAGTGGTATTCAGCGCTCTGTCATCCGACGCGGCCGCTGATATCGAACCAATGCTCGCAAGAAACGGTGTGGCTGTTTGCTCCAATGCTTCCGCTTTCCGACTCGACCCTTACGTCCCTGTCCTTCTCGCTGACATCAACCCGTCTCACGTACACCTCGTACACGGCCAGAAGAGGTCGTTCGGATACGAAGGATTTGTTGTCGCGAATCCGAACTGTTCGACCGCGGGGCTCGTGACGGCACTTTCGCCGCTTAGGCGGTTTGTTCTTCGCAACGTGTGGGTGCAGACGTGGCAGTCCATCTCCGGTGCGGGTTATCCCGGCCATTCCGCCTGCGATATCCTCGGCAACGTCGTCCCGCACATTCCCGGCGAGGAGCGGAAGATCGCCCGTGAGACACCCAAAATGCTCGGACGGTTCTCCGGCTCAGGCATTGAGCATCACGATATGAAGGTCAAGGCGTTCTGCACCCGTGTGCCGGTTCAGCGTGGCCACCTTATCCGGGTCACCGCCGAGGTGGACAGGGAGGTCACTGCCGAACGAGTTGTCGCAGAGTGGGAGAGCATGGACCCGGTTGACGCCTCTTTCGCCTCGGTACCTCCGGTTCTTGTGCGTCGCGAGTTCGACAGGCCGCAGCCTGCAAAGGACGTGGCCGCGGGCAGAGGCATGAGCGTTTCGGTGGGGAGGCTGAACGTCGAAGGCAGGCGCATTTCGTTCGCGCTCGTAGTGGATAATCTGGTTCGGGGTGCGGCGGGTGCAGCCGTGATGAACGCGGAACTGCTCTTGAAGGAAGGCTTTATTCCGGCGCCCTGAGCTTGCCCTGAACTCCCGTTTGCGTATAATTGAACCTGTTGAACATCAATGAACGGTACTGAAGTGAGGGCCGAACGGCCCCTGTCAAACCTGTTGCTCGCGGCTCTGCTGGGCTCGCTCGCCTGGCACGTGATAGCCGCACTGCTTTTCTCGACGGTGCTCACCGTCGAGATGGGTACCGGTGAGGACATTCCTGAACTGCCTCCGGTTCAGATTGACCACATTTCTTCCACGGCTGGCGCGGGACTTCTGGAACCTGTCGAGGACACTCTCGCGGCTTTGCAGATCGAGCTGCCCCAAAAGCGTTTGCCTGACGAGTTTCTCGAGATTCCTTCCGACGAGGAGGTCGCATTGGACGCGGGGGACTTTTCAGTGCCGGATATCGCGCCTAAGGACGAACCGGGAAGCGGCGGGTTCGGAATTGGGCCGCCCGGCCCGGGCAAGGGAGCCAGGGACACAGAGCCGGACAGGCCTGTCATTCCGTTCGATATTACCGGCGAAGCGTCCGCGAGGCGCATAATCTACCGTCCTCCTCCGCCTCAATATCCGCCGGAGTGCGAACGAAAGGGTATCGAGGGCGACGTCGGAGTGACCTTCACCGTCGGGCCGGACGGCATTGTATCGAGCGTAACGGTCACCTCGCTCTCGGGCAGTACCCTGCTCGACCAGGCCGCGAAGGAGTACATCAAGAAGTTTCGCTTCGAGAGGGCGAAGGAAAGCTCGTCCGGGTCGGTCGTGTTGCGCTTTCGGCTCGCGGAAAGGGAGGATGAGTGATGATACAGGTCAGCCTCGCCACCCTCGTATTCATCTATATCCTCGGTCTCGGCGGCACCATACTGCTGTTCTGGCTCGTAATTGACAAGCTTATCGGAAAGCCGGACGTCTCTCTCAGTGCAGAAAGGGTTCTGCTTCGATGCGACATTTGTGCGCACGAGTTCGTTGACAGTTCCGACGAGCGATACATGAAGTGTCCCGTTTGCGACACGGTGCTCGATCGCGAGTCGAACGCGATTTCAGAGGACGGGGCGAAAACGTAGTCCTCCGCTGTTTTTCCAAACTGCTTCCCGGGATGTGCTCTAAAGGGTGAGAAACTACTTTGCAAGTCTTGCTGCAGGCGAAAAAAGAGGCTTCGGCCATTCGGTCGTAAGGCTGCTGTTGTGGCCGCTCGCGCTCCTTTTCGTGCTCGCTTCTTCCCTGCGCAACTTCTGCTATGACATCGGAATGCTGAGATCCTCCGACGCTCCGAGGCCGGTGGCCTCGGTAGGCAACATCTCCAGCGGCGGAACGGGCAAGACACCTCTTGTGCTGGAACTTGTACTGCACCTGAAGAAACTGGGGCTGCAACCCGTCGTTTTGGCAAGGGGATACGGCAGCGACGCCGAACTCAACGACGAGGCAGCGGAACTGCAAGGGAAAGGTGTCAAGGTGGTCTGCGACCCCGACCGCCATGCTGCTTCCCTCGAACATGAGGATGATGCCGACTGCTTCGTTCTCGACGACGGCTTCCAGCACAGAAAGCTCGCAAGGGCCTTCGACATCGTCGTCGTTGATGCAACCCGACCGCCCTGGAACGACGCTCCCCTTCCGGTCGGCCTGCTTCGGGAGGGAACCGGCTCGCTTGAACGCGCTGACGCGCTCGTCGTCACAAGGTGTGACCGTGTCGAAGATATAGGTGCTATCGTGCAGAGGCTCGGCGAGCTTTCCGGGAATAAGCCCGTATTCACTTCCGTTTCCGAAGCTCGCGGTCTTTACGTTCCGGCACAGGACAGAACACTGTCCCCCGGCGAACTGGCCGGGAAAAACGTCGCCGCTTTCTGCGGGATAGGCAATCCTTCCCAGTTCTTCGACACCCTCGAAGCACTCGGCGCGAACCTTCTCAAAAATCGTGTCTTTCCCGACCATCACCGTTTCTCTCCACGCGAAGAAGCCGAGCTGAAGGAGTGGATGACCGGCGATGATGCGGAGTTCGTTATCACCACCGCGAAGGATGCAGCGAGGACGGTTGCCTTTGACCGACTGGAAAAGTACGCTATATTGCACGTATCCGGCAACACTCATCGCTGCGAGGAACTGCTGCGCATGATGCTCTCAGCAATGGAGATTCGATGAAGCTACTGATAGTGCATCACACAGACGTTCTCGGCGGGGCGGAGAAGAGCATTTCCGAACTGGTGGGGGGACTTGTTCAGAACGGCGTAGAAGTACACGCTATCCTTCCGCCGAAGGGGAAACTCTCTCACGTTCTCAAGAAGGCCGGTGCGAAAACCATTTCCGTCAGCATTCCCAAGGTCAAGCGAACTCTCAATCCCATGAAGCTTGCATCTTATGTCAACGCCAGGGCGAAGTTCTCTCGAATGGCCCGGGAGAAGGTCGAAGAGCTTGGCATAGATGTCGTCCATTTCAACTCCCTTACGGCCGCTGGCCCCGTTTTCCGACGGACTCACGAAAATTGTGCCGACTCTGCTGCACCTGCGCGATTCCATTGTCCCGAAGATTGCCTTCTCCTCTCTCGCCGGCAATCTGACCGCCTATGTCGCGATTTCCGATTACATGCAAAGCGTCCTCTCGGACTACCTCTCGGTGCCCGGGCACAAGATATTCCGCATCAACAACGGTGTTCATATGCCCTCGCCACCATCTGCTGAAGAAAGGCGGAAGGCGAGAAAGAATCTCGGCTACGAACCGGACGAGATCGCGTTCCTCTCCGCAAGCGCGTTCGTGCCCTGGAAGAACCAGCGCTCGTTCTTAGACGCATACAAGACCGTCAAGAACAAAATCCCCAACTCGCGCATCGTCATATGCGGAGACGATATCTCCGGCGAGAACTCCAACGTGGCATCCCGTATCAACAGCGGTGTGCGTGGTCTGGGAGACCTCGCCGAAGCTCCCGGATATGTTGAAGACCTCACCCCGTATTTCCATGCCGCAGATGTCTTCGTCCATCCCGCCATAGGCGAGCCTTTCGGGCGCGTCGTGGTGGAAGCCCAGGCCGCAGGCCTTCCGGTCGTCTGTTATCGTTCCGGTTCAATGGAGCAGGTGGTCGCGGAAGGTGAAACCGGGCTGATTGCCGAACTCGAAGCCAAAAAGCTCGGTGAGAAGCTGCTGCAGATTGCCAAGGACGAGGAACTTCGCGCCAGGCTCGCATCGAATGCCCCGCGGCACGCAGCGCAGTTCTCGGTCGAAAAGTGTGTGCAGGGCATTTATGACCTGTACGGCAAAATGGTCTCGGGCGACTTGCCTCAACCCGAGAAAAAGCAAAAGAAACCAACTCCACAGAAGGAACTGCTGCGCCAGCGGCAGCTCCGCGACAGAAAAAGGAAGGAAACTACTCAATGAAACTCAAGGAATTCCACACCAAGGCCGTTCAGGTCGGCATGAAATATGATCCCCGTGGCGAAGAAGGAGTCAAAAAGGAACTCGAAAAGCTCAAATCCGAGTACGAGGGACTTTCCGAGCGTGAAAAGCAGTGGTTCAACACCGACAGGCTCGAAAACCCCTATACCGATACGAACATCCTCAACGGCTCCGGTGACGAGGAACTCGGCAAATTGGCTGTCGGCATCGATTGCGACAACTCCGAACTGCTTCTCGTCAACGAATTGAACAAGAACGGCGCGAATATCTCGGGCGTGCTCGCTCACCATCCCGGCGGAAAGATGATGGAGTTCCATCATGTCATGGGCGTGCAGGTTGACATGTTTACGGAGTGGGGCATTCCGGTCAACCAGGTCGAACCCATGATGAAGGAACGCGCCGAGGAGGTCAGCAGGGCGGTTCTGCCGACGAATACACGCCGCACAATGCGCACCGCGCAACTGCTCGGAATACCCTACCTTTGCGTACATTCACCCGCCGACAACTCCGTGCAGCAGCACGTGCAGGCAACCTGCGACGAACACGAGCCCGAGTACATCAAGAACCTCATCGAACTGTTAACAGATGAGTATCCGGAATACCGCAGGGCGCGTTCCATGCAAGAGGCCATGAAGGTGTTCGTGGGCAACAAGAACAATCACTGCGGCAAGATAGTCGTCAAGATGACCGGCGGAACCCAGGGCCCCACTGCTCAGTTCGAGAAGCTCGCCCAGGCCGGTGTCGGCACGATGATATGCATGCATCTTCGCGATGACGCACGTAAGGAAGCGAAGAAGCACAACATAAACGTTCTCATAGCGGGCCACATGGCAAGCGATTCGATAGGCATGAACCTCATGCTCTCGCGCGTTGACCCCGACGGCGAAATAGAAATACTTCCGCTGTCCGGCCTGCTCTACGAAGACAGGCGATAGCGCGGATATTCTATGGAATCGGGCCTGCCGAGTTGGTACATTCTCACGGCAGGCCCGTCTCACTGTAAAAGGAACATTATGAACAAAGGTCCCAAAAAACTCAAATACCTCGCTCTTGCGCTGCTGCTGTGCGCATTCGCCTTTGGCGGGCTGTACGCCGAAGAGGGAACTGACATCCGCAAGCAGGCCGCGAAGGACATTGTCACCGCCATCGCGACTGCGAAGACGGACGGCAGACGCTACGAACTCGCGCACCTTCTGGCTAAGATGCCCGGGGATGAGATCGCCTCCGCTCTTTCCGCCGTCAAGGCCGACACCCCGCCGGCTTCGGTGGTCGCGGTCATGACGGTAGCGCTCTCGAAGGGCATTGACGATGACATGCGCAGAATGCTCGAAATCGTCGTCTCATCCTCGGACGTGGATGCCAAGGTGGACATGTTCGACATGATGGCGTATTCGGCCGACTTCAAGCTCTACAACACTGATCATCCGCACTCTGCTCGATATGCGGGACAGGAACCTGGAGGACAGGGCGGAGATTCACATGTGGCGTGCGGCCTGGAAGCTGTTCACGTTCTTCGGCAGCCAGTTCGCGCTGGAGAACGAGGACTTCAAGATGCCCAGGCTCTTTCGCCAGCCGCTGGAGATGATACTTGCGGACAACACGGCATCTGAGACCGTCAGGGCGGACGCCGCGATAACACTCGCCGAGATGGGCTACGACTCCGAAGAGGTGATGGAATTCGTCAACGCTCATTCCAACGACCCGACAGAGTTGGGACGGCGCGCACGCGGTATCCTCAACGGCCACAATATCCTCGACGAGGTACTGACCCGCGCACGCATGATGCACCCGGATTTCGGCGAGAAGGAAGTGCGCCGCTACGCCATCGAAGCCGCAAAGGGCATGACAAACGCGCTTGACAGGCACACGACCTTTTTCGATGAAGAAGCCGTAAAGTCCTGGGAGGAGAGCCGCACCGGAGAGTACGGAGGAATCGGAGCCTATGTGTCCGTTGTCGAGGGCTTCTTCGTTATTTCGCGCCCCTTCTACAACGGCCCGGCATACGAAGCGGGACTGAGAAGCGGAGACCGCATCATAGAGGTAAACGGCGAGGAGATGATGGGCGACGACCTGAACTACCTCGTCAGCAAGCTCAAGGGCACACCCGGCACCGAGGTGAACGTAAAGATATTCCGAAGGGGCTGGACCTCGCCGCGGGAGTTCACCCTTACCCGAGCTAAAATTGACGTGCCGAACATCCACGTCACTTCGCTCCCCGGAGACCTCGGCTACATCCGTCTCGACAGCTTTTCGCAGAAGGCGACCGAGCAGATGGAGCAGGCCCTTTCCGATATTTCCGCAAGCGACGCGAAGGGACTGGTTCTCGACCTGCGTGGCAACCCCGGCGGCGGGCTCATGACCGCTGTGGACATTGCTCTCAATGTTCGTGGAGGGCCGCAAGCTCGTAGTTTACGATAAGGGAAGACCCGAGATTCGCTCGCGCAACAACTACTTCTCGGACACCAAGTTCGACACCTTCGACAAGCCCGTGGTACTGCTGGTCAACGGATTCTCGGCATCTGCTTCCGAGATCGTCTCCGGTGCGCTCAAACACTACAAACGCGCCACGCTCATCGGCGAAAAGACCTACGGCAAGGGCTCGGTGCAGGTGGTGTTCTGGGTCGCGAGTACCGACTTCTCATGCCAGTTGAAGCTCACCATTGCCAAGTACTACCTGCCGAACGACAACTGCATCCACGGTGTCGGCATCGAGCCTGACATGCCCGTCGAACCGCAGGAGATACAGGGCTGGGTCTTCGACGAGCAGGGCCGTCTGCGCGAGGCGGGAATCCTGTCCGCCTACGTGGACAAGATCATGGCGGAGCACCGCGAAATTGCGTTCGAACTGGCCGCAAATGACTACGGCGATTACACCCGCTACCCGGACTTCGAGCTGTGGGCGGACTCCGTTGACACCATTCTCGACCGCGACATGCTGCGCTACATACTTCACGATGAACTGAGACGCGTGGTTCAGGACGAGAAGGGCAAGGAGTTTCCCTGCGACCCCGGAAGCGATGTGCAGCTTCAGAAAGCTATAATCGAACTCGTGCGCAAGACGGGGCGAGACCCGGCCCAGGTGGAGGATATCGCGCCGTTTGTCAAGATCGTCAAAGAACGCGAACAGGCGGCAGTTGATGAGAAACGTCAACGCGATAAGCTCTTCGAGGACAAGCCCGAAAACGCCGCTGACTGACCGCAACACCGAAAAACGCATTCAAAAAGGGGCGCAACACTGCGCCCCTTTTCAATTGAACGGGTAGCTCAGCTCAGTACGGAGGCTTGAGTGTTTCGGATATCTTCCAGGCCGTGAGGTAAAGCTCCGCGGTGAAGCGGGTTGCCGCTCGAAGGCGATTCCTGGCGAACTTCTTCAGTTCCTCGCTCTTGATCTCCTGATCGAGTGCCGGAACGTGCTGTTCAAGCTCATATACCCGGTCAATCAGGGCGTGGCTGCGCATGAACTCGGCCATCACCTCTTCGAAAAGGTACTCGTGGTTGAAAGGCTCGATGTCCGTGGGGTCGAATGGCACAACGGAAACCTTGTGAATAAGGCCGTCAACCTTCAGGTGCAGGCCCTTGAACGGCGATTTGCCGTCCTTGCCCACGCGACCGTCGAAGTGAATGGTCGTGTGAAGCGGCATGCACAGGTCTCCGCTGTAATGGGCGAGTATCCCCGCGTAGGTCAGGCACTTGTACGAAAGGGCCTCGCGCTGCTCGTCAGGGGCGTTGCGCCACTCGTAAAGGGAGACTGCAAGCTTCTCGGTCCACTCGGTCACCGCGTAGGGAAGAAAACCCACGTGTTCGGGCTTTATGCCGCGCTCGGCACAAAATGCAATCAGCTTGTACCTCGTTCTCGGAACAGGTGCGCCCCTCAGCTTTTCGAGGTCTAGGTAGTGGTCAGGCCCCTCTGTGCCGCGAGAATGGGGTACCATCTTGTTTTTGAAGTCATCGGGATCCGTACATGCGCTTCGGAGAATGAACTCATCTTTGAAGAAAAATTGCGGAAGTCGCCCGTCGAGGCTCGTGACTGCAAGTGTGGTGGCGTGCTGATGACCTTGGTCTATCCAGCCGTCAGCGTTCATCGCGCCAATGCAAAGGGAGAACAATACGAAAACCAACAACGCTCTTTTCATGGCGTCCTCTTTGTGATATTCACTTTTGTCTGTGGATGTCTCTCGGAAACCGTATGCCCGAAATACTACGTGCCTTTATTAAGCGGATATTAGAAACATACGGTTCGTCCGCTGGAATCGGAGATTACGTACTCCCGGGACTGAAAACCGCCTGCTACTTGGATTTGCGGCAGGTGAACGTCACTTGGTCAGGGGTCATGTCGAACTTAACGAGTTTGACATCGTAACCGAGGTCCTCGCCGGTAACCACGTAGCGATCAAGCTCTTGTCCAAGGGCCTTCTCGACCTGCGATATCACGAATCCCGGCAACTCTTTGTTCCCCGCCATTATCTTTCCGGGCTCCAGCGCGAGGTTCCCGTCCTCAGTGAGGGACATCTTGATGTTGACGTGAAGAACCGCACCTGAAAGAGGGCCTTTCAGAACACGCGTGTAAACCCTTACCGTGTCCTCGGATATCATCTCGGTGCGCGGGCGTTCTATGCCGTACTCCTCCAGAGCTTCCTGCTCGTAGAGCATCATGTAGCATTCAAGGGTGCGAAGGTCAACGACTACCTTGAACGTCTCGCCGGGGCGGCTGTCGGAATAACCGTTCTCGAGATTGCTGCCCGCGCGCCTGTAAACCGCCTCGTAAAGCGTATCGGGGTTGTAGTCGGGCTCGGCGTACCATTCGGGCTGGGACTTCATACCGCTTACGAAAAAGAAACCGTAAACCAGAAGCCCGATCAGAAGCAGGACGAGAACGAGAATGATGTACTTGACGACCTTCATTGTCCCTCCATTGCCGGTGCGCCATGAAACGAGATTATAGCCCTTTCACGGCGCCTCTCAACGACCAGTTTCCTTTACAGGACGATTCGGGCAAAGAATATCGGTCATGCAGGCATTGCACGAGCCCTTGCCGCAGATCTCCGTAAGTTCGTTCTCCTGAGACCTGAGCCATTCACGTTTGAGAAATTCAGTGCGTATTCCGTATGAAAGATGGCTCCAGGGCAGCACCTCGTCGAGAGAGCGTTCCCGACCGCAATAGAAATCGAAACTTACCCCGCACTCGTCCATCGCCTCGAGCCAGAGTTCCTTTTTGCACTGGTCAGCCCAGGCGTCGAAGCGCGCTCCTTTGCGCCATGCGGCCTCGAGAAGTTTTCCGAGCCTCCTGTCTCCTCTCGCGAACAGACCTTCGAGAGCCGAGAAGAAACGGGTCGTCGAACTTCAGACGGACGGACTTCAGCGGCCTCTGGTCGAGAAGTGCCTTTCGGATGTCCCTTTCGTCTTCCTGCGAGTATCTGCGCCGCCCACTGGAAAGGCGTGTGCGGTTTCGGAACGAAGGTGCTTATGGTCGCGTTCACGTTGCCGAAACCACCTCCTAACTCCTTGCGAAGGAACGATATCCTGTCGGCAAGCTCCACGATTGCGGCGTGGTCGTCCGAACTCTCACCCGGAAGCCCCACCATGAAGTACAGCTTCACAAGCCTCCAGCCCCTCTTGAACGCCTCGCGTGCGCCGTCGAGTATTTCGGAGCGCGGAATGTCCTTGTTGATAACGCCCTTCATCCGCTCCGTGGCTACCTCTGGCGCGAGGGTAAGGCCGGACTTTCGGTTCTCGCCGAGAAGTTTAGGCAATTCGAAAAGCATGTCGCCCACCCTCAAGGACGGCAGCGACAGTCCCACGTCGGTTTCCGAGAACTCCTCGGTCAGCTCTCCACCATCTCGAGCAGGTCAGGGACTGGCCCGATGATGAAAGGGATAGCAGGTTCACAGTGTCGTAACCGGTCGCATCGTAGCCCTTGCGGGCGAGTTCGACTACCTTGTCAACCGTTCGATACCGCTGCGGACGATAGATCATACCTGCGGAGCAGAAACGGCAGCCGTTCAGGCAGCCGCGCATAATCTCTATCGTCACGCGGTCGTGTACGACCGGAATTACCGGCACCAGCGGTTTTTCGGGAAACGGAGCGTCCTCGAGGTTCATCACAAGCCGCGAACGAACCGTCCCCGGTGCGCCGTCCCTCGGCTCTGATCACCTCTACCGTGCCGTTCTCCTCGTACGTTACATCGTAAAGCGACGGAACGTAAACACCTTCGATATCGGCAAGAGCCCGTAGCGCGTCACTGCGGGAGCCCTGTCCGATTGCATCGCGCCAGGTTCGGGTAATCTCGACTATCGCCTCTTCGCCATCTCCGAGAAGGAAGGCGTCGAAGAAGTCCGCAAGCGGCTCGGGATTGGCGCAGCAAGGCCCTCCGCCGAGTATCAAAGGCGCGTCTTGCCCCCCGTCCTCGCGGCGAAGTGGAATGCCCGAGAGGTGAAGAACGGTCAGTACGTTCGTATAACAAAGCTCGTATCGGCAGAGAGAAACCCACGATATCGAATTCCGAAAGCGAACGGAATGATTCCAAGGCATACAGGGGGATGCGTTTCTTGCGAAGCTGCTCCTCCATGTCCTCTTCCACCGCGAATGCACGCTCGCATACGATGTCGTCATGGCGGTTCAGAGCGTCGTAAAGAATGCGCAGTCCGAGGTGCGACATGCCTATTGTGTATGTGTCGGGGAATACGAGGGCGAAACTTGTGCGGCCCTCATGGTCTTTCTCGACCATGTTTAGCTCGCCGCCTATGTATTGAGCGGGCTCGCGGACGAGCGGCAAAACCTCTCGCGCGAGCCTCGTTCGAAGGTCAGACATTTCTGTAAGGCTTTCTGCTACTTCTTTTTCTTGGGTGGCGGCGGTGTGGCCGCGGTCTTGCACTTCTTCTGATAGTATTCTATTATCCTTTGCGCCTCGGCCTCCATCTCCTCTTTGTGCCTGTCCCTTTCCCTTTCCAGTTTCTCGATGGCTTCCATGTTCGCCCGGTCGAGTTCCTTGCGGTAGTTCTGCTCCGCGCGCGAAATCTTCTGCTCCAGTTCGTGTATCTTCTTCTCGTACCTATCGCGTTCCGCCTCAAAGCCGTTCTTCAGGTTATTGATGCGGTTCTCGAGCGATGAGTTGCTCGAACCTTTCTGACGAATGTCGGCATCAAGAGTGTCTATCCGCACGTGCAGGTACACGGAATAGGTGACCGCCACTACCGCAAAGAATGCCATGTAGTAAACCCAGACAGGGAGCTTTCTCACATCTTCAGTCATATAATCCTCGCTGAATCGAACCTCATTCACTCTATTTGAGCATGGACAGGTGCGAAATGTTTCAAGCCGGGCGGTTTTGTTCCCGGACAAGGGTGTTTTTCCGTGAATGCCCTACCTGTTGACGTAGGCTGCTACGGACGTACAATTTACGTTTTGTCGTATCACTGGGTGAAACCTCGATGACAGACAAGATAGTCGAACAAAACTCTCAAATGCCGCGAGAGAAATGCGGCGTATTCGGGATATTCGGTAACGCGAATGCCGCTTCGATCACCTACATGGGGCTGACTACGCCCTGCAGCACAGAGGCGAAGAGGGGGCCGGTGTAGTCGTATCCGACGGCAGTTCGCTCAATTCCTTTCGCGAGATGGGACACGTCAGCAACCTCAGCACAGAGAAACTGAGGAGCATGAATGGCCATGCCGCCATAGGCCACGTGAGATATTCTACCACCGGCTCGTCGGTATTCAGCAACGTGCAGCCGCTTTTCGCAAATCTGCCCGGCGGCAAGATTGCTGTCGCTCACAACGGAAACCTTACCAACTCGAAAGAGATTCACGATCGCCTTGAGCGCACCGGAAGTATATTCCAGACCTCGAACGACTCTGAGACAATCCTTCACCTGCTCGCGCAGCCCGGGTATCGCGACCCGAAAAACAGGCTTCAAAAAGCGCTCGGAGAACTCGAGGGCGCCTTCTCGTTCGTATTCCTCAATCCTGACGCCCTCTATGCGGCGCGTGACTGGCACGGCTATCGTCCTCTCACGCTCGGAAAGCTCGAAGATTCCTGGGTGGTCGCCTCCGAGACAACCGCATACGACCTCATCCGTGCGAAGTACGTGCGTGAGATCGAACCGGGGGAGGTGCTCAGAATCGACAAGGACGGTCTCACGAGTTCCCGAATCGAATCTGAAGACCCCGGTAAACGTGCTCACTGCATCTTCGAACACGTCTATTTCGCAAGACCCGACTCACTCGTCTTCGAAAAGCTCGTGTATAACTCCCGCTTAGAAAGCGGCAAATGCCTCGCCCGCGAAGCTCCGGTAGATGCCGATATCGTCGTGCCCGTTCCCGATTCCGGAGTCGTATCGGCCATCGGATATTCCAGGGAATCGGGGTTGCCGCTTGAAATGGGCTTCATCAGGAACCATTATATTGGGCGAACCTTCATCCTGCCCGACCAGTCGGACAGGGAGGCCAAGGTGCGTTTGAAGCTCAACGTCGTTCCGCGGATTCTCAAGGGCAAGCGTGTGGTGGTGGTGGACGATTCCATCATCCGCGGCAATACCAGCCGTTCGCGTGTCAAGTTCCTGCGCGATGCCGGGGCAAAGGAAATTCATGTGCGTATCGCATGTCCGCCCACTCGTTTTCCGTGCTACTACGGAATCGACTTCCCCGACCCCGAGCAACTAATAGCTCATACCTCGTCAATAGACGAGATATGCAGAGTTATCGGCGCAGATTCGCTGGCGTACCTTTCCGAAGACGGCCTGCTGGACGCGGTCGGCGGAACGAGAAATACTTTCTGCACCGCGTGTTTCTCCGGTAACTACGCCGCGAAACCAAAGGGCGGAATTACGAAGAACCAACTGGAGTAGAGTTTTGGCGAAGGAAAAGGCAAACGGCTCGCGGCGCGACGCTCCACCACCATTCTATGTTGACCGTTTCGCTTTCACCGGCTTTATGCCGGATGGCTCAAAGACGCCGCTCTTCCCGCCTCCTCCGCCCGAAAAATTCGTCCTGACCTATTTCCCACAGGATCCGTCAACAAAGGTGCTGCTCAGTTCTAACCGCTGGTACGCAACCGTCCTGAGGGATCTGCTCAACAGGCTTGCGACGCACACCGTGCTCTGCGGTCATTCGCTTTACGCCGTTCAGTTCGTCCTGAAGGGCAACTGGTCTCAGGACGCTGTCAACAGGCTCACCAAGAGCGCGAGGCGCATTTTCCGAAAGTACCGCCTTGCGCTGATTCACCCGTTCATTCCGGATCACTCATGCGAAGAACGGGACCTCGCCGCTCTGCTGTGGGCCGAACGCGATCGCGGAGCCCCGGTAAACGCGCCCGCGGTGGCGGATAAGATTATCGCCTCCGTCTCCCCGCAAAGGAACGGCGAAATGCGAACTTTCCCCGAGTGGCAGGATAAGATTCTGCGGCTGTGGGAAGAGAAATATCCGAAAAAGAAAAAGGTCGTAAGGCTCGGGTTCTACTCGCCCTCGCTGGAGCATGAAGTCCTCGAAAAACGCATAGAGGCTGCTTGCGGGCGAAAGAAGCTTGTGCCCCGATTTCTCCGAAACGAAGTACCGAAGGGGTCCGCAATCGTGATGCTGTGCGACCCGTTCTTCGCCCGAGCCACACAGCGGCGGCTCAACTACTTTTTCCGGGGCTGCGAAAGCGTGGAACTCGGCGACCTCGACAAGGAAAGGGAATGAATATGACAAAGGTCCGAAGGGCGCTTGTCAGCGTATCGGACAAGACCGGGATAGTGGAGTTCTGTGCCGCGCTGAACGAGATGGACGTAGCGATATTGTCCACCGGCGGAACAGCCCGAAAGATACGAGACGCGGGAATCCCCGTCACCGACGTGTCCGAACACACTGGTTCACCTGAGATTCTGGACGGCCGGGTGAAAACCCTGCATCCGAAAATACATGGCGGAATTCTCTACCGCCGCGACCTGCCCGACCACGTCCGCCAGCTTGAGCAGCAGGATATCGCCTCCATAGACATGGTGGTGTGCAACCTCTATCCTTTCGAAAAGACCGTTGCAAAAGACGATGTCTCCGTGGCTGACGCCATCGAGAACATAGATATCGGCGGGCCCACAATGGTGCGAGCCTCGGCGAAGAATCACGCTCACGTCGCTGTCGTCGTCGCACCGGCCCAGTACGCAGGAGTAATTCGCGAGATGAGGCGCAACTCCTGTGAACTCACCGAGCAGACTCGCTACGAACTCGCTCTCGCGGCATTCCGCCACACTGCTCATTACGACTGCGCCATCTCCACGTACCTTTCATCTCTCGGTGAGGACGATTATCCACCCCTTCTCTGGCTGGAACTCGACAGGGAAAACCTCCTCGCGGACAACAAAGGTGCGGCATTGTACAGCGGCCCGAAAGGAGTGAGGGGCGGAGCGGCGGATTCCTCCTTCCTCTGCGGCGACAGCCCGGACATGCTGGATGTAAAGAGTCTCTTTCTCGCTGCCGACGTCAGTGCGGCGGGAGGAGAAAATTCGGTCGTCGCGGTCTCCAATGCAAGGCTCAGGGAGTTCGCGGCAAAGTCATCGCTGAATCAGTCCATCGAGGCTCTCGGCAACCTGCCTTCAGTTCCGCTCTACCTCGCCCTGGGAGGCCGTGTCACCAGTGAGGTCGCGGCTGTTCTCGCGAAACTCGAAGGCGATATCCGGGGGCTTGCCGCTCCCGCTTTCGAAGATGAGACGGTTGAGATGCTGCAACAGGCTCCGCGCTGGGGCAGGGAAGTTCGTCTGCTGAAGTACGAACCAGTTCCGCATTGTGCGAATACTGACAGGTTCTCCGCTGTCAAGGGCGGCTTTATCGCCTCTCGTCCCGTGGAGCACTCTCCGGAAATGGCTCGAATCTCCGCACGCGATTTACGCGACGGCGAGTTGAACGACGGTCGCCTCGCCTGGATGCTCGCTTCACACTGTCCTCCGCCTTCCATCACTGCGGTCTCTGCATGCCGAATGATAGCGTTCGTCGCCTCCGAGCCCCATATCGAGGCGGGTTGTCGCACGCTCTCGTGGAAGTGCAAATCGCTGAAAGGCGCGACAGTCGCGCTGACCGTTGACCCTCCTGCGCTCGAGGCGCTGTTGCCGCTTTTCGAAGTCGGCGTGGAAGGTATCGTCATTCCCGGAAAATCCCGCTACACTGAGGCCTTGGCGAACCTCGCAAACTCACACGGCGCTTTCGCCGTTACCACTGGATATTCGCAACTTGAATCAGGAGGCCTGGAATGAATGTCCTCGTCGTTGGAGGCGGTGGCAGGGAGCACGTTCTTGTCTGGAAACTTGCCAAGAGCCCCTCTGTTGACAAGATATACTGCACACCCGGAAACGCAGGAATACAGAAAATTGCGGACTGTACCGACATAGACCCGCGCGACATATCGTCCCTGGTCGAGTTCGCAAAGGAAAAGGATATAGACCTCACAGTTCCCGGTCCCGAGCAGCCGCTCGTGGAAGGGCTCGTGGATGAATTTCGCTCGAACTCTCTTCTCGCGTTCGGCCCGGACAGCAAGGCCGCTCGCATTGAAGGCTCCAAGGCTTTCTCCAAGGACCTTATGGTTCGTCACGGCATACCGACCGCACGGTTCGACGTGTTCGCAAACCCCGCCAACGCTCAGAAGTTCGCCGACAATCTCGGTTACCCGGTCGTCATCAAGGCGGACGGCCTCGCTGCCGGAAAGGGTGCCGTAATCTGCGCCGATGCGGAGGAGGCCGCTGAGGCCATTGACACCATTATGGTCGAGCAGAAGTTCGGCAAGGCCGGAGAAAAGGTGGTTGTCGAGGAGTTTCTGGAGGGAACCGAGCTTTCCATCTTCGCCATAGTCAGCGGCATGGACATCCTCATGCTCCCTCCGAGCCAGGATCACAAGGCGGTCTATGACGGAGACAAGGGGCCCAATACCGGCGGCATGGGGGCGTACTCGCCGGTCAGTGCCGTCTCAGACAAGGACCTCGCCGTCATCGAGCGCGATATCATCGTGCAGACCGTACACGCCATGGTCTCCGAGGGTTGCCCGTTCTCAGGAGTCCTTTACGCGGGGCTCATGCTCACCTCGAAAGGCCCCCACGTTTTGGAGTTCAACTGCCGGTTCGGAGACCCCGAGGCGCAGGTCGTCATCCCCCGTTACCGCGGTGACTTCGCCAAACTGCTCTACGCCGCCGCTTCAGGCGACCTCGAGCAAGCCAATATCGTGCCCGACATTGACCCGCGGGCGGCTGTCTGCGTGGTCTTGGCTTCGGGCGGATACCCGTTATCATACAAAAAAGGCTACCCCATTACCGGCCTCGATGGAATCGAGGATGAGGACGTCACTGTCTTCCACGCGGGCACGAGAATGAAGCTCGACCAGGTCGTTACAGCGGGAGGAAGGGTGCTTGGCGTGACCGCGCTGGGCAGCTCGATTACCGAGGCCCGTTCGAGAGCCTACGCGGCGGTCAGCGCCATCGAATTTGACGGCGTTCATTTCAGGACCGATATCGGAAGGCGGGAGCGCGGATAATGCCTGTTCCACTTGTCTATCCAGCAGGGGCGCCGGGAGTGCTGACCCGGACCGTAAAAGCTCTCAAAAACGGCGAACTCGTGGTCGTGCCGACTGACACGGTCTATGGCCTCGCCGTCAGGGCCGACGACGAGCAGGCGGTTGAAAGGCTCTACCGCGCAAAGGGAAAGCGCCGAAAAGCAGGGCTCGCATATCTCGTCAGCGACTATACCGATATGAATACTTTCCTCGGAGAAGTGCCCGAGCGAGCACTTAACCTCGCAAGAAGGTTCTGGCCCGGCCAGTTGACCATTGTCATTAAGAAGGGCGAAAAATCTTACGGCTTCCGTTGTCCCGCGTACCCGTTTGCTCTGATGCTTGCGAAGCAAGCGTCATTCCCACTGTATCTCACCAGCGCGAACATCTCCGGAATGCCGGAAACGGTTTCCGCCTCGACCGTTCTGGATATCGATTGGGATCCTGCTCCGGCTTTGGTCATTAACGGTGGAGACACGCAATTCGGTCTGCGCTCCACAGTGGTCATGGTGGAGAACGACAAGGTCAAGCTGATGAGGGCAGGGGTTCTGCCCGCAACGAAGATTCCCTACCTGGAGCAGTGAGCAAGTTATGAACGTTCTTTTCGTCTGTACCGGCAACTTGTGCAGAAGTCCCATGGCGCATGCCATTTTGGAATCGAAGGCGAAGGAGCTGGGTTTGGACGTCAATGTCCGTTCCTGCGGCGTGCTGGCAACCGAAGGTTTCCGAGCCACCCCCGAGGCTCAAAGGGCCTCCGCCAAGTACGGTGGCGACCTCTCCCGTTTCGGTTCCTCCCCTTGCGACGCACAGACCATACGTTGGGCTGATTACGTGTTCTGCATGACGCGAAGGCATCTCGCCTACGTCCAGTCCATCGCGCCCGACTGCGCCGACAAAGCGACTCTGCTGCTGCCGTCCGGAGGCGAAATTGCCGACCCCATCGGCGCAAAGCATGATGTTTATTCTCAGTGTGCCTGGCTGATCGAACAGGCTGTCTCTAAAAGGCTCGGTGAAATATGCGAATAGCACTCGCCGCCGACCACGGCGGTTACCAGCTCAAGGAAGAACTCAAAAAGCACCTCGCGGCCACGGGAATGCAGTTTCTCGACTTCGGAACCGACACCGAGGCGTCCTGCGATTATCCCGACTACGGAAAGCTCGCGGCACGGGCGGTCGCCGAAGCAGATGCCGACTTCGGTGTGGTCATCTGCAAAAGCGGTGTTGGCATGAGCATCGTCGCCAACAAGGTGAAGGGAGTGCGGTGCGGAACCTGCCATACCACGACCGACGCCGAACTTGCAAGGCGGCACAACCACGCGAACGTTCTCTCTCTTGCCGCGAACAAGGTCTCCCCTCAGCTCGCTGCACAGATACTCAACGCCTTCGTCACCACTGAACCGGAAGGCGGACGGCACAAAAGACGCGTGGACAAGATAACCCGGCTCGAACTCTGAACCACCGAAGATAACCACTCATGAACGAAAACGCACGCAAGGCCTTGAAGGCCGACCTGAACCATGTCTGGCACCCGTTCACACAGCACTCGTGCTGGGACGGGGAAGAAGCGCTTGTCATCGAACGCGGTTGTGGATGCACCTTGTTTGATGCCGATGGAAACGAGTACATAGACGGTGTCTCAAGCCTCTGGGTCAACGTACACGGCCATGCAAACATAGCGATAGACGACGCTGTGCGCTTGCAGCTCGCAAACATCTCCCATTCCACCTACCTCGGCCTTACGAACGTTCCCGCATCCCTGTTCGCAGGGGAGCTTGTGGATATTGCTCCGGGACGCCTCAACCGTGTTCTCTACTCGGACTCCGGCGCCGAGGCCGTTGAGATCGCACTCAAAATGGCGTTCCAGTTCCACAAGCAGAACGGCAACTCCCGGCGCAACAAGTTCGTCGCCCTCGATATGGCATACCACGGAGACACCATAGGCTCGGTGTCTGTGGGGGGTATATCCACCTTCCATTCCATATTTGAACCGCTGCTGTTCGAGGTTCTCCGGGCGCCCGTCCCGCACTGCTATCGCTGTCCGTTTGGCAGGGAGCCTGACACTTGTGACCGAGAATGCTTCTTGGCACTCTGCAAGGTCTTCGACGAACACGGCTCCGAAATCTGCGCGGCGGTCATCGAACCTCGCATGCAGGGCGCCGCGGGGATGATATCCCATCCGGACGGCTACCTGGCGCACATGGAGAAACTGTGTCGCGAACACGGTGCATTCCTCATAGCGGACGAGGTCGCAACCGGTTTCGGTCGGACGGGACACATGTTCTCCGTCGAAGCGGAAGGCGTGGAGCCAGACCTCATGTGTCTTGGCAAGGGCATAACCGGCGGATACCTGCCGCTCGCCGCCACCCTCGCGACTGAGGAGATTTTCGAGGGCTTTCTCGGCGAACCCGATTCCGACAGGGCGTTCTTTCACGGCCATTCCTACACCGGAAACCAGCTCGCTGGCGCAGCGGCGAGGGCATCGCTCAGACAGTTCGGCGAGCACAACGTACTCGAGAACGTTGCGAAGCGCAGCGACCAACTCGAAGAGGGCCTCGAGAGATTTCGAGAGCTTGAAGTCGTCGGCGACGTCCGCAGGCGCGGAATGATGGTGGGCATAGAGCTCGTTGCCCACCGAGAAAGCAAAAGACCTTTTCCCCCGGATATGAGGGCGGGGCACCGGGTGATAATGAATGCCCGAAGGCGCGGAGCGATACTCAGACCCCTCGGAAACGTTGTCGTTTTGATGCCTCCGCTCGTTATTTCGCATTCAGAGCTTGACGAGCTGGTGTCCATTACATATAATTCTGTACATTCTTTTCAGAAAGGGCTTGATGGCGGGAATAAAGACTGAACAGCGCATCGTCTTCGCCGGCAACCCCGGGCTTGCTTCCCGTGAACATACGGCCGGTCTCATCTCGATGTTCGCCGCACTTCAGGGCGGCTGGAAAGTGCTCTGCGCTTCCCGGTCGGGTGTCCTGATGAAGGACATGTTCCGATTCCTGGAGGTGGATGCTCTTACACTTCATCCTGACAAACTTGTCATTGCGCCGTCACAGGCCGACCTTGTAATTGCCAGAACCGGAGTGAGCGAACTCGCTTCGACTTTGAAGAACACGGTAAAAGAGGTGGCGCAGTTGTTGCCCGACTGCGAGATTTTTGTCGCCTCCTACCTGCCGTTCGCCCAGGACCCCGAATACTCCCTCAATAAAAAGGGCATCGAGGCGTTCGACGCGTTCAGGCAGGTCTTCAAGAACTCAAAAGTTGTGCTTTGCGACCTCTTGGGGTATCTTCTACAATGCGCTGAGCGTATCGAGCCCGTTCCGGTCACTACAGACGGTGTTCAGCTGACCGAGCATGGCAGGCTTCTCGCGTCGCTTTACGTTGCAAACTGTCTTTGCCTCGATACTCCGGCGGCTGACAGGAAATACGAACCTGATGAGAGTGAATAATGGCTAAGATTCAATACATTCGTTCCTCGTCCAGCGATTACGATCGGCCGGACAGTGCTTCGTCTTTGAAAAAACCGAAGCCTGAGAGGACCGATCCCGGCATGAAGATTGCCCTGATTGTCGGTTCGGTCTCTGCTGTAATCGCTATAGTTTGCATATTTCTCGCTATAAGCGCCTCGCAACGAAAGGGCGACGTCGAGGACCTTCTGCGCAGAACCCTTTCCCAGCGCATTGACGACGCTCGCCTCACACTCTCCTCTAATCTCGACGAAGAGGCCCTGCAGGTATTCTCCGCCTCGCTCGGTGCCGTCAAAAGAGCACTCGAAGATGAGAAGCTTACCGTGAAAAAGGTCAATTCCTTCACCGAAGGCCTTTGGACTCAGATACTTCAGAAAAGGGCCAGCAGGGGCCTGTACACGGCTATCGTGCGCGACGTTGAGGCACTGTTCGAAACTCCACCCGACGAGGTCGCTAAGGCTGTTCAGTATTTCGAGAACGAGGACAACACCATCGTTGTCACTGAAGAGTTCGACGAAGGTGCTTCCCCTCTCTTTCCCATCATGAACCTGTCCGGCAACAACGAAGAGGGCGAATCCGAGCCAGTTCCCACCGGTGGCGGAACTCAGCCTACCTTTACCGTTCCCCCTTACAATATCAATTAGTCATTCCGCTATCCGAAACAAAAAGCCACCCGTGCACGGGTGGCTTTTTCTGTTTTCGGACAAGGCTAAGTGAGGCTATTCGAGTTTCCGTGCCTCTTCGGCAAGCAGGGCATCGTCGCAGGCGTTTGCGAGCGTGACATCGAGGTTCGGAGTGCGCTTCACTGCGTCGCGGATGGCGAACATCGCGTTCTCGTTGCCTGCCCAGGCCCTGCGTGCCACGCCGTTATTCACGTCCCAGAACATCATGTCCCGGATTCTGTGGTCGCTGTCCTCGTCTCCGAGAAGCACCATCCCGAAGCCTCCGTTCATAACCTGACCCCAGCCCACTCCGCCGCCGTTGTGCAGGCTCACCCAGGTCGCGCCCCGAAATGCGTCTCCCACGAAGTTCTGAACCGACATGTCCGCGCAGATGCTCGAACCGTCGCTGATGTTCGCTGTCTCGCGGTAGGGCGAGTCCGTTCCGCCCACGTCGTGGTGGTCCCGGCCCAAAACAATTGGACCTTTGACTTCACCCGAGCGTATTGCCTCGTTAAACGCCCTTGCTATCAGTATTCGTCCCTGCTCGTTGGAGTACAGGATCCTCGCCTGCGAGCCCACCACGAGTTCGTTCTCCTCGGCGGAACGTATCCAGTGGATATTGTCCTGCATCTGTGTTCGGATACGCTCGGGCGCGTCCTTCGCAAGTTCCTCCATAACCTCGGCCGCGATGCGGTCGGTGGTGCGAAGGTCTTGAGGGTCGCAACTCGTCACTACCCAGCGGAACGGCCCGAAGCCGTAGTCGAAACACATCGGGCCCATGATGTCCTCGACGTAGGAGGGGAAGTCCCTGCCGGTGACCGGGTCGGTTAGGTCGCAGCCGGCCCTGCCGCACTGAAGAAGGAACGCGTTGCCGTAGTCCCAGAAGCGCATCCCACTTTTGCACATAGCCTTGATGGCGTTCATGTGCCGCACAAGCGAATGGTCAACCCGTTCTTTGAAGTGCTGAGGGTTCGACGACATCATCTCGTTCGATTCCTCGAATGTCAGCCCGGCGGGATAATATCCGCCGCTGTAAGGCGCGTGCAGCGAGGTCTGGTCGGAGCCGAGTTCCACGGGGATTCCAGCCTCGTGAAGTGCTTCCCAAAGCTCCACGATGTTGCCGACGTAGCCCAGGGCGACCGCCTCCCTGTCCGCCTTAGCCTTGCGGATACGGGGGAGCAGTTCATCGAGCTCGTAGTGAAGTTCGTCTATCCAGTCTCCGTCGCGGCGTTTTTCCGCCGCGGCAGGGTTAATCTCCGCCACAACTCCCACGCAACCTGCAATCTTGGCCGCCTTACCCTGTGCCCCGCTCATTCCTCCAAGGCCGGATGTGACGAAGAGAACTCCGCCCATGTCTTCGCGGTTAAGGTACAATCTGCCCGCATTCATAACAGTTATCGTTGTACCGTGTACGATGCCCTGCGAGCCTATGTACATGTAGCTCCCCGCGGTCATCTGTCCGTAGGAGGTCACACCGAGTGCGCTCAGCCTGTCGTACTGCTCGGGCGTGCTGTAGTTGGGAACCATCATGCCGTTCGTAACTACCACCCGTGGTGAGTCCGGACGGGAAGGGAAAAGGCCGAGAGGATGACCCGAGTACATTATGAGCGTCTGGTCACGTTTCATATTCGAAAGGTACTTCATCGTCAGAAGGTATTGTGCCCAGTTCTGGAAAACCGTGCCGTTGCCTCCGTACGTGATTAGCTCGTGCGGGTGCTGAGCGACCTTGGGGTCCAGGATTATTCTGTATCATCAGCATAATTGCCGCGGCCTCGGGAATGAAGGCCGGATAATCGCGAAAGGGGCCGGGCCTTCATCTCGTAGGTCGGGCGGAATCGGTGCATGTATATCCGTCCGGTTTCGAGGTATTCCCGCGTGAACTCGGGAGCCAGCACCTTGTGGTGTCTTTTCGGAAAGTAGCGCAGAGCGTTCGAGAGTGCTTGTCTGAACTCGTCCCCGTCAAGCACCCTCGGTCGTGCGGGTGCATGGCTGACTGAAGGGTCGAGCGGTCTGGGTTCGGGAAGCTCTTCGGGGATGCCCTGTCGAATCTGGCGAGCGAAGTCGTTCATTGCTCCTCCGTGATACTGTGCGGCGACGGCCGCGAGTGAGCATAATGAAGTGTGCGAAGATTTTCGGGCAGGAGAGTTCAGTAAGGGAGCCAGGCGCCGGGAAGGCGTTCGTCAATATCGGCACTGAAGTCGGCGAGGTTCTCGAGAGAGGTAACGCGGTACTTGATCTTCAGATCTTCATCCGCTGTCGTGATGTAGATAGTGCCGGTCTCGTCGGCGTAGAAGGCCGTGTCGTCCCCGTTACCGTCTTCCGGCATTGCCAGAAGCACATAAAGCCTGCCGCTCTGGTCAGAAATGTAGGTGAAGTCGAATCCCCAGCCGTTGTCCTTGAAAGGAAAATCGTTGGATCTGGCGGTCTCGCTGTCCCGGAACACTCTCAGCGCGGGGTTGGAGTTCTGATATCGGCAGGCAGCGTTCTGGAAAGCCATCATGTAGCGGAGGGTCTTTTTATGGTTGACCTCGCGACCCGAGCGGATGTTCGCCGGTATCGCAAATGCGACAAGGACGATGAAGACCGCACCCGTCGCAATGAAATGCCCTACTGAGTACCTTTCATGCCACTTCACACAAATACAGTACCCGATTATTCCCACAGCGCAACATTTGCCGTATCCACCGGCTACTCCGCGCCTTGCGTACTATTTACGCCGCAACATCATACCTTACTCAAAACATTGACAGAGCGTAGTAGTTAGGTACAATTAGCCGACATTAGCTTCCTCGTGTCTTTTCGGGGTAGTCGTAGTCTCGGGTGGGTTCTGCCCACTCTTTTTTGTTTGAAGGGAAGACCATGCCTGAAAATCAGGAAATACTCAGGCTTGTTGAGAGCATCCACAGGGAGAAGGAAGTCTCACGCGAGACCGTCTTCGTAGCGCTCGAAAGCGCGCTCACTTCTGCCTGTAAGAAGCGGCCGGGCGGCAGCTCGGACAACGAGGTCGTGGTTCACATAGACCGTGAGACCGGTGAAATCATCGCAATGGACGGCGATGCACGTATCCCCATGGCCGAACTCGGCCGTATCGCCGCTCAAACCGCTAAACAGGTGCTCATTCAGAGGATTCGCGAGGCCGAAAGAGACATCATCTTCGCCGAGTACGAACAGAAGGTCGGCGATATGGTTACCGGAAACGTACAGCGTTACGACAAGGGCGGACTCATCGTCAACCTCGGCAAAGTCGAAGGCATTCTGCCTCGACAGGAACAGATCTTTAACGAGAACTACAGCCCCGGAGAGCGCATACGCGCCATCATCACCGAAGTCAGGAAGCGCGGCAACAAGGTCATCATCGCACTTTCGCGCACAAGCACCAAGCTCGTAACCGGACTGTTCGAACTCGAAGTACCCGAGATCGGCGACCGCATCATCGAAATCAAGGACATCGTGCGCGAGCCCGGTGTGCGAACTAAGATTGCGGTACACTCCGTTGACTCCAAGGTGGACTGCGTCGGCGCATGCGTTGGAGTACGCGGTAACCGCATACGTAACATAGTCAACGAACTCAACGGTGAGCGAATTGACATCATCGTCTGGAGCCCCATCGAGGAAAACTACATTGTAAACGCCATGTCTCCCTCGGAGGTCATCGGCGTTGAGCTCGACCGCGACGAAGGGCGTGCCCGCGTCATCGTCCGCGAGGATCAGTTGTCCCTCGCCATCGGCAAGAAGGGTCAGAACGTAAGGCTTGCCGCGAAACTCACCAACCTGCACATTGACATCATCACCGAAGCCCAGCTCTCCGAAGAACGCACCAAGTTCAAGGAAGAAATGCTGCAGCTTCCCCAGATGGATGATGAGCTTTACGACCGTTTCCTGTTTAACGGCATCGAATCGGTCTATGATATTGTTGATTCCGATATCGAAGAGCTCTGCGAAATACGCGGAGTGGACGAGGACCTGGCTCAGCAACTTATCGCTTCCTCCGAGGAAGTAATTGCGGCCGGCGAAATGGAACAGGAAGAACAGCAGGAGCGTAGCTGAAGAGGACGGCGAAGAAACCGAAACAGAGAATTCAGAACAAGAGGGCGACCAGCCCCGATGCCGCACAAGAAGGCGGCGAAGAAACCGAAGAAGACGGTGATGAAGGCGACGAGAAGTAATCGACCGGCCTTTACGGGCCGTGCCATATTGCTTCGAGTTACCATTCGAAAAAGGGAGGACGACTTGCGGATCCGCGTCTGGCAGATCATAAAAGACCTCAAAGAGAACACAGATTTTGTTCTCGAACGCTGCGAAATGCAGCATACTCAACGTATCGGGGCGCTTCAGTATTTTGTCGCAGCGAGAGGCAGAGGCACTGCGCGACGCTGTGGCAGGCTATCGCAACAGGGAACAGGAGGAGAAAAAGGCCTCCCGCAAGATTCGCTATGCTCCCGGTATGTCGCCGGACGAACAGAAAAGGAAGAAGGAAAGGGAAGCAAAGCGAAGGCCCGCCCCTCGTCGTCCCAGCCGTGCGCCAGCACCCGCTCCCGGTTCCGTCCCGCCGTCCACTGCAGCTAAAGACTCCCCCGCTAAGCCCAAGCCCGGAAAAGAACTCAAAAAACCTAAAGAGTCCAAAAGAACTTCTTCCAGCAGACGCCGTTCGAGGGATATGAACCTCAAGCAGCTCGCCGCTGAGGAACAGACCGAATTCAGGGGCAGGGCATCAATGCCCGGGCTGCACAGGCTTTCAAGGGGCAACAGGGGCAACAAGAGGAAAAAGAAGGTTTCACAGCCCAAGGACAACGTTGCTGTAGAGGTTCCCATTTCCGTGCGTGACCTCTCTCAGGCCATCGGCGTCAAGGCAAATGATATCATCTTCAAATTCATCAAGGCAGGGCAGAGGGTAACCGTCAACTCAATGCTTGATGCGGAAGCGGTCGAACAGATCGCTCTCGATTACGAGCTGGACCTCGATATTCGCAAAGAGAAGCAGGCTGACGAAGTCTTCGATGAACTCGAATGCCAAAACCAGGCTCGCGCAAAGAAGAAGGGCGGCAAGACCCGTGCGCCCGTCGTTACATTCCTCGGCCACGTTGACCACGGAAAGACCTCACTGCTCGACCGTATCCGCAATGCAAGCGTCGCCGAAGGCGAGGCAGGAGGCATCACCCAGCACATCGGAGCCTACCAGGTCAAAAACGAGGAAGACGACATCAACATTACCTTCCTCGATACACCCGGTCACGAGGCATTCACCGCGCTGCGTGCACGTGGAGCACAGCTTACTGATATTGCCGTGCTAGTTCTCGCCGCGGACGACGGTGTCATGCCTCGAGACTGAAGAGGCCATCAGCCACGCCAAGGCCGCTGAGGTGCCGGTACTCCGTCGCCATAAACAAGATTGACAAGCCTGAAGCAGACCCCATGCGCGTAAAGCAGCAACTGATGAACCACGACCTCGTTCCAGAGGACTGGGGTGGTACAACAATCTGCTGCGAGGTCAGTGCCACAACTGGCGACGGCATGGAAAACCTGCTCGAAATGATTATGCTCGTCGCCGAGATGCAGGAACTCAGGGGTGTGGCAGAAGGCAACGCCCGAGGCACCGTCATTGAGGCCGAGATGGACAAGAAGCGTGGCCCGCTCGCGACCGTACTCGTGCAGGACGGCGTACTCGAACTCGGCAACGTGCTCGTTGCCGGAAGCGCGCATTGCAAGGTTCGTTCCCTGCTCGACTGGAAGGGCAAGCCCCTAGAAGGCAGGCCCGCTCAACTCCAGTGGAGATATGGGGACTCAACTCCGTGCCCTCGCCCGGTGACAAGTTCCTCGTCGTGGATTCCCTCGACAAGGCAAAGAGCATCGCGGGAGAAAGGGCCGAAAACGAACGCCAGAAGCAACTGCAGGATAAGGAGAAGGTTCTCGCTGCAAACTTCTATCAAGCGACAAGAGCGAAAGCAAGGAACTGCCTGTTATACTGAAGAGCGATGTCACCGGTTCACGAGAGGTACTCGAAAGCACGCTCGAAAAAATCTCCACCGACAAGGCACGGGTGAATATTGTTCACAGTGCTACCGGTGGTATTAACGAGGCCGATGTACAGCTCGCCGATGCTTCCGATGCAATCATCATCGGTTTCAATGCGCGAGCCGACGCCAAGTCACGAGCTCTCTCCGAGAACCTCGGCATCGAGATACGGTATTACAACGTCATCTACGACCTCGTGGACGACATCAAGAACGCACTGCAGGGACTTCTCGAACCCATCAAGAACGAGATCGTCACCGCTCGTGTCGAGATTCGGAAGACCTTCAAGGTCAGCCGCGTCGGAACCATCGCGGGTTGCTATGTGCGCGAAGGTGTGCTCCACCGTTCCGACAAGGTGAGGCTCGTGCGTGACGGTGTTGTCATCCACACCGGCCCCATCGAAAACCTCAGGCGTTTCAAGGACGATGCCAAAGAGGTGCGCGAGGGCTTCGAGTGCGGACTCAACATCGCGGGGTGGGTAGCTCAAGGTCGGCGATATCATAGAGGCGTTCAAGATCGAACTCTCCTACCCAGAGCTTTGAAATGTTCATTGGCTCGCTCTACTTTGAGTGCTACATCCCCGGCGCTCAAAGCCTCAAGCATAAGAGACAGGCTCTGCGGTCCTTCAAGGACCGTCTCAAGAGCAAGTTCAACGTTGCGGTAGCGGAGGTTGACCACCAGGACAAGTGGCAGAGGTCGGCCATTGCCGTCGTCACGGTGTCCGGCAATCATACCTTCGTGGAAAATCTGCTCGACGAGATTGAAAGGTTCGCACTCACCTTCCCCTCGCTGAGCGCGACGGTTCAGCAAAGGGAGGTGTTGTGATATGAAGTACTCACGAGTAGAACGGCTCAACCAGTTGTACAGGCAGGAAGTCTCGAAGATGATCCTGACGGAGTTGCGTGACCCGCGCATCGGGTTCGTGACAGTCGTTTCGGCTTCCGTTGACCGGTATCTCGAAAGAGCGCTTGTGCGCGTGTCCGTGCTCGGAGGCGACAAGGACGTCAAGCTTACCCTCCGCGGCCTCAATTCCGCCGCTTCAAGAATGCAGGGCGAGATAGCACGACGCCTGAAACTGCGAAGCACGCCCATACTTACCTTCGAGTTCGACCCCGGCGTTCAGAAATCCATTCGGGTCGAACAGCTTCTCAGGAAGGACTCCGAAGGTGTCGAGCCAGATACCCAGTTGCCCTACGCGTCAGACGTGCTTCCCACGAGAGTCGAGGAAGTCCGTGACGACAAGGGCGACGACAAGGACGAACCCGAACAGGACGAACAAAAGCCGCAAGGCGACACCTCCGACTGACATTTCTTCGCTGTTCACTCCAAGCCAAAACCGTTATACTTTCAACTCGGTCACAACGACAGGGCAGGGGAAGCTATGCCGGATATACGCCAGGAAATCGCTAATTTGCTGCGTACCGCGAAGAAGGTACTGATAACGACTCATATACGCATGGACGGAGATGCCCTCGGCTCCTCCCTCGGGCTTCTGCGGACTCTGCGCGAGAGCGGTACAGCTGCCGATGCTGTCAACGCCTCGCCCGTGCCATCCCAGTACGTCTTCATGCCAAGGGCAGGGGAACTGTTCGAATCCGTGCCCGATCCCGCTTCCTACGACATCTTCGTCGCTCTCGACTGCGCCAACGAGGAAAGGCTCGGATTCGACATGAGTCAGCTTTCTGAAAGCTGCGTTACCGTAAACATTGACCACCACCCCACCAATTCCCGCTTCGCAAGGTACAACTTCATTGACGGTAAGGCGCCCTGCGCGGGCGAGATGTTGCTCGACATCATTCAGCGCGCTGAACTCGAATGTCCGGCCTACGGCGCACAGATGCTCTACATAGCTCTGCTGACCGATACGGGACGCTTCTCGTTTCCCAACACCACGCAAAGGGCTTTCGACGCGGCCATCCGACTCGTTCGCAAAGGGGCTGACCCGGCCGAGGCGGCGAACTCGGTCTATTTCACACGAAGTCCCAAAATGCTGCGCTTCCTCGGACACGCCTATTCCTCGCTCAAGTTCCTCTTCGACGAGAAGTTCGCTTACATCTCTCTCAAGGAGAAGGACCTGCACACTTTCGGGCTCGACAAGTACGACACGCAGGAGATAGTGGACATTCCGCGCCTTTCGGCGGCGTCAAAGGTCGCCGCGTTCCTGCTGGAGCTCGACGAGGGCATAACCCGCATATCCCTTCGTTCCAAGGACTCCCTGGACTGCTCGCTCATTGCCGCACACTTCGGCGGCGGAGGGCATAAGGGCGCGGCCGGTGCCACGTATGACGGGCCGATGCACGAGGCGGAAAAAATCGTGTGCGAACAGGTGGTGAAGCTGCTGGACATTCACGATGCAGAGGGCGAATGCTCATGAACATTGCCGAAGACTCCCTTCGCAGGCTCATCCTCAGTTCACTGAAGAAAAGACTCCTTCTCGAAGCTCATGACGGCGATGGTCAGATTCCGGCCGCAGATTCACTAATCCCGCCACCGAACGATGTGGTAAAACCACATGAACCCGCAAAAAAGACGCAAAAGCCGAAGAAACGCAGAACCTCAACACCACTTCCTAAATTGGAATCACGAATGAGCGATCTTCACGACAAGCCCATTACTCAGCCCAAGTACACCCTCGAAGAGAAGCGCGAGATGCTTGCCAACCTCGCATCTCGACTTGAAGACTGCCACGAATGCGGCGTGAACCCTGACCGCAACCGTATGGTCTTCGGTGACGGCTCGCTGGAACCGAAGGTAATGTTCGTCGGCGAGGCTCCCGGAGCTGACGAGGACGAACAGGGCATTCCCTTCGTTGGAAGGGCCGGTAAACTGCTGACCGACATGATCGAAAAGGGAATGAAGATATCACGTGACGAGACCTACATTTGCAACGTACTCAAATGTCGTCCGCCGTCAAACCGGACTCCTTCTCCCGAGGAGGCCGCAATTTGCGCAAAACATCTCGAACGGCAGATCGAGATAATACGTCCGCCCGCCATTTGCACCCTCGGTGCGAGTTCGCTTCGGTACCTGCTCTCCGTGCCCGTTGGTCGGTCGCTTGGAAGCATGAGGGGAGATGTACACGACTATCGGGGTATTCCCCTTATCGCAACCTATCACCCGTCATACCTCCTGCGCGACCCCTCTAAAAAAAGGGAGGCCTGGAAGGACTTGCAACTGCTCATGCGCACCATAGGCTTGCTTAAGTAGCTCTTGCCGGTGCGGCCGAATACTGTCTTTTGCGCCCCTGCTCTTGTATCAGAGATTAATTTCCGGCTGCCTCGAAAAACGCTTTCGCACAAAAGACGAGCGAAGCATTGCAAAGCCACAGCCGTTTAAAGTAAAACTGGATTTTTCGAGATGCCCTGCTAATCCCAAAAAATGTGCGCTGTACTTGCGTTTCAGGTGGTGCAATAACTCATGTGTCGCGCATAATTTCCTTGCGTTTTAGCGTCTCATCCGTATCCTGAGGGAAGAACCAAACCATCACGGAGGGATGATGAGACGACTTGCATTGTTTATCACAATTGCTGCATTTGCCTGGCTCTCAGTTGCATGTGGAGGCGGTTCGAGCGATAGCACGACTGTCATCGTTGCACCCGACGAGATCTATAGAGGCGACGGCCCCGGAGAAGGCACCGGATTTTCTGCCTCACCGTTTATGGGGGATTCCTCAAAGGCAACTTCCGACCCGGCCGGTATCACCATCACCTCGCCGGAACTCGGCGGGCCAATTGTCATCATCCTTCGGTCGCCGGAAGGCGACCCAGTCTCCGGTCTCAACATATGGTGGTGGGCCGAAAGCGGAATCCTATGGGTGCTTACCGGTGATCCATCCGGAACCTACAGGCCCGCATACTACTTCGGCGAACCCTTTGCCGACATGAAAATTGACATGCAGGGCGCTCAGCGCGAAATCGTTATCGGTATGCAGCCGTCCGGTTTCACCGGTGTTGATGTCGCTCCAGGTCTCCTTTTCTGCACAGAGTACAGCACATCTCACATTGGACTCACGACAGGCGACGGGTACGGCGTGTTCAACTGCACTCTTCAGCAGCTTGCACAGTATCGTCTCGACGAGTACTCCTCGGATACCGGCTTCCTCAAGCTCGCAAACGAAGTCCGCAACGGATCATATATGGGAAGCCTGCGCTACTCCGTATTCCACGATGCACTCGCAGGTCAGAATGCAGAAATGCAGGACATCCTCGATGCCTGGATCGCGGCAATCAACGCATACGCCGAGCCTGGTTTCTATGGTTCCGTGAGCGCCGATACCCCTGTATGGGTTATTGTAGAACGTGTCGGTGCGGACTGCGCAACGTACCAGTTCACGGTTCTTCCCGATACTATTGACGATATGTATGACCTCGGTACTCCCGATGAAAACGGAAACGACTATCCCGAACTCGCTTACTCGCTGCTCAACAGCTACAGCGACGAGATTATGTTTATCTCCGAAGGTGACCTGGATCACTGGTCTTGCGAGCTCGCACAGGGCGAGTCTCTGACCTGCGACATTTCATTCCCGGCTGACGTGGGCGAGTTCACTGTCTCCGTCTTCGGTCAGTACAGCACTCCTGAGAACCCTGATATCGAAGAAGCGTCCTCCGACGGCTCGCTTTCGGTAACTCTTCCCGCCGTAGCTTTCTCCGGAACCTACACAGTCAGGGTCTCCTACAACGGCTGGAGCTGGCTGAGAACAACTTACAAGTTAAGTTCTTCGCAGATGTTCTCTCCCATCGAAGCTCCCGAGATGCTGCACGCCACAGTGGTGGACTCCGATACCGTCGAACTCGCCTGGCCGCCAGCACTCGGTGCAACAGGCTACATGCTTTCGCGCTATCTCGGCGGAACGAATACTCCCCTCGACTCCTTCGAGCTTTCTTCTTCAAGAACTTCCTTTACCGACAACTACTCCTTCGCCGAGGATTCCGGATACGTGTACGGCATCATCGCGCACCGCGGCGCCGAAGGCTCGCAGGAGACCTTAAGCGAGCCTGTCGCACCCGCAGCACCAGAGATTGCGAACGTCACGCCCACGAGCCTCCTCATCAACCCGGGCATAAACACTCGCGGCGGCGAACTCGGAGCTCAGGACACGTCCGACCTCTACACCTTCGCAGTGCAGTCGGGCGAGACCTACTCGTTCTGGACGACAGGGTCTCTGGATACCTTCGGTGAGCTTTTCACCGGCGAATACAACCTTCACACTTCGGATGACAACAGCGGCCCTGACGACAACTTCCTCATCGAGTTCATCCCCGACTGGTCAGGCGTCGCATATCTGCTCGTCTCTTCTGACGATACGGGCACCTACACCCTCAACTGGCGCGTCGGCACTCACGACCTGCTCCCGCCAACGATGGTACGTATGAGTTCCGCCATAGCGCATTCTGTTTTCATAGGCTACGATAACAAGGTTTACAGTTGCGGCAGAAACTCCTTCGGTGAGCTCGGTCGCGAGCCTGAATTTATAGAAAGACCTCCTCTTGATGACCGCAAACTCGACGGCGTAGCAATGGAGGGCGACTATGAGCCTATGCTCATCCCCTCCTTGGTTGACATGGAGGTTATAGAGGTCGCCTCGAACTACTTCTGCAGCTATGTTCTTACTGCAAGCGGCGAAGTGTACTCCTTTGGTCTCAATCAATTCGGTCTTCTCGGCAACGGTGAGGATCAGGGCTTCAGTACTTACATGCCGGTGCAGGTGGCAGGATTGGGCGGCCATAAGGTTGTTTCAATTGCACCCGGCGAGGAGCACATGCTCGTCCTTTGTGAGGACGGCACCGTCTTCTCCTGGGGCGAGAACGCCCATGGCGAATGCGGAGTGGGAGATGCCGGCGTTGTAAAGGACATTCCTGTAGCAGTGTCTTTCCCCGCTGGCACAAATGTTGTCGGAATCGCTGCCTCCAACGCCCAGTCCTATGCATGGACTTCGGACGGTCTTCTCTACGCCTGGGGCTACAACGGAATAGACAACCTTGGCCTCGGCGACAACACGGACAAACACTCCCCGACGCTCGTAACCGCTCTCAACGGCGAACACGTTGTGGACGTTACCGCCGGCCGGTATCACGCTATCGCACGTTGCGACGACGGCACCTTCTTCGGCTGGAGCGGCTCCCACTACCGTTCGCTTTCTCTTGACGTTCCCGCGCAAGGCGTTTCACCGCTCGCAAGGCTCAACGCACTTGACCTCGTCAAGGTAAGAACAAGCTACAACCATTCCATCGGCATCACTGCTGAAGGTGATATCTACGTATGGGGCGACAACGACTATCATCAGCTCGGCTCCGAGATTGCCGATACGGCGGTTCCACAGCTCCTTCAAATGCCGACCACCGTCACCGCTGTTGACGTTTTCGCCGGTCATCGCTCCTGCGGAGTCCTGTTCGAAAACGGCGGCTTCATGGACTGGGGCTACAACTACTACGGACGATTGGGACAGGGCTACACGTACGAGCAGGAATACCCCACGAAAGTGCCAAACCTCTGGCCAGGTGCGGTAATACCGTTCGCGGGCGGCGCACACTCCGCTGCACTTACCACAAGTCCTGAGGTACATTCCTGGGGCAGAAACCACCACGGGCAACTCGCACTTGACAGCACCACCGATTGCGACTTACCGCAGCAAACCGAAATAGCAAACGCCGATACCCTCGCTCTCGGCAAGGATCACACATTGGTGCTTCATCACGACGGGTCGGTCAGCTCCGCCGGCGACAACTCGTTCGGTCAGCTCGGACTTGGCGACAACAACGACCGCCACACTGTGACTTACGTCACTGCCCTCTCCGGCATACATGTTGACAAGGTCATCGCCGGTTACGAGCACTCGCTCGCGCTCGCCGCGAACGGTCACCTCTACGCCTGGGGTGCTAACGACAGCGGCCAGCTCGGCATTACGCATACCTTCGACGTCAACGCACCGCAGAGATTGCTGATTTCGACGGAATGACTGTCGAAGACGTGGCAGCAGGCAAGGAACGCACTCTCGGCATACAGAGAACGGTAACGTGTACGCGTGGGACTCAACAACTATGGTCAGCTCGGGATCGCTGGCGTCTCCGTCGTCACCGAGCCCCGTCTTGCTCCGCATTGTCCGGGATGGATGTCGTCGCGGTTTATGCTGGCGGCTTGCACTCAATGGCACTGTTGGCTGACGGCAGCCTCTACGCCTGGGGCCGCAACGTCTTCGGCCAGCTTGGCACCGACTCCACCGGTGATTCCGTAACGCCTGTGGAAGTTCAGTTGCCGCCCGAGATCTCAATATCGGCAATCTCTGCGGGCGACTACCACAACCTGCTTCTTACTGATGACGGAACGCTCTTCGCGTGGGGCCGCAACAACTTCGGCCAGCTCGGACTTGCCGACACCGAAGACCGTCTCGTGCCCGAATTAGTTGCCGCTTTAACTGATTTCTCTATCGAGTACATCGCATGCGGCCACTCCTTCTCGCTGGTTTCCGCCCACGGCCACGTGTGGGGCTTCGGCCTAAACACCTACGGGCAACTCGGTCTCGGCACTCGCTACTTCGGCGACCAGTCCACACCCCGCCCGCTTGCTCGTTACAGCCCCGCACCAGACTTGCGCACACCATGTCTGCCGGCTATAATGTCTCCGCTGTAACAGGGCCCGACTACACTGCGTACTCTTGTGGCTATAGTAGTTTTGACGGCGCTCCCGGTAACGGCCGCTACTTTACTCAAAACCTGGTTGTAAACGGTATGCGACCTGTCTCGCTCGCCTCCGGCGAGTCCCACACGCTTGCGGCATTCGCGGACGGTTCCGTTTACGGTTGGGGGGCTAACTATAATAGAGTACTGACCGCCGACTACAGCGGGGGCAACCGTGATGTCCCCAGGCCTATCACGTCGCTTTCCGGCGAGCACGTCGTCGGTGTTGCATGCGGGATCTTCTCAAGCTACGCGGTTACTGCAGACGGAGAGCTCTACGGATGGGGTCTGAACCGCGACTATAATCTCGGCCTCGGTTACTCCGGCTCCGCCGGTCGGCCTACCCGCAGCGCGTACCTGTCCCTGGCAACCGAAGGGTGGTTGACGTGGGCGCAGGCTACTCTCACGCGATAGTCCTGTGTGAGGACGGCTCTGTATTTACCTGCGGAGAGCACTACGGCATTGGCAGAAATGTTACACGTCACACCACCCTCACCCGCCTCGACTCACTGCAGGGGCGCTTCGTGGTTGACATCGCCGCCGGGTTTTACGATGGTGCCGCAGTCTGCGACGACGGAACAGTCTTTGTATGGGGGGATAATCATAGCCGTAAGCTCGGCGTTTCAGGGAGTCCGCGCACGCCGGTTCAGGTCACTGCTCTTTCGGGAGAGTTTATAACTTCCGTAGCAATCGGCTACGAACAAGCACTTTTTCTCACTGATGACGGCAGGCTCTACGGCTGCGGATACCGACGGGCTAACGGCTTGAACAGAAATGTCTCAACTCCGCAACTCGTAACGACGCTCGACGGCATTCCGATTGCCGAGATCACCTGCGGGCGCTTCAGTGGCTTCGCACGCACAATGTCAGGAGATGTGTATTCGTGGGGGTACTCTCAAGTTATCGGCCACGGCGGGGCAGGCAAATCCTTACCAACGCTTGTCACCAACTACCGCATCATCAACCCCTGACGTAAGCGGAACCGACAGTACAAACGCTACGGGCGGCATTCGTGCCGCCCGTTTCCTTTGCGGAACATGATGAACGCTCTGGCTTTCGCGGCCGTGCGAACTGTCGGCCCCCAAACGCTGGAATCAAGACAAAAGCTCCTATAATTGCCCACTTGCTGAAACCACTTGAGAAATGCAAAGAAAAGCCGAATGTGGACCGCACTCGACTGCTGCACAAGGTAAGGCTGTGGTTCGCGCGCGACGAGGTCGCGGCGTTCCATCCGCACCAGGCCGTGATGAACGCTTTCTCAAGGGGGTTGCGTATCGCCGGAATTCCGGTGAGACTGACCGAAGGCTACAACGTTCACCCTCGTGTCGCAATACCTTATGCTCTCAGCGTCGGTATAGCGGGCGAGGGCGAAGTATTAGAAATAGAGCTTTGTGACTGGATGCGCCCTTCCGTTGTGAGCAAGAAGCTCAACGAGTCGCTACCCAGGGGGTTGCGTATTACAAAGGCCCGCCTTGTGCCACCGAGGCGCGCCGCTTTTGTCGTAACCGGCGCATTGTACCGTGCGACCATTCAGCGAAAGCTGCTCGAATCCGCAAAAGCGGGAGCCAAAAAGCTCATCGAGGCTGAAAAGTGGAACGTCGTGCGCCAAAAGAAGAAAAAGACCAGGAAACGTGACATCCGGCCCTTCGTCGAGGAAATTACTTTCGACGGACAGGAGATGATGTTTCGACTAAAGGTCACAAGGAACGGAACCGCCAAGCCCATTGAAATCGTTGCAGCGGTTTTGAATCACGAAGAGTGCGAGCCGAGGCTCGTGCCCGTTTTCAAGCTTGGCATGGAGATAAAAAATGCCGACTGACAGGCCCAAGGGCAAGTACATGCTCATGAACGTCTTCGAGGCGGGCGAGATCCGCATCGCTATTTGCGATGGCGCCAATCTCGATGATTTCTTCCTCGAACGTTCCGAGCACAAGACCCAGACGGGCAACGTTTACAAGGGTCGCGTTGAAAACATTGTGCCCTCGCTGCAAGCGTGTTTCGTCAATATCGGCGAGCAGCGAAACGGCTTCCTTCACATCAGCGACATCATATTCCCTGACGGCGGCTACCGGGGCGTGCTGCCCAAGCGCAAGCGAAGGTCGCAGAACGTTAGCAAGAACAAGCGCGAAATGAATATCCGTGACGTCGTGTACCGAGGGCCAGGAACTGCTCGTTCAGGTCACAAAGGAGGGCGTGGGCCAGAAGGGCCCGGCGCTCACAACCTGATGTCAGCCTCCCCGGCCGCTATCTCGTGCTGATGCCCGCACTCAAAAAGAAAGGCGTTTCGCGCCGTATCACGGACGAGAAAAGTCGCCGGAAGCTCGAAGTCCGCACTCGGGCAAATCGATACCGGCGAGAAGGTCGGCATCATCGTGCGAACCGCCGGTTCCAACGTCGGTGCTCCGGAACTAACACAAGATTTCCGGTACCTGAGAACTCTCTGGGACGCCGTCAAGAACACCGTCATGAACACGCCCGCTCCCGCTCTCGTGTACCGCGAGGGCGACCTCGTGCTGCGAGCCGTGCGCGACATTTTCACCGACGACATGACTGCGTGCATCATTGACGACGAGAAGGCATTCCAGCGAGTTCGAGAGTTCACGCGCGTGTTGCTGCCCGACGCAGTTGACAAGATAAAGTTCTTCGACAGCCGCGACCCCGTCTTCGACCATTTCGGTATTGAACAGGAAGTTACAAACCTCTCGCAGCAGAAAATTCCCCTTCCAAAGGGCGCCAGCATAGTCATTGATCAGACCGAAGCTTCTCGTTGCGATAGATGTTAATACCGGCAAGCTGAAGGCTGACTCTCTGGACAAGACACTGCTTGAGACCAATTTGCTCGCGGCCAGGGAGATTGCCCGCCAGATACGGCTGCGCGACCTCGCGGGGCTGATCGTGATAGATTTCATAGACATGGACAATCCCTCGCACCGCACGAAGCTGGAGCAGGAGTTCAACAAGCACCTCGAAGTTGACAAGGCACGTGAGACCGTTACAAAGCTCAGCGAGTTTTGCCTGATGGAACTCACTCGTCAGCGTCAGCGCCCGAGCCTCTCTCGCGCGCTTTTCCGAACCTGTCCCACCTGCGAGGGCAGGGGAGTGCTTCAGAGCATACCTACGGTCGTCCTTGCGTTCATGCGTCGTGTACGCAAGGCGATGGCGCAGGACAATGTGGTGAACGTCGAGGCCACCGTGCATCCTGAGGTCGCGGCCATGCTGCTCAACGAGAAGCGGCGCGAGATGTCCAAGCTCGAAGACTACCACAACTGCGGAATGAGCATCATCACCGACTCAGAGGTCGGCCGTGAGGACATCCGGGTTGTCGCGTATCTCGAAAACGAAGAGAAACTTGTAATCGAATAGCGGAGAATAATATGTACGCACTTGTGAACGACAGAGGAAAACAGTATCGCATGGAACCCGGCAAGCTCGTGACCATTGACAGGATGGACGCGGAGGCCGGTTCCGAGGTCAGCTTCGACAAGGTGCTTATCGTCCGCACGGATGACGGTCTGCAGACCGGCGCGCCTTACGTCGAGGAGGCCAGCGTTGTCGCAAAGCTCGTTGAGCAGATAAAGGGCGACAAGATTTACGTCACCAAGTTCAAGCGCCGCAAGAAGTACCGCAGGCGCACCGGCCATCGTCAGGCCTATTCTCTTTTGAAGGTTGACAAGATTGTCGTGGGTGGCAAAGAGTTCCCCCAAGACGTGGCCGCTTCACAGAACAAAGACGTACCTGAGAAGTCTCAAGACGAAACAGAAGCCGAAAACGGAAACGACTGACTCGTATTCCGGTAAGGCATAACGCTAACAGGATTTTTACAGAAGGGAGCTGGAAATGGCTCATAAAGCAGGACAGGGTTCAACTCGCAACGGTCGCGATTCGAACGCACAGTATCGTGGCGTTAAGCGATACAGCGGCCAGCAGGTCAAGGCCGGTTCTATTATCGTGCGCCAGTGCGGCACACGTTTCAAGAAGGGCCGCAACGTCGGTCTCGGCAAGGACTACACGCTTTTCGCCCTCACCGATGGTACTGTGGAGTTCTCGCGCAAGCGAACCGTGAACGTAGTACCCTCGGAAGAATGACCTCTACCCCGTCGGCCACGTATAACCGCGCTTGAGCATCATGCCGGACGGAGTGGAACACAGAGACAAAAAACTCGACAGCGGTGCATCCATTGCGAGATTCACCGCTGTCGTTTCTGTTTTCAAGTTCATCTGCTTCTCGCTCGGTTTCGTCGTAAAGTTCATCTTTCCGCAGGTCGCCTCGGTACGCTTCACGGACGCTTACTTCTGGGCTGAAGAGAGCTTTTTCAACCTCTTCACTGTGGGTGAAGACCTGCTCGGCTCATCATACCTCCCCGTCTTTGTCCACGAAAAGGAACGCAAAGGTCATCAGTCGGCCTGGAAGTACTCCGGCACGGTTTTGACTGTTCAGGCACTCGCGGCTCTTGTCATTGTTGTCGTGGGCATGGTCTTCGCCGGACACTGGGTGGACCTCATCGGCGACAAGCTCGAAATGCCGGTGCTCGCGAGGAACCTTCTTTTCATCTTCCTGTTCGGACTCCTCTTTCTGACCCTCGCTTCCACCCTTACGCAAAACCTCAACGCCTACAAGAAGTTCACGCTCGCCGCCTTCAGCGAGTTCTCTCACAAGATTATGTCCCTGGTCTTCCTCGTCGGGGCCGCAATTCTACTACCAAGAATCGCGGGCTGGGAGGGAATGGATGACAAGGTGGCTAACTACGCCATGTACGGAACCGCTATCGGCTTCGTCGTCGGCGTGTTCGCCAAGTTCTTCATCAACCTTTTCGGATTGAGAAAGCAGATTCGTCAGTTTTGGTACTTCTCGGGTTTCGCAAAGAGCCTCAAGGCCATCATCGTCTTTGCGCTCGCCGCCCTCGGCGTGATACTGATCATGGAATGGACAGGGCTTTCCTCCACTTCTCTTCTCGAACCGGAGATTCCCTTCGACTACCGTCTGCTTGTGGGGCTCGGAGCTTTCTTCTTACTCTCCGCCGCGAGCTTCCGCAGGAGCCTGTACGGCAGCGAAACTCCCTACGATCGCAAGACCCCGTTCTGGCTGATGTCCCTCTTCGTGGCAATGATCTGCGCGGCATTCTACTTCCTCCCCCATGTCATGGTGTCCTTCGCGGGAGGCTCGCCCGCACACGCCCGCGTCCTGTCCGCAATCACGCTTGTCATCGCCCTTATTGCTTACGCTGCCGTAGATTTCTGGGGTGTGCGCGAAAAACTCATGCAGTACGCCTGGTCACCGGCCATGAGGTCGTTGTGGCTCATGGTTCTGTTCCTTCTCATCGGCTCGCTCGTCGGCAAGGCCCGCGACTTCATCGAGCTGTTCTACAAGCAGCAGGTTGAGGGCGTGGTCTCGTACGTGTCGTACGCCAAACAGTTGAAGGAAGTGCCCATGGTGGTGTTTCCCTTCGCACTGGGCGTTGTGCTCTTTCCGTACCTCTCAGAGGCCGTCAGCCGCGACGACCGTAAAAAGCTTGTCGAACTCACCATGACCTCCATGCGCATGATGTTTCTGTTCTTCGTGCCCATTATCATCTGGTACGCAGTATTCGGTACGGAGATTATCGGTGTGATGTTCTACAACAGCGAAAACTTCGCGCTCGACAGCATATCCGCTTCCGGAGGGATACTGACTCTTTATGCTCTCGGTTTCTTCTTTTACGTGGCCGAGATCATCGTTCTGCAGACCTTCTTCAGCTACAAGGACGCCATCACTCCTACCATTGTTGCGGTGTTCTGCGCTGGCATCCACGTAGCGTTTCTTTACTTCTTCTTTGACCGGTTCTCCTACCTGAGCTTCCCGCTGGCGTATCTTATTTCGAGAAGTGCCAAGGCTACAATTCTCTTTTTCCTGTTATTGCCGCGCTTCAAGGGTGGCCTGTCGGGCGAGTTGAAGCGGTGGGGATCTTTCGCGCTCAGAGGCGGCACCGCGGCTCTTCTGGGGCTTGCTGCTGCATGGGGCGTTACCGTGCTTCTCCCTCCGATAGACGCCCCGGACTCTTCCGTTCGCATGACATGCCTTGTGCGTGCGGTCTCGGGCGCGTTCGTGGCGACGGCCATTCCATTCGCGCTGTTCTTCGTGTTCAGAGTGCCGGAGATGGCAACGGCCCTTAACGTCGTGAAGGCCGCGGGACGGAAAATCGCGAAGGTCGTCAAGCGTAACGGAAGCTCATAGCTCTACCCTCCTGAACTTTTGGAGTCCATACTCATAAATCAAAAGGCACGGCCGCCGCGGCCGTGCCTCTTCCTGTCCGTAACTGTATGTCCGCTCAGGACTTTTGTGCAACCTCACCCTGAAGTTCAAGCGGAGTGCGGTAGTAGATATTCGTGATGGGGAACGGGATCTCTATGTTCTCCTGTTCGTATCGTTCGTGAATGCGTTTGATCAACTCGTGCACGATCATGAAGCGGTCGAAGTAATCCTCCACGCGGAAGATAAGCGAGAAGTTGATGCTTGAACTGTCGAAGGTGTGATACCGGAGTTTGGGCTCGAAGCTCGTCACACCGCCCTGAAGCTCCTTCAGAGTAGCGTTAGCGACCTCCAGAGTTGCCTTCTCCACCTTCTTCAGGTCGCTGTCGTAAGCGACTCCGACTTCCAGCTTGATGCCACTTTCCTTGTTATCCAGATGATAGTTGGTGAAGGAGGAAGTTGCTATCGTCGTGTTCGGAACGATCACAAGGTTGTTCGGTACTGTGCGTATCACTGCGTTGCGCCACGTTATGTCGGTGACGTAGCCCTCTTCGCCGCTGTCGAGATTTACGTAGTCTCCTGTGCGGATACTGCGAGTGATCGTTATCACTATGCCCGAGAAAAAGTTGGCGAGTGTGTCCTGCATGGCGAGAGCCACGGCAAGACCGCCGACACCCTGACCTGCCCCCGTTCTTTGGTCCACCTGTTATGAGAGTTTCACCGCTGGTTCTCCGCACACACACGCCTTTTGGAGGGCGAGAGGATTCGCACGTGCGAATCCGCGAGTCCGACAAAAGGCGGCGCGCTCGGAAGGGGTTTGGTTGTCGAGCGAGCTGTGGCGACGCTTCGTATTGTAGTACTCCTTCCACTTGCCGGCAAGCTTCTTCAACTCGCCGAGGCTGTTGAAAATCTCCATGTTCAGAAACTCGTCCCTCAAACGGCTGTTGAAAGATTCCACGAACCCGTTCTCCCAGGGGCTTCCGGGCTCGATGAAAAGCGTGCCGACCTCGATTGACGACAGCCAGTTTCGAACTTTCAAAGCAGTAAACTCCGAACCGTTATCGGAGCGAATGAACTTCGGCGAGCCCCGCTCCAGCATCAGCTTCCCAAGGACATCCAAGACATCTTCTCCTGTGAAACGGAAGCCCGCTTCCAGCGCGAGACACTCGCGGCTGAACTCATCGACAACCGCAAGGATCTTCACCATGCGCCCGTCCGAAAGGCGGTCGAAAACAAAATCATAGCTCCACACATCGTTAAGACCATCGGACCTCTTCTTCGAACAACTTCCGCTTGAATCGCCTAAAACACCCTTCTTACGCCGTTTGCGGGGCACCCTGAGTCCTTCGCGCTTCCAGAGCCTGTGGACTCTCTTCACGTTGACGTCCCATCCTTCGCCCTGAAGCTCAGCGGCGATCCTGCGGTATCCATACCTCGGAAACGACGCGACAAGCTCGTGAATCCGCTTCACAAGAACCTCGTCGGAGTTCCGCTCGACAGGTTCGTACCTCTGGGTGGAGCGATGCTGCCCGGCCACACAGCAGGCTCGGCGCTCCGAAACCTCGTGCTTCGTCCACCACCATGTCCACCGCGTTTCGCCGCCTGGCCGGGCTCAGAAGTTTCCCTCCGCGATGTCCTTGCAGGATCTCTTTGTCGAGCATGAGGTCCGCGACCATCTTCTTCAGGCGTGTGTTTTCGATTTCGAGCTCCTTGAGCCTCTTCGCTTCCTCGGCTTTCATCCCGCCGTACTGGTTGCGCCAGCGATGGAACGTTGCCTCGCTTATCTCAAGAGCCTGGCATACCTGCCCGATGCTCTGTCCTGCGTTGAGCCTTCTTTCCGCGTCGTGAAGTTTCTTCACGATTTGCTCCGGATTGTGCCTTTTCCTGCGCTTCATTTAGAGCCTCCCGGCCTTTCGGCCTTCTCGGAAACTCTCATTGTAACTGGATCGATTTTTGGGGGGCATGCCAACCCAGTGCTGTCAACATGGGCAGGATTGAGACTCCGTAGTAGTCCAGAAGCACCAGCACGCCCAAGATGTATACTGTAATCTTGAGTACGTTCTCTATGAGTGTCGTGTTGGGAACCCGCCCGCCGCTTTTGCGATTCAGGTGTTCTATCATTCCCGCAGACAATCGGGCTATAAGTATCGTGCCGCCGATGATAGCAATTGTTATCATGCCCATGATGATGTTATCGTGAGCCTCCGCTGACAGATTTTTGCCCATGTAATGGACCGCGGCGAAGCCGCCTATCAGGGCGAACAGCAGCATGAAAAGACCTCGCATCGAACAGAACAGCATCTGAACAAAGCCCTCGCAATCTCCGGCTTTCTTGTAGTGCGGCCGAAAAATCGCTTCAACGATCAGCCCGATGATGAAGCCGCCGAGAACAAAAAACGCGGGGACGAGTTCTTTGAGGTACATCAAGAGTTCTTCCGACATTCATAGCTCCTTGTTAAAGTCCTGACAGAGACCTGTCAGGCACCTGAATTGCGAACCTGACAAAATTGTTATACGGCAACTCCGTCAATACCGCTAAAAAAGCGTGCTAAAATCGCGAGCATGATTACCGCAGGAATTGATGTCGGTTCCACCACCACAAAGCTCGCGCTCGCAGATGAGGCTCGAGTGGTACACACGGATCTGCTGCCGACCGGAGTTGACGCGAGGGCAACGGTCGCCCGACTTCTCGACGACGCAAACCGCGTACTGCCTGATGTCACCGCCGAAATCACACACACCACCGCTACCGGCTACGGGCGCAACATCTGTCCGGCCGACTCCATAGTCACCGAGATTACAGCCAACGCAAGAGCCGCCGCCTCCCTCTCGGTGCACGGCGAACCCGTGCAAACCGTCATTGACATAGGAGGGCAGGACACAAAGGTTATCCGGCTCGACCAAAAGGGCTTCGTTCGAAACTTTGCAATGAACGACCGCTGTGCCGCGGGAACAGGAAGGTTCCTCGAGGTCATGGCCCGCGTGCTTGAGATGCAGGTCACACAGCTCGCCTGTGCAGACAACGACGAGCCTCCCCGCTATGACATTGACCCCACGTGTACGGTGTTCGCTGAAAGCGAAGTTGTCTCTCTGCTTTCCGAGGGTGTAGATGCCCCGCGGATAGTCAATGCTCTTCACAGGTCCATCGCTAAGCGAATCGCGACCCTTGCAAGGCGCGTGGGCGTACGGCCGGTAGTGATATGCGACGGCGGAACGGCGCTAAATTCGGCTCTCGTTGCAGCTCTGCAGAATGAACTCGGGCACGCATTGAGCGTGCCCGAGAATTGTCAGTATATGCCGGCAATCGGAGCTGCTGCCGTGGCAGCGTCGAGGGTTTAGCCCTCTTTTTTCTCTTCGCCCTCTTCCTTCTTTTCTTCGGTCTCTGCCGACTTTGAATCAGCTTCTTTCTTCTCTTCGGCTTTGGTGTCGGCCGGCTGAGCGGGCTGTGCCGGCTGTGCGGGCTGTGCCGGTTGTGCCGGCTGTGCGCCTACTGTGCTGCCGGGCGTTCCCTGCTCGGGGCCGTAGGGGCCGTTGGGGTCCTTCGCGCCGGTGGCGGGGTCAATGCCGTAGGTGTGTCGGATGCCGAATATCTCGGCATAAACGTAGGTATAAGCCGCAAATGTGAGAGGTGCTGTGAGCAGAACACCTACACCGCATGCCAGTGTGCCAAGAAGGTTGAGCAGCAAGACAAGCAGGAACAGCACGAAGAAGCCGCCGAACTGAGCCTTGGAGACCTTGAAACTGCCCTGTATGGCATCCCAGAACTCCTCGCCGTCTGTGACCATCGGAAGCGATAGCATCAGAAGTGGAGCAACAATGAAGCCGGGAATAAGGCACAGCATGAACGCGATACTGATTATCAGCGACCATACGATGTACCATATCATGCCCTGGACGAACCTGAACTTGAAGCCGTCGAAGAGCATGCCGAAGTCGGCCTTGCGGCCCTGTGCGACGGCGAAAAGCATCATCTGGAAGCCGACCATCAGCGGGCCTCCGACAACTAATCCGCCTAAACCGCCTGTAACAGCCGAAGCGCCCATATTGATGATCGCCAGTACGACATAGGCTCCGATGAGGAGTCCCAGGTCCTTTTTCATGAGAGCCCAGCCGGCGCCGATTGCGCCGCCCGGAACCGTAAAGCCCTGTGAAACCTTGCTTTCAATATCGAGTTTCATTGCGTCTCCTTGTCACTTTCTAACTTGGACAACTCGCGCATTATAGCCGCGAAAAACACTATTTCAGCAAGTTTTTGCATATCTCTGCTTAGAAGCGTACCTGAACACGCTGTGAGCGGTGTTCAAAAGAGGGTTATTAGACGTACGAGCCTCTTCCGGCGAAGGACTATTTATCTTCGTCCTGTTCCTTGTCGGCCTCGTCTTCAATGTCTTCGGCGGGGCGTTCGGGATGGGCTGTGCCGGGATGGGGATGGCTCTGCGGCTGCATCTCTGTCTCAGCCTGGCTGCGGTCACGATCCTCTTGCATACGCTTATTTCGGTCGAGCTTGCGGTCGGGATGTTCCGCGTCGGGGTTCGGCTTCTCTTTGGGAAGTTCACCGTCCGTATCTTTGTTAGGTTTTTTCTCGCCGGACATGTACTCGCTTTCACGAGCGGCTTTTTGACTGGGATGCGCTTCTTTCTTTTCTTCGTCCCTTTTCATAACTTGTCTCCTGTCGTTTGTTTCTGTCTCGTCATTCGCGTATGGGCCGTTCGGGTCCTTTTCGCCTGTGGAGGGGTCGGCTCCGAATGTGTGCTGCAGCGGGAAGTTCTCGCGATACACTGTCGCGATCGCCGCGATTGAGAGCGGCATCGTGTAGAACAAGCCAACGCAGCACGCGAGGAACCCCAGAATGTTGATGCCCACAAGCTTGATGTAAAAGCACAACAGAACGCTGTGATTATTGCTGACTATCCTGCAGCTGCCCTTGATGGCGTCAGAGAGGTTGTCCGTCCTGTCGGCGAGCAGCGGAGGCGCGAACATCAGGTAATAGTGCACGACCGCCGCGAGCAGTATTCCGAGCAGTATCAGTACCGGCGTGGTCACTATCGTCAGAAGGTTGACTACAGGTATCAGCATAAGCAGGAAGTTGAAGAAGAACAGAATGCCGATGACTATGAACAACGCTGCATCCACCATTACCCGAAGCAGAAACAATTGCAGAAACCTGTACTTGAACCCGTCAAGAACCATCTCGAAATCTATCTTGCGCCCCTGCATCAGTGCGAAGTACATCATGTAAAGGGAGCCTATAACCGGCCCCATTATAAGCGCAGGGCCCACCACTATCTCGCTGAGCAGACCGGATGCGAGCGTTCCGAGTACGAACACGCCGATGAAGATGCCGAGATCCCTGTTCATCAGCTTGTTTCCAAGCGAAAAGACGTTCGGCGGTACGACGAGCTTTTCTACTGTGAGCTGTTCGACGTTCAACTGTGTTCCTTTCAACCGGTCCTGGCGCGGTCGCGTGCAGCCAGTGCCTTTTCCAAAATGGTGAGAGCCTCTTCGAGCTTGCCGGTGTACCAGGCGGCGTTCTCAACAGACCCATTATAAGTATAGGTTACAGAAAGCAGTTCGCGGAATATGGATTTACCCTTCTGAGAACGTTTCGTCCCCACCTCGGTGATGTCCATGTACGACACTTCGATGTCGTAGCCGACATAAGCGAGGAACAGAAGTCCTTCTTCGGTAAGGAAAAGGTAACCGTTGCCCCTGTTCGTTCCGCGCTGAGGCGAGTTCACTCCGATGCAGTTGGCCCCCCTGTCCTCGAATAGCACCTTATGACCCTCGAGCGCAATTTGCGCCCTCTTGCGCGTCCTGTTCGAAAAGAACCTCAGCACCAATGATACGACGGTGAACACGACAACGAGGATGCCGCAGACGAGAAGTACGATCTGCAATGGAGTCATGTATCGCCGCCTTCCGGTCAGTTCGTGGGTTTTCGCACCACTCGAAGGCCGAAGGTGAAGTTACGGATTTTGTCAGAGGACGGATTGCGCTTCCAGACGTCAGTCGGATATCTGAACCCCCCGCCCCGAAGAACCCACGCCATCCGGCTGTAGAGGGGATGGTCGGCCTTCGAGTCCGGGTAGGGCAGAAACTCGCTTTGCGTCCATTCCCAGGCGTTAGTGCGCATACCGTAAATGCCCAGTTCCGACGGCGGAAGCTGACGGACGGGAAAGGAGTGTTCGTATTCATCTGTCAGTGCGAAGAACTCGTCGTCGCCGATATACGCGTTCGAGCCACCGTTGCGTGCGACAAGCTCCCATTCCTCTTCGGTGGGAAGGCGATAGCGAACTCCTTCAAGCTCCGTCATCGTCCTGCAGAATTCCATCGCGTCCTCGAGCGAGATACATAATATCGGGTGGTCGTCGTCCGGGGCGTAGCGCGAGACCGTGTCCCACATGCCCCACTGATGCGAAAGGTTATAGCGGAAGTATTCCTTCCACTGGCCGATAGTCACCTCGGTGACGCCGAACCACAACTGTTCCGCCTTCGACTCGTGGACCGGGGTGCTGATGCGGTCCTTCTGAGACCCCACTTTCCCTTTCAGCGGCCCGACTTTCACGAATTGCATGCCGAGACCGTCGGTGAACTTGTTCACATCGGGGGATGGGTGACAGGGTTGTATCCGGTGGGGTCAACTTCGTGCGCACGGCAACCCGCCAGCAGCAGGATAACCGCGGCAAGAACCGCAAAACCGGCGCGTGTCATGTGTTTTTGACACGTCACTGACATGTCATTCGTCCTTTATAACCCTTATGAGTACAAGCGAGAAACGGTCGCCGGACGCCGGGATGACGTTGTTCTTGTTCTCCGGCCAGGTACCGCTCGCGTATTCCTCCAGCCCTGAGATGTGCAGGCCGAAGGTCCTGAGTGCCGTATCAATTCGCGAGATGTCTGTCAGGTCGGCAAGTCCCCGCTTTTCAGCGCGTTCGCAGCCCGTCGAAGACGGGTCTGACAGCACGAGGTCCGGAGACAAGAGCATCCCTCCCGGCTTCAGAACCCGCGCTGTCTCCCCGAAGCCAGCCAGTGAGTGCTCTATGTTGTTAAAGCCTGCAAGCGTAACGGCGGTATCTACCACGGAGACCCTTGGACGGCATCTGCCTGGCGTCCATGGCGAGCCGCCGGCGGAACTGAGTTGCAGAAGGTTCCCAGTTTCTTACGCAGACCCACAAGAACGTGAGGGGATATATCGGTAAGCACGAGGTACGACTTGAGCCTCTTTTCGCACAGCTCGGTGGCAAGGCGACCCATTCCGCTGTCTATGTCGAGCGTGACTTTAAGGACCTGGCACTACGTGCGATGCGCCGATCATTTTGCCAAGCGACGACAAAACGAACTGCGGAGTCATCAGTTCGTAGTTGAGCGCCGTTGAAGTCGAATCTCTCGATATCTTCCGATTGTCTGTCCCGACCACTTCGCAGTTACAGGGCCTGGACGCAGTATCGGAATACCCTGATATACGGGGTATTCGGTCTTGCCGCTTTCGGAGACGAACTTGTCGCCGGCGCGGTTCAGGTCTGTAAGCGTCTCGGGGCATGCGATCAATTTTAGTATGAGTTCTTCCATGCCCGTGATTCTATCAGATGGCGTGCGCGAATTCAATTCACAGGAGATTTCATTTGGCAATGAGAATGTACTTGCCCGAGTTCTTCTCCGCAAGGGGCTTGAGAAGCGGAGCGGCCTCCGAGCCTACTCCGATAGTGTTGATGACGACCTGGCGCGTTCGATTCAGCCGTGTTACCATGCTAATTAGTTTGGCTGGGTCAAGTATCGCACCGACTGTCGGCATCCCGTCAGAAAGAAGGAACATGGTGTCAGGAGAGCGGTCGGTCAAATTACCTGCCGTGTTATCCGCAGTTAACTGGACTGCAGTGCTTCATACACGTTGGTGCCGCCGTTCGCGTTAAGGTTGTCCACGAAGTTGACCGCCTGCTTCTTGCCCTTTTCGTCCGCGAGTGTTTGAGCTCCGCGCCAGTATTTCGCCTCCTTCTCGAAGGTGATGATGTCGAACTTCGCATCGTTCGGAAGCGATTTGATCGTGCGTATCAGCTCTGCCTTGACGAAGGCGAGCTTGGTGTTGCCCTTTACCTCGGCACCGTCGCCGAGATAGCGTGATGCACTCGCAGCCACTTTCTCGGCCATAGAACCCGATATGTCAATTATGAACATCATGTTCTTCGAGCGGGTCTTGATCTTGTGGTAGGTGACGTCGGGGTCTCGTTCTTCCTCGGTTTGGGGTTGGGGTGACCTCTCCGCCTGTCTCGTCCAGCCACGCCTTCCAGTTTGCGGGGTCCAGTCCGAATTTGTAGCCGGTAATCGTCACGACGCCCTCGTGAAAGTCCTCGAGCAGTCGTCCTTTGGCATTCTGCATGGCCTTTACCAGAGGAACTACGGCCTCCAGTTCGTTGCGCTTGCGAAGCGAGCGAACCGCAGCGGAGACTACCTGCCAGTTCTCGTCTTGAAGAAGGTCGCAAAGCGCCTTTCTCATCTGTTCGCCTTCCAAGAGCGACGCAGCGTTGCAGGCCGCTGCACATCACGGCGTCATCGCTCGTAAGGGCATCAATATCGTCTTCAACGCTATCTCGCCCTTGAGATTGCCAAGGGCCCAGAGCGCGGCACAGCGTATCTCGGTTTTGTCCTTCACCGCGAGTTTCGCTATCGCACGAACAGAGTCCTCCGAGCCCATCACGCCCAGAGCCTCGACAGCCACGAGCCTCACTTCGGGCCGGTAGCCAGAGCGGGTGAACTTGAATATCATCCGTTCCATATCCTTGGACGGATACGTCTGCGCTGCCCTGGATGAGTGAGGCGGGGTGCTCAGATTCCTTCTGGCGCGAAAGAGCACCATCAGTGCCTTGTCACAGCCGGGCTTTTTGATCTTTCCCACCACTCTCGCGAGATTCGCACGCATCCACGATTTGTCGTGGCGCATCATCTGCCCGTAAAGCTCTCCGAGGGCCTTTTCGCCCTTTGTGGTCATAACAGCTTCTTCAGCCGCTGACGAGTAGTAGTAACCGAGTTGCCCGTACTTCTCCCAGAAATCTATTACGTAGCTGACAAGTCTGGGATGGTCCAGGGGTTTTAGGTAGCCAAAGGCCTTCTGCGGGTTAAAGAGAAAGGTCTTTTTGAACTTCTTGATGCGCAGTTCGGGAGAGGCCTCTTCCGCCATTGACGCAGAGGTGAAGCTCAGCAGAAGCAAAGCAAGAAGCAACAGAATGTACCGGGTCATACAGCCTCCGTGTGCGGGCACTCGATTCACTATACCATTTGACGCGCATAGTCTTACATGCACATACTGTGAAAACGCTGCAGCGAAAAAACCTGCGCAACTTTAGGCGCAGGTTCGTTGCATGAGTCCGCAAAAGAGCGAACATATCTGCTTCTGAGCAATTTGATATGACAACCTGCCTGCCATCCACTCCCGGGCGAAAGCCCGCAACGTTTGACATCTTCGAAAGCCGGGCAAAATAGGGCGCTTACATCGGTGGCGCTGGCAGGCGTTAAGCCTACCGGAGGATACAGTGGCCAGTGAACCGGAAAGACTGTTCGATACTACCGGCGTAATTCTCGCCGCAGGCAAGGGCACCAGAATGAAGTCCGACCTGCCAAAGGTCCTTCATCCTGTCCTTGAAAAGCCCATGATCTCACACGTCGTCTCTGCTCTTGACGATGCCGGGGTCATGAGGCTCGTTGCTATTGTCGGGTATAAGTCGGAGCAAGTCATTCCGCAGCTCCCCGCCAAAGTCCTTTACGTCCACCAGAGAGAACAACTCGGTACTGGTCATGCACTCATATGTGCAGCTCCGGTGTGTCCCCGAACGGGCTCGCTGCTCGTTGTCTGTGGCGACACCCCCTCATCCGCGGAGAGACTCTCAACCGCCTTGTGAATGAGAGGATGCCGGTGCGGCAGGTGTGGTGCTCACCCTTGTGCTCAACGACCCGACCGGTTATGGCAAGTCGTGCCGGTGAAGACGACGCCGTGAAAGAGATTGTAGAGCACAAGGACGCAAGCGAAGACATCCGCGAATAAAAGAGGTCAACAGCGGCGTCTACTCTTTGACTTCGTCCAAGGTCTTCGCCGCTCTCAAGAAGGTGGACTCGGATAACGTGCAGAACGAGTACTACCTTCCCGACGTGCTGAAGGTATTTCTGCCGGACAGCGGCAGAACTGTCAGAAGCCTCGTCTGCGAGGACGAGAAAGAGGTTCTCGGAGTCAACACGGTGGAGCAGTTGGCACACGTGGAGCAGATAATGAAAGAACGGAGGAACGGATGAAGCCATCAATGGTCTGTTTCGCCGGAAACGCTGACGAAGCTGCCGAAGGCATCAGCGACTACCTGGAACAGCCTCTTTGGCAAGGCCGACGTTTCCACTTTCCCCGACGGGGAAGTGAAAGTGATGGGTCGAGCAGGACATGCGCGGTCTTGATACATTCATAATTCAGCCCACCTGCCCACCCGTCAATGACAACATCATGGAAATCCTCGTGATGATAGATGCCCTTCGCAGGGCCTCCGCGGACCGGATAACCGCGCTCATTCCATACTACGGCTACGCGCGCCAGGACCGCAAACATTCGGGACGCGTGCCGATTTCGCCGAACTCAGTCCGGCCAACCTGTTGACTATCGCCGAGACGGACAGGCCATCACCATGGATCTGCACGCCCTCGCCGGTGCGGGGCTTTTTCGACATCCCCTGCGACCACCTTATGGCTGCGATCGAGCTTGTTAAGGTACTTCGCAATCTGGACACCAAGAACATGGCCATCGCCTCGCCCGACATCGGCAGCATCAAGATCGCGGTGGAGTTCGGCAATCGTCTTGATGTCCCCCTCGTCGTCATAGACAAGCGGCGCGTGGACGACACGAAGGTCGAGATGCCGCATATTATCGGCGAAGTCAAGGACAAGAGCGTGCTGCTCGTGGACGACATGGTCGCCACCGGAGGCACTCTCGTGAAGGCGGCAGAGGCCATGAAGAACAATGGCGCTACTGAGGTAATCTGCGCGCTCACGCATCCTGTTCTGGCGGGCGATGCAGTAAGCAAGATAAAGAACTCCATGATCGATAAGCTCTACGTTACCGATACAATTCCGCTCGGTGACAAGAAGAAGCAGCTTGACGGTATGGTCGAAGTGGTCACCGTGGCCCCGCTGCTCGCGGAAGCGATTCGCAGGATACACCGCAACGAATCCGTGAGCTGGCTGTTCAGGAACAATCTCTGACCAACATCAGGAGGAGAACATGGCTCTTAAAATAAAGGCCGATATCAGGAAAAAGACGGGCAAGATCGAAAACCGCAAGCTCATCAAGAACGGTTTCGTGCCCGCGAACCTCGTCATTCCGAAGAAGAACGAGGCTATCTCCCTCGCCATTCCGGTCGATGATCATCAATAGCGAAGGCCAAGAGTCACAGGTCGAACTCGACATTGAAGGTGCCGGCAAGAAACTTAGCACAGTTACGAAC
>JAXHMW010000016.1:0-196982 GCA_034521065.1 Planctomycetota bacterium | reverse complement strand
CAACAACTGTCGCCGGAACGCATGGAGCCGGACTTGTCCAGTATCACGACAAGCGAACGGCTGGCGGCTTCGGCGGGTGCCTCGGGCGGCAGTGAGAGCATGCAGAAGTAGGGATCCTCGTTCGCCTGGTCGAGCATCATCACCTCGGGCTCGCCAGGTTTAAGGTGGAGCATGTAGGCGAAGTGGAAATCCTTTTCGATTATGCCTATGTCCTCTACCTCGAACGAGGCGTTTGTGCCGTTAAGGCCGCCCACGAGAGTATGGGTGCTGCTGGTGGCGGAGACGATATCGGTCGTGCAGTCCATTCTAAGGTTCATGAGGAAGGAATCGGGCAGCTTCATTTCCTTGTTGAACCGTTGGATGCCGAAGTAATAGTTGAAAGCGCCGTCAGAGTACTCTGCTTCCTGAATGTAGGAGACTGTGAACAAGAACTCCTGTCCGGCCTTCACCTGTGAGAGTTCAACGTGGAGAACGCCGTCGCGTTCCTCCGCGAGAGCGGCCGCCTTCTTCTGTTCACGGGATTTCTCGACAATTTCCCTTGCAGCCTGTTTCGTCTCGATGCGTCCGACATATTTCTTCCCGTCAACTTCCGCGGTAAGACTCGATGCGTGCGCCCCGCGAGGCAGGTAAAGGTCGAAGTGGCAGGGCATCTCCTCGTCGCCGTCGTTGAACACCAATTGGCTGACTGTCGTGCGCACGAGGTGGTTATAGACCTCGACGTTGACCGTCTGGTGGCGGACGACGAAACGAGCCTGTTCTCCCGGAGATGAGACGACAGGAAGTGTGTGTGCCGTGAGTCCACAGGTGACGAAGAGTAACGCTATTGTGAGAATCAAAACTGAACGACGCATGGTCAACCTCCGAAGGTATTTCTGTTCTCTCACATCATAGACGATGCAGTACCGTAAGCGTCACGGATTAGTCTGGCGAATCAGGTTCAGAATTTCGCGATCGAGATACCTTCGATAGCTTCTGACGGCGCTGTCGTAAAGCGGAGTCGCAGAAAAACAGCGCGAGAAGCAAAAGAAGGCACAGCACAAACATGAAGAAGCTGAATCCCGCCGAATGGGGTCGCAGATTGTCGTCAGACGAACCGAGGTCTATCTCGGGTGCAACGAAGAAGCGGCGGAACATCGCAGCGGGTATGGAGAGCAGCGGAGTAAATTCGGTAGTGGCCTCATGCGGGTCGTTGGGTTCGTTGAGCAGCATGCAGCGTACGATCCTGAAATAGAAGAACAGCGAAATCAGAGTGGCGACCACCGCGCTTGCGAGAAGAATATTCAATCCACCTTCGTAGGCCTTTGCGAATAGCATGTACTTGCCCATGAAGCCGTAGGTGGGCGGCAGACCGACCAATGATGCGAGGAAGACCACCATTGCAACGGACAGAGGGATCGGTCCTCCAGAGTCCGTTGAACACCTTGATCGACGTGTCTCTCGTAGCGGCGTTCGAGGCTGGTCAGCACGCCGAACGCGCCCACAGTGGCTAAAACGTAGGCGGGATGTGAGAGACCGAGGCCAGCAGTGCGTCCTCGACGGTTCCAAAAGCTGCAATGCCCATCAGAATGAAACCCGCATGAGAGATCGAAGAATACGCGAGCAGCCTCTTCGCGCTCGACTGCCAGAGTGCGGTGGAGGAAGCCGCGAGCATTGTGAAGGCGGACAGTATCCACAGAAGACCGTTGAAGTCGGGAACGAGGTCGTTGATGGGAACAGCGAATATTCGAATCAGTACCGCGATTCCCGCGGCCTTGGAGATAGTGGCAAGGAATGCAGTGAAAGGTGTCGGCGAGCCTTCATAGACGTCCGGCGCCCACAGGTGAAACGGGAAGAGAGTTATCTTGAAACCGAGTCCTACCAGCAATGCGAGGATTCCGAGCATGGGGAATGGTTTGATTTCATCTCCGATATACTGGAAAAGACCTGATGCGACTGATGAGAAATCCAGCGAGCCAGTCACGCCGAACAGAATGGAAATGCCCCAGAGCATAATAGCCGTGGCGAAAGCGCTGTTGATAAAGAACTTTATTCCGGCTTCGAGGCTCGTTTTCTCGTTTCGCATCGAGGCAGCCAGCACGTACATTCCGAGGCTCGCGGTTTCGAGCGCGACGACGAACATGAGGAAGTTCGTAACGGAGGTCAGGAGCATAAGGCCGAACAGTGATGTGAGGAACAAAAACGAGAACTCGCTCTTGCCGCCGATGCGTTCGCGCAGGTAGGGCCATGCAGAGATCCAAATCAGGCCGGCACCGCCGGTGAGGACGACCTTGAAAAACCTCGAAAAGCCGTCCGCATACGGAGCATGCCGCCCCAGTCAGCGCCTTCGGGCACCTGCAGAAGCGCAAGTCCGCACGAGGTGAACATGGTGAGCAGCGCCACGGAGTAGGACGCGAAACCCGCCCGTTTCGGCCAGACAGCAGTGATGCCGAGAGCGAACAGCGCACCGGCAATCACGACTATATCAGGCAGAAAATGCTCGTACGGCAAACTTCCTCCTATCTGAACAGGGCGGCAAGGGCCTTCATAGTGCCAGCCATGAGGTTAAAGACAGTCCCCGGAGCCACTCCGAGGAAGATGATCAGAAAACAAAGCGGCAGAACCGAGAGCGCCTCGCGGGCGTTCATGTCGGGAAGGTCGCCCCATCGCGGGTTGACCGGGCCGCTGAAAACCTTTTGGATAAGACGCAGCATGTACACTGCGCCGAGGACCACGCCTGATGCACCTATGGCGGCCAGTATCTGGAACGTTCGGGCACCGTCGTAACCCTTGAAACCGGCCAGAAGGCAGGTTATCTCGCTGACAAATCCGTTAAGCCCCGGAAGGCCGATAGAGGCGAGGGTCACCAACAGCATCATTCCGAAGTAGAAGGGCATCACGGTGTACAGCCCGCCGAAGTCGCTAAGCCCTCGCTTCTTCGTGCGGTCGTACAGCACTCCGACCAGCAGGAACAGCGCGCCTGTGATGATACCGTGATTGAGCATCTGCAGAGTTCCGCCCGCGAATCCAAGCTCTGAAAGCGCGGCGATTGCCAGTATCACAAAGCCCATGTGCGATATGCTGGAGGCCGCTATCATGCGCTTGATGTCCTTCTGCGCCAGCGCGAGAAACGCGCCGTAAACGATGTTGATGACTCCCAGCGCGGCGAGAAACGGTGGAAAACATGACCGCTGCGTCGGGAAACAGCGGAAAGAGTACGCGAAGAAAACCGTACGAGCCCATTTTGAGCAAAGGCACGCCGCCGAGACCATCTCTGACGAACCGGCCGTCGGAGCCTCGGTGTGTGCATCCGGAAGCCATGAATGCAGAGGGAAGATCGGGACCTTCACGGCAAGCCCCACGAACACGAACCAGAAGAGCATTATCTGGGCGTTCAGCGGGATACTGGCAGGCTCGATGAGGTCGAACGAGCCTCCTTCAAGATAGAATCCAATCACGCCGACCAGCATGAAGAGCGAACCGGCGAGTGTGAACAATATGAACTTGAGTGCCGCGTACTGCCTGTTGGAACCACCCCATACGCCGATGATGAGGAACATAGGAATGAGTATGAGTTCCCAGAATACGTAGAAGAGAAACAGGTCGGTGGCTATGAACACGCCGAACACTGCGAGTTCCAGCAGCAAAAACATTGCGAAGTACTCTCGCACACGTTTGTTTATGTTGAGCGAGACCACGGTTGCAACGGCGAAAAGCAGGCCGTTGAGCAATACCATCAGCATGCCGAGGCCATCGACACCGAGCGCAAAATCCACCTTGAAGTTATTTGCTGCCGCAATGAGAGGTACGTCGTAAGTGAGGTAGAAGGCACCGTCCCAGCCAACCTGCAGCGCGAGCAATATCGTGTAACCAAAGGTGGCGAAAGTGGAAATGACGGCGACGATCCGCAGCGCCCGTGTCCAGCTCGCGGGCACAAGCATAACAGCCAGTGCGCCGAAGGCGGGAAGCAACAACAGGATTGGCAATGCGAGAGCGTCGTTCATTCAGTCCTCTACGAAAATCGAATCAGGTTGAATATGAATATCAGCACGAGCAGTGCAATGGCCATAGTGAAGACATAGACCTGCACGCTGCCGCTGTGCATCTGGCGGAAAACAAAACCGAGCCAACGGGAGAACCGCCCGAGCATGTGAGCGGCATCGTCTATCACAAGTCGGTCGATTCCCTTGACTACGGAGGTGGCTGTTCGTACCAACGCGAGAACAGTGTGGTCGTATATCTCGTCACAGTACCATTTGCGGTGCAGATAGGTGGAGAGAGGCCCGAACGCCTTATCGAGCGTCGAGGGCTTGACGACCTCTCGCGAATATATGGCCCATGCGAGCAGTATGCCGCCCAGGCCGAAGATAATGGAGGTCAGCAGCACCGTCAGGCCGCCGTGTTCGACGTGAGGGACCTCTCCGCCGAGGCGGTTCACAAAGTAATGGGCCGCGTATCCCGCACCTATGGAGAGGAGCGAAAGCACTACGAGCGGGACGGTCATGTTCGGAGGTGACTCGTGCGGCGAATGCTCCTCTTCGGGTTTGCCGAAGTACACAGAGAACACGAGACGGAACATGTAGAACGCAGTCGAGCCCGGCGGTTAGCGCGAGTATCCAGAAAGCCCACGGATAGGTCATGTATGCCTGTGCGAGGATTGCCTCCTTCGAGAAGAAGCCGGCCGTGATGTACGGGAAGCCGGAAAGCGCCAGCGCACCTATCAGGAACGTGACTGCGGTTATCTTCATCTTGCTGCCGACACCGCGAATCTTGCGAATGTCGAGTGTCATGTACGAGTGGAAAATACTGCCCGCGGCAAGAAACAGAAGCCCCTTGAAGAAAGCGTGGGTGGTTACGTGGAACATGGAGGCGACCATGGAGCCGAGCCCCAGCGCGGCCATCATGTATCCGAGCTGAGAAAGCGTGGAGTATGCCAGAACACGCTTCAGGTCGAAGGTGCGAAGGGCGATTGTCGCTGCCATAAAGGCTGTCACGACTCCGACGATCAGCACTATGAGGCTCTACGGGTTCTCCGCACCGGGTGCGTCGTTGTAGATAAAGAACACCCTCGCCACGAGGAACACGCCCGCCACGACCATCGTAGCGGAGTGAATGAGAGCGGACACCGGTGTCGGGCCTTCCATGGCGTCCGGCAGCCACACATGCAACGGGAACTGCGCGGATTTGCCCACGGCACCGCAGAAGATGAGTATGCCGAGGGGGATGATGAAAGGCACAAAGGCATCTATGAACACGGCCTTGCCGAACAGTGCCTTCAGAGTTACGAAGTCGAACAGGACAGCGCCGTTGGTGACGTCAATGTCGGAAAGTCTGAGCGCCTGGAGTGTTTCGGGAGGCAGAGACGTGAGCGCGGCGAAACCGAAGTGAAGAAGCACAAGGAGGCCGATAAGGAAGCCGAGGTCGCCGATACGGTGTGGCGACGAACGCCTTCTTGCCCGCGGCCGCGGCAGAGTGCTTGTCGAAGTAGAAGCCGATGAGGAAGTAGGAACAGAATCCCACGCCCTCCCAGGCGATGAACAGCAGCATGAAGTTGGATGCCAGGACGAGAGTGAGCATTGACGCGGTGAATAGCGCGAGGAAAGCGTAGAAGGTCGAAAACCGCTTGTGGCCCTTCATGTAGCCGAAGGAGTAGATGTGCACCCTTAGGCTCATGAAGGTGACAACTGCGGCCATAGTTGTCGAGAGGGGGTCCACCAGCAGGCCGAGATTGAACTTGTAGTCGCCGACGGCGAACCAGAGCTTCGAGGCCGATATAGAGGTCTCCGCGTCGGTATTGAAGAACAGCCAGGATGCGAGCACCGTGGATACCGCAAGCGCGACCGTTGTGGCCGTTGCGAACGCACGAGGCGCCATCCTGCCCCAGAATATCAGAAGAAGAAAGCCGCAAAGGGGCAGGGCGGGTATCAGCAGTGCTACAGTAATTGCATCCTGCATCGTCAGCCCTTCAAAGTGTCCGGCGTTTCCGAGTCGATGCTTCCGAAACGTCTGTAAAGTGCGAGAAGAAGTCCGAGCCCGACCGCGGCTTCCGCCACGGCGAGGGCCATTACGAATACGGCCGCTATCTGTCCGTCGAACAGGCTTCCGACATTGGAGAACCTGCTGAAAGCGACGAAGTTCAGCGTGACTGAATTGAGCATAAGCTCAATGCCGATGAGCACGGCGATGAGGTTTCGTCTCGCGATGACGGTAAACATCCCGAGACCGAACACCAGCGCAGATACTATCAGATACTGTTCAAGAGTCACTCAACCCTCCCTCTTTCGAGCGAGGAACAGGGCTCCGACAACCGCGACAAGCAGGGTTACCGAGAGAATCTCGAAGGGCAGAAAGTACTTGTCGAAAAGGTTCTCGGCTATCATTCTCATCATGGAATCGTAGTCGTCGCCGGTCACCCTGCCGGAATCAAAAAAGTTTTTGTAACGGTAGAACAGGTAAACAAGAAAGGAGGTCAGAACCCCAATTCCCAGCATCGGAAGCAGCGACCACTTGACCAAGGGGCTCGTTCTGTCCTCCTCGCGGGCGGGAGTCATCATGATAGCGAAGACTATCAGCACCGCAACGCCACCCACGTACAGCAGAATTTGCAAAATGGCGGGGAACTCCGCTCCCAACATGAAGAAAAGACCGGCTATGGAACCAAGCGTGATAAACAGAAACAGCGCGCTGTGAAACACGCGCTGCGAGACCGCCGCGAAGAACGCGGATGTCACCGCCGAAGCGGCGAAGATGATCTCGAACAGTTTCATCGAGCCTATAAGGTCCATCAGTACTTCTTCTTCAGTGTCAGTAGTTTGCGAAGGTCAAAGCGCAGGTCGCTTTTGCGTTCCACGCTCAACTCGTAACCGGAATCCATGACAAGGGTCTTGGTGGGGCAGTTGACGGTACAAAGCCCACAGAAAATACACCTTTCGTTCTTGATGTCAAACTGCACTACCTCGCGGCTGTGGTCCTTGTGAAAAACCGTCTTTATCTCGAGAGTGTGATTCGGACATATCAGGGCGCAGTATCGGCAGCCGGTGCATATCTCGGCATTGCAGATAAGACAGCGCCATGCCTCGCGCACCGCGAGTTCTTCGGAAAAACCCAATTCCACTTCCGCCAGGTTATTGAGACGCTTGTCAAGGGGAAGAACAGGCATCCGGGAACGTATCTGGCGGATGTTCTTGTACTTTTCATATTCGATGGGCTCGTACATTGACATGGTTAGTCCTCAGCCCTTCTTCGGTGTCTTGCCATCGAGGTAACGTTCAACCCCGCCTGATGCAAAGCGCCCCTGCGCGATAGCAGAGATAAGATTCCAGGGACCGATAACACCGTCGCCGGCAGCAAAAACGCCGTCCACGTTCGTCATGTAGTTCTCGTCAACCTTTACGGTCTTGTTACGGCGGAAGGTGAAATCCATGTCCTCGGGCAGGTACGAGTAGTCGCACTTGCGGGATATTGCTGTAATTACACAGTCGGTTGGTATGGTGAACTCGGTTCCGGGTAAGGGTATCACTCGGCGTCTGCCGGATGAATCAAGCTCACCGAGCTTCGTTTTAACGAGCTTAAGAGCAGTCAATTTGCCGTTTTCGCCAATGAAACCCACGGGATTCACAAGCTCGATTACTTCGATGCCCTCGCCCTCGCAGTCCGCAATCTCATGCTCGGGGGCAGGGGCCTCTTTCTTGGTGTGCTGAGAGGAGAACTTGACGATCTCGCCGCCTAAGCGGCGGGCGACGCGGGCGCAGTCAACGGCAGTAAGCCCCAGCCCGATCACAATGACCTTTTTGCCAACTTTCGGTGGCTGGCCGAGGCAGACTTTTTCGAGGAAATACTCGCCCTTATAAATTCCCTCCATGTCCTCGCCTTCGAAGCCGAGGCTGTTGGGCACGGTCGCCCCGGTACTCAGCAGGACTGCATCGAATTCTTTATAGATGTCACGAAATTCGATGTCCTTGCCTACCGTGCAGTTGAGCCTTGCCTCAACGCCGTATCGCAGGACGCTCTCGTTTTCCTCGTCCACGATCTCCCTGGGCAAACGATGCTGTGGAATGCCGACAGAAAAATAGCCGCCGAGAACGGCACGATTATCGAAGACGGTAACTCCGTAGCCCTTGCGTCCTAGCATGTGAGCTGCGGTCATACCCGCGGGACCGCCGCCGATTATGGCAATTCGGTATCTCTCCGCGCCCTTGACCTTGTTAACGACTGGGTCCCACTGTTCCATCGGAACGTTCTCGCGGCCCCAATCGGCTACAAAACGCTTCAACTGGCAGATGGCTATGGATTCGCCTTCCTCGCCCATCCTGCACGCCTGTTCGCAGGGACGTGCGCAGGCGCGCCCCATACTTCCGGGATAGGGCATGGTCAGGCGAGATATCTGAAGCCCGAGCAGGAACTGGCGCTGAGAGATGAAGCGTATGTAGTCGCGCGCATGTTGGTGGTCGGGGCATGCCTCCATGCACGGGGGCATGGCGCCTTCCTTGTCGGTCACGTCAACAGCCTGCTGCCAGGTGAGGGGAGCGGTGGGGGAATCGATCTTGTCCTTTATTCGAAGCACGCCGCGAAACCGTTCAGGCAGCGGGTGCTTCTTTTCCGGATAAGGCACGTTGAAGCGCTGTTTGAACATGTAGCCGAGGGTAACCCTCATGCCCTTGTACAGTGCTACCGTGCCGCTTAAAACTTCCGAGAAGACGTTAGCCATTCGAAAAATGCCTCATTTCCCGTAAATGAGCATGACAACGATGCCCGTAACGAAAAGATTGAGCAGTGCCAGCGGAAACAGGAACTTCCATGCGAAAGACGTAAGCTGGTCAACACGAAGGCGAAGATAGGTCCAGCGGGCCATCATCGCGAGGAATATCAAAAACACCACCTTGACGAAAACCCAAACAGGGCCGAGATGCAGAAACTCGAGGCCGGTTAGGGAGCCGAATACGTGCAGCAGTATAAGGGCCATGCCTCCAAGGCCGAACACGATGGGAGTAAGGTGGTTGATGGACTCTTTGAGCTTTCTTGCTCCGTAAACCACTATGAATAACAGCGCAGCGATAATGACCAGCCAGAACAGGGATGTAACGATAACTCCGAGCAAGCCTGTCAGGCTGTCTGTGCGAGCTGCGAGTTCGGCGAAAGAGGGCGGGCCGTGCCAGCCGCCAAGGTACAGTACCGTTCCGAACAGAGCCATGACTATAAGTGCCGCGTACTCTCCGAGGAAGAACATCGCGAATCTCATGCCGGAGTACTCCGTGTGAAAGCCTCCCGTCAGCTCGCTCTCGCCTTCGGGAATATCGAACGGAGTGCGGTTCGTCTCGGCAACCATGCATATCAGAAACAGAACGAAACCGACCGGCTGCACAGCCACAAGCCACAAGCCATCGGACTGAAACTCAACGTTCTTCACGAGGTCGAGCGCGGAGCCGGGGATTTCGAACTCACGATGAGTACTGTCGCAAGCACCGTTGTAAGGAAGGGCACTTCGTAGGATATAAGCTGGGAAGCTCCGCGAAGACCGCCCATGAGCGAGAACTTGTTGTTGGACGAATAACCTGCCGTGAGTATGCCCAGCACCGCGAGCCCACCGAACGCGAAAACGAACAGGAGTCCTGTGGCGTAGTTGGCGAAGTAGAATCCCGGGGCGAGCGGGATGGCCGCAAGAGCTGTCATGGGAGCGATAAAGGCGAGAAAAGGCGCAATTTTGAACACGCTCTTGTCTGCACCGGTGTGAATGATGTCCTCTTTGAACATCAGTTTGATGCCGTCCGCGATGGGTTGGAACAGCCCCCACGGCCCGACGCGGTTGGGCCCGGGCCTTTGCTGAACAAAGCCTGCTACCTTTCGCTCGAACAGGACAGAATAGGCCACCATGCCGAGGATGATGCCTACAACGGAGCCGACAAGTACGAGATAAACCATCCACGCCCAAAGGGTATCGGATATGCCGAGAGAAGCCCTCGCCGAGTCGGCGAACTCGGGGACGAATTTCAGAAGCGGCAGTACTCTCTCGTACATCGGTTCCATTCAGGTCCTACCTGTCAACTCCCGGAGCTACAATGTCCAGGGACGCGAAGATTGCGATGAAGTCTGCGAACTTGTGCCCGCGTGCTATAGTATTTACTGCGCACATCGAAGAGAAAGACCCGTCGCGGTAGCGTACCCGTGGGATCAAACCGAGCCGCGTGAGACGATGAAAACTCCGTATTCACCACGCGGACCTTCCATGCGGAAATAGGTCTCGTTGGGTTCGGGCCTCAGTCTTCGGGGAATGCCCGTCCTGATTCTCGACTTTATGCCGAACTGCTGCAGAAAGTCCGTCGGGATATTCCAGCGTTTGCGCGGCAGGTCGGCCTTGATGCGCCCGCCCGGCATTTTGTCCAGAGCCTGTGTGGTAATTTTCCCCGCTTGGCGAATCTCCTCGATTCTCACAAGGTAACGCGCGTAAACGTCGCCTTCCTCGCGAACCGGCACCTTGAAATCGAGTTCAGGGTACGGTCCCCAAGGTTCCTCGCGCCTAAGGTCGAAATCAATTCCGCTTGCGCGAGCGTTGGGCCCGGTCAATCCGTAGTCTATCGCCTGGGGACCGGAGATGGCTCCAATGCCTTTGGTACGGGCAAGGAATATCGGGTTGTTAGTGAGAAGGTCCTCTATCTCGTCGAGGTGATGGTCGAGCTCGCGGCAGAATTTCAGGGCCTTTTCCGCCCAGCCTTCAGGCATGTCCCTGCCGAAACCGCCGATCTCGGGATAGTTTATCGTTATGCGCTCTCCCGCGATCTCCTCGAACAGGTCCAAAACCTTCTCACGTTCGCGAAAAGCGTACATGTAAACGGTAAAGGCTCCGAGTTCGAGTCCAAAAGTCGCAAGCCAGAGAAAGTGAGAGGCAATGCGTTGCAGTTCAGTTACTACAACCCTCAGGTACCACGCGCGTTCGGGAACCTTGATTTCGTTTTTGTTATACAGGGTCTCAACGGCAAGGCAGAAACCGAGTACCGCGGTCATCGCAGTCGTGTAATCCACGCGGTCGCAGAAAATCGGAATCTGCTCGTACCATCTGCTTTCGGATATCTTCTCGATGGAGCGGTGAAGGTAGCCCACCTCCGGGTCAACGCGCTCGATGACTTCGCCGTCGAGGTGCATACGAAAGTGCAGCACGCCGTGAGTTGACGGGTGCTGAGGCCCGACATTTAGGATAAGCTTGTCGGAACCCTCACTCACTGAGCACCTCGGGTTTTGGAACGAGCCGGTCGTCGGAGTAATCCTTGCGAAGCGGATGGCCTATCCAGTATTCCGGCAAAAAGAGCCTGCGAAGGTCGGGATGACCGGCGAATATGATTCCGAAAAGGTCGTACATCTCGCGTTCGTACCAGTTCGCTGCCGACCAAACCTCTACCAGAGATGGCACGCGAGGCTCGGAGCGGTCAAGCATTGTCTTCAAAGTAAGCTTGATGCGGTTTTCGTAAGAGTACATCTGGGCGAAAACCTCGAACCTTTCCGGAGGAAAGTCGGCCGCGGTGTAGTTGTTGAGAAAGTCGAATGCGAGTGATGGCTCGTTCCGACAGAACAATGCGGCCTCTCTGAACTTTTCGGGCGCAACCACACACACCAGGCCGATAGCGTTCTCGTAGAACTCGGCCTTTTCGAACTTATCCGTTATGGTCTTTTTAAGCTCTTCGGTCATTCTTCGTCCGTCTGCTGCCGCGGCTCGTCGGTTTCAGTGCCCGTCCGGTCTCTGTCCTGTTCCTGGATGCGGTCTTCAGATGCTTCAGGTTCATTCGGAGCAAGGGCGCGAGCCTCCTTGATGAGTGTGTTGGTGGTTTGGCGGTGTTTCTCCCACGCGCTCACAAGCTCCGTGTGCGCGTACTTCTTCCAATCGTCGCCGTGAATGGACTGCATACGATGCGTTGACATCTCGTTCAGCTTTTCCACGAACTGGGAGGGGTCGAGGTCCTTGGCGGGATACTTGTCGGCAAGTCCTTCGCGCTTTATCTTCTCCTGCAGCTTGATAAGGCCGTTGAGAAGGGCGTCGGGTCGAGGAGGGCATCCTCCGACGTAGATATCCACCGGTACGACGGTGTCGCAGCCCCGAATCACGCTGTAGCAGTCGTGGTAATACGGTCCGCCCGCGTTAGTGCACGAGCCCATTGATATAACCCACTTTGGATCTGGCATCTGGTCGTAGAGGTGTTTGAGCTTGTGGGCCATTTTCTCGGTGAGTGTTCCGGCGACGATGAGGAGGTCAGCCTGTCGCACGGAAGGCCGAAAGACCTCGGCTCCGAAGCGGGACAGGTCGAAACGTGCGCCACCCGCTGCCATCATCTCGAGAGCGCAACATGCAAGTCCGGAGGTCAGAGGCCACAGGCTGTTGGACTGTGCCCAGTTGAACAACCAGCCGACGCTTCCGACAATGAAGTTGCCTGCGGGGAGTTTGCCTGCGTGTGGCAGGGAGTTTTCAGCTATTCCCACTTGAGATCCCCCTTGCGCCACGCATAAGCGAATCCGAGCAGTACGACACCCAGAAAGATGGTCACCTCGAGAAACCCGCTCCATCCAAGCTCGACGAAGGATGCGGCCCAGGGTGCGAGGAACGCTATCTCCACCTCGAACACGATAAAGAGTACAGCGAAAAGGTAGAAGTGGGGATTGAAGCGGGCGCGAGCGTCACCTAAGGGGAAGTTGCCGCATTCGTAAGGGGTCAGCTTTACGGGGTTTGAATTGCTCGGTCTGAGTATCCAAGCGATTATAAACGCTCCACCAACGACCAATACCGCGAAAAAAAACAGTATTGCCAGTGGTATGTACCTTTCGGCCAACTTTCCCTCCACTTAAGCGAGATGCAGTTAACTTGTCGGTCGCTCCGAAACGGATACGGCAAAGCTACTGTAGCGGCGCCGCACCGGAGCAGGGGAAGGGGAACGTCCTCACACAATTATATACCCTCTGTCAGGGCATTACAAGGCACTTGCTCAAGTACCCATATCCCAGCGTGCGAGGTAATCCTTCTGTTCTTCGGTGAGCTCGTCTATGGATATTCGCAGGGAACTGAGCTTCAACTCGGCAACGCGCTCGTCTATCTCGTCGGGCACCTTGTGAACACCCGCATCGAGCTTGCCCCGGCTCTCCACAACGAACTGCGAACAAAGGGCCTGACCCGAGAATGACATGTCCATGACGGATGCGGGATGTCCCTCGGCGGCCGAGAGGTTTATCAACCTGCCGCGTGCGAGCAGGTATATTCGCCTGCCATCCTCCAGGACGTATTCGTCAACGTACTCGCGAACGTTTTCGGTCTTCTTTACCACCATTTCCTCGAGGTCCGAGATGCGAATCTCGACATCGAAGTGGCCGCTGTTGCACACGACAGCGCCGTCGTGCATCCTCTCAAAGAACTCCTTGCGAAGAACAGCGATATCGCCGGTAAGGGTACAGAATAGGTCGCCGACGGGCGCGGCTTCTTCCATGGGCATAACACGGAAGCCGTCCATGTGGGCTTCAAGTGCCTTGACCGGGTCAATCTCGGTTACGATGACGTTCGCGCCCATGCCGCGCATACGTGTCGCCGAAACCACGTCCGCACCAACCGTATCCAGCGACCACGACCGTCTTGCCGGCGATGAGGAGGTCAGTTGCCCGGATGATGCCGTCTATCGTGGATTGGCCGGTGCCGTACCGGTTGTCGAACATATGCTTGGTCTGTGCGTCGTTGACCGCGATAACGGGGATGGGCAACTTGCCGTCGCGTTCCATGGCCTTCAGCCTGATTACGCCGGTCGTCGTCTCCTCCATGGACGCCATGATCTGTGGTAGCTGGTCCTGATGGTCCTTGAGGATAGTGCTGACAAGGTCGGCTCCGTCGTCCATCGTCACATTGGGCTCGGAGGCGATGCACTGCTTGATATGACGGTAATATGTGTTGTTATCCTCTGCGCGGATGGCATAGACGTTTATGCCAAAATCCTCGACGAGCGAAGCTGCAACGTCGTCCTGCGTGGAAAGGGGATTGGATGCGCAAAGATGAACTTCCGCGCCACCGGCCTTAAGGGCCCGAACGAGGTTGGCCGTCTCGGCGGTTACGTGCAGGCAGCACGCCATAACTGTGCCTTCGAGCGGTTTGCTCTTCTCGAACTCGTTGCGGATGATTGCGAGGACCGGCATATCCCTGTCGGCCCAGAGTATTCTTCTTTTGCCTTTTGCGGCAAGCGACTTGTCGGCTATGTCATGAGCGACCATGAGTACTCCTATTCGAAAAATGACTTAAGTTGGACCACCTTGTCGAGCTGCTCCCATGGATAGTGTTCGATGCCAAAATGACCATGTTTCGCGGTTGTAAGGTAAATTGGGCGCAGCAGGTCGAAGTAAGTCAGTATCCGGCCGACCTTGAGCGGGAAAATATCCCTGACCGCCTTCGTGAGCCTCGATTCGTCCACCTCGCCTGTTCCGAACGTGGAGAGGAACACGGCACGGGGTTCCGAAAGTCCTATAGCGTAAGAAAGCTGCACTTCGCATCGCCTTGCGAGTCCCGCGGCTACAATGTTCTTCGCGATATAGCGAGCCGCGTACGCGCCGGAGCGGTCAACCTTGGAGGGGTCCTTGCCTGAAAAGCAGCCGCCGCCGTGACGTCCCATGCCTCCGTAGGTGTCCACGATTATCTTTCGGCCCGTCAGGCCGGTGTCCGCAGCGGGGCCGCCATGGACGAACTTACCGGTCGGATTGACCAGGAAATTATCATCAGTGAAGCCCTTCAGCAGGTCTTGTGGAAGGGCGACATCAATTATGTGCTTTCTGAGTTCTCTCTTGATTTCGTCGCGTTCTATATCGGCGGCGTGCTGAGTCGAAATCAGCACCTCTCTGATGCGGTACGGTTTGCTGTCGCGATATTCCACGGTAATCTGGCTTTTGCCGTCCGGACGCATCCATTCCAGGGTTCCGTTCTGGCGCAATTCATGCATGCGGTTTACAATATTACGCGCATATGAAATGGGTGCGGGCATGTAGTTCTCGGTCTCGTCGGTCGCGTAGCCGAACATCATGCCCTGGTCACCGGCCGTGATATCCTCGACCTTATCGCTGATAACGCCCTGCGCGATGTCGCCGCTCTGTTCGTGAATGGCGTTGAAGACCGCGATTGACTCAGGATGGAAGGAATGATCGTAGTCGTAGCCGATTTTCGTGACTACTTCCCGGATTATCTGGCGCATGTCAACCCAGCAGGTGGTGCTAATCTCGCCGGAAACGAAGACCATGCCTTCAGTGACGAGTGTCTCACACGCGACGCGCCCGCGCCTGTCCTCTCTTAATATGGCGTCCAGGATCGCATCGGATATCTGGTCGGCCACCTTGTCGGGATGGCCCATTGTCACGCATTCAGAAGCAAAGGTGAATCGGTCGGGATGCATTTATTCTCCTTTTCAATCAAAATCCTATGATACCTGTCTTTCATCCGTGTCGCGCTTTTGATAATCTCTTGCAAGAGCAGTCAATTCGGTTACGTACTCGTTCACGGCACCCGCGTTCTTGCGCACTGTGTCAAGCGCGCTTTCGCCCATCTCCTGCAGCCGGACGGGAGAGGCGAGAAGTTCAGACAGCAAATCGGGAAGAGTCTCGGAATCCTGCAATACCCGAAGACCTCCGCCCTCCACGAGCCTCTGTGTGACATCGCGAAAGTTCCGGTAATAGGGGCCGCTGATGACGGGCTTTCCGAGTACAGCAGCCTCGATGGGGTCGTGGCCGCCGACACCCTCCCGCAGAGTGCCGCCCATGACGAGAAGTTCCGCGCATCCGTACAGCCGCGAAAGCTCTCCCATTGTGTCGAGAAGCACAACCTTCTCGCCTCCGCCTTCGGAGCGCAAAGAGTAATGTATGTGCATCCTTTTCAACAGTTCCTTGACCTCAGAAAGCCGTTCAAGGTGGCGCGGGGCGAGAAACAGACGCACATCGCTGTCCTGTTCGGCCAGGGATTGATATGCCTTCAGCGCTATCTCCTCTTCCCCGCTGTGTGTGCTGCCGAAAGCCATGACCTTGTCTGACGGCGCGAAACCGAGATCCTCGCGGGCGTCCTGATGACCTTCCGGAGGGGTCTTGTCGAACTTGACTGAACCACACACCCGTATTTTTCCGGTGGGAGCCCCGGCCCTCTCGAACAGTTCCATCTGAGACTCGTCCTGAACGCCGTAAAAGGTAATCCCCTTCCAAATCGGGGCAAGGAGCCAGTGAAGACGCCTGTAGCCACGACAGGATTTATCCGTCATTCGACCGTTGACTACGGCAACAGGTATTCCACGTCGTCTGCATTCAAGAACGAAATTCGGCCAGACCTCCAGCTCGAACAGTGCGACAGTCGCGGGACGCACTGCATTAAGAAAACGCTTCACAAAGGCGGAGAAATCGTACGGCATGTAAACAACGTTGTCTTCGCCGTAACGCTTGCATGCGACCTCGTGGCCTGTCTTTGTCGTGACCGATACGGTAACGGAAAGCCCTTTGTCGGCAAGGGAATTGTATATCGGAACAGCCGCATTCGTCTCGCCTACGGACACGCAGTGCAGCAGAACATCGCATTGGCGGCCGTCGAGTCCGTCGCGGGCGGTCTTTCGCCGGAAGTTGTGGGGCCAGCGCTTACGGCGAATGAAGCCGATGACAAGCAACGGCCAGCCGAACAGAAGCGCGAGCAGATAAAGAAGGTCGTATCGCATGATATTTGAGGATAAGCAAAAAAACTCCCGACGCGGAGGCCGGGAGTTTTCGCTAATCTCTGGTCTCCGAAATTGTCATTCGGCAGATGCCTCCTGCTCGCGAATGAGCTTAAGTCTTTCCACTGCCTGACGAACTGCAAGCACTACCGCATGGGAAGTAATCGTCGCACCGGCTACGGCATCGATTTTACCACCGCTGCGCTTGAGGGCTATCTGGTCCATCGTCTCGTCGTTGAACTGACTCAGCCAGACTCGTTTGTCCTCGTCCTCGTCCGTTTCCTTCTTGTCCTTGAAGATATCGGTGAGGTAGAAGCTCTTCTTCTCGGCCTTGATCTCCTCGCCGAGTCCGGGGGTTTCGGCGGATTTCACCACCGCAATCCGCTTGATTACAGGCTCGCCGTCTTGTGAAAAGCTGGCACCGACCATAATCTGGATGGGTACGCTCGAGGTGTAGCACTTGTCCGAGGTGCCGATTGTGGCGTAATAGGTCATGCCGTCGAGTTCAACCTTGTAGTACTCGACTTCCACGGGTTTATCGCCTCCGAGGTCGAGAGAAGCTGTGAGAGGGTCGCCGAGTTCGACTTCGTCCCCGAATATCTCCTTGAGAGATTTCTCTTTCTTCGCCTTCTGTGCTTCCGCAATGGGGCCGCGAGTGACCTGGAACAGGCCAGCGAGCACCGCTCCGCATATGGCGGTTATGAGAAACAGAACGAGTGGAAACCGTATTGCGTCACTCATTTTGTCACCTTTCCGAACAGGCGGGGCTTGAAGAATCGGTCAATGAGAGGTACCGCCGTGTTCATCAAGAGAATAGAGTAACAGACGCCTTCGGGGTAGCCTCCGAAGTTTCGTATCAGCACTGTCAGCACGCCGCATCCAATGGCGAATACTATCTTGCCCCTTCCCGTCATGGGTGAGGTCACCATGTCGGTCGCCATGAAAAAGGCGCCGATCATCAGTCCGCCTGCGAGAACACTGAACAGTGGGTCGCCTGAGAAGAAACCGACGTTGCCGATGGGCAGTATCCAGCTCAGAAGTGCCGTGGTGCCGATGTAAAAGAGCGGGATTCGCCAGTCAACGATTTTGAGGAAGATTAAAAACAGGCCGCCGAGAAGCAGCAGACCGGCGGATGTCTCGCCGATGCAGCCGTTCTGGTGGCCGGTTAGCATGTTCCAGTAGTCTAACGATATTCCCTGGCCGTTAACCACGGCTGTCTGAACGAGGTCGGGCACGTTTGGTGCGATGGTCTGAGAAATTGAGAGGCCGTCCAGACCGGAAAGGACGTTCGACAGTCCATCGAGTGCGGAAGGTTCGACAGCAATCTCCCATGCGTCTGCTGCAACGGGAGTTATCGAACCGCCGACACCTTCGATGGCGTCTCTGGCAGCGTTGATGTCAACGCCTTGGCCGACCGATACCTCAACCATGGTCTGGGCATTTGAAGCGGCATGTTTGACCGCGTTCAAAGGTGAAGCCTGGGCGATCGCATCCACCTCGGAGTTGATGTTCTTCGGAATGTTGTAAAGCGAACTCTTGAGTGCCGCGAGCCTCTCACCGAACCAGCCGGTACCAGATTCAATAGCACCCCGGCGAATCATTGGCCACTGAGCGAGGAAGATAGCCGAAGCATAGCCCGCACCTACAACTGCCCGCCCGACAAGGGCAGGATTCCAGATATTGCATCCGAGCCCTCCGAAGAAGTGCTTGCCGATGACAATCGCGCTTGCCGCACCGATGATGACGACATACCAGGGGGTGTTCGGCGGTATGACGTAAGCGAAGAGCAGCCCTGCAAGAACCGCACTACCGTCTCCGATGGTGATGGGGACCTTTCTTATCCTTTGGCAAATCGCCTCGGAAACGACCGCCGCGAGCACCGACAGAACGGTGATGAACGCCGCGTACCAGCCGAACACGACGGTGCCCATAAGTCCTGCAGGTATCAGCATGACTATCACGGTCCACATAATGGCCCGTGTGTCCTCCTGCGATCTTACATGGGGAGCATTTGAAACGAGCAATGATGGCATTCGCTGACTCCCGGCTACTTTTTCTTTCTCTTAGCCATGATGTGCTGCTTACCCAGCTTGATCTGCTGGACCATCGGCCTTCTTGACGGACAAATGTACGTACAGACTCCGCATTCGATGCAGTCCAACGCGTTGTAGTGCTCCATTTCGTCGAGCCTGCCGGCTTCTTCGAGCAGACTGAGCATGGATGGCATGAGCCCGACGGGGCAGTGGTCAACGCAACGTGCGCAACGAATGCACATGCGCGGTTCGTACTTCCGCACTCCCTTGATAAGCGCGAGAACGCCCGAGCTGCCTTTACTGAGCGGAAGTTCGGCATCAGGTTGCGCGAACCCCGTCATAGGGCCGCCAAATACGAGCTTCTTCGTCTTTTCGCTCATGCCGCAGTGGTCGAGGATGGGCTTGAGCATCTGCCCGACCTTGATGCGGACGTTCGCAGTCTCCTTCACCCCGTCACCGCTGACGGTCATTATGCGCTCGATAAGGGGAATGTTCTTCGCGCATGCGTCGAAGATGGCTGCGGCAGTGGCCACGTTCTGAACCACACAACCGACATCCATGGGAAGGCCGCCGCTTGGTACCTCGCGGCCGTTGATGGACTCTATGAGCTGTTTCTCCGCGCCCTGCGGGTAATGAACCTTGTGAAGCGTCACCTGCAGACCGTCGTAAGCTGCCGCCTTCTCCTTCATAAGCATGTACGCGTCCATCTTGTTCGCCTCAATGGATACGTAGGCTTTTTCGGCTCCGAGTATCTTCTTGCAGATCAGCAGACCCTGAAGTACGCGGTCGGGGTCTTCGAGCATGAGACGGTGGTCACAGGTCAGGTAAGGCTCGCACTCGATACCGTTCAGTATCACCGTGTCTATCTTCTTATCAGGTGGAGGGGAGAGTTTAACATGAGTCGGGAAGGTCGCTCCACCCATACCGACAATGCCCGCATTCTTAATCTTTTCCTTCAGTTCGTCAGCAGAAAAGGACTGCCAATCGGTTTCAACATTACAGCCATCAGCCCATTCTTCTTTGCCGTCGTTCTCTATCTGAACGGCTTTGACAGTACCACCCATGAGGTGAGGAACGTCCTTAACGAACTTCACGGTGCCGGAGACAGGAGAATGCTGAGCAGCAGAGACGAATCCACCGGGCTCGGCGACGAGTTCGCCTTTCTTGACTTCCTGTTTTGGCTTCACGATGGGCTTGGAGGGCGCACCGATATGCTGGCGGATAGCCACATGTACGATATCCGGCTTGGGCGCGTCGGAAATCGGTTTATGTTTGGCGAGTTCTTTCTTGTCCTTCGGGTGAATGCCACCCTTGCTGAAGGTCAGGATTTTTGGCACTTGGTCTTCTCCTTGCCTCAGGCGGACTCTTGGGCGACTTCTTCTTCGTTGAAGCGGCTCTTGGCGAGTTCGCTCTTGCCTTTTATCAGAGATAGGTCGCCGATCGCGCCGGTCGGACACACGTCAACGCACGTGCCGCACACGACGCACTTGTCGTAGTCAATGGAAGCGAGGAAATTCGTAACGTGAATGGCATCGTAGGGACACTTGCGTTCGCACATCTTACAGCCTATACAGCCGTGAGAACACGCTGTTTTGGTGTCCTTGCCGTTGTGTTTGGAATTGCACAGGACGTGTACGTCCTTTGAAACGGGGGCGAGTGAGATGATATCGCGCGGGCAGGCCTTCACGCAGTTGCCGCAGGCGGTGCACTTGTCCTTAAGCACGTGCGGAAGACCGTCCTCGCCCATGTAGATCGCTGCGAAAGGACAGGACTCAACGCCAGTCACCGAAGCCGAGACACGCGAAATTGCAAGTGGTGAATCCGCCGTTAACAATGTTGGCGGCGGCACAGGTCTTGTCACCGTCGTATTCGAAGCGGGGAGGCGAAGTCTCCTTCTGGCAGTGGATAACAGCTATGTTGGGCTCGGACTCCTTCATCTCCATGCCCAGCACGTCGCAGATGAGCTTCTTTGCCTCTGCTCCGCACACGGGGCACTCATCAACTTCTGCTTCTCCCTGCGCGAGTTTCTCGGCGAAGCCGGCACATCCGGGATTTCCGCAACCACCGCAGTTCGCTCCGGGAAGAAGGTCGGTTATCTTCTCAACGCGGGGGTCAACTTCGACCGCAAGCTTCTTGCTCGCAATGTAAAGGCCTATTCCAAAGAGAATGCCCAGAAGACCGAGAATTATTACTGAGATAATGAGTACGCTACCCATTGTCGCTCCTTAGATCATTCCCGCGAAGCCCATAAAAGCGAGTGCCATAAGGCCAGCCACGATGAAGGAGATCGGAACATCCCTGAATGCCCTGGGGACCGGAGTGTATTCGAGCCGCTCGCGTATGCCACTCATGAGAAGCATAGCTATCGCGAAGCCACAGCCCGCGCCGAGACCCTGAATGAGTGATTTGCCAAGGTATAAGCCGAAAGAGGGGGAGGTGTTAGCAAATTCGTTGTTCAGAAGTGCGACGCCGAGGATGGCGCAGTTAGTGGTGATAAGCGGAAGATAGATGCCGAGAGCAGCATATATCGGAGGGGCGAGCTTCTCGAGCGCCATCTCGACGAGCTGAACGAGCACCGCGATAACGAGGATGTAAACGATTGTCTCCAGAAACGTTAAGTTGTAAGAAGCCGGTTCGCCACCCATGATGGAGTAGAACAGGTTGCCCGCATGCCCCTTGAGGAAAAACCAGTTGATAAACGGCGTCACGAACGATGCCATGAACATTACAAAGATGACGGCACCGCTCATAGCAAGTGCATCCGAGGTCTTCTTCGAGACGCCGAAGAACGGACACAGCCCCAGAAACTTCGCAAGGACGAAGTTATTAACGAGCAGGACGTTGAAGAATATGATGAAAGCTTCCATCTGGCCCATAGCGCCTCCGATCAGTCTCAGGTTTCACCTTGGAGGTGACCAGCGTTGTTGATTTGAGATTGTTCTCGTGTTCCACGTAGGTTTTCTTTTCCTTGCGGTGCTTGAGCATGTTGATAAAGGCGAGGATCATGCCAAGCCCAAGGAATGCGCCGGGCGAGAGGATAAAAAGAGTGATCGGGTTGAGTTCAGGGTCAATGGGAATGCCGACTATAGAGCCCGAGCCAAGCAGTTCGCGCACAAAACCCAGAATGACAAGTGCAGCCATGAATCCGATGCCGGAACCGAGACCGTCAATAAGCGACACGAACACGCCGTTCTTGGAGGCGAAGGCCTCGGCGCGGCCGAGTGTCATGCAGCTTCACAACGATAAGCGGGATGAAGATCCCAGAGACTCGTTGATCTCAGCGGGCGCATATGCGTCCATGAGCATCTTCACGATCGTCACGAAGCTCGCGATGACCACGATGAAGCATGGTATGCGTATCTTCTTCGGAAAGAAGCCGGAGAAGAGCGAGATCACTACATTGGAGCATGTGAGCACAAACAGGGTCGCGAGCCCCATGCCGATGGCATTTGCGACGGAGGTAGTTGTCGCCAGAGCGGGACAGAGACCGATGAGGAGAACGAGCACCGGATTTCGTTCAAAAATACCATTCAAAAAGGTACGCAGCATATCGAGTATCCCTCCGCAAGGAGTTCGTTGCCTTGTCCTGTGAGGAAATTACGGACGCGCAGAAGCGACCGATTATGGCGAACAGGAGAGCGATAACATATGACGTGCAGCCACGTCTTCAGGCCAACGTCCATGCACTCCGGAACCTTCACACTTATGTGAATTAACGGACATTATAGGTTCGTGTCAGAGCAGTTCAAGAAAAAGCGGGGGGCGAATTTTGGCTACCGAACGCCGACATTGGAGGAGAAAGTATCGAGTCAGCTTTTCAAGGGGTGCATGTCTCTTAGAGCGCGCTCTCTGTTTACAATTCCCAGCGCGGCCGGTTCTTTAGCAATTAGCTTGATAAGCTGCGAAGGTGTTACCTTCAGGTGATTTGCGGCGGATCTTGGTTCCCAGCCGAAGAACTCCATAGCGTCAAGTGCCTCCGCAAGCATAGCGGGAAAGTCATTGTGGCGGGGATTGACGGATATACGTCCCCCGGAAGTGCGGGTTCTCCAAAGTGGGGTAGGGGAGTTGTCCACGGTGTTCGTGCGTATCTTCAGCGCGAGAATCACGCGCAGACGGAAGAGCGCCATCGAACGGTTCTGAGGCTGCGAGCGTCGTTCATATGCTTCAGCCTTGATACCGGTAGGCTTATGGATAAGGCGCACACCCGTCTCCACCTTGTTTCGGTGCTGTCCGCCGGGCCCGGAACGCCGCACAAAGTGTTCGTCGCAGCTTACAAGCAGGTTCTTGGGCTCAATCGTTGCGGGATGCTTGGTTGCGTCTGTCATGGTCTTCGAACTCCAACTCGAAAATGTGCCTTCTTAGATACTACACGTTTGAGTCGTCGAGAGAAAACATCCGGAAGAGCCTCGATAGCCTGACGCTTCCACTCAGTGATCTGATTGGGATGGATGTCGAACTGGCTTGCAAGTTCCGCGAGGGTCTTGTCCTCCCTCAGAGCTGCTCGAACGACCCGGGCCTTAAAGTCATCCGAAAAACTGCGTCTCTTTCTTCTCATTCTCATCTCCGTTCAGGGCTTGCGAGCCCCATTGTGGCAGGAGATTCCCCCACCTTGAAGCAACTGTCCAGTTTTTTTTAGGGACAAGCTCACATCTCTCAATTGTATACTACAAGTAGTAGATGCGCCACTTTTTCGAGGTAGCCTACAGAAGCTCTTTCCGTTTTTGTCAAGTTGTCTTGGATTCAACAATGTGGCGTTAGTCAGCAAACGTAGCTCGTTGCTGAGAACATTGTGGAAATTCAGACTAATGCAGCGGCTCTTCCTTGAGGAAGGCCGCAGAGGAGATACTATGGAACGCAATTGGTTTTTCAAGTACGTTGTCTTGGTTTTCGCACTAACAGTGTTGGGACTCTGCGTGGCATGTGGAGGAGGTGGTGGAGATGGTTCCGAACCAGAAGTGAGTTCCACAGCACCCCTTAACCTTGCCGTAAATGTCCCAGTCAATAGCAAAATCGCCGCAAGATTCAGTGAATTGATGAACTATTCGACAATAAACACAGAGTCTTTTCTTGTAACTGGCCCCGGTACAACTCCTGTTCTGGGCACAGTGGCTTACGTCGGGTATACTGCTACATTTACCCCTATGAACTCTTTAACCATTGCCACATTGTACACAGCTACGATAACCACTTCAGTCAGAGATTTGGCAGGTAATTCACTGATTAGCAACTATGAGTGGACATTTAACAGCGGTGATACGATGGATATCTTCAAGCCAAGAGTGAGTTCCACCGTACCAACTAATCATCACATGGATATAAAGACGAATAGCAAGCTCTCCATTGCCTTCAGCGAGTACATGGATCCAGAGACGATTACCACGTCAACCTTCTTAGTGACCGGATCGGCTACAAATCCCGTTCTGGGCACAGTGATTTCCACCGGCTATACAGCGACCTTTACTCCTACAAACGGTCTTGTGGCAGACACTGAGTACACCGCGACGATAACTACCGGCGCGAAAGATCTTTCAGGAAATTCCTTGGCAACAGACTATGTCTGGACGTTTACGGGCAAGTCCGGCTCCAGATACGGATCTACCCACTGTCACTTCTACCGTCCCTACAAATGGAGCCGATAACGTTTGGGTCAACAGCAAAATTACCGCAACCTTCAGCGAGGCAATGGATCCGTTGACTTTCATCTCAACGACCTTCCTGCTTACTGGCCCAGGTACAAACGCGGTTACTGGAGAAGTGACATACACCGGGTTTGTTTTCGACATTTGCTATTACAAACGATCTTAATTCAGACACCGAATACACCGCGACGATCACCACCGAAGTAGTTGACTTAGCAGGCAATGCCATAGCAACTAACTATGTTTGGACCTTCACAAGCTGGTCTCGATCTGGACACTGTCCTTCCCAACGTAAATTCTACGAGCCCTGTTGACTTCGACATTGATGTGGCGACCGATATCCCTGTAAGTGCCCTTTCGATGAGGCAATGGATCCGTTGACAATCACAACGGCAACATTCACCCTGACCGATCCGGGCGCAAATTACGTTTCCAGTACAGTCGTCCTCCTCGATAATGTCGCAACTTTTACCCCCGATAACGCTCTCGAATGGGACACCTTGTACACTGCAACAATAACCACAGGAGCCAAGGATTTGGCAGGCAATGCACTCGCCAATGATTTTCGTTCGGTTAAGCTGCGCATCAGGGCCGAACCAATGGGTCCGGCACCGGTATTCCTTGGGACAGCAGGGAGCTTTGTGCTTCTGTGCAAGTCGGGTATCTCGACGACTGGAATGACCGCAATCACTGGTAATCTTGGGATCAGCCCAGCCACCAAGACCGGCTTTACAGGATTCGATTTCGTGATGGACAGCACGAACGTGTTTGCGACATCTGCCATTGTGACCGGAAAGCTATACGCGGCTGACATGGCTGTTCCTACACCGACTAACTTGACTACAGCAATATCCGACCTCGAAACCGCTTTCTCCGATGCCGCTGGACGAACCCTACCTACCGCTACAGAGTTAGGTGCTGGCGACATCAGCGGAATGACGCTTACCCCAGGACTCTACAAGTGGAGCAGTGGGCTTTATGTATCAGGAGCAGGCATCACTTTATCTGGGTGGTGCCAATGATGTCTGGAATTTCCAAGTAGCGTCGGGTTTTACTGTTGCTGACTCGGCCATGATCACCCTAAGCGGAGGCGCACAAGCCAAGAACGTATTCTGGCAAGTCTCCGGCGAAGTGACGCTTGGATCGTACTGTAACTTCAAAGGCATTGTTTTGTGTCAAACTCTGATCGCGATGCAGACCGGCGTAACATTTACCGGTCGTGCTCTTGCTCAGACTGCGATCACCTTGGATGCGGCTGTCGTTACAGAGCCGTAAAACGAGGACTGCGCGCGTCGTGCAAGCGTTGTATATCGAGTAAGAGGGGAGAAGTTTTCTCCCCCTTTCTAGATACTCCCGAACGTACGCTTCCGTTTACGTTGGTTCATTGTTTGGCACTGTCGAGGGAAGAGCCTTGACATGCTTAAAGTGCTGGGCTTTCGAGAGCGGATCCACCGCAAGGCGCATCGGAACCGGCCTTTGAGAGTGCGCGAGAAGCAAGGTAACACCACTAAATCGAAGACAAGGGCGAGGGTGGAACACGTGTTCGGGATTCAGAGAATGACCGCAGGAGACCTTCTTCTGAGGTGCGTCGGGCTGGACAGGGCGCGGGCGAAGATCGGCCTTCGAAACCTCGCCTACAACATGAGGAGTTCGTAACTCTTCTGAAAGAACGACCTTGCGCTATCTAAGTCTGTCCTGAGTCCGGGAAACGACTCAAAATGCGCACAAAACGGACGCAAATCGCCGGGCCGTATCCGCCAACTTACCCCCTCAAATGAGCCGAAATCACGCCCCGGAGGCGAAATCTGCGTTTTTTAAGACAGTAACGGGTATTGTTCGAGGTGGCCCGTAGTAACGAATGTGTTTTTCTTATCGGCGACGACGTCTGTGCTTGACAGAACGAAGGTTTTCAACCTCGTCTATGACGTGACCTGAATAGTTGAGAACCTGGAAACCGATCCTGCTGCCCTTGACTTCGAAGATAATGATGTTTTCCTGAGACGTGTATTTGAACTTACTCGGATCCTTCTCGCGCCAGTACTTGTTCCAGGAAGTCACCTCTTCGGCATAGTAAGGTGCACCTGCACCACCGCAGGTAACAAACCAAGTGGGCTGCCCGATATCCGGGATTGGCGGACTTGTTCATCAGGCCAACTGAGAAAATTGTCGCCGTTCTTGTCATCGGTTTCGAGGTTGCCGCACGGGGTGTTCTCATCAATGAGGAGGCGGCTGTAAGAGTGTTCATCAGAGCCAAGCACGACCGCGACCTTTGAAGAGTTGGTGACCATTTTTGCAATCTGATTGCGAACTTCGATGATTCCCTTTTGTTCAGGAACGAGCTTTCCCTTTTCATGGTCGTAGGTGTGTCCGCGCCACTTGTTATCGCCGAGATACCACATTGTATCCGTGATGTGGCCGCCGTTCGGAAACATAGGCTCGTGCATGGAGATAATGATGTGATCTACTGACCTGTCGTCTTCAGCAGCTTCGAGTTGTCGCTCAAGCCACTTGATCTGATCCTGGAAGAAGTAGCCCTCCGGGCTTCCTCCAGTCTTGTGTGGCAAATAGGAGACCCAGTAGTTGTTATTCAAACAAACGAATTTTACGTTTCCGTACTGATACGAGTAAACGGACTCAGTATAAGAGGGTCTGCCCTTATGCTCCTGCTTGGGACCGTTTGTCGGATTCACGAAATTCCTCGCAAAGAGCACCTCACTGCTCATTGTATCGTAAGGCCACTTGTCAACGCTGAGGCCGTACTTCTTGCCAGTGATGTAATTGTTCGAAAGGCATTCGTGGTTCCCCATGATGGTATAGATGGACTTGGAACGCCTGTAGGCCGAAACAGCCTGCTTCCATGCGTTGAACTGCATGTTATAGTCTTCAGGGCTGACGGTGTATCCGTCAATAAGATCGCCACCGAACAGAAGGAATTCGGTATCACGGTTGTAGGCAATGTTGCAGAGCCTTTCCATTGTGAGGGCGTTGACTCCCGTAGAGCAGGTCCTCCTACGCCAGTTCTGCTGTCACCTGTAAAAGCGAACTTGAAACCAGATTTTCCTTTTTTCGGCGCGGTCTTGAATGGATACCATTTCGTCTCGAGCATTCCGTATTCGACTTTGTATTCGTATTCCTCGTCGGCTTCGAGACCGGTTATGTCAATCTCGTTCGACTTCTGAGCACCGTTGGAGGAGTAAGTCCCCACTTCTTCGCCATCATCGTCACGGACATGAACCTTACTGGTAAAATCGCTCTCGAGAAATCATATGAGATTCCGAGCTCTCCGGGCGTCTCCGGAACGAAAAACAAGGTTGATACCGGGGCCAGCCGATTGATAGAAGGGATCTTAAAATAGTTATTCTTCTCCCTGGTGAAGCTCACAAAGGTGTCGTACTTGCCGAGGTAAAGGTCCTGATTGGGCATTTCGTACCAAAGCTCGAGACGAAGAGCGAAGGTACCCTTTGAACCCCAATCTTCAGCGTTTTTACCGGGCAGATAAAGATAATACATCGGAATTTCGCCCCAACCGCCCCAGATTCCACTTTTGCGTCTGAAACGCTTGACGTCGTAGGCCGCTTCCTGGCTTTCGAGAGGGTATGGGCCAATGTAAGAGAATCCGCTGAAGCGACGCGGATTCACCGTCATGCCGTTCTCAAGGTGTGTGATATGCTTGAAGTCCCACATGAAAAGGTTGTAGTCAGCCTTAACCGCACGATGAATCTGGTCCATAGAGAGAAGGTTCTTCACCGGTTCTCATCCATTGCATACTTTTCAAGATACTTGAAATTCAGCGGTGGTCTATCTGTATCAGATTCGGCGGTTCCGAATGACAGAGTGAGAAACGACAACAGCGCAAAAAGACAAATCCATTTCGGCAGGCGTGAAACTATCATGCTTTCTCCTGTTTTTAGGATGTACGAGTCTCCTAATTATCTGTTTCTATGCTTCGTAATATATATGTTCAAGGTTAGGAAAAGGTTAGGAGGGTGGCGGGAGTGTATGGGAATCGAACCCACCCGGGACAGTGAATGCCCCACAACGGGTTTGAAGCCCGCGGGATCCACCAGGACCCAGACACTCCCGCACTGTTATCTGCAGTGTACTGCAGTTTCTTCTGCTCGCAAGAAACGACAACTTACCTTACCGTAATGGCAGGCGAAGCGTACTTTTTTGTGATACGACCGACCAGTGAAGCATTATGACCGGCCGATAGCAACTCGTCAAGCAGAGCGCAGGTGTCATTGGCGGCCACCGAGATAAGCAGACCGCCGGAGGTTTCGGCGTCGAGAAGAACGTCAACGAGAGGCTTCGGAATGTCGCTGTCAAGTTCGAGCATGTCCTTGAGGAACCTGTAATTCTTAAAGCTCATGGGTGAACAAAGACCTGCGTCCGCAAGGTCAAGCGCACCCGGAAGAAGTGAGATTCCCTTGGAATCAATCTCGGCACCGACCTTGCTTTCCTTTATCATATTGGAAAGATGGCCGAGAAGCCCGAAGCCCGTAATGTCCGTACAGGCGTGTACGTCGTACTCGCGCATCACCTTTGAAGCGGCTAAGTTGAGTTTCTTCATTGAATTGACGGCGGCCTCGAGGACGGCGGCGTCAACCTTGCCGGGTTTAACGGCGTTCGTGATTGAGCCTACGCCAAGGGGCTTCGTGAGCAAGAGCTTGTCGCCTGCTTGGGCACTGTCGAGTGTAAAAACTCGGTCGGGATGCACCTTTCCGGTCACGGACATCCCATATATAACGCGGGAGTCCGTCCATGTGTGCCCTCCGACCACATATGCGCCTGCATCCGCAACAGCCTGCGCACCGCCCTTGAGAATCTCTGCAAGTGTTGCATGGGGAAGCTTATCAACCGGGAAGCCGACGGCGTTCATCACACAGATGACATCGCCGCCGTCCAGGCCAGCCGCATCAGGACATGCTGGCCGACCGGTGTCACCGTAGTCGAATGGGTCGTCTACTACCGGCGGAAATATATCAATGGTCTGCACGAGCGCAAGCTCGTCAGAAATACGGTACACTCCCGCGTCATCGGCCGTGTTTGTGCCGACTATAAGATCGGGGCAGGTACGTTGTGGCAGTTGGCCCAGAACCTGAGCCAGTTCCAGCTGAGGGACGTCTTGCCCGCTCACCCCGCACAGCTGGAATAGTTGGAAAGAAGTGCTTGCCCTTCATCCGTCACGCATGCATAGCGCGTTTGTTCACCGCCGCCGCGAGTTTTGAAGACTCACCGGGAAGCAATGTGCGAACGTCGAGTATCACTCCGTCGTCACTGACCCGCGCGAAAACCGGTGGCTCGCCTTCACGCAGAGCGCGGGCGAGCGCTTCCGAAGTCATTTCGGGATGCGAAAGTCGTACGGTCCAGGTGCGAAGGTTGATGTCCGGCGCAGACTTCCTCCCCCCACGAACGTCTCGTCCTGCGCGGCCTTCGCGCTGAAGGAGTGGGATATCTTGTCCGCTACCTCGTGGGCAAGGTCCTTCAACTGCTCAAGCGGGGTAAAAAGCATCCGCAGGGCGGGCACCTTCTGTGTTACCTTATCCCGCTGGTAGTAGAGTCGCATTGTCGCCTCGAGCCCCAGCACCGTCATCTTGTCAACACGGAACGCTCGGGCGAGGGGATGCTTGCGAATTTTTTGAATGGGCTCGTCGGCTCCGAGAATTATGCCCGACTGTACCGAGCCCAGCAGCTTGTCGCCGGAGAAGCAGACGATATCCGCGTTGGCTTCGACCGACTGGAATACCGGGTAGTCGTTCGGCAGGCCGTGAGGCACAAAGTCTATGGCCTGACCGGAGCCTATGTCATCAATGCAGAGGATATCGTGCGAATGTGCAAGAGGAGCCAACTCTTCGATGCCGGGCATGGACGTAAAGCCCTTTATCCTGTAATTCGAAGTATGTACCCGTAATATCGCACCGGTGTTTTCGGTGATGGCGTTTTCGTAATCGCGCAGATGTGTCCGGTTTGTGGCTCCCACCTCAACCAGCTTTGCTCCGGAAGCGGCCATAACGTCGGGAATACGGAATTTCCCTCCGATCTCCACAAGCTGTCCGCGAGATACAATTACCTCCGTGCCAGCCGTGAGCGCGCTGAGAACGAGGTAAGTGGCGGCAGCGTTGTTGTTCACAAAGGTCGCGGACTCTGTACCGAAAATTTCTGCAAGCATCCTTCCGACAAGGATATCCCTGTCGAAACGTTTGCCCGTTTCAGGATGGGCGGCGAGGCGAACGTAACCTTTGATGCCTTCGTAAATGTGCTTCGAGACCTCTGGCGCGAAGGGGGCGCGACCGAGGCTCGTGTTCAGAATGATTCCCGTGGCATTTATGACGTTGTAATGCTTGGGCGCGAGTTTGTCCTCTAGCAGGGTGACAGTGGCACTTACTACATCTTCAAGCGTGCTCTTGGATGTCGTCTGGCCTGAGAGGATTCCTTGGCGCATCTGCTCCAGAACACACCGAGCGGAAGAGAGCACTACACTTCGGTCGAGTTTGTCGAAAAATTTCTTGAGCTCGGGAGAGGCGAGAACCTTGTCGGCCTGTGGGAGCGAACGCAGCAGTTCTTGTTTTTCCATGGAACCTCCGAACCTTGGACGACTTGATTATACGGGACGGCTCAGGGCAAACCACGCTTTCTGCGTAGAAACCACTCGAAGCTCATGAGGGCTATCAGCACAAGAAAGACGGCAGGCGATGCCCAGATGGAGTCAGGTGCTGGCGGTGCGGGTCTTGCTGCTCGCGTCCCGCAAGCTGCAGAAGCGACACGAATGTTGCTTGCGATGGCTCTCTGTGGCGAATACGCCTCCCGTGCGCTTAGCAAGCGACTCGAGAAGAGCGAAATCGGTATCGGGATTGGAGGTCTCGCGGTCTCTGAAAAACACGTACAGCTTGCTCTCGTCAGTGCCGAGGACGTTGTCGTCCAAGACTGCCTTGGCATTGACAGTGTAGATGCCGTCAAGCTCGGGCTCAAAGGCGCCTCTGTATGCCCCGTCCCTGAAAGTGAGAGGGACGGAAATCGTCCTGCCTGCAGGAGATTTGGCGCGTGAGCGACGACCCTGGGCATGCTGTCAACGGGCTTGCGCTCCGGGTCGGTCACGGCGACAGTCACGGATTTTTCCTCGTCCGGCATGCCGTTGCCGGAATCAAGCTGCAAATCGACACTGTGACCGGAGGCCGAGTTATCGAAAACGAGCTCAAGAGCCATTCTGCGCCAGAAGCGGTTGAAGGCCTCCTTCGTGTCGCGTTCGTCCTCAAAGGGATTGAACGCCCATTCCCATGTCGCGTCAATTGCGAGTGACACGACCTTTCCCTGCTGCACGCTTCGTTGAATAATCAGGGGTTCGCCTGTCAAAGTACTTGCGATAACGGAGGAGTCGGGCCTGACTTTGCCGACCTTGACGTAGCCGCCGAACGGCGGAAATTGCTTGAAGCGGTTCTTGAGCTCGCCGACCGGTGCACGGTCGTCGAAAGGCTGCCATGTTGTGATCGGTCCAAGGGACTTCGGAGGTCGGCACGCGGTTTTAACCGCGCCCTCCACGTATTGTTCGGCCTTGTCCGCTATCTCGAAAGGCAGAATTTCAGCAATCGGTGAGCCTGCATATCCTCCTGCACCGTACGAGGAGACTCCGGCGAGAGTGACGAGCGAACCTCCGGTTCGAACCTTGTTAGCGACCGGCTTCGAGAGCCTTTGCTCCAAGCAACTTTGCGGGTACATCGCCGAGAATGACCATGTCGTAAGCACGGAAGAATGCCTCGGGGTCGGCTGGTTTATCCATGCCGGTTTGGCGAAGTATGGTGGTATAGAAGCCGACGCCGGAAAGCCCGCTGAGAGCGCGTTTGACAAAGGTGTACTCGTGTCGAAGACGGCTTTCCACGTAAAGTATGCTGCCCGTTCCTTCGCCGATCTTTATGAAGCTGGCTATGCGATTATTGGCATCGGTGCTTTCTTCTTCCACAGGAGGCACGACGAGTTCCACGAGGTGGTTGCCTGAATCGTAGGGCTCGACCTCGAACTCCACCTTTGCGGTAGCGTTGAAGGCCGATGGAACTATCTCGCGGGTCGCAATCTTTTTGCCGTCAACGAACAGTTCAACAGGAACAACGGCACCCGCAAGGCCCTGCAGTTTCAGAAACCCCTCCACGATGAACTTCATGTCCGAAGTGACGTTGGAAGGCAGCTTTATGTCCTCAACGGAGGCATCGGTTCTTGAGAGCGAGTCCTTGCGTTTTCCCACACCGATCGCAAAAACTGGTCTTCTGTCGAGCCTGAGTTCACCGGCGACCTCGAGAAGGTCCACGCCGTAGTTATTCATGCCGTCGGATATGACGAGCGCCGCCCCGGCCGACCCGGGTGCGAGCCTCGCCCGCCAATTGCTGAGTACGTCGCCGAGGGCGGTTCGGTAACCGGTGGGTTGGATGTCAGGCGAAAAGGGTCGCACTGAACCGTCGAAAGCGACCCATTCCACTTCGAACGATTCCTCAAGCCTGTCAAATCGGTCGGAATGTTCGTCGAGGAAATCGAGAGCCTGGCGCCATCTCGTGCCCTCTTCCTTAGAGGACACGAGCTTCATCGAACGGCTCGCGTCTATGGCGATCAGCAGCGGAGTCCTCTTCTGCACTGTCCTGATGTGAGCGACTGTAAACCGAGTAGAGATGAAGAGCATGAGCAGCAGCGTCGCCAGTCGTAAGGCGAGGAGAAGTGCTCCCCGTTTGCCGCGCACGGGTACCGTTGCCGAGCGGAAGAACCAGAAGACCGCGACAAGACACACCACAGCAATGCCGAGGACGGCGAGCCAGTTGAGCCAGGGGTTGAATTCGTACAATGCGTTGTTCATCTTAAAAAATCGCCCACGCCTTTCGGCGCGGGCGGATACTATTCTGACGTTCGTTCAGAAAGCAGGTTCAATCGAATTGCTCGGGATTCTCCTCGAGGTCCATGACTACTCCGCCGTACCAGTTAGCGAAGAAGTTGTACACCCCGCCGCCCAGATAACCGGTAAGGAAGCCGACAAGGGCTCCTACTATCGGAGTACCGATAAGCGCGACGATTCCGAGCATCAGGGACGCAAGAATGCTGCCGGTAGTGCCGTCAAGACCTGCAATGCCGCCGACGGCCCATATCACGACCATGAAGAGGAACCCTACAACAAGACCAACAACCGTTCCTACGACGATTAACAGCTTTCCGGCGGATACAGGATCGATATTGCGCAGTTCGTACTTCATTGGACCTCCAAAGACCGCGATAAGGCACCGCGCTTATTTACTGTGAGCATTGTATTGCTATTTCAGTATAGTTTGCAAGTGCGAGTTTTCAAGAAAAAACGCTCCTTGTCGCTATTCGGCATTCCAGGTACGGGGGATGACCACTATACCGCTGTCGGTGACCGTGAAGCGCTTCTTGTCCTCTTCGAGGTCGTAGCCAACGGTCGTGCGAGGCGGTATTTTCACTCCCTTGTCTATGATCGTGTTGCGTATTTTGCAGTGCCGGCCGATATCCGCGTCGTGGAAGACAATGCTCTGTGTCAGGTCAACGTAGGAGTTAATCCGGGCACCGGGAGAGATGATGCAGTTCTGCACACGGCCACCCGAGACGATACAGCCCTGCGAGACCATGGAATCTATCGCGATACCTACACGGCCCTTGCGAATGTCGCCGAAAACGAACTTCGGAGGCGGATACTGGCTCTGAAACGTCCTGATGGGCCAATCCGGGTCATAGAGGTTGAGCTGCGGGTCGGGAGAAATCAGGTCCATGTTCGTTTCGAAATAGGAATCTATCGTGCCTACATCGCGCCAGTACTTGGCGACCTTCTTGTTCTTGTCGCGGAAGTTGTAGGCGTAAACGTCCATTTTCTTGATCATATCGGGGATGATGTCCTTGCCGAAGTCGTGCGAGGAACTATCGTCCTTCGCGTCCGCCTCGAGAAGTTCCTTAAGAACGGAAATCTTGAACACGTAAACGCCCATGTTCGCAAGACACATTCTCGAATTGCCGGGCATCGGCGTAGGATTTTCGGGTTTCTCCTCGAACCCGATGACATTGTTGCTCTCGTCTATTACCATTACACCGAAACCCGAAGCCTGTTCAATGGGACACTCAATTGTTGATATGGTCAGGTCGGCATTGTTGTCACGGTGTTCCGCGAGCATCTTGTCATAGTCCATCTTGTAGATATGGTCGCCCGAAAGAATGAGAAGGTCGTCCTTGCCGTAGCGGTCGAGAAGATACATGTTCTGATAGATTGCGTCGGCCGTTCCGAGATACCAGTTCTCGCCTCTGCGCTGCTGCGGCGGAATGGGCTCTATGAATTCGTCCAGGTAGTGCGAAAGGAAGTCCCATCCGTAGTGCAGGTGCCGGTGAAGTGTGTGAGAGCGGTACTGGGTGAGTACGAAAATCTTGCGCATTCCGGAGTTGACGCAGTTGGAAAGCGTGAAGTCAATTATGCGGTAGATGCCGCCGAAAGGCACTGCGGGCTTGGCCTCAGCGATGGTAAGAGGATGCAGTCTGCTGCCCTTTCCGCCGGCAAGCAACATTGTAAGGGTTTCAGCCATTCTCCGGCCTCCTCGTGTAAGCGGAAGTGTCTATCTCGGGGAATATGCGGTGCCTGTCCTCCAACTCTTCGAGCTTTTGCACATCCGGATTTTGCGAGTGGAACATTTCGTCAAGCGTCAGAAGCGCACTGATGTGTTCACGAAATCGGCGAACCGCATACGGCACGGTGGTCGCAGTCGTGGCGATGAAAGCCCAGTCGCTGCTCTGAGCGAGAAGCAGTTCACGGCCCATCTGGTCGCGAATCCTACGGTGTAGTGGAGATGCGGGGTCACACGAGGCGGCGCGTATCATCCGTCGCTCGCCCTCGTGAAGGTGCGGATACATCCACTGGTTCGACTCGTTAAGCCATACCGAGAAGTAACCGCCCGCACCCCAGGAAGACGCCGAGGGCTTTGCGAGCTGTTCTGTGCATTTGTCGCACGCGTCCGAACCACTTCCGAGTACGAACTGGTCGCTGTACTGGGCCACGAGCCTCATGAAGCTTTCGAGAAAATTAGGCCCTTCGAACCACCAGTGTCCGAACAGCTCCGCGTCGTATGGAGCGAGGACGACGGGAATCCCTTCGGTGTGCGCCCGCAGGTGTTTGAACTGCTGCGTTCTGTTGAAGTGGAAGTTCTCGGCGTGTTGTCGTGCAGTCATCGCGGCTTGGGTGGGGTCGTATGGCTGCTTCTCATCGAGCTGTACGTCACCGGTGATACGGTAGTACTTATAGCCGAGATTGTGTCTTGTGCCGCCGCCGTGAAGAAAGGGCTCGATGTAGTCCTGTTCTCGGTCGTAACCCACGTCGCGGTAGAACTCCCTGTAAGCGGGGTCTCCCGGGTATCCCTCGTTGGCGGACCACACCTGCTTGGAAGACTCTATGTCGCGCCCGATGAAAGTAATGCCCGAAGGAGAGCGGACAGTGCCCCACACACCGTTCTTCGGAGCCGGTTCGCTGTACAGAATGCCGTGTGCGTCGAGGAAAGTGTAGGAATAGCCTTCCTCCGCAAGCAGTTCGTCAAGCCCCTGACGGTATGCGCACTCCGCCAGCCAGATGCCGTTCGGAGAACGATGGAAGTGCTTTCGGTAATTGTTCGCGGCAATGCGGAGCTGGGCCCGTATCGCCTCGTCGTTCGCAATGTGCGGCAGGAAGCCGTGCGTGGCGCAACAGGTCATTATCTCGAGGTGACCGGAATTCTGAAGATAACGGAACTTGGAGATAAGGTCGCCCTGGACCTTTCGCCAGTAGTCGCGAACCTCTTTGAAAAACTGAAGGTGGAACTTTGCCGCGGCGTTCATCGCCGGGTCGGAGTTCGTTCGCTCAATTTCCTTCTCGCCCAGTTGAACCAGCTTGTCGAGCCTTATCGCATAACGGGTGCGAAGCAGGTCGTCGTCAAGCATCTCGCAAAGGGGAGGGGAAAGGGTCATGGATAACTTGAACGGCACGTCTTCGTTCATCAGCCTGTCCATGCTGATGAGCAGCGGGACGTACGTCTCGCTTATGGCCTCGAAAAGCCAGTCCTCCTCCATGAAGGAGGAATGCTCGGGATGCCTGACGTAGGGCAGGTGTGCATGAAGGTGTAATATGAGAATTCCTGGATGCTCACTCATGGTTTTGTCCGGACGATGAGGTTGGTGTGGGGTATGAGAACGCATCGTGCAGCGGTAGTGCGACCGGCGAGCGGCCGACCGAACCCGCGCCTTCTTCGTACGCACTGAGAACTTCCACCTCGCTCGCGGCAAAGCCGAACTTCTCCATGGCCTCGGACATGAGAGGAGAAACTTCGCCGCCGACGCTCTTCACCCATGGCTTCGGGGTAGTGAAACGAGGTGTTCGACATATCTCTATAAGCTTGTTCCCATGACGCACGATGATGCGCGCGAAGTAGGCGCCGCCCGGGCGCACGTTAATCCAGTAGAAGGGACATTTCCGGGGAACGACGTACTCGTAGCGCACCTCGTCGTCGCGCTTGAGAATGAGGATGAAATCGGTGTCCTGCCCGAGCTTGCGCAGCCAGCGTTCCGTCTTTGGACCGCCGAGAAGCCAGTACACGCATACCCAGAACGGGTCACGGACAAGTGCGTGTATGTAATCCACGTCGTAGCATTCGGGTATCTGAGGTCCCCAGTCGAGATACACGCCACCGGGACGTGACGGCCTTTTCTCCTGGGCAAGGGGACCGTCGAATGGCGGTACCTCGCGGAAGGTCGGCATGAAAGTGCCTGAAGAATGATAATCGTTCACCATGTGCTTACCTCGAGCATTGCGGAAAGTCTCACAGGTTCTTCCGGTAACAGCGCTATTTCGAAGACAGGAGCAACCACAGCCCCCTGAAACAGCTTCTCGAACCCGCTTTCGGACTGAGATACGGTGTACAGCGGAAACAGCCAGAGGTCTGACTCTTCCGACCATTTCAGATGAACCCTGAAACGACGCCAGTCGTCGCAAAGCCCCACCTCTTTGCGCCCCGAAAGAGCGGCCACGAGCTTGAACCTGCCCAACTGCCCCTCTTGCGCGTAGTAAAAGTGGTCGAATGCGTCGCCTGCCGACATCGCGAAATTGGACTCGCACACGAAGCGCAACTCTACAGGTTTGCGGGAGCGGTTGACGATTTCGTAATCCACCCTGAGGCGGTTACCGTCGAGAATGAAGGTCTTTGAGACCCTTACTGAGTGCCGCCTGCCGTCGCGCCAAATCGCCCCGTTGCGTTCAAGTACGATATGCTCTTCGGCGCAATCGGAGATGCCGTAGGGCTCGACAACAAAATCGCCCTCGTCACGATAACGGTTGAAGCGGAACTGCTCAATGCTCGTTTCGGAGGCAATGAAGTGGTCCTGGAAAAGTCCGCGTTCGTGCCAGTCATACTGCAGGAACCTTTCGAGCCCCGCTTCCTTGGCAGGCATCGAACTGTGAATTGTACGGGCCTTTCCTTCATCGGTCTCGGCGTTGACCGGCGCGGAGGCCACATCCTGATGATACTGTTCCTCATGGCGCGCGAGAACGTTTGCGAGGTTGACCCCTTTCTCGTATAAATACAGGGCGCGTACCATGCCTCCGTGCGATGGTTTCAGGGCAACGGACATGGTGTCCGAACGCATGACGGCGTCCTCTATTCCGTCAATATCGAAATCGCCTGTTTGAACGCCTCTTGACGGAGTAACGGCGTGCACGAGGCTCTCAGCAAGTATCAATTCGGAATACACCGCGTCGCGAAGGTGGGGCAGGTATAGCCCGCCGAAAACGCCGTGCCAGTACGCACAGTCGCACTGACCGCGAAGCAGATGCTCCTTGGCCCGAGCAAGGGCTGCGTTGTCCGGGTCGTCCGCGAGAGCTTTCTCGACGAGTCGAGACACCTCGCACTGGTAGGCGTACATGTTGGCGGATTCGGGATAGCTCGAGCGGAAGTTACGCCAGGATGCCCCTTCAAAAAGGGGCGGACTTCATTGAGAAGACCTGAGTTCTCGAGCTTTTTCTGTACGTTAACCAGCTTGTTGTGACTCCGGACGGGAAGCGCCCATTCTGTCATCTCTCTGTAGGATGCGTCGGGCAGGAAACAGCGTCCTCGCGGAGGAGTGTTTTCTACAACTTCGCTGGGCAGCGCAAGCTGGATGTGCGCCGAGTTGTCATGCAGCATTCGGAAAAAGCGCTCGAGCCAACCCTGTTCATACACGGTTTCGTGGGTGTGGGGCCACAGCCCGAGTTTCTCGCCGTCGTCGCCGTAAACGAGAAGTGAGCCACGGCCGTTGTAAACCGCAAGGAACTCCGCGATCTGCTGCGGCGATGAGAAGGGAATGAGGTATCTCAGCTTCTCGGAAATGGGAAAAACCGAAATGCTTTCGCCTCTGTCCTCTGCGGTGAAATACCCGTCCAGATCGCTTGCGGGAATGCCGGCCAGCTTGAAGTGATGGTCGTCGAGCAGAGTGTACTCGAGCCCCGCATCCGCGATATCCTTCACGACACACTGTTCCCAGACCCTCTCGGCAAGCCAGATGCCCCTCGGGCGAACGCCGAAGCGCTTTTCGATTCGTTCGTTCATCAGTTCGAGTTGCGCGCGGCGGTCGCGGTCCGACAGCATCGTCAACACAGCCTCGTAGAAGGCTCCGCTGAGAATCTCCACCTGCCCGCGTTCGACCAGCAGTGCAAGCTGATCGAAGTATTCGCGACGGTTGTCCTCAAGCCATTCGAACAGCGGCCCCGAGATATGCAGTCCGAAACGGAACTGTTCGTAACGGGAGGCTATTTGCAGATATGGCTTATAGGAACGCTCGTAGGCAGTGGTGAAGACCTCGTCGAAGTTCCCAACTGGCTGGTGGTTGTGCAACACAAAGACCAGTTGCAGAGAGTCGTTCATCAAGCGTCCTTCCAACCAATGACGTCCTCGTACAACTCGGAGTACTTGCGGGCGCTGTTGCCCCACGACCAGTCCTGTTTCATCGCGGTCTGAACCATCTCGCGCCAGACCTTGCGATTCGAGTACAGGTTGACTGCGCGCTTGATGGCTTCCAGAAGCTCGGACGAGTTATAACGTTCGAACATGAATCCGGTCGCAGTGCCGTTCTCGATGTTCTCGGGAGTGACATCGGTAATCGTATCAGCCAGACCGCCCGTCTTGCGGACTATGGGAAGGGTGCCGTACTTCAGGCTGTACAACTGGTTCAGGCCGCATGGCTCGTAGCGTGACGGCATAAGGAACATGTCGCTTCCCGCCTCGATACGATGAGCAAGACCGTTGTCGAACATGATCTTCGCACAGATCTTCTCGGGATAGCGCTTGGAGAAGTCCTCCAGCATGTCCTGGTACTTCTTTTCGCCGGTTCCGAGCAGGACAACCTGTACGTCGAGCTTCGCGATGTCGTCGAGTATCTCGGCTATCAGGTCAAGCCCCTTCTGTGCCGCGAGCCTGCTTATCATGCCGATAAGAGGAAGTTTCCTGTCGGTGGGCAGCCCAACTTCTTCAAGAAGTTTCTTCTTGTTGCGACCCTTGTTGTTAATGCTCTTCGGGCCGAACTTACAGGGGATGTGCTCATCCTTTTTCGGATTCCACACGTCGTAATCAATTCCGTTGATGATGCCGAAAATACTGTCAGAGCGGAAACGCAGTATTTCCTGCATACCTGCGCCGAACTCGGGAGTCTGAATCTCCTTTGCGTAGGTCGGCGAGACCGTGTTGATGGCATCAGCGAAGACAATGCCGCCCTTGAGGAAGTTCAGCTTGCCGTGGAACTCCAGCTCGCGCCAGTTAAACAGCTCCCAGCTGAGACCGGTAAGCTTCATGTCCCAGTGCCAGAACACTCCCTGGTAGGCGAGATTGTGGATGGTGAGCAGTGTCGCCGGACGGCGCTCAAAACGCTCGGAGAACAGGGTCTTGACGTAAACCGGGATGAGTGCCGACTGCCAGTCATGGCAGTGGATTACATCGGGCTTGATGTCGAAGTGCAGGCAGCATTCCAGTACGGCGCGGGAAAAGAACACGAAGCGCGAGGCGTTGTCGGCGTAGTCCCCGTGAGGCGTACCGTACAGCTCTTCTCGGTCGAAGTATTCGTCGTTGCCTACGAGGTAAACTACCGCCTTGGTACCGGGGACGTAGGTCTTGAAAATCTGAGCCTGCTTGATGCGGTCGCCTACGGCAATGTCAATCGTAACGCCTGTGTCGGTGATCTTGTGCTCGGAATCCTTCACTTTACTGTAGAGGGGCATGAAGGTGACGGCTTCTACGCCGACCTTTCCGAGATACTTGGGCAGCGCGCCGGAAACGTCGGCGAGCCCGCCGGTCTTTGCGAAAGGAACCATTTCTGAAGTTGCCATTACGACTTTCATTTATCATTCTCCTTGGGTACTGGATAGTTGTCGCTCTCACGCAGGAAGTTTGCTGCTTCCTCTGGTGGAACTGGGTTTACGTAGAAATCGGTTGACCATTCGAAGCCTGCCACACGGACGAGACGCGGGATGATTTCGATATGCCAGTGGTAATAGGTCATCTCTCCGCGGTCGAAAGGCCCGGTATGGATGACGAAATTATACGGAGGTCTGTCGAGAGCAGTATTAAGACGCTGCAAGACATCCTTTAGCACCTTCGCAAGTTCGTTGATGGAGTAGTTGGGCAGGTTCTCGAAAACAGATGAGTGTTTTGTCGGAAGCAGCCACATTTCGAACGGGAAACGTGATGCGAAAGGGGAGACGACGATGAAGTTATCGGTCTCCAGGATCGTCCTGCGACCGTCCTCCTGCTCCTGAACGATCATGTCGCAGAACAGGCAGCGCCCACGGTAATTGTAGAAGTTCAAACACCCCTTCATCTCCTCGGATACCGTTTTAGGCACCACGGGAGTCACAATAAGCTGAGAGTGGGTATGCTGAAGATGCGCACCGGCGGCGAGACCGACGTTCTTGAAGATGGAACCATAGACGAAACGCCTGTCGCGCTTGAGGTCCACCATCCTGTCCCGCCAAGACCACAGCACCTGAACGATTTCCTGCTCGGTGAGGTCAGCGAGGTCCTCGATGTGTCCCGGGGTCTCCACGATTACCTCGTGCGCCCCTATGCCGTTCATGCGGTCATAGATGCCTTCTCCGCGCTTTCCGAGGTCGCCTTCGATGCCGAGGGCGGGGAACTTGTTCGGGATTACACGAACCTTCCAGCCTTTCTGGTTGGCGTTACCGTTATCGCGGTAGGCGACGATTTCGCCCGGAGTATGTTTCTCGTTGCCCTCGCAAAGAGGACAAAACTGCGGTTTAACGGGATACCGTTCCCCTATGAGGAAGTCGCTGGGACGCTTGAAGCGTTCCGGCGAGATTATAATCCACCGCCCGATTACGGGGTCTTTTCTCAGTTCAGGCATGAGTTCTCCATAACATCAAGGGAAGATTACCATAGCAAAGAGGTTTTTGTTACAAGCGGATATCTTACAGGTTGCGACCAGTGTGCAAGCTGTTGGAAAGCCGTTTCAGGGCAGGAAGTCTTTCGGACGGTTTCACGAGTCCGCATCAAGGCCCGCGAGTTTTTCGATGTACAGCATTCGAGAACATTTCTCTGCCACCTCGAAACGGTCGAGGGCCTGCATGAGGTCGCTTCCGCCAGCGATCAGTCCGTGCCGTTCGAGAAGCACTGCATCCGAGCCGGAAAGCGCGTCACCCACGGCCCCGGCAAGCTGCTTCGAACCGGGCTCGTGCTGTCCCACGACCGAAACCCCTCTCTCTAACACGATCGGCATTTCAGTATGGACCCTGCCAAGCATCCGGGGCACGTCGCGGCCTTCGAAAAGTCTCGAAAGCACCGAAGAGTACTCTGCATGAGCATGTACAATCGCACTGCAACCGTTGGCCGCATATGCGTAAAGGTGGGTGAGAAGTTCGCTTGAAATCCTGCGTTCCGCGGGAGCGTACTCTTCGAGTCGTCCGTTTTCAACCGAGACGATGCCGAGGTGTTCTGCCGGGCTCACGGCGACCTCTCGCATGCGCGAACCACTCAGTGTGAACGCAAAAGAACTTCCGTCGAGTTGGCGGATGCGTTCCGGACAGGAGGCGGAGTTTGAGGATTCAGAAGGGCTTGCGAATTCGGCCAGACGAACGCTGATGTTGCCACCGCCGCCCTCTGCCCAGCCCTTTGAATCGAGAACTCCGGCGACGACAGATATTTCGGCCAGCACTTCCTGACTGAACAGGTTGGTGAAGTTCGAGCACGGCACGTCACTTCTCCATTTCGTATGGTGCGGGCGGTTCGGGCTTCGATAATTTCGCGCTGAAAAGCTCCAGCAGGGCGATTGCGGCGGCATAGAACAAGAGCACGATACCGGCGAGCATCGCGGCCCGCCCCAGGTCGCCGCCACGGGGCTCGCCACGCACGAGGTCGAGTGAGTCGAACGCCGCACGGCCCTCTCCGTAAACACCGAGGAACACGTCAACCGCGTAAGGCAACTGTTCGGGAGTCACAGTAAGGGCGAAATCCGCGCCACTTACCGACGCCCTTGTCGAGGCGGAGCGAGTCGCTGTTCGATATCTGTTTGATGCCGTGCACGGAAAGCTGTACGAGCGCCGTGCCGGTGCCGGTAAGCCTTTTCGCCTTGCCGGTAAGGATGAAGGTGCGGGGTTCGCGTACCTCGACCTCGACCGCCTGCGCGAGAACGTGCTCGCAGAACGGGTTGCGTTCGCTGTCAACTATGCCGATGGTGTCAACGTATGCGGCACCGTCTTCCGTCTTCCCGAAAGAGCCCTGTTCGCTGGGCTCGAGCTGATACCAGCTTTTGGACAGCCCTTCACCGGCATCGAAGGATCCGTCAACGAGCAAGTTGGGTCTCGAATACCTTTTGTAGGAACTATATGCGACAACTGCCAGTGCCACTACGAGGCCGACAGTAAGTGTTATAATGATCGTTCTCTTCATCTGAAAGACCGGGATTGCGCATAACGAGCAGCCGCTGCAAGTGCCTCTTCGGGGCGGTCGGCGCACGAGTAAAGCTCAAAGGTTATGGTTCCTTTGTACCCTTCTTGGGCGAGCGCGTCAACTATTTCGTCGAGCGGGGCATCTCCTTCTCCGGGGGGAAGATGAACGTGTTCGCGGTCCTCGATGTCCTCGAAATGAACGTGCCCTATACGTCCCGCGGCCTTGTGGACGATGGCCACGGGGTCCTCGCCGCAGACTATCGCGTGGCCGATATCGAAGTTGAGCCACAGCATCTCGTGGCATTTGAGCAGGTTCCATGCCTGCCTGAAGGAACCAATGAGAAGGCCGGGTTCGTATTCGATAGCGAGTTTCACCTTGAGTTCATCGGCGTAGTCTATCAGTTCACCGAGGCTCTCGTTCAGAAGGGAAAGGCGAACGCCGGCGTCTTTTTCCGGCATTGGGCCGGAGGTTATCGAACAGCACTCGGCACCGATTATCGCAGCGAGCTTAATCGCCCGCCGAGTATAGGTTATGCGTTTGGCGCGCTTCGCGGGGTTCAAAGCACTGAGTGACGGTTCGAAAGCCTGAAAGTCGGTTGACGAGCCTCTCATGCATCGAACGGTGTTCGCATTTACATTGCAGGCGACCAGCGAAAGCCGGTCGAGCAGACCCGTGATGTTTCCGTATTCCGCAGGGCGAGCAGTGCAGAGTTGGGCATGGGGCTCGTCCGCGAGTATCTCCACATGGGAAAAACCGTGACGGGCGATTGTTTCAAGTGCATCGTGAAGGTTTCGATCAACAAGCAGGTTTGTGGAGAATCCGAATCGCATCTTCACCTCGGCAGATAGCCGGTTGGGATGTACACTTCCGTTGCGAACACTCTTGGAAAGTAAACGGGTGTGTCCTCGTAATGAGAAGCGGCGTTTGAGAAACGTGCTCCCCGTTTGTGTACGGTCACCCTGCCGCCCGAAGCGGACTCGAAACAAATCCATTCTCTGTCTATCAACAGGTACTGGCGAATGTTGCGTTCTTCCTCGTCGGCAGAGTAGTTGAGCCCGTCGGTCGTGTCGAGGTACAGTTCCATGTCGTTGGAGTCAACCGACTGCGTCAGGTAGGCGTAGGGGTCGGTGTCGGGAACAATGCCGATGATAACGAGCACTTTGCGCGGATAGACCCATTCGTCAGCATAGACGGGAGATACGTTTGAACGGAAAGCGAACTCCTTCCATTTTTCGGGGAAGATGTTGGTTCCGAACGCGATGGGGTCGAGAAGCCTCTTGTTGTCCCATTTAATCTCCGGGCCGCATATTTCCGCGTCGGGGTCGGGCGGATACTCGGTTGACCATGTGTTCGTCTGTGTAAGCGCGTAGCGAAACTCGAGGAACAGGCATCGGCGGGAGAGGGGGACGAAGAGCTTGTGAATCTCGTCGTCATCGGGCAGAAACGGCGAGTTCGTTCCCCAATCTATTGACCGCCAAAGAATGGGTCGTGGCGGCAGCAGCTTGCCATCTCCATCCAGTCGGAACGGGTCCGTCATGTACGAGATCTTGGGAAAGAGCGACATGGGACGCACGCAGTCCTCGTCGATCAGTCCATCGCCGAAGCAGTCCTCGTCAACCTGCCCGTCAAGGTCGTCATCAACGCCGTTTAACGCTTCCTCGTCGGTCTCTCCGTCACCGTCGTCGTCCACGCCGTCGGACTGGTCCGTTACGCTGTCCATCAAATTGGGGAACTCCTCATCGATCTGCCCGTCGCCGTCATCGTCGAGTCCGTTTCCAGCGGACTTCAAGGCCTCCCTCAACTCGCGAGGGGGCAGGGCGCTGAAGCGAGTGATCTGGCGCGAGCCCGAGTATATCGTGTACCAGACACGTCTGTCGGTTGTATCCGAATTCCGTGGTACTGCGGAGAGGAGGTCGGAACGGATTTGATCGAGTACGGTCTCGGCCTCCTGTTCAATCGTAATCCGCTCGCTTGTGATACGCCAGTTGATGACTCCGAAGCGCATGAACATTGCGAGAACCGTCCCGAAGACGGCGAACACACCGAGAACCACGAGCATTTCGAGAATTGTAAACCCGCCCTTCGAATTACACATTACGGATACTCCACGTGGCTGAACACTATATCCGGGTCCTCCAGCCACAGTTCGATACGGTCGATCATCGGCAGTTCCTTCCATGCGTGGCTTGTTGCGTCGTCGGGCGACCAGGCACCGTTCTTGTATTCGAAGGCGAGCCTCACTGTCATTGTGTCCGTAACGAGATAGGAATCATCTCGCAAGATGGAGAATTCGGTGTCGTCGGACGTGAAGTGGTAGGTCAATTCGTCGCTGACGAACGATGTGAAGAACCCGCCAAGTCGTGGCGAGAGCCATGCATGAGTGCGAATGTACGGCGAATCGTTTACTGTGAGCCATGTGAAGCCGAGAACGCGGTTGCCGGGCCGGTGTCGCACGAACTCAGCATAGGTTCGCTCTCGCCGGTAATCGCCGCTTGTGAAATCGTATGCAGAGTAGCTGAAGGCCGGAATGGCGAACAAAAGGCTGCCCTCGGAGTGCGAGGCGGGAGAGGAACCCAGGTGACCGCGCAGAAGCTCGTAGCGATGGCGAGGCTCGTTCGTGTCCGGATCCTCGAACATGCCGATGTAATGGACATATATCGCCTCGTCGTCTATGCGCCAAAGGGGATAGTCCGGCAACTTGAAAGGCAGGTAAATCGAAGTGTCGGTAATCGAAAGAGCGTATTCCAAATACGCCGCTGCGAGTGCCGGAACGTGCATGTACTCCATTCCGCGCACAAGCTCCTGTTCCTCCGTGCCGAGTATTCCCCTGTTTACCTCATAGTCGCCACCGCTCCTTTTCGAAGAAACTGCGAGTTCGTTTGCGACCTTGATAACATCGACGAGGGGGGCAGTGTTGAAGTTCAGGGAAGCCCCCCCGAGTTTGCCGGAGTAATCGTTGTATGTTGCAAGTTCGTAATGGGAGACAAAGCCATCAAAACCATCTTCATCTGTACCTACTCCGGGGCACAAAAACGCCACTCTGATCTTGCCGTCCGTCGGCGAGCCCATCGTCTGAGTTCCACTCACACCGTAGAGCAGATATGGGTCTTCGAGGACTTCTCCTTCGTTATCAAAATCGTAGTCCTCCGGGAAGAGCAGCAGATACTTCTCGTCGAGGGCGCTGTCCGGCTCCCAGTCAATGAGGATCGGGTCTGTATCAAGAGTGAATGTCTCTACCTTCTCATAGCGGAACTTGTAGTCAATAGAGTTCTCTTTGAGATCCCACATTCCGATGATGCTCACTTCGTCACCGTCGCCCAGTTCACAAAGGCTCTCCAACCTGCCTCGGAGTAGCAGCTTCATAACCGGGCATGTGTCGTCGGAAACGGCGTGGTCTTCCTCCGCCGTCTCCGCCACTGCACGGCCGGACATCGAGAACGAACCGGCGCTCTTGGAGGAGCAAGCGCACGATTTCATCCCCGACCTGCAGATAGCCGAACGTGTCGGGAAAACCAGCCGCCCAGTCCACGTAAAGAGTCGCGTCCGCCTGTGAGAAAAGCCTGGGTCATTACCGGTTTGCGAAGCGGGACGCTTTCGTGTACCTCGTAGTTGTCACCCTTTTCGGCACTTGCCGAATAGGTTGCATCGCAGTAGCGGCCGTCAACGAAAAGGGCCATCTGGCCGGGCTTGTTGCCGCAGAAGTTTGCCCGTATATGCATCCAGGTATCTGAGGGGAATTTTCCCCCTGACAGGTCATAGTCGAGCCTCCCCCATTCGCCGTTGTCGTCCTCAACGTAGAGGACGAGATTGCCGTTCTCGATAAACAGTTCGCTTCTGCCCGTTTCGGAGGCCTGCTGTTCTTGTTCGTCGTACGCACGTGCCGTAAACAGGTACTTGCGCCCGGAATATGATTCCGGCTCCCATTCAACTGCCTTGACCATCAGAGTGACGCTGAGAGTGCCGAGGTCGGGATAGCCACTACCGGGGTTGGTTATGTCGGCAACGCGCACTTCCTCGTAGTCGGTTGATTGGCCGGTATGAGTTACGACGAGATGAACCTGCGTGTCCTCGTTGGCGACCTCGAACAGCCCGGACGCATCGGCCTCGGGGTCGAAAGGGCCGCCCCATTGAGCATTCGAAGTAAGGGCTTTGCCCCCGTTTCGGGGGAGATACATGCCCGTAATACCGGATTTAGAATAGACCGTGTCCGCATCGAGCGGCTCGAAGGAATGGGGCAGGGGCGGTGCCGTGGGAGGTAAGAGGAAGTGCTGGGGCGGGTCGGCTTCGTTGTAAGTCTTGTCCTCATCTCGGAAGGTGATCTGTACTGGAGTGAACTCTGAGGGTGAATCGCGAAAGTCGTAACTTCGACGATGCTCGTTTGAATTGTTTTGAGAAATGGGCTGAAAGTCTTTGCTCCTGTCAATAGCAACTGGAATATCACGAAGCTCTTCACCTGTTCCGAGCTTTACAACTTCCTCGATAGTCCAGCTACCCGTTGGGAGGCCGGTAGGCGCGGAAATGTTGCAACTGGCGGTTATCTTGTATATGTCGTGGTTGACACAGGTGAAATAAGGACCGACCTCGCCTTGAACAGCATCGCTCATGAGAGCGCTTCCGGCATCTTTCAACGTCTCTATGGACGTACGCATCGCGAAAAGGGTTCTCGGAAGAGAACTGAAACAACTGCTTGCTTTCAGAGGCATAGGATAGCTTGCGAGAAGGTCAACGTATGTGCTGTCAACGTTGGCAAGTGTAACAGTCGAATCGCTTACAGACCCGTAAAAAAGCTACATTTGCCGCCCGCACACAAGCCCGGCTCACAGGGGCAAGCAGGTCATAATCTTCTCCCCCGAGTTGTACGGTTGGGGGAGAGGCTTCGGTATCAACCGATTCGACGGTGATAACCGGTTTGAGTATTCCCGCATGCTCCCAGGCTTCTGCGAGTGAAAAAGCAAGTTCCTTGGAGTTCAGAACTCCAAAGACATCCTCCTGTGACATGAGCATAGCGGTAACGAGTTCGCGCGAAGCGTTGTTGATGTTGACCTGGTGAAAATCCTCCGCGGTATAGGCGATGTACTGAGCGTCCTCGGTTATGTCCGAAATGATGTAAGTAAACTTCATCTCAAGTTCGTCGCCTTCTCCTTCGAGAGTTATGTCGGGATAAATGTACTCTCGTTCGAGCACCGTTAGGTTTTCATCGAGGATGTCAACTCGGTAGATTCGCTCGCGGGGGAACTGCACGGGTGCCTCTCCGCTGTCGCGCATGCTCTGCGTAACACGCAGAGATGCGTGATACCGGTTGGAGAAACCGCCCGGGTATTGCCGCCAGGAATGGACTGTCAGGTATTCGGCGATTGCGTCGAATTCGCTTTCAGACAGGCTGTAGTAGGTGTCTCCGACAATTTCGTAAAAGTTGCGAAGTTCGTCAACGGAAGAGAGGGGGGTGATTCTGTCCGGCGTGAAACGCGCAAGAGCCATGGGCTTTAATACGCGAATGAAGAACTCGTACAGTGCGTCGAGTTCTTCGTTGGACAGGTCGGCAGGGTCAATGTCCTGTGTGACGAGGTACAGCCCGAGGAGCATACGGGGAGTGATGGAGTTGACATTGAGCTTGGCCTGCTCGTCCTCCACCTTTATTCCTAAGGAGGTAATGTCATCGCTCGCGGCCGGTGCAATTGCAGCGAGAGCATTGTAGTCCTGCTGGTCGAAATACAGTTCCGCGGGACCGTCGAGCTTCCAGGTATCGTATGGGAAGCGGTCTGCACGGTCCGAGGGCGTGGGAGTAGGTGACGAGGTAGGCGGAAAGGGATGATCGTAGCGGTATTCTGTTTCGTAAACACCGAGACGAAGGCGCCGCTTCGTATGGTCGAGGGCCATGTTGGCGTACATCTTCGCGCGCTTGTTATTCAGCAGAGTGTTGTTCTGCTTTTCGGATGACCTGCTAAGCAGGGCGAGAGGCAGCACCAAGAGAAACAGCCCCATGATTATCAGCAGGGCCATAATAAGCGCGACACCGTCTTCGCGGTGAGATGTTTCCGTGTCTTTAATACTATTGCGAGGTCTGTATGTCATATGTTCTTGCGGCCTCGTGTATCGAGAGATGGTGCGCTGGTCAATTATAGCCGTTGCACATGCGTTCGAACAGCAAACTTCTATGTTTCAGACGCGAGCGAACTGCGCCGAACTCCTTATAACCGTGTATGATTTAGACGACTGATAGTTCGTCCGGTTCATTAACTATGGTTGAGAAGGACTGATGACAAGAATACAGACTATTTCAGACGACAAGGCCGAGGGCAAGTTGAAGGAACTGTTCGAGAAAATCGGGTCCGCGAGGGGAGGCGTAGCCAACATCCTGCGTGCTAACAGTGTAAATCCCAACGTTCTCGAAGCACATTTCGAACTGTACAAGGCGCTGATGTTCGGCAAGTCACCGCTTTCTCGCAGAGAGCGCGAACTCGCCGCTGTGGTGGTCAGTGTAGCCAACAACTGTTTCTACTGCAAGTCTCACCACGGCGAGGCACTGATAAGAACCGGCGCGACCCCGGAATTTGTCTCCCAGATCAAGAGCAACTGGGAAAATGCCAATCTCACAAAACGCGAAAAACGCATTTGCAAGTTTGCCGTCAGGCTCACGCAGAAACAGGCTTCGATGTCAAAAAAGCACATCGAAAAACTCAAGCGTGTCGGGCTCGATGACCGGGCCATTCATGACCTGACTATGATCGTCTCCTATTTCAACATGGTGAACAGACTTGTATCCGCGCTGGACATCGAACTGGAACCGGATTTCGAGGAAACCTGCTGACAGTTCTCTATTCCACACTGACCTTTGCCGCATAAATGCGTCCCCGGTCTCCTTTTCCACATAAGTAAAATCGTAGCCCAGAGACTCCATTATTCTGGCACGAGCCCGGCCCTGTTTTACGATGAACGGAGCATCCTTTGCTCCCTGGACGCTGTAGAAGGGAAGGTTCTTGCAATTGATCAGTGCCTCGCGGCCTGGATTAACCGCGCACACAAAAGGTGCCGCACAGGCGAAACTGTCTGCCAGCGGTGGTCCGAGCTGCCATGTGATAATGCCGCCCCATGAATGTCCTGTGAGAAGTATCCTGTCGTAATCCAGGCTTAATATCTCGTCAACTGCAGTGATGACCGCCCTGATAAGAGCCGCCTCATTCGGGCCGGTATTGGAGCCGACAACACCAGGCGCAGCTGTGATTAAGTTTTTGCCTTCCGCGAGCCTCCTCCATTATCCGCACTGACTCATGGCCTCGCTTTTGGCGTTGGTCATGTTCATCTACGGGCCGCCGTGAAATGTCATCACCATTCCGAACGTCTCTCCGCAGTTGGCTTTATACTTCGGTGGCGCACAAACGTTGACGAAAACGGGTTCCTTGTATCCGTAAACGTCAAGGCTTAATTGGAGTTCCTTGCGTCGTTCCGTCTTGTAGGGATCTCCCTTGCGAAGCAACTGTTCGAACTCCTCAAACTGCTTGCTGGTCAGAACAGCTTTATCGAAATCGTTTTTCTCCCACATCCTGTCCGCTTGAGCTTTCCTGCGTTTATCAACACCCCACAGGTGATCGGGCATGACCTTGAGCAGCGTACGAAATTTCTTTGACGAAAGGGATTTACCGGATGCCGTCTCGGCATCAGCAATGCAGAAAGAGAGCAAGAGAAATAGCAGGGGGATTCAGAAGGGGTTTGCATTCATTTCATTTGGACGGTCAACAGAGCACACCTGCGCGCTTTTTTCGGCTTGGATAACATCTGAAGGCCATCATTCACATTTCATGATAGATTGAAATGCAGAACATTGAAGAAAGGAGCTTCTATGAGCAAAGGAACGAAGATAACGAGCTGGATACTACAGATAGTCGTCGCGGCTTTGCTGGGGAATGACCATGTTCGCCAAGTTCACCTCGGCACCGGAAGCTGCGACGCTGTTCAGCGCACTCGGCGTGGAGCCGTGGGGAAGATACTCCGTGGCGATTCTCGAGTTAATCGGCGTGATGCTCATTCTCATTCCGTGGACTGTTCCGGCAGGCTCGGTGTATGCAATTGGCTTCGGTGCCGGAGCGATGCTGACGCACATACTCCCCACGGGTGTTGGAATAGAATTCAACGACGATGGCGGAACCATGTTTACAATGGCCGTAGTATTGTTTGTGGCAAGCACCGTTACTGCGGCACTCAGGAGGAAACAGATACCGCTCATCGGAGCAATGTTCCGTTCTGAATCCTGAACCGCACAGATTGACCAGAATCCGGAGAATTGATGTCGGAGACCGACCACTCCCCTGAAAAACATTCGGTCAACCCAAAGCTCGTGGACGTGAGGAAGGCCATGTTTCTTGTTATCAGTGGCACGGGCAAGCCTGGCGGGCAGGAGTTTCAGAAAAAACTCTCGGCCCTGTACGATTTGCAGTCAACCTTGCAGATGTATGAGGCTCTGCGAGGAAGGACACTTGCTGTTGGCCCAGTGGAGTACTTTTGGCAGAGAGACGAAGATTTGGTGCGCTGGTCGCTCATGATGAGGTTGGGCTCGCCGGTTTCCGACGACGAACTTGACAGGGCACGTGCCGACCTCGTGAGCAAGGGAAGGGGAGCGTACCTGAACCAAGTTGAGGTTCGCATGGAAACAGAAGGGTTGTGTGTCGAGGCCGAACATCTCGGGGCGTGGGGCCCGATTTCGGACACTCTCGACGTATGTTTGAAGTATGCGCAACTGCTCGGACTGAGAGCCTCGTGGAGGACATCGCGAGATTTACGTCTCCAAGCACTCCTCCACGCCAAGGCAGAAGAGGGTCACTCGCCTGAGGGTTCCTGTCGAGCGTCCTTCATGAGCCTGCGATATACCTTGTCGGCAAGGTCCTTTGGCCTTTCTCCGACCCTGTCCCCTACGTCCTCCTTCATATATTCACCGGGCTCGGCAGGAACGTTTCATCGTCGGTCAGCACATCCAGTATCCGCCTGGAGCTTCGAAGCCTGTTTCATTTGCGAGGTCGTCAACCGCCATCATGCCCACAGCCGCTCAGCCTCGAGCGACAGAAGTCGGCGCGTGCCGGAATCTTCGCCACCGATCTCCTTGCGGCTCGATGTTAACTCGGCAGAATCGGCTGGCGGATGTGCCGGTTCGCATTGGCGATGTCCTCGATCGTAGGCATTCCGCAGGTATGCCGGCGTTCCGCTTATCTTCGAGAGCTTGCCGCCATCTTCCGGTACTCGATACCCACTTTCTCGGCAAACTCCAGCGCGGTCAACGCCTTCAGCGTGAGGAATGGGAGGGAGCTTCCTTCGTCTTGCTCTCCCAGTAATCCTTTATCCTTTCGTTGGAGTCCATTACAGCCTTGAATGGCTGTACATCAGCCACGGTGCCTATACAGACGACGACAGTGAGTAAAAGAGCAGCGAGCATTTCACCCTTGACCCGGGCCGCCTGGCTCATGCGGCTCTTGAGGTAGTTGAGAAGCGGTTTGATGTTGTAAACGAGATGGACGATACCGAAAACCGTGAAGAGAAGCGTGCTTAGTATATGCACGGATGCCCACTGATCCTTGTTGAGTCCGAGGAACTGCCAGTCCACCCAATTGGCGACTCGGCCCTTGGGAGTAATAAAGAGTACTACTCCGGTGATAAGTACTGCCAAGAAGGTAAAAAGCAGGATGTATGATGTGAATGCCCGAAAACTGAAACTCTTTTTGCTCATGGTTCCTCCACGTGTTATTTCTCGGCAATTATACATTCATCTAACCGAATGCAGTGGCCAAAATCTCTTACAATCCAAACCATGAAAGACGGAGGCAGAAAAAACCGAATACGAACTCACTCAGCCTCCGAGCGAGGGCCAGCTCCCCGTGTTCCTGGGCGGTCTCAGTAGCTCTTCTGCTCGGGGCTGCGGCATACGGTGTTGAACTGACTCTTCGATAATTACTTCCGGGGTTCCTCTTCTACAGACGGCCCGAGCGTTCGAGTGATACTCGTGCATTCAGCACTGTACATTACCGTGCTATTCGTCACAGTGAATTCGCTCGCCAACTCGCGCGGATATTCGGTTGCAGGCTATCTCAACCTGCAACCTTTAAAACCTGAAGCTCTGATGTTGTGGCTGCTCGCTTTTTGCGCTGCTGGAACAGTCGCGATTCTTACGTCCGTATTCACACTTGACGCTGAACTTAACTGGTTCATCTCGGAAAGTTCGATTTTTGAGGAGCCGGCGGCGACGTTTGCCGCGAAGCCGATGCTGTTACCGTCGCTCTTACTTCACAACGTTATCCGGTGTTGCCCATTGTGCAGGAAGTACTCTTGAGGGGGTTTCTGTATAAGAGCTTCGAAGTGCGATGTAAGAACAATTGGCTCGCGGTTCTTGCCACAGGCCCGGCCACGGCTCTGTTTTGCCAGGGGACATTTTCCGCAGGCCCGACCAGGACCCTGTTTTGCCTGGATATATTTTCCGCAGGCCCGACCAGGCCCCTGTTTTGCTTGGAGATATTTTCCGCGGACCTCTCCCTGATAATCTTCTGGACCTTGGGCGGAACGATTCTGAGTCTCAGCCGCCACTACACTTCATCTTTATGGCCGGGGCTGATAGCTCACGTGTTTGCGATGCTCGTCTTTTGGGGGCTTGGGTGTGTGCAACTTTTGTTCTGAAAAACGCTACTCGGCTCTCTTCTTCATCCGCCTGAACTTTTCAAGAGCCTCTCGCAATTCTTCTCGTTGCGGTGCGAGTTCGATAGCCTTCTGTTCCACCTCTATCGCCTTGTCGTAGTTGCCGTTTGCCGCGTAAGCGTGAGCGAGAGTATCAAGCCAGTCTGGATTATTGAAGTTCGTAATCCTGTTGGCCCTTTCCGCCAGCCGCAGAGCCTCTGGCGGTTTTCGGAATTCCTCGTCCCGGGCCGTCGCGTAAAGCCATGCGAGGTTGTTCAGTGCCTCGGGCATGTTAGGGCTACGCTGAAGCGCGTTCTTGATGCTCTTTTCCGCACCGGCGTAATCCTTTCGGGCACTGTAAATGTTCGCGAGGCCAAGGTGAGTAAGCGGGTCCGAATCGTCGTGGGCAAGAGATTCCTTGTAGGTACGTTCAGCCTTGTCGAACTCGCCCTTCATAAAATGGACACCGGCCTTGTGGCGAAGAAAAACGGGGTCGCCCGGCTTATTAGCAAGCTGCTTTTCGATAATCTCCATCGCCTTGGCGAGTTCGTCCTGTTTTACATAGACGGCCGCCTGCACTTCCAGCAGGTCTGTGTCGCCGGGCAGTGTATCGAGGGCGCTGGCAGTGAGAGCAAGCGCCTTCTCCAAGCGTGAGGCGTCGTGTTCGAAGAGATAAATGTAGTAGTTCGCAAGTGCCTCGTACTTAATGACCTTCGGAAGCAACTCTTCGCGCAATTTCCTCGCTTGCTCATCGGGAAGGTTGTCGAGCAATTCTCGAAGCGGTTGAAATGTACGAAGGCGGAGTAAAAAACGCTTTTGCCGGTTTCCGTGTCAAGGAGTTCGCTCTCGGTGACATCCAGCAGGTTCGTTATTTCGAGCAACGCGAATCCCGCCCCGGCTCGTGAGCGGGCATCGTCGCCGATTGCAAGAGCCTTTTCGAAAAGCTCCTTTGCCTCGCGGTATTCGCCTTGCTTCATGGCGACTTCGCCCTTTGCGCAGCGGTTGCGAATTCTTGCGCGGTCATACAGCTTGCGAACCTCGCGAAGCTTATCCTGCGGGGCGTTCTGCACTGCGATAAGCAGGTCGCTTTCGGCCTTGTTCCAGTCACCCGCCTCGAGCGCGGCCCTGCCGGAGGAAAAGTGATCCCGGAAGGTGATGGCCTTCTCGATTCGCGCGAGAAGCTCCTTCGCCTTGCGGCTGTCAATCTTCTCCAGCGCCTGTTTGACCATTCTGCGCGCGTCTTCGTATTTGCCGGATTCGAACAATTCCTTTGCCTCTTCATACAGCTTGCCGGAATCGAGCTGTTTGCGGCAGCTTTCGATCTTTGAATCAAGTCTCTTTGACGCTGCGATCTCATTGGCCTCGGTGTACTTCTGCAGGGCCTCGGAATACTCGCCCTTCGCGAACAGAGCGTCCGCATCGGCCTCGAGTTCTGCGGCCTTCGCCATTTGCTTCGCCTCATCCTCGGCCGCTGCGACCTCCTTCGCAAGCTCTGTCCCTGCGCGTAGAAACGTCCTTTACAAAGGTCTGCCACGCCTCCTGCTCGTCCTTGTTTTCGAAATTGACCTTAGCAGCCTCTGCAAGCCATACTCATAGAGGCGAAGAGCCTCTTCCTCGTCACCTTCGCGTTCCTTTTCAGTCGCGTTGGCAACGCCGTTGAGCACTTCCGCCACCAATGCGAGCGGCGCCTTCTTTTCGGGGCTGCAAACGGCGAAATACCGCTGGATTACGTCAGTGGCTTGGCTTGCCTCGGCCCGCGCTATGTGTTCGAATAACTTCTCCCTCAGCTCGATCGCCTGTACGTACTTGTCGTAGTCAGCCAGTACGCTTCTTGCGAAAGATATCTCCTCCAAAAGGCGAGCGGAATCGAATCCGTCCTCTTGCAGTTGAACGAGAGCGGCAAGGGAGTTTTCGATGGCTTGCCGGGATGGTTCGGAAGAACGTATCACCGCGAAGGATTCGATGTACTTCTCAAAGTAGCCTTCGAGCTTCGAATACAGCCCGGGTTCTTGCGATGCGGCCCGGGACGGAAGAGTATTGTTGTTCCTGATGAGCTTCTGAAGAGCCTTGCACAGCCCATGAGCCTGTACAGGCTCCGCTTCGAACCGCATGAGCAGCGCATTGCTGAATTTCTTGGAAAGGGGGAGTTTCCCGTGAGGCTCGACGGGCCGCGAGAGCATGTAGCCGCAGTACCTGAGCGCATCTTCGGCGTCGCCGCTTTCGAACAGCGCGATGGTCGGGCCGATAAGGAACTTCTCAAAATAGTCGGCCTTGCTCGGAACGTCCTCGAAGGCTTCGGTGCGAGCGAAACGGTCGTGCAGTGCTGAAAGAGCAGGCCAGTACTCGCGGACCGCCATGAATCCCGACTGCTTCTCCAGACGGCTTTCGAGTTCCCGAATCAGGTTCAATGCATATCCTGAAGCCTTGGGCGAGTACGGGGCGTATGCCAGAAGTGCGGACTGCGCTGTCGTGAGAGCCACGGCGGAACTCGGGCTGCTTTTGAAGTTTATGACGGACTGTTGTGCAATCTCGTCCAGAAGTTGCAGTGCGCGTTCCTCGGAGGGCTCGATGTTCAGTACTATCTGGCACAGTTGCAGCGCAAGGGACATGCGGTCGGGATCCGTAGGGTCTGCGAACCGTCTGGCCGCGCTCAGGATATTGTCGAAGGGAGTTTGCGCCTTATAGTGAGCAAGCAAAGCCAAAAGCGGTTCGAGGTCTGCGGACTTGAGTTCTCGTTCCACCCGCAAAAGGAGCAGGAGTTTCTGAAGGTGCGACATGGCGCCCGCCTGCTCGAGTTCCAGGCACTTTTGAATGTTCTCCGAGAGCCTTTCGAGGTTCTCCGCTGCGATGATCGTCTGGAAGTCGCCGGGTGCGAGTTTTACCATCTTTTCATGAACACCGGTGAGCGCCTCGAGCTTGGAATACATGATCTCCATTCGCTTGACGTTGACTGACGCGTTAGGCACTGACCTGTTCACTATCGGTGGCATATTCTTCATCTCGGATATCAGCCGCCGCGCGTGCTCCCGGTTCTCCCTGAAAACGCGCATCTTCTCAAGAGGCTCGGCCTTTCTGTGAGCATCCTCGACTGTATTCAGGTATTCCTCTCGGATGTCTTGCGGAGCCTTTTTCAACCTCTCGGTCAGTGCGGCGAAGAGTTCGTCGGCGGATTTGAACTCGCCCCGGTCGAGTCGCTGTTTCGCAACGCCGATAGCACTTGTGACGAGCGATTCGATGACGCGCTTGTTCGTGGGGTCGAGGTCGAACGCCTCCGCGCTGATCGAAAAAAGGGTCTCGAGGTCGGGGTCGGGCGAGGCGTTTTCGCGTTCGATTCGAGGAAGAAGCTGTTCCTGCAATCGCATCAGCCGCTCCTTCGCCTCCTCGAGCATCCCTGCGGCCCGTTTGTTGTCCGGGTTCGATTGAGTCACGCCCTGGAGTATCTCGATGGCCTGGGCGTACTCATAGTTCGAGATGTGAGCGTTTGCGTCGGACAGGTTCTTGTATTCGAGCATTCTCGGCACGAAAACAAGGGCAAGCAGCAGAAGCACAAGGGCTACCGCACCCACTCCGAGTCCCCTGTACAGCATGGGTCTTTTACGCAGAAGCGAGTACTTGAGCCGTAGTTTCCAGGGCAGGCCGTCGGGCAGTTTGTCGGGAATGGTGACAGAACCTGCGAACTTCATTGTCTGAAGGGCAGCACCTAACGAGAAAGTGCCGGAGCTTGCAACCGACTGCTGAACGTGTTCGAGAGCCTGTGCGAGTTCTTCTCCGTTTTCGTAACGCTGTTCGGGCTTCTTGCGCAGGCAGCGGAGAATGATGTTTTCAAGCGCAGATGGAATGGATGGGTTGAGAATGCGAGGGGGAACCGGCTTCTCGCTCATGTGGGCGAGTATCAGCTTGGATATGTCATCCCCTTCGAAGGGCAGTTTGCCGGTTGCCATTTCGTAGAGCATAACTCCTACGGAGTACAGGTCTGAGCGGTGGTCTATCTCCTCGCGGGACTTGAAGCGTTCGGGGGCGGCATAGCTGACCGTGCCCTTGAACACCATCGCGTCGGTCGTCTCATATACCTGGGTTTCGGCACTGCCTTCTTCGAACTTAGCGAGGCCGAAATCCGCGATCTTGGGCACGCCTTCGGTCGTCAGAAGGATATTCTGAGGCTTGATATCGCGGTGGATGATACCGCGCAGAGTACCGGGAGGATGTGCGGCGTAATGCAAAGCTCGCGCAATTCTGGCGCCAAGCGAGGCGACCTGAGAGGGCGGGATGGTGCCGCTGGAACGAATCATCTCCTTCAGGTCTCCACCGTTGACGAACTCGCTGACCATGTAGTAAGTGTCACGGAAACGCTCCAGTCCGTGCACCTTGAGGATGTTATCGTGTTCGAACTGTCGTGCGGTCTTGGATTCGCGGGCAAACAGAGCAATCTGAGTTATGTCCTCTGAGTACTCACGGTACAGCACCTTGACGGCGTACTCTTCTCCGTCCACAAGGCCGGTGGCACGGTAAACGACGCCGAAACCGCCGGAGCCTATTTCCTTTTCGAGCAGGTAGTCGCCCAGCACCTTGCCTTCGAGCTGCGGGCCGGTCGCTACGAGCTGCTTGGTCGGTTTGACGTCAATGTCGTGTTCCGTCAGCACGCCGATGTGCACGAGAATTTCCGCGGTGGACAGAAGTGCCTGTTCCGAAGCCATCTCAACTGCCCGGTCAGCCAGTTCCTTCTTAACGACACCGAGATTCTCAAGCGTCTTGCGCATGGAGCGCGTACGTTCAGCGGAATCTGCATCTTTCTCGGTGGATTTGCCGGGCTTGCGAATCTCGCGTTCGACCCTCGTGTGTACTCGCGAGGTCTGGTGGTCCCTTTTCGGTACGGGATCCTGCTTTGTGACATCGCGTGCTTCGGGAGTGACTATCCTGTCGGTCAGTACGGTCTGTTCGCCTGAAGCAGGATCTCTGGCGATCCGGGTAGCGGCCGGCTGGTTGCCTTCCTGTCGCACGAGGACGATTGTCAGATCCTTCCAAGTAAGGGTGTCCGATACCTCCAGTGAACCGGAAGCCTGCCTCTCTCCGTTGTGCACGATACCGTGAGAACTCCGAGACAGAAAGTGAACGTCATCGCCCTTTGCCCGTATCGAAACCAGCTTGTCGGGGACACCGGACAGCTTGACATTGCACTCGTCTGACGAGCCTACCAGCAAAGCATCTTTTTCGAGGCTGTGAAAAAAGACCTTGCCCTGGTGAACGACCTTGATACAGAGCATATGCCCTCCTGAATGTACACACTGAGTTTTACTCCACAAACGGCGTGTGTCAAGGAATGAGATCGTTATAGGGCAAAAAGGGCGGCAGAAAGCCGCCCTTCAGCATTTTGAGAGGGGTACTTCAGCCCGCTTGGGCTTCGTAGAGTTGGACGTAAACCCTGTTTCGCTCCTTCAGAAGCTGTTGGTGAGTTCCCAGCCCCACTTGTTTGCCGTTTTCGAGTACGACGATCCTGTCAGCCGCAGCTGGAACGACGCGATGCGATGGGAGATGACAAAGATCGTGGCATCGGGAAGTTCTTTTTCCAACGCGAGCCAAAGAAGCGCCTCGGTCTCCGCGTCCAGCGCGGATGAACAGTCGTCGAGGATTAATATGGAAGGTCTCCCGGCAATGGCACGGGCGATTGCAAGGCGCTGTTTCTGGCCGCCGGAAAGAGTCATCCCGCGGTGCCCGACCATCGTGTCGAGACCTTCCGGAAATGCCCTCAGGTCGTTGGCGAACTGTGACACCCTGATCGCCCACTGTACATCCTCTTCGGATATGTCATCGCGGCCAAAGATGATGTTGTTTCGGATGCTGTCAGAGAACATCACAGCCTCCTGCGGCACGAGCCCGATGTGGTCTCGCACGTCACGGATGCTGAATGTTCGTATGTCCTTGCCGTCTATCCGGATGCTTCCCTCTGTTGCGTCGTAGAGCCGGGGAATCAGACCGGCAAGAGTGGTCTTGCCGCTTCCCACCGGACCGACGAAGGCCGTGGTCGAGCCTTTCGGGGCACTGAAACGTACCCGAGTCGAAGAGCGCCTTCTCCTTCGCGCCGTTATAGTTGAAGGTGACGTTGTCGAAAGCTGAACTATTCCCCGCTCGAACTTTGAAAGACGCTGCGCCGAGTCGCGGTCACGTACGTCAGGCTCGGTGGACTCGAGTTCACGGATCCTGCCTGCAGAGACGAAGGCGCGCCTGCCGTTTATCGCTATCCAGCCCATCTCGAAGATTTTCGGAGCGGTGAACATCAGGCAGAACATGAAGCTCACGAACGAGCCGCTGTCGAAGGTGCCCTCCATAACGTAGTAGCCGCCAAGCACGAGTATAACGAACATCGTTATGTTCGGAATGCTCATGTATATGTTCTCGACAAATACGTGAGTCGCGGCGGTTCTGACCTCCTGCTGCTTGCGGTCCTCCGCGATGCTCGCAAATGAGACTATCTGCTGGTTTTCCTTGCGGTAGGTGCGCAGAACACGAACGCCGCTGAAGCAGACCTCGAGGTGGTTGTTCACCCTTGAAATCAGTTTCTGAAGGCGGTCGAACAGCTTCATGAGTCTCATGTCCGTCTTGGCAAGCACCACTGCGAAGAGGGGCAGGGGCACCAGTGCTGCTGTCGCCAGCACGGGATTGAGAACGTACATGAACGCAGTTCCCGCTGCGATGTACAGCACAGCCTCGTATGAACGGAAGATCTGGGAACACGCGAAAAACGAGACCTTGTCGAGGTCGTCGGTAAATCGCGTTATCACGTCACCGGTGCGGAACTTCGTGAAGAAGCGGTTTCCCATGCCCGTTATCCTGCGATACACCGTGCTTCGAATACGCCATTCGAGATTCAGATTGACGTAAGCGCGCTGGCTTTGCAGCAGGATGTAGGTGAGTACAGTCGCCAAGCCGACAATGAACAGCGTTGCAATCGGCCAGAAGTATTCCGGAGTGACACCCGCCTTTATCGCTCCCTCCATATCGTTTACGATGTCACGCAACAGATACGGGAACGCGAAGGTAAGCACCGCGTTTACCGGTGTTATGGCAGCGATGGCAATCAGCCGAACCGGATAATGGCGCCAGAACTTTTTCAGCCAGTTAAGGTTGGCGTCGAGGTCGCTTACCAAGGAATCAGGAAGGGGCAGCAGTTTTACGAGGACGCGGGAAGTGCCCACGATCGAACCGATCACGAACCCCATCAGTTTGTCAAACATCTGCATCCTCCTTTGCTATTTCCTTGCGAATCTGCAACCCGTGCATGCGTGCGTAGTGCCCGTCATGCTTCAGCAGTTCGGCATGAGAACCCGATTCGATTACCTCGCCGTCCATGAGAACCAGGATTCGGTCGCACTTCCTCACGGTCGCAAGCCTGTGCGCAACGACGATACCCGTTCGTCCAACCAGTACCCGGTCTATGGCGTTCTGAATCTTCACCTCCGTGGCCGGGTCAACTGAACTCGTGGCCTCGTCCAGTACGAACACTTGCGGGTCGAACACAAGCGCCCGAGCGAACGAAAGCAACTGGCACTGGCCGAGAGAAAGGTTCCGCCCACGTTCGGCAATGTCCGTGCGAATGCCGTTCGGAAGGTTTTCCACGATTTCCCGGGCCTGAACGAGTTCGAGAGCCTTCCAGACTCTCTCCTCGCTAACGCTGTCATCCATCAGTCTCAGGTTGTCGAGAACTGAGCCGGGGAACAGGAAGATGTCCTGCTGGACGAATGAGAACTTCGCCCTCAGGTCGTCCTGCGTTATCTCGCGGATGTCAACTCCGTCAACGAGAATCCGGCCCTTCTGAGGGTCGTAAAAGCGCAAGAGCAGCGAGATTATCGTGGTCTTGCCGCTGCCGGTCGGTCCCGACAATCGCCCAGCTCTCGCCGCTCGGAATTGACAAGGAGACATCCTTGAGTACCCCGTTTTCCTTGTAGGCGAAGGACACGTTCTCGAAGGTGATCTCCGATTCGAAGGAGTTCCAGGCCACAGGGCTCGGTGGATCCTTCACGTCCGATTCCATGGACATGATCTCGAACACTCGTTCGCCTGCGGCGAAGGCCTTCTGCATGAGGTTGAGCTGATCCGAGAGTATCTTGATGGGCATGAAGAACCGCTCCAGATACATCACGAACATGACCACTGTACCGAGGGTAAGAGGGTTCTGAACGGCCATGTGCATGCCCGTCCACAGTATCAGCACCACGGCGGAAAACTACGTAAGGCTGGACACCGTTCCAGAAGAATATGTAACAAAGCTCTCCCGGATAATGCACCTTGAACTTACGCCTGTTCTGCTCGTCCATTTCGTCGTCGAAACGTCTCTGCTGGTTATAGCTCTGTACCACTCTCATGCCCTGAAGGCTTTCGGTCACAAAGGCACAGATGTTCGCGACGCGTTTTCGGACCTTCAGAAATAACGGCCTGACCTTCGACACGAATAGCACCGAAACTAACAACAGGATCGGTATGATGAATACCAACCTGCCTGCAAGCTCAGGTGATTCCATGTACATGATGATGTACACGCCGCTTATGAGAAACACACTCTGGATGAAGCATGGAGCGCGGACGTGAATAAAGACACCGCAATGCCTCGGTATCGCTCTCCACCTTGCCACGCGAGCCTTCCCACCGGATTCTCGGTGTAGTATCTCACAGGCATGAAGAGCAGTTTTCGAAAAACCTCGATGCGCAGCTTCTTGAGAATCTTCTGACCTGCTGTCTCGACGTTCTTCGTCAGAAGCCAATTCAGCACCATGCCCAGAAGAGTGATGACGAGAAAACCGCTGGCGACCAGCAGAAGCGGAGAGAACTGCTTCGCCTTTATGTACACGTCTATACATACCTGCGTCAGCTTTGGCCCGAGGAGGCTCGCGGCGAGTACCCCGAACATGATGAGCAGGCAGTATGCGAACGTCCAGAAGTGAGGTTTCAGGTACGGCAGTAGTTGCCGCAACACCCTGGCGTCGAACTTCTTGGTATGTGTATCTTCTTCGTGAAATGAGTGCATCTCTGCCTCGAATACCGCTTACGAAGCGGTTCAAGTCGAACTATTGCGCAATTGTCCACAGGACAACGCGTGGTCTCAGTTGGTGATAGGAGTTGCAGGGAGAGTTTGCCCGAGGAACGCAACCGTTGCGGCTGTCGCACCGAACGGACCGTTCGAGGTACTAAAGGCAGGTGACCTTGGTCATTGTGGCTCCTCCTTGGAAAGGGAGGACGACGCCGTCGCACTCCGCGAAAAATGGATGAGGATGATTCCAAATCGGGAATGAGAATAGCCGCCTTTTTTGCCGGTCAAGCAGAAAGCCTTGCTAATTCGCCTCAAATTATCAGAGAATAGCGGATGGCCGCCGTGTCGTCATGGCCGTCACGGCGGCCGTTATCTCACGCGCAGTGAGAATTGAACACCTTCATGTTCAGTTCCCGGACATTTGACGGAAGCATCTCTTCAAGTGCACGGCTGACGTGCTCTTTCTCAAGCCTCTCCACGAGCCCCAACTTTACGATGTTGCCCAGCAGAACAACGTTCTGCATCAGCAGTCGGGAGTTCAGGCGTTTCAGGCGCACAAGCGAGCCGTTTCGGGACTCCACCAGTCGGCGAATCTGTTCTTCCGTGACGTACTCGTTTTTCTTCATGCGTACGTCTATGGGCTGGTATCGGGCGTCGTAATAGAGCAAAGTGCCGCCCTCTTTGAGCATTTTGGAGGCAGCACGGTAACCTTCGAGCATTTCGAGTGCAACGATGAGGTCAGCTTGTCCCTCGCTGATGAGAGGCGTGAACACTCTGTCGCCGATACGAAGGTTGGACACAACGCTGCCGCCGCGCTGGGCAAGGCCGTGGGTATCACAACCGTGAACCTTGTATGACGCGTAATTACAGGCCCGGAACATGACCTCGGAAAGCAGGCCGATTCCCTGGCCGCCGACTCCGCATAAATAAATGTTCATTCCAGTCATTATTTCTTCACCTCCGGACGTGGCTGGACCAGCGCGTCAACAGGGCAGGTCTGTTTGCAGGAACCATCGCCGATGCAAAGGTCCTCGTGTACCGTAACGCTTCCGTCCTCGTGAAGCACGAATGACGGGCAGCCGGAAGACGGAAACGCAATCATGCCATCGTCCGGCATAGCAGCCCACCTGAACCTGTATCGGCTTGAAAGCTCCGCTGCGACGTTGCTTGCGAACGAACTGGAGCATGCACGGATGCCTTGCTATGACCACAGAGAAACCCTTGTGGTCCATTGCGCGGCGCGTGGCCTCGGCAAGCTCCTTCTGTTTATAGGTGTCCACATTCTCTATGTCCTTGACGCCAAGTCCTTCAAGGGGCACTGCTGAATGGGTATCCGTACGTCATCCGGTTCCGGGGCGGAGGGCAGGGGTTGGTGACCTGTCATCGCAGTGGTGTTGTTCTCCATGAGAATGAGGGTTACATCGACGTCCTGATTGACGGCGTTGGCGATGCCCGGCATACCGGCGTGGAAGAAGGTTGCGTCCCCGAGAAAACAAACTACCTTGCGTTGTTCGTTGAACAGCCGCAGACCCGTTGCAGTGGCAGTGGAATGGCCCATGCAAAGCAGCACCTCGCCCATGGCGTAAGGTTCAAAGAATCCGAGGGTATGGCAGCCAATGTCCGCGACAGTTATCGTGTTCTCATCAAACGCATCGCGAAATGCGTGGAAGGCCGACCGGTGACCGCAGCCCGGGCACATTTGCGGAATGCGCGGAGGCACGTGGGTATCCGTCTCGAAATCGGGTTTCGCCTCAAATAGGTCGGGCCAGGCACGTGAAAGCATCTTCCAAGTGCGCGGCGGGGTGAGTTCGCGCATCAGCTCGTCACGCTCTGTCCTCGCATGCAGCCGACATTGCAGGTGGTTATCATAGGCGAAGGTCTTGAGTTCCTGCTCGAAGATGGGGTCGAGTTCCTCCACGATGAGCACTTCCTCATGGTCTTCGAGAAACTTGCGCACCTTCTTTTCAGGCCACGGATAGCTTAGTCCGAGCTTGAGCAAGTCAACGTTCGCACCGCTTTCGGCCAGGTTTTCCAGCACAGACAACGCAGGGATTGAAGAGGCAATAACGCCGTACTTCGCGGGTTCGTTCCCCGTGGCGTTTGGCGAGAGGACGGGATTGAGGAAATCACTTTCGGCCTCTTTTCGCATCTTGTCGAGCTTGTCGAACGCCTTCTGTTTGAGGGGAAACACAAGCTCAGTGAGCGGCATGTACGGGCCGTTTTTGACGTCGTAGCGCGGTCTGTTGTCGAAGTCGTGGTCGGGAATTTCCCCGAAGCTGATCAACTCGCGCGCGTGGCATACGTGAGTCGTCATCCGGAAGAACACGGGCATCGAGTGTTTTCTCGAAAGCTTGCAGGCTTCGAGGTACATCTCGTAGGTCTCTTTCGGATTGGCGGGCTCGAACACAGGCATATAGGCCATGCGTGCGAAGTGGCGGTTGTCCTGCTCGTTCTGAGAGGAATTCGCTCCGGGGTCATCACCGAGGACGACGACCATTCCACCCGTGGTGTTGAGAAGTGGAAGCTGAACGGCGGAGTCAGCCGCGACGTTCAGCCCAACCGACTTGAAGAAAACGGTGGAAAGATGACCGTTCAAGGATGCGCCGAAGGCGATCTCCAGCGCCACCTTCTCGTTCGTCGAATATTCGAAATGAAGAGGGTTGTCCTCTTCCTTGATTGCCTTTATCGCATTCGCTATCTCGGGCGTGGGGGAGCCAGGGGAACGTTGTGGCCACTCTTACTCCGGCCTCTATCATTGCTCTTACAAGCGCGTAGTTGCCCATAAGAATGCCTTCCCACGGCTCCTTTTGCACGAGCAGTTGCGGAAGTGTCTTCATTGATTGTCTCCGATGTGTGGTTTTGGTGCAGGTTGCCTGGCGGTTCAATGCTCGGGCTTATATGCGTCGAACCTTACATTCGTACAGATATGTTACGTCGGTGAAGCCTATTTCTTGGATTTTTTCATCTTGAATTGGAGCGATATGGACTTCGTTCCATGCGCCATCACGAACAGGAGAGCACCGATAAGGGCCATGTTGCTTCATAAACGCGTTGGTCTGGGAGGGGTCATAAATGAAATTGTGAAAAAAGTACGTCGTGGGGACGAGAAAGATTATCAGAAGTAGTGCTCCGGCCTGAACCTTATAACCTATGAGCACAGATATCCCTCCGACCGTCAGGAGGATAATCGCGCCGACAAGTAACAGGGAGACCACAATATCGTTGTCGAAAGGCATGTTGCTCTTCATGTAGTCCGCTGTGCCGGAGAAACCGGTTATCTTGGCATAGGCCGCTTTGAGGAATATCGCGGAGATAAGCACTCTCGCGACGACATCGATAATATCAGTTACGCCCTTCATAAGTCACCTCGTTTCGATTCGTTTTACGAAGTATACCCGTGAAAGGCAAAAAAAAGGCGTTATCGGAACCGAAGTCAGGAACTGGGAAGAGATATGAATACGGTCATGTCCTTGGCCGGGTTCACTTTCCGCCTGGATATCTCCGAGGTGCTGACGCACGATGGAGTAGCAGAGAGAAAGGCCCATGCCCTCTCCCTGAGAGGCGGGAAGAGTGGAAAAGAAGGGGACGAAAAGGTTGTCGAGAACGCTCTGCGCGATGCCTTCGCCGTTGTCAATAAGCTTCAGATGGGCACGTCCAGCCTTGTTCGAAAGCGATATGTCAATCCTTCCGCCGTCGGGCATGGCGTTCAGAGAGTTGAGGATCAGGTTCCGCCATCATTTGCTGCAAAAGGCTTTCCTGCCCATTTACCGGCACCGGTTCGTCAGGCAGGTCGGTGACCAGTTCGATGTTCTGTCTGGCCGTCTTGTGTTCAAACGAACGCACGGCCTCGGTGATTACCTCGCGCATGTCCAGTTCGTCCATATCAATGAGCGGGAAGGAGTTACGCGAAAAGCGCAGAAGGCTGTCAATTATCTCGGAGACCTTGTTAAGCCCGTCGTATATGCGTTTCGAACACTCTTTGACGAACTCGGGGTCATCCTCTTCGTAATCCATAAGGAACTGAGCGGCGGCAGAGGCTGCGGTGAGAGGATTGCGAATCTCGTGCGCGATTCCTTCCGCCATCACACCCAGAGCCGAGAGTTTCTGTTTCTGAACAAGAGCGGAGCGCAGTTTTTGCAGGTCGCTTATGAACCTTCCGACACCTGCACAGAGAAGTGTTTTGCCGTAGGGGTCGGCAAGTCGCGCAAGAGATAGCGACACATGCAGAGTACGCTGGTGCATCGCGGAAAGCCTGATTATACGCTTGTCCACACGTGAACGCGTACTCAGAAGGTCCAGACACTCCTTCATTTTCTCCTTTTCGGCAGAAGTCACTAAGGCGAGGATGTTGGCTTGACCGTTCTGCTCTACCAGCTCCTCGACGAATTTTCGCAGGTTCCAGTATGTGCCCGTCGTCGCGAAAAACAACGGAGGCGAAGGAGGAGCTATCAGCGATATCGGCAACAGAAGGGTCAAGCTCTCGCAGTCTGTGCACAAGCTCAGAGAGGCGGGAATAGTCCAGCAGTACGAGAAGCAGGTGCCGTTCGCCGTTCAGGATGCTCGGTATGCAGCTCACGTACAGGCGGGAATGGCCGGAGACGACATCGTTGATGGCAATGGAGCGTCCACCGGTTTGCTCCGCGAGCATACATTCGGAAACCATGACCTGCAGCGGGGAAGCTGTGAGCTATCGGTAGCGAAAACGGACTCGAAGTGCTCGCCGATTTCTGGAGTGGAAGAGAAAAAACAGGAAGCGGCGCTGCTTGTGAGTGTCGAAAGAATGTTGCCATGCGGGTCGAGAAGGACGAATGCGGGTTTCGGAAATCCGAATGACCTTTGGATTAGGTCGTCAATCTCCTGAAGTTCGGAGGTCGCCTCGACGAGCCTCAAGGTTTTTTCCTTCAGTGACGGTGTCCGCTTCGAAATGTCAAAGCCCAAAATGCCTCCGGGTGTTTGGTCGCAACCCACATGGAGCAACGGGCGTGCCGAACAAGCACATTAAGTGAATACAGAGTTAATATCGCGAATACGGTGACGTTACGTACATTCGCAGTAGACACAAAGAAATATCGAAAAGACGAAATATTGACAATTGCATGACCTTCAGTGGCATTTGCTCCATACAGGGCACTACGGTAAAGCGGTCGTCAATCGCTTTCGTTTTCCCTTGCGTCATCCATAGTTATACCGTACTTCTTGAGCTTCGTGTGTATAGTCTTGTAGTCGATTTTGAGCATTCTGGCGGTCTCGGCCTTGTTGCCACCGGTCTTTACGAGCGCCTTTTTGAGCACTTCCTTTTCAAGCTGAGCGACATGGTCCTGCACGAGGCATTAGTCGGGGGGTGTCGCCGACCTCTTCGATTGCGGCCTGTTCGGCGAAAGTGTCCCTTCTCGAGGTGTCTCCGTCAAGTATGCCGAGATGTTCCTTTTCTATCATCTCGTCGGCAAGAAGGACAGCGCGTTTGATGACGTTATTCAACTCGCGCACGTTTCCGGGCCAGTCGTGATCGAACAGGTAATCAAGAGCGTCTTCGCTGATGCCGAGTACGTTTTTGCCGAGTTCGGAGTTGGCCTGGCGATAGAACTTCTTGACGAGGTAGAGTATGTCTTCCTTGCGTTCGCGCAGGGCAGGGACGTACAGGACGTATTCGGCAAGGCGGTAGTAAAGGTCTGTGCGGAATTCATCCCAGTCACTGGGTCTCTTGAATTCCTTGTTCGTAGCGGCGATGATTCTCACGTTCGCCTTCATCTTCTTCGAGCTGCCGATGCGGAAGAAGGTCTTTTCCTGTAGAACACGAAGGAACTTCGACTGCATGCCTAACGGTATGTTCGTAATTTCATCGAGAAAGAGAGTTCCGTTCTGTGCGGCCTCGAACTTGCCGATCTTGCGGGTGTTTGCACCGGTGAAGGCCCCTTTCTCGTGGCCGAACAGTTCGCTTTCAAAGAGCGTTTCCGGTATCGCACCGCAGTCCATTGCGACGAATTCACCTTCCGACCTCGTGCTTTGCGAGTGTATCGCCTGGGCGACCACCTCCTTGCCGACACCGGTCTCGCCGATTATCAACACCCCGATGTCCGTCGGGGCGACCTTCTCGACCTCTTCGGCAAGCTTTACAATCTTGGGGCTGTACCCCATCCGCTTTTTCAGGGGATCCGAGAACTCCGAGGAACTGTCCGAAACCGTCTTGCGTCTCTTCTCTCGAACGGCGCTGATGGCTCCTTTGCTGGTCTACGACTTATTCGTCCTTGTGCCAGTGGTTTCGAAAGGTAATCGTATGCTCCGGACTTGACCATACGGACAGCATCGCGATGCTGCCGAAGAGCGGTTTATCAGTATCACGGGCAATTCGCTGTCGATCTCACGGATGCGGTCGAAATACCTCGAAACCGTCCATACCGGGCATCTTGACATCGAGAAGCATGGCATCGGGGCTCGCCGATTTAACTATGTCGATCGCTTCCCGGCCGTTACTGGCCTCGTACGACTTCATGCCGGCTCTCTTGAGCATGGTTCTGAGCGCCCAGCGAATGTCTTCCTGGTCATCTACTATCAGCACCTGCAGCGCCTTAACAGTCATTCCGTCCACCATGTTCCATGAGGTTGATATCGAAGCAGCCGTGCACTATTGTACACATAATAGCACGGACGACAAATATACAATTGCCCGATGAAGCTGAAATGCGCAGAGGTATCACTCGTCCTCTTCGAGACTTTTCTTCCAGGCGTCAATGAGTGCCCTGTAACCGCCGGTGACTTTTTCTTCGCTCTTCTTGGCAGAGGATTCCTTCTCAGCCGTGGAGGATTCTTCAACTCCCTGCGAGCCCACGGTACCTTCTGAACTCCCCGCATGAACCTTCTGAGCAGCCTTGCGGCGTTCAATCTCCTTGCGTCGCATCTTTATGCGACGAAGCACCCGTTTGTACTCTTCAAGGCGTTCCTTCGTCAGACCTTCGCGTTCGAGGTCGGCCTCGTCGAGGTCACCGCGCTCACGGGCATCTTCGATCTCCTCGATCAGTTTCTCAATCTTCTTCGTCTTTTCATCGTCAGACGGAGTACCGCCGGCAGGGTCGTCAGCGTTGTCGGTCGAAGAACCTTCCTTTTCTTCTGAGCTCTCGCCAGACTCGCCATCCTTCTTGTCAGACGAGTCCTCCGAGGAGGCATCGCCACCCTCCTTGCGTTCACCCTCAGAATTCGAGGTCCCTTTCTCGCCTTCCTTGGGCTTCGACTCGTCCGCGGGAGTGGGGTTCGGCTGGCCATCTTCGTTCTTGTCAGGAGGCGTTTCGTTCTTTTCTTCACCTATCTTTTTCTCGCCTTCTTCCTTTTCTCCCGCCTGTTTGTCTTTATCAGGAGACTCGGCGGTTTCCTTATCGCCCTCTTCTTTGCCTTCGGCCTCCCGCTCGTCGCCTTCCTTCTTGCCTTCCTCTGCCGAGCCTTCCTTCTCGTCCTGAGTATCCTCCGAGGGTTTCTGCTCCTTGCCCTCTTGCGAGGATTCCTTGTCCTCCTGACCTTCGGTTTTTTGCTCGTCCTTCCCGTTCTCTTCGGTTTCCTGCTTGTCCTCGCCTTCCCGCTCGTCCTCGCCCTCTTTTGACTTCTCGCGCTTCTCCTCTTCCATGCGTTCGCGAATACGTTCGAGAGCCTCTTTGTCCTCTTCTGTCATGTCATCAAGAATGTCTTCGGGGTTTTCCTCGTCTTCATCGCCCTTCTTCTCTTCATCAGCCCCTTCGGCTTCGTCCTTATCGTCCTCTTTGTCGCCCTTTGCCTGTTCCGACTCGTTCTCATCCGCCGGTTTTTCTTCCGTTTCGGCATTTCCTTCTTGCTCGTCCCCCTCTTTGTCCTGCCGGTCATCGGCTTTTTGCGTCTCGTCCTGTTGGCCGTCGTCTTTCGGCTTGTCCTGTTCTTCGGAAGGCTTGCCCTGTTCATCCTCGTTCTGAGGTGTTTCCTGTTCGCCCTCATCGTCCTCAGGTTCTTCTTCCTGCTGTGTATCATCTTTCTGAGGGGTTTCTTCGGAGGGCTTCTTCTCGTCCTGCTGGTCTTCCTTCCCGGATTCTTCGCCGGACTGTTCTTCGTTTTCTTCCTCGTTGCGAGGCGGGTTCGCGTCGTCCTTGTTCGGTTTCATTATGCGAACGGTCATCTCGTCGGAGCGGGTTACGTTCTTCTCGGGCTCGCGGATGTCCGAGGCGACAATCCTGAAGGTGATGCGGTCTCCGACCTCCCAGCCTTCCTTGATGGGGTCGAACTCGCGTTTGATGTCCATCTGGTCGGAAGTGATGTCGAATTCCTCGGTTACCCTGTCCTCGCCGCGTGGCCCGTACAGGACTATTATTGAGACCTCAGACCGACGTCATCGGCGACCTTTCCGGTAAGAACGAGGGTGCTGTTTATCGGGTGCTGCAAGCCGTCTGCCGGAGTGAGAAGCTCTACTACAGGAGGTTTATCAGGCAAAACAACTATGCGGTACTGGGCGGTGAAGGCGCTCTCGAATCCGGCGGTGTCCCTGTAGCGGATAAACAGCGAGGAGTCATTTCGGGGTTTGAACTCAAAAGTCGCGCTTCTGTCGGCGGTTCTTTCCATCTCGGTCTTTTTGCCGAGGCGCAGGAAGGTAGCCGAACGAATATCGGTGGAGGTAAGGATGGTCGCACGCACGGTACTGCCTTCAAGTACATCGAAGCTCCGGTCGGTAGAGAACCATTTTTCCCGCTCAGAATACGCCGGCGGAGTGACCTCGAACGAGACGGAGTTGATGGACGGTACCGGATGGACATCAATGGTGAACGGGCCTGCGGAAGCGTCACCGGCCACTACGGAGTACTCGAAACCCGATACAACCGCGGGCACTATGCCTTCGTACACACCGGACGAGGTCTGGTCGAGTTCCGTTTCGACTTCCTTGCCGCCGGAGGTTCTGCGTATGAGGACTTCGGCAGGGAGAACGCCGGACAGCTCGACCCGAAATACAACGTCCTCTCCTTCGAGTACGGTGTAATTGCCGGGAGAGACGGAACGAAGCGCAGTCGAGGTGGGAGCCGCGATGGCGGAGGAGGGCATCAGAATACGGTACAGGGAATCAAACGTACTTTTTTCGGAGAGTATCGTGTATGCAGAAAACACGAACAGGAGAGTGCACAGAAGCAAAGTGTTTTGGTATATGCGCCGATAAGGGATGATATCGGTCATCGAAAGGCGTTCAATGCCCTGCAGAGACCTTTCGGCGAGAGCACCTGCGATGGGTCCGGTCGTGCTTTCCAGTTCGGAGAAGGCAAGCAGGTTGCCGTTGAGCTCTTCGAATGCGTTTTCGGCGAGTTTGGCGGCGTAGCGCCTGGAAAACCTTCTCAGAAGAGGACGGACGATTCCGAAAAGAATGAATCCGGCCGTTGAAAGCAGAAGAAGGCCGAAGTAGATATACCGTACAGTTGCGGGAAGGCCGAAGAAATGGTCGCCCAGCACACCTGCGAAAAGTGCGAGGATCGCAAAGGTGAGAAGATAACTCACCGCAGCCGTGACCTCTCGCTTTCGGAGACGCTTACGCACGGCATCGAGAAACGAATTGACCAACTCTATGTTATGATTGTCCATTCTCTGATATTGTATTACACTTATGGTACAGGAGACCGTTCAATAATTGGACGGACGAGCCTTGCGATAGTTACAGAAAGGCCAACTTCTTTCCGTAAAGGAATCCCTGCTATACTGAGGAAAAAGGAGACTGTCTAAATGGACAAATTGAAGTTCTTCCGCCACGTCAACTTCTCTACCGGTGAAATCGTGCGAGTACGCCAGTTCGTGCGAGATAACGGAACCACTATGCTGCTGCCTTACGACCAGTTCATCGAACACGACTGCCGTCATCTCGAAGCCGAATCCGACAGCGGCAACCCTTATTACATCTGCGAACTTGCCCAAGAAGCTGGTTTCAAGGGAATAGTATTCCACTACGGTCTTTCCATGCGCTACTGGTCTCGCATTGAAGGCGAACTGCCCGTCATCGTCAAGATCAACGGCAAAACCTCCATTCCGTCCGATGACGAGGCACTTTCAGTCCACACCTCGTTCGTCGAGGATGCCGTACGCATAGGCGCATCGGGCATCGGATACACCTTGTACTACGGTTCCCCCCGTCAGGATGCGGATTTGCCTCAGCTCGCCGCTGTTCGCCGAGAGTGCGAACGCTTTGGTATGCCGCTAATCATCTGGGCTTATCCCCGTGGCAGTGCCATCAACGCAAAGGGCGGGCGCAACTCCAGTTACGCGCTCGAGTCCGCTGCGAGGCTCGCGGCCGAGATGGGAGCCACCATCATAAAGAGCAACCTGCCCAAGGACGCGCCCGACCTTGTGAAAAACGACAAGGTTCCGGAATACTACCGACAGGTCGAGGCGGAACTGCTCGAGGTCAGCGACAAGTCCGAACGCGACTACCTTCGCGCAAAAAGGGTGGTCCAGGCCGCCCAGGGTGTTCCGCTTCTGTTCTCCGGCGGCAGCGACAAGAGCGAGCAGGACGTTCTCCACAACGCACGAGCTTGTGTGAAGGCCGGCTGCTTCGGCTTCATAATCGGGCGCAACATGTGGAAGCGCAAGATGGAGGACGCGAAGCGCATAGCGAACGTCATTGAACAGGCACTTGACGAATAGCCCGACCTGACCAGCAGTATGCACGTAAGCACGGGTGCCGGGAAAACGGCATCCGTGCTTTTTTTCACGTTTTTTTGTGTTTCCAGCTTGTTAGCGGGTGATATACTCAGTGAACTTGCTGATAATGGCTACCAATAAGCCGTTTGACAATTTTCCCGGGCATCAGGAGGTCTGATGAACCTTTCCACCGATTTTTTAGACGAAGCGCGCATCCACGAGGCGATGCGCAAAGCTTCCGACCCCTCGCATCCTGAGGTAAGGGACATCCTTGATAAGGCTGTGACGGAGGTCGGACTCACGCCCGACGAATGTGCCGTTCTGCTCATGGCCGACGACCCTGAACAGGAAGAGCAGATATTCGAGGCCGCAAGAAGGGTCAAGGAGAGCATATACGGCAAACGGATTGTGCTGTTCGCCCCTCTGTACTTGAGCAACTACTGCGTGAACAACTGCACCTACTGCGGATTCCGCGTAAGTAACACCGAACTCGAGCGACGTGCGCTGGACAAAGAGATGATACAGCAGGAGGTCAAGATCCTCCTCGACCAGGGCCACAAGCGACTTCTTCTCGTGTTCGGCGAGCATCCCGACTACGCGAACATCGAATACATCCGCATGGCAGTGAAGGCCGTTTACGATGTAAATCAGGGCGAAGGCATCAATATTCGCCGCGTCAACATAAACGCCGCCCCCCTTTCCGTGGAGGAATTCGCGGAAGTGAACACCTACGGTATCGGAACGTTCCAGTCATTTCAGGAGACTTATCATCGCGAGACCTACAAGAAAGTTCATCCGTCCGGGCCCAAGTCCGATTACGACAACAGGCTTCTCACCATGCACCGTGCCCTTGAAGGCGGAATAGATGACATCGGCATGGGCGTTCTCTACGGTCTTTACGACCATCGTTTCGAGACACTCGCAACGATAATGCACAGCCAGGAGCTTGACAGACGCTACAACATAGGCCCGCATACGATATCGGTTCCCCGTATCGAACCGGCCCTGAACGCGCCGGATGCGGTACAGCCGCCCGCACCTGTCTCAGACAGGGAATTCAAGCGCATCGTTGCGGCAATCCGCCTCACCTTGCCATACACCGGCATGATACTCTCAACGCGCGAGAATGCCGAGTTCCGCGACGAGGTAATCAGGTTGGGCATTTCTCAGATATCCGCCGGCTCTCGTACCAATCCCGGCGGCTACAAGGAAGCCATCGAACACGACGAATACTCCGAACAGTTCACGATATACGACACCCGTTCGCTCGACGAGGTAATGCACTCTCTTTGCGAAATGGGCCTCATGCCCAGCATGTGCACGGCATGCTACCGCATCGGCAGGACCGGCGAGAAATTCATGGAAGAGGCCAAGAGCGGCCATATCCATACCTACTGTCTGCCTAACGCCATCCTGACCTTTCGCGAGTTCCTCGAAGACTATGCGTCCGAGGAAACCAAAAGGGCAGGGCTGAGGATAATAGCTGAACAGATGAAGGAAGTTGACGACCCTCGGATACTCAAGAGTCTTCTGAGCAAGCTCGAAGAGATAGAGCAGGGCAAGCGCGATGTATTCTTCTGAGATATGCTGACACCCCCTCAAAGAAAAAGCGCGCCCTCGAAGGGCGCGCTTTTGTGTTACCGAAGGCGGGTTTTCTTAGCGGCGGTCCGGCGCGGACCACGGGGACGTTCACCCCTGTCAGGCCTTTCGGGACGGTCTTCGATGTCACCGTCGTCATCGCCACCTCTACGGTCGCGACGGTCCTTCCTGCGGTCACGGACATTCTTGCCGGCCTCTTTGGTGCGTTCGACCATCTTCTCGATAGTCTCTTCACGCTCTTTCTTCTTTATGTGCGCAATGTTCTCGGCATGCTTGATGTCCTCGTCAACGAAGGCTTCGATAATCTTGCGCATTACTTCTTTGTGCTTTTCACGAATGCGCTCGATAATCTCCTTCTTCTCTTCTTCGGTCTTATCGCCTTCCTTTTCCATTTCACTGACGATCTCGTCGCGGACCTTTTTGGCGTGCTCCCGCAGCTTCTCAACGATCTTTTTCATGGCTTCGCGGTGGCGAAGCATTTCCTTCTTTATCGCGTCGGAAGCTGGAATCATACCGGGGCCCATGCGACCCCGCTCTGCGCCGCCTCTCAGGTCTTTGCCGTCTGCGCCGTTTCCGTTGCCGCCACGCTCTGCGTAGGCGAGTGGTGCGCACAGCGAAAGCGCAACCAGCATGGTGAGTACGAACAGTATCTTCTTCATCGTTACCTCCTGATTTTGATTTTTGAAGGGTCGATACACCCATTTATATCAAAGTGTGTACCAATAGATGCGATATACTGCATCCCCTTGCAGTGCAGCGAGTTACGTAAATATTCGGCAAAAACCTCCAACTGTGTTCTACCGGCCCGTGTCGGATATCCCTACAGTCCGGTGTTGTATTGAACGAATATCACAATCCGCTAAAATCCTTCCGGTTCATAAAACCTGTTTCAGGGAACGTGAGGCTCGCATTCTGCACCAAACGAACACAATGCTGTGAATTTTGAAGTGGCAGTGCGTCTGTGCGCACTGCCGTATTACTTATTAACGGAGAGTGTACTTGACTGAGTCTAGCAAAATTGCGCGTATCTGCGCCCGGATCGCCTACGAGAAAAGGGCGGAGGACATTGTCGTTCTTGATCTCAGAAAGCTGACAGATGTCACCGACTACATGCTTGTTGCCTCCGTCGGCTCTCCTCAACAGGGCTCGGCCATCATACAGGAGCTTAAGCACCGCCTGCTTGAACTGGGCGTGGAACACCTCGGCAGGGAGGGCAACCGCCAGGACAAATGGATACTGGTTGACTTCGGCGAGGTCATAGTACACCTTTTCGAACCCACTACTCGCACGTTCTACGACATCGAGAACCTCTGGGGTGACGCTCCGAGGCTCGACCTGGAGGACTCTCTTGAAGGCAACCAGGGATAAACTCAGCGACCTGATTTCAACCGTTGTCAAAAAAGAGTGGGATGCCGAGATTGCTCCGGAAGGCATCGTTGACCTGACCGGAGACATGGCGCACGGCGACCTCACCACGACCGCTCCCATGAGGCTGGCCAAGACTCTTCGCCAGGCTCCACCGAAAACTGCCGAGAGGCTCGTGGAGCTTCTGGAGGCCGAACTTGAATCGGGCCACGAGCTTTCCGATGCCGTCGGAGAGGTTTTCAGTGCCGGAGGCTTTGTGAATTTCCGCATGTCACCGGCTTTTCTTGCGCTGCTTGCCAAGAGGATATGCTCTTTCGGCCCTGATTATGGCAGAGGTGAATCAACCGGGCGAAAGGTCCAGGTCGAGTTCGTATCCGCCAATCCGACAGGCCCCCTGACAGTCGCTCATGGCAGGCAGGCGGCTCTCGGCGACACCCTCGCCAATATCCTTTCCTTCGCCGGAGATGATGTTCAGCGCGATTATTACCTGAACGACTCTGGAAACCAGATTCGTATGCTCGGACTTTCGGTATGGCTCAGGGCTCGCGAGATTTTGGGCCACGACATCGAACTGCCGGAGAATGCCTACCGGGGCGACTACATCGCGGACATAGCCCGCAAGGCTCTCGACAAGTTGCCTGAACAGGTTTTCAGTTCGCAAGAGCAGGGCATCGAGCCATGCGGCGTGCTCGCCTGTGAACACATCCTCGACTGGATCAGGGACGACCTCGAACGTTTCGGTGTTACGTTCGACAACTACTTCTCTCAAAGAGAGCTGGAACACTCTTCGGCCATTGACGACACGATGGCCCGATTCGACGAGAAAGGGCTGTTGTACGAGAAGGACGGGGCGACCTGGCTCAAGACCTCCCGGTTCGGCGACCGCGACGACAGGGTAGTCATTAAAGAGCGACGGAAGTTATACATATCGCACCCCTGATATCGTCTATCATGTGGACAAGTTCGAGCGCGGATTCGACTCCCTTGTTGTGTTACTCGGCCCGGATCATCACGCACACACGCTTACGATGCACTCTGCTCTCAGGGCCCTTGACCTGCCGGCCGAAGAGTTGCATTACATCCTCGTGCAACACTGCACCCTCTTCAAAGGTTCCGAGCCTCTTAAGATGTCCACCCGCAAGGGCACGTTCGTAACACTCGGCGAGGTCATGGACTCAGTTGGTAGGGATGCGGCGCGGCTGTTCTTCCTTTACCGTTCCGTTGACAGCCACCTGGACTTCGACCTCGAACTGGCAGTGAAGGAAGCGCCCGACAACCCCGTTTTCTACTTGCAGTACGCCTCTGCCCGTTGCGCTTCCATCCTTCGCCGTGCGCAACAACAGGGCCTTATAGCCAAAGACGAGCTTTCGGATGAGTTTTTCAACTTCTCCTCGCTCTCACTGGATTACGAACAGGAGGAGCAGGAGCTGCTTCGCTATCTTGGACGTTTTCCCGTGGCAATCGAGAGGGCGGCGAACTCACTCGACCAGATGAAACTCATCAACTACCTCAACGAAATCGTGGAGCGTTTCCACAATTACTACCACCGCAAGAAGGTTATTGTCGAAGACCGTGATGCCGCAAGACCGCGTCTCGCCGTGATATCGTCGTTCCGGCAGGTTCTCGTCAACGGGCTGGAGCTTCTCGGCATAAGCGCTCCGACAAGCATGTAACATGTGGCTCTTCTTTATCAAGGCGTTCACGGCACTTTTCATCGTCGTGGACCCTCCTGGGTTGTGTTCCGATATTCATATCACTGACATCCGGCATGAAGCCCCGTGAGCGCTCCAAGACTGCGATTAAAGCGGTAATCGCAGCAGGGCTTATTCTCACGCTGTTCCTCATTACCGGCAGAAGCCTGTTCGCCTTCTTCGGAACATCCATGGGGGCGTTTTCAGTTGCAGGCGGCATTCTGCTGTTTCTCATCGCGATGAACATGCTGAGAGTCCAGCGCAGCGGGTTCTCGCAGACCGTTGACGCCGAGATGGATGAGCAAGATGACAGCGACGATTTTAGTACCTCGTACCCTCTCGCCCTGCCGTTGCTGGCTGGCCCTTCCGCAATCGCAACGGTAATCGTGCTCTTGGACGATTCCTCGGAGAATTTCGACTACGGGGCCGCGATAGTGGTAGCGGCACTCGTTCTGGTAATGCTTGCCACCTTCGTAATACTGAGACTGTCGGCCATCGTGAACCACCTGCTCGGAACGAAAGGGCTGTTGCTCGCCATGCGTCTGATGGGGCTCATTCTTGCTGCCGTTTCCGTGCAGTTCATCGCGGACGGCATCATGAAGCTTTTCCCCTTTCTCGCCTCGGCCGCTCACTAATAAAAAGCGGAGGGCCGTTGCCCTCCGCTTCGAGTTGCCTGAGCGAACTCTTGCCGTCAGCGCATCTTGCGATAGAGGCGAAGCGCTTCCGTGGTTGAAAGACCGATGTCACTCATCTCCTGGATGACCTGCTCGGCGGAGCGCCTGTCACCCTGCATAAGATAGACGTTTACGAAGACGTCGTAGGCCATCTGGCTGGGCGGCGCACCCTTGTCGCTGAGGCGCTTGGAGCGAATACAGTCCTTCTGAGCCATCAAGAGCAGTGGCGCGCGCTCGGACAGCGCGGTAGCCTCTTTTGCCAGCATCAGGTAGGCCTTTGCGCGGTAGCCGAAAAAGTCGGGCTTGGAGGTGTCGCGACCGATGGCGCTGTTCAGCCAGTTGAGAGCTTCCCTCGGTTCGCCGATACGAATCTTGATGTAACCCTTGCCGAAGTATGGGTTGGGATTGGCGGGCGCGAGTTCAATGGACTTGTTCATGTTCGCCATTGCCATCTCCGGCGAGGCCTTCATTCCAACGACCTCTCCCTGCTCGTTGCGTATCTCGAGCGACGACTTGTCCGCGTTCATGTAGATATCAATCAGTGAAAGACCGTACATGAAGTGCAATTCCGAGCGAAAGGCAATGCAGTTGTCAAAGTCCCGGGGTCGTCTATGTCTTTGGAAAGCTCTGACCGCCTGACCGAAGGAAGTACCGGCTGCGAGAAGCTGCCCGCGCAGATACTCATCCTTGCCCTTCGTGAACAGTTCTTTGGCCTTTCTGAATCTCTGGGCTTTCTGTGCGTACTCTCTCGCCGCAGCGGTATTGCCCTTGTCATCGCAGGCAGAGAGAGAAAAAGCGATGGAGAACAGTGTGAGCAGCATCAGGAAAGTCTTGGCAAAACGAATCATCTGGCCTCCCTTAAAAGGGTCACTTGTTTACGCGTTCGATGAAATCGCCGCTTCGGGTATCCACCTTGATCGTGTCACCCTCGTTTATGTGAGCGGGAGTCTTGACTTCGAGTCCTGTCTCAGTGACCACGGTCTTGGTGACGTTGGTGGCGGTATCGCCCTTGACTGCGGGCGGCGCGGTTTCGACTTCAAGCTCCACTGCGGCTGGCAACTCGATGGACATCGGCTTGCCGTCAATGTACTGAATTGTGCACTTGGCATTCGGAACAAGGTACTGCAGTTCCTCGCGACAGGCATGCAGGGGAATTTCCACGTTATCGAAGTTCTGAGGGTCCATGAAAACCGCGTTCTGCTGGTCGGAGTAAAGATACTCGACCGTCTTGTTCTCGACCATCAGGTTGTCGATCTTGTCGTTGGAGGAAAAACGCATCTCCTTTGTGTTGCCGCTTGCCAGTGAACGGAGCTTTGTCTGGATATGAGCACGGCCCTTGCCGGGGGTGACGTGGTCCATCTTCAGCACCGAGTAAAGCTCACCTTTAACCCTTATGACCATTCCGGAACGGATTTCTGTTCCTTTTATCATGATTTTCTGCCTTTCCTGTTCAACAATGTTGGACGACACAAGTTGAAAAACGCAAGCCGAAATGCTACGGCGTTTTTCGCAAAGGGCAATTTCCGGCCATCATGGGAATTCGAGCAGAAGTCCCGCCCCTTCAAGTCTTATCTTGTCGGCACTGACGGTCAGATTGTTAACGGTAATCTTGTACTCGCTGCGGAGAGCGCCCAGCTCGCCGCTTACAAAGCGTTCGAGTATGAAGTTCCCGCCCTTTACCTTCATGTCTTCAGGTATCTCCACGACAGCGAGGACCTGTTCGAGCGTAAGACCCCAGTCCTTGAATTTCAGATTCAACACCGGTGTGCCGTCCAGCTTTGAAATCTTGCCGGTCACTTCTTCGACGAGTCCGGTCTCTGATTCCAGGCGCAGACGCCCCACGCTGAGTGTTGCATTTTTGCCGTCATAGGACAGCTTGCCAAAGGTCTCTATGTTCTGAGCACTGAGAAACAAACGCTTGTCACCGAGGGTTACCACCTCCGGCAGCAACTTGCCATTTATGGCGGCAGAAAGGACATCGTCCCTGAAACTGAGGTTCACATTCAAACCGCCGGTCAAGCCGCGAATGACGTAGGAAAGTTCTTCGCTCCCACCGCTTATATCAAACTCGTCGCGAATCTTGAGGCCGACCGTTGCCCGTGCGGGAACCCACCCATCCGCGAATCGGGATACCTGGGCCTCAATGCCCAACTTGCCCGATATGTCTCCGACTTTACCCTCAAGTCCAAGAGCCATTATCAGTGCGGCGCTGTCAACCGTCGCCCCCCTGAGGTTCATTGTGCGGGGCATCGAGTCGGCGAACTCGATATCGCCTGATGCGGAACCGAGGTCTTCAAGTTCGATACGCACGTCGCGAAGGCTTTCTAACGACGCCTTGGAGACAGAAAATGTCGCAGTACCGACCACTCGTGACGGCCCATAGCGGAAGTGAGAAGAATCGAGCAAGAAGTCGAGAAGTTCGACATTCACGCTGCCACTGAACGTATCGTATCCACGCAGAGCAAGCTGAACGTCCGCGGAAACGGTCTTAGTATCAAGCGTAAGGCCGGAAAGACGGGGAGAGTAAACTCTGCGAACCGCTTCGTATGGAACATTATCAACCGAGAGTGTTACAGCCCCGTATAACTGCGGCAAAAACGAACTGAGCGCACCGTTTACCTCGACTCTGCCGCCCTCAACGGGCGCAGCAGTGATTTTCATGTCCGTCGCTTTGCCGTCATAGGAGACTTCTATATCGAAAGTGCGAAAATCGGCTTTCGCGTCGGCCATTTTCAATGAAACGGCCTTCAAAGGCTGCTTCGATGAGAACGAATAAGCTCCATCAGCATAGACGAGAGTGCCGCGGAGATTGCCTACCGAAAGAGCGTTCTCCCTGTACACGCCGCGCAACTCGCTCATGACGACCAGCGCGTCTTCACCGCTCTTCGCAACCTTCAATGATTCACTCTGAAGCTTGAACTCCTCGAATGTTCCGGAGGGGCGGACGACGTTAAGGTCGAACTCGTACTCTCCGACCGCGGTGAGAGGGTCCACAAAGAGTCTCTCAACGTCCGGATAGGTCGCATGTTCGGAGGAATAACGCGCCGTAATATCCGCTTTCTCGCCCTTTGCGTTGAGCTTATCCGACGTGAAACACGCCTTTTCGGCAGATGCATGGATGGAAAGAAAGTCCTTGGCGCTTGCGCCGGCCTGGTAGGAAAAACTCGCCTGCAAAAGCCCTGAACAGCCGAAATCGTCGAACATTTCCCTTATAAGAGAATCCTCGACCGTATTCAGCTCCAACGGTGAGAGTTTCCCTTCAACTGAGATTATGGGCTTGTCCGGGGTTCCGGAAACGGACGCACTGAAGCTGAGACCTATATCTTCCGAGTTCACCGCGTCGAAAGAAAACTCCACGGTTACCGTTCCGCCTTCCTCGCGTACGACCTTGCCGCTTCTTATGGCCCACTCGATATCCCCCTTATCGGTAAGCAACAATATCCGCCCTCGGTTCAGCGAAACCTCTCCCACGAGCCTCTTCTGCACAAAAAGCCTGAGAAGTGCCCGGGCAGCCTTTCGAAAGGCCTCGCCACTTGAAAAGCCACCGTTACTGCCGGTGCGAACAGCAATCGTATATGACGACAGCGTAATGCTGTCAAGGGAGACATCTGAGGAGGTAGGCTCGTAGCCTGTTACAGCCACCTCGTCAGCGTTAAGCAGTGGGTATTCGGAATCAATGGGTCCGGCTACTTCGAACCCGAGAAGCTTTACTCGCGAGAGCGAGAGGTCTTCGAGACTGACATTTCGAACCGTGACCGGTACACCCGCCTTCTCGGATATTGACGCGGAGAGCTTTCGGGCCAGTTCCCCCGACCCCTCGATGTATGCCAGATAGACAACTACGAAGGTGGGGACGAATACCAGCAGAAGTAAATCGTGACCCAAAAAATGCGCAGCTTCCAGACTTTTTTCATTTCACTTCCCTGAGAGGATGTGCGGCGACGTTCAATTATACGAGTCTATCCTGTCTTACAAGTCCATTGGAAAGCCCGATGGATTCTGGTATAATTCGGGAGGTTTCAGATATTAAGGCTTTACCAGAAAGGCAGAGAGAGATGAAGAAGGCCGTCTTGGCATTAGTGGTCGTCGTTGCGGCAGGCGTTGGCATTTACTTTGCCGTCGGCGCGATGCATAACGAAGCGCCAAAACAGGAATCTGAGCAGGTGATGGTCGGTTTTCCCGCCGATATTGCAGAAGGTGATACGCGTTACATCGAGTCAGCACAAATCTACATTGTCAACGACGGCACGGGCATCTATTCCGTTTCCGCAGTCTGCACCCATATGGGATGCCTGTTGGATTCGAAGGAGAAGGAAGAGGGCTTCGCCTGCAGTTGCCACGGTTCGGAGTTTGACGAAGAGGGCAGGGCGAAGAAAGGGCCTGCGGAGGCACCTCTCGAGCACTACGCAATGTCTTATGACAGTGAACTGGGAATCATTGTTGACAAGGATGATGCGACAAGTGACGAGACGAAGTGGAAGGAACCGCCCTACTACTTGCTTCTGTCTGATGTCAGCCAGTGATGAGAGGTGTTTCTCTCGTCGCTGAGAGCCCTGGGCTTTGAAAGCACCTCTGATATGATGATCGCCCTCTGAAGGGCGGGCAACCGGACAGCTCCTTTGCGACTTTTCCGCCTGCCGACAGAGGGCTGGCCGATATCGGTAAAGGTCGTGTGAATGTCACCGAAGTTCACGTGAATGTCAGTCAGATCATAGCCGGCATCTCCGAACCTCTTCGCGGCAACTTTCTGCCGACCGGGAGCTATCTGCTCTCGCTTACTCCGCTGGTCGCGGCTTGGGCATCTCTCCGCCGAACGGTTCGGCGGCAACCGGTTTGGGCTCATAAGTCTTCCGGGCCGGGGAACGCCGTTCTTCTTTGTAGTCCCGTCGGTCGTAATACTCTTGTTCCTCTACCTCCACCGGCTCTGATTCACGCTGGAACACTTCATCAAACAGGCCGTCAATATCCTGTTCCTCTTCGGCTACCTTCCTGCCGCTTTGCCTTTCCTTCGCGAGCTTCATTTGCGCCTTCTGTCGCTTTTCGCGTCGTATTTTGCGCTTGCGGTGTTCCAGTATTGTGTTCACGACGACGATCACCGCAACGGCGAGGCCGGTTATAATCTCTCCCCAGTTCTGAGCGAGTATCAAGAGTTGTCCTCCCGACCGTCCAGCAGGTCGAGCGGGGCTTTCGAGCTTGGAAATCGCTGAACGCATCTCGGTATCGGCCTGTATGTTCTTAAGCGAGTAGTACTGCATGAGGGTCATCTTGCCGTTTTCAAGCGAATCGGCGACCGCCTGGGGGACCTCGGCCCGTGCCTTCATGAGCTTTGCCTGATTGTCCACGACCATGGCCTTCATCTCTCGAGCCTGTGCGACCGCCATAGCCCTTCGGCCTTCGGCCTTGGCCTGCGCTACACGCTTGTCGGCCTCGGCCTGGTCAGCCTGAAGCTGAGCTCCGATGTTGCGCCCGACGTCAACGTCGGCAATGTCAATGGAAAGTATTTCAAAGGCGGTTCCGGCATCAAGCCCCCTGTCGAGCACAGAACGGGAGATGTTGTCGGGGTTCTCCAGCACGTTCTTGTAGGACTGGGCGGAACCTATTGCTGAAACTATGCCCTCTGCGACCCTTGCGATAATAGTGGCTTCGGAGGCGCCACCTATGAGCTTCTTTATGTTCGCCCGAACCGTCACGCGGACCTTAGCCTTCACCTCGATGCCGTCACGGGTCTTGGCGGATATCTCCTTCACACCGTAAGAGGGATCAGGCGCGTTGATGACCTTCGGGTTCACACTCGTCTTCACCGCTTCGAGTACGTCGCGACCGGCGAGGTCTATACCGGAAGCTTCCTTGAAATCGAGGGGTATCTTCGCGTTCTTGGCGGCAATGATGGCGCGCACGACGTTGTAAACGTTGCCGCCGGCTTTGAAGTGCGATTCGAGCTTTGTAACCGGTATGTCCAGCCCGGACTTCGTACTCATGATTCTTGCGGTGAGAATAGTGTTGGGGCTGATACCCCGGATGGTCATTCGGATGAGATCCAGAATGCCTATTCCTGCCCTTGAGAAGACCGAGCGGGCCCAGAGCGATACGTAGTTGATGATAATAAACAGCACCAGAAGAGCGAGGACTATCAGGACACCGATGCCCACAATTGTCCAGGTGGCGTTATCCGCGTTCATTGCCTACCCCTTTTTTCGGACGTAGATTCTGTTGCCCTCGATACGTCTTACGACGACAACGGAGTTTTTCTCAATGCGTTCTCCGGAGGAAAGTGCGTCGAACTTCTTCCCCTCTACCTTTATAATACCTGTTGGCATCATCGGAGTCAAAGCGATGCCCTCTTTGCCGACAAGTTTTTTCATTTCCACATCGTCATCGCGGGGTTCCTCTCCGGAGGAGGTGGAATAAGCCGCCTCGCACCGGGGAGCCTGTGAAGATTTTTGAACATCAGGATCAGCAACGCGGGAAAGCCCACTACTACAGCAATGAGAACAACGTAACCGACCGTATATGCTCCGACGTGAAACGCGCTGTAAACAGAAGCTCCTGCGAAGATGAACGCCATAATCGTGAGAACGCCGAAAGAGGGAATGAACGCCTCGGCTATCAGAAGTACGAGCGCGACCGCGAGGTAGATGAAGCACGCTGTAAGGGTAAAAAAGGCATCCATATGTTTTAAGCCTCCTCGACGATCAGGGAGAACGAGACCCGAACGACCTTTACCTTCGAGCCTTTGTCCAGGAAGCCGCCTTCGCTTTGAGCATCGTATATGTCGTCATCTATCTCCACCCTGCCCGTTGGACGCAGTTCGGTTAGTGCCATGCCGGTCTTGCCGACAAGTTCCTGTGTCTTTTCCGAAACCGACTGGTACGAGGAGTCGGAAGCGCTGCCCGAATGCACAAGGTTCTTGAGAAGCGGCATTCCCGGAAGAAACTTGCTGATGATGAAGCCGCCCACCCCCATAAGTACGAAAGACACAAGCAGCGCGAGAAACGCCTGACCGGCTCTTCCCAGTCCCGAATAGTGTGAATCGAAAGGAGAAGGGCCGTCAATTGGGAAGATGCCGGGGATGAAGGCCGCGAAGAGCGAGTATATGACGAGTATCAGCCCTATGCCTCCAATGAAGCCGAAACCGGGTATGACAAGAATCTCAATCACCAATAGAACCGCCCCGAGAATGAATAACACGATCTCTATGGCTCCCGCGGTTCCGGTGAGATAGTTGCCCGCGAAGAAAGCCGCAAAGAACAGTATCGCAAGGCCGGCCCCCACGAATGTGCCCGGGGTTTTCAACTCGAGGAAGAGCGCGAGGAAACCAAGCGTGACCAAAAGAGTGAGCACAAGCGCGTTGCTTACGAACTCCGAGCTTCTGGATGACGCTCACATCAACGGTGGTGACAGTTCCCAAGGCCTTCCCGGTGACATTGAGTTCGGACTCCAGTGCCTTGAGGTTCATGGCGAAGCCGTCGAGTACCCCCAGCCAGCGAAGACGGGAGGAGTCCTCTATTACCGAAAGGGGAGGGGAGAACTCGCTCTTTCGTGGAGACTCCAGAAGTTGTCCCTTGAAGGCTATGTTCAACTGCTCCTTGAGTTCACGCAAGGCAAAAACCACGAGCCCGGCTTTGCCGCCTATACGGTGGTAGCGAAGAGGCTCGCGTTTGAGAAGCTCCTCCGCTTCCGGTGCGAAGTTCATCTCGTACAGCTCAGCGTCCTTGTCGAAAAACAGTTCGAGGTTCACGTTTTTGGTCGTGCGGGAAGCCTTGTTGACAGCGTTCTTCATCTTCTTTAGCAACTGATCTGCGACTTCCTGCTCCACGGGCACCGCATTGCCATGTTCGTCAAATCGATAGGGAGAAAGCGAGGCTCCGAAGCTCGCATAAATCAGGTCGCAATGAAGGGCAAGGTATAGCGGCGCGCCTTTGCATTCTCCGCGAATGAAGGCCACAGTGGTTGCGCTGCAATCTACAATGGCCTGCGCTGCCACGTCCGCGAGATTCATTCTCCCGCGCGAGGTATCGAATTCCAATATGAGATAGTCTGCGTCCTCAGCATTCGCCTGTCGGCATGCCTGGATGATGTACGTGGATGCGATCGGCCCGGACCGCGACACGGTATCGTCATCAAGCACCGCTCTCAGTCCGTCTGCGAACGCGGGCTGAGAGAATGCGCAGAGAGCCGCAAATACCACTGAGATGATAATTATTCGCGTTAGTCTTTCCATCCCGTTCAATTATAGCTTTAATGAGTCTCCGGGTCAAGTAGCAGGCCGCCCGGGCAAATGGCGTTCATCGGGAAAACTAAATACAATCTCATGCCGGTCAAAGGAGCTACCTTGCCACTTACCCCTCTTGAACGAACATTCTGTCACGTCAACGGCATCGGCCTTCGAACTGAGAAGAAGCTATGGGAAGCCGGAGCGACTTCCTGGTATGACATTGATGCCAGCGACTGCGGCGAACTTCCTGCCGGAACTCTCAGGGCGGCCAGGCGCGAGGCAGAGACTTCTCGCAGAAAATACTTCGACCGTGACATCTACTACTTTGTCAGAAAGCTCCCGCCCGCCGAACAGTGGCGTGTGTTCGCTTCGGTCCCCGGTCCTACTGCCTATATTGACATAGAGACGACAGGTACTTCCTTGTCGAGCAGCGCGGTGACTATCATCGGTCTCTTTGACGGCGAGGCCTCCCATATCTACATGCACGAATTTCGCGACCTGCGCGAGCGACCGCCGCTCAAAAAGACAAAGTATCCCACCTTCATCTCGTCCTCGGCGAAGTTCGAACGCAAGATGGCCGAGACAAACAAGTACGTAACCTTCAACGGCAAGAGCTTCGACGTTCCCATCCTTCGCCGTTACTTTCCCGACGTTGACTTCCGCATCCCGCACCTGGACCTCAAAATCGCCATGAGAGCCGTCGGCATTCGCGGCGGCCTTAAAAGCATAGAGAAGCAGCTCGGAGTTGCGAGACCGGGAGAAGTTAACGGTTTGAGCGGAAGGGATGCGGTGGACCTCTGGGCTCGTTACAGAACCCTTTACGACATGGAGGCCCTTGCGCGGCTCATAGAGTACAACGTACAGGACATCGTCAACCTTCCGCGCCTCGAGCAGGTATTCTTTGAAAAACGCATGAAAGACCTTCCTCCGGATACGACCATCTTAACCAATTGAGTCATTTCTTCTCCTCGTGACCGCTCTCGCGCAGCTTGCGCCAGAACTCCATCCTCTTTCCGATTTCGCGCTCGAAGCCCACCTGTTGAGGCTCGTAGTATCGGGCGTTCTTCAACTCGTCAGGCAGGTACTGCTCGGAAACGTAGTTGTAGCGATAGTTGTGTGGATAGCGGTAGTGCCTTGCGAATCCCATCTGCTTCATCATACTTGTGGGAGCGTTGATGAGGTGGTCGGGTACGGGACTGTGAGACCTGTCCTTTACGTCCTTCTGAGCGCGCGAAAGGGCGTTGTAAACGGAATTCGACTTCGGAGCCGTCGCGAGATAGACCACGGCCTGCGCGATTGGCAGAATGCCTTCCGGCACTCCCATCAACTGGAAGGCGGACATGGCGGCCTGCACCATCTGAATGGCGTTCGGGTCGGCGTTGCCTATGTCCTCGCTTGCGAAGTTGAACATGCGCCGTATCAGGAACAACGGGTCGTCTCCGCCTTCGATCATCCTGCAGAAATAATGTAGAGCGGCATCGGGGTCGCTGCCACGCAGACTCTTATGGAAGGCGGAGATTAGGTTGTAATGGGAATCTCCCAATTTGTCGTGCGGCATGGCGCGCTCCTGAACCGCGTTCAATACGTTCTTTCTGTCTATGCGTCCGTTTTCGCCCACAGCCGCGGCAGCCGCTTCCAACAGGTTCAGAAGTACTCTTGCATCGCCGCTCGAAAGCTCGCAGAGCGAGTCAAGAGCCTCGTCCGAAAGAGTCAGGTTCATCGAACCAAGCCCCTGTTCGGTGTCCGAAACGGCTCGCTTCGCAATAGTTGAGAGCTGCTGCCTCGACAGCGGATGGAGCCTAATCACACGGCAACGTGAAAGCAACGCGGATATGACCTCGAAGGAGGGGTTCTCTGTCGTCGCGCCGACGAGTACGACAGTTCCGTTCTCGACGTGAGGCAGGAACGCGTCCTGCTGAGCCTTATTGAAACGGTGTATCTCGTCAACGAACAGCAGGGTCCTCTTTCCGGTCCTCATGCGTCCAGCGGCCTCGGAAACAATTCTTCTTACATCCTTGACACCTGCAAGAACCGCGGACAATGTTTCGAAGTGACATTCCAGTTCATCCGCGAGTAATCTGGCGAGCGTTGTCTTGCCCGTTCCGGGAGGTCCCCAGAGTATCACTGATGGCGGAGGATCCGACTTTCTGGCGTTCTGAACGAAGCCGTCTTCACCGACAACTTCTTCTGGCCCCAAGACGTCTTCGATTCGTTTCGGCCTGATTCTCTCGGCAAGAGGAAGCGGAAGTCTCTGCTGGTTGTCATTTTTGTCGAAAAGTCCTGACATGCTGAACCTCGCAACTTATGGGGATTACAGAAATCGGCCTTTGCCTAACATCGCCTTAACACTTAGTTAACGCGGAATAACTGGCGAGGCTGTTTCGCCGTTTGCTTTCCCCAATAGTACGCGATTGCCGCTTCTTGGAAAAAGCGCCGGGCACTCTAAGTCATTTGTGAACACAACATTGGGAGAATTTGAGCGTTCTGAGTCCGGGCTTCTTGACATTCCTTTTTTCGCACCCTGAAAATCGAGAGACGCTATGGCAAAGAGAAAGCACAAGAACTCAAAAGACCTGAAGTGGGTTCACGAGAAGCTCAAAACAGCGTTCGGTGATAAGGTCACCATTCCTGAACGTAACGTTTTGGACGAACTTGTATACAACCTGCTGCTTCAGGGCTCCACCAAGAAGAGAGCGCAGAAGGCGTTCGATGCTCTCAAGAACGAGTTTCACGACTGGAACGAGGTGCGGGTGACCGTTCCTCAGACCATTGCCGCGACCATCAAGGGAGTAGGACTCGAACACGTCAAATCCCTGAGGCTCGTAAAGATTCTGCAGGGAATCTTCGACGACCGTAGCGAGTGGAACCTTGAATTTCTCAACGAAATGAACACCGAATCTGTCCCGAACCTTTCTGTCTCAAATGGAAGGTATCGGCGACAACTCCGTGGATACAGTTTTGACTTTCGCGCTGGGGCAGGGCGAATATCCCTCCAACAAGCCCGCTCTTCGTTTCGGAGCGCGTTTCGGTTTCGTCCCTGACGACAGCAGCAAGGCTTCTGAGATGAAGATGAAGGAGCTTGTCGAGTCCACTGTTGAAGACGATGATATGCCCGAGTTCGTGCTCCTTGTCGAAATGCACACGGAGAAGCTATGCAAAAGCGGTCGGCCCGTCTGTTCGAAGTGCATGTTATCTGAGCGGTGCAATTTCTTTGCTGATAAAAAGAAGAAAACCGGCAAATAGGAGGGACTGTGTCAGGACATTCTCACTGGTCATCGATCAAGCATAAAAAGGCCGCCGCCGACGCCAAGCGCGGAAAGATATTCTCGAAGCTCAGCAGGCTTATCACGGTTGCGGCGAAAAATGGTGGCCCTGACCCCGACATGAACATCAAGCTTCGTTACGCGATTGATGAGGCTCGTGCGGCCAACATGCCCGTTGACAACATCGAACGGGCAATCAAAAAGGCCACCGGCGATGACGGTGCCGACAACTTCGAAGAGCTCACTTACGAGGGCTATGGTCCCGGAGGTGTAGCCTTTCTCATTCTCACGTTGACGGACAACCGCAATCGCACTGTTCCCGAGCTTCGAAAGATTTTCGAGAAGCACGGAGGCAATCTCGGACAGTCTGGTTCAGTGGAGTGGATGTTCAACACCGTTGGCTTTTTCAGCGTACCGAAGGACAAGTTCGACGAGGACACGATTACCGAGGCAGCACTTGAATCCGGTGCCGACGATATTGACTCCACCGATGAATTCTGGGAAATCTACTGCAATCCCGGACAGTTCCAGGATGTGAAGTCCTCACTGGAAGAGGCAGGCATCACATTCGACACGGCAGAGGTCACCAAGCTGCCCAAAAACGAGGTGACAGTGGAACCGAGCGTCGCCAAGAAGATTATGAATCTTCACAACGACCTCGACGACCACGACGATGTGCAGAAGGTCTTCATGAACATGGCTCTTACCGAACATGGCCCTTGAGGAGATGGACAAGGAATCCTGATGAGGTATCTCGGAATTGACCCGGGAACGCAGTGGACGGGCTATGCTGTCCTCGACTGCGATGGCTCCGAGCTCGATCGGGTCACGAGTGGCGTGTTCGACCTTCGCAAAGAGGGTGAGTTAAGCAGAAGACTCGCAGTGCTGCACGAGAAACTCACCGCGCTTGCGGCCGAATTCGAGCCTTGCGAGCTTGCGGTGGAGAAGGTGTTCTTTGGCCTCAATGCTAAGAGCGCACTTGCGTTAGGACACGGACGAGGCGTTATCCTGAGCGTCGCCGGTGCCCGCAGGATGCCCGTTTTCGAGTACGCGCCCGCCACAGTGAAAAAGGCGGTTACCGGAAGGGGCAGAGCAACCAAGGACCAGGTTATCAAGATGGTCTCTTACAGGCTCGGCGGGTATGCCTCCGCCAGGGACGACGAGGCCGACGCGCTTGCCGTCGCGATGTGCCATTCGCACAGAAAAACGGCAAACGGTTTGATAAGTTAATACGAGTTTGCGTTTCAGGGGAAGTTGTGGAAACCGCCAAGAAAACGGAATTACAAAAGATCATGCACTGTGTCGCACGGGACATTGACCAGCACGCCGAAAGTGGCGCGCTACTGGGTGAACTCGTAGAGGGCTCGGGCAAGAACGCTTTTACACTGAAGGTCGAAAACGATTTTCTCGTTCGATTAGCCACCAAACGGTATTTCCTTCCGCTCAAAGAGAAGCTCGAAGAGAGCTTCGGCGTACCCGTAAAACTGAACATTGAGGTGGATGAAGCTCTCAAAAACCGCGAAGAGCCCGCTTCCACGAAGTTCAAGGCCTTCGCGCCTTCCTCGCGCAAGCCGGAGCCCGTTAAGAGGCCAAAGCCGAAAAAGAACGGCTTCCTCAAGGGCGTGATACGCGAAGACTACACCCTTGACAGCTTCGTCGTCGGCGACTGCAACACTTACGCATTCAAGGCGATAAGCGATGTTGCCTCCAACGCCAAAAGCAAGTTCTGCCCCGTTTACCTTTATAGCAGCTCCGGACTGGGGAAAACCCACCTATTGCAGGGACTGTGCAACGCCCTGAGAAGAGAGCACAAACACCTTAAGGTCTTCTACCTCACCAGCGAGGACTTCACTAACATGTTCCTCTCTGCGCTCCGCAGCAACAAGGCCATGGATTTCCGGCAGGAGATGCGCGACCTCGACGTGCTAATTGTGGACGACGTTCACTTTCTCAGTACCGCCAAGGCCTCTCAGGAAGAGTTCGCACATACCTTCAATACTCTTCAGAACACCTCCAGCGTGCTGATAATCTCTTCGGACGCGCCTCCGCCGGAGAAGAAGGAGATCAACAAGAAACTTCGCCAGCGTTTCGGAGGCGGGCTCGTGCTCGAACTCGAAATGCCCGACAAGGCCACCCGTAAGCTGATTCTCGAATCCAAGCTCCGCAAGAATCATCTCGGAGACTACCGTGACGAACAATGGCAGAAGGTACTGGACTACATCGCCGGTCTCGAGTTCGACAGTATCCGCGACTACGAAGGAACACTCAACAGGGTCGCGTTTACCATCGCCAACAACAACGGCGAGGGAACGGTGTCTGTGGACAAGGTTCGCGCAATCATCCACCGCCAGCCACGAGCCTGTGACCAAGGAAGAATGCTTCAAGCGCGTTTGCGAACACTTTGATGTGTCGGTCGAACAGCTCTGTTCCCCCAGCCGCGTGCGCAAGGTCTCCGGTCCTCGGGGCATATTGATTCTCCTGCTGAGAAAGAAGCTCAACATGCCGTTCAAGAAGATAGCTCGGATCCTGAACCGCAAACATCCGTCTATCATCGAGATGGCCAATAAGACCGAACAGCGTGTAAGCGATTTGGAAGACTGGCGACGGGACTGGAACAACATCCTGGATATCTGAAAATGCTCGTCCTGAAGTTCGGGGGGACATCCCTCGAAAATTCCCAAAGGTACAAAAAGGCGGCGGACACTGTCCGCCGTCTCGTCTCATACAACCCGCTTGTCGTCGTGAGTGCCATGGGCGGTGTCACCGCTCGCATTCAGAAGGCTGCCGAGGAAGCACTCAGGGGTCAATCGCTTCTCAACGATGTTCTCACGCCCCAGCAGACTGTGATAAGGGAGCTTGGACTGCGCCCGGCGGATTTCTACGACCTTTACGAGGGCCAGCGAGCCTCACTGGAGCGAATCGCCACGTTGGCGGCACTGACACCCGCCGCCCTCGACCACGCGCTTCAGTGGGGAGAGCTGATAAGTGCCCGCGTGCTGGCTAAACTCCTCAACAAGATGGGAACCGATGCATGCGACTGGGATGCCGCTGACGCGGGTTTTATAACCGACGGCAACCACGGCGCGGCACGACCACTGAGCGAGTCCGCACGGACGGCAAGACAATGGTGGGAAACAAAGGGCGATGACACAGCGATTGTCACCGGCTTCATCGGCCGCAACCGCGACGGTGCCCGAACTACTTCCGGAAAGGGAGGCAGCGACCTTACAGCCGCGTGGTACGCCGCCCATCTCGATGCCCGCGAGTTGCAGATATGGACCGACGTGTCCGGGGTCATGACCGCGGATCCCCGCCTGGTGGAGAATGCGAGAACCATCCGCTCACTGTCCTTTGGCGAGGCCTCCGAAATGGCATTCCGTGGTGCTCGTGTGCTGCATCCCGACACACTTCGTCCGGTCCGCGAGGCCGGTATCCCGGTGCGCGTTCTCAACTCCTTCAGCCCTGCCGATACAGGAACATCCATTGTTGACGGCGCCCCTTCGCCGGGGATTCGCTGCATTGCGTCTCAGCGCGACCTTCTTGTGTGGAGGTTCTGGGAGGAGTTCGGTACCGAAAAGAGCGCTCTTCGCATACGCTCGCTCGAAATCTTTGCGGAATTCGGCCTGGACCCCATTCAGTTCTCGGCCTATGAGTCCGGCTTCGCCGCAGTTACCCCGTTCAACAGCGACTACACGAAGGCCCTTGCGCAGCTCATTCGCATTGCTCCAGTGGAATGCTATAAACGCAGGTCGCTGATATCTCTTGTGGGTAACCGTATCGCCTCGAACGCTTCGGTGGCCGCACGCGCATTACAACTGCTTGCGGACTCCCAGACAGTGCTGGACCTCGTATCAAGCAGCGCGACAGGCCACAGCTTTTCCATCGTACTGCCTGACGAACAGCTCGAAGACGCTCTCAGGACGCTGCACGTGGATTTCTTCGAGACAGACCTCAGCGGCGATAGCTCGTCCGACGGAACTTGCTGAAGTTCACATAGACGGGCTTGTCCTTGGGCGAGGGTTTCTCCTTACGAATCTCTTCCTCTTCTTCGGGCACGAAAAGATCCTCGATGGTCTTTTGCAGGTTCGTAATCCGTTTAACGGCTATCTCGCGGTACTCGTCCTCGCCTGCGATTTCCGTGACCTTGTCATACATCAGCTTCGCGTCGTTGTACTTCTTCTGCGATTCGAACACGATTCCGGTGTACAGATAGGCCATCATTCGAGTGACCTCGTCCGAGTTGATCCTCTTGGTCCTCTGGAACCGTCGGGCAGCGTCCGAAGCGGGAATCGAGTTGACTATGGACATGCCCTTGCGCACAAGCTCCCTCGATTGGACGGAATGCGCCATGGACTGCTTGATGGCCATGCGTAAGAAGTCGGAGGCATCGTCGTACTGCTCATCCTCCATGCACACGATGGCGAGGTCGCAGAGAGTGGGGATATCGCGCGGAGAGTATTCCAGAGCCTTTCCGTAAAGCTCACGGGCCTGGTCGTACTCCTTCTTGCGATAGAAGCACGAGGCGAGGTTACGGTAAGCCCTGTACAGCACCTTGTCCGAAGATGCGTTGTCTATGAGCCGATAGAACTCGGTGATCGCGGAGCGAAAATCTCCCATGTTCTTATATGCGATTCCAAGCCCCAGCATTGACCAAGGCATGAACAGTCCCGATGATGATGCCCGTTTGAACTGCTCGAGCGCCCGCGGATTGTTGCCCCTTTCGAGGTAGGCGTGCCCCATGAGTTCGTGCGCGAGTGGGAACTTGGACACTTGCGAATGGGCGTTTTCGTACTCCTCGATCTGCGAGGAGAACTCGTTCTCCTGTCCCCATGCATCACCGCGTATGAGACAGGCGATCGCCCGTATCTCATCCGCACCGACAGTAAGGTCCCCGGCATCTTTCGAAAGAGCTTCAAAGGCCTGGTCCGTGAGCTTCAGGGCCATTCTCGTGTTGCCGTCGTGTACTTCGCAGTTGGCGACGCAGAGAATTAGGTCAGCGTCGTTGTGAAAGAAGAGCAGGCCTGCCTCGGCATGCGAACGGGCAGCGGCAAAGTTTTCCTCAAGTATCTCGATTCGCGACGGAACCGAGAACATCAGGGGAGTATCGTCAATCTTGCCGGTATCGAGTATGCTCTTCGCCTTGCGGTACTTTTCGAGTGCGCTTTCGGCGTCGTTTTTGAAGTATTGCGTCTGTAATGCATCGGAATAGATGGCTCTCAGCGTCTTTTCTCCGGAACTCATTGGTTCTCCTTATCCTCTGGGGTGGAATTTCTTGTGAGCCTTCTTCATCCTCTCGCCCTCCACGTGAGTGTAAATCTGTGTGGTGGCGATGTTCGCGTGACCGAGAAGTTCCTGCGTGGAACGCAGGTCGGCACCGCCCTTGAGCAACTCGGTGGCGAAGGAATGACGAAGCGTGTGCGGTGAAATACGTTTCTTTATGCCTGCGGTCCTGCCGAGGTCCTTCACGATTCTCAACACGGCGTGGCGGTCAAGTTGTCTGCCGGAGCGGCTCAGAAGCAGCCAGTCTTTCGAATGTTCGCTCTTGAGCTGCTTGTAGTCCGAGTCCAGGTAGGCCATGACCGCGTCGAATGCCAATTCTCCCAACGGCACGAGCCTCTCCTTGTCGCCCTTTCCGAGCACCCAGACGAATCGTGACCTCGTCTTGAGAGAAGAGAGGCGCAGGGAAGTAAGTTCGCTCACCCTCAAACCGCAGTCGAACAGGAGTTCGAGAATCATGCGGTTGCGCGTGGGGTACTTCATACCGCTGTCCGAACAGGCGTCGATCATGGTCTGCACTTCTTCGGCGTTCAGCACCGAAGGCAGGTAAGCCCTCTTTTTCGGGGGTTCGAGAAAGGAAGCGGGGTCGTGAGAGACGGTTCTTTCGGAAAGCAGAAAGCGGTGAAAGCTGCGGACGCAAGAGACCCGCCTGTGGATTGTGGCGGGGGCAAGACCTTCTTCGGCGCAGTGCCTCAAAAAAAGGCGAACGTCGTCTGCTCCGACCTCGGAAATTTCTGCAATGCCGCGCGAGCCCAGAAACTCGTTGTAAGCTTCGAGATCGTTTCGGTAGGCATCGTACGTGTTGCGGGACAACGCTCGGTCGAGCGATATGTAGCACAGGAAGGATTCGAGATATTCCGTCACGTTCTCACATTCGGCGAATGAGTGTCTCTCTGAAAATTAAAAGAACTCCGCAGACCACTAAAGTGTAACACACTTCGGGCCGCGAATGGCAAGTCTATTCCTCCAATGCCAGCAGTGCGACCTGAACGTACACTGCTTCTCGTTTATTTCCGAATACGTCAAGGCCCTCCATGCTCTTCGCCTTGACGTCCAGCACGTTCCCGAGGGAGGTGAAGTTCACGCGCTATAGCTCCCCTTATCTCCTGCTTTGCTCCGCTGAGTTTGGGCCGGTCACAGTTGATGGTCATATCCACGTTGATGATGCGCAGAGAGCAGCTTTCGAGCGTTCTTTCGAGAAGCTCCTTTGACGATATGTCCGCATAAGCCGGGTCGTCGTTCGGAAAGTGAGTTCCTATGTCATCCCTGCCCGCAGCTCCCAGAATGGCGTCTATGAGCGCATGAAGTACCGCGTCCCCGTCTGAATGGGAACGAGGTCCGAGACCATTCGGGTAGGGCACCTCCACACCGGCGAAGAGCAGCGGCCTTCCGTTCTCGACCAATTCATGAAGGTCTGTTCCGAATCCGATTCTCAGTCTTTCGATGTAATCGTCCATATCAACTCCTCAGTAAGGACTTCCCGCGCTTTGCGCGCAAAGTTCAGATACTCGTCCTTCTGCTTCTCCGTCAAAGTTGTCTTGTTCACAGTAAGTTCAACAGTAAGGTTCTTGACGTCTTTCTGCCTGGAAAAGCTCACGCTCAATTCGCCGTACGGTCCTGTGAGGCTCACAGCTTGAGCATCCTCGAGCGCGCACTTCAGCGGCAGGCCGTACTTGAATGAGACGCTTATCGAGCCCTCCCATGGCGTGCTGTAATCGCCATGCGTCCCTATTATTCCTTCCAGCTGCGGCACAACCGGTATTACGGGCAGTTTTCTTTCGGATACAGGCAGCTTCGACCAGTCGAGTTCGAAGTAGTCGGCATCAAAGGCGATGGAACGGGGACGCAGTCTCGCTCCGAGGCCCTTTCTGGCAAGGATCTTACCGTTGAGCCAATTCTCGAGCATGGAGCGAATCTGCTGTTCGGGCGAGGGTTTGACGCGTCCGCTTCTGCGCAGGGCAAGCACCTCCGCGGAAGGCCCTCCGACCTCCCCGCTGACCGCACAATAGAGCATACCAGAACGGGCGGGAGCGAGTTCGAACTCATAGGCGGCATAGTTGCTGCATTCGAACGCTGTAAGAGTCACGCTGCTCTGCGCAGTTTCCGAGATGGCGACGGCGTAGTTGTCGTTGAGAAAGTGCCCGAGTTCCCCCGATACCGGCAGAGGGCTGTCGAAACGTATCAGAACCGGCCCCTTTGGCCCCTCCACGCTGCAGCAGAGGTCGCTGAGAAGTGGAGGCAAAACGACGTCACTGCAGTGAGGAACCTGCCACGGAAAACGACCGGGACGCGCAAGCGCGAAGAACTGCACTCGTTCATTAGCCTTGCGTTCCCTCAACAGGGCGAGGAACATGGCCGCGGTCTGCGCCGGGTCAGCGAGCCCTGCCGAATACGCCTGAGTCAAGGATCGCCATTCATACAGGTCGGCGGCAGCTCGTTCCACGACGGAAAGCCTCCTTCGAACGATAATTGAAGCAGTTGACCGCGTCTGTAAGAGGATCGTCGTTGTCGGAAAGCTTCACGGAAGACGTGTCGAATCGCATCGAGTTGTAATAAAGCTCGTTCGCGACAATGCTCGAGAAATCCTGGATGTCCAGCGTTGACCAGGCCAAGGCCGGCAACAGCCCCGACGATGCACCTGTGAACACGAGCGGCTTCGAGCTTGAAAACGTTGTCAGGCCATCGCCCTTTGTCACCTTAAGCGAAGGGGAAGCCCACGCATTGGGTTCGGTATTGCGATGATGAAGAACGTATTCGAAACTGACTACGGGAAGGTCGTGCAGTGCAGCGGGGAGGTAGTCGAACGCTTCCGGCGCGAATACGGGAATTGTGGAACGGTCGGCCTCGGCCACGTATTTCACTACAGAGGTCTTCGCGACATCGGTGAATACGAGCCTCCCTTTTTCGAGCGAACAACTGCCCGGCCCTTCGACCATCTGCGCGGTCTTGCGAACTCTTGAAACCCGATAAGAAGACCACTCACGCAAAGCCGCATTAACCGAGATTGCATCGTGTTCGCAGTCAAAGTAGTAGTAAGTCGTTACAGCCGCACGGAGGGTTCCGTCGAGGTTCAGCCTTATATCAAACTGCTTGTAAAGCACTCCGATGCCTTTGGGCAGTTCGACTTCCCCGGCAAGCTCGCGCAGTTGCGCGAGATCTTTGTTCGAAAGCTCTTTTCCACCGGCTTTCTTCTCGGAAGGCAACTGCTGCAGAAACTGCCTGAGATGCGGGTAGTCGGCGTTCAACTCCAGCGCTCTCGCCCAGGCCTTGCGACACAGTTCGTACTTGCCCTCCACCCTCAGTACCTCGCCGAGAAGCACCCAGTTGTCAGCAATCCAGGGGGCCGTGGAGCAAAGCTCGGAAGATATCTCATCGCCGTTTGCACGGCCGGTCAGAAGCTTCATTCGCACAAGTTCCTGCCCGAGAGCGGTATTATCCGGCGAAAGCTCGTATAGCTTCCGCAGCATTCGCAGCTTGCGCCCTATATCAATTCTCGAGGTGTTCGCAGTGAGGGTCGTATGCAGGGCAGGGGAGTAGGGCCGGTCGGCGAGCATCTTATCCAGAGCGTTCGGAACCACGCCCCCGGCAACCAGTTCGCAGTACTTCTTCGCTGCTTCGGGATACCACCCGAGCCTTTCAACGCGTTCGAGCAGTTTTTTTGCCGCCTCTTGTCCTTTCCGCCCGCGGAGTGTCGTTCGCTCCCATACGCCAAAGCCGGAAACACCGGCCTTCAGGCATTTCAGGTCGTAACGGTGCGAATCGGGATGCTCAAGCTGCGACAGCCACTTCGCCACCACGGGGCTCGTGGTCTCATCCTTGAGTTTCTCGACCTTCTCTCTTACGTCAGAGGTGACGGTCGCGTATGCCATGAACAGCGAAAGCGCGAACACATCGAACCGTTCTGAGTTGAAAAACTCCTTCGCGTCGGATACGCGCAGCCCGAAAAGCCCCACCCTGTTCCGAACCATCACCGTTTCGGCAAGCGGGGTTATCCGCAGTTCGGGCCCGCGGGCGTCTTTCATGACGAAATCGGATGCGACAAGGGGCAGGGGGGTGACGGGCTGGTCGTCGCAATACGCATACACCGATATGTTGCACGGACGGTCGAGCATCACGCCAAAGCTGACCGCGTGCCTTCCCGGCTTCAGTTTGTCAACGGTAATCAGGTGAGTGGGCGCGAACGCGTCCAGCAGCATCCGTCTGCCGGTTTTTTCGGCTCCATCGGCAATCACGAAGCCCTGTTCGGCCGGGCGAAGCATCGCAGTGTCGAAACTCACTCTCATTGGCGAGTTGGAGCGCATGTAAAGTTGCAGCTTCTCGCAGTTCCTTTCGAGTTCAAATGCGAAACCTGCGAGCGCGAACCTTCTTTGCGTGGGCGAGAACATGTTGCCCAGGGACAGGACAGCACCAACGGTCTCCCCGTTAATCGGCCTGAGACCATCGAAAGAGGGCAGGGGGGATAATGAATCATCCTCTTCAGCTTCTGAATGGTGGCAAATACGACAGGGAGCGCACCGCATGTGAACGGCGCAAAACGTCCTTCGCCAGGGTCGCCCGCCCTGCTCTCAGAAGCTGGGTATAAAGGAAGCGGCTTCGGACGATGTTCTCGAATTGCCCCAGTTGCCATTTCGCAGTTCTTGCGGTGTATTCGTCCAACACTGCGATGAGATGATGTTTTGAAGACCGTGAGAGAAGCAGGTTCAGCTTGGTGGTGTCGTCCAGAAAAGAGGTTTTTGAAATACGGGAGACGATCGAATCGGCCATGGATGACCATTCGCCGGCCAAAAAGGCTGTTTTCGAGCTGTAATGGCGTTCCGTAGGCATTTCCTCGGCAAAAGATGCAACGAAAACGCACATGAACAGTACTAATAGGTGAGTAGGTGTCAAACGCATTATTTATGCGGGCTCCTGCCAAAAGCTTGATTGCTGCTCAAACGGGCTATAATTCTACGCCTGTTTTCACGCAGATATTGCTTTGAACAGAAACTCCAAGACACGGAAAGGACAAGTGAGCGCATGATCAAGGTCGATGCACGGGATCGCGAGCCTCTCGAGAGGATTCTCAAACGTTTCAAGAAAATGTGCGAGAAGGAAGGTCTTTCAAAGGACATCAAGAAGTCCTCGATATTCGAGAAGCCAAGCGAGAAGAAGGCCCGTAAGCTACGCCAGCGCAAACGCTGACGGCCTTTCCGAAAACTCTGCATTTAAGGCGGGTGCTATGCGCCCGCCTTTGCTATTTGAACAGCCTGTTGGGAAGGATATGGCGCATGTTCGCGCCGGGACTTTCTTCCTTTCCCAGTTCGGCCGCGCAAAGTGAGATATAGTACTCGGTACCCGCGAAATCAGCCGTTCTGTTGGCCAAAAAAGCTCTCAGCGCCTCGTCGTAGTTGCCATTCACATACAACTCAATCGCGTTCGCCTCAGCAAGGGCAGAGTCCGCAAAAGACCGCTGAAGGAGATTCTTTTCCGCGAACAACTGAACAAGCTCACTGAGTGCGGCAAGTGAATCGGCGGTATGAACTGTGTCCAGCAATCCGTCAATCAACTGTTGGGCGTCAACTTCGGAGGGCCACTGAGAGGGCAGGTCGGCAAGCTGTTTCAGGCGTGAAGTGCCCGGATAGCCGAACTCGCACGCGAGCAATACACCGTTGACGAGAACCGCGTACGCGGCCCTGCCCGTTCCGTCATTCGAGACAGCGACAAGAGCGTCATAAAGCTCATACCACACTGCCGACAGCCGAACGGGATAGAGAATCTTCAACTCGTCGGTCAAGTAGAGGTCGAGTTCAGACCGCGTGCGATTGACATCTACAAGCCCTGCCTTCAAAACGCCGTCAACGTCAGAGCTCTCGACACTCTCGACACGGACATGAGCACCCGAGGCGGCCCAGAACGCTCTCGCCTCGTCAAGCGCGAAGTCGAAAGACTCTCCACCGTCAGAGAACTTCTCGGTTAAAGTTCGCCGGGCAGACTCCAGCACTTCGACCGCAAACTTATCGCCGACTCCGTTAGAGGACAGGGTCGAGAGCATCATCTCGCGCTCGAGTTCGAAGACATATCGGACGGACTGCGGCATGTCAAAGTACTGCGATACTTTTGTGCCACTCTTAACATCCTCGACAAATTCACGTACGACAGCCTGCACCTTTTTGCGCTGACGTTCTTCAACGGTGCTGCGATACCAGTCCCACGCCAGCAAAGACCCGGCAATGATGACGAGAGGCAGGACAATCAAGACGACAATAAGAAAAGCAATCCTGCGCGAGAGCTTTCTGCGTCTGCTCGGGGTAGAAGAGGTACTCATACTTCGAATTATACATCCTCGTGACAGAAAGGCCATTTCGGCGCTGCCTTTGCACATATGTTCGCGCATCTTCGCATGCACCATAATATATATTATCGGACTATGGGGAATCGTGCGCTTCTACCGCCAAAGCGTGCTAAAATTTCCATATGCCGAATCGGAAGAGAGCGAACGTGGTTCTTGGCTTTGTGTGTGCCCTGCTCTTGCTGTTCATTGCCCAGTGCGTGAACATGCAACTCATAAAGGCCGAGGATTACCGTTATCAGGCTTCATCGCGCGCCATACGTATGCAGTACCTTCCCGCTGCACGCGGCATGCTTCTCGACCGCAACGGTGAAAAGCTTGCCTCCAACGAGATTACTCTCGACCTTGCTGTACAGATTGACCGAGTCCGGCTTCAGGGAATCCACCTCGATTTTTACCGTAAGCGTCTCGCATCGCTGTACCGCGAAAAGCGCACACTGTCCGACGACCAGTTCATGCCTGCCGATACCCGTCGAAAGAAGCTTCTCATCGTTGACCAGGATATCCGCAAGTACTCGAGCATTGCTTCAAGACTCATCTCACAGAGCGCATCCATTAAACGCGTTGCCGAACGATGCGCCGTTGACGCGGACGCACTTTCGAAATCCGTATTCGAGGCATTCAAACGCGTCGCTTTAGGTTGGGAATATCCCTGGACGTCCGTAGTGGTAGCCCATGACATTGACCCCGTGGTCGCCGAGGCATTTGCCTCGACATCGTTCGAAAACTATGGCTGGACAATTGCCACCTCTCTTAGACGCGTTTATACCTACGACGAGAAGACCTTTCACATTCTTGGCTACATGCGCGAGTTGATGGCCAGCGAGATAACCGCTCTTCGAGAGGACGGAATTATTCCCGGACGAATCCGCCTCAATGCTGTTGACCTCGATTATCTTTCACGCAACAGGTACTCCCTGTTGGATCCGATGTGCGGAGCCGCCGGCGTCGAGAGAGCCTTCGAAATGAAGCTGCGTGGCGGCAGCGGACTGTCCAAGGTTTTCAGGAAGCGTAACAGGCCGGATCCCGAGATCTTGCGCCGTCCACCGGAAAATGGCGAGGACGTTGTTCTCTCCATTGACAGCCGAATTCAGCGCATTGCTTACAGTGAGTTCCGAAAGAGCCGGCACAAAGGCGCGATTATTGTCATGAAGCCCGAAACGGGTGAAGTCCTCGCTATGGTCAGCATGCCGTCTGTGTCACCGTCTGCTCTTTCAGACCCCGTGACCGCGCAGAAAGTTTTTAACGACAAAGACCATCCTCTCTTTAACCGCGCCATCCAGGAGCACTATCCTACCGGCTCCGTCTTCAAGATCGTCATGTCCGTCGCCGGACTTGAGGAAGGAGTAATTGGCGAGTACGATAAGGTCAACTGCGAGGGAACGCTCGATGCCGGAGACAGATTTTTTCGATGCTATAACAAACAGGCACACGGCCCTACAGACCTCCGCAGAGCACTGAAGGTCTCCTGCAATATTTTCTTCTACAAGTTGTCCGAAAAACTCAGCAAGCAGCAGCTTGTAGGCTGGGCAGAGGACTTCGGTTACTCTAAGCTAACCGGCATCCCTTTGCGCGGCGAGACCGACGGCAACCTTCCCAATCCGCGCGACACCTGGTTTCTCGGCGAAAGATATATGTTCTCGATAGGTCAGGGCGCAGTAGCCGCTACGCCTTTGCAGGTTGCGCGAATGACGTGTGCCATCGCTAACGGCGGCAAACTGGTCCGCCCTGCCCTGCTGAGAGTTCGTCATCACCCGTCGTTTGAGAAGCTGGAAATCTCTCCCTCAACACTCGAAGCCGTCCGTGAAGGCATGAAAAGCGTATGCATGGAGCCGGGCGGAACGGCGCACAAGTCAGGCGTGAAGGGAATCACGGCGGCAGGAAAAACGGGTTCGGCGGAAGTTCAGGGCAAAAACTCTCACGCATGGTTTACCTGTTTCACACCTTACGAGGAACCAAAGTACGTGGTAACCGTGCTTTGTGAAAACGCCGGCACTGGAGGCTCGCAAGCTGCGCCTATTGCGTGGAGAGTGCTGGAAAGGATATGGAAGCTTGAAGACAGGTTCAGATAACGGGCAGTTCGAGGGTGACGACAGTGCCCTCCGAAGGCGTACTTTCTATACTGAGATTTCCGCCCGATACCTGTGCGAACTTGTTCGCAAGCGGAAGCCCGAGCCCCAGTTTGTTCTTCCTGCCGTATGAATAAAACGGTTTGAGGGCGTTCGACCTCAAATCCTCCGACATACCGGTTCCGGTATCCTCTACCCCAAATGCGAACCGTCTCCGAATCAACTTTCAGCCCCACCTCGACCTGTTTATTGCCCCTGCTGCGCTCGGTTGCCTCGAATGCGTTCTCGATAAGCGCGGATACGGCATCCACGAGCCTCGTTTTGTTGGTCTGCAGCATAACGGGTTCATCCGGGACGTTCACGATGAAGTGCACGCCGACTTTTTCCATTTCCTTATAGTAGCCTTCAGCGGAAGCGACGAGTATCTCGCGCATGTCAACCTGTTCGCGAGTGAAATGCGTGTCGTTCGAAGTAAGGTCGTACAAGGCCTTTAGCAGATTTTTAATGTTCTCCGCCGCGGAGACGATGTTGCGCACCCTTCGCAGGTCTTTTTCGTTGGTGGAACGGCTCTTTTCGATGAGGGAGGCGAAACCGATAATCGCACTGAGTGGATTGTTGATATCTCGTACGATCTTGTCAACCGCATTGCCGACAGCAGCGAGGCTCCGGCGTTCCATTGTCTCGCGTTGATAATGGTAAGCGTTGACGACATTAGTGATGTTCTGCTGAATGATGCTGCCGAGAAGCACTGCGTTGGCCGGAGCCATCTGGCTGGAAGAGAGATTCAGCACGATTTCCCCTTCTCCACCTGCGAGTTTCAGCGGAATAGACATGAAACTGCCTTCGAGCACCTCAACTTCGTCCGCAATTACCTTCGAAGTTGGAATCTCGCCCGGATTCCCTTCCGAGGGTACGGAGATGAAAATCTCGTTGTCCGCTATGTCTCTGTAGCGAAGCACCGCGCGGTCGGAATCGAAGAAATTCAAAATTGTGTCGAACAGCCCTGAAAGCAGATCCTGTTCAGTTCCCGCGTCGAGCTTGAGTGAAGAGAAAAGCTCGAGAAGGTTCTCGAGGTAGCTACGGTATTCCTTTTCACGGCGCACCAGCGCCCACTTCTCGGTGAGCGAGTGCGCAAGCTGGCGTATCTCATCGGGGTCGAATGGCTTCTTGAGATAGAGGAGCTTGCTCGGATCCTCGACAGCTTCGAGGATGCTCTTGCGGTCACGGTCCGAGTAGGCCGTAACGATAACTATCTCGATGTCGGGGTCATGCTTGCGGATTCGCTTTGCGGTCTCCATGCCATCCCAGCCCGGTGGCATACGGATGTCAATGAAAGCGACCGCGTAGGGCTCGCCTCTTTCAATGCCATCACGGACCAGACTAGATCGCCATTCACGTCCTTGCGAGGCGAACGAAAGGTCGTATGAAGGAAGCGACTCTTCCGATGTCTTCTCGTCCGAGAACAGGGAGCGTTCGAGCTTTTCTAACTCGGAGAATGCCGAGACCTTCTCGGGGCTGAGAATTCTCTTGTAATCCTCGCGAATCGCAGGGTCGTCATCAATGATCAAAATACGTCGTTCGGTCAAACGTTCACCTCTGTCTCAATGGGGAATATACACTTTTTTGCGAGAATATGGGCGAATCCCCGTATGCAAAGCCGCATCCGCCTTGCCAGTATGAGACAGAAGCTTAACATTGCGTAAGCATCGAACCACCGTGAGGTCGTGTGGACCTTAAGAAGCTGTTCAACAGAGAATCCAGATACATCCTTCGACCCCAGGCTGGCGGGTTTACCCGTCAATTCTGGGAAGAGATTGCAATTCTCATACACGTCGCAAGATGGTCGTTCCTTGCAGCACTCGTCGGAGTGCTGTCGGGGGCAAGTACGGCCGCATTCCTGAACCTCCTCGATGCCGGACTCGCGCATTATGACACGATGCCGATGTGGATTCTCTACCTTCTGCCGCCGCTTGGGGGACTCATTACAGGGCCTCTCGTTTACTACCTTTCGCCACGTTCCGCAGGCCCGGAGGCCGTAATTAGGGATGTTCACCGTTATCAGGGTAAGATACCCATTTCGGTGCCGCCCGTAAAAATGGCCTCGTCGCTCGTTTCGATAATCGCAGGTTTCTCAGTTGGCAAATACGGGCCCGCAGCACACATAGGCGCGGGACTGGGTTCCTTTTTCGGCTGGTGCCTGGACCTTTCGGACGAGGAGCGCAAGAAGATCGTCATTTGCGGCATTTCCGGCGGATTCGCCGCGGTTTTCGGTACACCGATAGCCGGAGCACTCTTCGGAGTCGAGGTGCTCTTCCTCGGCAAACTTATGTACGAAGTGCTTTACCCGTCCTTCGTTTCGGGAATCGTTGCAAGCTGGACGGCCGCGAACCTCGGCGTAACATACGACTTCTTCGACTGGGACACCCCTGTACAGGCAGGTATTTCGCCTGAAGAGCTGCTCTTTTATATTGCTGCGGGCGTGTTCTTCGGGCTTGTATCGTGGATTCTTGTCGAGAGCATCAAGGCTTTTCGGGGAATATTCAGGTCCATGAAAATCCCTGAGCCATTGAAGCCGCTCATAGGCGGCATAGTTCTTTCGGGACTGTTTATGGCTGTCAACGCGACCGGCGTTGACGGCAAGGCTTTCATGGGACTGGGCATGGACAGCATCGAAGATTCCGTTACGGGCGGTCTTATAGTGCTGGGAGCGGGTGCATTCCTGATGAAGATACTTTTCACCTCTATTTCACTTGGGTCCGGCGCATCTGGCGGCATCCTGACGCCTATTTTTGTAATCGGTGCGACCTCGGGAGTCCTTCTCAGCAAGATAATCCCGATAGAATCCGCTTTGCTCTCTCAGGTCGGCATCACTGCGGTGCTCGCCGCTTGCGCCAACACACCCGTATCTGCCTCAATCATGGCGCTGGAGTTGTTCGGCGGCAGCATCGGCTGGGTCGCGGCCCTGTGCGCGGTGGTAGCCTACCTTGTTGTAGGTCACAGGGGTATTTTCGAGAGCCAGATACTCGGCCTTCGCAAAACAGAGGCGTTCGCTTCCGCCGATGGTTACGAGATCGGAGAGGGCGGTAAGTTGCACCTCTCTTACGCCACAGTGTGGAAGCTCGCTCGGGCAAGACACTTCATACGCAAACTTCGCAAACGCTGAAATCGGCTTTTTACCGATAAAAGGGCGATGCAAGAACGGATTTTTTTCTTGACTACCTCGCCTTGCTCCATAAGATTAGGAAAAACCAGTTCAGGGAGGCATCGATGAAGCGCATGACGCTGCTCGTTATGCTTTTGGCAGGGCTTTTCGCGACTTCTCTCGCCACAACCACTTTCGAGGCACAGGCTCAGAACGCTGAGTGGACTCTTAAATACCAGTGTCTCAACCCCAAGTTCATCAACATCGAGAAGGTCGTCACAGTGCCGGATCCGGAAAACCCGGACCTGCCCAAAATTGAAGTTCGACAGGAAAAATACTGGTACCAGGTAATTTACCTGAAGAACCCAACTGAAGAAAAGATCACCGTTCCGTTCGAGTCTCTTCTGCTTGTCGACTCCGTTGACACTGTGGAGGACCCGGACTCCGGCGATGAGATTGACGTCTCCAATCTCATGCCTGCCTTCAAGGGCGAAAAGCCAAACTACATTGTAAACGAGAAGACAGGCAACAGGCTCGTGATTCCCGGTACGGCTCACAAGCCCGTTTACGATTCTGTCGTACACAACAAGATTATCGAAGACCTTCGCATCAAGCCCATTCAGACGCACAAGTACAAGAAGTGCTATAACAATGGGGTCATAGTCACCAAGCCCCTTGAGAAGTACGAGAACCATCTGGACCTCGTCAAGCCCTTTGAGGCCGAACAGGTTCGCCAGTTCCTCCTCGTCTTCAAGGATCTCGACCCCGGCTTCGACAGGCTCGTGTATCGCTACAGCGGCCTCACCAACAAGTACGAGTTCAAAACTGAAGAGGACAAGCTCACCGGCAAGGGCTCCAAGAGGATTCTGCGCCTTACTTACACACGTCCCGGCGATGAGTACGACACCGAAGACGTCAATCCCGAACCCGCTGACCTGTTCCATATCACTTCTCCTGAGTGGATACTCGAACCGATCAGGTGACAGAGCGTTAGACCACACACAAAAAACCCCGTTCCGGCGGGGTTTTTTTATGATATGCACGCGTTTACACACGTAGGATATCTGTATGAGCAAGTTTGACAGGCTATCACATCACAGAAAGAAAAAGGTCTCCGCCACAGCACAGTGGCTCGCGCGTAACATTCGCGTCGTACTGGTTGTGACAATCCTTCTTATCGTGGGGCTCGCCACTGCGATAGTTCTGTACTGGTCCACGATTGTCGCGTATATCAACATAATGAAACTCGACTCCGTACACGAGCGCAACCGAGCTGAAGCGTTCGAGGCCCTTATCGAAATGGAAGAAGCTGCCCTGCCCGCCCTGCTCTTCTCCGCCCGAAACGAGGATGATTATGAGCTCTTCCGGCAGAAGATGATGTTGATAGACGCGCTTGAGGGCCTCGACAAGACGCCACTTGACGACAGAATACGATACTACTACCTGATGATAGATAAGCGCGACTGGCCCACTTCCGTAAAGGCCATGAAGAAACTGGTCGAACTCGGCGACGAGGCCGCGCCATACATTGCAAAGATTCTCGAATCGGCATATCCGGTATATCAGTACGTTTCACTGTGCGTTCTCGCTGAGATAGGCTCCCCTTCAGTCTCGGACTCCATACTTCCCTTCATATACGAAGAAGAACTCTCACTCAAAAAGAAGGCCTTTTACGCGCTTGTCTCCACCGACTCTCTCGATGTTCACCGCGAAGAAATACTCGAATACATAGTCTCGGAGAATTTTCGAACCTTCGACGAGGAGATGAAAGAGTTCGCCATTCAAGTGATCGGCAAGATGCAGACCCAGCAACTCGACGAGCGCATGAAGGAGTTGCTTGAAAAGGGACGACCTTTCGAGACTCGTTTGGCCGCGGGATACTTTGCGCTTTCGAAGAACATGGACAATGTGCGAATGGTCATGGACATCATCGTGCAACCGTACGAATCCCCGCAAGTGCGAAACCAGGTGCTCAATTCCCTCAAGACAAGGCTTGACGACAAAGAACTCCACAAGGTCATGCTGGAGTACCTCATCGCCTATGACACTTTGCAGGAGGAGAAGAAGATACTCACCGCGGGTTTGGAAAGGTACATAGCCAACCAGTACTTTGCGGTGGCGAAATTGACGAAGGAAGAACTCACGCAGATGGAATCGCTTCTCGATTCCGACCTTCCGGAAAGCGTGAAGTGGGACATAGCCATTGCGCTCGCTTACCACGGCGTGGAAAAATCTTTCCCATATCTCGAACAGGCTCTCGTATCGGGAAGCGACTCTTCTGAACTCGAACGCAGCGCGAGGCTCGCGGCAATTGCACTCGGCGAATCTCTCTCTCCTTCGGCTCTCAATGTGCTCGTCAGGCACGCCCGCGCCGGCGACCAGACCAAGCGCTCAATCGCCATTTACTGGGGACTGCGTGTATTCGGCATGAACGAGGGGTCCTGGAAGCTGCCGGAAACCGCGAAAACCGTCTATCCGATTCTGAAAAATATTGCCGAAGACATCAGCGAGCCCATTCTCGTGCGCGGCTACGCCAAGAAAGCCATCGAGGAGATCAAGACCAGGCCGGGGCAGAGGACTGGCCCGACCGTTCCCGAATTAACGGTCATGAGCTGGAACCGTCCTCTTTTTACAGGCAAGGGCCGTAACATAAACGAGCTCATCGCGGAGAATCTCAACTACTACGAGTTCCCCGAATACGACAAGGTGGCAAGTACCGATTAGCTGCTGCCTTATCAAAATCTCTCTCTTATTTCGCCGAGTGTATAATAGTGGAAACTGCTGACTGGAGAGTGACTTGCGCAAGACACTGATCATACTCACAGCGCTTTTGCTGGCTACCCCGATATTCGCGTACGGCAATCCGTCGTACGTTGACAAGACTCCACCTGACCTGAAGTTCGGTCGTTTCGTCAACGCCGAGCTTCCCTACGAATACCTTGAACACTTCGAGGGCGAGGTAGTACTCGTCGAGTTCTTCTCCACCTGGTGCGGCCCGTGTCGGGCAGGCATGAAACACATGCAGGCACTTCAGGAGAAATTCGACCGCCCCGACCTGCATATTTTCGCCGTTTCCGACGAGTCTTACGACATCGTCAAACGCTTCCTGTACCACCACGAGACGGGCGCGAAGCTGACCTATCCCATCGTCGTAGATGCCGAAGCTGACTGGGGCATAGTGTCCATACCAATGGCATACCTGATCGGCCGCAACGGCAAGGTCGTTTGGGAAGGCCGACCGACCGACGAAAAAGAGATGACTGAGGCGGTCGAAAAGGCTCTCGCGACTCCCGCTCCTGTCGTGGCGGATGTGTGGGATTCCGTGAAGGAGCGCGTGCGGTACGTTTACAATGAATACTACGAGAGGGCTCTCGCCTCAGCCAAGGCCTTAAAGAAGAAAGAAGAGACCATATCAGCCGCTGTTCACATCGAAAAACTGGTGACCCGTTTCTACAATCGCTACATCAAGCGTTCGCAGCTTTACCAGCAGAAAGGCGATTACTACCGATCCCTTCAGATTCTCGAAGATGCCGAAAGGAAGTTCCGGCAGACTCCTTACAGGGAGCACCTCGTAAACAAGCTCGGAGAGCTGAAGGACAACAAGGAAAACCGAGCTATCATCAAGCAGTGGGAAGGTCTTCACAAAACACTGAGCAAGGTGCGCGGGCTTTCGCGTCAGGAGATGAGCAAGGCAATTGCCGAACTTAAGAAGATCGCGAAGGAGAACGAAAACAAACCGATAGGAGAATACGCCAGCGAAATGGCTGACATTCTTTCCAAACCATGGAACCCCCAGGAAGCCTTCGAAGACTGACCTGCCCTCCCCTTCACATATAAAAAGAGTCCGCCTTTCGGGGCGGACTCTTTTCGTTTTCCGCGACGCTCGCTACCGGTCGAGCATTTCCTTGAATTTTCTGCCTGACTCTTCTGCTACACGGTCGTGAACGGAATTGCCGTGGCTGTCCATCGTCACCAAGCAGGGGAAGTTCTCGACCTCGATTACCCAGAAGGCCTCGGGAGTACCGAACTCTATCTTGAGAACATCCACAACGCGCTTGACGCTCTTCGCGATGAGTGCTCCTGCCCCGCCTATTGCGTGGAAATAAACACACGTGCTTTCCATGCAGCCCTTCAAGGTCTTGCCGCCCATTCCGCCCTTGCCAATAACTCCGGCAATGTCGAAAAGGGCCATGACTTCGCTCTCGTAAACCTCTTCGCGAATGCTCGTGGTCGGCCCTGCAGAGATGAAGCGATAGGACCCGTTCTCTTCCTTTTTGACCACGGGGCCGCAGTGGTAGATGATGCCGTTTTCGAGATACCCTCTCAGCTTGTCAAAAGTCTCCTGTTCCGCCTCGTTGTGCTGCTCGACAAAGTTCTCGATGAGGTATTTGTGTCCCGCGTCCCTCGCGGTGACCATCGTACCGTTGAGCAGAACGGGATCTCCGGCCTTCAGCTTCGCGATCTGTTCGTTCGGAATTGGTGTCGTCAGTTCTATTGCACTCATTCGAAGCTCCTTTACTGTTCCACTCTGTAGTTGTCCTCGTCCTCGAACACAAGCGTGGCACGACGCGATGCCCAGCAGAAGTAAGCGACGGACACGAAGAAGCAGGCCGGATGCCGTGCCGCGACACCCGCCTTGACTCCAAGCACCGTCGTTGCGCCACCAAATCCCATTGGGCCAATTCCCAGTTGGTTCGCTTCGGTCAGGATGCGCTTTTCAAGCTCGGCGAGTTCTTCTTCGGGATTGGTGTCGGTAAGCTTGCGAAGAAGCTGCTTCTTTGCGAGCTTGTATGAATGAGCACGGTCGCCGCCGATGCCTATTCCGAGTATCGCGGGGCCGCATCCCCTGCCCTGCGCATCGTAAACGGCCTTGAGAACGACCTTTCGAACTCCGTCGAGGTCGCGACCGGCCGAAAGCTCGCCGTCGGGAAGCTTGAACTGCGCGCTTGTGTTCTCGCAACCCCCGCCCTTCAACAGAAGGTCTATCTTGACCTTGTCGCTCTCCACCTCGATGAACTCGACGGTGGGAACGCCCACCCCGACGCAGGTGCCGGTGTTCTTGCCGGTCAAAGGATCAACCGCATTGGGACGAAGAATATTGTCGCTCGTGGCCTTCGCCACAGCAGCTTCGATCTCTCGTCTCATGCGGGCCGTGGACCAGCCGGGCGGATAGTGCACAAAGAAGGTGGGCCAGCCGGTGTCCTGGCACATAGGGGCCGCATCCTCATTCGCGAGCTTAATGTTCTCGAGAATCGTGTCGAGGGCCATTCGAGCCGTCGAGTCTCCCTCTTCGAGTCCACGAGCCTTCTCCATTACTTCCACTACATCAGGCGGCAAAACTGTAGCTGCCTGCTTGACCATATCGTAAACTGCTTGTTCGATCGATGTCTGCTGCATGGCAACTCCGTTGGTGATTTTCTTGTGCGGGCCACTGCCCCGTTCGGATTCCTTTCAGAACAGTTTACACCCCACAGGCGCATATTCAAGTATTAGTTGTCTCCCTGAGAACTCTTCACAAACTCGCCACCGCAATTAGCAACCGGACGGGCAGAAGCAGACATTTTTTGATTCAAATCGCAACCACCGCGATTTGCTGCCCGGTCGCCCTTTTATCCTAATATAATATGCGCTAAAGGCGTTTCGGGATTTATTTGAGACCTCTCTACTCGGTGCATCGCAACTACAGGAACTGATGGTTCTGAAAGTGGCGAAATCCGAACGGTGGTTATAATTCATCGAGCTTGACAATTCGGGGCGTAGCGCAGTCTGGTTAGCGCGCTTGGTTTGGGACCAAGAGGCCGGCGGTTCGAATCCGCCCGCCCCGACCATTATTCGCTTTGCAAGGATGGTCGAGAGCAGTAGAGTGTTAGAATATAGAGAGTAGAGTACAGGAAACATTCCAAGAGACAAGAGACTACGCGCCCTCGCTGAAACCACCCACTACTGCGGTCTACTTACCACTAACTACTATCGGATGTTTGCTTTCTACTTCCACTATCACAACCAGAATATAGTGGCCCATGAAAAACAGTGTACTCTGAGCTTGTTCCCAAAAACTGGACAGATGGTTAAGGTGGAGGAATCTCCTGCTACAATGGGGCTCGCGAGCCCTGAACGGAGATGAGAATGAGAAGAAAGAGACGCAGTTTTTCGGCAGACTTTAAGGCCCGGGTCGTTCGAGCAGCTCTGAGGGAGGACAAGACCCTCGCGGAACTTGCAAGCCAGTTCGACATCCATCCCAATCAGATCGCTGAGTGGAAGCGTCAGGCTATCGAGGCTCTTCCGGATGTTTTCTCTCGACGACGGCCCGACATCGTTAAGGAAGCCGAGGTTCGAGAAACCCGGCTTTACGAGCAGGTTGGCAAGCTTCAGGTCGAACTCGACTGGTTGAAAAAAAAAGCTCGGGAGCTTGGAATTGACACTTGACGTGAAGCGTGCCATGATTGAGAGACGCAATCAGAAAATCTCCCTCGTCCGTCAGAGCGAGATGCTGTCGCTTCCCCGAAGCTCGCTGTACTACGAGCCCCCGCCGCGACGAAGATTCCGAGCTTCTCGAGTGCAGACTGATGAGCGCAATAGACTCGCTTTTCACCGAACACCCGAACCTCGGCCGGAGAACACCTGCAACTGTTTACGGAGCAAATCCCAGCTTTGCAAAGCGAGTATTACAGGTAGAAGCGAATGAAGAGCTTAGAATAAGGACAGGTGCCGGGGTTCCGGTGCCGCCGTTTCCGCAGTTCCGGCTTCGCTACGCTTCGCCTCCACTGCGGAAACGTCAGGTCAACTCAGGAGATTCGGATCTTCCACCAAATTCGAAGGAAGGTTTCTGTCCAGACCAAGGGGACAGGTTAAGCCACAAACATCGCTGAAGGCAACGGACGCTTCACAAACGATGACCGGAAGAACTTCTTCGCCTGACTTTGCCTCGCTCATTTTCGTTAGAAACCCATTTTTCGGGATGCCATGACTTCTTATCCAAAACGGGTCTGGGGGCAGGTCACGGATTGTTAACAAGTCTGTTGTTTTGTATAAAGAAATGTAAAATACACCCATGGAGGTGTTACGCTGTTGATGGAAGCATTTTTGGTTTCTCTTCTTGCGAACGCGGCTTTTGAGGGCGCAAAAGCACTTTTTCCTGACCTGAAGAATAAGGTCGAGAGAAGCCGTATTGAAAAGCGAGCTTCGAAACTGGTCTCGGAAAACCTGGTGCAGAGACTCATCGCTTATGGGCAAATGAGTCAGGAGAAGGCGGTATCTTTACTGAGAGCGCATGAAAAGACCCTCCGAACGAAGCTTGACACTTGTGTACGCAACATGAAAACGGGGAACAACTGTGAGATTAAATTGAATGGGATAGCCGATACTCTTATCAAGGCTGGCTTCAACGAACATGCCGCGGAGATCACCGCGAACGAACTGTTGGGTGCTTTCATCGTATTACTATGGGGTGGGTTCGATCCCAAAGATGTCCTGCTAAATAACAAGATACAGGATCAGATCAGCAGATTGAGGATATATCTTAACAGTGTCATTGACCGGCAACAGGAACAAGTAGTTCGAACGCTGGAAGCTCTTAACTCACTCAAGGAAGATTATAACGTAATCATCGGGCTGCTGCTCCGCATGAGCGATAAAGACTCCCCATCCTACCTGAAGCTCTGTAGTTACTGCTTCTCCCTTGCAGAGCACCTGAAACTCAACTGGCAGAAGCTCCCACTTCTTGACAATAACGTACCATTTCCCCTTGCCGCTGAACTGAAAGTCTGGGATAAGCAGCTTCCGAGGAGAGAAGACGAACAAAGTAAACCGTCATTCGAAAAGAAGTACGGGATCGAAGAAGGTGTTTCTTCTGCGGTGCATGGGGCTTTGGTCCGTTCGAAGCTGTGTTACCTGTTTTCAGGTCCCGGTGCGGGTAAGTCAACATATATGCAATGGATGGCGAGGGAATACGCCGTTTTATTTACATCTGGCGAGGGAACGCATGTGCCCATATATGTTGACATGGGAAAAGTGGTTGTCAAGACAAGCGTTGGGGAGTATCTGGCAGAAAAGAAGGCAGAAAAGCTAAACGACAAAACGAGTGAGACGAAAGTAATCTGGTTCTTTGATGGACTTGACGTTTTCAGAAATGACAGTTACGTCGAGGATCTCTTCGAAGCTTGCAAAAACGCTGGTTGCCAAGACTTGTTCGTCTTTTCCTCTCGCCCGAACTATGGCTTTGAACAAAGACTCAGATTTCCAGCACATTGCGTGTACCTCTTGCCCCTTTCGAAGAACCAGAGGGAAGAATTCGCTGCAAAGCATCTGGATGCAAAGACAAAAAATAAGTACGACGAATTCTCCAGCAGGGGGAGCGCAACAGGGAAACTGACAGAGATTCCTCTACTGTTTGCCATGTCTCTGCTTGCCTTGCGCGACGTTCCCCAGTTCCCACGGGGCAGGTTCCCGATGAAAGCGGGGATATTCGACGCCTTTGTCAGGTACGCGGTTGAAAGGAAGACAAAGGGTTATGCTCCAAATGATGTGAAAGAGCGGTGCAAAGCTATTAGCCAAGGCGCACCGTTTGTGTTCCATTCCGCTGTTATGGGAACAAGTGGCAGAACGTACGAGGACAGGCTGCCCGATGATTTTCTGGATGAACTACTTGATGAAATGTCTGTTGAGCGGCGGAATTGGAAAAAATCGGTTGAGGTACTATCGCAAGCCGGAATAGTCCAGAGCCATGAGAACGAATATCGCGTCCTTCACCAGCAGTTCTCCGAGCACTTCGCCGCGCGGTACGTGGCAGAGGAATTGAAGAACGCCTGGCGTATAGGTAAAGATGCATTTAAAGGAGCGTTCTGGAAGTACTTCTTTGACAAGCAAAACGACGCGGTGCTGGAGCAGGCTCTGAGCATGATGAAGATCCAGAACGTTAAACCCGAAAGTATTGCCGGAACCTTTAGGGATGAAGTGCGTTCATATCTGCTCTTCGCAAGATCCCACGGCGACAATTTGACCGATTATTTTGTCGATATTCTGAAACACTCTTCATCTCCAGTTCTACATCGTATTTGCGCAGCAGAAGCAATGGGCGAGATAGACAACCCGGGAGCGGTAGAGGGACTTCTTGCTGCACTAAAGGACGAGAACAAGTATTTGAGGAGGAATGCCGCCCGACCACTGGGCAAAATCGGCAGTCCAAAAGCGGTGGATGGGCTTTTTGCCGCCCTGACGGACGAGGATGAGTATGTGAGGTCGAATGCCGCCTCAGCTCTGGGCAACATCGGCAGTGGAAAAGCAGTGGATGGGCTTCTTGCTGCACTGAAGGATAATAATGTTAGGTGGGCAGCGGCCTTAACACTGGGCAAAATCGGCAGTCCAAAAGCGATAGATGGGCTTCTTGCCGCTCTCAAGGACGGGGATGAGGATGTGAGGAGCCGCGCCGCCTTTGCCCTTGGCGAGATCGGCAGTCCAAAAGCGGTGGATGGGCTTCTTGCTGTCCTGAAGGACGAGAACAAGTATGTGAGGGCGAATGCCGCCACAGCTCTGGGCAAAATCAGCAGTGCAAAAGCGGTGGATGGGCTTCTTGCTGTCCTGAAGGACGGGGATGTGTATGTGATTAATAGCGCCTCCGAAGCCCTTGGCAAAATCGGCGTCGCAAAAGCGGTGGATGGGCTTCTTGCTGTCCTGAAGGATGTGGACATGAATCTGAGGCACGCAGCAGCTGAAGCTCTGGGCAAAATCGGCGAGCCGCGAGCGGTGGATGGGCTTCTTGCCGCTCTCAAGGAAGAGGACAAGCACATGAGATGGCGAGCCGCCCGAGCACTGGGCGAAATCGGCAGTCCAAAAGCGATGGATGGGCTTCTTGCCGCCCTGACGAACGGAGAACAACGTACTGTGAGGGCGAATGCCGCCACAGCTTCTGGGCGGAGTCGGCGACACGCGAGCGGTGGAGGTGTTTCTTGCTGCCCTGAAGAACGGGGACGGGGACGAGGATGTGAGGGCGAATGCCGCCACAGTTCTGGGCAAAATCGGCAGTCCAAAAGCGGTGGATGGGCTTCTTGCCGCGCTGACGGACGAGAACAAGTATTTGAGGAGGAATGCCGCCACAGCTCTGGGCGATATCGGCAGTCCAAAAGCGGTGGATTGGCTTCTTGCCGTCCTGAAGGACGGGGACGGGGATGTGAGGTGGAATGCCGCCTTATCTCTGGGCAAAATCGGCAGTGGAAAAGCGGTGGATGAGCTTCTTGCCGCCCTGAAGGACGAGCATGTGAGGCAGGCAGCCGCCGCAGCACTGAGGACAATTGCCAGGCAGGAAGGTCTTAGTATTCAGTCGGTCGCGTGCGTTGCGGTCTTTCTTCACGGAACCAGGGTGGTAAGGGATAATGACTTTGTTTTCTCCCTTCGAATTCCCGCAACACCCGACCTCATACCCGAGTACAACGAGTTGACTAAAAGCCACCGCAAAGTTCTCGAACGCTACAAAAACGGCGAGGATGTTGACATATTGCCGATGTTGAAAGAGTAACCATAAAAAAAGGCCGTCCGAAGACGGCCCTTTTGCTTGCGGTGCGACAACGTTCGCCGTCGCACAAATTCGAATATCAGAAATCTGCTACATCTATGCGCCTTACTCACCCGTACAGGCGTGCTGCCCACGGGGCGTTGCAGAAAAATCCTGTCCTGTTCGAGCAAATTCAGGCCATGCGTCGGCAGCGGATCAGTGCCAGGCTACCGAGGGACATCTGGTTCAATGTGCCTATCCCTTGAACTTGGCCGCTGCGTCACTGAAGGCAGACTGCAGGGAGGTCCATGTCGCTTCGATTTCGTCCTTGAACCTTTCCCAAGCGTCGTCATTGGCCTCCGCAAGCGCGGAAAGCTTTGTTTTGCCTTCTTCGATCTTACCTTCCAGCGCCTCGATCCGCTTGTTCATCTCCAGTTGTGCATCAGCACTCGCACTCGATGCTTTGGCTTTGAGCTTATCAAGCTCAGCTTGCCACTTATCCAACTCAGCCTGTTTCTTCTGCCGGTACAGTTTCCTGTCACTCATTTCATTAGCCTTTTTTAAGGGGGTCTGACTTCGAGCCATTTTTTACAAGAAGTGCCGTAACCAAGCCCAGGATGAATCCCCCCACGACGGTGAGGAGAAGGAGGACAATCATAGATATTGTCCCGGTCCACCAGAGAAACTGGACTTCGACAAGAGCCCGATTCTGCAGAACAACGGCCGCCAGTGTGACGGCCACAACCAGCATCAATACCAGTTTCAGTGTTTTCATGGGTCACCATTTCCAGTCTGGGTGCGGCCGCTCTTCGACCTTCACCACTAAATAAGTATATCCTCTCCGCGGGCAGGAGCACAAAAACAAATTCAAAAGAGTTACGGGGATTCTCTCGATGCTTCCTGAAAGAACCCTTCGGAAGGGCTCCTCGAATAATCGGTTTCGATACGAAAACGAGCGAGGCAAACTCAGGCGAGGAAGAAGAGGATGGTTGACGTAGGTCATGGCCATAGCGATACATAAAGGTAAGCATGACGAAGCCCCAGTCATTTGCAGCGAAACTGTATTTTTTGCCCATAGGCAATAATGCCGAATTTGAAGTAACACGTCAATTCTGCCTTATCAAACCACAATAAAAAGGCCGTCTTGCGACGGCCCTTTTGCCTGCGGTGCGACGACGTTCGCCGTCGCACAAATCCAAAATCGTTCTTCCTCTATATCTATGCGCCCTGTTAACCCGTAAAGGCGTGCCGCCGTGTCAAATGGCGGGATTCATTCGACCTTGAGCTTCTTCAGCCACCTCATGACAGTGCGTCGAGTCACTCCCACGATGAATGCAATTTCGCTCTTAGAGTAGCCCTGGTTGGCCAGCCACAGTGCATAGCGCACCTTCGGTTTTCTGGACATTCCTCTCCCCCGTCTCTCGCCCGTTTTTACGCTGAAAGTCTTGCCGCATACCTTGCAGCAGTACCGGGTACGGGACCCGTCACGCGAATGGATGATTACATCATGGAGAGTCTTGTCGGGACAGTCCGGATTCGGACACCTCGGTCTCCTTCCCTCCTCGGTCATTTTAAGCTCGTCCTCCGTCAAGATCTGTGCCTCTGAGTTCATTCGATACGCCCCTCTCTTTGTGGCTGATATATCGGCAAAACAACATGTGTGCGTGCACCTTCTCTATATAAACGAACTCAGACGTGTTTTTGCGCAAAAAAACTTTCGGATTATCTCGTTTGCTCCGTCGGGAACACATCGTCGTGTCGCCGAATTGACGCCACGCAACGTCAACGGAGAAAAGAACTTGCGTTTTTAAGGTGCTCCCCGATGCAGTGCTGAGATGCCTGCGAACTACCCCTGTTCTTCAATCTGCTCGAGCGCGAGCCCCGCAATTCTGAAAGAACCTGACACAACGAGTGTTTCGATGTTCCTCATAATAACTGACTTCAACTCGTCAGTGCCAATTATAGCACAGTTGCCATCATTATCCAGCAGATATTTGTTAATGAGTTCACTGCCTTTAACGGCACGGCGGTCGTCAAGCTGGACAACGTAGAACATGTTTGGCCTATAATGCCTGATGACGTTCAACATGCCCGCCACATCCTTGTCCGAAAGGCATGCAAAGGCAAGTTCGTACTCACCGTATTCCCGCGATACTCTTTCAAGAAAAGCCTCGAGCGAGGTCGGATGATGAGCGCAATCAATAATTACGGTGCGGCCATTGACCTGTCTCCTGTCAAACCTGCCGCTTTTGCGAACGAGGCTCTGCCAGGCAGGGGGAGGCTCGGCGGACATGAGTTGGCGGAAAGCCTGGTGTGCCACCGCCCTGTTCAAGGTTTCGAACGGTACCGCAGCAGCAACGTCATCGCCTATGACTGCCGAATAGTGCACCCGAGTCCCCTCGGCCGCGGCGCGAGCGTTTATTACCGCAACTGCCTCGGGTGCTTGCGGGGCGCTTACCACTGGGCATCCGTCCCTGATAACGGCAGCCTTCTCAGTTGCGATCGAGGTCAGGTCATCGCCAAGGATCTTGGTATGTTCGAGAAGTATGGTCGTAATGACCGCAAGAACCGGGGAGGTGACGTTGGTCGCGTCCAAGCGTCCTCCGAGGCCCACCTCGAGAAGGCACAGGTCCGCACGGTTCTGGGCAAAAAACAGCAACGCGCAGGCGGTCATGCACTCGAAAAAGCTCAGGGGATAGCCGATTTCCTCGGCGACCTCTATCGTCCTTCCGACAAGTTCCATAAGTATTTCGGGGGAAATGTCGCGTCCGTCCAGCCGGATGCGCTCGGTAACAGATAGAAGGTGCGGAGAGGTGTACGCGCCCGTTTTCAATCCACTGGCCCTGAGCATCGCCTCCAGGTCGTACAGCACCGAGCCTTTGCCCTTGGAACCGGCGATTATGACGGTTTCAAGAGATTTTTGGGGGCTTCCCAATGCCTTGAGAAATTCCTTGAAAGGTTCGAGAGAGGGGCGTTCGGTTGCATAGTCGGCCGCCCTGATACCCTCGTAGTTTTTGAGGCTCGCGAGAAGTTTGTTCAGATTTCCGTGGGCCGTCACTTCTGTTCGAGCCTCGCAGAATACCAAAGGGAAAGCGGATAGCACCAGTAGAAGTATTTCTGGCTCCGTGCAACTCGTTCGAGAAGCTCTTTGGCGTGCGCGGTTCTGCCGATACAGGCGAGCCGTGCTCCGAGCGCAAACATCAACTCCTCCCATGCGACCGGTAAGCCTTCCTCCTGCGCAAGATACCCGAGCCCCAATTCATCGAGTTGGGCAGCGTACCTTTCTTCGGAGATCTCCTTCAGATCCGCAAGAGCTATGAAGTCGCTGGCGGCGATGTCGTCATACTCGCCGGTCACGGCTCGGAAAAAGAACCTGCCCCGCGCAGTTTCGGGCCATTCCATGGGCACATCTATTTCGGCTTCGGCGTTTTCCAGCAAGGTGAGCGAATAGGCGAGTGCGGCGAACTCGGGATCAGCGGGATAGCCACGGGCGTAAAACCTTCGGGCCTTGTCGAAAATCCCGTTGCAGTGACAGGATACAGCGTAGGTTATACCGGCCTCGGTGAAGTCCGCCTTCTTCGCCTGAGGTTTTTCAAGCATCTGGAGCGCCGCGGCGAACTCGCCCTGCGCGAGCAGCACCGATGCAGCGTTGAAGTACATTGCGGAAAAGCCTTCGTCTTGGTGAATTGCCCGTTCGGCTGCATTCAGGGCTTTTGAAAGCTCCTGCAGCTTGATGTAGCACTTCACGAGCAGTTGCCATGTCCGGCGGTCAGTTTTTCCGCTCTCGACAGCGAGTTCAAGGTCCCTCTGTGCGCGTCGAAAGTTATCAATGCGAATTTCGGCGAGTGCGCGGGCGAAGAAATGTTCAGCGAGATGGCCGCTATTGCGCTGTTTTGCAGAGTAGATGGCCCGTTCGAAGTATTCGACCGCCTTCATATCGTTTTCGTTGGCGAGAGAGACAAGGCCGAGAGCGTGCAGGGCGTTAGGGCATTCCTCGTCCAATTTCGTGGCGTCCCGCGCACATACAGTCGCCATTTCAGTTCTTCCGCTTTTCGCAAGCAGCCAGGCCTCGCGCCCGATGACTTCCGCTATTTCCTCGTCCTCGGCTCCTGTCTTTTCGAGCAGCGCACGAAGTTGCCTGCACCTTTCCACGGATGTTTCGAGGCCGAGTTGCGCCTCGACCTCTATCAGCTTACGCAGGGCGTTGACCCGTGCGTCGGCATTGCCGAAGAATGTGCTCATTCGAATCGAACGGGAATAGGCCCGACGCGCGGAGACGAGGTCGCCGCCTTCGAGTGCGTTGTTGCCGAGGATGGTGTAAAAACGGGCCCCGAACAGTGCAGTAAGCACTACGAGCGCGAGAAGCAGAACAATGGGAATCACCCATGCGGCCTTCGGTAATTTTCTCGCCTTCGCGCTCTCTGCCATAGCTACTCCAGGTACCGTTTAAGGGATGCTCCCAGTGCGTTGCGCGCCCTGTGAAGCCGTGACTTGACAGTTCCCATGCTGCATTCCAGCACAACAGAAATCTGGTCGTAGTTCAGCCCCTCTATATCACGCAGGATGATGACTTCCCTGAACTCGGGACGCAGCTTCTGAAGAGTTTCTTCGGCAGCCTCGACAAGCTCCTTCCTCGCGAGTCTCTCCTGCGGCAGAGGTTCCTCGTCGGGAATCGAGAGCGCCTGGCTATCGCCGTCCTCGTTGCGAATGTCGAGAGGGAGCATCTTAAGCCTCGAGGAGCGGCTTCGAGAGCGGAGCTTGGAGCGGCAGTAGTTTAGTGTTATCTGGAAAAGCCAGGTGTAGAAGGTAGAGCGGAACCGGAAGCGGTCAATGCCCTTGTAGGCCTTAATGAAGACCTCCTGCGCAGCATCGAGTGCGTCATCCTGGTCGCTGAGCATCCTGAGAGAGGTGTTGTATATTCGGTCCTGGTAGCGTTCGACAAGAAGATCAAAATGTCTGCGTTCGCCGTGCTGAATCAGGTGCACGAGATCCTCATCGGAAAGCTCGTACGGAGAGGAGTGCTTTAGCTTTTCCAGTTCCTGTTCGGTTATATCGGCACTGATATGGTCGGGCGGGCCATACTGAGGCTTGTCGGCAGCGTAAAAGAATGAGGGGGTCATTTTTGGGAAGCGCATTCACCACCCTTGTCGGCTCGGAGTTGTCCGCAGGCTGCGGCAATGTCAGTGCCCTTTTCCCTGCGAATCATCACTGCGGAAACGTGCTCGCGCAATACTTGGGCAAACTTTTCGGTACTCTGCGCGGCAGGCCGCTCATAATCCCTGCCCGATACTGGATTGTACGGGATTACATTCACCGCGAAACCTTTTCCACTGAGCTGTTCGCCCAGCTTTTCGGCATCTTCCGGGCTGTCGTTAAGACGACCAAGGAGGCAGTATTCGAACGTCACCTGCCTGCCGGTCTCCGAGTGATATCTTTCGGCCGCCCGAATGATGTCATCGAAGTGCCACTTCGCGGCGGAAGGGACTATGCGCACACGCTGCTCTTGCGAACTCGCGTGAAGCGAGATGGCAAGGTTGATGCCGAGCCGTTCGCCGGCCAGTGCGTCAATACCTTGCACCACTCCGACAGTCGAGAGAGTGATGCGCCTGCGTGACAGCCCGAAATGTTCTGGACAGACAAGCATCTTCAGCGCCCTTACGACCTGCTCGTAGTTTAGAAGGGGTTCCCCCATTCCCATCATCACGACGTGCGTCAGGGAATCATTCTCGAGGGAGTTGACCGCCACGAACTGCTCAAGAATTTCGGCAGAGGAGAGATCGCGCACCTTGCCGCCCAGTGCTGATGCACAGAACCGACAGCCGAGGTCGCAGCCGACCTGGGAACTGATACACGCCGTGCGACGACTCGGTGCCGCAATTGACACTGCCTCTACGCTGTCGCCGCTCATGTCCAGAAGCACCTTGGACGTGTCGCCGTCCGAGGAATCGAGCCTTTTGATAATCTTCGCGGTCTTAAGCGGAACCTTCTCCGACAGGTCAGCAACGAGCTTATCGGGCAGGTCGGTTGCCTCCGAGAACCCCCATGAACGGTGTTCATAGGCGTGATGCCATAGCTGCTTCGCCCTGAATGGCTTGTGCCCGAGATGAGCGACAAGCTCCTTCAACCGGGGCAATGAGAGGTCGTAGAAGTGCTCAGTTTTCATCGGACTCCATAATCCCTCGCAGCCTTCGTATGGCTGAGTTAAGCCGACTTTTGACCGTGCCGATAGGTATCTCCAGAATCTGTGCAATTTCCTTGTACGGTACCTCGAGAAAATATGACAGCTCTACCACGATGCGCTTTTCGGGACTGAGTGACTCCATGGCCTTTTTCATGAGCTTTATCTTCTGTTTGCGTTCGTCGAATTCCTCGAGGTCTTCGCCGACGGATTCCTCGCCGGGAATGACGTCTCCGTGTTCTTCAATCTTCCCGACTGTCTTAACTGTACGATACTTCTTGCGCAGATATGTGTACCAGTGAATGCGGGCGATGTGGAAAAGCACCATGGAGAAGGGAACCTCTGGCTCCTTCTGCCTCAACGACGATATCACCTTGATGAAAGTATCCTGGGCAAGGTCTTCGGCGAGAGTGCGGTTCCAGCAAAGGCGCTTGAAAAAGCCGAATACCTTTGCCTGATAGCGCTCTACAAGCTGCTCCATCGCCTGCTGATCACCTTCGCGGTACAGCTTTACGAGTTGCTCGTCTGAAAGGCTGTCGTCAGTCCTGCTCAATTACTTCCCGCATCGCTTGTGGCATGTACTTAAAAAGGTCGGAAGCTATCACACATTCCTTCGTAAGTTCTTCTCCCGCAAGAGTCCCGCATCTGCCGTGAACGTATGTTCCCGTCACCGCGGCTTCCCACGGCTCCATTCGTGCGAGGAAGGCCGAAATAATGCCAGTGAGAACGTCACCAGTGCCGCCGGTCGCAAGAGCGGAGGAACCGGACGTTACCTTCTGAACCCTGTCGGCACCGAACACGACTGGCTCGTGGGACTTGTACACGAGCGTGACATTGTTTGCGCGACAGATCGATGCCGCGGCCTCGTGGTCATCCTCGGGTAGCTCGAGATGCTTTCGAAATCGTGCGAACTCGCCCGGATGGGGCGTGAGCACACGCGGTGCCGCATGGTCCGAAAGGTCCGCACCACCGAGCGACAGCGCGTTAAGTGCGTCCGCGTCGAAAACCGCAGGCACTTCGAGCTTCCTGTACAGTTCCCTTGCGAGCTTCCCGGCCGAAGGATTCTGAGAAAACCCCGGTCCAACGGCAGCACTCTGAAGGCCCTTGCTGAACGCAAGAACGTCTTCGAGAGCGGATGAGGATATCGCGGCGTCATCGGTCTCGGGCTGCGGGCGGAGAATGACCTCCCATAGCCGTGCCGCGTAGGCTGAATAAAGAGACCGCGGAAAGGAAAAGAACACGAGCCCCGCACCGGCACGCAATGCGCCCATGGCCGCAAGTGCGCCCGCACCCTGAAACTGTCCGCTTCCGGCGACAACGTGCACCTTGCCGACTGTGCCCTTATGCGTTCCGGGCTTTCTTGCAGGGAGACGGGGAATGTCAGCAGGTGCGCCCATTGTCAGCTCCTTTTGCCAAATGCGATTCGCGCTGCGGCGGCAGCGGCACCCACACCGTTGTCAACGTTCACCACGCTCACTCCGGGAGCGCATGAGGACAGCATGGCGAGCATGGCGGTAACTCCTTCGAGAGCAGCGCCGTAACCAGTGGATACAGGAAGTCCTATGACAGGAACGGCCACGCGCCCTGCAACGACGGACGGCAGCGCGCCCTCCATTCCGGCGGCGACTATGAGCGCATCGGCCTCCTTCAGCTTCGGTTCCACCGAAAAAAATCGGTGAAGACCGCTTACTCCCACGTCTGTATGCACTTCGATGCGCACTCCGAAGAATCTGCAGGCAAGTTCGACCTCCTTCACGACGTGCATATCCGAAGTACCGCCGCTAAGCAACAGGACAAGCCCCAGCAACTCCTTGTCAACATCCAGTTTGCTGACCGCGCCGCAAAGAGGCTCGTGCTGAAGGGAGAACTCCTGCGCCAGCTTCTCGGCTATGTCGTTGTTCAGGCGTGTTACGAGAAGTTCCCTTTTCGTTTCGAGAAGATGTTCAACTATGCAGCGCAGGTTGTCGTACGGTTTGTCCTTTCCATAGATGACCTCGGGCAGACCTGTCCTTTGCCTGCGCTCCGTATCCAGAAGTGCTGAGCCGTCGCTTGTGCGCTCGAAACCCTCGACAAGGCCGAGAGCTTGGCGGATACTGAGCTCGCCCGCTTTCAGGCGAGTGAGAATGTCGTGCAGGTTGCTGCTCATCCCGTCTCTTCCGACCTCGCATGAGCCGCGAGATCAAGTTCATCGTGAATGTCTCTCGAAAGAAACTCGTAACCGAGACCTGCGATCATTGCCGCATTGTCCGTACACAGCGCCATTGCTGGAAACACGGGCTTTATACGCTTTTTTGCCGCCATTTCGACAGTCATTGTCCGCAGGCGCGAGTTGGCGGCTACGCCTCCGGTCACGAAAAGCGATGACGCGCCAAACTCATCGCAGGCCCTGAACGCCTTCTTCACAAGCACCTCGCAGATAGCCTCCTGGTACGACGCGGCGATGTCCTTGAGTACATCCGGGGCGATATCTGGCTCGGCGTAAGGGTCTTGCGGCTTATTGCCGGGGCCGTGAAGATAATACAACAGGGCCGTCTTCAAGCCCGCGAAAGAGAAACGGTAGCCCTCTTCGGCCAGCATCGGTCGTGGAAACTTCACGGCTTTCGGGTCGCCGCCGAGGGCAAGCTCATCGAGAGCCTTACCTCCGCCACCTTTGAGTCCGAGCAGGTTTGCGCCCTTGTCGAAGGCTTCTCCGCCCGCATCGTCTATCGTCGAGCCGAGTACCTCGTATTCGAGGGAGGAGCGAACGAGGCACAACAGAGTGTGTCCTCCGCTCGCTGTCAGCGCAACGGCAGGCATATTGCATTGCGGCTCTTCCATGAAGCCCGTGTACAAGTGCGCGTGGATGTGATTGATGCCGACGAGGGGAATGTTCAGCGCCCAACTCAGGACCTTCGCGGTCGTGACGGAAACCATCACCCCACCTATCAATCCCGGCCTGTTGGATACCGCCACGGCATCGAGGTCGTTCGCAGAAACGCCCGCCCTGTCAAGAGCCTGCTGCAATACCGGCAGCATTCGCTCGAGGTGCGCTCGGGATGCCATTTCCGGGACGACGCCGCGGAACTTCTCGTGCATTTCCTGCTGGGTCGAAACCACGTTGGACAGCACCTTCACGCCGTCTATTACGACCGAAGCGCAGGTATCGTCACAGGTGCTTTCGAGTCCGAGGACAAGCGTCATTGCTGATTTGCCTCCGCTTCTCCGTTCGGTACAGGTTTCTCTCGGGATGCCAGTGCTGACCGCGCACGTTCGAGAGTGTGGTCAACTATATCGTCCAAGCTTCCGATTTCCAGGTGTGACAGGTCGGGGCTGTAGTCGGGCAGAAACTTCTGCACGAAACGGGTTTCGTATGCGAGCATGAGAAGGTTGTAACCCATCTCGTCCTCTTCGACCTCGATGTCGGGACTGATGCCGACTCCCTGTATCTCATGGCCGGACGGAGAGTAGAACTTCGCAGTCGTGAACTTCAGAGCGAAACCTCCGAGCCCCTCCGTGAAGGTCCGCTGAACGCTGCCCTTGCCATAAGTGGTGTCTCCGACGATGAGTCCCCTGCCGTGGCCTTTATCGCACCGGCGAAGATTTCTGAAGCACTGGCCGAGTATTCGTCCACAAGCACAGCGAGAGGCAGGTTCTTGAAGGGTGTCTTGTCGGAACAGTTATAGACTGAGGTCTCCCCTTTGCCCTTCTTGCCGGATTTCACCGTTACCACGGGGCCTTCGTCCATGAACAGGTCGGCAACCGCAACCGCTGCGCTAACCAGGCCTCCACCGTTGTGACGGATATCGAGCACGAGCTTTTTCATGCCCTTCGATTCGAGGTCCATAAGAGCTTTTTCGAGGTCGCTTGCCGTCATGGACGTGAAATCCGTGATGTGCAGGTAGGCGGTCTCGCCGTCGGGAAGGAGTTGTTCGTACTCGATGGACGTAGTGGGAACCGGCGCGCGCACGATAGTTATGGTAATGGGTTCGGGTTCGCCTTCCCTTCTCACGGTGAGTTCGACCTTGGTGTTGATCTCGCCGCGCAGCAGTTCGAAGATTTCATTCCAGTCAGCGTCCTTCAGCGACTTACCGTCTGCAGCGATGATGACGTCTCGGCTCTGAATTCCGGCCTTTTCAGCAGCGGTGTCGTGTATGGGGAACACGACAACCGGATAGCCGTCCATTATCTTCAGTCGAACTCCGACACCAACGAACATATCGTAAAGCTCCTCGTCGCGTCTTGCGAGTTCTTCGGGCGAATATGCTGCGGCATGAGGCCCCAACACGGATGCGAGTCCATTGAGTATGCCGCTGATCTTCTGTTCGTCGGCAATCTCCTGAGTGTGATAGCGGTCTATATACTCCAGCGCGGCACCGATCTCGAACTCTCCGATTTTCGTGTTTGTCCGATAGTACCTGTACAGGTTGAAGGACAAGAGGGAGGCGGAGAACAGCAGAGCCGCAGTGAGTATGATAGTCTGAGACCAGCTTCGCACAGAGGCTGATTTTCCGTGCATGGAAGTCATTTCAGGCCTTTCATGGTGTTTAAGGGCAATTATACTTCTCTTGCAGGCTGTGACACCTACGGCGCTTCCATCAGTGTTAGCGTGATATGTGTGGTTGCAACGTTTTTCCTTGAAGGGGCATATAAACAGCTATAATTCTCAGTCGTCGGGCCGTAGCGCAGCATGGCTAGCGCGCTTGAATGGGGTTCAAGAGGTCGGCGGTTCGAATCCGCCCGGCCCGACCAGTTTGATAAGCAAGCCCACCGTGCCGAAGCTCTGGTGGGCTTTTTTCTGTACAGGTTTTTTCGCCGCCCAAATCTGGTAGTATTATCCTGTGTACGGTCCAAGTGGCCGGTCGAAGAAGAACAGAGAAGGAACAGCACATGTTCGTTGAGATGTGCAAAGCCAAGATTCACCGCGTCAGGGTCACTGATGCCGACATCAACTACGAGGGCAGCATCACTCTTGACCCCGACCTTATGGACGCCGCAGGCATCCTGCGCCACGAAAAAGTACAGGTTCTCAACATAAGCAATGGCGAAAGGTTCGAGACCTATGTCATCGAGGGCGATGAACGCGGCAACGGCAAGGTATGCCTGAACGGCGCGGCCGCACGCCTCGTTACGAAGGGCGACCTTGTCATCATCGTAGCCTATTGCGTTATGGACGAGAAATGAAGCCAAAATCCACACTCCACGTGTCGTCCAAGTTGACAGGAACAACCGCCCGCTACCCGCACGGTAGCAGGTAACCCGCCATGCTACCGATACTTTTCAGAATTGACCTGCCATGGGGAGGACAGCTTCCAGTCTATTCCTATGGCCTGATGATTCTTGTCGGCTTCTTGTCGGCATATCTTCTTATCTCGAAGCTCGCACGGGGCACATCCGTCAAGATGGGGCACGTGTTCGATGCGGGCTTTCTCGCCGTGGTAGTTGGTTTTATCGGGGCTAAGATCTCCTACTTTATGCACAACGCCGATTACTTCCAGTTCATAATGAGCGACCCGATAGGCAACATAGCCTACCTGTCGGGTGGTCTGGATTTCTTCGGCGGTCTAATTTTGGGAGTTCCAACCGTTTACTTCTTTCTCCGGTTCAAGGGCTACAGGGCGTGGAGCGTCGGTGACCTTATAGTTCCCGGCCTTGCACTGGCTCACGCTTTCGGACGCATCGGCTGCTTTCTCAATGGATGTTGCTACGGCTTCGCATGCAAAAGCTGCGGCCTGCAATTCTCCGACGAAAGCGCGGTGTATTACGACCAGTTGGAATCCGGATTAATCCCGCCATCGGCTGTTGAATCCCTGCCCGTTTTCCCGTCGCAACTGCTGGAGGCGTCTCTGCTTTTCATATTGTGCGGGATACTGGCATACCTGTTCTCACGTCGCAAGTTCGCCGGACAGGTGGTCGGCACCTACCTTGTGGCCTATGGGGTGATACGTTTCTGCGTACAGCTCACGCGAGCGGACGAAGCGGTTGAGATATTCGGCCCATTCAAGATTTGGCATCTCGTTGCATTCGGCGTCTTTGTCTCGGGCGCGGTTCTCTACACATGGCTACGCAGAAAATCCTGCGAACCCGACCATTTCCTTCGTGACGGACGGCAAGACACATCTGAAGATACCGAACAGCAGGCCGCTCCAACCGAGAAAGACCAAAGCTCACAAGTGCAAAACGGTTGATTGCAGACACGGACGCTTACCCGTGAATCACTTCCTCGAACTCGCAGTCGGAACTTCTTCACACGAATTGCGCCCGGTTCGCAAAGAAACCTTGAATACTTGCCAATTATCTGAGATAATAAGGGGTGACTGCCTTTGTGCGGTTGCATGCTTGAATTTCGAGGAGGCTCGTTGAGGTACTTATTCGAGGACAGTAAGACACGGCAGGCAATCCGGTTTGCTCATATCTCAGCGGTCATTCCTCTTTGGGGACCGCTGGTAACCGCTGTCTGCTACAAGTTCATCTCGCGCCATGCTCCGGAACGACGTCCTTCCATCGTTGAGGCGTTCGTATGGCAGGCGGCACTCAATCTTTTTCACGCTCTGTGCCTTCTGGTTACAGTCGGTGTCACCTTTGCATTCAGCGATAAGGCGTTTTTTGTGACAGCCTTCAACCTTACGGTCTTGGTTATCTGGCTTGTTGGATTCACTTTCGCCCTTCTGACCTCTTTCAGCGCTGCATCCCGCGAGCTTTCCGGCAAACCATTCCGATACCCCGTAGTGAGTTCCTTCATCCGCACCCGCTCCCATGAAAGCAAACCTGCAGGAAGCGTTTTTTATCCGTTCGGGGATTCTTTTTCGTGGAAGTAAGACAACTCACTCAATCTATTCACTATTCCGGGCGTGAACTGCGCCCCCACTGGATACTTGAGGAGTTCGGCATTCGCGGCGATTGTGCCGTCTCATTTCGCGGTTCATGCTCCGTCAACACCGCCGACCTCGTTGATATCGAGGACTCGCTGGACGAGGCGGTCATAGCCGCAGATGACATGCTGCACTTCATCTGCGAACATTTTCTGCACCCCTCGCTCGCTCTCACTATCATGCGTCAGAGGGCGCTGGCGGCTATTTGCACGGAACTCATCACTGAACTCAGCGGAGTTGTGCCGAAACGAATCGGCAACGACATCTTCGTGGAGGAAGACAAGCTGTCTGTCTCCATAGCCACCGTGTCCCCTGTTTCGGGCCTGATTCACTTCGGCATCAACGTGAGCAGGGATGGAACCCCTGTGCCGGTCGCTTGCCTTGACGACATGGACATAGACCCGTTCGAATTCTCCCGAGTGGTGCTGGACAGGTATCGCCACGAGACAATGTCTTTACAACGGGATCTGTCCAAGGTTCGCCCGCGCACATGAACGTTAAACGCTGTTTTGCGGGAATAAATGGTGAAATTTGCTCTCTTTCGAATAGAATGGTGAAACGACAGAAGAAATTCCTTCGCGGAATCCGGTAGAGCGGGACACAACTTGGGAGCTGCCGATGAAGCTCGCCCTTCTCAGCGACATACATTCCAACCTCGAGGCACTCGATGCGGTGATGGTAGATATCTCTCGCCGTGGAGTTCAGAGAATCGCCTTTCTCGGAGACATAGTGGGCTACGGCCCCGACCCAAAGGAATGCCTTTCCTATTCGCGGATTTTCTCCTTCATGATCCTCGGAAACCATGACGATGCCATCCTCTACGATTCTTCCGAGACCTTCAACAAAAGGGCCAAGGTAGCCATCAAGTGGACAAAAGAGGAACTGGAGAAGGACAGGGACTTCGTCGAACACATCAAGAAGAACTTCGTCGAGTACCACGAGGAAGAAGGCATGCTTTTCTGTCATGGTTCTCCCCTCGAGCACACGCGTGATTACGTGTTTCCCGACCTCGGTTACGACATGGACAAGGTCTACGACATATTCGGCGCGCTCGACTGGGTTTGCTTCTGCGGGCACACTCACCACCCCGGAGTATTGATTCCCAACGGTGAGTTCTACTATCCCGACGAGATCGACTATTACTATCGCCTCGGAAAGAAGAAAGCCGTAATCAACGTAGGCTCGGTAGGCCAACCGAGGGACGGAGACAAGAGGGCATGTTACGCCATTCTGGATGACGACGTTGTAGAGTGGATAAGGGTTCCCTACAACTATCAGAAGACCCAGAAAAAGATTCTCGCAACCAACATTCTCGACCCCTTCCTCGCAAAAAGACTCGCATCCGGTAAGTGACCATGAAGCTCCTTCACGCCTCGGACCTGCACCTCGGGAGAGACCTCCTTACGGTCAACCGCGACGAGGCTCACAGGGCGGTCTGCGATACCATTATCGAAAAAGCCGAAGCTCACCGCTGCGGGCTCGTCGTGCTCGCGGGCGACATATTCGACACAGTCAATCCCCCGCATGCAGCCGAGAGAATGTACTACGACCTTCTCCGCTCGCTCACTGCTGACAACGACCGTGCGGTAGTGGTGACGGCAGGCAACCATGATTCTCCGGCAAAACTCGCCGCGGCCGCCAGTCTTCTTCAGGACAGAGGAGTTTTCGTCTTCTCCGACCCCTCCGAGATGGATCGGGACTTTTCGAACGCCCCCTTCGAGGCCACCTTTGCCAACGGAGTACTGAACATATCCAACTCGTTCGGCAAATGCGCGCTTATCCCGATGCCATTCGTCAACGAAAGCCGCCTGCGCATCGCCCTGCCCTCTCTCGACAGCGAAGCCGCCGAAAGCGCTCAGTTCTCAAAACTCTTCGCCTCGCTCGTCAAGGAGCGCTCGGATGCCGCGCCAACGGACGTTCCGCTCGTACTTGTCACCCACCAGTACTTCTGGGAAGCACGAATGGACAAGACGGAACGGGATATCTCCATCGGCGGGACCTACGCCATCAACATTGCGCATCTGCCTGACCGGCTGAGTTACATAGCCGCCGGTCACTTTCACAGGCGCCAGAGACTCGCCAAACGGGAAAACGCCTACTACTCGGGGTCCCCTCTTGCGCTGGACTTCTCCAAGCCAGGCGCACAAGCAAATGCGCACGGGTTTATCGTGTACGACCTCGAAAGCTACGAGACCACTTTTGAAGACGTTTCAGATCCTCATCCTCCGCTACTCTGGCGCTTTTACTCGCTCGAGGAGCTTGAGAAGGAATTACGAAACAGGAGAACAGCCACCTGCTATTGCAGATCGAGTTCGAAGGGCCGCTCGAGCAGACGGGCCGCAGGGCACTGTCGCAACTGCACCAAGGCATTGTGAAGCTGATACAGCTTTCTGCGACCGATTCCAGCGCCGAATCACCCCCTGAAATGCGCCACACCCTTACCTCAGAAGAGCTTTTCGAGAAGTTCTACGCTCATCGAAAAGGCGGCAGTTCACCCTCGAAAGCTCTCATCGACCAGTTCGTACAAATCATGGACGGCACAGAGGAATGAGACCGCTTCGACTGGAATTCAAGGGCATAAACTCGTACTCGGACAGATGCGAAATCGACTTCGAACAGCTCTCCCGCACCGGCATCTTCGGCTTCTTCGGCCCGACCGGCTCGGGTAAATCAACAATATTCGATGCCATGATGCTCGCCCTGTACGGCCTTGTGCCGAGGCTGGAATCAGAACGTTCGCAGAACGGCGCGATGAACAGCTCAGACCGCAACGCCTTTGTCCGACTTCGTTTCTCGGTAAAAGGGGAAGAGTACTTCGTCGAAAGGAAGTATCGCTCCCCGAAGGGCTCCCCTCTCAATCTGCACGAGTCGAAGGTGCGCCTTATCAAGGACAATGCGGTCATCGCCGAGAAAAGCCGCGATGTGAATCCCGAAATCGAGAGCCTCACTGGCCTGAGCGCGAAAGACTTCACAATGGCCGTGCTTCTGCCGCAGGGAAAGTTCGAAAAGTTCCTCTTGCTCAAACCCGCAGACCGCAACAGGCTTTTCACGCGATTGTTCCATCTCGAACGTTTTGCCGGAGAATTCAAGCGCAAGCTTGATGTGGCGAAGGATGCCACCGAGAGAGAAATCGCCCTGCTCAGGGAGAGACTCTCGCAATTGGAGGATATATCGCAGGACGACCTTGCAGAGCTGCAGAATGATATGAAGGGAATCAGGAGCAAGGCCGATGAGACCGAGGCGGAACTTAAGGATTTGTCACGCGAGATAGAGAAGCTGGCCGACCTCTCGAAACTCTTCAGCGAACGGACGGGACTATCGAAGGAGCTTTCCGATCTCGAAGACAGACAGGAGCGAATTGACGAGGCGAAGGAGAGGCTTCGAAAGGCAGAGAAGGCGGCTCGACTTTCAGATGTTCTTGAAACATACGAATCCGATGCGAAGGCGGCGAAGAATGCTCACAGTGAACTCGAGAAAGTCCGAAGAGACGTCGCGAATATCGAAGAGGACGCCAAAGGGGCGCGCAAGGCTCTTGAGAAGATTGAGAAACCCTCCCTTGCTCGCATAGATGAACTGCGCAACGAACTGGCCAAATACGAAGCGAACCTCGGTGAACTGAAGCGGCGAAAGAAGCTGCTGGAGCAGATCGAAAGAAGCGAAGAGCAGGCCGCCCTTTTCGACAAGAAGGCGCGTGAGGCCCACCGTCGCAAACTCAAGGCCTTGTCTGCTCAGACTACGTCTCAGAAAGCGGTCGCGGAGCTTGAAACCAAGCTGAAGAACCTCGATAAGCGCGCTTCTTTCTGTTCAGAACACGAAGAAGCGCACAAGCATTATACACGGGTGAAACTGCTTGAAGAACAGCTCGAAGAGGCTCAGGTACGATTCAGAGAAGCCCGGAGAGAACTCGAAGATTACGAGCAGGCGGCTCGAAAGACCCCTGAGAAAATGGGCATTTCATGCGAATTGTCCGAGGCTTCCGAGCGAGTTTCCCGGCATCTGAAGAAGCTTGAGGAAGAGTGCACGAAACTCGAAGAACAGTTGAAAGCCCTGCCCCACGCGAACGCCGTAAAGCTTGCCGATGAACTTACCGACAGCGAGCCCTGTCCCGTCTGCGGCTCTCGCGAACACCCGGCTCCCGCCATGCCCTCGGAGAAAGTTGCCAGACTGCGCGAGGATGCTGAAAAGGCCGCCCGGGAATGCGAGAACGCTTCAGAGATGCGCCAAAAACTCCTGATGCAACTCAATGATGCCGCCTTCGCCAAAAAGCGCTTTCGAGCGGCCGAGGACGGTTTAAACTCACTGAAGGACAGCATAGGGGAAGCACAAGAGAAGCTCAAGGACCTCAGCGGTTTTTCCGCAAAGAAATTCGAGGCGATGTGGGAGGACGGCAGGGAGGCCGATGCGCTATCAAAAAAGGTAAAAGACAAACTGAAAGAGAGAGAACAGGAGGCGGAGAACGCCAAGGACGCCGTCACGGAAGCCAAAAATGAGGCTGAGAACGCCGAACGGGATGCTGAACACGAAAGGGAGAAGGCGCAAGATGCACAGGCCGAATTTGGGGAAGTCAACTCGACCATTCGTAAAGTCTTCGGCGAAATTGACCCGGCAACAGCCATAGCAGCTGCCAACCGTGAACAGAAGGATCTTACGGACAAACTCGACGAGCTTCGCGACAAATCGGAAGAGCTTGGGGAGAAGCTCGACAGAGTAAAATCGAAGCGCGACACGCTTGAAGGCAAATGCGAAACGCTCGATTCCGCCCTCTCGCGCAGCCGCAAACGCCTCGATATGCGGTTGAAGGAGTACGGCTTCTCTGATGCGCGAGCCGCTAAGGAATCAATGCTCGAAGATAACGAGAGACAGAAGCTCAAAATGGATATCGAGGAGTACACCGAACGTAAAAAGAGCGTGAAGGACAGGCTGAAGACGCTCGACGGCAAACTCGAAAACAAGCAAGAGCCGACCGCCATCCTCGAAGAGAAAAGAAACTACCAGAAAAAACTCGTCTCGGCCAAGGAGGAGCTTCACCAGAAGATCGGGAGACTGGACAGAGAGATATCAAGCATGAAGGAAGTCCTCGAAAAGGGCGAGAAGAACCGCGAGAAGCTTGCGAAGACCCTCAAGAAGGCCGACCGCATCGAGGAGATCGAGAAGCTGACCCGCGGCGGCGCGCTCGCGCAATTCGTTCGCCGAGCCCTGATCTGCACGATATGTTCACCTCGGCCAACAAACTCCTGCGTCATATCGCTAACGACCGCTACACTCTCGACTACGAGACGGAGGGCACCAACAGCATAGAGATAATTCTCAAGGGCAAGTGGAGCGGCGGAATAAGCCGCAAGTCGAACACGCTCTCGGGTGGCGAGAAGTTTCTCGTATCCCTGTCGCTGGCTCTCGCTCTGTCGAAACTCGTTCAGTCCGGCACCGATTCCGTCGAGTGCTTCTTCCTCGACGAGGGATTCGGCGCACTTGATCCGCGAACGCTCGAGACAGTCTTCGAAGCCCTCGAGAGGCTGCGTACAGAGGAGCGCATGATAGGCGTAATCTCGCACGTGACGGAGGTCGAGGCAGATGGTCGGCGCCTATATAGAGGTTTTGCCACCTACACCTGCTGGACGGGGCTCGCGAACACGAATGGTTGTGAACTGAGAAGTGATAGGAAGCGTTTCGCGCCGCACAGACATTCCCGCATTCTACACCGACTGGTTCTTCAACCGCCTTGAAGAAGGCTGGTGCGAGGTTCCCAATCCTTTCAACGCGAAACAGATATCAACCGTTGACCTGCGACCCGAGGCTGTTGATGCCTTCGTGTTCTGGACGCGGGACGCATCCCCCATGCTCGAACGACTGAACGAAATTGACAAACGCGGCTACCGCTACTACTTCCTGTACACCCTTACGCCTTATGGCCCACCGCTGGAAGCACACCCCGTCTGCTTTGAAAGGCGCCTCGGTGCTTTCAAGGAGCTTTCCAGACGAATCGGCCCGAAAAGGGTCATCTGGCGATATGACCCCGTAGTGTTTTCAAATGTCACAGACCTCGAATATCACAAGGCTCATTTCCGCTCTCTCTGTGAATCCCTGCAAGGATGGACGAACCGTTGTATCAGCAGTTTCGTGACAATGTACGCTAAGACAAGAAGGCGGCTTTCCGCCCTTTCTGAAAGCGGCATTGAAGTTTGCAGACAGCAGGCGGACCATCCGCAGGCCAGGGAGCTTGTGACGTTCATGAAGGCAGAGGCGGCGGAAAGAGGAATTGAGCTTCGAAGCTGTGCACAGGACGAACCATTCGAACGCTGCGGTATCGTACGGGGCAAATGCGTTGACGACGCACTTCTCGAAGAGCTTTTCGGAATGTCGATCAATGTTCCCCGTCACAGGGGACAGAGGGCAAGCTGCCGCTGTGTCCTGTCGCGTGATATCGGAGTAAACAACACCTGTACAGGCGGCTGCAGCTACTGCTATTCGACCCGTGACTTTTCTCGGGCAATGCTGCTGCGATCCAAACACGATCCCACCTCACCCCGTCTTGCATGAACGGACCCGGCAGAGGCCGGGTCCGTTGAAGACTCTATGCGGGAGCGGTTCACATGTTCTCAAGAAGCATCTTCAACTCGTCGGGAGTAACCGATACGTGGCGCACGATGCCCTTCGAGTCTATCAAGTACATGCTGGTCCCTCTGAAATAATACTCCTGGCGCAAGGGACTCGAATAGCCCTCGCCCGTGAAAATGACAGGCCAGCTGACCTCCATCTGCTGCAGGACTTCCCTGGCGTTCTCCGCGCTGTTTTCATTGTCCAGGCAGAAACCGAGAACGGCGAAACTGCCGCCCAGCTCGCTCACAAGCTGTTTAACGGCAGGAATGTAGCGCGGATTCTGCCTGTCCCAGCTCGCCCAGAACCACAACAGCACCGCCTTTCCTTTGATTGCGGCAAGAGATACCTCTTTACCGGTCAGCATGTCCTTTCCGGACACCTCCGGCGCCGGTTTTCCCACGAGCGAAGCAAGGTCGCGCATGTTCTGCAAGGAAGCGTTTTCGGGTTCGGCTTCAAGGCCTATCTCGCAGACCTTCTTCACCTGGTCGTACTCGTGAAGCTCCATCCCCGCCTGGGCAACGAAGTATCGGCCGTTCTTGTAGCTCGCATCCAATTTATTCGCCCAGTACATTCCGAACAGATTCTCGAAATTTTGCATGGTGTACATGTTGCGTATTATAACGTAGTCGAACTTCTTTCGAAGACTTCGGTCCGCGCGTTCACGCCATTCAAAAGCGAAATCGAGATTTTCCTTGATTGCCGGGCGAAGCAGACACAGCATGTAGGCTGCAACCGGCGAGGCATCGAGGTCGGGATGAGCTTTCAGCGTGTTTTCGAGAACAGTAAGTGCCGCCGGACCCTTCTCTGTTCCGCTCACGCGAGCTTGTCGGTCGTACGCACGCGCGTTAAAGTAAGCGTCCATCGAGGCCGACCTCAGCTTCTGAGAAGGGGTCTCGGCTGTCTCGACGCTCCATTCGATAATGTCCTTGAGCACGAGCACCCTGTCCGAGGAAAGGTTGCCCAGGAAAGGTTCCGAAGAAAGGTATTCGAACGCGTGTTGCGCTGCGGAACTGCGCTCACCGGCTTCGTGTTCGAATATCGCATATACGAGGTGCGCGTTCGCCGACCAGCGTGAGTCGGGATACTTATTCAGCATTTTCTTGAGAATCCTGCGCGCCCTGCCCCTGTCGCCGGACAGGTCGAGGTTCACGGCAGCGTTGTACATGGCCAGGGGCAGATTGGCGTACTTTTGTTCCCCTTCCATCACTTCAAGGTAGCAATCGGCGGCCTTATCGTAGTAACGGAGCTTGAAGTTCGAATAGCCGGTCATCATGAGCACGGAAGTCCGATATGTGCTACTGTTGTACTTGTCCAGAAAGTACTCTCCGAATTCCACGGACTCGACATACTTGCTGTTTCGGTAGTACATCTGCATTATCGGATAGTCCCATTCGTCACCCGGCACTTCCGGATACATTTCGCGATACTTGTCTGCAAGGTCGCGTGTATCCTGGAACAGAAGCGACAACTCGCGATTGCTGACCCTCTTGGATGCCATCGCCTTGACTTCCTGAACCGCGTTCAGTGCATCTTTGGATACGAGGATAGTCTTATCAGCCCGTTCGGCAGGTGGAGCACACCCGGCAAGGGCCAAGAGCGAGAAAAGTAAGAGCACGGATATCAGTGTTCGTTTCATAAGTCCTCCCGGTCGTGATATATTATAGCACTTCGAAGAGCTTAAGGGCACCTCGAATAATACAGTTTTCTGTAAACGGCTGCGGCTTTGCCATGCTTACCTGATGTTCGTTGAACGGTCAGAGAACGGGGATACCTGCGATAGCGGTCACCGACCACCGTCAATACGCTTTAACTTGGGAGCCCGACACGGGTGTGTGCCACACAGCCGAGATAAAGCATGCGAACGGGTCATACCTGCGATAGCGTTGTCTGCTACCATCAGCAAGATTTAACTTGGCTGCCCGGCACGGGCTTCGTCGTCAAGCCGTTTCTTCCTTGTCCGGGTGTGCGGCACGCACCTTTGCCTCGCTGGTTTTCGTACGAAACCAATTGTTCGAGGTATCCTTCTACCACAACAGCCGTTCGAACAATTCGTCGAGGTCGGCACGGTCGAACCTGCGCGGGTTGGCGGCAAGGCTGCCGGAAGGCAGGCACTGTTCGAACAGGTATTCTCGTTCGTCCTTTTCAATTTTAAGATGCTTCAGGTCGGAAGGCATGCCGATACGTTCCATCAGGCGACTGATGAAAACGACCGGATCCTCTCCCCACATGTTCTCGAGAACCGAGAATTTCTCCCTGCACGAATCGCGGTTCATCTCCATTACGTGCGGTATCGTCGCCGCGCAGCACACTCCGTGCGGGGTGTCGGAAATCACTCCAATGGAATGCACAACTCCGTGAACAGCACCGAGCCTGCTGTTTGCGAAAGCCATTCCCGCCATGAGGCTCGCAAGGGCAAGCTTAGCCCTGAAATCTTCGTCGTTGTCTGCAACGACCTTTTCGAGCGAGCCGGAAGAAAGTTCGACCGACTTCAGGGCAAGCTGGTCAGTAAGAACAGAAGCATGACGCGAAAGATAGGCCTCGAGTCCCTGGACAAGGGCATCGGCACCGGAGGCGGCAGCCACCTGCGACGGCAGATATCTCGTAAGACCGGGGTCCACGAACGCAACGTTCGGGAACATGTTTTTCGCACGAAGCGATTTCTTGACATGGCTGTCCTTGTCGGAAAGGACGGAATTGGGAGTGACCTCGGTACCTGTTCCGCTTGTCGTGGGTACGGCGATAAACTCCGTATGTTCGTCGGGCAACGCGACACCATCGCGGAAATGTTCCTCCAGCATATGCGGCGAGTGCGCAACGGCACATGCAGCCTTCGCGGCATCCAGGACGCTTCCGCCTCCGATTGCAACACAGACATCGGCATCACTTATCCCTTCTCGAACGGTCTCCACCGAACTAAGCGTCGGCTCTCCGCCCTCATATACGTGCAGGACATGCCTTTTCGCGGTGATATCACAGAAATCCACAAGGGAACAGACCTCTTCGTAATTTTCGTAAACGGAACGGGAGACCACGATAGCAACTGCCCTTCCGGCGGCTCCGAGCCTCTTCGGAAGCTTGTCAAAGCAGTTTTCGCCGTAGTAAATATCAGTAGGAATCTTAAAGCGGTGCGGCATTATTCCTCCGGTTTATTATCAGATTATAGATTTTTTCAAGAAGTAAGGAGCGACAGACGGGGTTTGTGTTCGTGCGTCGAGGAGATTATTCGGAAGGACAAACTGCGCCGTTTGTCCTGCAATGCAGGAAAAAACAGGGTTACATGACGGGGCAATTTCAGAAAAATCAGGAAAATTCCTTGACAACGCATATTTTTCAAAGTATCATCGTTCAAGTAAATCGAAAGACCTTACAACCCACTCGAAAGGGGGAGAAGTGAACAAAGGCGAACTGATCAAGACAGTGGCAGAAGATCTGGGCGTTTCCAAGGCTGACGCCACCAAGTACCTCAACTCGGTCCTCGAAGGCATTAAGGACGGCCTCAAAGACGATGAGCAGAAGGTCCAGCTCGTGGGCTTCGGCACCTTCGTGGTCCGTCAGCGCAAGGCTCGCAAGGGCCTCAACCCGCGCTCCGGCGAAACCATTGACATCGCTCCGAGCAAGACCGTCGGCTTCCGCCCCGGCAAAGATCTCAAAGACACCCTCTGATTTCCAACAATGACCACGCAAAGCAGGCGGGCCGCAAGGCCCGCCTTTTTGTTGAATAACCACTCAAATTACAGATAATCTTGCGGGTTTTCCAAGGAGCGTAGATGCCAGCTGAACTCGTTCTCGGTCTCCAATGGGGAGACGAAGGAAAAGGTAAGATAGTCGATCTCGTCTCGAAGGACGCTGATTACGTCGTCAGATTCCAAGGTGGCGCGAACTCCGGTCACACCGTACAGATCGGCGACGAGAAATATTATCTGCATTGTGTACCTTCCGGAATCCTGCACGAAGGCGTAAAATGCGTTCTCGGGCGCGGAATGGTCCTCGACCTAGACCAGTTGCGCGAAGAAATTACTTCCCTCACCGACCGGCAAGTAAACGTTGACGGAAGGATACTCATCAGCCCGCGAGCCCATCTCGTACTTCCGCAACACAAGCTTCTCGACAAAGCGCGCGAGAAATCCGCCGGAAAGGCATGTATCGGCACTACAGGTCGCGGCATCGGCCCCTGCTACGCCGAAAAGGCAAACCGCACTGGAATCCAGTTCGGAGATATCTTCCACGAGGACGCTCTTGGCGAAAGACTTCGCCGGACCATAAGCGTCGCCAACAGCACACTGAAAAAGGTCTTTGACACGGATGCTCCGTCGTTTGAAGAGGTCTATGAATCGCTGCTTGCGCACCGCGAGTTCTTCAGGCCTTTCGAAAGCGAGTCCGAACACGAGCTTCTCAGGGCATACCACGACGGCATGAACATCGTCTTCGAAGGAGCCCAGGCCGTCATGCTCGACATAGACGCCTGCAGCTATCCATATGTGACCTCGTCTTCCACGCTTGCCAGCGGTGTTTCCTCTGGCAGCGGCTTTCCCCTCCAGCTTGTTGACCGCATTACGGGAGTGAGCAAGGCATACTGCACGAGGGTGGGCAACGGGCCATTCCCTTCAGAAGCGCATGGCTCGGTCGCACAGCACCTTCGCGAAAAGGGCGGCGAATACGGCACGACGACCAATAGACCGCGACGCACGGGCTGGATTGACCTCGTCGCACTCAAGACCGTCATCGAATCCAATCTCGTAAACGAGATACATCTCACCAAACTGGATGTCCTCAGCGGTCTGAGAGAGGTGCGCGTGGTGGTCGAATACGAATACGAGGGCAGACGTTACGACTACCTTCCCGAGTCTCCGGTTTCGTTCTCAAAGGTGAAACCCGTTTTTCACACCATGCCCGGCTGGATAGAAGAGATAGACCAGGTCGGGAACTTCGACGCACTGCCCGAACCCGCGCAGGATCTTGTGCGGCTGGTCACAATATACACGGGAGTGCCAGTCAGTTGCGTGTCCGTAGGCCCCAGAAGAAACCAGAAGATAGACACCAGATGAGCGAAATACCTTCTGACATTGACCTCAGCTCTGCACCACGGCACATCGCTATCATCATGGACGGCAATGGCCGCTGGGCACGCAGGCGCAACAAGCGCCGCTCGTTCGGCCACCGCAAGGGCGCGGAACGCGTCAGGCCCGTCGTGGAACTGTGCAAGAAAACCGGTGTCAAGTACCTCACGCTTTACGCCTTTTCCTCCGAGAACTGGAAGCGTTCGAGCATTGAAATCAACTTCCTGTGGCGCCTGCTCTCCTACTTCCTCAAGCGCGAACTGGCCGACCTGAAGAAGGAAGGCGTCCGCCTGAACGTCATAGGCGAACCTGAACAGCTTCCCCTCTTCGCTCAGAACAAACTTCGCCAAGCCATTGAAGAGCTTTCTGCAAACGACGAAGTAATTCTAACTCTCGCCCTGAACTATGGCTCGCGGGGAGAGATTGTGCGTGCTGTAAAACGCTGGAACGAAGATGTCGAAAAGGGAGTCGCAAACGCACGGGACCTCGACGAAGAGGTGCTTGCCGGATATCTCGATACGGCTGGAATGCCCGACCCCGACCTCGTCGTGCGCACTGCCGGAGAGATGAGGCTCTCCAACTTCCTGCTGTATCAGGCGTCGTATTCCGAGCTGTATGTAACAAGTTCGTTGTGGCCCGACTTCGGCGACGAACAGTTTTTCGATGCGCTTCGTTCTTTCCAGAAGAGAGTTCGCCGTTTCGGAGGATTGGTCGAGGACGAGGACAACCTGTAGATGTTCGCACGAATGGGCCATAACGACAGTAGTCTCCCTTCTCGTAGCCGCCGCAGCGGCGTACGGCAGCATACATCTCAACTCCGTAATCCCCCTTCTTGTCGTAAGCGTGGGTGTCATCGTGCTGAGCTTCTTCGAACTGCTCAGCTTCGTAGATGGCCGCCTGCTTTCCAAGGTACTGCTGTTCGCATCCTGCTCTCTCGGCGCACACGCGATTGCCTCCGCCCGGACAGGTGAGTTCGTGGCCGACTCCTTCATCGTTTTCGACGTTCTGCAGGCGAGCGAATTCTCGCTGGCAATAATGCTGCTGTTCGCATCGGTCAGCGCACAGTGGTTCGGTTTCGACAGGCGCAAAGCATCTGTCGAGGCCGGAGTGGTCTTTGTCGCCTTCGCCTACTTCGCACTCGCCTGCCCGATGATTCTGCGATTACTGCTTCATCCCGAATATGTGCTGTTCGACCCCGACATGGCACTCGGAGCCCCTAAGTTCTCCGTCGCAGCCGGTGTTTACTTCTTTCTGGCAACCGTCCTGTGCTGCAAGATGTCCGACATCGGAGCGTTTCTGGGCGGATACTTTTTCGGCAAAAAGCTGTTCAACGCAAAGAAGATGGCTCCTCGCATTTCGCCCAAGAAGACCTATGCGGGGCTGCTCTTCGGACTGCTGGCGGCATGGGCATTCGGGTTCGCTGCTATGACGTACAATCCTTTCGGCCGAATTGATGACGTGGTAGCCGTGCTCTTCGGGCTCGTGGTCGGAGTGTTTGCAGTAGGCGGCGACCTGTTCATGTCGGTTTTGAAGCGTTCCTTCCGGGTGAAGGACACCGGCAAGACTTTGCCGGGAATAGGGGGATGGCTCGATCTCAGCGACTCGGTATTCTGGGCAGGACCTCCCGCCTACTTTCTGTTGATGCTCAATTACCACCTCGTAACAGCGTAAGGCTGACGCTATTTCCACAAACAGTTACACTATTGCGGCATGAGAGAAGTACTGGAATTCTCAGACACAGGCAATTTTCGCACCTTCCTCGGTCCCGGGGACAGGTTCCTTCGCAAATTGAGGGCCGCGTTCGGAGTTACCGTCAACGCGCGCGGGAACGTACTGACCATAGAGGGCGACGAGGCCGCGGTCTCAAGAACTCTCAACGTTGCACAGAAGATGATTTCTCACATCGAGAAGTTCAACACCTTGGGTTCTCACGACATCGAGCGGTTCCTCTCCGAAGTGGTGGAGGATTCCTCCGATGGCGCCCACGACGCGCTTTCCGTATTCCTCAGGGGCAAGACCATATCGCCGAGGACTTCGGGCCAGAAGAAGCTGGTTTCCGCATTGAAGACCAGCAGCATAACGTTCGCGGTGGGGCCTGCCGGAACCGGAAAGACCTACCTTTCGGTCGCATTCGGCGTATCACTGTTGCGAAAGGGAATAGTGCGACGTATAGTTCTTGTGCGTCCCGCAGTCGAAGCCGGCGAGAAACTCGGTTTCCTGCCGGGCGATTTGAAGGAGAAGGTGGACCCTTATCTTCGCCCCCTTTACGACAGCCTCGGCGACATGCTCGAACCGGAGCACCTGCAGCGCCTGATAGCCAACGACGTTATCGAGGTTGCTCCACTGGCGTTCATGCGTGGTCGCACGCTCAATAAGAGCTTCGTGATACTCGATGAGGCACAGAACTGCACGGTCTCGCAGATGAAGATGTTCCTCACACGGCTGGGCTTCGAGTCCTTTGCGGCGATTACGGGCGATATAACACAGTCCGACCTTCCGAGGGGCAAGGTCAGCGGGCTGCTGCACGCGTTTCACATTCTGAAGGACATCAACGGTGTGTCGCTTATCACCTTGAGCCATTCCGATATCGTCCGCCACCCTCTCGTCCAGAAGATCGTCAATGCCTACGAGCGCGACGAGATAAAGGACCGTCCCACGATTTCGCAGTTAAACGACCAAGAGGAAACGGGTGAAATCCAGACTTGAAGGCTTCAAGGCCCGTCGCAAGCAGCAGCAGGCCTCACGGCCTTCTCAGAAGACCGGGGCATCCATATCGGCGGCACTCTCCTTTGCCGCCGTACTGATACTCCTCTCGTTCATAGCGGCGTTTAACATGCCCGCCCTGGCCAAATTCGACCTCAACGAGAAGGCACCGGACGACTACTATTCAAGGGTGGATTTCAAGTCCTCTCCGGAACACGGAATGGAGGAAATCCACTCTGCGGGAGAAAAGCTCATCGAAAAAGGCATGGTCGTTGATGACTATTCCCGCCATCTTTTACGTCTTGAGCAAGAAGCCTTCGCCAGGAAGTACAACACGATAAGTTCGCTGATCGTGCGATACGGTTCCGTGGTTCTGATCGTTCTCGCCTCGATGCTTTTGTTCGTGCTGCTGTGCAGGGAACTGAACGGTCTTGACAGGGTTAAACCCGTACAGCTTTTCTTTCTCGGAGCCGCGCTCGCAGGAATAGTGCTTACGGGCAAACTCATAGGCGGCCTCTTAGCTTCGACATATCTTCCCCTTACCCCCCTTGCCCTCTTTGCGATAGTCGCTGCCATAGGTCTGGGACCCAAGATAACGAGCTTGTGCGCACTTTTCTCCCTGCCGCTTTTCGCCTACGTGTTCGCCCCACATTACGATGTAGCGCTTGCGATGTGCTTTTCCGGAGCGCTCGCTCCCTACCTGAGCTACCGTTCCAAGAAGCGCAACGACTTGCTGAAAGCCGGTCTTGTGATCGGTTGCTTATACTTCATAATGATCCTGTCCCTGAGCGTCCTTTCTGAAGGTGAACTTTCCTTCTCCGCACTCAAGACAAGTCTCAGCGGACTGCTCTGCGGTTTCGCCAGCGGCGCGGCCGCAACATTTCTGTTCCCGATTTTCGAATGGATGTTCGGCGTGGTCACGGGTATATCCCTTTTGGAACTTTCCGACCTGGACCATCCGCTGCTCAAGAGAATGCTGATGGAGGCGCCCGGTACCTACCAGCACTCCCTCATCGTGGCGACCATTTCAGAACACGCGGCGGAGTCCATTGGCGCGAACGCCCTGCTTGCCAAGGTGGGCGCATACTTTCACGACATAGGCAAGATGGTGCGCCCCAAGTACTTCACGGAAAACAACACCGATGCGACGGAACTGCACTCCAAATTGAAGTACTCCATGTCGGCGATGCTGATCATATCGCATATCAAGGACGGCGAGGAACTCGCCCGTGAATACAACCTTCCGGATCCGATAATTGACATTATCCGCGAACATCAGGGAACTACGCTCGTGGAATATTTTTACCGAAAAGCCCTCGAAAGCGGAGAGTCGCTGGCGCTTCCCGACATGCAGGTCTATCAGTATCCCGGCCCCAAGCCGCGGAGTAAGGAGTCGGCGATCGTGATGATAGCCGATGCAATCGAGGCTCTTACACGCTCTCTCAAGACCCCTTCCTATCGCAAGATACAGGAATCGGTACACAAGATAATCCGAAAGAAGCTCAACGACAGGCAGTTCGACGAGTGCGACATAACCATGCACGAATTGAACACTATAGAAAAGAGCGTTTCGTGGATCGTGCAGAGCATGTTTCACACCCGGGTAGAGTACCCAAAGGATCCTTCGGAGGAGTCCTCGTCCGAACGTCCCACTCCATCGTCTTTCAACACTGACACCGAAGAAAGACATCTCATGCAATCAGACGAAAACAATGAAGTGCCGCCAAAGGGAGGAACAGTTGCTGATTGATATTGATCGCAATTCCGGGCCGGATGTTCCGTCAGATGAACTCATCATCAGCGCCTCGGATATGCTCCTCGAGCGCGAGGATGTCATGTTGCCTGATGGCCGCATCGAGGTCCGCTTTTGCGATAATGAACAGATGATAGCGATGAATCGCGAGTACCTTGGTGAGAACGCGATAACAGATGTACTTGCATTCGAAATGCTCGAAGAGGACCCTGAAACCGGAGAACTGCTGATTGGCAGCATCGCCGTCAACTACGAACTCGCAAGCGACAAATCCGAAGCCTACGTTCGAGACGAGAAGCTGCCGAATGACCGCATTGAAAACTTCATGCAGGCGGAGATACTCATGTACGTTCTGCACGGCATACTTCACTTCGCTGGTTTCGAAGACGACATACCCGCCGAGAGGCGCAACATGTTTGAAATCGCCGCAGATGTAATTTCCAAAGCGGGCGGCGAGACTGTTCCATACGACCACGGAGGTAATGGAAAGTGACAGAGGAGCTCCCTTCCTTAGCCGTCCAGTTGCTGCTGTTGTTTGCAGGTCTTGCACTGTCCTATTTCTTCGGCCTCATTGCTATCGCCTCGGATAACTACTCATCGAGCAAACTGTTAATCCTCTCCCGGGAGTTACCTGAAAAGCGGCGAGAGAGGATTCTCGCACTCGACAACAGGTGGCGCGAGATTTTCGCAAGCACCTCCTTTTTGCGCATCCTCGCAAACCTCGCGGCTTTCGCGCCAACGGTCGTAAAGTTCAGCTGGCCGCCAACTCTGCTGTTCTTCGTCGAGGCGCTCGTCGTGGTAACGCTTCTTTACATCTTCGGCTACTCTTTGCCCCGTGCGGTCGCCCGACGCGACGAGGAAACCGTATTCATTCGCTACGGCGCACTGTTTTCTCTCCTCGCGTACCTTCTCATTCCCTTCGTCCTGCTGTCCCGGCTCGTTGACATTACTGTGGGCCGCATCACCGGCAGCAAGCCGGAAGGCACCGAACAGCTTACGGAGGAGGAGATCCTCGATGTAGTCTCCGACGGAGAGACGGAGGGCGTGCTCGAAACGGAGGAAAAGGAGATGATCAAGAACATCATCTCCTACACGGACGTACCGGCCTCTGAAGTCATGACGAACCGGTCCGAGGTCACGGTCATCGAGTCGGATACAACCCTTGAAGACGCTGCAAGACTCGCAGTAAAGGGTGGTCATTCGCGAATACCTGTCATCAAGGACGACCGCGATAACGTCATCGGAATCCTGTATGTCAAAGACCTATTGAAGTTTTGGAACGACCCCGCGGCACGTGAGATACCGGTCAGAAACATCATGCGAGACGCAGTTTTCGTGCCGGAGACAAAGCCCATTGACTCGTTGTTTGCCGAACTTCGCAACAGCCATGTCCACTTCGCCATCGTCCTCGACGAGTACGGCGGCACGGCCGGAATCATCACCATAGAGGACATTCTCGAGGAGATCGTCGGAGAGATAGAAGACGAATACGACCCGGTGAAACTGCCCGAGATACAGAAAGCCGGAGAGTCCACGTTTATCATCGAGGCAAGGGTCGAGCTGGAGGACCTCAACAACGCTATTCCCGCGAAGCTCCCCGAAAGCGACAAGTACGATACCCTCGGCGGTCTGCTCATGGACAGGCTCGGACACATTCCCAAAAAGGGCGAAAAGATCTCCGTGGGGTGCTGCGACTTCACCATCCTTGAATCCGAGGCTCGTACAGTGAACAGTGTGAAGATGGAAATCATCGAGCGCGACGAGTCGGAAGGCTCAGAGGATGACGATTGACAAAACCCGGGCACTGGTTCTTAACAAGACCAGCTACTCCAACACGTCACTTGTTCTTATCGCACTGACTCCGGACGACGGAATACTGAGCTTCATCGGCAAGGGCTTCCGCAAACCACCCAAACGTTCATGGTCGCCCCGCGACCCGATAGAAACCTTCAGCGAGATGGAGTTCACGTTCTACCGTTCGACAACAGGTCTTCACAGCCTGTCTTCGGCCACGATTCTCGAGCAGTTCCCGGCTATTCGCACAAGCTACGATAACTTCGTATGCGCGGCCTTCGCGGCAGGCCTTACCCTCGATATGGCCGGAAGCTCCGATGCCTGCGACTATTCCCTGCTCAAAGCCTTCTGGAAGGCTCTCAGGCGAACAGACGACAACTGCCGCCTGACTCTCGCCTACTGGCTCAGAAGCCTCAGAAGAGCAGGTTTCCTGCCGTCATTGCAATACTGCTCGTCCTGCTCGAATGAGCTTGGCAAACTGGCGACGGTCGCGAGCAACGGGGCGGGTCTGCTGTGCGCAAACTGCTCACGTTCAGGCAGGGACTCCCTGAACAGGGGCGATATCATGAACGCCCGTTTCCTCCTCGAAAACCGTGACATCGGCAAGCTGGAGGTGCGAAAAGCTTCGCGCAAACGGCTGTTGAACTTTCTCAGAATCATGACAACTACGCAGGTAGGCAGACCGCCACAGCTTCTTGACCGGGTCAGCAAAATCTGCGATAATATTCAGTAATTACGCCTTTGCGAGGAATCATATCGTTAAGTGGCTCAAAGTCTGCTCTGGAGGCAAGATGAAGGCCGTTCGCCTGACACTTTTCACAGCGCTTTTCTTCTGCTTACTCGGCAGTTCCACCGCGTTCGCCGACTGGATGTGGCGCCCGGATATCGGCTGGGTAAACACCAAGGAAGTGATCAAGGCCTCTCCGGAAGAACAGTTCAAGTACGGCCAGCGCCTTATGGATGAGAAGAAGTACAAGGAAGCTGCCCGCGCGTTTCGACTCCTCGAGCTGAGCTTTCCGAAGAGCGACGAGGCAGGCCCTTCGGTTCTGCTCGCTTCAAAGTGCATGTACAAGGCGGGTTATTACTACTCCTGCTTCCTCGCTGCCAAGCGTGCGATTCACGGTTATGCCGATACTGTTGACCTGCAGGAGGTGGTGGAAATACTCCACAAGGTAGGCAACGACTTTCTTCAGGGCGCAAAGAAGGAGTTCATGGGGCTGAAGATACTCAGCGGTAAAAGCGTCGCAGTCGAGGTCTTTCAGGAATTGCACCTGCTCGACCCCTGGGGCAAGTACGGCGATGATTCGCTCATCCTTCTTGGTCGTTCTTACATGCGCGTTCATCAATATGACAAAGCCATTGAAACGTACGAACAGCTTATCACAGACTACCCCGACAGCCCTCTTCGCGCACGAGCCCGTCTGCAGCAGGCAAAGTGTTACGACATAAAGTCGAAGAGCTGGTCATACGATTTTCTTTCAATGTCGCGTGCGCTGGAGGTGCTCAAGGAGATACGCCCCGAGGCCGACATAGCGGAACAGGCGAGCGAGCTTCGCGAGGTCATCGAAAACCGTCTCGCTCACAAGCACTACGAGACCGCTCGGTTCTACATCCGCCGCAACAGGTACGTTTCAGCCCGCGTATATCTCGAAAAGGTCGTCAACGAATTCCCTGACACGCTATGGGCAGAGAAGGCCCGTGAGGACTTGCTTGAGGTCAACAGGGAGATTAATTCCAAGGACGAAGAGAAACGCTGACCGGCGGAAGATGAGAGCTTCTTTACCACTTCTCTTAGCACTTATCCTTCTCTGTGGCTGCTACAGGCCCGCGCTGACGGATATCCCGCCTGGAACGGTTTACATAGACGGTTTGCGCAACGAGACGTTCTATTACGGTCTCGATGAAAAACTGAATCGCGAACTCTCGTACGCGGTCAACAGGACCGGTTCTCTGAAGATAGTCAACGACGGCGACGTGAGCGATTACGTCCTCGGCGGCACGATCAAGAGCGTTTACAAGGATGTTATAAGAACGGGCGAGGACGACCTCCCCCTCGAATATCGTTACAGGTGCGTGCTTCACATAGTCTTCGAGGGCGAACGCATCGCTCGCCGTTCATTCGACATGATCCGTTCGTGGCGATACATTCCGCCATACGGAGAAACCCAGGAGTCGGTGTTAGACAGGCTCACGGTATTTCTCGCGGAAGAGGTCGCACGAACAGTGGTCACAAGCTGGTAATAGGATGTAAATTTGGAACCAAACAAGAACGAAAATAGAAGCCCCATGCCCGGTGGCTTCATGAGATTTCTCGGTCCTTTCCTTCTGGTGGTGGTTCTTATCGTCACCTTCCTTTGGGTGATGAACCTCTCTTCCAATTCAGTCGAACTCAAGGACGCCAAGAAGTTCGAGAACTTTCTCAAAGAAGGCCGGATTGAAAAGATCGTACGCCAGGGCGAGAACCTGACCTGCACGCTTGGCGGCGAGAAGAAGGCTCTCACCGAGGACGGCAAGGCGTATTCCGAATTCACCATCTTCATCTCCGACCGCGTGTGGGCCGAGACATATATCCCCATGGTCCGCGAGAGCGGCGTTAAGTGGGTGGAGAAACCCGCAAGCAAGCTGCCTGACATCCTCATCAACATCGGCATTTTCGGTCTCGTCATATTCCTTTTCTGGTTCCTCTTCTTCCGCCGTCTCGGCGGCGGAGCCGGCGGTATCGGGCTTTTCAGCAAGTCAAAGGCTCAGCTCATAGCCAAGGGCCAGATCAAGGTCACTTTTGATGACGTGGCTGGAATCGATGAAGCCAAGGAAGAGGTGCAGGAGATCATCCACTTCCTGCGCGAACCAGAAAAAATCCGCAAGCTCGGCGGACGCATCCCTCACGGCGTCCTTCTCATCGGCCCTCCCGGAACCGGCAAGACCCTTCTCGCAAAGGCCATCGCGGGAGAAGCAGAGGTACCCTTCTTCAGCATATCGGGTTCGGACTTCGTAGAGCTTTTCGTCGGCGTCGGCGCGAGCCGCGTGAGAGACCTGTTCTCTCAGGCCAAGGCTAACGCCCCCTGCATCATCTTCCTGGACGAGATAGACGCGGTAGGGCGCAAACGCGGCCCGGCTCACTCCGGTGGCGGCATCGAGGAACGCGAACAGACACTCAACGCCATCCTGGTCGAAATGCAGGGCCTTACGACCAACGAGAACATCATACTTATCTCCGCAACCAACCGCCCGGACATGCTCGATCCCGCCCTGCTCCGCCCCGGCCGGTTCGACAGGCGCGTGTACGTCGAACTTCCCGACGTCAAGGGTCGCGAAGAAATACTCAAGATACATGTGCGCAAGAATTCCATCATCATAGACGAAGATGTTCAGCTCAACGTCATCGCACGTGGAACTCCGACATTCAGCGGCGCGGAACTCGAGAACCTGCTCAACGAGGCAGCCATAATAGCCGCACGCAAGGAGAGGGACAGTGTGAAGATGGCAGACTTGGAGGAAGCCCGCGACAAAGTTCGCTGGGGCCGTGAACTGAAGAGTCGAACCGTACCCGAGGTTGACAAGAAGCGTACGGCTTACCACGAGGCCGGTCACGCGCTCGTAACTGCGCTGGTACCTGATCTCGACCCACTTCACAAGGTCAGCATCATACCTCGCGGCAGAGCCATGGGCTCGACCATGATGCTCCCCAAGAACGACGAGTTCATGATGTCACGCGACAAGATTCTGTCCATTATCACATCGCTTATGGCGGGACGCGCGTCCGAACTGCTGTTTTTGGGCAACGTCTCAACCGGCGCTCAGAACGACATCGAAAAAGTCACCGAACTCGCGAGGAGAATGGTCTGCGAATGGGGCATGTCCGACAAAGTCGGCCCCATAAACTTCCAATCCTCCGCAGCGGTTCCGGGCTTCGAGGAACTCGGGAAGAAGAGGGAGTACAGCGAGGAAACCGCCAGGCTTATCGACGACGAGATATCCATTATCATCAAGGACTGTTCGAAGCGCTGTGCCGATATTATAGAAGAACACCGTGAAATACTCGTCGCCATAGCCGAGAACCTTATTGAACAGGAGACCCTCACTGCCTCCGAGGTCGGCGAAATCATTGCCGAGGAAGCGAAGAAACTCGGCATGGACCTCGGCGAAGTGAACGTCTATATCAGGGCTGAGATGCCATCTTCATCCGAGTCCCCCGAAAAGCACTCCGACGAGTCGGACACCGGCGAGCAAACCGACGCCGAAGAGGATTCCGGTGAACCAGAGGGCACCGACGAGCAAACCGATGCCGATGAAGATTCCGGCGAACCAGACGAGACCGACGAGCCTCGCGACCGCTCCGACAGTTGAGTACCTGCGACTCCTTACGCAGCCCTGAAGGTCTGGAAGCCATCGAGTGACAAGAGAGCCCGGCATGGTCAAATCTCGACCCAAACCAACGCACTGGCAGATTCGCGGGCGCAGTCTTCCCCTGGGCCCCTGCCCCCTTATAATGGGCATAATTAACGTCACTCCCGACTCGTTCTCAGACGGCGGCAACTTCTCGACCGTTGAAGCCGCCATTGAGCGTGCGGACACGCTGGTGAAGGCAGGCGCGGACATCATAGACATCGGAGGCCAGTCAACCCGGCCCGGAAGCGAACGCATATCTCCTCAGCGAGAGCTTGAACGCGTTCAACCCGCCGTGGAAGCAATCGTTTCGAGATTCGACATCGCCGTTTCCGTTGACACCTATTACTCCCCAGTCGCCTTCAATGCACTTGGCTCGGGCGCACACATCATCAACGATGTATCAGCTTGCCGATACAACGAGGACATGGCCCGAATCGTGGCCGAAACCGGAGCCGGAATCGTCCTTATGCACATGCTCGGAACGCCCATGACAATGCAGAATTCACCGTTCTATAAAGACGTACTTGCTGAGGTTTGCACCTTTCTGATCGAAAGAGCCGAGTTCTGCCGGAAAGCGGGAATACGACCCAATGCGATAGCCATTGACCCCGGCATCGGCTTCGGAAAGACCTTTGAGCACAACCTCGCGCTTATCCGCGGACTGGACGAACTCAGCACCATCGGTATGCCTGTCTTGCTGGGACATTCGCGCAAATCTTTTTTTGGTCGCATCACCGGCACAGAGCCAGCTCAGCGCGACCTCGAGACAGCAGTTCTTTCCGCAATTGTGGCACAACGTCATGCTGTTGATATAATCAGGGTACACGATGTAGATGCGACGAAGAGGGCGATTAAGGTCGCCGGAAAGGTCAATTGATGGAAGTAGTCCAGGAATGGCTTTTCAGCAACTGGCGGGCCGTGGCTGAAGTCACGGTACTCGCGTTGTCCATCTATGTTCTCCTCCGCTTCATCCAGCAGGCTCGCGGCCATTCTATCCTTCGCGGTCTTCTTCTCGTCGGCATAGCCTATTTCGTCACCCTTTACTTCGCCTCGAAGTGGCTTGAGCTGTCCAATATCAACTGGATTATGGACCGTTTCATTCCCCTGTTCCTCGTAACCATTCTGGTTGTCTTTCAGCCGGAAGTGCGCCACGCGTTGCTTCGAATAGGCCACGACAACCGATTCTCTCAAATATTCGCGAAGAAAAGATCACAGCTTATAAAAACCCTTGTCAACAGTGCATTCAAGCTTTCCTCTCGCAAGTTCGGGGCGCTTATTGCGCTTGAAAGGGAGGATTCGCTCGACCGATACGCGGACGGCGGCGAGAAGATACACGCAGTGGTGTCTCCTGATATGTTGCTTTCTGTTTTCTATCCCGGCTCTCCGCTCCACGACGGAGCCGTGATAATCTCGGATCAGAAAATCAAGTCCGCTGGTTGTCTCTTCCCCCTTTCCGAAAGCACGGATATTTCCTCTGATCTCGGAACCCGCCATCGCGCGGGCATCGGCCTGACGGAAGAGACTGACGCAGTCGTCATAATCGTTTCCGAGGAGACCTCAAAGGTAAGCATCGCCGTGCGCGGACACCTCACTTTCGATGTGAAGATGGAGACTCTCGAGTCCATTCTCAACGAGTTGTACACCGAAGAGGACGACAGTAAGGAAGTGCCTCTCGACGTAAGCAAGGAGTCATGACTATGAGATGGCTATGGAGGCTCGTCTCACACAACTTCATACTCAAGGCCGTTTCGCTCGTCCTTGCACTGTTTATCTGGGCCTACGTCAACTCTGAAAGAAGTCAGGTAACGGAAATACCCGTCAACATCGCGCTCGTAACCCCGCCCGATACTATCCTCATGTCCAAGGAAATACACACGGTCTCCATACGCGTAAAAGGCCCTTCCGACCTTATCCAGAAACTCCCCCGGCCTATCGAGGTCATTCATCGCTGCGACCTTGAAGCAAATAATGTGCAGGTAAAGGCTCAGGAGCTCAATTTGCCCGATGGAGTGAAACTGCTCAGTAGTATACCGGCCTTCGAGTGCATAACTGACAGGAGGGTGACTGTCTCTCTTCCTGTCGAGGTAAAGATCGTGGATTCTCCACCAGATGGGTACGAGATATCCGATATTTCCTTTACTCCCCAGACCGTTTCCATTGCAGGTCCCGCCTCTGACCTGGAGGATACGCAGAAGGTAATGACAACTGAGATATCCGTTGCCGGGCGCATAAGCCCGTTCGAGACCGTTGTTATGCTTAGTCCGCCCGTCAACAGCGAGTATATCAAAATCGAGAACAAGCCGGTCAAGGTGAAAATTGCAATCACCCCGGTCAAGGGAACCAAGCAGTTCGTCGTGCCTGTTCGTATCATGGAGGAAGAAGGCTTCCCGTTTCTCGTCAAGAGCATCAGCAAGCGGAAGGTATCTATCACCATTTCCGGCGGCCTTCCACAGCTCGAAAAGCTGTCGAGCGAAGACATTATTGTCCTGCTGGACGTTTCCTTCCTCAATAGTCGTGGCGACCACACCGAGATTGCGACAAGGGTGATACTGCCGCACGGTTTTTCACTCGTCGGCGACCCGCCACGCATTGATGTGAGGCTCGTGAAGAAGCTCGATTCTCAGGTTCCGAACGGAGACTGATATGATCCGCCTTGGAGTAAATATAGACCACGTGGCTACCATTCGTCAGGCCCGCATGACCGACGAACCAGATCCCGTTCGCGCCGCGGTTCTCGCTGAACTCGGTGGAGCCGACGGCATAACAGTTCACCTGCGCGAGGACGCCCGACACATCCAGAAGCGCGACGTTCGCCTTCTCGCCCGGACGATACGCACGCCGCTGAACCTCGAGCTTGCGCTTTGGGAAGGCGTGCTGGAACTTGCACGGGAACTGACACCGCACCAGGCGACGTTCGTCCCCGAAAAACGCGAAGAGATTACCACCGAAGGCGGTCTGGATGTCTGCGAACACGCGTCACGTCTTAAGAATGTCGTGAGCGAGTTCCGAGAACGAGGAATACATTGTGCAATGTTCATAGACCCTTCGGAGAGCCAAGTGGAAAAGAGTGTCGAGATAGGCGCGCACGCCGTAGAGTTTCATACCGGGGCCTACGCGAATGCCGAATCGGCTGAGAAAAGCGAACAACTCGACCGCCTGTTCGATTGCGCCCTGCACGCCATGAAGGCGGGTCTTTCGGTTCATGCGGGTCACGGACTGACTTACGAGAATGTCCGGCCCATTCTGGAAATGCCGGGCCTTGAAGAGGTGAATATCGGTCACTCAATAATCAGCAGGGCGGTACTAACGGGCATCGAGGCCGCTGTGGCTGACATGAAGGACATAATTCTGCGCTACTGTTAATGCTTTAAAGCTTCGTAGTCGAGAGGGAGATAAATGGACTTCAGAGGAACATATACAGCTACTGTCACACCTTTCAAAGAGGACGGCTCAATTGACCAGCAGACCTACGCAGGTCTGCTCAAGAACAGGTACTCGGCAGAGGTAACGGGCATCGTTACCTGCGGTTGCACTGGAGAAGGCGCGTTGCTTTCCGACGAGGAGACACGAGAACTCATCTACAAGACCGTCGAACAGTGCCGAAAAAAGGTTCAGGTCATCGCGGGTACGGGACGAAATTCCACGTCACACGCCATTGACATGTCACTTTTCGCACAGGAGGTGGGTGCCGACGCGGTTATGGTTATTACCCCTTCGCAGACAAAGCCCACACAGGCAGGGCTCGCCAAGCACTACACCGACATCGCTGACGCGCTCGAGATACCTGATCCTCGTTTACAACATTCCCGGACGCACATGCGCGAGGCTCGAAGCGGACACGATCATAGACATTGCATCGCATCAGCGAATTGCTGCCCTGAAAGAGGCGTCGAAGTCCATCGAGGCCACTCAGAAGATTATCGCGAACAGCGATATTACCGTTCTCAGCGGTGATGACAGTTTCACTCTGGCCTATCTCGCTCTCGGCGCCCGTGGTGTAGTCTCCGTAGCATCCAATATCGTGCCCGAACTGGTGAAGCAGCTTGTGGACCAGTTCATGGCCGGCGACCTGCAGGCCGCCCGCAACACGCACTTCAGCCTGCTGCCGCTTGTAAGAGCCCTTTTCACAGAGGCCAACCCCATCCCACTCAAGGCCGCGCTGGAGAGCATGGGGCACGCTGACGGAACACCGCGTCCCCCCCTCACAAGGGCGAAACAGAGCACGGTCAAGCTGGTCGAGGCGCAGCTTTCCAAACTCGTACTATGACAACGGGAGAACGAATGGACGAAGAACGAATCAAGGAAGCCGTAAGGATGCTTCTCGAGGCCGTGGGTGAGGACCCGAAAAGACCGGGCCTGAAACGCACGCCGCAGCGGGTGGCCGATATGCTCGCGGAAATCTTCTCCGGCATGAACGAAGACCCGGCAGAGATCGTAAACGTCATCCCCGACGAGGATCACGACGAGATTGTCATCGTTCGGGATATCCCCTTCTATAGCGTCTGTGAGCATCATCTTCTGCCATTCCACGGCAAGGCGCATGTCGCGTACATGCCCTCCGGAAGCGTCTGCGGTCTTTCGAAAATAGCGCGCGTGGTCGAGTCTTATGCCAGGAGGCCACAAATTCAGGAGCGAATGACCTCCCAGATCGCTAAGTGCCTTATGGACTCTCTCCAACCTCGCGGCGTGATGGTCATACTCGAAGCCGAACACCTCTGCATGACCATGAGAGGCATCAAGAAGGCGGGCGCAATCGCCACTACATCCGCACTCCGCGGCCTCTTCCGCACACTACCCGCAACCCGTGCCGAAGCAATGGCACTGATTAAGGACTGACATGGCTGACATTTATGCGACACAGAGAATTCCCGGCAGGTGCTTCGATATGCTTTCCGATGAAGGCCACAAACTCGAAGTGCATACCAGCGACGAGATACTTTCCACCGTCCAAATTATTAAAGAAGCCCGCGACCCCCATGTCCTGCTTTGCACCCTTTCCAACCAGATTACTTCAGAGGTGATGGACTCCAAACCTTCGCTGATAATGATCGCCAATTACGCGGTCGGCTACAACAACATAGACGTAGATTCCGCCACTGCACGAAACATTCTCGTCACCAACACTCCCGGAGCACTTACAGAGGCCACAGCGGATCTCGCATTCGCACTGCTGCTCGCCGCGGCGAGGCGCATTCCGGAAGGCGACAGGTTCTGCCGCGAAGGGAATTTTCACGGATGGTTGCCCGAACTTCTGTCGGGGAAGGAATTGCACGGGGCGACCATAGGAATTGTAGGCGCAGGCAGGATAGGCGCTGCGATGGGTAGGCGCGCAAAGGGCTTCGGAATGAAGATTTTGTACTACAATCGTTCGCGCAAGCCCATACTCGAAAAGGAACTCGGCGCAAACCGCACAGAGCTAAAGGAGCTGTTTGCCGAAAGCGACTTCATCTCCGTTCACCTTCCCGGTACTCCTGAAACGACGGGCATCATCGACCGCGACCTGCTTTTCAGCGCCAAGGAAGACTGCGTATTCGTCAACACCGGTAGAGGCTTCCTCGTGGACGAGCAGGCCCTTGCGGAATGCCTTATAGATGGGCCCATCCGCGCTGCGGGCCTGGACGTTTTTGAGGACGAGCCCGATATAAACGCCGACATTCTGAAATTGGACAACGTTGCACTCGCGCCGCATACTGGTTCAGCTACAGAAACTGCGCGTTCAAAATGGGGCGAGGTGGCGGCTGCGAACATTATTTCATTTCTGAAGGGCGACACGCCGCCGAATCCGGTGAATTCCGAAGTGCTGCAAAGCCTTTGACAGCGTCGAAAAGGCAATATACTCTAACGCATCACAAACAATTCCGCGGGGTGGAGCAGTCTGGTAGCTCGTCGGGCTCATAACCCGGAGGTCGGAGGTTCAAATCCTCTCCCCGCAACCAGTCATAGGAAAAGCCCCCGTCGTTGACGGGGGCTTTTTTGTGTGTGGGGCATGAATTACTACAACTCTTCAAAGCCAAAGCGGACCAAGTAACTATACACAGAATCGTATTCTTGGGGCAACCTTGTGATATCAGTGTCGGAGCCGAAAGGCACAAAAATCACAAAGCCTTGTCTGGCACGTGTCAGTAATACTCTGTATGAGTTCATTAGAAACCTGCGGTCTTCTTCTTTCTTGATTTGTTCCCACTTAGTGCCTCTGAACCTTTTGTAGTCCCAGATCTGCAGGTCAGCATTTCTTCGTAGGTTAATATCCCAAGCCACAACAGCCCAATCAAGTTCAAGCCCTTGGACATCAAATTCTGTTGCTACATCCTCCATGTAGAATGAGGAACGGACATCATTGCGTTCTGAAAGGAACCAGTGACATACATCTGCTTTCTTGTCAACAGTGATTCCTTCTGGCCGCAAACGCTTCGCACCAGAAGATGCAAGAATCCCATATCTCTCTGACCCCCTTGCGTGGTCTTTTACCCATTTCTTTGCTTTCGGCAAAGACCTGCTAAGAGCAATAGGATACTTCTCGCTAAGATTATCAAAAAGCTCTTTGCCTCTCGCGATATCACCTGCGAGCAGAAATTCCACGGCATCAGAAAGCCTCTCCGAACGGAAAGACCGAACAGATGTCTTCAAATGAAGCTTTTTGTTCCGCACAACTCGATTTCCAAGAGATTCGAATATGGTTTTGGGGACATAGTTCTTCTCATCAACCTCCGGAGATGCATAGATTTTCCAGTCGGGAAACAGATTAATCAAGGCACGTATCCACTCTTCCATTCCCCCTTCACCTTGATATATTTCTTGACCACCACCAATCAGACAGACAATAACTGCCCAGTCCTTATGGCGAGCCCATTACACTCAGCATGAAACCGGGTTCAGGAAAACCGAAATTCCCGTAACCTTTCTTCCGCGACATGAAGCTCTCTGTTTTTTCCTTCGTCCATGCTCGTTGGGCTTCATCGAAAACTATAACATGCTCAACGGGAGGCTCGTCTGTCTCAATACAATCGTCACGAAAATGGTGAACGTTCTGTATGAAAGACTTCGTTTTTCTCTCTGCTTCTTTCTTCGCGACTTTCTTGCGACCGTTTTTCCCGAGAGTTACCTTTCTCTCTTGACTCTCATCTCTGGCAAGAGCCTCACAAAGCACTTTCACTAATGGCCCATTCCCTGACAAACAGGCAAGTTGATCCTCAGATTATCCCTCAGTCCGTTCCGCATGCTGGCCGGCTGGAGATACCCAAGGATTGCTGAGTCTTGCCATTCGAAGAATTGGGTTAAACCGCGTGGAAGAGAGCTCTGGATGTCAATCTCTGTGGAAACGAATGTCTGGTTTCTGTTCTGTCAAGATCCCTAAAAAGGTCCATATCCCTACTCCACGAAGGCTTCTTCGATGACGGTATATGTCGGACCTGTTCGAGACAGCTTGCTCGGTGACGCAGGAAGTAAGCCGGTGGTTCGTAGCAGAACTTCTCGTCCGCAAATTCATCCGCCAAAGCCACGAGCCTCTTCAGATCCGCGGTGTTCTTCAGTCGCCCAAGCGTGATATGGGGGGAAAACTGCCTGTTGTCGTTTCGTATCCCCAACGGCTGCAATTCTTTCTCGAGCCTTTCGTGCGCCTGGCGCAGAAAATCTGTCTCGTCCTCTACGGGCACCTTGATAACCCTCGGTCTGCTTCGCCGCGGAAAGAACGACACGCCTTTCAACGTCAGTCTTGTTGCCTTCAGCCCCTTAACCGCTCGTTGCATGACGTGGACTACCTCGTCGAGCCGACTCGCCGGATAGTCGCCTATGAACTTGACTGTAATGTGCATGTGGGAAGGTTCAACCCATTTTACGCGGGTTCGCGCAACGGACAGCGCGGCCTGGACCTCTGAGAACTTCGAGTCGAACCCCGGAACGAGCGGGGCAGCGACAAAGAGTCTTAAGTGAGCTTCTCCACCGTTCATGGTCCTGCCGCAGGAAGAAAATCGAGTAATTGTCTGCGTCGTTCGGATATCGCGTGGTCCTCAAGGGTGAGGAGCTTTTCGAGCCCGAATCCTTCAACCGAAAAAGACGCCATCGCAGTGCCGTAAACGACGGATTCCTTCATCGCAGATATATCGCTCCTGCCGAGTCTCGCGAGGCTGCCCATAAAGCCGCCGGCGAACGAGTCGCCAGCACCGGTTGGATCCAGAACTTTGTCGGCGGGAAAAGCAGGAAGCCCTACGAGCCCTTCCCTGTGAAACAATATCGAGCCGTGCTCGCCCTTCTTAACGCTGACGAAGCCCTTCACCTTGTCCATGATGGTGCGTCCCGCCTGGATAAGGTTAGGCGTATCCGCAAGCATCCTGGCCTCAGCGTCGTTGCAGAAGAAACCGTCAACTTTCGACACGACCTGGTCGAGTTTATCCCTCTCGTTTTCTATCCACATGTTCATGGAATCGCTGCAAACCAGCGGCATGCTGTCGAACTGTTCGAGAACGGCAAGCTGTGTGGCGGGATGAGAGTTCGCGAGAAACACCGTACGGAGCCTTGCGGTAGTTTCCGGGCAGTTGAGGCATGAAGTCGGCGAGGACGTTCAGTTCCACGTCAACCGTCCGGGCAACGTTCATGTCACCTTTGTAGCTGCCCTTCCAGAAGAACGAGTTCCGCTCCGTATCGCGCTTCAGGCCGGAAGTGTCCACTCCCCGCTCCCGCAATGGCTGCAGAAACGCATCCGGGAAGTCCTTGCCTACTATGCCCACCATTCCGACCTTACAGAAGAAAGAGGCGACATACGAGAAGTAGCAAGCCGAGCCTCCAAGTACACGCTCTCGTGAACCGTAAGGAGTCTCTATGCTGTCGAAGGCAACGCTGCCAACTACGACGAGGTCAACCATCGCTCTGCTCCTCGACCATCGGGAAAGCATCCCTTTCGCGAAGCTCGAGCGCCCTGCGTATGCGGTTAACGGCTCGTTCTTGCCCGAGCACGATAAGCGTGGCGAAAAGCTCTGCGGACTGATTCGTTCCCGTAACGGCGACACGCACGGGCTGCGCGACCTTACCGAAACCCTTCTCCATTCGCTCCGCCACACCGCGCAAAGCCTTCTCAATGTTTTCTTCGTCAAACGTATCGAGCTGTTCCAGTGCGTCAGCGGAAAGCTTCAGTGCCTCGTCGGCTCCGTCCTTTTTGAGCACCTTCTTAACAGCCTTGGGCAAAAAGAGAACGCGCTCGTCATCAACGAAAAAGTAATAGGTCTTATCTGCGAATTCCGGAAACGTACGGAAACGTTCTTGGTAAAGCTCGATGACCTTATCAAACCATTCGTCAGACCGGATGCCGTCGCCTAAGCCCTTTTCCTGAACGGCTTTAAGACAGGGCTCGTGAAGTTCCTTTATTGGAGTTCTGCGAACATACTCGCCGTTCATCCACGAGAACTTCTCGTAGTCGAACATCGCGGCGGTAGAGCGCACGCGCTTGAGGGTGAACAGCTTTACCATCTCGTCCATGGTCATTATCTCGCGGTCGTCGCCCGGAGACCAGCCGAGAAGGGCGATGTAGTTGATAACAGTGTGGGGAAAGTAACCGGCGTCGAGGAAATCTGTGACCTTTACGGCCCCGTGTCGCTTGGAAAGCCGTGTGCCGTCGGGACCGAGTATCATCGGAAAATGACCGAACTCGGGGGGCTCCAGCCGAGAGCATCGTAAACCATCAACTGCTTGGGAGAATTGGAGATGTGGTCATCGCCGCGCAGTACCTGAGTTATGTTCATCTCGTGGTCATCAACGGCGCAGGCGAAGTTATATGTCGGGTAGCCGTCGCTCTTGATTATGACAAGCTCCTTAAGGTCCTCAGGCGCAAAAGTAATGCGGCCTCTCAGAAGGTCAACCCAAGATATTTCCTCCATCGGCCGCTGAAGCACAACCGCCTCGCCCTTGTCAGCATCTCCGTGGTCGGATTTGTACGCGACGCCCTTTTCGATGAGCATGTCAGCATATCGGCTGTAGATGTCGAGCCTTTGCGACTGGTAGGTGGGGCCTTCGTCGTAGTCGAGACCAAGTCTTTTCAGCCCCTTGGTGATGACCTCGATGGCATCCTCGTTGTGCCGGGTGCGGTCGGTGTCCTCAATTCGGAGGATGAACGTGCCGCCGGTGTGGCGCGCGTGCAGCCAGTTGTAGAGTGCGGTTCTGAGGTTTCCGATGTGCATGTAGCCGGTCGGGGAGGGAGCAAAACGTACGCGAACGTCTTTGTCGGTCAAGTGGAACTCCTTACTTTCTCTTGTCCATCTTCGGCGGGGTCGGGCGCACACTGTTTTCAACAGGAATAAACGGACAACCCCAGTTCAGTTTTGACCTGATGACCTCATACTGGCCGACATCAGTCGGGGTGAGCATCTTCAGATTATTCTTTGCCTTTCGAATCTCGATATTGACCTTATCGCTTGAGCGGAAAACGCGCTGCCCGTCCAGAACGACCAGTGCGTCCTCGTAAAACTCCTGCAACTGGAGACGCACCGGCATGTCCGCCGCGATAATGAACGGTCTTTCGTAAAGACAATGCGGACATATCGGACTGATTATCATAACTTCCAGCGTGGCTGCGACGAGGGGGCCTCCAGCACTGAGAGAGTACGCAGTCGAGCCGGTCGGCGTCGATACTATTACTCCGTCGGCTGAGAAGGTATTGAAATACTCTTCGCCGTGGAACACGTCAATTGAGAGTGTTCGGGGGGAACCTCCGCGCTCGAGGACCAATTCGTTGAGTACGACCATGTCGGACGAATCACCCTGCAACTGCTGCTGCTCGAGGCCATCCACCTCGAGCATCATTCGCTCGATAATGCGGTACTTTCCGTCGAGAATCCTTTCAAACTCGCGCTTGAACGACGACGGATTAACACCGGCAAGAAAACCGAGGCGACCGACGTTTACCCCAACGATAGGAACGTCGTAGCGCGTGAGACGGCGGGCACATGTAAGCATTGTACCGTCTCCGCCGAATACAATGCAGGTATCCGCATCACCGGGGTCAAAAGGTTCCTCGTTGCTCAGGTGAACGTTCAACACCTCCACCCTTTCCTTCAACCAGGGGAGAAGCTCGTCCACCATTTTGAGAGCCAGAGATTTGGAAGGGTTAGCGAAAATACTGATCTTCATTTGCCAAGCTCTTTCCGAATGCTATTCGCGATGGAGTCGGGATCGAGTCCCACGATTTTGTGCAATTGCTCTCTCGTTCCGTGCTCGACAAAGCGGTCCGGTACTCCGATCTTGAGCATATCAGCCCTGCCCCGAAGCTCTTCCGCCACGATAGCTCCGAAACCGCCTTCTACCGTGTGCTCTTCAACCGTAACAACAAGCTTCGATTTCGAGGCTTCCGACACGAGGTCCCTGTCAATCGGCTTGGCGAAACGGGCGTTGGCCACTCCTGCCGATATTCCGTCCGCCCTGAGCTTTTTCGCTGCATCGAGCGCGTTGCGAACCATCGAACCATAGCCGATGATACATACGTCCTCGCCCTGCTCGACCATGTAGCCCTTACCTTCTTCAACCGGCGGCATCTTCTTTACTTCCGGCAGAGCGGGTATCGAGCCGCGAGGATACCGCAGTGCCACCACTTTACCGCTGTCAACAGCCCAGCGCAGCAGCAACGCGACCTCGCGCAAATCCACGGGAGACGCTATAATTATTCCCGGAAAACCACGGAAAACTGATATGTCATAAAGCCTCCATGATGCATCGACCATCCTCAGCGACAAGCCCCGCCCTGTCAAAACACGGCAGGTGGGAACATCTTCCTGCAGAAGAACGTCGTGGAAAACCTGGTCAACCGTGCGGTGGCTGAAGGAGGAATAAATCAGCGTGACCGGCTTCAGACCGGCCTTGCCCATCGCTGCGCCCATCGTTACGGCATGCGGTTCGGCTATGCCCACATCAAAACCACGTTCGGGGAACTCATTCATCACCTTGATCGCACCGGTGCCGGAAGGCATTGCCGGCATCGATCAGTGACAACCTTATCATCACGCGCTGATAGCTCCACGAGAGTTTCTGATACCCCCTTGGTGTCAGGAGAAACTTGGCTCTGGAAATGTAACGTTGAGGGTTTTCCTTGGGTTACCGGCTCACACCGTGGTACTTTTCCGGGTCACCCTCTGCATTCTTGTTGCCCTTCCCCTTGTCGGTGAGAACGTGCAGCAGAACCGGCCGGTTGAGGTTCTTGACCTTCTCCATCGCTGCGACGAGGGCTTCCACGTCATGTCCGTCATATGGCCCGAAGTACTTGTATCCGAGAGTCGTGAAGAGACCGTTCTCGATGAGCAATCGCGAGACATGGTCATGAATGTTTTCGGCGATTTTGTACAACTGCGAGGAAAAGATGGGAATGTTGTTGAGTGCCGCGACGATGTCCTTCTTCATCTCGAGGTAGCGCGGTGAAGTTCTGAGGTGGTTCAGGTACCGCGTAAAACCACCTGTCGCAGGAGAGATGGCCATGCGGTTGTCGTTGAGTATCAGCAAGCACGTTCTTCTGGTGCTCGCCCACGTAGCAAAGCCCTTCGTAAGCCTCGCCGCCGGTCAGGGAGCCATCGCCCACAAGCGCAATCGCCTTGCGGTTTTTGCCATGAATCGCAAACGCTTCGGCATAGCCTGCCGCGGCTGAAATCGCGGTGCTCGCATGACCGCTGACAAACGTGTCGTACTCGCTCTCCTTCGGATTCGGATAGCCGGTTATTCCGTCCTTCGAGCGAAGGGTGTCGAATCGGTCTCGCCTGCCTGTCAACAGCTTGTGAGCATAGCACTGATGACCAACGTCCATCACGAGCCTGTCATGTTCACCGGAGAGGTCGAAGACCCTGTGCAGGGCGACGGTAGTCTCAATAGTGCCGAGATTTGAAGCGAGGTGGCCGCCGTTGCGGATGGTGACCTCGGTTATGACCTCCCGTAGTTCAGAACACAGTTTTACAAGAAGCTCTTCATCGAGCTTCTTCAAGTCCTCGGGAGAATTAATAGTGTCGAGTAGTTTGTTCACTTTCCTTATCTTTCCTCCGCCGCATCGCACGTTGTCGGCATGCGGCTATGAGCGCCTTTCCTTCAGCCAGCGTACAAGCTGTACAAGGTCCTGCGCGTCCGAGCCGAAGATCTCGAGTGCCTCACAGGCCTTCTCGACAGAGTCCGAAACTATCTCGCGCGCCTGTCTCATGCCGTGAACACGCACCGCGTTCTGCTTGCCGGCATCATCGTCCTTGCCCACCTGCTTGCCCATCTCCTCTGAGGTAGAAGTATGGTCGCAGATGTCATCGGAGACCTGAAACGCGAGACCGCAGTGTCTGCCGAAAAGCCTCAGACGCTCGAGTTCATCTGCCGATGCCTCGGCGCAGTAGGCACCAAGCTCACAGGCACAGGTAATCAGGTCACCGGTCTTGTGAGCATGTATGTAGTCCATAAGTTCACGGTTCGGCTCGTGAGTTTCGCCTACCGTGTCGGCCATCTGCCCGCCTACCATTCCGGAGTACCCGGAACGAACGGCGAGTGACCGAACACAGTTGACCTTCGCGCTGTCCGGTATTTTTGAATGCGTCAAAAGCTCGAACGCGTATGTGAGCAGCGCATCACCGGCCAGTATAGCAGTAGCTTCATCGAACTGAAAGTGGCATGTCGGTTTACCCCTGCGCAACTCATCGTCATCCATAGCAGGAAGGTCGTCGTGAATCAGCGAGATCCGGTGTGCTCCAGACATTCAACAGCACAGGCGGCGTGAACAGCCCTCTCGCGCTCTCCAGCGCATAGCTCGCAACTTTGCAGCACGAGATACGGACGAAAACGCTTTCCGCCGCCATCACGCAGAGTGTGCTCTCATGTAGCCTGCGGTTCGCGCGTCCGGCCCTTTCGGCCAGGGCGAAGCTCATGTCGATTCCGCTTCGATGAAGCGGGCGTCTCGCCGCGAGGCTCGCCGGAATCTCAGCCGCCTGCTCTTCCTCCTTCTTCGAAAGGCTCGCGGGTCGGGTCGCCGTCGTCGGTCCTGACCAGCTTCATAATCTTGCCCTCCATTTTATCGAGCGTCTCATAGCAGGAAGAAAGCAGCCTGACGCCCTCTTCATACAGCTCCACGCTCTTCTCGAGGGGAAGTTCGCCCTCTTCGAGCTTGAGCAGAACTTCTTCAATTCGTTCTATCCTCTCCTCGAATGAGTGGCTGTCCAGGTTCTCTTGCTGCTGTTCAGTCACTTTCTTCCTCCATTGTGCGTTTGGTCTCGGCTTTCAACGAACCGCTTGCGAGAGTTATGTCGAGTTCGTCTCCCTCGCGTACGGAGTTCGCACTGCGAAGCACTTTTCCCCTGAATTTTACGACAGAAAAACCACGTTCAAGCACTTTGGACGGCGAAAGGGCGTTCAGACGCTCGCGCAGCGAGTCGAGCCTATCCCTGCGCGAAATAAGCAGTAGGCGCCCTGCTCCGCCAAGCCTCGTGAGTGCGAGATCTGTGCGCTGTTGCAGAGTGCGAAGCGTGTTTACAGGCCCCGCGAGAGCCAACGCCCGCTTAAGCATGTTGAGACGATTTTGAGTGTCGGTCACTCTTCTGCGCGCGCTTCTGTGAAATCTTAAAGCCCTGTCAGACAGTACGGCCTGAATGTCTTCGAGCAGCGGCACTGCGATCTGCGCGGCATCAGTTGGAGTTGCGGCCCTCCTGTCAGCGACGAGATCCCCTATTGTGATGTCTATCTCATGGCCGACCGCGCTGACAACTGGCTTTTCGAGTTCGAATATCACCCTTGCGAGACCTTCGTCATTGAACACGAACAGGTCTTCGTACGAGCCTCCTCCCCTGCCGAAGACGATCACGTCAACGTCCTCGACCGAGTCGAGTTCCTTCAGTGCAGCGGACATGTCGGCCGGTGCCTTGTTCCCCTGCACGACTGTGGGGCGCACGAGCACCTCGACAAGCGGATTGCGGTTGCGCAGCACTCGCAGAACATCCCGTATTGCGGCACCAGTTGGAGAGGTTGCAAGCCCTATCCTGAGAGGGAAGAACGGCAGAGGCTTCTTATGTCGCGGGTCGAACAGGCCTTCCTTTTCGAGCTTCTCCTTGAGCTGGCGAAACTTCGAGCTCGAGCCGCCTATGCCGACCGGCGTCATGCGCTCTGCGATTACCTGGTATTTGCCTGGGGCTCGTAAACGCTCACCTTGCCATCAATTACCACCTTGAGAACCGTCATGCCGGGGCTGCAATCTGAGGCGCGATGCGCTCGAGCGGAACATTACGACGGAAATTCTCGAACGTTCGTCCTTGAGTTCGAAATACATGTGCCCAGACTGATGGGACTTGAAGGACGCGAGTTCCTCCCTCTACACGCACGCGGGGATACTCGTCCTCAAGCACGAACTTCACACGCCTGTTAAGCTGAGTTACGGTCAGCACATCGTCATTACTCTGCAGTGGGTCAAACAGAGGCTGGTCTTGCACTACATCTCCATTTGCGGAAGCTCGTCGTTCTCGCGAAGATGTATTCTGCGGATGGCATTCGCCCTGCCCGTGCTCTCGTCGAACTCTATCGGGGCACCGGAAAGACGTGGGTCGTTCTTTGATACGTCGAAGCGATGCGGCATACCGGTCAGAAACGACTCAAGCACCGGCTTGACCTCGCGCCCGAGCACGGAGTCGAACGGGCCGGTCATTCCGAGGTCGGTGATGTAAGCTGTACCCTTTTCGAGCACCTGTTCGTCCGCTGTCTGAACGTGAGTGTGAGTACCGAAAACAGCCGTGGCCCTGCCGTCGAGATAACGGCCCATCGCAACCTTCTCGCTTGTTGCCTCGGCGTGCATGTCAACGAAACGCACGATGGCCTTTGCGTCAACCTCCACGAGGAACTGATCGGCTGAGGCGAACGGGCAGTTGGCTCCGCCAAGAAAGACTCTGCCGATAAAGTTCGCGACCGCGAAGGGGACGCCGTCTTTGTCGAACACACCGAAACCGAAGCCCTTTGCCCTGTCAGAGAGGTTCATGGGGCGAAGGAGTCGTTCTTCCGTATCAACTATTTCCAGCACATCGCGGTTGCGAAAGACGTGGTCGCCAGAGGTGAGCACGTCGATTCCGGCATTGAAGAGTTCGGTGACGATCCTTGGTGTGAGTCCCGAGCCCCCGGCTGCGTTCTCGCCGTTCGCGACGATGATATGAACGCCCGATGCAATGAAGTCGGGCAGGAATTTCTTTACGACTTTCCTGCCCGGTTTGCCTACAATGTCACCTATGAAAAGCGCTTTCACAAAGATGCCTTTCTACCTTGCGACCTCCACGACACGAGTCTCACGGATACAGGTGACCTTTATCTCTCCGGGATAGGTCAACTCCTTCTCGACTCGCTTCGAAATGTCACGACAGATCTTATAGACCTCTTTGTCGGAGATGGCGTTCGCGTTGATGAGGACTCGAATCTCTCTTCCGGCTTGTATTGCAAAGGCCTGCTCCACTCCGGGGGCATCTGTGGCGATGGACTCGAGCTTCTCAAGGCGTTTGAGGTACTTCTCAAGCGTCTCGCTGCGCGCGCCCGGACGGGCCGCGGAAACTGAGTCCATTACCTTTACGAGAATCGAATAAACGTTGTCCGCCGCAATCTTCTCGTGATGCGAACCGATCGCGTTGAGCACCTCAGGGCGCTCGTTGCAGCGCTTGGCGAGTTCCATTCCGAGTTCCGAGTGAGTGCCTTCGCTTTCGTGGTCAACCGCTTTGCCGATATCGTGCAAAAGTCCGCAACGGCGGGCAAGTGACTGGTCGAGACCGAGTTCGGCTGCGACCATGCCCATCAGGTTGGCCACCTCTTTGCTGTGCTGCAGCACGTTCTGACCATAACTGTAGCGGAACTTCAGGCGGCCTACAAGCATGGCGATCTTGGGATGCGGCTTGGGAAGGTTGAGTTCGTTGAAAGCCTCGCGACCGGCGCGCGATATCTCCTGCATAGTGTCGTTTCGGGTCTTGGAAACGATCTCCTCGATGCGTGCGGGGTGTATGCGCCCGTCACTGATGAGGTTGTCAAGCGCGCGCTTGGCGATTTGCCGCCGAACAGGATCGAACGCGGACACAACTACAACACCGGGCGTGTCGTCAACGACCACGTCCGTGCCGGTGACCTTTTCGAAAGTCCTGATGTTGCGGCCCTCACGCCCAATGATGCGGCCCTTCATATCGTCGTTGGGCAAATCAACTGCTGAGACAAGGACCTCGGAGACCTGCTCACCCGAGTAGCGCTCGATGGCGGTTATCATCATCTCCCGGGTCTTGTCCTCGATCTCGCCCTGTGCCTTTTCGGTGGCCTTCTCCACGAGTTCGCCGATTTCAGCACCGAGTTCCTCTTCAACTCTTGTCAGAACCCTCTGCTGAGCCTCCTGTTTCGACATTCCGGATATCTTGAGGAGTTCAGTGTCCTGCTGCGCGATTTTCTCCGAAAGCTCGCGCTCCTTCGTCTGGTTGTCCGCAATGAGAGAGTCGAGCTTGACTTCCTTCTTAATCAGCGACTTTTCACGCTCGCGTATTTCCTGTTCCTTGTTTTCGAGCGCGTCCTCTCGTTTGGCGAGCCTCTTCTCAGTGCTTTTGAGTTCGGCTCGGGTCTCTCTGACCTCCTTTTCCGCAGCTTCCCTGCGGTCGGCGAGTTTTTGTTCGGCCTCCTTCTCGGCGCTGATCCGGATGGCCTTCTTTTCAGTTTCCAGTGAGCGTTTTAGCTGTTCGAGTTCAAGCTGGGATTTCTCGGAGTCCGTTACGGACTGTCTGTACTTCTTGAAGAATATCGCGGCAATTACCACGATTCCAAGAACCAGGCCTACTACGAGTCCCACGACCAACGACATAAGGTCCATGATCGCAAGCCCCTTTCTTTAACAAGTTGTAAAAGCAGAAGATGAGTGAGACGACAGACGGGGCGAGAATGGACAGAAGCGCACTTTGGCAGTACGCTTTGAGGGAGGAGGAACTATCTACTTACTTTCATCCCTTTCGGGTCCTGATCGCCGTTGCATCTATCGAACATCCCGCGCAAAAAAACTCGCGGGCTCACGCAGTTGCAATTATACAGACCGCCGCCTAATTGCAACCTCATTTTCAGTTAAGTGTTTCCAAATACTGCTTTGCAGGACGGAAACCCGGATACTTGGCGAGGAAATCGAGAACGAGCGTCTTTGCCTGTTCTTTCTTGTTGGCGAGGACGAGTTCATCCGCCCTAGCCAGGACATCGGTCCATTCCTCCATGGCCGCGCGAATCTCCTCGAGTTTCGTCTCAACTTCTCGCAGCGACTGAATAGCCTTGGCGGCTGCGGGTGTATCGGAATACTTTCTTACGACGTTGTCCAGGATAGCCTTCGCAAGGACGTACTTATCCTCTTCCATTGCGTCTGTAGCGAGTTTCAAAAGCTCGGATGCCTCCTGTTCCTTCAACCTGCTGCTCATCTGTGTCCGAAGCTCATCGCGCAGTTCAGATACAGCCACAGCCCGCTCTTCCAACTCTGACTCCCGGGCTCGCGCCTTGATAAGCGGAACAAGCTCGTTCAACTCGTCCGACGCGGCTGAGAACTTCTCGGGATCACCTGTCTTTGCCGCGCTCCTGAGATCGGATTCAAGCGCGTCCAACCGGGGTTCCTTGAGTTCCTCGTCAAACTGTTCCAGGCCGCGTTGCACCTCGCGCTTAACAAGCTCGTTTTCGGGGAACTCTTTCAACAGGGCCTCGTACATACTCTTAGCCTGGAAAATGCTGCCAGTGCCCATTTCTCTCTTGGCAATGTTGAGCTTCTGTGCGACAGTAGTCCCTGAGGGTGGAAGAAGAGCCGGATAACACCATGGCAACCGAGTAGTTCTCGACCACCTTGGCGGGCTCGAACCTGGCGAACACGAGCTTTGAAACGGCCGCGGACGAAGAGTATGCCAAGTCGTAGTCCTGAGAAAAGCCGAACGAGAGAGTTTGCGAACCGCTTCCGATAACCACCTCGCTGATGCCACTGAGCCTGGCTCCGCTGGTTAGTTCGGTCAGCTCGCCGTTTACTGAGCACTTCACGCCGCTCGATGAGAAGCTCGGGCGCCACCAGAAGGGCGAATTCCATTCTCTTGATCACGGGCACAGCGACGTTGTAGTTGACGGAGACCATTCCCTCCTGCGTCGAGAAAACCGCTTCGAAAGGATGTTTCGTGCCCATCACGGGGTCGAAAACCTGAGCGGTGAAACGAGTAGCCTGCGAGCCCTGCACGTCTTGGAGCTTGCCAGGTGAAGCGAGCATGGCGCTTGTGACCATCTCGTCTCCCGTGGAATCGGTCGCAAAAGCGAGACCGTTGCTCAATGCCACGAGCCTTCCACCCCTGGTGACCCACACGTTGCCCCAGGCATCGGCACCAACCGAGAAACCGGACACGGCCTCCAACTTCCTCGGCTCCTCAGGAGAACCGGAATATGAAGACAGTGAGACATCGTCAAACCACGCGTTACCTCGCGATGCAAAAGTGAAACAGGCTACCTCAGCGGTGTCTGCCCACTCCGGTACGATGAAAGAAACCTTGGATTCGACAAACTCGGCATGAGTTCTTGATACGGGAACAGTGTAGTAGTTGACGCATGCGTCGGGAAACTGCGAAGAAAAAAGGCGAACCTGGAGCGCGTTGTATCCGATAGCGTTGCTTGTAAGAATGCGTGCGCTCGCCATATAGGCTTTGCCGCCCTCCACTATGAGCGGATTGCCGAACACCACTCTGTTCGCCACAGGTTTGCCGTCACTGCCGAGATCCTTGAAAGCGAGGCTCTGTGAGCCACCGTGCTTCTTCTGTTTGTCCACAAAGACATTCGAGGAGGGATGGAGCTTTGCGAACGTCCAGTCCTGCGGGGACGCATCCGCACCGACGCTGCCTTCGAAGTCCGCGTTGCCGGTGATCATATTTTGAGCAACGTCGGATTCCGAGGGTTTGGGGGAAGGTTCGGACTCTCCTCCGAAAGGATAAATGGTAAGGGCAATGACCGTGGCCACAACCGCAACCACCGCAGCGACGCCGAGGATCATGTACAAACTGCTCTTTTTTGATTCAAGCCGCTTCTCACGGGCCTGTGCTGTAGCCTTTCCCGCGAAGGCCATGTCGCCGGGCTGCATCTTGCCGAGGTTCTTGAACACGAGTTTCGTAGGCCCGATCTGAAGTTCGTTGCCGACTACAAGCGGAGCCTTGACGACCTTCTCGCCGTTCAGCTTTGTGCCGTTGGTCGAGCCGAGGTCGTAGATGTAATACTTGCTGTTTTCCGGAACCACTTCGCCGTGAAAGTTGGAAACGAGTTGATCCTTGATGGTGATTGTGTTCTGGTCATTGCGACCGAGCGTCACCTTCTGGTCAGAAAGGTGGTAAACCTTGCCCTTGTTCTCGCCCTCCGCTATTTCGAGAACGTAGTCGGGCTCGTCGGTCCTCTTGTGCTTGTCCTTGGCCTCTTTACGGTCAACGTCGAGGAGCTTCTTCGACATTTCGGGCTTGTTCTCGGACTGGGCAAACTCGAGGTGCTTATCAGCGTCATCCGGAACCTGCTCAATGAACAGCGCATGCGAACCCACAACGATAGCGTCGCCAGTTTCAAGCTGTTCCTTCTGAATCCTCTTGTAGTTGAGATAGGTTCCGTTGCTGCTGCCCTTGTCGATGACGAAGTACGTATCGCCCTCGCGCACGACGGAGCAGTGATGACGACTCAGCCTCGAGTCATCGAGCTTGATGGTGCTCTCCTTTGAGCGACCGATAGTGATTTCGGTCTTGTCCTCATCGAAGGTGCGTTCAGGTTCGTCCTTAGCCCTGCAAATGATTCTGATCATGCGGTCTCCTCGCAAGTACGGCTTAATTCTACCTGATATGTCGTTTCGGACAAGGACCGAGAGCAACGAAGTGGCAGTTTTGTCCACAATTATGGTAGAAACCGGGAGTTACATGCTCCACTCGCTGCTGTAATTGACAGTTCTGTAAGCCGAACGTTTCGAATAAGTTGTTTTTCGGCATCGAGCTGCAGGGCTCTGAAGCACTGTTACGACCATAGCCACAGCCTTTGTTTATCTTGACATGGGCAAGCCCGCATGTATCATTGACGTCAAGGCAACACCCGGAGGGTTTTGATATGTTCGAACGCGCCCCGAAAATTGCCGCACTTTTCGTCGCGGTCTTGTTTTTCAGCCTGCTCTGTTTCGGTCTCACCGCAAGTTCTGCCCGTGCGGAGATAACCATAACGGTTGACTCCACTTATTCGGGCAGCACCATCACGGTTGACGGCATCCAATACGATTCGTTTCCTGCAAGTATAGATGTGGACTATGGCATCCACACCTTTGCAGCACAACAGGAAGCATTCGTAGTCGTCGGTCAGGATCGGTACATTTTCCAGGAGTGGTATGACGGCAACACCAATGCCACGAGAGACATTGACATCCAGTCTGGTTTCGACACCTCTCAGAACATCCGTGCCATTTACCGCCACGAGTATTGCCTCGATGTAATCTCTTCCCAAGGCAATGTCTCAGGAGACGACACCGGGTGGTACACGGCCGGTGCAACGATTGAGACGGGCATAAGCGGGCCTGTAAATCCTGGCATTGACACGCGGAGATACGTTCGCGGCTGGACTGCGACCGGTTCCGCACCCGCCAGTGGTTCCACGCCTGATATTCCGCCGTTTCAACTGAACTTCTACACTCAAATTGTCTGGGATTGGGAAATACAGTACAAACTCTCCATGCAGGGTGCGATATCGCCATTTCTCGTGCAGCCCTGGCTGGTACTTCAAAGATGACCCGATGGTCAACGTTGGTGTATTCGAGTACGCCGACACCGGCCCCGGCGAACGCAAGTACGCCGTCGGATGGGCCGCAAGCGGTGCCATAGACGACGGCACAGGCAATGTCATTCCCGACTGGAACATGACACAGCCCACAATTATCTCCTGGACCTACGAGACCCGCTATGAACTCGGCATCGCGAACTCAATGAACGCCGTTGAAGGCGACCCAGCCGACTACTACCTTCCCGGCACACATATCAACACCGGTGTGAGCGAATTCGTCCCGGTAGCTCCGGGAGTGAGTATTCCGCTGCACCGGCTACGAGGCCACCGGAGCCACAATAGACGGTTCCGGATTTGTCGTTCCCGAGTTCTCCCTCAATCAGCCGACCTATCTCACCTGGCAGTGGCAGCTTCAGTACGAGCTTTCCACAAGCGCGAACTTCGGCACCGTTACACCAGCGGATGGCTCTTGGTTCGACGAAGGTGCGCAGGTCACACTCGTCGCTACCCCGCCGGCCGACAACAGCCAACAGAGATTCAACTGGGTGGACGGACCCGGCTGGGACGGTACCGGAAACGGCTCCGTTGACGGTGGCACCCCAATACAGACCGTCACGATGAACTCCCCCATTTCTATGCATGCCCGCTGGTATGCCGAGTTCTATCTCACTATCGACGCGGTCAACGGAGGCTTTGCCTCCGACGTGTCCGGCTGGTACACTTACGGCTCCACCGTAATTCTGCAGGCGACACCGCCGCCATCCGCGCTCGATACCCGCTACCTTTCGGGCTGGAGTGGTGAAGGCGAGGGCGCCGTTCAACTCGAACCGTCCCTCGGCAATTCGAACATTCAAGCGGTAACGATTCTCGGCCCCACGACACAGCGTTCCGAATGGGCCACACAGTACAAGGTACGCATCAGGAACTCAGTTTCGTTCGGCGACCCACAACCTTCTGTCGGCGACTACTGGGTCGATGCCGGCGGCATGTTCTACGCCTCCGTCATGCCTAACTCGAACGGCTATGTCTGCGTGGGATACGAGGGAACAGGCTCCATAATCAACGGTGCACTTCCCATTTTCTCCACAATTATCAACCAGCCCTCTTCGGCAGAATGGCTCTGGCAAGAGATCGAGGATTCTCCTCTGACAAAGTGGGGCGAAAGCCAGTACATCGCCCAAGGATTCGAGGGCCGCAACGTGAAAGCTGACGTCTCCTCCGTGAACGGAGTATATGCGGTCGCCTTCTATTCACACGAGACCCGCGAACTCCGCTGCCACATTCTGTACCAGGGAGAGTGGACCGAGTACGTCGTCGCCGAGGGCGAAAACGTTGGGACCTTCATGGACATGAAGCTCGACTCGCAAGGCAACCCGCATATCGTGTATTATGACGGAATCAACCAGATGGTCTTGTACGGAAGCTTCGAACAGATGGCCGGTAAGCCCGGCGAAGGTTCCTTCACCATCGAGGTGGTAGAGAGCGGCGAATACGGACGCTCCATGTCAATGGTTCTCGACAGTCAAGACAGGGCTCACGTCGTATATTACGGCGTAGAGCAGCAGAACGTCCGCTACCTTCACAAGACCCCCGGCGGCTGGGTCCTTCTGCCGATAATGAGTGACAACGACATCGGGTTCTTCTGCGACATAGGCCTGACACCGCTGGTTGACGTGCCCCAGGTCATCTACTTCGACCGCACCAAGAGCTATCCATCAAGTATGCTGTTCTCGAAGACAATACCCGCTGGAGAAGTGAGACCGTTCTGCAAAGCGATATCCTCTCCGGGCCATTCCAGCTCGCGGTTGATATCGCGGGCAGGCCGTTCATCGGTTACAAAGAATACACCTACGAAGAGACGTTCAACTACCGCATAGCTTATGCCGACGAGGACGGTTGGCACACGGACATCATCCTCAACGAGGACTCCACCGAGGGCATATTCGCGTCGTTTGTAATCAGTTCGGAAGGCTACGTTCACCTCGCATACAACGACGGCGAACAGCTTGTGTATCTGCGCAACAACGGCCGTGTGTGGGAGCGCGTCACCCTGAGCCTCGGGCCAAACGTACACTGGATGCTGGATACAGATCTCTCATCCAGCGAGGAAATAATCGTGGCTTACTGGCAGGGCCGCGACCTGAAAGTCCTGTTTACCGAAAACTTCAACTTTTCACAGAACTCGTTCGTTGTGGCTCCGCAGCCGCAACTGGCGGAAGAAGCACAAGAACCCCCCGACCACGGCGGAGGCTGCTTCGTTGCAACCGCAGCTTTCGGCTCGATGGGCGAGGCTTCCGTTAAAGCGCTGTGTTCGGTTCGCGATTCCGCCCTTGCCGCCTCGGTAAGCGGTGAATCCCTTACATCGCTTTATTACGCCGTTTCCCCCTCCCCCGCCGCCGTTTTGGGGAAACACCGTGCTTTAAGGACGCTTATTCGCAAACTGCTTCGATAACCTTATCCCGCACTCAAACCATAAGAGGCCGGAGTTCGCTCCGGCCTTTTTCTTTGACCAGAGCTCCACTGTCCTATAATTACAGCGTGAGAAAAGCTAAGCTGGCAAGAATCATACTAAACGAACGCACGCCGGAGCAGACCATATTCCTTCGCGATGAGGATACCGGCAAGCTGATACCGATTGTCATAGGCATCTTCGAGGCCAATGCCATACAGATGGGCCTGTACAAGATTCCTACTGAACGCCCGATGACGCACGACCTCGTTTCGGACATGCTGCATGCACTCGGCGCGAAACTTACGAGGGTGGACATTACTCGCCTGGAAAACGGCACCTTCTACGCCGACCTTCACCTTGCGACGGAGGACGGCTTGAAGAAGGTCGATGCCCGACCGTCCGACGCCATTGCATTCGCAACCCGCTTCGGACTGCCGCTTTACGTGAGCGAGGAGGTCTTCGAGGCTTCAGCAATCGACGACAGGCACTCCGATGACGAACTGGATGACGACCTTGAAGGTCTGATATAAAACGGGTTTTTTTCGAGCGCGGTGGGTTGGCAGAGTGGTCGAATGCGACGGTTTTGAAAACCGTTGAGCCCTTTTGGGCTCCGGGGGTTCGAATCCCTCACCCACCGCCACTTTCACCCGCACAACTCTCATCCCGCACAATCTGTGCATTACCTTGATGTTTCCGGTACAGAAAAGAAAATGCAATGGATGCGTATGCCCTCGTCCTTGAATAGAAGTTTTATCGTTCTGATAGCGGTCATCACGCTGTTCTGCTCCCGCTGGCTCCCTGCCCATACGGAAGAGAACTTTCCTTCCACTTTCAACTCTTCTTCCACCATGTACTTCTGGACGCTGGACGGCAAAGTTGACCTACTGGGCGCTTCAGACGGATTTCGACACGTTGACCTTCCCGGTTTCCGGCATCTTCGCGTCCACGCCATATTTCAAGGATGCCGGTTTTCAAAGACCTTCCGGTGTAATCTGGGGTGCGAGGTTGCAGCACCTTGCCACGAAGAAGCAGGTTCTCGATATCCTCAACGAGTTGGACGAGGCGCAAGTCCCCGGTCTCGCCCTTACATGGCATTACGACGACAGTGTCATGGAACGAATCGCGCAAATGAAACATCTGCGCTTTCTGCACATCCTTCACGACAACTGCAAGACCGGAGAAGTGGAGATTCCGCGCAGACTTCTTGACCCGATTGCCTCACACCGAAATCTGCGCTATCTGTCCTTCTACAGCAAATCTTTCGCAGAGATAGACGTGCCCGACCTGTCGCAAATGACCGCTCTCGAAGAACTGACTCTCAACACCCATATTGTCGAGGGAACGGCGTTCTGCGCATTCTCCGCCCCGAACCTTCGCCTCGTCCTTCTCAATCTCAACGGTGCATATGTTCCGTACGATGCTGTCAAAAAGTGCGAGAAGTTGGAAGCACTTATCCTGCAATCCGCTGAAAACTTCTCAGGCATGGCGTTTCCCACTATGAAGAAGCTGAAGTGGCTCTCCCTCTTGTCGCAGGTCGAGCCTGAGCAGCTATTCGCGTTGACCGGCAAATGCTCGCCCACCAAAGTAGAGCTACTGCTGACCTCGGATAGCCACATCAAGGCCATGAAACGGTGGGCAAGGCTGGAATCACTCTCGCTTTTTCAGCCGATTTTGATTTCACCAATCAAGGTGAAGGCATTCAGGGCTTTGAAAAAGCTCTCCGTGGGGCCTGTCGAGGTAAATGATGAGCTTTTGAACGCTGCATGCAGCATGCGTTCTCTCGAAAAACTGTGGTTGCAACCGAGAGGAAATATCGAGTTCGGAAAACAGACGGCACGCAAACTCGCCGGCAAACGTTCTCTGAAGGACATACGAGTTTATTCCTGCCCCTTCACAGAGGAAAGGGAGATGCTCGTGAATGCGATAGCCGCCAATTCATCTGTGGAACACGTGGAACTTCTGTTCAACAGCGTACATCCCCTGCATGAGGACGAGTTAGCGGCCCTCTGCAAAAGCAAGAGCATTCGAGAACTGGCTTTTTTCGGAGACGGATTCGTGGACCTGTGCTACGAGCCCCTTGGCCGTGCCGGGAGCATTGCGGCACTGACTATCGCATACCCGATGGAGATGACGGAGAAACTCGCGCAAACCCTTTCCGGGATGTCGGGCCTGCGCTCGCTGACAATCAAGGGCTCGACAGCTCTTGACAGCGCCGACACTTAAAACACTTGGACAGATTCATCAGTTACGTATGCTGGACGTGAGCGTGAGAGCCCATACAGACGAGCCGCTTCTTTCACAGTGGGATGGCAGCACCATTCCCTTCCGACGACTGTTCATTCCCCCGAAAAAGGGCAACAAGAAGTAAGTTATTCGTCCATCAGGAAGCGAATCTTGCTCCAGAAGTCACCGTCCTTTTCGGCGTACTCTTCAGGCATGTCGGTGAAGTACTTCTCGGAAGCTCTGCAGAAATGACATGCTTCCCTTTACGTTCATGCGCCCCGTAAAAACGGCGTTCATGGGCGACATCTCTCCCCGAACGACCGAGTAGAAAATGTCGGGCTTTGCTATCACCTTGACCTTGGCGTCCTCGGCCTCACCTTCCTCGAAAACACATTCGTCTTCCTTCATCCTGAGCGTGAAAGACTCCCCTTCCGAACCGGTGAGCACGACGCTCAACGCGCCATCCGCGGGGTCATTGCCATTGGTTTCAAAGAGTCCCGGAAGCCGCTCGAACGCCTTGCGTATATTGGCGACCTTATCAGATGTATCCATTGTCACTCCATTGCCTTGTTGATAAGTTCTCCGATAGATAAGGTGTGCCCCTCGACCCACAATATTATCGCACCGTTGCTGTCGAGTACGAGCACCGAGGGTATGTTCGCCTCGAGCGTCATGTCAGGTATGTACTTACCGGTAATGCTGCCATCATCCACGACGACCGGGAAGGATATGCCGTTCGATTCTACGAACTTGCGAACATCATTCTCGCTGTCTGCAATGCAGATTCCCACAAATCTGACCTCCGCGTTCGCGCTTGCTGCCTGTGCGATAATCGGCATCATCGCGGTCGAGGGTTCGGAAAGAGTGTCGAAGAACACGTAAACCGTTCGAGTGTCCTTGCTCGCGACACCAATCTTCACAGTTTTGCCTTCGAGTGTCCTGGCTTCGGTCGCTTCGAGAGAACGCGGATTGCGCACGATGGGCATCGGACGCTTGAGTGAATGGTCAAGGTTCACGTGAATGGTCAGGGGCTTGTCGGTCACCTCGAACGGAATCAGATTGACCTCCGGCTCTGAAAGCGCGTTGCGCTTCGCGGCAGTGACATAGTAAGAACCGGGAGCAAGCATAGTGCTGAACGAGCGCGAGTCCTCGTCGTATTGGGCGTCAACGAGCACGTGAGAGAAGTAACCATCCTTGTGGAAACGAGAAAATGCGAACGCACGGAAGTACTTGCACTGCTTCTCGGAAAGCCTTTCGCCGTTGTACTCGAAAGATACACTTACCTTCTGCTTCTCGCCGCCGGTTTCGTCCTCCTGACCGGAAGAAAGCTGCTTCACGAGCCTCCAGTCCTGGCCGTCGAAGTACTCAACCTTATCCCAAGTCCTGTCATATCTTGCAGGAACGCCGCTCGCCCTCATCGCTGCTACGAAGAAGATTATCTTTTCGAGACCGTCGCCCCGGTCGGTGACGGTTCCGCTTCTGAAGATAGCGGGTGGCGTCATAATATTGCCGAAAATGTTGCCATCCACCACGTCGAGCATTTCGATGAACGACTCGATGAAGTTCGCCCAGGCCGAGGCATCCACGGTGCGGCACACCCCGTGCTGCAACTCGTCATCATCATAGACGGGAAACATGTCGCGGTAGAAGGTGTAGTGTTCGCCGTAAACGTAGTTGTGCAGTACGTACTTCTCGAAAACCTCATCAGAGTACGCAAAGCCCATTTTCGCCAGCCTCTCACGTCTTTCACAGGCTGTCACAACATCGCGAACGATCTGGCCTGAAACACACTCGAGGCGCTGTTTGTCCTCCATGTCCGCCACGTACTTCTCAAGCCATGGACGGTACTTATCAGGTATCTGCCTGTGTGCTTCGAGAATCTCATAAACATTGCCCACAGAGAGCAGTAGGGCTTTCGCGAACGACGTTTCCATGACATCGGGGTTCTCGTCGGTGCCGAGATAGTCCTCCACGGCACGCTTGTAGCCGTTCAGACGCGCCTGGAGAACTCCTTGCAGGCTTTTGCGGTCAACATCAATACTGACCCTGTTCTTCCGCGAACCCGCGACAGTCGCCGTGGGACCGGTGCCAAAGGTCATGAGGAACTTACCCTTTGGCATTTCGCTTTCGGATATGTCTATCTCGACGGTTGATGTCTCGCCGCTTCTTACGCTTACGAGCTTGTAGCCGAACCGGTCGCCACTGCCCGCAGCGGCGAAAACAGTACTCGGCCCGAGCTCTATGGAACCCCTGCCCTCCTCGTTGACAGGCACGGAGGCGATGGGGCTGAACATTCCAAAGTTGAACACGCTGAGTATCACGCGTTCGTCCGGTACGGGCCGGCCTTTGTCGGTCACGAATACTTCGAGCGTTCCGGTTTTCGTATATACGCCCGTCGAGTTGATCATCGTGTAGCCGTCGCCACGGCGATAAACGGGCTCGTCGGTGTTCTGAATCTCACCGAAAACCGTTGAAACGACGAATGCGGCTCTCGCTGATGGCCTGTCGAACCAGGCGGAATCGAGGGTCGCAGCGGGCTCGCATGCTCCGAGGAAGTGCCAGCCGCCATCGGCCCACACCTCTACCCATGCGTGATTGCTGTTGCTGTGTTGCCAGCGGGGAGTGTAACACTGTCGCGCGGGCAGCCCAACCGAACGGGCCGCGCACACGTAGAGGATCATCTCTTCCTCACAACGACCGTAACCGCGCCTGATGGTTGTCAATGGCCCTTGGTCGCGGGCGCTGCTTGCCTTGTATTTCGCGTTGAGCCGACACCATACGTTCACTTTCAACGCGGCTTCGGACATACTTTCGCAGTCCTTGACCGTGTCTGAGAGTTGACGATAGAACTCACTCCTCCAGCGCTCATGAGGCTCACCGCTGACCCGGTGAGGAAGAACGTAGTGCAGGAAAAGCTCGTCGGTGAGTTGCCCACCCCACGGCATCTCTTTGCGTACACGGAAAGCGAGGTCAACGTGCTCGCGAAGTTCGGTAGCGGTGAGTGACACAGCATCCACGTGCGGCATGTTGGCCACGAGGAACGCTGCTGCTTCGAGCTTCCGCCTGTCTTTGCGGTAGGTGTCGAGGAACGCGAAAAGCTCATCCTCGTTCGCGGAATTGGCAATATTGCGGCGCACATCATCGCTGTACTGCTTTGGCAGGCGGTAACTCGCTACGCGCATGGACACGGTGTTCTGGACACAACCTGACAAAAGCGCCGCACCTGCGACGAAAAGCAAGAGCCTTGCAGCGGTCTTCATGCGACCTCCCGGGTCATTTGCTGAAACGAATATCTATTATATCTCCGTCACTTACGACGTATTCCTTGTGTTCAAGGGTTGTCAGGCCCTGCCTGCGTGCTTCCTTGAAGTCGTGGCCGACGCTCGAAATCTTCCCGAAAGGAACGACCTCCGCGCGGATGAATCCCTTTGCGAGGTCGGTGTGGATAGCACCGGCAGCGTCAATTACCGGACGACCTTTCCTGAGTGTCCACGCCTTGACCTCATCTTCACCGATCGTGAAAAAAGAAATCAGGCCCAACAGCCCGAAGCACGCCTGAACCACTCGGTCGGTTGCGGACACCTCGATGCCCATCTCCTGCATGAACTCCTCGCGTTCTTCGGGCGGAAGTTGAGCTATCTCCATCTCGATAGAACCTCGGAGAGCGATCGTGTTCGGATACTTTTCGAACAGTTCACCGAACTTCTTCTGTGCATCATCGAGTTCGGTGTCGTCATCGAGGTTCAGCAGGACAAGGGACGGCTTCTGAGTAATGAACTGGAACCCCCTGATCACCTTCTCTTCGTCGGGAGTAATCTCCAGCCCGCTGAGCGGCTCTTCTGCCAGCAACTGTTCCCGGCACCGCTCCAGAAGAGCCTTTTCGCGGAGTTCCTCGTTGAGCTTCTGGTGGGGGCGCTGGGTACTCTTTTCGAGCTTTTCGAGCCGCTTCTCGATTATCTCCAGATCGGCGAAAAGGAACTCGGCGTCTATGGTGTCTATGTCCTCCAGCGCCTGAGGCTCGGAGCCGTCGATTTCATCGAAGCCCCTTACGACCTTCACCAGCGCATCAACCTCTCGAACGGCGGCGATCATGCGCGCATTCAGCTCGTTGACCTCCCCTCCTTCGCCGGTCACGACGCAGAAGTCGCGAAACTGAAACGAAGCGGGAGTGTACTTCTTCGGGTTGTAATGTTCCCTCAGAGCTTGAAGACGCTCGTCCGGAACCCAAACTGTGGCTGTATTGGTCGTCCCGGCAGCGCTGTAGGTGCCTGTCGGGGCGTTTTCCGATGTTACCGCATTGAATACCGTGGTCTTCCCGCTGCCGGGAAGTCCTACTATTCCAACTATCATTCGGTGCTCTCCATGGGGTTTGCTGGTGGCAGTATATTCTACCGTTTTTGGTGATATTGACGCCGATGACTCACTCGCCGGATACGAGAGCCACGAGTTCGCGATGGATATTGGGGTTGGAGCAAAGGTATTTGTCGCCAATGATGTTCACGGGGGAACCGTCCGGCTGGCTGTCAACCGCTCCCGCCTCCCTTGCGACAAGCGAGCCCGCGGCGAAGTCCCACGGGCCGAGACCGAACTCGTAATATCCGTCGAAAGCGCCCATCGCCGTCATGCATATGTCAATTGCCGCGCTTCCCATGCGCCGCACGTCCTGTGCGGCGAGCAGCACTCTTTCGTGCTCAGAGAAGTTTCGCCGCGTCCGGACACGGTCATACGGGAAGCCGGTGGCGATAATGCTGCGCCGCATCTGCTTCGAATCCGATACATGTATAGGCGCGCCGTTAAGCCAGGCTCCGTGGCCTTCAGCGGCACTGAAGGTCCAACCGGTTACAGGTGCGTGCACAACCCCCACGACCACTTTCCCTTTCATCGCGCAGGCAATGGAAACCGCGAACCAGGGCAGCCCGTGCGAGAAGTTAACTGTGCCGTCCAAGGGATCAACCAGCCAGAAGACCTCGCCGGTTTCGGCTTCTGCAGAAAGTTCTTCGGCGATTATGTCGTCCGTTGTGAACCTCTCTCTTATGGCAGAAGAGATATACCTCTCGCTTTCGATATCCGCATCGGTCACGGGGTCAACCTCGCTTTTGTAGCATACTGCTACGGAACCGTGAAAGGCCCGGTTGAGTATTCTGCCCGCGCGCAGGGCGGTGTCGAGTGCAAATAAGTAGCGTTCGCGCACCGCGGGTTTCGCGGTGGAAAGATCCGGTGTCTCGGGTTGAGGGTCGGTCTTACCAGTTTCTCGCATATCATCACCTGCATGTAATGATACGCGACTTCATTGAACGAATGTGAGCTTTGCACTCACTCGGCAAGTCCGCTCCGAACGTATCGATCCCAAGCTTCGAGAAGCTGTCCCATTTTTTTGTCGCTCGGCATAATCTTATCGAAGCTCAGCCCCACGTTGAGGTCGGCCTTCACGGCCCTGACGTAGTCCGCTCCGTACGTGCCACCGGCAGCATACATCATGTACCTGTGCAGTGCGTAGCTTTGCAGTGCGATATCACGCCACCGCGGCCCGAAAAGGCCCTTATGCCCGGAGCTGAAAACGAGTTCCGGATTCACCGCGCTGCCGCGCAGAACTTCCTTCCACTGCTGCGGAACATATGAAAAAGACAGGGCGCCGTCCGGTCGGACGTATGAGTTCTGGATAAGACAGCCGAAGCCTTCGGCAAATCCGCGATTCGGACGGTCGGGTTTGCTTGGCCCCATGTAGTGGTAGTAGATTGCGAGCCCCGTCATCTTCTGCAATATCGCACGGAATGGCACTTCGCCTCTCTTACCCTCGAAGCGATAGGTCACAAGATAGCCTTTCCGGGGGTGGAGAAAGCACGAGCGTCGCGGTACGGGCGGCCCGTCCTGCGCGAAGTCCGCATCAGGACAGAGGGCCGCTGCCTCGCGATATTTCTCGAAGTATTCCTCGTAATCCTGCAGGATTATGAGTTGGGGATGCTCCGGGTTCTTCCTGAACTCCACAGCCTCGCCGAGCGCATCTTGCACGGCTGTAAAGAGGTACTCCACGTGTTGCGAACAAAGCTCGCCGAACTCCTTCGAGGTATCAGTTCGAACTAAAAAGCGTTCCCCGTCCACTTCGGTGAACTTGCCCTTGCCCAACGTGTTGTCGATTTCGTCGCCGAACTGTTCGCCACCGCGCGGGTTAATCCATTTGCCCCGCACGTAAACGTGTCCAAGGTAAGTATGAACTCCTGCGTGGTCGGGGTCGCGGCGCAGTATCTCAACCATCAACTGAGCCTTGCGCCCTACGAGCCCCACCCTGTCGCACCAGAGCGCAAGCATATACAGGGCATCGAGGTCTCCGCCGTCCACGGCATCGAGCCGTTCGGCATAAAGGTCATCGAGACCCTTGCCGCGCACGATACGCGCCACGTCAGCGGAATCGAACTCGAGTTCCCCGCCGTCGCTTGTCTCGACAAAGACCTTTCCGTCCTTCTCCGTAACCTTTCCTTCGACGGGTTTGCGTTCACCGTCAACGAAAAAGACAACGTCCGCAGCGGCGAACGTGCAGACCAACAAAAGGGCGAACGTCGCAAGGGCGATTCTGGCAAGGCTCGTCATTTTCCACCTCCGCCTTTGATCTCCGCAAACAGCTTGTCCTCGCCCCTTATAATCTTCTCGAAGCCGGACATGCGAAGTCCACCGGATGAATCCTTGCGAACGAGCGCGATGTAGTACTTTCGCCACTTGTCGCTGCTGAGCATATGATTTGCGAACAACCAGCTTGCGGCCCGGTGCTGATACTTGTCTTCAACGTAGTACTCTATAGGGTCGAGCTTCAAAAGGTATTTGGCGTCGAGTTCCCTTCGAGCGTCAATTATCACGTCCCTTGGCCTGCCTCCGTAGTCGCCCGGCACAAGCTTTTCGTTCTCGATGTGCGACCAAGCGATGTACTGGGCAAAGCCCTCCATTATGCCTCTCGCACATTTGAAGATGGTCTTCATTCCGCCAAGGCCCTCACGGTACAGCGCGTAGCCCACGGTGAGCTGGAGATTAACGCGCATCGGATAGACGTTCCCCTTCTGTTCGTAGCGGCAACCGACGTAACAGAACTCGACCGGGTCAACGAACCACAGGTCGGCAGGCGGCTGGTACTCTCGCGAAACCTTGGGGTCGAGGATGCCTATGCGCCTCTCGCGGGGCAGCACCTGATTGGCTGCTTCGCGGAAGTGCTTGTCGTACTCGTCCTGGCGCTGGTAGATGACAACCGTGGAAGCGGCCTTCTTCATCCTGAAACGAAGCTCGCGCTCGAAGTGATTCATAACTTTCTCGGCATAGCCGTCCATGTACTCCGCGCATAGCTGTCCGAATTTCCTTGAAGTATCGGTCTGAACCGTAAAGTACTTGCCCTTCACTTCCACCATTTCGCCGGGATTGAGGTCGTTCTCGATGTCCTTGCCGAACTCGTCCGCGATGTTCCGAGACACCCAGCGCCCGTCCTTCAGCACGTGACCGAAGTATTCATGGACAAGCTCGTTCATAGGGTCGTCCCGGAGGATGCGCAAAAGCAACTCGTCCCTGCGAAGCTCGTAGCCGACCCTGTCGCACCACATGGCAAGCTCGAACAACTTCTCGTACTCTTGCCCCGCGATATCCGCGAGCCTCTCATCGTACTTCTGACCCAACTCCTCTTCGGTATAGACGGTGACCTCGCCTTTCGCAAAAGTCTGTTCCTTGCCGTCCTTATCCTTGACGATGACCTTATCGCCCTGTTTTTCCACCTCGCCCCTTATCGCCTTGCGCTGACCGTCGTTGAAGACCACAACGTCCGCACAGGCTAAGGTCGCAATTAAGAGCAGTATGAATGTGAGTGAGGCTGTTCTGAACATATGTCTATCCCAGGTATTTCGTTATGGACTCGTGAACAGGGGTGCCTGTGAGCTGCTCCCAGTTCTTTTGCGTGGCGAGCACGTAAACGATGTCCGCCGTTACGGTTTTCTCGCCGGTGTTTTCAACCAGCAAATTTCCTTCCAGTCCTACGATTCTGCGCTTGACATATTTCACCTTCGCGACAACTTTCAACGGCTGGTCGGACGGAGTCGCTTTGGAGAACTTGAGATTCAGCCGTCCTGTGAAGCCGAAACGGCCCATTTTGTGGAACGTGGTCCAGAAGGCGAGTTCGTCCAGCAACGTGGAAGCTATCCCGCCGTGCAGGATACCGGGGAAGCCGGAGTAGTTCTCCGAAGGGTCGTAGCGGGTGACACAGGTGTCGGCGTCAACGGCGAAGAATTCTAACTTGAGTCCGAACTCGTTTTCAGGCGAACACCCGAAACAACGGTAACCGGGAATCTGGAGGAATACATTCGGTATCTTTTTCATACTGAAATTGTATATAATTCGTTGTGTCAGACAACCAATCCCCGGAGGGACCGAATGCGAAGCCTGTCCGGCGTTCAGCCAAGCGGCAAACTTCATATTGCAAACTACCTCGGAGCGATTCGACAGTTCATCGAACTGCAGGACTCCACCGACGGATTCTACTTCATTGCGAACCTGCACGCGCTGACAACCATCTCCGACTCCGAAATGGCCCGTCAGTACGCGTACGATGTCGCGCTGGACTTCCTCGCGCTCGGTTTAGACCCCGAGCGTTCGGTGCTTTTCATGCAGAGCGACATCCCGCAGATTCCCGAACTCGCATGGTACCTGTCCTGCGTTACCAGCATGGGGCTTCTGCAACGCTGCCATGCCTACAAGGACAAGGTGGCAAGGGGCCAGACGCCCAATCACGGGCTTTTTGCGTATCCCGTACTAATGGCTGCCGACATCCTCGCGTTCGACTCCGATATCGTCCCCGTCGGAGAAGACCAGCGCCAGCATGTGGAGGTCACGCGCGATATCGCGGTCGCGTTCAACAACGCCTATGGCGAAACTCTGAAGGTTCCGGAAGCCAAAATACTCAAATCCAGAGCCTCCATTTGCGGAACCGACGGACAGAAGATGTCGAAATCATACGGCAACACCATCGATATTTTCGCTCCGAAGGGAAAACTCAAGAAGATGGTCATGGGCATCGTGACCGACTCAAAGGGCCTCGAAGAACCTAAGGATGCCGAAACCAACAACGTGTTCAACATTTACCGCCATCTCGCGTCAGAAGAAGAGGCCCAGCAGATGAAGCAGAAGCTCGAAGCAGGTGGCTACGGCTACGGCCATGCAAAGAAGGAGCTTCTGAACAAGATACACGAGGTCTTCGGTGAGGCCCGCGAGAAGCGCGAGAAGCTCGTAAACGATATGGACTACGTTGACTCCGTTCTCGCACAGGGTGCGAAGACTGCGCGGGAAGCCGCTCACAAGGTACTCGAAAAGGTCAGACAGGCTGCCGGAATACCAAAACGGAAATAGCGATGAACAAACAGGCGAACGAGAAGTTCTCAGTACTGAGACTCATAAGGCTGATACTCAGCATCATAGTCCTCGGTGCCGCTGCATACGGCATATATTACGCTTACTCCAGCACTTACATCCTGTACGGCGAGCCCGACGAAGCAGACGGGCGCGTGGTTGACCTGACTTCCTCAGAAGAGTTCACTCACGCCAAGCTATGCGAGCTTTCGTCTTTCGATGCCGTTACACGTCTGCCACACCCTGACGCACTTTCCGATGAGACCACTTCAAAATGGGTTAAAGTCAACACCGTGCGCAAGGCTGCATGCGCATCGTGAACGGGTTTCTGACCGGAGGACGCGTTGCGTCTTCCATTCGCTTTCGACACCTAAGGGCGCCATGTGCGCCCTTTCTTGTGAGGGACGAATGAATACCCTTCTCCTGTCCGGCAACTCAGAAGATGAAGTAGCACACCTGACCGAGAGGCTCGCAGATACCTGTGCGTCTCACTCACCTTCGAAGAGACCGCATGGACGAGGCAATCGAGCGCGCCGGCGAATTCGAGATCATCGTCTCGCATCGAATCGGCCCAGAAATGTTCGACCGTGCGGACCGGCTGAAATTTTACATAATTCCCTTCACCGGCCTGCCTGTTTCCGACCGCGAGGAGCTTCTTCGCAGGCGGCACATAACAGTTCTCAACAGCCACTTCAACGCCGTCTTCGCTGCAGAACACGCGCTTGGACTGCTGCTCACCGCCGCGAGGCATACAATTCCCGCCCACGATAAGATGAAAAAAGGCGACTGGACTCCGCGGTACGCCGGCCAGTGGGGCGTTACGATGCTCAAGCGCAACGTTCTGCTGCTCGGATTCGGAGCGATTGGCAGGAAACTCGCCGAGATGTTAAGGCCCTTCGATGCGCACATATCCGCCGTAAGCCGTACCGGCGGCGATTCGCATCCTGCTGACTTTCACGGCACTTCGGACGACCTCCACCGCCTGCTGCCGGAAGCCGACGCATTGATATGCACCCTTCCCCACACGCCTGCGACCGATAACTTCGTCAATGCCGACGTATTCGAACGCCTGAAGGAAGGCGCGGTGTTCGTAAACGTCGGCAGGGGCCCGGTGGTGAACGAGAAGGCGCTTCACGATGCACTTTCGGGCGGAAGGCTACGGGCAGCGGCGATTGATACCTGGTGGCACTATCCAAGTTCTGAAGAAATGCGCTCGAAAACGCCCCCTTCACGCTTCCCTCTGAACGAGTTCGAAAACGTGGTTTTCAGCCCTCACAGGGCGACACATGTTGAAGGACGGGAATTCGACCGGATGGAGGACGTGGCGAGGCTCGTGAACTCCTGTGTAAACGGCGAGCCTCATAACATAGTGGACCTCGAAGAGTTGTACTGAAAACGGTCTCCGGTCGTCTGCGTTCGGCTATAATTGAATATTCACTACATGAAACGGAGGACAGATGCACCATCCCATAACCGAAGAGATGCTCAACAGGCTCTCAGAGGAATTCGCACAAGACCCGCACCTGAAGACGGTTCAGAACGCGGTCACGAACGTCTCCGCCGACGACGTGGCACTTAACCGCGACGTCCTTTGCACAACCGACCACACCTTTTCCACCCACCTCGACAAGTGGGAGGTGACGCATCAGAAGCAGTCGGGCAGATGCTGGCTCTTCGCCGGTCTCAACCTTTTCCGCGCGGGAGCCATGGAAAAGATGAACGTCAAGAAGTTCGAGTTCTCTCAAAACTATCCCCTCTTCTGGGACAAGTTCGAGCGCTCCAACTACTTTCTGCACGTCATCACAGAGACCGCCGATAAGGACATTGACGACCGCACAGTCGCATTTCTCCTCGACCGCCCGCTCGACGACGGCGGACAGTGGAACATGTTCGTCAACATAATAAAGAAATACGGCGTTGTTCCCAAGTCCGCAATGCCCGAGAGCCAAAGCTCATCATCCACTCGCCGCCTGAACTCGATACTGCTCGAAAAGCTTCGCGAAGGAGCCATGACCATCCGCAAGGCCGCGAAAGCCGGAGGCGAAAAGGACGCGCTGCACGAGATATGCGAGGAATATCTCGCCGACATATACCGCATACTGGCCATCCACCTCGGAAACCCGCCGCGCGAATTCGACTGGCAGTGGAAGGACAAGGACGATAAGTTCCATCGCGACGGCAGGATGACTCCGCAACAGTTCGCTGAAAAGTACATAACCATCCCATACGCCGACTATGCCTGCCTTGTGCATGACCCCCGCAAATCCAGTCCATTCAATGCAACTTACACGGTCAAGTATCTCGGCAACATCGTTGGCGGCGAGATCGTAAAATACCTCAACGCTGACATATCCGTAATGAAGGACATGGCCCGGCAGGTGCTCGAAAGCGGAGAACCGGTCTGGTTCGGCTGCGATGTCGGCAAGATGATGGACCGCAAGAAGGGCGTGTGGGATGCGCGCCTTTACGAGTACGACAGGCTCTACGGCACCGAGTTCAGGCTGGACAAGGCCGCCAGGCTGCTCTATCACCAGACTCAGATGACGCACGCGATGCTGTTCACGGGAGTTGACGTAGTTGACGGCAAACCCCGGCGCTGGCGGGTCGAGAACTCCTGGGGTGACGAGAACGGCAAAAAGGGCTTCTACGTCATGAACGACTCCTGGTTTGACGAGTACATGTTCGAGATAGCCGTCCACAAGGACAGGTTGCCCGAAGAACTCAGAAAAGCCCTTGAGGCCGAACCGACCGTCCTGCCCCCGTGGGATCCGATGGGCTCGCTCTGCCCGCTGACCTTTTCCCCGTTTCCAGCGAATTCACACCGGCGGTCGAAAGGCCGCCGGTTTCTCTATTTGCGCCACCCGAATCACCGCGGCCCCGTCAAAGGCCCCGTTACGCAAATCCTCGAGTGCCTCGTTCGTCCTTTCGAGAGGGTACTCATGGACGGTGGTCTTCACCGGCACCTTTGGCGCGATGGCCATAAACTCCTCACCGTCGCGTCTCGTAAGATTGGCGACGGAGACAATTTCCCGTTCTCCCCACAGAAGTTCGTAAGGAAAGGAGGGTATGTCCGACATGTGGATGCCTGCGCAAACTAACCTGCCACCTTTACGCAAAGATTTAAGGGCCTCCACGACCAAATGCCCCGCTGGTGCAAAGATGATGGCCGCATCGAGTTCGACAGGCGGGCGTTCTGTTGACGCACCAGCCCATACGGAACCGAGTTCCCTCGCAAAGGCCTGGCCGCTTTTGTCACCTTCTCTTGTGAAGGCGTAAACCTCCCGGTCGAAATAGCCCGCAACCTGGCACAGTATGTGAGCGGATGCTCCGAAACCGTAGAATCCGATCCTCTTTGCGTCCCCTGTCTTGCGGAAAGAGCGGTAGCCGATTAGCCCCGCGCACAGAAGAGGAGCGGCCTGTAGGTCAGGATAACCCTCGGGGATAGGGAAACAGTAGTCCTCGTGCGCAACACAGTATTCAGCAAAGCCGCCGTCACGATGATATCCGGTATAGATAGCGTTGTCACAGAGGTTTTCCATGTCGTTGACACAGTAGTAGCACTTGCCGCAGCTTTCGCCAAGCCACGGCACACCGATCTTGTCGCCTTGCGAAACCTTGGTCACTCCCTTGCCGACCTTGTCAACCTTCCCCACAATCTGATGTCCCATGACAAGCGGCAGCTTGGGATGATCTAAATCACCGTCTAAAACATGCAGGTCGGTTCGGCAGATACCGCACACCTGCACTTCAAGTCGCACCTGCCCCTCTTCGGGCACAGGCTTTTCTATATCCTTCTTTTTTAGCCTACAGCCCTGTTCTGTCAGAACCATCGCCTTCATATTTTCTCCCTTCACAAATGAAACAGGGGCGTTAAACGCCCCTGTCCGAAACTATCACATATTCGTGCACTATTCCAGAAACCACGTAGTGCCATCTATACCGGCAGGCCACTCTGAACCGCCCACCTCGATTCGCTTGCGCTCGGTCAGAGAGACAACTTCGATCTCGAAATCATATATGCGGACATTGGGCTCGCCGTTGACGGGAACGGTAACGGTAGCGGTACTGAAACCCAATTTGACCCTTGCAATACAGGCCGAGTCACATACCGGCGCGAAGTCGGACTCTCCCACCCTTTCGAACGCCCTGCCCCATCCATAAACGTTTATGTATGCGTTCGGCAGGTTTCCAAGGTTCTCGGTCTCGCCCTCAGGGGGATCGGGCTCGGTAACTCCCGAGTCGTCGAACTGTTCGAATGTCGCGTAGTAGATTGCTCCGACTGGGTCGAGAGCCTCTTCGGCATCGGATATTTCGGAGGGCAAAAGCGGAGTATCCGAGAATCTCTGGATAGCACCGAGTATGGCGCTGGAGTCGGGCGAGAGGTCAAAGGCGTCGTGAGCGAAGTTGCCGTTTGCGAGATAGAAGAAGTTGTTCGGTGACGAGTTGGTGAACAGCCGCTGATTCACGACCGTGATAGCATCCTGCGCGTTTAGAGCGTTGTCCTCGTCATCGACGGTGAGGTCGGGCTGATTCTGTTCTATGTAGCGAATGCTCGCAAGACCGTATTCGAGTCCGCTCACGGCAGCCTGTCGGGCCTGCTCCAGCCGCCTGAGTTCTTCGGAGTCAGCAGAGCGCACACCGGTAAGAATCAAGAAGCTCACGCCCATCAGCGCGAGTGCCGCGATGATACCCGCCACAACGATCAGTACTGTACCCTTTTGACCGCCCATCAGTCGTCCCTCTCGTTACTCGCGTCCCTCTCGTTACTCGCAAAGAAAAGGGACATAGGTATTACCGGAGTGCTCCAGGGGCCGGAGGACATCACATCTGCCTTTTCGGACTCGTAAAAAGGCTCTATGTCGAGCCGGAAGACCTTGTGAGTTGGCGTGAAGGACGAACCTCCGGGGAGCGATATATCCTGCTTCTCGCCGGGCGGCGAGTCGGCCACCGGCGAAAGGAGAACGCCTTCTCCAGTCGGGGACCCTGTCAGGCACCATGTCGCCTGCTCCCTCGCTGTTGACATCTGCAACGGTCCACTGTCCCGCGATGTTGGAGGCCGGCTCTTCAAACGGGTCGTGGAACAGGAAATCCTCGCTCATGAAGGAGTGAGCCGTGGCGAGCCGTGAGTAGAAATTGGCCTGGCGAATGGACTGGCCTACGACCTCCGAGGAGATCTGAAAGACCTGAGCCATGGCCACGAGGATGACGACGGTCAGCCCAAGGGCTACCATCAACTCAACCAGCGTGAAGCCGGGGCTATTCGTCCTCGTGTACGAAGTCATCACAGTATCCTCGACCTGCTAACATGTGATAGACGTTGTCGGAACCTTCTCTGTGAACAACTATCAGGAAAATGTCGAAGTCGCCTCTTTCGGTCTTGACTCGCGAGACCGAGACCTCGTAATTTCCATGGCCCGTGGTGGCATCGTGAAGGATGGTATCCGACCCAACAGGAAAAATCTCCGGCAGGAATGAGTTGTCGTCGTTGTTGAATTGGCTGAACACGGGAGCCGCGGGCATGCCTGAAGAGGGGCCATCGTATTCCTCGTACATCTGAGGACCATCCCAGAGCTGTCCGCCGCTTTCGGTAAAGACCTCGCCGGGTACGAAACCTCGTATCACGGCCGCGTTGTTCGAACTTATCAGCGTTGCGACCGTGTTCTCCTCGCATTCCGATGCGAAACGCTGACCTATGGGGAATGTTGACAGCACTCCGGTAAGCCCGACCGCGAGGATTACGAGGGCGATAAGTATCTCAGCCAGGGTTATGCCGCTTTGTGTTTTCTTCATGGCGTTGGTTTTATAAAGCCTGTGTTTCAATCAGTCGGAGCGGGTGGTGCACCACCTTCTCCGCCCGACTGCCTTGTGTTATCCACTGTGGAAACCGAACCGTACACCGGGTCTATGCGAATCTCGACCGTAAGGTCGGGGTTGAACTCGTCCTGCACCACTATACCTGCGTCAGAGCCCACGACGGAACCGTGAGCCAGTTCGTCATCGGCAAGGTCTCGGAAGAAGTACGGGCGCACGTCGGGCTGAGCAAGGTCGAGCGGATTGCCGTCCACGTCGTTGAGCAGAATGCCCTTGGGCAATACTGCGAGCGGGATAAGGTCCGCCGAGTGGTCGTTAGCGTCGCTGTCAGCCGGTGTGACTGGAGGCAAGGGGGTTCGCTTCGCCGCTACAACAGTAACTCCGAAACGCCCTGCTCCGTCCTCGTTCCAATAATAGAACTGCACGACGAATGGCCAGTATCGCGGCATGTCGGTCACACCTGAGACATAGCTGCTGTCCGGCTGCGTGAGAAGATACGGAAAGACCTGCTGGCGCAGTGACTCGGTTCGGGCGCGCTCGATCGCCGAACGCACCATGTCGGCAGCGGTACGCACGCTGCTCTGCGGCGAACCTGGCCGGAAAAGTTCCACACCACGATGGACGCGACAATCAGCACTATGCCGACCACAATCATCATCTCGATCAGCGTGAAACCAGCGTTTGAGCGAGACTTACTGCCAGTTGACAATGTCGTCTCCTCCCTTTTGGGAAATCTTGCCACCGGAAACGGAATGCGCCACGTTATCTATTCCGCGGGAAGCGAGGTCACAACCGTTTGGATTATGCTCGCCGAAGAAGGCGGTATAGCTGGAACCAGCCACGGATATCGTCCTGGCCTCCGTGAAATAATACAACGGATAGCCCCACGGATCCAGTATGAAAGTCTCCATTGTAGCGGTCGTCGTCATCGAGAGTACCGTCAGCGTTCAGGTCAACCTCCTCGATCGAGGCCTGGTAGTAAGCAAGGTCACCCGAGCCATACTGAGACGAGAACGAAGAGAGCGCGAGACCGAAAAGGGGCTGAAAACTTGCTGGGTCGCCGTCAGGCGGCACGAGGTCCACGGAAGGTTCCGACTGGGGATAGCTGCGATGGTCGGAGGCGTAGTTGTCAAGTGCGGCCTGAATCGCCTGTATCTGGGCCTTCGCCGCGCGCTCCGCGGAGCGGCGAACCATCCAACGTCCGGAACCGACCATTATGCCCGCAAGAAGCAGGATGATCGCCAGTACGGTCATGAGTTCGACAAGCGTGAACCCGCCGCTGCTTCACCAGTTGCCAATGTCATCTCCGTGTTCGATGGAATCCGCAGTCGAGGCATCAGATGTATCGTCCGTGCCGTTCGCGCCGTATGAAAAGATCATGAAAGGAAGCTTGTACGCCGGGTCGGAATCCCATGTTCCGCCGCTTGTGAAGGTCACTCCGACATAGTCCGTGTCCTCATAGACGTCATTGAGGGACGGGCCGCCCTTCTGCTGGTTGACGTATGCCGCCTTCTCATCGTACACGATGAAGTTGCCCCACGGGTCGATAAGCTGTATCGCCGGACGACCGGCACCGCCACTGAGTCCCATGCCTGCGAACGTCAGGTAGGAGAAAGAATAGGGATTGCTCACGTCGCGGTATCTCGGGGATTTCGGTGCCGTCGAGCACCATCGCATTGTCCCCGATCCTTATGTCCTCGAAAAACGGTCCCTTGCCGCGACAGGGACATGCGGCACTCGTTGCCGGAGAGTCAACGTGGCTGTGGGTAAGGGCAAGAACGAGTACGCACGTCTACTTGTAGCGTATCTGCTCCTCCTGTGAACCGGAATCGGATGACAGGTAGCTGAAGTTCTCCAGGTAATCTCTCGGATAGGAGCCAAATACCGATTTGTATGAGTGCGCGGCGCGTTCGAGGTCCTTCATCATGGCCTTGCATGTGCGCACCTTGGAGGCATGGCCTACCCTGCCGACGACGGATATGGTCAGAGTCATCAGCAGCGCTATGATGGCGACCACGATCATTATCTCTATGAGGGTGAATCCGCGACGAACCAACTTACCTCCAGTTGTTTATGTCGTTCTCTTCGCTTCCCATCTCAGCGAAACCGCGAGCCAGTGGTTCCGTCGCCGCCCACTCACCAAAGGTTGTAAGAGCTTTGCCCTGTTGCGGAAGTCGGGGACAGCGGCCAGTATCCCGATGGGATTGCCGAACGGAACGCCAGCGCATTTGCGGCTGCTTAGTGCCGCTTACGTCCGTCATCAGGGCGTCGTCATCAAAGGTGAGATACGAGTTCGCGTCGGTGCTGTCCTTCTCGAAGTTCGTGTTCGTATCGCCTGAAAGGGCCTCATACAGCACCCTGTTCAGCTCGCCGTAGTAGTCCGACGAGCCCTACTGATGTAGGGATAACGGCCGGAGTCGCCCAGCATCAGACCGTTAAAAAA
>JAXHMW010000015.1:0-154557 GCA_034521065.1 Planctomycetota bacterium | reverse complement strand
TCAGTGTATGGGGAAGGGGCTTTCTCGCCCTGATAGTTCCGGGTGATCCTGCAAAGACGGACCGGATCGCCTTTGACAACATGTACGAATATGAGCAACTCACAGTTGCCGAGACGTTCGACTACGTTGACCAGTCGGGTTCCGCGAACCTTTCGCGGCTCGAAGGACTGCAAAACGACGGTGTTTACGGCATCTATGACAAGGTAGACATGGCCGACAAGACCGTTACAGGTCTCGGCAACTCCATAAACGGCGAAGTGTATTCAGATGCGGACATGTCCTTCAGTATGTTGAACACGGTATTGGGCATGACAGGCACCGCTTCGTACGAGATGCTGCGTGAAGAGGGCTTGCAATCTGGACTGGACAGCTTTCACTTCAACCTCGACGGTACGGCCTCCTTCGACGGAACGATCGATGTCTCCACGACCGATACCGGAGGCAGCATTAGATTTCCAATCTTCACTCAGCTCTTTCCCATTACAGATAAGGGTGAAGTGCCGATGGGAATTATGCTGGAATTGATAGGAAATGTTCAATACAACGGAAGCGATCCTCTTGACCAGCAAATTGCCGTTGACTACGAAATACCAGTTACTGAGGACTTCACCTATGATCCGGTTAACGGTTGGGTTCGCACAGGGACGAAGCGACGGGCGGTAGTGAACCATCAAATGGACAGCATCACACAAACAGAGCAGGACAACAATCTCTATATCAGGCTTGAGCTGACATTCGCCGTAGTAATCGGTGGACAATGCGCTGGCTACAGCGGAATGGAAATGTGGTTTGATTCGGCGCTTTGGCGCGAGAGTTCCACTCAGCCAACTGACTTCGGCAACATAACCGTCACGGCTGAGGACCACCTGATAGAGGCTGATCAAGTTTACTGGTTTGCATTCTACGGCGAGAACTGGTTGTTTGGTGATGATACCTCGAAGGCCGACATGAGTCCGTCGCATATGCGGTACATCAAAGGCTATGAGCGTTTCGACAAGTTCGAGTTGTACCGTAACGTCGTGTATCCGATCTTGGGCGCGATTAAAGGCACTGGAGCGAATGACATCGTCATGTTAACAACATCCGGAGCCAGCGCAGATGTCGTTGACAACAAATTTGTGATGTACGTGAACTCCACAGGCGACCACACGATAGAGGCTCAAAACGTACCTGAAGACTACTATCTTATTGGTACAACGCAAGTACAATAAGAAGTTTCTATGAAACCTCTCTAGTAAGTTGCTGGTATCGTCTTGAAAGTCGTAGTTTCTGCAAAGTGCCGTGTAGAAGGGCCGGACGATTCGTCCGGCCCTTTTTCTGAATCTTCATGTTGCACGAAAAAAAATGCAAGGGCTCCGCTTTAATTTGTGACAATGTACAGGTTGGATGAGGCGGGTTCTGCAGGAGTTTTGTCGATTTCTGGTAGCCGAGGTGGGATTCGAACCCACACGTCCCGAAGGACAACGGATTTTAAGTCCGTAGCGTCTGCCATTCCGCCACTCGGCCACGCTGTTCTTCGATTGTCATTGTACATCAGTCATCCGCATAACTCAAGCGATGTTGCCATACGCGATGCGAACCGGCCCGCCTACGCCAGCCTCCTGTTGAGGTGGAGGCGGCGACAATAAAAACCGGTGAATGATGGTTTACAAACCGTTGCCTTACACTCGGCCACACCACCGAAGTGTGAAGCATTTTCACCGAAGATATGCTCAGGTCAAGCACTGTAACGCTTTCGAGTGGCCTGCCCCGTTCTTTGGTTCAGCCTGTTATGAGAGTTTCACCGCTGGTTCTCCGCACACACACGCCTTTTGGAGGGCGAGAGGATTCGCACGTGCGAATCCGCTGAGTCCGACAAAAGGCGGCGCGCTCGGAAGGGGTTTGGTTGTTAAGCGAACTGTGGCGACGCTTCGTATTGTAGTACTCCTTCCACTTACTGGCAAGCTTCTTCAGCTCGCCGAGGCCGTAAAAAATCTCCATGTTCAGAAACTCGTCCCTCAAACGGCTGTTGAAAGATTCCACGAACCCGTTCTCCCAGGGGCTTCCGGGCTCGATGAAAAGCGTGCCGACCTCGATTGACGACAGCCAGTTTCGAACTTTCAAAGCAGTAAACTCCGAACCGTTATCGGAGCGAATGAACTTCGGCGAGCCCCGCTCCAGCATCAGCTTCCCAAGGACATCCAAGACATCTTTTCCTGTGAAACGGAAGCCCGCTTCCAGCGCGAGACACTCGCGGCTGAACTCATCGACAACCGCAAGGATCTTCACCATGCGCCCGTCCGAAAGGCGGTCGAAAACAAAATCATAGCTCCACACATCGTTAAGACCATCGGACCTCTTCTTCGAACAACTTCCGCTTGAATCGCCTAAAACGCCCTTCTTACGCCGTTTGCGCGGAACCCTGAGCCCTTCGCGCTTCCAGAGCCTGTGGACTCTCTTCACGTTGACGTCCCATCCTTCGCCCTGAAGCTCAGCGGCGATCCTGCGGTATCCATACCTCGGAAACGACGCGACAAGCTCGTGAATCCGCTTCACAAGAACCTCGTCGGAGTTCCGCTCGACGGGTTCGTACCTCTGGGTGGAGCGATGCTGCCCGGCCACACAGCAGGCTCGGCGCTCCGAAACCTCGTGCTTCTCCACCACCATGTCCACTGCATCTCGTCGCCTGGCCGGGCTCAGAAGTTTCCCTCCGCGATGTCCTTCAGGATCTCTTTGTCGAGCATGAGTGCCCGCGACCATCTTCTTCAGGCGTGTGTTTTCGATTTCGAGCTCCTTGAGCCTCTTCGCTTCCTCGGCTTTCATCCCGCCGTACTGGTTGCGCCAGCGATGGAACGTTGCCTCGCTTATCTCAAGAGCCTGGCATACCTGCCCGATGCTCTGTCCTGCGTTGAGCCTTCTTTCCGCGTCGTGAAGTTTCTTCACGATTTGCTCCGGATTGTGCCTTTTCCTGCGCTTCATTTAGAGCCTCCCGGCGCCTTTCGGCCTTCTCGGAAACTCTCATTGTGAACCCCACCCATTTTCGGGGGCATGCCACGAGCTTGCCAGTTCTGCCGTGCCCCTCGAACTCGATCTTGCGAGGACCCGTTTCCCTGACGGGCCTCCAGGCTTCCTCGGACACCGACATTCGCCAAACCGGACGCATCGTTGTGCAAGCGAGTACAGAGTGTACACAGTTACGACCATCATCAGCCAGTATGAAAGGTCGCCGACGAGTTCCTCATCAAGGAAGTCAACTCCGTACGAGTTCGCGAGGTGCAATGCCACGATTATGAATATCCCGACTCCCTGGACTGCCGCCGCCGATCTTGCCGGGCGTTACGGGCACTCGTCACTACGCCTTTTCGCGGCACCAACACGGCAACTGTAGGCGACCATCATGTCGCGGTAGAACAGGCAGATTATCATCCACAAGGGCGCGATGCCCGCGGCAAGAAACGTGAGAAAGATCGTAAACCGGCTGAGCGTGTCGCAAAGGGGGTCGAGCAGTTTGCCGAGGTCGCTGACGCTGTCGGTCATGCGCGCGACGAACCCGTCGAACCAGTCGGTGGCCTCGAAGAACACCGTAGCTCCGAGTGCGATAGCGTAGCCGGCAACGCTTTCCTCGAAGAAGGCGACAATAAACACGGGCAGAGCAGTACCCGCGAGACGGTGAGCAGGTTGGCGAAAGCTGAACATTTCCGTTTGATCTTCCTGAGTTCAGGCGAACGAAGTTCTCGATAGAGCGGTCGTAGGTCTTCTCAGCGTCTGCTCCAAAGTAACAGGCCGGAAGTTCGCCGCGTCGACGGTGATAGGCTACGCACTCACAGCACAGACCCTTCTTCGCGCAGGGATAGGTGCAGTTGCAGTTGCGGGCGTTGTTTTCCTTGTTCGGGCAGTTCATCATTCACTCTCCTCTATGCATTCGATCAGTATCTCGGCCAGGTCGCGCGTCTTCAAATTCTCTTCGTAGCCGCGCTCCTTGATACCGTCCTCTATCATCGTCGTACAGAAAGGACAGGCAACGGCCACTGTGTCGGCACCGGTCTCCTTAGCCATGTCGGTACGAGCCTGGTTGACTCGCTCATCAGTGTTTTCTTCAAGGAACATGCGACCGCCGCCTCCGCCGCAGCAAAAACTGAAAGCGTGGGACTCCGACATCTCGGTCATCTGTTTGCAGGCTCGTGAGACGAGCTTGCGAGGTTCGTTGTAAATGTCGTGGTAGCGCCCGAGATAACAGGAATCGTGGTAGGTAATCTTGTCGAAGGCCTTTTTTGATATCTGCAGCTTGCCCTGTTCAACGAGCTTCGCCAGGAACGTGCTGTAATGCTCCACCTCGAAGTTGCCGCCGTACTGGGGATATTCGAACTTGATGGTGTGGAAGCCGTGCGGGCAGGTGGTGAGTATCTTCTTTACGCCCACCTCTTTCATGGTCTCGATGTTCTCCAGAGCCTGCGAGAAGAACATCTCTTCGTTGCCGAGCCTGCGTGCGGGGTCTCCGCAGCAGCCTTCCATTTCGCCGAGTATCGCAAAAGACACTTCGGCCTTCTGCAGCAGTTTGGCGAAGGCAACAGCGGTCTTTTGCGCACGGTCGTCGTAAGATCCTGAACATCCCACCCACAGCAGATATTCGAATTCATCCACTTCGGCCACGTTCTTCACGCCGAGTTCTGCGAGGTGCGAACCGCGCTCGGCACGGGACAGTCCCCACGGGTTGGACTGGTTTTCGAGGTTTCGGTACAGGGCACCGGTCTCTGGCAGAGAATCCTCTGCGTCCATCGTGAGGAAACGGCGCATTTCGAGCAGCTTCTGAGGATGCTCGTTGCCCACCGGACACATTTCTTGGCATGCGTAGCAGGTGGTGCAGTCCCAAATTCGGTCGTTGGTGATGACCTCGCCGACGAGGCTTTTGCGTTCAAGCTCGTCGAGGTCCTTTCCTTCCCTTTTGGCGGCAAGGATATCTAGCCAAGTCGAGCAGGTGATGCTTCATGTCGAGGATGATATCGCGGGGGTTGAGGTTCTTATCGGTTCGGTACGCGGGACAGAAGTCCGTGCAGCGGCCGCACTCTATGCACGCGTACAGGTCGAGAAGGTCTGTCCAGGCGAACTGTTCCAGCTTGCTCTTGCCGAACGCAGGCAGTTCGTCGTCATCTTCTCCAAGGTCGTCCTCGTCCATTTCGAAAACGTCCATCTTCGCCTGAACGCCACGCGGTTCGAGGTCGCCCAGGAACTCGTTCACCGGGCAGGCGACGAGGTGAAGGTGCTTGGAGTTGGGAATGTACATCGCAAAACCGATCAAAAGCAGAAGGTGTATCCACCAGTTGACCTTGTAGCCCACGAGGGCGGTTTCATCAGTGACTTGCGCAAGGAGATTTGCAAGCGCGCCGGTGATGAGCATCATGTCCTTCTCGGGAAAGCTTCCGAGCTGGAACTTGAACGCCGTACCGAAAAAGTACGTGACCATGAGGAAGAAGATGAAGCCGATGATTATCCACGACTCCCAACTCGGGTAGGTAAGAGTTTTTGGGCGAAGAACGCCTCTGCGGAAGGCGAGTGCGAGTATCGCAACAGTGGTGAGAGCGGCCATGATGTCCAGAAAACCGAAGTAGTAGTGGCCGACAGCGGAGCCGAAGAAGATGCTGTTCGTGTAGCCGAAATAACCTTCGAACACGTGGTTGAGCGAAGCCAGCATGAAGGCGAGAAAGCCCCAGAACACCAACGCGTGCATGGTGCCCGTGAACGGCCTGCGGAAGAGATAGTACTGCGCGATGACCTGCTTTATGAACAGCCATAGCACGCTTGCCGTAATCTCCGAGCCTGTTGGTCTTTTCGCCGATGGACAAAAGCAGCGCACGGCGATAAAAAAACCTGAGGGTAAGAAGAGCACCCACGATTATTACGAGGGTGATGACAGCCTTTTCAGCAATATCCATCAACCGACCTCCGGGATGTCGTTCAATGTATCCAGCAGACCTTCCGGGACCTCGATATGCCCGACTACGCGGCCGTAGTCGTTGGTCACATCAGGGCGGAGGAAGGACTTCATCTGTTCGCGTGATGATTCGTCGAAGGCTCCGAGCTTATCGCACACGTTCGCGCTGAAGGTGAATATCCCACGGAACGCGCCGTCGGTACATTTTGCTGCAAATCCGAGCTTCCTGTGGCGCAATGCAAGCATGTACGCGCCTTCGGCTCCGACTTTGCCAATCGCCTTGCCCTTGGCGTGCCGTGCAATGGCACTGCAGATACGCTTCTTGCCTGCGATAAGGTAGGGATGTGCGATTATCGCGTCTGAAAGCCTGCGAATGGCCTTCTGCATCGTGGGGCTCGCGATGGTCTCGGGTGCGGCAAAGCGGGCGGCACCTGTGGCCATCTGCCTTGCGGTGAGAAGGTACGCGGGGATGTCGCAGCCGTCGTGTCCGTATTCGAGGTTGGAACGGTCGAGTTCGCACATAGCGGCAACCGGGGCCATGAGTGCCTGCTGGGCGGGATGACCGGGATCCTTGTATCCTTCGAGAGGTGCGCCGAGGTGCCTGGCGAGCGCGAGTATTCCGGCGTGCTTGCCCGAACAGTTGTGGTAGAGGGGAGTAAACTGCCTGCCTTGCTCGATCATTTCGTACTGAATCGAACGGGGCAGGGGAGGATGTGTTCCGCATTGCAGAAGCTGTTCGTCGAGGTCCGCCTTTTTGAGAATCGAGCGGACAGCGTCAATGTGGGGTTTTTCGGAGTTATGCGAAGCGGTCATTACGACAAGCTTCTTCATCCGAGAATCCGAAGCGGGTGGCCGCGCCGGACATGATGACCGCGAGTGTCTGAAACGGCTTGACGGATGAGCGCACGTAGTATCTCTTGTCAGGATCCCCGCCGCAGAACAGCAGTTCACCTGATGGTGAACAGAGCGCCCACGAGCCTCTGTGGCTGCAGTCCACAACGCCGTCGCGGGTGACATTTGCCAGTACAGTGTCTGTCATATCAGTCCATCTTCTCAGGATGTGGTTGCGTACTTTCGCTGTCTGATTCTACGGGAGTTCGCCCGACAGGCAAGGCCGGGAGTGTCGAGGAGTTAGAACAAAAAAGCCCCGGACTCGCCGGGGCTGAATGTATTTTGTGCGTAGTGGTGCGCTCAGGCCTTTGTGAAGTTGCCCTTCTTGAGACATTTCGAACATATACGGACGCGCCTGACTTCGCCGTCTATCTTGACCTTGACCCTCTGAAGGTTGGGGTAAAAGGTGCGACGGGTTATTCCGGTCGGTTTGAGTCCGAATCCGCCGGTCTTTTTCGGAAGACCTGTGTATTTACGCTTGTTGCCCTTGGACGGGCCTTTTCCACAAAACTCACATATTCGAGACATGGCATCTCCCTGTACAAACAGCGCAAATATTATGGCGTTTTATGCGCCTGTCAATACGCTTGAGGCCCGTCAAATTCACCGGCTAACATTCGAGGTTCGAAAGAACTCCGAGAGCCTCTTGCCGGCTCTTGCGATATCGTTCTCGTCGCTCGCACCGAATGAAATTCGCAGATGCGCAGAACCATGTGAGCCGAACGCGTCTCCCGGTACAAGCGCTACACCGACCTCGTCGAGGATGCGCATGGCAAGCTGGCTCGGATTTGCGTTGACCGAAAAGCGAAGCAGAGCGAACAGCGCGCCCTTTGGTTCGCGCCAGTGCAGGTGGGGTACTTTCTTTATCTGTTCACGCAAAAGATTCATGCGCGAGTACAACCGTGTGCGGTATGGCGAGAGAAAGTCGGTTCCGATTTCGAGAGCACGAATCGCCATTTTCTGGGAAGGGGTCGGTGCGCAAATGAAAAAAGTGTCGTGTACCTTGAGTACTTCTTCCGTCAGCTTTCGAGGCATGTGCATGTATCCAACGCGCCAACCGGTGAGGGCGTGCGATTTTGAAAAGCTGCCGATTGTTATGGTTCGGCCTTTCGCCTCCTCGAACGAGCCTATGCTTACGTGCTCGACTCCGGGGAAGGTGGAGGTGTTCGTAAACTTCATCGCTTATGAGCCACAAGTCATGTTCCTCGGCCAGTTGTGCAAGTTGTTTCAAGGAAGTGGGGGCGTACACTGCGCCCGTGGGGTTGTTGGGCGTGACGACGGTTATCGCACGGGTCTTTGAAGTGATGGCCGCCCGGATGGCTTCGAGATCGAGGGCGTAGCCATTGTCCTCATCGGTGGGCACTTCAATGGGAACACAGCCTGCGAGGCGAACCGCCATCTCGTGGTTCAGGTCAGTACGGAGCAGGAAGGAGAATCTCTTCTCCCGGTTCCGCTATTGCGGGTATGAGGGCGGCATATGCGGCGTTTGCGCCGGGAGTAACGTGAATCTCGCGCCAGTCGGCGTCGATGCCGTTTTCGCGAAGAAACTTGTCCGCCAGAGCCTTGCGAAGTTCAGGCAGGCCCGGGTCCGGCGAGTACAGGTGAGTGGAAGGCTCGTCAATGCAGTTGGAAAGGGCATCCAGCAACTGCGGCGGTGGTTGGAGGTCGGGCACGGCCTGACCGAGGACGATAATGTCGCTCCCGCTTTCGGTCAGCTCCCGGGCCCGGCTCATTATCGCATGTATGCCGGGAGTTGCAACGCTTCGAATTCGATTCGGTATTCTCGTCATGGCAACATGTTAGGACGTTTTTTCGGTTTCACGCGACTAAATGAAAGCGGGCCGCATTTGCGGCCCGCCTGAATATGCGTTTGGGTGCTGTTCTAACTTTCGTCGGAAGGCTTTGAATCGGTGTCCTGTTCGCCTTCCTGCTTATCCAGCGCTTGTTCAATCTTGTTGCGCAGGGCTTCTCGGGCCTTGGCGACGGCCTCGTTGTCCTTGGGCAGGTCATCGTCCTTGACGGCCTTTCCGAGGTATTCGGGGAGTTCGAGCCCGGCCATGCGAGCGAGTTCGTGCATGGGGGGCAGAGCGCCCATGAGCCGCTTGCCGAGGTCGCCCTTCACGCCGCCGCTTTCGCCTCCGCCGTCCCATACCATGACCTTTTCGATCGGCACGTCCCTGGATGGCCTTGGCCTGTATGCGAGAGATCTCCTCGAACTTCTCGACCAGAAGCAGCGCGGCAACGAGCGACGGGTCGCCTTCACAGGCACCGACGAGGGCCTTGTAACCGGAGGCCTTGGCATCGAGTATGGCCTGCGTACCTTCCGCTTCAGCTTTCATGCGCTGGATGGTGGCCTCGGCCTCACCCTTGGCGATTCGAATCTGCTTTTCGCGTTCGGCCTCAGCGGAGATGATGGCCCTCTCCTTGCTCGGCCTCGGCCGGCACGACGATCTCGGCACGGAGCCTTGACTCCTCGCGGCTGGCGCGAGCCTCTTCCGCGGCTTTCTCGGCCTTCTCCTGTGCGACGCGAATTGCACCGTCCGCCGATACCTTCGCGCTTTCGCCCTTCTCGCGGGCCTCTTCTTCCGCGACACGCTGATGCGCTCTATAGGATGCCTTCTTGGATTCTGCCTTTGTTTCTGTATCAACGGCTTCGGCATCAAGGTTTGCGACCGACTTACGCTTGTTCATCTCCGCTTTTGCCTCGCCGATCTCGGCCTCTGAGTTTGCGGCAGCGACCGCTGTTCGACGGTCCTTTTCGCGCTCGGCCACACCGGACTTACCGAACTTCTCCTGCTCGGCTACATCTACGAGGGCCTTATTAACCGCTTCTGCCGCAGCTTTGCGACCGAGGGCCTTGATGTAGTCGCTCTCGTCCTCAATGTCCTTGATGTTGACGTTGATAAGTGTAAGCCCGATCTTCTCGAGCTCGCTTGAGACCGCGTCATTGACCTTCACCATGAACGCCTGACGGTCGCGGTTGATTTCGTCAATCTTCATCGTCGCGATTACAGCGCGCATCTGGCCGAGGATGATGTCCTCAGCCTGCTTGCGAATGTCGGCCTGGGACTGTCCCAGAAGACGCACGGCGGCGTTCTGCATGATGCCGGGAGCGGTGCTGATGGCCGAGGTGACAGTGGTGGGCACGGAAACTCGAATGTTTTCCTGAGAAAGCGCATTTCGAAGTTCGATGGGAACCACGAAAGGCTCCAAATCCAGCCAGTCGTACGACTGGAAAATCGGCCAGACGAACGAGGCACCACCGTGTACGCATTTCGCGACACCTTTGCCGGTGCGGCCATAGATGACCATGATTCTGTTCGCGGGACAGCGTTTATAGCGGCGAAGCATCGTTACGAGCATCACCAGCACGACAGCGGCGAGAACGATGCCGAGAATGACCGACGTGTCAATTGTCGCGAGTACTGCGGTTACCATGCATAAAGCGGACATCATACCCTCCTGAAAAACTTGAACGTACACCTTGGTACCGGAGAAAAATACGTTCAGAAGTCGATTATGCTCACGGCCGTTAAGGATTCAAGCAGCTTATGATAAAGTTCTGTTCAGAATCGTTCGAGTTCGAGCTTTTCTCAGGCCTTCTCAACTTCTATCGTATTGCTGTCTATGACTCCTGTTACCTTCACCTTGCTGCCTGCGGGAATCTCCCCGCCCCTCGCTGGACGGGCCTTCACGTAGGAAAGGGTATCGCTGACCATAATGCGCACCGTGCCGGGTTCGTTCTCGCGTATGGAAATGTACACCTCGCCCGTCTTGCCTATGCATGTGCGCAGGTCCATGTTGCCCGATTCCTGCAGCTTGTAGAGTTGGTAGAAAAGCCAAGAGGTGAGTACCATCGCCGCGACACCCCACAGAACGCTGTAGAGCATTACCCTCGTGGTGGACATCATCTCGTCGCCGAGGTAGAGGAATCCCGCCCAACCGAACAGCAGGAAGAAGGAAATTACCGAGCGGATGGACAGCAGCTTGAAGTCCGTTACGCTCGACGTGTCAACTTCGCTGCCGTCGTGGTCCATGGAATGGTCGATATCGTGGCCGACATCACCATCCGCACCGTGATCAAAGTCATGGCCTATGTCACCGTCCGCACCGTGATCAAAGTCGTGGCCCATGTCGCCGTCTGCAGCGTCTTCGCCCATGGAAAAACCCAGAAGTGCTGCAAGCAACTGCCACAAAAAAAGGACAGAGCAAACTACGGCGATTACGAGGAATACGCTTCTCAGGTTGTCAATGTCTTCGAACATTCCCGCTACCCCCTTTCAGGAGTTCTCAACCAAAGGGCGTTCGGATGCGAATTATAGCCTATATATGCCTTGAGTACAAGTGCAATAAAAAGGCCGCCCTTGCGGGCGGCCCGGATTGTCGGGTGCAAACCTGTCTCAGGCGGGGCTTATGGCATTGACGGGACAAATGTCAACGCAAGCGCCACAGTCAATGCAGGTGTCAGCGTCGATCTCGTAGATGGGATCGCCTTCGCTGATTGCCTCGACCGGGCAGGTGTCCTTGCAGGAACCACAAGCAATGCACTCATCGCTGATCTTGTGAGCCATTAGTACTCCTCGTTCTTGAGATGTTGGAATGACCTGATTATATGCTGGTTTGAGTGCTGTCAAATACGCTTTCATCCATAATAATTTCGCCCGGGCTGAAATTGAAATCAACTGCCGAAACTCAGCGTCTTTACAACCGGGAACCGAAACGGTTGTTGCGAGTTCGAATCGTTCGTATGGTGTACAATTCCTGCAGGGAGAAACCTATGTGTGGAAGATTTCTGCTCTACGCCGACCCCAAAACTCTCGCGATGAAGTTCGACTTCCATCTTGCTGTGGACTTCGAGCATCGCTACAACATTGCGCCGTCGCAGGAGGTTCCGGTAGTGCGATACGAACCTGCCAATGACAGGCGCGAGATGGTCAGAATGAGATGGGGGCTCGTGCCTTTCTGGGCGGATGATGAGAGCTGCGTCAATCGTTTGATAAACGCCCGAGCCGAGACCGTTCACGAGAAGCCCGCATTCAGAAACGCGTTTGCGAAGTGCCGTTGCATTGTGGTGGCAAGCGGTTTCTATGAGTGGAAGAAGCTGAACGGTTCCAAACAGCCTTACCTTATCAAGCTTGCAAACGACGAGCCCATGGCTTTTGCGGGAATATGGGAACCGCGGTCAAAGGGTGATGAGTCGTCGGAGAGCTTTGCGATAATCACCACCGAAGCGAACGAGCAGATTTCCTCGCTCCACGACAGAATGCCGGTGATTCTCTCCGAGCAGGATGTTGATACCTGGCTTGACGAGGATTCCGAGGATGAAGCCTTGAAGGAGTTGTTGCGTCCCACGGAGCAGGAGTTGGAATATTATCTCGTCAGTCGTAAGGTGAACAGCCCGAAAAACGACTCGAAGGAGCTTATCGAGAGGGCGGACGACGGCGAACTGTGGTAGAAGCTATTCGCCCTTTAGTTCACGCCATAGTTCGAGGAGGGTGAGGTCCACTGCGCTTGGTGAGTTGTAAAGCACTACTCGACCGAGTGGGTCAACTCCGGCGAATACGGCAGGGTCTTCTTCGTGCCACAGTGCCCGGAGCAGCGCGTTTTTGCGAGTGATCTGCGTGATTATCTTTTCGCTGTCGGCCATGGCTCGGAAGGGCGGCGAAACACCGCGAGCTTACCGGTGGTCCCACACGTTTTCCGAGTTCTGCGTTATCTGTGTGCGTTCCAGCGGGCAGAAGTAAAGGCCCTCGGGGGTCTCGATCCAAACGAGAGAGGGCTCCGCGGTCCTCAGCGCACTGAGCACGCAGGAAACCGAATTGATTCCGTTGCATATCCTGCGCCTGAAATCCACAGACAGCTTGACAGTACTCTCGCCGGAGAGCAGAGATGGTGCTATGAGAGTCCTTATGTTCGAGCATGATTCCGATAGCCTGCGGAGGAGTTCGCCGAGTGTTTTCACGCTTCCGTCGAGATAGACGAGTTCGCTCGAGGCTCGTGGGAACAGCAGGTCGGTCCTGCCCGGACAGGGAAGGGCGGGAGCGCGATTCGAAGCCTGGTGAGCGTACTGCTTGAGTATTCTGTGTCCGGACTCCGGTAAGTTTGCGAGAAGCTGAACTCCGCTTCTTGATACTTCGAAGTTACTCATGCCCGTTGCAGGTTCGAGAAGCCGCGAACAGAACTCGGCGTAGCGGTTAATCATTACCTTGCTGCTCACGCCTGACAGCGGGTAGGTGGAAGTGTAGGAACGTTCGGTATTGAGAAACGAGTAGTCGCGGGCGAGTTCGAGCTGATCTGGCTCGACCGGAAAGCGCCCCTTGTGGCGCACCTTTCTGTGGTCGCGGTAGAAGCAGTTGAGGTAGTTTGCGAGATGGTCCGTAAGCTTGCCCTCAGCCACAAACCACCTCATGGGTGGCAAGCGCCTGCGGTTGTATTTGCGTATGACCTGTGCAGGCAGTACGAACTCACGGTCAGCCCTTGGCGCTCACCTCCGAGATCAGCCCCGACAGGCCCGTCTCCTTCTCGATACGCAGGATATCAACGCCCCTGTCGAGTTGGTCCTCACCCCTTACGCATTCGAAGCTCGCCATTGCGGTGAAGCATCCCGAGAGGCCGTCCTCGACAGTCACCTCGAAGCTGTAGGTGCCGAGTTGAACGTGTTCGAGAAGCAGGTAGGGTTCGTCGCTTGTGATGGTATTCGAGAGCATTTGCGGGCCTTCGAGCTGACGGAAGCGAAACGAGAGGCGGTCGCCGTCTTCGTCGGTAGTCGAGGAGGCATCGAGTACAACGGTATCGCCTTCGGAAACCTTGCCGGGAGCACTGAGAAGTATATTCGGAGGGCTGTTTGGGGGATGGACGCGAACGAGCAGTTCGTCGCTCGCGGTCAGGTAACCGTTGTTCACGGTAAGCACGAACTTGTACACCCCTATTCTGGTCAGTGTGAGTTGTGTGCTTTTCTGCTCGAGAGGTTCGAACACCATCGCGAAAGGTGCGGAGGCGAGTTCCCAGCGATAGGTCAGTGACGCGCCTCCGGGCTGGCGAGAGAGGGAACCATTCAGGGTGAACGGCTTGCCGCTTACCGCACTGAGATCCGGTCCCGCGTTGGCGAGCGGGGCGGGTAGGGGACTTTCCACTTCGATGCGAACTTTGCGCGGAAAAGAACTCTTGCGAGAGTTGTAGGCGATAACAGTGAAGTCGTAAAGGCCGGGTTCGGACGGAATGAATGATACCTGCGAGAAACGCACGTCGGTTGGCTTCAAGGAAACGAGAGGCCCGCTTTCCTGTCGCCATTCAAACTGCAATTCGCCACGACCGCGCCCATAGGTCTTAGTCCTGATTTCAACCAGCTGGCCGATGTTCGTCTTTTCGGGTGCAATGATGTCGAAGTTCGGGCGGGTGCCCGTCGGACCTTACTACCACGAGAGCACGTACGGGAAGGTAGTCACGCTTGTCCGTGCGCACTACGGCGAACTCGTAAACATCGGGGAAGAGGAACTCGGCTTGGATTCGAACGCCGGTCGGGTCGAACTGAACGGGAATTCCTCGAACCTGGTACCAATGGAAACGAGCGTTCGACGGAGGTGAATCGAGTTGGACTATCGCCTTCCCGCCCGGTTCGAAGGTCTGAACGACAGGCATCACGTTCAGCTTTTCCGGCGCTTCGTCCAATATGTGCAGTGTAGTGGTCACAAAGGAAACGTCCTCGCCATCGCTGACGGCGAGTTGAAACTTCAATCGGGCTGCCTCGCGCGCTTTGACAGTCACCCGCGAGCCTCGTAATTCATCATCATCCCACTGCGAAAGCCCGTCGATTACCTGCCAGCTACAGGTAAGTTCGTCGCCGTCGAGGTCATAGGAGGCTGTGGCATCGAGGGTGAACTCCTGTCCGAGTGAGACCCTGTACTCGCTGTGACATATTGCCCGAGGCGGCGTGTTACCGCGTTTGACAGAGATGCTGACCTCCCGAACGGCAGAAATCCCGCCCGATTCAGCAAGTTCAAGGCGCAGGGAGTACTCGCCCTCGAAACGCGGCACGAAATAGCACTTTCGCTGAATGTTCGCCGTACGGCGGCACGGGCGGGCCGGACACCTGTGTCCAACTGAAAGACAACTCGCCGGCGGCAGCGGGAGTACTGGCGGAAGCGTCGAGAAGGACGTCCTCGTCCGTCCGCGGTGATGAGGGTTCGATGACGATATCGAGCTTCGGAGGTTCTGCGGGTTGGGTGACCTGCATCACGGTTCTTGTTTTTACAGGTTCAGCGTAACCGTCGTTCACTGAAAGCTCGACCGTGCATTGTTCGGCCTTGCCGGGGGTGAAGGTCAATGTGTCACCGGTCGCCGTGGCGATAAGCTCCCGTCCCATTCTCGCGCTCCATTCGAGCAGCAGAGGATCCTGGTCCGGGTCGGACACCTCGGCGGTGAACGTAACCCTTTCATTTGCTCGAGCACTCGAAGGGCCGATCATGCGGACCGTCGGAGGACGGTTGGGCGATGTCACCCGGACTACAGTTGTGGCGGTTGTCTCCTTGCCCGAGGCTTGGGCGACGGCCTGAAGTCTGTAGGTTCCCGCAAAGCGCGGCATGAATGCGGCAATGCCGTCGGCCCCGTGTTCGAGGCGGCAGGCAGGGCCGCTGAAAAATCGCCAAAAGAGCTTTGTGCCGCCTTCGGGGGAGTAAGAGCCGGAACAGTCCAGCGTCACCTTCTTCCCGGTGAATGCCGATAATTCGGATGGTGCACGGAGCCGCGGAGGTCGCCGTAGCTGCACGTACAGAGAACTCGAATATCTTCGGCATCGCGCTGAGCTGACCGTCACTCACGTGTGAGGGAGATGGTGTAGTCGCCGGGTTCGCTGAAACGAAGCGTGGGAGTCTGAGAAGTGCTCGCGATGATGTCCGAAGGTCTTTCTGCACCGTCGGCTGCTGTCAGAATCCGCCAGGTCGAGGTGAGGGATGCGCCTTCGGGGTCGGTGGAAGCCGATGAATCGAGTGGAAGCGGCTGATTGACTTCGACAGATTCGGGCAGCGTTGCATACGCAACGGGCGGTTCGCTGGACTCCACCACTTTTACCTTCATGCCCGCAAGAGTCTCGGCGCCCTGGGGGTCGGACACGGACAGGCGCACGACATGAGTTCCGGTATTCTTAAATACGCAGCGGAAGGTACGGTAGCCATCGGTACCGTGCGAAGAACTTTCCGCGGGAGTTGCCATCCAGTGCAGCGAAAGCGGGTCGCCGTCGTCGTCAACGTTGGGACCGGTGTAACGAAAAACAGCTTCGCGCCCTGCTTCGGCAACTTCGGGCCCTGTCATTGAGGCGTGCGGGGCGGTGTTGTCGTCAAGGGACCGAACCGGAAAGGAAATGAGCTTCTCGCTTTTCAGCTCTCCATCGTCGCAATGGCACATGAACTCGATGTGTCCTGTCGAGGTCTCAAAGGTCAGGGTTCCGCCGTAGAGTGATTCGAAGGACGGCACGTTGCCGGACAGGGGCGTCCACCACGTGCGGATGAGCGGGTCGTTTTCAGGGTCTGTGGTGAGGTTTTGCCGAAAGAGAAAAGCGGTTGGCTGTTCTCTTTACGCTGACGTGGATGTCCGGGGGATTGTTTGCAATGCCCTTGTGCGCGTCAACCTTCCATGGCTGGAGGGGCTCGAGCAATGCGGGCGGGCGTCCGTCCGTCTCCGTGTCGTTACCCTCTGGGGATACGATGTACCCGCAGCCCTCGTCGAGTTGGATAATGCCTTCCTTCAGTTCAATATCAGCACCATCAGGAGCGTAAACGTCGAGAAATCCCCGATCCGCCATTATATCAAGAGCGCCTTTCGTAAATACGCGGTTGCCGAGAGCATTTACGATAATCTCGCAGCCGAAAGGCGAGGGGATAACTCGAAACCTGCCGGTTTTCAACTGCAAGCCAATAACATGTGAAAGCGGTTGGAGCGAGCTTCTGGCGAACGAGCCGAGGACGATTTGCGTGCCATCCTTCAGCACCAGCACCGTGCCGTCGCGAAACTCAACCATCACCGTGCCATCTCTGGTGGCAATGGCAGCCCCGACCCTCACTCCGAATTCGACTTCCTTTTCGGGAGGGATGGAGGCCGAAAACGTTGCGTTTTCGGTGGCGACGAGCCTTGCGCACAACTCACCGTCGGCTCCGGAGTTCGGAACGACAGAGAATGCGGCAAGCAGGGCTATAGCTGCCGTCAGCAGCGGTAAACTGAGGTTTCTGCGATGGTTTGGGTTCGCACCGTAATTTGCGCGACGTGTCATTATATCGGATTTGACAAAACCTAAGCCACGGATAGAATCTACGAGCAATGGGCATATAGCTCAGTCGGCAGAGCGCTACGCTCACATCGTAGAGGTCGCTGGTTCAAGTCCAGCTATGCCCACCATGACCACATAAAAAGGCCGTCCCTCGCGGGGCGGCCTTTTTTTAGAGAATTGACCATGGTCAGTGCCAGATGCCGGGAACGAGGTCGGATATGTACTTGATGATGCTTATTCCGAGCCTCGACTCCTTCGAATCAATGTGTCCGCCCTCCCAGTCACAGGAAATGCCGTCTTCGGAGTAGAGTATCATCGGTCGTCCGTGTGGCCCGATGATGGCGTGAAGCGGTTCATACGCCAGCGAAGAGCGATACCAGCTCGAATACAGGGGGTGGTCTCTGTCGAGGACGGTGAACTCGTAGCCTGAAAACTTCTCCGCAACGAATTTGCGCAGCCCCTCGTCGAACTCCTTTTCGCCACAACCTGCCACTGCGAGGATAGTGCCGCCGGACAGCGCGTACCTTTCGAGAATATCTGCCTGTTCTTCGCTGAATTCAGGGAACTTCTTGCCCACGATGTACAGGATAGGTACTTCCATGAGTATGTCGAACGGGGTTTCGAAGGTCACAGTGCGCCAGGTGCAGCGTTTGCCCGCCCGCGGAGTCGGCATGTACGCGGTCTCGGACGTGAACAGCCGCTCCATCTCCTTGTCCTCGAAGATTTCGGATGCCTTTTCGGTCAGGCGCAGCATGTCCAGCGCGTCGTCGTTCCAGCCGTCTCCCCATTTGAGCTTCTGCACTACAATCGGCCAGCGGCCCTTGGAGAGGGACATGACCGCGAAAGCCGCGCCGGGCACATCCTTCCAGCCGTTGTTCTCGGCACTGCGGTTGCATTCGATTATCAGCCGCGTTCCCTCGTTATACCAATCTATGCCGCCGAGAAGGCGCAGACCTGTGTAGAAGCCCACTCGCTCCTTTGCGTACATGCGGTAAGTGGTATGAGAGGTGAGACTTGAAATACGTGTCGGCATTACGCGTGTTTCGCGCTCGCCGAACCATTCGAGGCCCTCTTCCACCATGTTGAGAAGCACCCGGTCGGAACCGCACGGGAACTCTCGCGAGTGATTGAGCGCGGCGTAGGTGATCAGTGCGCTTGCAATCGCCGCGGCGGTCATGCTGTCAGTGGCACGGAGGTTCTCCGGGTTGGCGGTCACGGGACAGTATGGCCAGCCTCCTTCGTCGAGGTGCGTGTCAATTATGTATTTACGAAGGTTCTGCCAGTGCTGGGGGGCGCTGCGTCGCTTGTAGGCATAGCCGCAAGAGCTTCGGCTCGTTCAGCGGCGGTCAGCGCAAGGATGGCGAACTGAGAATTTGACCAGTCCGTGCGCTGCTGCTGACGGTTGCCGGTTTGCATATAGCTCGGAGCCCGGTAGTCCCAGCCGCCGCTGTCTGCCTGCCGGTTTATCAGAATTCCGCGCATCTTGGCAATCTCTTTGCGGAATCTCTTGCGGTCGATTATTTCCAGCGCAAGGATGCCAAGGCCCAGTTCATATGTTGTGGTGTCGTTCACGCTGAGGCGATCGACCTTTTCAAGAAGTGCCCTGAGAGCCTTTTGAAACTTGGTGTCCTTCGGTGAAATGCCCGCAAGAGACAATGCGTAAAGGACAGAGATGTCGTGCCGATCGGATACATGTCGTTGGTGGAGTAGTACCATAATCCGTCATCGTGCTGTTCGGAGTACAGGTACTTCACCCCTTCTACCAGAGATTGTTGTATCATCTCGTAGGGAATGGGCCCTTCGATTTTCGTTTCATCTCGTTCTTCTGCCCCGAGCGGTGCGAAGATCACCGCGAATAAGAGGGCAAGTATCAGGTAGAGCGAAATCGGCTTTTCATCAATCCACCGTTCATTAAGAGCGGTATCTCTTCGCGCAACGGACCGGAACCCGCAGGACGAACGATGCATAAGGTAGCGATTTCGCCTTCAACGGTGAGCCGTCCTGTTTCGTACACGCAATGCTCAACGCTCTCGACTTAGACGAGAAGGGCGTTGATGTCGCGCTCGTCATCGAAGGGACGGCCACGAAGATGGTCAAAGAACTCGCCGACCCGAACAAGCCCCACGCAAGTTTCCATTCGAAGGTGAAGGAACGTGGGCTTATCCATGCCAGTATGCAAAGCCTGTGCGAACCAGACGGGTTCGCTCGATGCCGCAATGGAGCAGGGGCTGCCTGTAAACGATGAGATGTTCGGCCACCCGCCCATGCAGCCAGCTATATCTCAAAGGGCTATGAACTCGTCGGTCCTCTGAATTACTACTTGTCACCAGGCCCTTTCGCAGCCTTTTTCCATGCCGCGGGGTCTGAAACGACGAGGGCCAGTCGAAAACCGAGGTAAGATGCACGTAGCGTTGGACGTGCATGCATCCGTGCCGTCGTTCGCACGCCGAACTTGTCGGAAAGGTACGAGCCTCCCCTGACGACCCTGTGCTTGCCTTTGTCAGGCCCTGCCGGGTCTGTGACCGGTTCTTCGGGATATGGCCCGTAGTAGTCCCAACACCATTCCGCGGCGTTGCCCGCCATGTCGAACAGTCCGCTCGGGTTGGGCCGTCTTGTCTTGACCTTCTCCACACCGTAGGCTCCGAACTTGCCGAACAGTGCGTATTTGTTGTCGGGGCCGCCAATCCATGGGTAGAGCGAATGTTCCGGGCCGCCTGCCGCATATTCCCATTGGGCCTCCGTCGGCAGGGTGAAGGCCATGAACTCCGGCAGACGGTACATTTTGCGCTCGAATGTGGTAAGCCACCGGCAATACTCCATGGCATCCGTCCACGTAACTCCCACTACCGGATGTTCCTTCTTCAAGTTGTCCAGGCCGTCCTCGCGATCCCATGCCGATTCGCCCGCGTGCAAGCGGTAAGGAGCATCCACCACCTGCGTGTCTATTGCTTCGGCGTAAAGTGCATTGGTAGTCTCGAAGGTGGCCAGCCAGTAAGGCGAAAGAGTGACCTCGTGAACTGGTTGTTCGTCCTGCGCGCCGTTTTCGGTTCCCATCTCGAAGGTCGCGCCCTCGAACGGTACGAACTCGTAGCCGATGTCGGTACTGAACGGAGAACCGAATATCTTCGCGGCCGCGTCGGCCTTCATTCGCAGTGCTTGTTTTTCCAGTGGTTCCTTGACGTATATCTCCGCACGCCTGAGCAGACAGTAACACTTGATGTAGTGGCCGTTCGAGTACTGGCGACCGGCCTCTATGACGTCCACCTGTCGTTTGCGAAGCTTTCTGTACAGCGCAATAAGCTCCTTGAGTTTCTTCTCCCCCTCTTTGAATACGGCGTCGTCGAGGGCCTGTTCGAGCACGTTGACCGCGCGCGAGAACTCACCGTTCTGTGCGTACTTCTCCGCCCGGGCAATCGCGTCTTTTACCTTATCGGAGATGGCATCGGGCGGGGGAGTCTTCTTCGTTGGCGAAGGTTTGGCGGAAGGGCTCGGAGTTGGCGAAGGAGTTGGGGAAGGAGATGGGGAAGGTTCGGGGGTCGGTGTGGAAGTGGAGGTCTCTTCCACAGTTGGGGCAGGTGTGGCCGGTGTCGGAGTTGGCTCAGGTGTTCGGGGCTCGGAGGAGGTGGATGCCACAACCGGAGGCGGGGAAGCCTGTTCGCCTTCGCCGCCTCCGAAGAAAGAGACAACCATTGCCACGAGCCCTGTGAGAACCGCAATTGCGGCAATACCCCCCAGGATGTACATTTTGCTCTTTGGAATGCCTTTGGAATGCCCATCGTTCGCCGGTGTGCCGCAGAAGGGGCAGACGATTTCTCCCTCCTGGGGCGGTGGATACTCCGCGCCGCATTCGGGATTGGGACACTTCACCGTGTTCATGGAGAGTATTCTAACAGTTACTTAACAATGGGCAAGTTGACTCATCCGAGGAAGTCCTTGCCGGGGAAGTACTTTTTGAGCACCTGCGGTATGCGAACGAGTCCGTCCTCTTGCTGATAGTTCTCCGCGATTGCCACAAGCAGCCTTGGCAGGGCGAGTCCCGAGCCGTTGAGGATGTGAACGAGTTGGTTGCGGTTGTCTTCGTCCTTGAACCGGGTCTTCATCCTCCTGGCCTGAAAATCGCGGCAGTTCGAGCAGGAGGAGATCTCCAGCCACCTTTCCACGCCGGGACAGTATGCCTCGATGTCGATTGTGCGTGCGGATGAGAAAGTCATGTCGCCGGTGCACAGGAGCATGAGGCGGTACGGAAGCTGGAGGCGGTCGAGTATTTTGGTCGCCTCGGAGATCATGGTCTGCAGTTGTTCATCGCTTTTGTCGGGCGTTGTGAAGTTTATCAGTTCCACCTTTGAAAACTGATGCACCCGTATAAGCCCGCGTGTGTCGCGTCCGGCCGCTCCCGCCTCTTTTCGGAAACACGGTGTGTAGCCGCAAATCTTGCGGGGCAACTCTTCGGAGCCGAAAATCGTGTCGCGATAACAGTTGGCGAGCGTTACCTCCGCAGTCGGTATAAGGTACAGGTCCGTGTCTTCGAGCTTGTACATGTCGTCGTGGAACTTCGGCAACTGGCCGGTGCCCTTCATGGAGTCTTCGCGGGCAATGAAGGGTGTTGATATCTCTTCGTATCCGTGCTCGGCGACGTGGATGTCTATCATGTAGTCAATGAGTGCTCGTTCGAGCTTAGCGAGGTCGTTTCGCAGGCAGTTGAAACCGGAACCCGACAGCTTCGCCCCGGTCCCGCCGTCCAGCATGTTTCCCTTGCGCAGGAGATCCCAGTGTGCGAGGGGCTTGAAAGCGAATTCCCGAAGAGCACCGTGTTCACTGACCAGCATGTTCTCGGACTCGTCCGCGCCATTCGGCACGTCCTCGTCGGGAAGGTTCGGAACATGGAGCATCGCGCGGGTCAGTTCAGAGCGCAGCCGTTCCGTCTTGGCTTCGAAGTCCTTCACCGTCTGGGCAAGCGTCTTTCCCTCCGCGAAAAGTTCACTTGGGTCCTCACCCTTCGCCTTCGCCATTCCGACTTTCTTGCTGAGCTGTTTCTGGTAGGCCCTCTTCGTCTCGAACTCCGTCAGTGTCTCGCGCATTTCCTCGTCGAGTTCGACTATCTTGTCGAGTCCTTCGGTGTAGCCCTTTCTCGCAAGTTCACGTTCCACTGTCTCGCGGTATTCGCGTATCATCGCTATCGAAAGCATTCGTACTCTCCGGTTCCTGTGTTTGCGTTGTCTTCATTGCTGCCAAGCATGTGGAATGATACTACCTGTTCGGATCAGCGTGCGTTTTCACCCTCGTCATGCTCACAAGGAGCTATCATTATTATTCCGGAGATGCCTATGGAAGTTCCTTTTATCAAGACAGAAGCTCTCGGAAACGACTTCGTCCTCGTGGACGCCCTCAAGGATAACTCGCTGTTTGAAAAGCTCGCCCCTTACGTTCCCGCCATCTGTGACAGGAGACGGGGGATCGGCGCAGACGGAGTGCTATTCCTCGTCAGTGGAAGCGATGTGCCGTACATGATGAGGCTCGTGAACGCCGATGGCTCGGAGTCCGAAATGTGCGGCAACGGCCTTCGCTGCATAGCGCATTATCTGCGTTCTGAAGGGCGATGACGATGAAGTTATGCGTATTGAGAGCCTTACCTCCGAGAAAGCCTCGAGATAACCGATTTTACTGCACAAGACGGCAAACCCATGTACCGGGTGCGCATGCCGCGGCCCGTTCTGCTGCCGTCCCTCATCCCCACGACATTGGGCAAGGACCGCGCCATAGATGAACCGCTTGCCACGCCCATAGGAGTGCTCGACATTACCTGTGTATCAATGGGCAACCCCCACGCAGTAGTGTTCCATGACGAAGTTGACAACCTCGATTTGGACGTTGTGGGTTCCGCAATCGAGACGCACCCGGCCTTTCCGCGCAGGACGAACGTCGAGTTCGTACAACTCGTTTCTCCCCGGAAGGCTTGCGTGCGTGTGTGGGAGAGAGGATGCGGCGAGACAATGGCATGTGGTTCCGGTGCCTGCGCGGTGGCGGTCGCTTCAAAGCTCGTCGGCAGGGGCGAAGAGAAAATGGAAATCGTTCTCATGGGAGGCTCTCTGTTCATCGAGTGGGCCGGAGGCGACGAACCCGTTTTCATGACCGGAACGGCACACCGCTCATTTTCAGGAAAGATTGACACCGGAGATTTGAATGCGACCAGCACGCAGAATAGACGCTCTGCCACCCTACCTGTTTGCAGAGATAGATAGGCTCAAGGCCAAAGCACTCGCAGAGGGCAGGGATGTGATAGACCTCGGAGTGGGCGACCCCGATATTCCAGTCCCCGAGGAAGCATCGGATATCCTCAGCGAGGCAATCCGCAAGTACGAGAACAAGTTCTATCCCCCTTACGCGGGTACAGTGCGTTTTCGCGAGGCGGTTGCCCGCTTCTACTCCAAGCGCAGTCATGTGTCTCTCGAACCCGACAGGGAGGTAATCGGCCTTATAGGCTCCAAGGAGGGCCTTGCGCACCTCTCGCTTGCCTTCATCAATCCCGGTGACGTTGCCCTGATAGCCGATCCCGCTTATCCTGTTTATGCCAACGGTGTACGCCTCGCGGGAGGCGTACCTGTTTCCGTTCCGCTTCGCAGGGAAAACGGCTTCATGCCCGCTCTCGACGAGATAGATGAACAGACCGCGCACGATGCGAAGCTCATGTTTATCAACTATCCCAACAATCCCACGACGACTCTCGCCGACAAGAGGCAGCTTGCCCGGATAGTTGATTTCGCACGCGCGAACGACATTCTCATTGCGTACGACCACGCTTACTCGGAACTGGTGTTCGAGCCATACCGCTCGCCATCCATTCTCGAGATAGATGGCGCAAAGGAAGTAGCCATCGAGTTCAACTCACTGTCCAAGATGTTCAACGTAACCGGCTGGCGCGTGGCTTGGGCGGCCGGGTGTGAGCAAGCGGTCGCGGGCCTTGCCAAGGTTAAGACCAACGTTGATTCGGGGCAGTTCAAAGCTCTGCAGGAGGCAGGCGCCTGGATGCTCGACGAACTTTACCCTGAAGTGCCTAAGGCTAACAGTGCTACCTATGCCCGGCGCTCGCGCGACTTCTGCAGCAAACTCGCCGATGCCGGCTGGGACGTGATAGTGCCCCGTGCGACCTTCTTTGTCTGGGCAGCCATCGAAGGCCCGTCCATGGAAGCCGTGAGCGAGATAATCGAGAAAACCTCTGTCATCTGCATTCCGGGCCGCGGCTCCGGAGAGGCAGGAGAGGGTTACGTCCGTTTCGCGCTCAATCTCGACGACGACAGAGTGGCCGAGGCCGCCCAACGTCTTGCATCAATACGCAAGTGAAAACCTGAGTTTGCACCTTCCAGTGCGTCCAAAGTATAAAAATGTACTGCTTTGGGTAGTTTCGCGGTAATATTTTGATGAAATCGAAACTAAGTACGCAGATTTGGAGGAAAACGTGAAATACAGAACAACAGCCCTTCTTGCAATCGTCTTGGCTCTTATTGTCGGCTTCAACGTATCGGTCGTTGCCGAAAACGCCGCCAAGAAAGCTGTCGTAGGCGAGAAATACGTGGACTTTACCGACAGAGCGATCACTATCGAAAACGGCGAGGTTGTGGAGCACGAGGCAATGAACTTCGGCGAACTTATAAAAGGCAAGACCGCCATTCTTAAGTTCGGTGCTGTTTGGTGCGGCTGGTGCAAAAAACTCGCCCCCGAACTGGTGAAGGCCAACGAGGACGAGGACGTGGTAGTCATTGAGGTGGATCTTCTCAGTGAGAGAGAGTCCGAGCAGACCGTGAAGGACTACAACAAGAAGCAAAATACCCCGTGGCCAATCTTTCTCGATAAAGGAAAGATCAAGGCCAAGTACCTTGAAAGCGGCGGCATCCCACAGAGCTTTATCTTCGACTCCGATGGCATTTTGCGCTACCACATGAGCGGCTACAAGAAATACGAGGACATGAAGCCAATTCTCGAAGCCATAAAGAACGGCGAGCCTCTTCCCGGTAAAGAGGGCAGTACGTTCCCCGATTTCAAGATGGAGAAGATGGACGGCAAGGAACTTGACAGCGCCAAACTTCGCAAGATGCACAAGTCGCTCGTCATCGTCTTCGGCGTGCCGCAGGAGAAGGCTATTTCTGACGAGTTCATCGGAGTACTCAATAAGGTCGCCAAGTCTCACCGTCGCAAAGCAGAGGTCATCTACGCCGCGCTGGTTCACCCTCGCGGTGCGAAGAAGGAACAGCACGAGGAGTTCTTCAAGGACAAGGACGTCAAATTCACAATCGCCTACGACGAAGAGTATTCGCTGTGGGGCAAGGTCTCCAACGGTGCGAAGTCCGTACCGGTCGTGTTCATCGTGAACAAGTACGGTATCATCGAGAAGCGATTTGACACCGGACCGACTTACGATGATATCGAAAAGGGCCTGAAGAAGGCGTTCAGTGCCAAGAAGCCCAAGAAGAAGTAGGCTTCCTTCCTCTTTTAACTCGACAGGCGCCGCACGGATTTTCGTGCGGCGCTTTTTTGTGCAAAAAAAACTTGCCCGGGACGGTTTCATGTCGTACGTTCTTAATGAGAACGATACGCAATGCAAGAAACGCTCTCTGAAACCGAACTCATTCGCATCTCTCCTCTCGATAGATAAGTTCAGGGGAAGGGGCCGGGCTGTTGGTGTGAGCCAGCACCCTGGCAGCACTGACGGCCCGGTCTTGTACTTTATGACAGAACCCGCGCTGAAATGGCGCGGGTTCTTTTTTGTCCGGTGTTATGTTCTGGAAGGACGGTATCAGCGGTCCCAGGGGTCGGAATCATCTCTTCCGAACGAGTCGTGGCGGGGAACGAAATCGGGAGGCTCGTCGGAGTTTTCCTCCAGTGCTTCGAGAATTTCCTCAACTGAAGGAGTTTTCGAATCATCTCTCTCAACTTCGGAAAGGGAGTAGATGAATATCGCCTCGTCCATGATTCGCCAGTCGCATTCCGTCAGACGGCATACCCAGTTGAGAGCAAGGGCCGCGCGAATGCTGACGACCTTCAGGTCAACCGCCCGAACGCTCTCACGAGCCTCGTTGGACAGGATTACGTTTACGCGGATCGCATCGCTCATTATTTCTGCTACGTCATTCAGGGAGCGGTTTTCGAAATGGAGTGTTACGCGGTAGGAGAGTCGGGAGAGGATCTGCCTTTCCCACTGCGCGAGTGGCGCGGTCGAGCGGTCTGTTGGTGCCGAAAGCGCCGGTGATGAGTGTTTGAGCGGGTAAAACCACCGGGAAGACGGCGAGTACGTTCCGAAAAGCGATGTGGAGAGGAGTGTGTTCCCACGGCGAAAACGGGCGTGACAACGAGCGCGAAAAGACAGGTCAACAGCAATTTTCTCATTTTTATCTCCGGATGGCTTTTTTCTATTATACCGCAATCACGAGGCTTCGTGACGACCATTGCACCAAATGTTGCGCCGGATACATTGAACATGTCGCGTTTGAGGGCTATAATACCGGAGACTGTATGCAATTGTCGTGGTGGAGGATGTCATGAAGGTGCTCAAGGCGATCATATGGATTCTTGTCTTTCTCTTGTTCGTTGCGGGCTTTTTGTATGTGTTCATGTACCTTGCGGAGAGGGACCGGTTCGCGAAGTTCGAGCAGGAATACACCGATTACGTTGAGGGCAACGGCTCGGTGGGGAACGTTACGTGGGCCGGAAAAGTGCTGGATGTGGATCGTAAGCACCGTGAGCTTTTGATTCAGGCTTACCGATTCCGCAAACCCGTGGAAGGGATGAATTTCATCGCTTCCAACGAGGGCAGCGACTGGACTATAAATGTCAAGGAAGGCGACTGGGTCGAGATAAAGGGTTTTCTTTCCGGTTTTGTAGGCGACCTGCCGCTTGTGAGAACTGAATTCTTCGGCAATTGGATATACTTCTATTACGATTTTGGACTGAAACCCGATTGAGCTCAATGGAGTGAAGATGAGACCTATACTGTTGTCACTGCTTGCAATACTGGTTCTCGTTCCCCTCTCTGCCATTTCCGAGACCACTCCCGGCAGCGCACAGGATTTCTTCAAGCGCGGCAAGTACTTTCTCGAAAATGGCCAGTTCGAGAAGGCCGTGCACGAGGTTCTCCAGCGCTTTGCGACGACAAGGGCAAGTCCCGAGGCTCGCCTGCTATAGGGGCATGGCGTATGTGATGCTCGAAAGCTATGCGCTTGCAATTGTGGATTTCTCGGACTACGTCGCGAAGAACAAGGACGACGAAAAGGGATGGTACTGGCGTGCGCGTGCGCGATTCGGGTTCGGCGAGGCCGAACAGGCTCTCAATGACCTGGACCGTGCCCTCGAACTCAACGAGTTATATGCACCCGCGCTTGTCCTGAAGGGCGACATCCAGGCGGCACGTAATCAATATCAGGCCGCTATCAAAATGTACACCAAGGCTCTTGAGATCTACATCTTCGACCTTGATGTAGTTCTGAAGCGCATTGAATGTTTCATGAAGGTCCATGATTACGAGCGCGCAGTGAAGGACTGCTCTGAGATACTCGCCAAGTTTCCCGATTATTATCAGGCGTACTATCTGCGCTCATCGGCCTACAAGGCTCTCTTGCAACTCGATAAGGCCGAAGCAGACATCAACAAGGGCCTCACGCTCGACCCGGATAAACAGAATTCCCTTGCGATGTTCTCCCGTGCGATGTGCCGAATGCTGCAGGGCAAGTTCGACGGTGCTGTCGCCGACCTCCGCACCGCCGCATTCGTTGACAGCCCCGACCGAGCCGCGTATTCGCTCCACTTCTGCATAGCTCTCGGGGCTTCCGGACGACCTCAGGATGTAAGGGCCGAGTACGAACTGGCAAAGAAGAACCTGCCTGCAATTGTCGGAGAGGAAGATTCAACAAGCGCTGGAAGATACTGTTCTCTACACTGCCGACGTGGCGGACAGGCAGGACCTCGTTCAGGAGGTAATCAATAACATTGACGACCTCGAGTTCTGCGGACGAGCCTATTATGCCATAGGAGTTCGCAAGCTCGCAAACGGCAAGCTTCTGGAATGCCTCGACGCTTTCAGCAAGGTTCTCGAATACGGTTCTGAGGGACAGGTTGAATACATGCAGTCTCAACTTTATCTGAAACTGCTTGATTCCGATCGGCTGAAGTGTCCTCCAAGTCCGGCAGATGCGGCTGCACAGCCGGAAGATAATGGCACCGGGGCAGGGGAGAAAAAGCAGCAATAGGTAGCGTTTTTTCCTTTTCGAGGTGTGCAGATACCTATAATAATTCGCACTGAGCGCACGCATGCGAAGGGTCTGGAAAATTTTTCCGAAAACTTTCGAACATTTTCCAGTTCTGAGCGAATACACGGGTGAGAACCCCGAGACCTAAGGAGTCGAAAAATGGATGACAGGTATTACCCGGAAGAAACGAATATCGCAGAAGAGTTTATGGCGAAAGACAAGGGTTTTGCTCAAACCCTTCAGGGCTTCGTCGAATCCGCTCCGTGGATAGTTGCATCTCTCGTTCTGCATCTCGTGATCTTCGCCGGCCTCGCGCTGGTGAGCATGGGTGGAACCGAGCAGATCAAGTCCGTTGATATCACTTCGGACTTCGAACGCAGCGAAACCCCCACCCCCACGGTCGAAGAGACCACTCCTCCCCCGGAGGAAGAGGTTGAGCCGATTGAAGAGGAAGAAGAGCTTCGAGGAAGAAGAGTTCGAGGAGGAGATCGAGGAGGAGGAGATCGAGGGTGACCCCGAAGCTCCTTCAGACCAGCCTCTTTCGGACAACACCATTGGTGCTCTCGGCGTTGGTGCCGGTTCACCGACCGGTGCATATGGCCAGCGCAAGGGCGGCAGGCGCGGTAAACGTGCCGGTCGCAAGGGCGGAAACGAGCTTTCCGAACGCGCGGTTGACCTCGGCCTCAAGTGGCTGGCTGACCACCAGGAAGCCGATGGCCACTGGGATACAAAGAAGTGGAACGGCCACGGGCCGTACGACCCGGGTATCGCAGGCCTCGCACTGCTCGCTTTTGCGGGTGCAGGCCACACCGAAAAGACCGGCAAGTACCGTCGCGTTGTCCGTAAGGCCATTCAGTGGCTCTCAGAGCATCAGGATAACGACGGCAACTTCGCGCCCGGACAGACCATGTACAGCCACGCAATTCCTGTTCTTGCTCTGCTCGAAGAGGTCGCCATGGCTCCTGTGCCGCGCACCAAGAGCATAGCGAAGCGCGGCCTCGATTACATGCTCAAGGCCCAGAACCAGTATAAGGCATGGCGATACTGGCCCAACGACGGCGACAACGATATCTCGGTCACTACCTGGTGCGTCATGGCCATGAAGGCTGCGAAGGTCGCCGGCTTCGACGTTCCCGCAGGTTCGTGGGCAGGCGTGCAGGCGTTCCTCGACGAAGTGACTGAACCCAACTACGGTCAGGTCGGTTACACCGCCCGTCCTATCCGTGGTGCAAGCGAACAGCCCTTCCAGAAGTATTCTATGACTGCTTGTGGTCTGCTCTGTCGCCTTTACCTCGGTGTTTCACGTGATGACAGGCTTGTCCGCCTTGGTGTTCAGATTCTCATGGAGAACCTGCCCGAGTGGAACCAGCCCGGTATCAACGCTCCGTTCTTCTACTATGGTACTACGGTTCCCTCACCCTCTTCCAGATCGAGGGCGACCAGTGGCAAAAGTGGAACAAGAAGATGCGTGATATGCTCATCCAGCACCAGATCACAGACCCCGGTGAGCTGCAGGGATCGTGGGATCCGCCTTCCCAGCACCACTTCGGTCAGATGGGTGGACGCGCGTACTCGACTGCAATGGGTGTTTTGACGCTCGAGGTATACTACCGCTACCAGATTATTTCCGGTTCGAAGTAACCGAATACCACCTGTCATACCAAAAGGGCCCGCATTCGTGCGGGCCTTTTTTTTGTGCATATCTGTGAAAATCATATGAAAAACTGAACCTTCCCCAACCGTGAACAAAACAGAGGGTGGAGGGAAGAATGAAACTCACCGCAATTGTCTTAGCAACGCTCACACTTGTCCCGTTTACATTTCACAATCCAGCCCTCGCTAACTACGAAGGCGGCAGCATTCCCGGTAGCAGCTATGAACGCGGCCTTGATGCATCAGGTGAGTTTTCCGGTTTTGAACAGGGGAGCGACATGGTCATCGAAGGTGCCGAGATACAGGCGGGCAAGCAAGGCCGGGATGCACCGGACAATTCCAATGATAACTCCATAGGCGTACTCTGCGTTGAGCCGGTTCACCGACCGGTGCATATGGTCGAACGCAAAGGTGGCAGGCGCGGCAGGCGTGGTTTCACGCGTTCCGATGGAGATTTCGACAACGGTGACAACTGCCGCGCTTCATGTATCGGCGGTGTAATGGGCAAACTTTTCTACTTTTCCGATCTCGGTCTTGCGAGCATGCTTCTCTTTTCACTGTTAATCGGTCTCTACTGTCGTAAGACAGCCTGAGCATAGACGCTGTTCGCAAAGATTGTTTTGCAGGCCCTGCAACGGGGCTGCGTTGTCGTATTGCTAAAAAGTTCACGTAACTATTTATATAACAAGGAGATACGAAAAAAAAGAGTGAACAAAGTGTTCCCGCCTCCGACTTCATAGGTGAGGAAACCAACCCGAAAGGAGGAGGAAATGGACGACAGGTACGAAAACAACAAGGTCAGCCTTGCTCAGGAGTTCCTGGCTAAGGACGAGGGCATCGTGGAGGGAATCCAGATGTTCGTGGAGTCAGCGCCATGGATCGTGGCCTCTCGTGCTGCACCTCGTGCTGTTCGCAGGTCTCGCACTGGTCAGCATGGGAGGCAGCGAGCCTCTCAGGTCAGTTGACATCACATCGGACTTCGAGCGCACGGAGACCCCCACTCCGGTGATCGAGGAGACCACTCCGCCTCCCGAGAAAGAAAAACCGACATACGAGGACGTTGATGATGTCCCCGAGGACGAGTTCGATGATCCGATCGAAGAGGAGGACGAAATCGTAGGGGATCCCGAGTCACCGACTGACCAGCCCCTTTCTGAAGACACGATCGGAATGATCGGTACCGCAGGCGGCTTGTGGAATGGTGCTTACAGTCAGCGCCAAGGTCATGGTCGGGGCGGAGACGGAGGCGGAACCGACGCTACACCGTTATCCGAAAACGCGGTCAACAAAGGTCTGAAGTGGCTCGCTGATCATCAGGAGCCGGATGGTCACTGGGATACGAAGAAGTGGGGCGGACATGGGCCGTATGACCCGGGTATCTGCGGTCTCGCGCTGCTCGCTTTCGCGGGCGCAGGACAGACCGAGAAGACGGGCAAGTATCGAAGGACCGTTCAGAAAGCCATTAAGTGGCTTGCGGAAAACCAGGACACTGACGGTAACTTCGCGCCCGGTCAGACCATGTACAGCCACGCCATTCCAACGCTCGCTCTTCTGGAGTCCGCTGCAATGGCCCCGATTGCACGTACCCGCAGCATCGCCAAGCGCGGTCTCGACTACATGCTCAACGCTCAGAACCAGTACAAGGCTTGGCGTTACTGGCCCAACGATGGTGACAACGACATGTCCGTGACCACCTGGTGCGTCATGGCGATGAAGGCCGCGAACGTCGCCGGCTTCGATGTTTCCAATGATGCGTGGGGAGGCGTGAAGGCGTTCCTCGAGGAAGTCACCGAGCCCAACTACGGTCAGGTCGGTTACACCGCGCGACCCGTTCGCGGGGCAAACGAGCAGCCGTTTCAGAAGTACTCCATGACCGCGTGCGGTCTGCTTTGCCGACTCTACCTCGGCGAATCACGTGACACTCGACTGATGAGGCTCGGGAAGCAGATTCTGATGGAGAACCTCCCCGAGTGGGATCAGCCGGGTATCAACGCTCCGTTCTTCTACTACTGGTACTATGGCTCGCTGGTCATGTTCCAGTTCGAAGGGAAGGAATGGAAGCGTTGGAACGAGAAGATGCATGACCTGCTCATCCAGCACCAGATCAGCGAGCAGGGGGAACTGGAAGGTTCGTGGGATCCGCCGAGCGAGCATCATTTCGGCAAAATGGGCGGACGCGTGTACTCAACGGCTATGGGGGTACTTACGCTCGAAGTGTATTACCGCTACGAGATAATATCCGGAAAGTAGCGCACAGATGTTCACACTGGCCCGGGCCTGCAGGGGCTTCTGGCCCTTTATTTGTGCTGATAGTCCGGGGACGTAGTGAAGATGTACAGAACAGTATTTTCAGTGCGGAACCTGCATCAAATGGCAGAAAAGCGGGCGCAGGCAGATGATTATACCCGGGAGCATGATAACTGAGATTCTGCCGCACCTGCTTTCATAGTCACTGATGCTGTAGAGAGATTTGCGGCATGAATAGGTTAAAAGAAAAGGCGCGAACTTTGTTCGCGCCTTCTCAATGGAGTTTGCTGTTCTGTGCTTACGAGGCTTAGAATTTGCCTTCGTCGTCGCCGCCACGCTTCGGGTCAGGATCGGGTTCGGGTTTCGGCTTCGGCGTGACTTCCTTGGTTGGCTTCGGTGTGTTTTTCTTTGTGCCTTCCGGCTTTTCGCTCTTCTTCGGCCTGTCAGGTTTGACGGGTGACTTGACCGGAGGGCGAGTGTCGGGACGTTCTTTCTTGCAGCCACAGCCACGACAGCCGGCAGTGAAGCCGATCAGCGAAAAAGCTGCGATGAAAAAGATGATCTTAGCTATCTTCATTACGAATCTCCTTGGTTAGCTTGGTTCCCATGTGGGATCAAAAACTCAAACAGGCCCTTGCTACATTGTTTTCTGCGTTTCCTCGTTCGCCTTTGATACGCTATATGCCGATATGCGTTACATTTAGTGCAAAAAGCGATAAGGAAGTGCGGAAAGTGCCACCGCAATCGCGGAAAGTGCCACCGGGACCGCGAAAAGTCACACTGGGATCCTGAGCTTACGACACGTTCTTGATACCCTTGATGTTGGGCTCGTGGCATACGTATGCGTTTCTCGACGCCGCGTTCAAGAGTGATACGCGCCATCGGGCAGCCCCGGCATGCGCCGAGGAGCTTTACTACGACAACTCCGTCTTCGAGTCCAACGTACTCTATATCTCCGCCGTCCGCCTGAAGGGCCGGCTTGACCTCTTCGATGGCCTTTTTGATTTTTTCTTCGTCCATTGATTGCCTCTCGGTTCGGGTGTGTTTACAAAAGAACGTCTGTATGTATTGCTTTGGAAAGATACGCTATTGAGTAAAAGTGTCAACTAAAAAGAACACCTGTCAACTGCCCGATGCGTATTGTTCCTCGGCCTCTGCGCTCTGAATGTATTCGAGAGGGTTATCCGAGGAGAGCAGTTCTTCTTCTTCCCTTATCCGGCTCTTCAATATGCTGGTAATGCCTCCGATGCCATTCTGAAGGGCTGGACGGTCATAGAGTAATATGTTGCGCTGGTCGGCGTACTCGCGGGCCTTTTCGGTAAAGGAACCCGCAGTCACCACAAGCGCGCTGTCAATGCTTCTCGAAAGCAACTCGCGGTTGGCTTCCCGAAGCATTTCTATGTCAACCTCTCCCGGTGGATGAACCGGATACACAAGGTACTTGCGCTTTTCCTTGGTCATGAGCATGTATATGCCGGTCTCCGTTACGACTGACGACCTTTCGAGGCGGAAGCCCATTTTCTCGAAGTACTTGCGCACGAAGTACTCGAACTCCTCATTGCCGCGTTCCTCGTTACGGTCGGTATCCATGGTGTCGAACGCACCGGGACTTTCGAGCTGTTTGAACCACGCGAGTTCGCTGCGCATCCGTTCTATGCGCTGGCGTATCTTGTTGCGAAACTCCTCTATCTTTTCAGTGTCCATCAAGTGATGGCGGGCTTCCTTGATTCGCTCTTTCAGGTCTGCGTCTTTGCGAGTGTAAATGAAATAGAAGTACAAGAACGCAACGAGGATGGCAAGTAGCAGGCCGAGGCACGTGTAATAAATAACCTGGCCGGTCTTTGAGCCGAGGGAGAAGAACAGCAGGTCGGCGACGAGGACGACAACTCCGAGCGTGATTAACCCGGTGCACACGACAGCCCTCTTGTACACGCGATCGAGGTTGCGGTCGCTCTCTACCATCAGGTCTGCGATGCGTGTCGCATGATCGGTTTGCCCGATTGTTGTACTGTGTTCGTCGGTCATTGCCTTTTTATCCACGAAGTCATTTTACGTTCTTGAGTGGTCTTGTCGCAACGCTGATCTGCTCGAAACCGACTCGACGGCAGATGTCCTCTACCAATACAACCTTGCCGTGAGTGCAGTCAAGGTCGGCGTAAACAACTACGGAACGGGCATGGGGACGCTCGGAACGGAGGATGAGAAGGAGTTCGTCGGCAGTCACCTCATTCCCCTTGCAGTAAATGACGTCGTCGGAGGTGATGAACACGTCCACGCGTTCGACCGGGCAGCGAGAACGACTCCACTGTGCTCGGGAGGCGAACACGGATGCCCGCTTGTATCAGCGCGTTGGACGTGAGCATGAAGAATATCAGCAACAAGAATACCACGTCAATTAGAGGTGTGATATCCAGTGCATGAAATCTCTTTGTGCGCTTACTGGCGAAGGAAAGCTTCAAAAGCTTCCTCCTTTCACCATTCTTGTGATGTCAGTGGCGGAGTTCTCGAGTTCCGCTACGATAGTATCCGCCCATCTTTCGAGGAAGTTGAAGGCGATGTAAACTGGTATGGCGACGGTAAGTCCCGCTGCGGTCGTAGTGAGTGCGGCCCAGATTCCACCTGCGACTACATCCACGCCTCATCATTCCCTGTCGCGCTGCTGAAGCCTCCAGGATGTTCGCAAAAGCGTTGATCATGCCGATTACGGTACCGAGAAGTCCCAGCAGGGGAGTGATCTGCGCTATTACTCCGAGTATGTCCAGGTTCCTGTGTAAATGAGGAAGTTTTCGGGCGGCCTCCGCCTCTACCGCTTCCTTGATCTCGTCCTTGGAGCGGTCGCGGTTGAGTATGGCGACCTTCGCAAGGGAGGGGAGAATGCCACCGGTTTTCTCGCAAAGAGCGAGTGCGGATTTCGGATTGAATCCGCTGGTCACTATGTCCGAAAGGCCGTTCATGAACTGTCTGCGACCGTGAAGCGACTTCTTCAGCACAAGAATGCGTTCCGCTATAATGCCCACCGCGATTATCGAGCAAGCGATTATCGGGTACATCAAGAACCCGCCGCGGTTTATCAGTGAGAGAATATCCTCTTCCACGGTTCCTCCTAAAAAGTTATCTCGATACCGAAGTAGAACATCTTTTCGTAACCGCGCCAGCCCTTGTAATCCTCGTAGCTCTCGTTGGCAAGGTTGCTTGCCCGGGCGTAAACCTTGACGTAGTCCTCGATGTTGTATTCGAGCAGGACGGTGAGTGTCTCGTAAGGAGCGATCGTGTCACCGGAATTGGAGCCGGTGTACTTCTCGCCAACCATTTCGAGTTCGACGGACAGTGTCCAGTTGCTCAGGAAGTCCAGGCTGGTACCGAGTGTGGTCTGAGAGCGAGGCAGGTACGGGTACCGCTCGTGGTCGCCTCCCGGATAGGCATAGGAAAGGGTATGGGTTGCGAACAGCTTCAACGAGCCCGTCAGCCAGAACGAGGCATCCATTTCAAAGGTGAAGAACTCGCAGTATTCCATTGTCATCATGTCCAGGTAGCCGTCCGCCGAATCTTCGAAGTACACCATGTCAGAAGCGTTGCGGTAGTCCAGCGAAACGGATACTTCGAACATCCTGCTGAGCACGGCCTGTCCCGAGATTGTGACGAACTTCTCCCTTACGCTTCCCGGACTTTCAAGATACGGGTCGAATTCCGGCATCAGTAGTATTTCGTGGCTCAGAGAAGGCAGCCAGTTGTCGAAGCCTAACTCCGCATTCAGCTTGAACCAGTCCTTAGGGCGCCATGCCGCGACAACTCTCGGTGAGAGGATTACCCTGCTGCCATCGACAAGATCAAGGCCGAACACTCCTCCCAAGGTAAACTCCGACGTGCGGATGATTTCGTCCTCGCGTACGCTTGCGGATGCAAACACATCTTCATCACCTTCGGAGAACTCGTACATCCAGCCTCGCACGCTCACGGTGGTACGGTCTGTGGCGAAGCCAAACGACACTCCGTACAGCCGTTCAGAAGCCTCGTTCACTCGGTTGATTTGGGTGTATTCGTAGAAAACGCCGGCTGTCAGTTCGGTCTTGCCGTCCATCTCGTAGTTGATGTCGTAGTGGAAGTTGTAAGACTCGTCGTTGCGGTCGCACTCGTCCTCGATGCCGATTGGCCCGAGGAGGTCGGTAATTGCCGAGGTTCATCGAAACCGAAAGGCGCATTTCGAACTTCGGTGACACTTCCCACGAGAACAGCGATGAGGTCTGGGCGGTCTGATGCAGTTCGTCGCTCTTTCGGCCGCTGCCGCGGAACAGATCCGCCTGGATGTCACCGACCAGCGTATCGCCGCTCAGGCCGCTGAAAAGGCTTACATGGTAGGTATCGAGCGTTGCAAGTTCCAATCGGGCCCACAGCGTGAAAGGGCCGAGAGAGAAGGGTGGGCCAAGGGCCGTTCGCTCGCCGAGAATCAGTTTCTCCTTTTCGAGCCTTACAAGTTCCACCTTCTCTATGTCCTCGACACGTGAGCGGTCAACTCCGGTAACGGCAACTTCTTCGAGCGAAATCTCCTCTGCCAATGCGGTGCCGCAGCAGAAAAGTGTCATCAGAAAAACAGCATATACCAGTATTCGCATCACTTGTCGGCGAGCCTCTTGATGCGCTCGATGCGCTTTTGGGCGCGAGACTTATCGGAATGCAGTTCCAGGAGCTTGATGGCCCTTTCGTATTTCTTGTTTTCGACGAGTATCTCCGATGCGCTGAGTATCGCTTCATCACGCTTGACGGAAGCAGGGAATGTGAGAACGACGTTCATGAAATGGGCGAGCGCATCATCTGAACGCCCCAAAGCCCGCAGACACCTGCCCGAGCCAAATTCCGCGCGGGCGGCCCATTCGTCAACGGCAGTTGACGAAGCTTCGGTGTAGAGATCCAAAGCCTCGTTGTACTTGTCGAGTGTGAACAGAAGGTCCGCATACTCGAGGCTCACGAGTATTTTCTCGCCACCTTTGCGGGTCGCGAGCAGGGAGCGGTAAATGTCCATGGCCTTTTCTGTTCTGCCGGTGCGCGCGAAAGAGCCCGCCTTCAGTACGAGTGCAGAGGTGTGAAGGTCGCTTTCGGGATACCGTTCGATAAGGGCATCCACAAGTTCAATCGCCCTGTCGGGCCTGTCTGACTGCACTGCGATCAGTGCAAGTTGGTACTGCGCGTCGTCCGCCTGTGCGGAGTCCGCATAGTCGGTGGTGAGCCGTTCAAAAGCGCTTGCCGCCTGTTCGAGGCTGCCGGATGAGCGGAGTTCGCTGCCCAGTTCGAAAAGGGCGACAGGGGCGAGGTCGTGCTCGGGAAAGTTTTTCACGATGGCATTCATCACCGTCACGAATTTCTCCAGTTCGCCCAGTTGACGGTGGGTCCGAGCGGCCTGAAACATCGCCTCCACCCTTGTGGGAGTGTGCTCGCTTGTCTGTGCGAGCTTCGTGAATACCTCAAGGGCCTCGGTCAAACTGTCATTGTTGAACAGGCATACTCCAATGGCGTATTGCGCCCGGGCTCTAAGGCGGACGTTTGCGCCTCGGTAGGTCGCCATCTCCCGGAATACCGCAATGGCTTCCGTCAACCTGCCGAGTTTGCGAAGCACTTCGCCGTGTTCGTACAACGACTTTGCGCCGTACAGCTTTCCCTCGAAACGGGTGTGAGTGTTGCTGAAGGTCTCGAGCGCTGCCTGCATCATACCGAGCTTGGTCTGACACAGACCGACTTGATATCTTGTGCGGGCGATGTCTATGTGCTCGGAGTACTTTGTGAGCGCCTCCCTGTACTTGTCCAGGGCTTTCGAGAGCTTGCCCTGCGCGAGAAGCGAATCGGCATGGTATGCAGTCGCCTCTCCACGGTACTTGTCTGCAGAAGCTTCCTCCGCCATTTTTGAGAAGAGAACCTCGGCCTTGCTGTACTCTCCGAGCTTAAGAAAGCAGAGACCTCGTGTCCGCTGTGCGAGGACCTTGGTAAGGTCATCCGCGCCTTCAATGGCCTTTTCGAGCCAAGGCACGGCCGCCTCAAACTCATCCATCCTGTAGTAGCATTCGCCTATGAAAAAGGCGGAAGCGGACGCGTATTCATTGTTGCAGAGCACCAGCTTAAAATATTCCACGGCCTTCTCGTAATCACCAAGGCGATACCAGCACTCCGCAGCCTTGAACCTGCTGCCCTCAGTGAAGCGGCTTTCCGGCGCGAAGCGAACGATCTCCTGAAATGTCTTCAGCGATTCGCCGAACTGACCGCTCTTGAAGTAAGCGTAACCCAGCCCGTAGAGAATCTTCACGAGCCTCTCTTTATCCTCGGTCTGCTTTTTTACCTTGAAGTAGGCCCGAATCGCGTCCTCGTAGCGATTGAGCTTGTAGTAGCACTCGGCAAGCCAGTAGAGGCTCTCGACAGAGTAGTCCTTGTTCTTGTCCTGCTCGACGAGTCTCTCGAAATCTCTTCTCGCGCTGGAGTAATCGCCGAGGAAGTACTGGCACATGCCTCTTTGAAACAGGAACTGGAGCTTCTTCTGTGGTGCGGTGTACTTCTTCTCGAGTTCCTTAAGAGTATCGAGCGCATCACCATATTTTCCCTTCTCGAACAGCGCATAGGCAAGAGAAAGGTAGGAGTCCTGGTCGAAGGTCTTTCGTACGGGGCTTTTGAGTACTCTGCGCAGATGGGATATGGCCTTGTCCAGCATCCTCGCTTGCCATCCAAACTTCGCCGAGCCAGTAGTGAACGTCCAGTTCCACGACTGAGAGCGGGTACTTGTCGAGAACGGTATTCAGTTCCTCCCGGGCGTTTTCGAGGTATTTTTCCTTCGTCTCGTCCTTCGCAGAAAGAGCGAGATAGTAGGAAGAGATTCCGAGCTTGAGATACACGACCGGCAGACGCTCAGACTGAGGATACTTTTGCGTGAAAATGCGGAAGTGCTTGTGAGCGAAGTCGTAGAGTTCGGCTTCGAATGCGTTGTCGGCACGGCGGTAATCGCGGTCCTTGATTTCGTCGGCACAAACGAATGAGCCGATAAGACAGAACGCACAGACGAGGAAAACGTATCTGAGGATCTTCATTTCAGATGACCGGCCTCTTGAAACAGCTTCATGAGTTCAGTGGAAGTTATCTTGTCGGACAGAATCTTATCGGTAGTGTCCTGTGAAAGCTCAAGTTGGGCCGAAGCGAGTACGACGTATTTCTCCAATTCCCTTACGTATTCCACCTCGAAGCAGCGGGGCCACCTTTCTTTCAAGCTCGGTCACCTTCTGGCGGGAATCGGCAAGGATGCTTTTGGCCTTGTCCAGGTTTGGCTGAATCTTGCTCTTGTCCTCGAGGTTCTCGGCCATCTCGTTCATTTGCTCAAGCTGGTCTTGGGTCACTTCGACGAAATTGCGGTGCAGTTGCAGTTCGCTTCTGGCGAGAGCGAGATCCTTGCGCGCAAGTGCGAGTTCGTCCTTGCGCTGCAGGAGTTTCGTGGCCATCAGCATATTCGTGGTGTCTCGATTGAACTTCATGTACATCAGGACGGACATCACGAGTGTGGCCGCTCCGGCGACGAGCGCAATGAGCATTATCACTTTTCCGGATCTCGTACCAGCCAAGAGTCCTCCTGAGTTTTGATTGAGTACGACGGAATTCTGTGACCGGATATTGGGCGTCAGGCTAACACGAGACGGGATTCACTTTCTCAGAAAAGAGAGCAGGGGATGACGAATGTCTATGGCTTTCACCGGACAGACTTCCTGACAGCAGAAACAGCGTATGCAGCCGCCGAGCTTTATCTTCGCCTTTCGGGTCACTTTTATAACGTTCGCAGGACAGCTTTCGGCGCAATCGCCGCAGGCAACGCATTTGTCGCTGTTGACGTGTGGCCGCGGCAACACGAGCCTGTTCAGGGGGCGCCGAAGTATGGCCGGAATCCGAAACGAAAGGGAGAACGACTTTGCCCTCTTGAAATCCTCTGCCATCAGCTCCCGCCAGTCGTGTCCGACCACGTCAATGTCAAGAAGCTGCTTTTGTCTTGCGGCGTCCTTGGCGTATTCCTTCAGTATCGGCACTTCGTCGGCTGAAAAGCCTGTCAGCCAGGCACACAGAAGGTCAAGCGCCCACGCCTCTTCGGATGCGGCTATGAAATTCATCTTACGCGGTTCGCCGCTTCCCGGCCCGTTGCCCTCCATCGCCTCGACACCGTCCACAATGTTCAAGACGGGTGACACTATCTGCGCAAGGTCCATCATAAGCCTTGCGAAAAGCTCACGTGATTCCCTTACGTGAAGGTGGTAGGCTGCCTTGCGCTTGCCCACAATACAGCCGTAAAGGTTTTTGACGGCGCAGGTCGAGGCCCGTCAGGCCTAGGTCGGTCTTAAGCTTGCAGAAGTTGATGACCTTGTCGGCCTGCAGAACCTCTGTGGCAACTTCCAGCGACCTGAAAGTGCTGCCGGATATCGGAGTTATCTCCTCGAACTCGAGTACCTCGACTCCGCGCTTCTCGAGTTCTTCGAGAACTCCGAGCTGTGTAAGCACCTTTCGTGCGGATACCAGCGCGGGCGAGTCTCCGACCGAAGGCTTGGCTCCGATTTCGCTTACCATGTCGCAAAGGGTCGAAGGGAGCTCCGGGATGAGTGCACACGGCATCCGAGGGCTTGTGAGGAGAAAGCAGGTTGGGCTTGGTGAGTACGCGCTCGCCGCTCTTCACGTGCGCGGTGAGGCCGCCTGATGGCTCGAGAACAGCCGAGAGAGCACTGCGGCAATTTGGAGGATTCGTAGCTTGCCAGCTTTGCAAGCGATACCACGGGCTTTGTCATTCGCCCAATGATAGCTCCTTTCGAAAGCCTCCGCAAAGCAGCGCACGCTGAATCGCCAAGGAATGCGGCTATCGCGGGGCTCGTGGGAGTCGTGAGTCCAGATGCAGGCTGGTGCCGGTACCGCGCTTGCGACAAGAACGGAATCCCGGAAAGCACACAGTGTATTGACTGCACGGGTGTTCATCGCCCCGAACGCAGCGGTAGCGATAAAGCAGCCACCACCGCCGCCACCGCCGTCATTTCCGTCGTAGGGGTTGCCGCCGTCGCCCGGGTCGTCTCCGCTGTCTCCTACGGAGGTGGGTTTCCCGAAGTAGAGAGTGCTGCCCTGAACCTTGTTGCCGTGGGCGCAGAGGCGCTACTCCCGTCTCGCGAACTCGTCGGTGGCCGCCGTTGTCGTCGTCAGATGCCCGATACCTCGCAGCCCGAAGGCTGCAGGTCGATTCGAAGGGTTGTGTCGTCGGGTACGTCCGGTGAGAAGTTGGCGACGAGAAGAATGTAGCGCACCTGCGACGGAAAAAGGTAAAAGTCATCGGGGTAAAAGTAGAAGCGGGATAGTCCGTCGAACTCGAATCGGCCGGAAATGCCAATGTCACTACCGGGCTCGTAAACGCTGTCACCGTCGTCAGCAACGACCCGAAGAGAGTTTACGAGCGAGCTTTGCATGTCGAAGGAACTGATGTTGTCGAACTGCAGACGTTCAACTCTCAGGCTTTCGACCTGACCGCTCACAAGGCAGGCAAGATTCAGCGAGACGTCACCGCCTGAGATGAACTTCGGCGTACCGACTGTCAGCGAAACTCCCCTTGTCAGCGCAAGCGAGCCGCCCTCGTCCGCGGAGTTTACGACCTTCAACCCGTAGCCGACAGTGCGAGGTGCGAGAGGCGTATGCCAGACGGTTCCGATATCCTCTTGCACGGAGTAGAAGACCTCTTCAAGGGTAAGCTGTGCCGAATCGAGCGACATGGAATCGAAGGTGATCTGGACGGAAAGCTCGACGTTTCCACCGCCTACGACGGAGAGTTTGCCGAGCGGTGTGAATACTGTGCCGGTATCAGTAATGGGTTGGGAGACGGCCAGTCGCTTGTAAAGCACTTCCTCTGACTGCGCGACCCTGTCGGAATTCGCGTCTATGAACACGCTGAATTCGGTCACTCCGCTCCAGGCGTTTTCAGGCATGCCGAAAGCGACTGCGTGTACGTTCGCAGAGGCCCCACCACTGTAGATGCGGAAGGTCCCCGCGTTCAGTTGAGTACCCGAAAGCGTGTGAACCGTCACTCCGTTCGCTTCCACGGGGATGACGGAGAAATACGGCTTGCCGGACTCGACAGAAGTGAAGCGCGGGGAGAAATATGACTCGCCTGCAGTGATGGTGTCGGAACCGTCGGGTTTGAAGGTCTTGGAAGTAACTGCGATTCGGAAGTTGCTCCCGAGCGAGGCGTTGGCCGAGAAATCCGCCAGCACGAGGAAGGACACCAGGGAGGCGAAGTCGCTGCGTCCCCCCGTTCCACTGTTCGAACCGCCCCATTCCTGACGGAACGGTTATCTCGTTACTCACCGGATCGTTCGAGGATGGGGGAGTGCTGTGAAGCGACCAGTCCGAGGAGTCCCGGAAACCGTTGTTGTTCACGTCCAGAAGAACTTCGAGCGAATCGAGGGCGTTAACGTCATCACCGGTACCGGACAAGTGCAGCTCGAAAGAGTGAAGGTCTCCTGACAGCGAGGACGGGTAAGCCGATATCCACGCGAGCCTCACCTCTTTCGCGCCGGGCACGAAGTACTCGTACTCATCCGGGTCGTAAGCAGGCGCATCTCTGAACTGAACGATCTGTTCGGCGAGTATGACCGAGGCATGCGAGCCGTAAGCTCTCCAGAGAGTGAGATTGACGAGACCAGTCTCGTCGCCGGTATAGCGCATTCCGACAAGCTGCAACTGCAAGGTGGTGTCAATGTCCTGGGCGGTGAGGGAGAAGTCGCACACGGCGAGCATTTCTATCTGGTTGCCGCCCCTTGGAAGGTACAGCATGGACTGCGAGAAGTCCTCGCCCGGTGCCTGCGCAAGCAGGGGAATGTCAATGACATCGCTGACCTGTCCGAACCCGAGAGAATAGCCCTGAGATGCGGTCTGATGGGAATCGAGCGAGTCAGCGGTCACATCAATATCAGTTCCGGGTTCGAAGATCCCCTTTGTCCCCCGGTCTATGTAGAAGCGCACTCGAATTAGCTCACCGGGAGCGTCGCCCCTTCTGACGATCATGAGCGAGCGAAGGCGCGAGTCGAATTCAGGGGCCGGCAAGACTGTAAAGGACATCACCGCTACGCCTGTTTCGATCGGGCGAACGTTGAAGGTCTCGAGAGGCGGATTGAAGTGCGGACCGAATATCATTGGGAAATCGGCCACCTTGACCTGTATCTGTCCGCCTTCCACGAAGATTGGAAACTCGGGCGATGCGCCGATATCGGGAGACTCTATTCCAGTGAGAGTAAAGGTGTACTCGTCGCCCATGAGAAGGTTTGCAAGAACGTCGCCGGTCAGAGCATAGTGCTTGCGGCCTTCTGAGTGCACCACACCGTTGTCGGTGTCCGCCGTATCGGGGAGTCGAACAACTGAATGTCAGGACCGTGTCGGTGTCTGCCCCATGGTGGATCCCAGCCCCAGCCTTGGAGAGTCGTCGGGGTTGAGGCCCGAAACAACCGGGTCGCCTTCATCCACCAGACCGTTTGCGTCGGTGTCGTGAACAATGTAAACGTACATCTGTTGGGAGGGAGTGTTGGTATCCTTGTTGCCCTCGACTTGCAGAGATATCTTGTCTATGGTGCCCTCGCTGAGGCGCGGTTCCACAAAGAACTGGAACACGGGAACGTCGGTGTCGGTGGTGTGGGTGAACAGTGGCCTGGAGATTACCGCGGTGCGCTTGATGATTGGGGGAGGGGTGAGGTTAGCGGTGAACTCGATGCCGAAACCGTCTCCGATGGAGGCGCTCATGCTGCTGTATTCGACGAATTTATCGTCCACGGCTATGCCTATCGTGGCGTTCGCACCGTTACCCCTGTCACCGACAGCCCAGTACAGGAATTTGATCGTACCGTCTTCCATCAGAATGCATTGGAAGAACATGGATGTATCGGTATCGCCCTCGTTTACCTGTACGTCGTGCCACTGCACCACGAAGCCTCTCAGGCCGCCGTCGTCAATGTACTTGCAGAAGACGCTGCCGTATTGAAGAGTCTGGTGCAGGTTTGTCCAATACGGGCATATCGCGTGACGCTGTGGATGGTCTTCTATCAGGTCGGGAGTCGGAGCAGAGTCGTAGATGCTTCGTATGTTGAGATTGGTGTCGAACGTCAGCCAGCCGTTGAGGCTTACCTGCACGTTATCGAAGGTCTTGCCGAACAGGGGGAAGTCGAAACCAAGCGGCATCCTCGTGGAAAGGAAATGCTGGTTGAACTGAATCGGCTTGAGCTGAGTCGATGCCGGAATCGAACCCGCCGTTGTACGGTTCGGCGTAGTGCCAGGTGAACACGTCCATGGCATCAGGTTCTTCGGTGGTAAGCACGTAGAACTGGTCGCTTACGTTCGACCGCAGCGAGGAGGTGCTGAGGTCGGGACCGTATATTACTGCATCAGCAGAACCGCAACAGCACAGCGCGGCTGCGAAGACGAGGATTGCGAGTACTCTCTGTGTCATACACGATAGTGAAAAGGACATGATCCACGTTGCCCGTATCATTTCTTGATGCTGAAAATCTGCGCGTCGGAAAAGGAGATTCCCGGGCGGAAGGCCGTTATGCCAACGGTCGTCCGCCGGTACTCTTGCCCGTCCCGACACCTTCGAACAAGGTCCTGTCGTTTTCCGAAAGCCACAGCAGGTCGTTTGCAAGTGTCAGGTCCAAAGTCCTTTCCTGTAATGCGTTTTCGGAAAGCGGATGAGCATAGAGTACCTGGTCGTAGCGCAGAACCATAAGCGCATGCGAGTCGTTGTATCGAAACTGCGCTATGCCGGTTGATATCCCGCTTCAGGACATCGTCGCGACCTTCTCCGAGAAGTGTGAGAAGATATTGCCCGTTCCCGGAGCTGTTCTGCGTCATCTTCACTCTTGCCGACAGTTCTCTGTTTTCCGGCAGAAATCTGGTGGTCAACCACGATATGTTTGCCGGTGCGGGATAGCGATACAGAGAGTACTTGTCAAAGCGGAACCACTTGTCCGTGGGTATCTTGCTCTGAGGGTAGAGTGCTCCTCCACGGTTGACAAAGTTGCCGAGAGACGTCGTCCAGGGCGAGAGCCAGTTTCGGGCTTCGCCGTCCACCGAGAAGAGTTTCTCGCCACGGGCTGGTCGGGTCGGCTTCTGCCATTTCGACTCCAGGTTACCGGAACTGAACTTCATTCCGGGAATGGGCAGTCCGCCGGGAGACACGATCCGTCCTCCGAACCTCACAGTGCTGCCCAGCGCCGTTGTGAACTTGAGCATCAGCTTGTTCACGCCCTTGCGAAGCCGAATGCTAAACCTGTGGTCGGAGTAATAGTAGGTCGAGTTGTGCGGGTAAACAGCTACGAGCTTGTTATTCAGATTTATGCGGAAAGGCTGGCTACAGGAGAAGAACAGCTCGGCATCGGCTTCTTCCTCGCATTCGACATAGGTAAGCGCATAACCGACGGCGGCGTTCGGATAGGAATACTTGTCGTTGGCCGTTCCGTCCAGCCCTGTGCTCCTCGCTTTCCACTTGGCCTTCTGCTTGTCATTGGGATAGACCTTGCCGAAGTCCACAACGGTATCAGGCGGGAAAACCTGCGCGAGCCTCGTCTCGTCATAGGCGAAGGACGAATAGAACGGGCCGCAGGTTCGCCAACTGTCAATTATTCCGAGCCTCTGCTTGAGTTTTGCGGACACTTTGCCTTGCCGGGCCAATCTGCTTGCGAACATCAGTAAGCGATAGGCATTGTCGGCTTCGGTGACAGCGGGATAGTCGCGCACGAGTTGCCACAGCTTCTCGGCGCACTCGTCGTACTTCTTCTGGTTATACAACTGCCTTGCCTCCAAAAAGGCATCACGCATGGGGCCGAGTTCTATCGCCATGTCCGTATGCGTTTCATTGGAAGCGTCGATTCCCCATCTTTTAAGGTCGTCGTAAATCTCTTTTCCGAACACAGATGCGAGCGCGAAGTACAGGAGCTTTGTGCCCCTGTGCATCGGCCGAGCCGCCCAGGCGTGAGTTCTCATTATATCCAGCACAGACCGGGCCTTCAGCCACTGGACGTTCGAGAAGCCCTCCAGACCGTACTTCAGCAAAAAGAAGCAGTAGAATCCTGCGGCGCATTCATAGGGCGGCATCTCGTGCATATCGAGGCCGCGCTGAACATAGTTCTCGATGGCCACTTGCGCGTATTCACGCATCTCGTCAACGATCTTCGTATTACGTTCGAACATGTAATCGCACATGATCCGGCAAAGCTCCCCGTAACCGCTTCGGATTCCGGGATAGCCTACCATGGTGTTGTGGGCTCTGCTCCAGTATGTGTAGAAGGCGGAAATGTCGAACTCGCCTTTAACGGGGAACAGCCCGGAGTAAACAACGTAACCTTCCGTGCCACGCAGGTACAGCGACTGGGATGCGGAAAAAGAGCGAAGTACAAGCAGCTTCCTGAGCCTGGAATCAAGTACAGGTTGTATGCCGAAGAAGTCGGTAGTGAGAATGTATGCCGTGTCAAGCTCGACGAGGTGAGATGTCTTGAATTTCGCGACCGAACTCTTCGGGCCGATGAGTATGAATTTCTCGCTCGCGAGCATGTCCCATTCCTGCAGGTACTCGTTCGCAAGACACTCGTCCACCTGCGCCTGTTGTTCCGGAGTCACCTCCGTGATGAGCTTGTCCATAAGCTCATCAATTTTCTCCATAATCTTTGCTTTGCGGTCCTCGTTGAGTTTCTCGTAGCGCAGAACATACGCCCAGTAGAGCTTAATGGCCATGCGGTAGTTGCCCTCGGCGATGTACTTGCGGGCGTAGTCGTCGAGGCTAACGGGGCTCTTGTTCTCGATGAGCCTGTTCAGCTCTTCGCGTTCTTCCTTGGACAGCTTCTCAAGAAAGGATGCCGACATGGTGCGTATGGTGTCTTCGGCCCATTTGTCCATTCGCGGGTTCATCTCGACGAGTTTGTTGATGAGCTGGACCTTTTGGGGAACAGTGTAGCGCCTTATGAACCGCTGCAGGAAAGCGGTTTTTTCCGAAATCTCGACTTCGTAGCTCGTATCGAGTTCCTTTTGTACGGGTACGCGATATGCTGATGGGCGCAAACGTGTCATGCGATTAATTATGTACTTGCGCTCGCGGTCAACTGTGCAGCTTCTGAAGGCCTGCTCGAAAAGTGCGAACGCCCGTCCGCTGTCGCCTTCACGGTAAGCGGCTTCCGCATTCTCCTGCAGTTTCTTCCAGTCTCCGGCCTCTTCACCTGAGGCATCGGGAGCGGCAACAACTGCCGAAAACAGGCAAAGGAGTAGAATAAATGCGAATAGAGGTCTCATGCTCTCTCTGTAGTGGAGTTGGCAAAAGCCGAATCTCGGCAACCAATTATAGCGACGAATGCACATCGTCAAAGCGAACACTCCGAGAGAACTTACTGAAACAGACGTCTTTGTGTACGTATTATCTGTGCCCGAAGTGACGGCTACGCATTTACATTTCTCTAAAAAGCGGGAAAATCCCTGAGATGGCGCATTTTGAGTTACCGCAGAATAAGAAAAAGAGGCTCTTCACTGGGCCTGAGACCAAGAGTCCGAACAAGCTCCTCGCAGTTGTAGGCTTGCTCGCCCTGTTCGGCCTTGCCGGACTCCTTGGTTCCTACTACTTCCAGAACAAAAAACCCGACGACGGCGCAATAACGGTTCCGTCCGCCTCGCCCGGAACGACAACCACCGAGCCTGTTGCTACGCCTCCGCCCATGCCAACCGGCACTTACATTGACAACAGAATACGGCCGAAGACCGAACTGAACTCCGAGATACTCGCGGACGTTACCGATACATATGATAAGACCTCGGGCCACATGCCCATCGAGGAAGCTTTCAGCGGTTGAGGAGCAACCGTACCTCAACGTGCTGAACTACCTGCTGAGTCATACCGAAAAGGAGATTCGGTCCAACCTGACCATTCCGCATCCTGAGCTTCATCCGCGGGTGACCTACTACGACATGATGCAACGCCCGAAGGATGTAAGGGGCGCAACCGTCATCTTACAGGGCAAGGTGCGCCTGTACGGATACATGGAATACGACCCCGAGTTTCAGAGAGAAGCGGGCATACACGGGTGCTGGTACGGAAACCTGTTTGACAAACACGGCAACCAGTTTGCTTTCAGAGTTCTCAAAGACGGACAAAAGTTCAAAGAGGCCGATACGCTCACAATGTATGCCGTGTTCTTGAAGAAGATATGGATGCTCAACAGGCGTGGCCAGCAGAGAGGCATGGCGGAGTATTCCATAATGCCTTTCTGCGTTGCCCGCACGGCTGAACACTTCGTCTATGAATCGGAGAGTCTCTTTTCCGGCGAGTCCATCGCCTTCTTCGTGGCCTTTGCGCTGCTTGTGATCGTGTTCGGCCTGACACTGGGAAGGGAGATAACGAGGAGCCTGTCGCGAAGGTTCGGCTGATTTCAAAGGGGGCGGGATTGAATAACGATGAGGTAGCGTGTCTTATAGCATTGAACGCAGGATACGTTCAGCGTACGGTTTGCGAGGAACTCCAGCGAAATTACGGCGACCTCGTATCGGCTTTCGAGGCCGTCGCGAAGGGATCTGCAAAGGACATCAACGCGAGGCTCAGCGCGAAGATGACACCGAAAAAGCTGGATTCAGCCCGCAAGGAACTGCAACAGGTCGAACGCAAACAGATTACCCTCATTCCCTTCTGGGAACCGAACTATCCCCGTCTGCTCGATTCCATCCTTAACCCGCCACCCTTACTTTACTGTCTTGGAAATGTCGAGATTCTCGACCGCAATTCAATCGCGATGGTCGGAACCCGGTCATGCAGCATGTACGGCACAAGAGTGGCAACCGGCCTTTCCAAGGCGGTCGCGGATGCCGGATACGTCGTCACCAGCGGGCTCGCGCTGGGGGTTGATACGGCCTCTCACGAAGCCGCGCTCGAAGTGGGCGGCCTTACAACGGCGGTATTGGGAAGCGGGCTGGGCAGGATATATCCCGCACGCAACAGGAAACTCGCGAAGAGGATAGCCGAGGCAGGTTGTCTCGTCTCCGAGTTCCCGCTGGACGCTGCGCCGCAGAGGTTTCACTTCCCCAGGCGAAACCGTGTTATATCGGGGCTTTCGCTTGCCACGGTAGTGGTGGAGGCGGGCAGAAAGAGCGGTGCGCTGATTACCGCAACATGGGCGGCGGAGCAGGGGAGAGAGGTGTTTGCCGTTCCGGGGCAGGTTGATACCGGGTTCTCGTCAGGCTGTCATCAACTGCTGAGAGAAGGTGCGCGGGTGACAGAATCGCTGGAGGACATCGAAGACGAGATAAGCCGCATGAAGACCTTGCTCGCAAGGGATATGGAACCTGAGCCGCTTCCCGCCGAACAGAGCCGGGAAAAACAACATGACAGGCCGATGGGCTCGCCAAGGGATGCGCGCAAGAAACTCCTTCTGGACGTGCTGGGTAACAAGGGTGACAGCCTGGATTCCATCGAGGCTCGTACAGGACTGACGGCGGACATAACTCTTCCGCTTCTCATGGAGATGGAGTTGGAGGGAAGGGTGGTCAAGAAGGCTGCTGCCACGTACGCCAAAGTGTAGCTTCAGTTTTCGTAGCTGAGGTCGTCCGCACCTCGCGAGTTTCGCAGGAACGCCGTCATATTGCGGCTGATGGAGAGAATCCTGCCGGTGAACTTGCGCTTCGTCAATTCAATTTCAACCCGAACCGTGTAAAAGGAGTCCATCTTGGTGGGCGCGGTGTCGTGGTCGTAGAAGCTGATGCTTGCAAGGTGCTTCGTGATGGTGTCGGTTCTTACCGAATCGTCGGTAAGGTCCGTGACCTCTCTGCGCAGTTCGTTGTTGCTGACGTAATAGCGCACGATATTGCCCTGGGAATAGTCCACGATGATATCGTCGCCGGAGATGTCGAGAATCGGTCTGCCGTCGGAGTCAAAGTGCGGCGTGAGGAAGACAAGTTCGTTGCCGAAATATCCGTCGGTCTCGTTGCCGTTCGTTATGGGGATGTGAGGAAGACGGTCTGAATAGCTGAGCCCGGTATCGCTGGGTGCCCACATGACAGCGGAGTTCGTCAGGTCGCCCTTGAGTTGGCGGAAGATCTTGAGAGCCTCTTCTTCGAGAGTCGAGTAGGGGTAGGCGGAGCCCCACATGGTCTGAGCGCTGAAGATTACGCTGTTGATCGCAAGCAGTACGACTGTGAAGATGGCCAGAACGAACACCATTTCCACAATGGAAGTACCGCGAACGGAGGCTTTGGTTTTCTCGGTATTCATTATGCCTCCTACTTCTTTCTCCAGAATTCGATGGACCGCGACCGCTGTTCTCTCTTGTTGTTCAGCCATGATATCTCCACGTTCACGAGAATGAGAAACGAACTTACGTCCTCATGGGTGGGATATGTAACTACGATGGTTTCGCCGGGAAGCCTGTTTAGCCCCGCGACGGTCGCACCATCCGGGAAGCGTTTTTTAATCTCGTCGAAAGGCGATGCGAGTATCTCGTCTCGCACGGTTATCAGGTCCGTAAGAGCGGTATCGGCCGCCCTCGCGTTCTGCTGAAGGCGCAGGTTAAGGGTCATGCCGTAGATCATTGACATCGCTACGACCACAAGTATTGCGGCTGCAATAAGAAGCTCCAGAAGGCTGAAGCCCCCCTGGCCGCCGTATCGGTTTTCCGAGCCTGTATTCATAGTTCTCGTCCTCTTAACAGGTTGAACTATACCACGAAGCTGATGTTTGTCAACTCTGATACTCAATTGTACCCTGTCGGAGGCGCATGATGGGAACTGTGCGCATAAATGCCCACCCAGAACAATTCCCTTTTACAAAGTCTCGCTGCTGTAGAGTACGATTGTCGGCCGAAGGTTTCGGGGCATCTGAGAAAAACAAGGCCTGACCCACAAAAAACCGTCTATCTCCGGGTTTTCTGAGTTGTGTTTGCCTCGAAGCGAGGACATTGTACAATTAATATCAAGCTACGCGGATTGTTCGAGCGGCCAATATTGCCATGCAAAATGAAGAGAACTCCATGATAAAGCGAACATTGGAAAAACTGAAACGCTGGTTTCGGAATAGATTTATCGTGTTTAGATGGCCGTTGAAGGCATTATCCGAGCGCGTTAAGGCCACGAGTCCACACAGTATTATGAACGCACGCGCATTGCAAACGAGGTTTCCCGTTCGCGGACTCAGATACTGGTGGATTCGATGTGCCTTGTTGCTGGAAGTGCAAAGACAAGAAGAGGAAGTAGTTGTAGCCGACGTGGGTTGCAGCAGAGGCCATAGCAAACTCTTCGTCGGAGACCTGCAAAGCACTCAATGGATAGGGCTCGACCTGAATATTGATGAGCAGGCATTGCGTGATTGTGGTTACAGCGAGCTATTCCAGTGCGACTTTGACGAGCCTTTACCTCTTGCCGACAGTTCGGTTGATGTCGTTGTGTTTTCCCACGTTATTGAACACCTGCTACGTCCCGAGTTTGCGGTTGGAGAGCTTTCGCGCATTTTGAAGCCAGGAGGTATTATCATAGCCGGCAGCCCCGTGGCTCCATGGCCGATTTCCAGCTTGCGCGAATGGCAACTGCGAAGGCGCTTACGAAAGAGGCGAATCAAGTTGGGACGACACATCAACTCGATGTCACCAGGTCGCTGGAAGCGTCTTCTCGATGCGCACGGCATGAGTCTTGAATTTCTAACCGGTACTTTTTTTGCCAGATTGTCCGGCAGTCTCTTGGAAAACAAGGTGTGGTGGGTGCGCCTGAACCAGTTGTGGGGGGCGTTGCTTCCTGGACTTGGAGGAGAGATCACCCTGACTGCACGCAAGTCACTTAGTGCGCAACCAAAACCGCAGATTACCGATGGCCGAATCAGCAACGGATTGATACTCTATCCAAAATGGGCATTGGGTTTTGCGGCTGTGCTACTTGCTTGCGCTGGCGTTATAACAGCTTACTTCGGATGGCCGCAGAAATCTTGTGTAATCCACACATTTGTTGCCGAACATCAGGATGGCAATGACAGTTTCTATCTGCTGCCTCATGACGCGCTCAGCGATGTGAAACCTCATGTGGACATTGGTATTATCGATAGCTATAATGAAATCGCACAGAAATATCAGGAAGAATCAGCAAGGGGAGAGGACGCTTTTTTCCTTGTTTCGACTCATCTACTGCCGAAGCTAAATTTAATCCTAAGCCAAAATGGGTTACGTGTTATCCGAAAATTTCAAATTGACGGACATCAATTTGCGGTGCTCAGCCCTGAAGTCAATGAACACCTGCCCAATGCAGCCGACGGCTGACCTTTGCGGACGCCCCTCCCGTTAATAAAATGATGAAGCATTTTATGAGATAAATGACTAAGCCCAACGCATGCTCAACTGTGTCCTTCTCTTACGCCGAGGGATCGACATAGCCATGTTAAAGCAAGCGAACGGAGAACACCGGCGATAACGGCCGCCGACTACCGTCAGCAAGATTTATATTGGGTGTCGAGCATGAACTGCTGCACGATTTGCCTTTAGGAACTTCCTTTGTACAATTGTCTTGGGGAGGCGGATTTTTGTCGAGGTGGCTGTATGCCAACGAAGAAGACGTAGTATGGGAGGATGCAGATTATGTTTACGAGTGGACATGCACTTACGAGTTGACCAATCAGGGAGAAAGGAAAGTTCCACCCATATACGCTGGTTCCCCCGAACCGCCAAGATCACCAACAGCAGAGGATATTGAACACCTCACAACTGCAGTATCCAGCACAGACAAGCTGGGTACAAACAATAAACAGAATGGGTGGGTAGGTAGCGCTGACGAGTGGGAAGAAAGTAAGACTTAGAAGGAGTACGAGATGATATCCACACATAGCAGGTTCATGGTTTTATGTCGGTTTTTCGGTAGTTGCGTTGGTATTGTTCGCCTTCTGGAGTACGGCCGATTGCGAAGATGTGGGTGGCAACAAGCTTCCCCTGACTCCTCTTGAGTATTCTGAATTATTCGGCGAGAAGGATCCTGACAGGGCTGAGCAATTGCTTCCACTGCCACTGGTCTCTCGTAATGAATCCTGGGCTCGGGAATGCTATCAAACGGCAACCGGAGACATTTTCACAGGGCTTCTCAAGTTCTCCGGAAAGACCTTCAAACCTGTTGGTTTTTGCAAAATTCCTGGTGTGAAGCCGACCTCCCGTGTGCCTGTGACCTATCTGAATGTAAGCGAAAATCTCTTGTACGTTTGGTACTGTGGGAGTATCTATGTTTTCGATGCTGACAACTGTAACCTCGTTGAAACAATCCCTTTCGATAAGTACTCGTACCGTGACGGCAGTGTTCCGGAGTGGAGCGATTTAGACTGGCCTGATTTGGGAGACGAATACAAGAAGTTTTATAAAGGGTGCTATGGCAGCAAGCTGTTATACGCTGACGCCGAAGAGATCTTTATCTCTAATGAGCATTACAAGATCCACTTGACACGAATACTGCGCGAAGAGAAGAAGGCTGTGCGGATGGCAGTTGTGTATGGCGACATCTCAAGAATGCACAGGGACAAGCCGGTGTTTCTTACATCTGTCGTTCCCGCACAAGCTTTCCCATATGAGGGCCCGATCAGTAGATATGACGCCGTGTCTGGAGTTTGGGACAATTCGTCCTGGAAGTATACTCCCTGGGTATTTTCCTTTGGTCTTAAACGGATTCTTGACGGCAGGATATCCGATGACAAGGAAGTCACCGCACTGCTGGTTGAGACAAAGAACCGCTTTGAAGCAAAAGAGGCCGAGAACGAAGTTTGGCTGTGTCATACAAACACCAAGAAGGTGTATGCACGTATCCCTGCAGACGACATAGTTGGCTTTGACGGCCCGAAGTTGCCGTGGGTCACAGACGGCTATCCTGACAGTATCGAATTCAAATGCATAGACATTACAACCGGGCAGGTCACAGACAAATGGAATAGCCCGTTCAAACTTGCAGATAAGTTTTTTCCGAACCAACCGAGTTACATCCTAAGTTTCAGGATGCTTGATGGCAAGATCCTCTTTGGCGATAGCTCCACTGTTGCCGCCTTGGACCTGCACGCAAAGACATTTTCTCCTCATTGCTTTACTGACCTAAGCACTGAACCTGGATCTAACGTTGCATCTTGTTATTCGAGAAACGAAGAGGTCTTCTATATGCTCTCGCGAGCCTTTTTGCTCGCATATGATCCATCCACAAATACTTATTGCACAAAGTCGCTTGAAATCTGGAAGGACGATGTGTTCCAATTCTTCCAGACACACCCAGAAGACGGAACAATCTGTCTTGTTGGGAAGAAGTGGAAGGATTCAGAGCAAAAATATGTCTGATGCTTACTGTTACGAAATCTGGATATAAAGGGAGAATTAAAAATCAAGCGTAACGACGCGCGGCTCGAACAGCTTGCTTCAACTTTTGGCAAGTAAAAACTACACATACAGGAAGAAGGTGAGTGAGCGTTTCGGTAAGGACTCGTATTTGGGCTCGATAGAAGGCAAACACTATGCACTGCATGACAAGTATGTGATAGTCCTCGATGATGACCTTGCCAATGTCGAGTCTCTTCCGGTTCCACGAGGCCGAGTCCCTGTTGAGGTTGCGACGCCTTCCATTTTCATAACAGATCATGAAGACGAGTCTATCTACGAACTTAATCTTACGAATCTCAGGACTGGAGAGATGTTTGCTGAAGGAGCGTCATTGGAATCCGAAGCAGAGTACCTTTTCCTGGTCCTCTACGACGACGAAGGTTGGCGCACAGACAATCCAATGCGTTTCAATATCGCAAATATGACTCTGCAAGAGCTCTACGGAACGCATGAAACTGCTAACGGAGCGGACGGACGGATGTATGCATGGGACGCGTATCTTTCCTTATCAGATAGTGTTGTTGTGTTTGATAATGTCCTGAAAATGTGGGGCACCATAAAATGGCGGCCAAGCGATAACGAAGAGTTGCGTAAGAGCCTTGCGGAGTTTTTTGGCGAGAACGGCGAGTAGTGACATGCCGTCCTGGCCTACTCCGGGTTCGCTCCAGACCTCGTATTCCTACGATGCCAAGGGCAGGCTCACAACTGTCAACGACTACATGAACTCGGTTACAACGTACGCCTACAACGACGCTTCAAAGCAGAAGCAGGTGTCTGAATCCGGCCGCACGGCACGGGTGCGTGCGGCACAGCCATGTTTAAGCATACGAACGGGGTAGCATGCGATAACGCTCGCCAGTCACCATCAACACAATTTAAGTTGGGTGTCGAGCATCGACCCGGCACGGGCGGGTTAAAACGCCTCATCCTCCAACTGGGATTCCGTAATCATTTCCGTGTTAAGCAGCAGGCGAGCGATGTCTCTTCGAGCTGTTTCGTCACAGCACTTCACTTCCCGGTTGCTGTCAATTTTCACGAAGTCGTACTTATCGCTCATGCGGGCGAACTCTTTTGCGAGACGTCGCTGATAGATTCGGAAGCTCTCGTGCCAGCTTCGAGAAAGCCCAAGGTCCATGCCCGATTCCCAGTAGGCCATCATCTTCTTTGATTCCAGCGTACGATCGACCAGGATGTCAATATCTGTTTCGAGAAAGAACACCTCATCAGGGACAATGGCCATGGAGTAAACCGACTCAAGGTACTCAGGGTCGGCTCCTCGCACTACATCCCTTGCCATGAGCGTGAAAATATAGCGGTCGGCCAGCACGATGAAACCGGCGCGCAGCGCACCGAGAATCTTGTTTTCGAGCTGGTCGTAGAAGTCGGTTGCGTAGAAAAGAGACATTGTGAGCGGTGAAAGCACGTTTCCCTGCTTCGCCGTCTCAAGCTCCTTGCTTACAAGGTTAGAGCGTTTGATGCCGACCTGTGCCACGGGGAAACCGAGCTTCTCAAGCCACTTGCTGAGATTTGACACCTGTGTGGAACGGCCTGACGAATCCGGCCCTTCAAGCACAACGAGGAGACCGGAAAGCTCTTCGAGGTCAACGCCGGGAGTGGGCTTCTTGTAACATCTCTTGCTCATCGTGTGCGCTCCCTTCTGTCGAACTGGCCCAGGTCGATCTTGTCGGTGACAATCTTACGCATGAAGCTTCTGCTTCTCGTGAACATCGTCAGTACCGTCAATGATCTCGAAGTCGAACTCCTCGACCATCTCTTCATACAGCTCCATGATAATCTTTGAGAATTTCTTGAAGCTCTTCACTATGTCGTTCGATAGTCGCAGGTCAGTTCCTGCCTCGAACCACTTGAGGTTTTGGCCGGCCTGCGAGAATTCGGTCAGATGCCACATCTGCGGGAAGCTGGAAGTAGAATGCGATATCGGGCTCGACAGCGAAACTGTACAGTTCGCGGAGCCATTCGGGGTCGCATTTGCGGGCCCCGTCCCGGGCAAAAGACGTGTAAACATAGCGGTCGCAAAGCACAATGTAGCCAGCCTCCAACATAGGAAGTATCTGGCGTTCATACCTGTCTGCGAAGTCAGTGGCGTGGATCAGGCTGAAGGTCGTGGGTGTGAGAAGCTGGCGCTTCTTGCCTTTCTTCGTCGCATCCTTCACAAGCTCGCTGGAGTTCCATTCGCTGAAGAACACCTTAAGGCGCTTGCTCTTCAGCCACTTGTACAGAAGGTCTATCTGCGTGGACTTGCCGGAACCGTCCATACCCTCGACCGCGATCAGCTTACCTGCCAGTGAGTGATTCTTTTTCATAATTCATCTCGTCTATCTGGAGTTTCACGTCGAATACGCGCGTGAACATCTTGCCCTTCTTTTTCAATGTACGACGCTCTATCGAAAGAACCGGTGCTCCCTCGAGAACGAGCCTCACCGTCCGTTCGCTGCGTTCAACTTTGACGTTGTAAACGTTCTGCAGGTGTTCTCTGTCCAGCAGGTCTGCCACGCGCAATATTGAACCGAGACGGTCAACTTTCAGCCTGTCGTGCTCGCTCAATGCCATGTAGGAATTGTGCTTCTCGGAAGGCTCCGCCTTGCGATGGTAGCGGGCAATGTTCGCTATTATCTTTCGGTCCCCGTCGTCAACGCCCGGAAGCGGTGAGTTCTCGATGATGTATTGCGAATGCTTATGGTGTTTGCGGACGGAGATGAAGCCGCCAATATCATGCAGGATGCCCGCAGCAATTAGCAGACGACGCTCCTTGCGTCCGTAACAGTGAAGGTCGCGAAGCTGGTCGAAAAGAGATACCGCAAGGGCTGACACCTGTTCAGCGTGAGGCTCGTCGAAGTAGAACTTGCGCCCGAGAGCCACGCAGTTAGCGCAAAGCTCCTGTTCGTAGCGATCATCGGCTCCGCTTTTGGAAAAGAGGTCGTCCACCACGTCGAACATCACGCCTTCCTTAATGCCGACATGCGGAACGAGAATTGATTCAACCTTGGCGAGTTCGGCAATGCGGCTAAAAACCATGGAGGCGGGCAGCACAACGTCCGCACGGTCTTTGCGCAGGCGAAGCTCGCTCACACGTTCGCCGTAAGAAAGCCTGAACAGTTTCTCCTTCACTGCCTCAAGCTTCGAAACGGGCAACTTGCATACTCCGTTGGAGTCGGTCGGCACGCCGGAAAGCTTTGCTATCGTCTCTATATTGCCGCCGGTAGCGATGAAACCCGCAAGCTTCTCTCGGTTCATCATTGTCGGAACCTTCAGCATTGATACGTACTGTTGCAGAAGACGCTGAAAACGGGAGGGGTCCTCGTCGGAGTTCGAAAGAACTTCCAGCAGACGCACCGAACCCATCGTCTGGCATTCGGTGGCCAGAACTCCCGAATCGTCAACGAGGGATAGCTCGAGGCTGCCGCCGCCAAGCTCTGCAATAAGCCACTGTTTACGCGAAAAACTAATGCTGCCCTTCACGGCAAGGTACACGAGCCTCGCCTCTTCGCGTCCGTCAATGGTCTCCAGCTCAATGCCGGTCTCGGCTCGAACGCGGCGCAGGAACTCTTCTCCGTTTGAGCTTTCGCGCACGGCGCTGGTAGCAACTGCCCGGTAGTAGTGGACGTCGTTCTCATCCATCTTTTTCCGGAACGTCCGAAACGCCTTCAGCGCGGCCTCCATAGCGTGTTCCGAAAGCCTGCCGGAAAGGAATACTCCGTGACCGAGCCTCACCGGTGCACGGTCGGCTATGATGAACTCGAATTTTCTCGAGGAGGTGAACTCTGCAGCACTGAAACGTATTCCGTTGGAACCGACGTCAATGGCCGCCACGCGAACCGGAAAGGAAGGCTGTTCCGGTTCAACTGCGGTCGTGCGAACGGATGTCGAGGAAGATGTGTTCTTCATGTATTCAACCCGATACTGGATTGCGGTGCGCCCAAAATACGGGACGTACCTAAGAAACTGTCAACAAACAAGTATATTCGATTATCCCCGGATTTATGTTAGAGCTGTGTTTGCGCTACGAGGAGAACACCCGTATTTCAGTGAAAAATCGTTGCATCTGCGAGCCTTCGAGTATTCTCTTTTGAATCAATACGACGAGTACTCGCTTCAAGGAGAAGTGATATGAGAAAGACACTGTTCGCACTCGCGTTCATTTTGCTCGCTACTTTCGCCTTCGCAGATAACCCCACCTACTTGGGGGAAAAACCTCCCTCGCTGCAGGTAGGCAGGTTCGTAAACTCGGATATGCCGGTCATCGGATCACTTGACGAGTTTCTGGGCGACGTGGTAATAGTAGAGTTCTTCCGCACCTCCTGCGGTCCGTGCAAGGCGGCTATGCCCCATCTCGCAAAGGTATGGCAGGAGCATCAGCGCCCCGATTTCCATCTAATCGCAACTACGCACGACAGTTACGACCTAATTAAACGCTTCCTCTATCACGAAAGCCGCGGAGTTCAGGTCAACTATCCGGTAGCTGTCGAGAACCGCGCCAACTGGGGTGTAACCGGTGTCCCCATGATGTACATTATCGGCCGAGACGGCAAGGTGGCTTGGGCCGGCAACCCTCACCAGCAATTCAAAGACGCGCTCGAAGCCGAACTCGAGAAGCCCGACCCAAACGCGCCTGACCATCCCGACAAGTCCGACAAGGTGTACGTGATGCTGGCGGAAGAGAACTACAGCTCGGTCCTGCGCCGTGCGGAGAAGGCCAAAGAGGACGAAGAGGGCGCGGCCTTCGGTGACTATATCATCGGTCGGGTGAAAACCTATTATGACCGCTATATAGCCACTTACGAGAATGTCCTCCAGCGTGGCGACATGTACACAGCGAAGCAATTGCTGAAGGACTTGCGAGACAAGTTCTCTCGCACTCCGTACGAGGACGAAATTCGCCAGAAACTGAATGACCTCGAGGATACCACCGACTTCCGCAAACGCGAAAGTGCCTGGAAGTACTTCCACAAGTTCGCCTCCGAAGCTCGTGCCGCCAACAAGGGCAAGCACGAGAAGGGCATCGAGGCCATGCACGAAGCTGACCGAGAAGTACGGTAACTACGAACGTCTCGTGAAGGCGGCCAAAGACCTTATCCACGTGCTCAAAAATCCATGGACTCAGGCTGAAGCCGCTGGCAGATAGTCCGGATTATTCCGTTTACTCGAACAAAAGGGCAGGTGAGAGCCTGCCCTTTTTCATGGTCTTAGCCGTGTCCCTCTGCGCAATTCGTCTCATTCACCGCGACAGAGGTCAACTTCTAAGGCTCTTTTCGAACAGTTAACGACTGACGGGTCAGAGCCGTCAGTGACACGGGTCTGAGTCCACTGTCCAGAGAATGTTCCGCAGCAAACAGGCGATGCTGGAGGCCGAGCCCGAGTACAAGAGCTCGCGTGGGACAACTCGGACTTTCAACTGCATTGCGGCCTCGGGTAACCCCGAGGATCTTCACGTTGGTCGGGCTCGCGTGCGAACTCTCCTGAAAGCTCAGAAGAGCTCCGATTGCCGTTGCCGCTAAAAAGGTGGGTCGGACACCGACTTCTTCATCAAGAGCTACAACACCTCGTCCATGTACAACCTGATGTGCGAGGACCCCCGCTTTGGTTTACGGAGAATTTCCAAGCTTTTTAGATCGAGAATACTTGGCCGCCACGAACAATGCCCGTTACTGTCTTAAAAAGCACAGATTTCACCTGAGGGGCGTGATTTCGGCTCATTTGAGGGTAAGTTGCCGGATAATGCGGCTATTTGCGTCCGTTTTGCGCAATTTTGCGCGCATTTTGAGTCGTTTTTTCGAACTCAGGACAGACTTAGACAGTGCAAGGTCTTGTTTTCAGAAGAGTTACGAATCTCCTCATGTTGTAGGCGAGGTTTCGAAGACCGATCTTCGCCCGCGCCCTGTCCAGCCCGACGCACCTCAGAAGAAGGTCTCCTGCGGTCATTCTCTGAATCCCGAACACGTGTTCCACCCTCGCTCTTACCCTTGATTTCGTGCGGGTGGACGTAGTGCGAGAGAACACAGGCATTCCGTCCAGCACAGCCTGCTTGCCGCGGACAAGCTTGCTGCGGCTGCTTGAACTCGTAACTCCGCCCTCTTCCGTCCAGCCTTTGGCCACAAGCGTATTGCCGATATCATAGCCTAACCAGACATCTTCTACCGTCGAAGTGTTCTGATACCGCACCAAGTTGTTCTTCCAGTCGTATGTGAACGTCTCAGACCCCTTGCTCAGCAGGTTGCCGTTGTTGTCGTAGGTGTAAGGTGAACCGTTCGAGGAAGTGATACGATCATACTCCGCCCCTTGCTCCACAGAGTAATTAGGACAGCTATCGCAGACATTCCTAATTACGTACAGCAACGTCTTTCCACAGTATTCCATGTGCTTTGTGCCATCGCAGAACAATCAGTTGGTGAGACCACGCACCGACCATCAGGCATGTGTCGAGACCGGCGAAATCCATGTACATGATCGCAGCTCCTGCCTGCCTGCCAATGCACGAAAGATTGCTGTCGAATCGGAAGAATTCGACGGGGGCATTTCGGTCAACTTCTCCTTCGCTTGTGATGGCAATACCTTGCAGAATGACGATCAGTGCTTTCCGAAGTCGCGGCCACAGTGCAGTTCTTCTTGAGTCCCAGTTTCCCCGCTTGCTGCTGAGTAGATCTTAGTGTCATGAACGACAAGGTCGCCGGCAACAAGCTTTGCCCTGCCTTCCTTAAAAACGGATACAAGCGTAGGTGGTATCTCAAACGTATCGCCCTTGTAGATAATCTTGTCGTCCTCAATATGCGCAGTTATCTCGCCCCGCTCAAAGCAGATCGCGTCTTGCATGTCATAGCTCGCTGAGAAGACGAATCCTCGCCTTACAGAGTTGCTGCGGCAATACATCATTTCGACATATCTGCCCGACAATGCCTCATAACAAGGAACCTTGTCAGCGCTTCTGTATGCTCCTTTGGCATAGGTAAACACGAGCCTTCCGTCAAGTGAAGTGCCGTAGGTTTCCCCTGCAGCAAGCGGCGAGGTCGTTGCAGGCAAGGCTGTGCCTGTTTTCGCATCACACCTGAGAACTGATACCGGCAGGTCCCTGTTCACAACGTACAGAACTTGCTTCACCGAAGAGTAGCAAAAGCTGACGGGGTCTACAGGAATACTGGACAGAAACACAAGTTGAAGGCGCGGAAGTTCAAGAACACCTGCTCGAATCTCGCCAACTGTATCAATGTACTTCGAGACCGACTACACGCCCCATGTTACTGCGTGAACGTATAACGAAATGGCCAGTCCTCTTGCCGGTATACGGACAACGACCTTGTCTGGAGATTGAATTCGACGGATGTCGTACTATGCCCGTCCCAGCAAGATCAAACTACTGCTCTGTTGCTGCACGAGGTGGCAACTCACCTTCTTGTAGTCTGCAAGAGGCCAACGAGCGGTTATCTTGTCCTTTCCAAAGTCGAACACTGCTATTTCGGAGGGATTTGATGAAGCCACCAGCACTTCTGTCCCCGTTAGCCAGACACAGTTAGCGAAAACGGCATATTCAAGAGCATCCACATTAACTGGTTCGTATACAACGGGCATCGGTGTTGTAACATCGAGAAAGAACACTGACTCCACGCTGGACAAAGTAGGCATATGCATACTGTCTTGTATGTATTCGTCAGAGATTCTCCCAACTACGAGTAGTTCAACGCTGTTCTCACAGGAATAGACAAAACAGGGGTACGTGCTTGCCCATTCCACCGAAGCTCCATGTGTGTAGTCCTCGCGAATAAGCACCGTGCAGGTTCTGCCAGAGATACTCAGCAGAACGCTCTCAGAACCGACTGAGACGATGTCAGGAAGAACAGCGCCGAAATCGGATAAAAGGCGAGTTGACACCTGCCACTCCGAATCTGAAAGCAACTCCGAGTACCGCTCTAAATCTACAGGAACAGAGCAGACCTCTCGGAGCTTCATGTCGCGAACCTTCAGATAGAGTTGTTGTTCAGTCGGGCGTAAACTGTCTTTCGAGTCTGTGCTAACAACAAGCTGCTTTTCGAGTCTTGCGACCAACCCCACTGCTTCGTTCACTATCATGCCATGGTGTCTGCTATTTATGGTGCCTGCAACGCGCATGGAGCCCACATCGTATATATCATCGCCGTACAGAACGTGACCATCCGAGAGCCACCCGGCATCGCTTCCGAAAGACGGGCTCGTATCCCCTGAAAGGGGAAAGCTAACCCAAAGCGGCTCGCTCAGAAGATGGAACCGCGACTTGTAGCAGGGAGCTACGGCATCTGACTCAAGCGGTGTGTGTGCGTTGCACGAACACGCAAGCAGTGCAAACATAGCAACAGCCAGAATCCTAATTCCCGAGTAATTCATACGTCCTGCCTCTCATTCAAGCTCTTTGGTCCATGTTGCTTTTTTGCTCCCTGCATTGGTCGGGTCTGCCTTGCTGAAATCACTTAACTCGAAGTCATTGTGACCTTTCTTGCATGATTCCCCGTGCATCGCTCGCTTTTCCTCATCTGTTGGCTTTCTGGAAGGTCTAATCTCAAGTGTCCCAACGAGGTCTTCACTGTCTAAAGCCCATTTTCGAAACCACTCTGTAACCCACACAGCGCATAAGATATTGAGGGGGCGAGTCCTTGGTATATAGAATGTCTTGAAGTGATACACTATGGTCTCATTGAGCAGTGGATCGTTCATACCGGTTTTTGTGCCCCGAAGACTGTTCTCAACTTTTCTACGTTGTGACTTTGCTGCCTTTCTGAAATCACTAAAGTGTTTCTGACGACCTGACCTAGTTAAGCCTCCGCCATGATTGTTCGTTGAACTGCCTTCTCTGTCAATATTTGAGTTAACCTGTCCCCTTGGTCTGGACAGAAACCTTCCTGGAATAAGGTGGAAGATCCTCCAGCCTGAGTTGACCTGACGTTTCCCCAGTGGAGGCGAAGCGTAGCGAAGCCGGAACTGCGGATACGGTGGTGCCGGAACCCCCGGCACCTGTCCTTATTCTAAGTTTATCATTCGCTTCTACAAGTAATACTCGGGCTACAAAGCTGGGATTTGCTCCGTAAACAGTTGCAGGTGTCCTGCGTCCGAGGCTGCTGTGCCTACGAGTATGGTTGTAGTATGCGAAGTACCTCTCCATGCCAGCACGGCATTCAGACATCGTGCTGTAGTCCTTCTGATAAACGTCTTCGTACTTCACAGTCCGCCAGAGCCTCTCCACCATGATGTTATCGAAAGCTCGACCTGCGCCGTCCATGCTGATGGATATTCCTTTTCTGATCAGCACATCAGTGAAGGCTCGTGAAGTGAATTGGCTGCCTTGATCGGTGTTGAAAACCTCCGGCTGACGGCCGCTGGAAAGAGCACGTTCAAGAGCCTCTACGCAAAAGCTGCTGTCAAGCGTGTTCGAAAGCTCCCACCGGAGAACCCAACGCGTTGCCCAGTCCATCTGCAGCTATCAGATACACAAAGCCGCCCTTCAGACGGATGCAAGGCTATATCAGCACACCAGACCTCGTCCGGTTTCGTAATCTTTCTGCCGGCAAGGAGATACGGATATTTATCGTGCTCTTGGCAGGCAACCGAGGTGTTCCTTCGAGGCCTCGGATAGATCGCCTGAAGACCCATCTTCAGCATGAGCCTGCGGACACGCTTGTGGTTCACACTCGCCCCGAAACGCTCTTTAAGGGCATCCCTCATGCCGTACCGGCCGAGGTTCGGGTGTTCGGTGTAAAGCGAGTCTATTGCGCTCATCAGTCTGCACTCGAGAAGCTCGGAATCTTCGTCGCGGCGGGGCTCGCGGCACAGCGAGCTTCGGGGAAGCGACAGCGTCTCGCTCTGACGCACGAGGGAGAGATTTCCTGATCGCGTGCTCGGTCAGTTGCAACGCTCCACGTCAAGTGTCACGTTCCAAGCTCCCCGAGGCTTCTTCTTCAACCAGTCGAGTTCGACCTGGAAGCTTGCCGACCTGCTCGTAAAGCCGGGTTTCTCGAACTCTTCGGCTTCCTCGACCGTGCTCGGCCGTCGTCGAGAGAAAGCATCCGGCAGAGCCTCCAATGCCTGGCGCTTCCACTCGGTGATCTGGTTCGCGGTGAATGTCGAACTGACTCGCCGATTCGAGCCAGCGTCTTATCCTCCCGCAATGGCAGCCCTGAACCACCCGCGCTTTGAACTCAGCCGAAAAACTGCGTCTCTTCCTTCTCATTCTCTTCTCCCTTCAGGGCTCGCAAGCCTCATTGTAGCAGGAGATTCCTCCACCTTAACCATCTGTCCAGTTTTTGGGGACAAGCTCAGGCACTGGCGAAATAGATACTCGGCCAATAATTGTCTTTGTTCTTGAGCGTGTGCTGCGGGATACCATTTGGAAATGCTTCCCAGTCCCAGTCTTCCCAGTCCTCGTCATCATCCTTCTCCTTCATTGGATAGTCGGCTCCTACTGTTACTGACTCGCCATCTGCCGGATCATAGAAGCTCCCGAACAGCGTCACCTCCATCCCCTCGCTTTCGACCATGCCGCTAACGCCGAAGTCCATGCTGGACACCCAAAGTTATGCCATTCTGCAGGTCAGCCGCTGATATCACAGGCATCCCCCGTTGGCATGCTTTAACATGGCCGTGCGGCACGCACTCTGGAGTCGATCCCCTTCAACATCGGGAGCGGAGTCAATCCACATTCGAATCATCGCGGTACTGACAAGATGGTCAAGACGTTGTTAGCCGGGTCCAGAACTCCGTTGAGATGTATTCTCTCGTTTTTCGAGAGGCTCGTCGGGGAACGGTAACGGGTACTTTCCAGCAATCTGACAGAATTCCTGCGTCACTTCCGCTGATCTCACCCGTATCCTCCGAAAGAAGTAAACCGAAGCCCCCCGGACGGCGTATGACCGAGCAGTTGTCGAACCAGAATGACGGTACATCCGGGTAGTCCTCTCCATCTGATATGAGTACGTATTCCTTGTGAATCCTGCATTCAACGGAGAAATCGACCATAGAAACAGGATTGCTGCGTTGGTAAGGGCCAGCTTTGCCCTCACGACCAAGCACAACACAAGCGGCCCAAAGTGGATAGTCTTCTTTGTCTTCGTACAGACCAGGACTTAGCCTGCAGCAGCCGTTTCAGTGTACATTGCTATTCAGCGGGGCACTTCTCCAACAGAGCTTTCAGTTCGCCTTCGAGACCGTTCTGGACCACCGAACCGTCTTTTCGAGCAAACGCGGTCGATCCTACGTGATCAGGAAGATACCCGGACGTGTTACGCACCTAATCATCATTTCAGGCCGGGACTGGAGCGATCTATCGTTAAGATCGCAAGTAACCACCTGATTTTTCGTGACCAACACCAGCTTCTGACCGTAAATGTCAAAGTCCAGTACCTTTTCAGACATCAGTCCGGTGTTGAGAAACAGAAACTCCTGATCTGGCAGGTAGGTAACTAACACGTTTGATCTCCAAAGAGATGCTACTCTCCCTCTGTTCAGAGCAAAAGGCGAAGTAACAGCCCTGACCACCTCCATTTCTGAACAATTTATCAGCAATGGCCAGAAACTGCCTCCCTGAAGCACGAAACAGCCTTCTTCGGAAAGACCACTGCAGAACAGGCCATCCGTTTTGTATGATGACGAGAGCAGGAACGCCCCTTCCTTTCTGAAACGCCCGCCTTTAAGCAGACGAAACGTACTGAGACGGTGTATGTACTGTGGTGCTCATCGGTCAGGTTCTCTCAAAGCGCAATGGAACTGGTTGCTCTGCGCGTGTATCAAAGAATTGTGCCGTGTGATACCGTAAACTGTCTCATACAACGCGCAAAAGATCGAAGTCGTACTCGAGCAAGGTATGTCATGCGCGATGTACTCACCCCTGCCGAAATCTATCAACGCACCGTTGACGAAGCAGAGGTCGTCGTTGATCCTGGCGATACCCTTGTGCATAAGATAGCGTTTCGGAACCCGAACATCAGAGATTATCTCGCCTGTTCGATCGAGGAGCACGACCCGCGTCTTGCCGGTGAGGATGTACTCTTCGCCGAGTGCTTCAATACAACTGAACTCATCATGATCAGTACTGACCTTGCACAGAGCACGACCTTCGTTGTCTTCGAGCGAATAGACCCAAACGCCCTGTTTCGAACTGCTCGGATCATTGAGCACACATAAGAGCGTATCATCAGTTACCGAGAAAGCATCCACACGCTGCCTTTCGGCAAGCTTGATGGCGAGCATCTTCCGTGCTTTGCCCTCTGAAAACACATATACCTCTCCGGAGTTCCTGTTGACAGCCACTGTCTGCCCACTCTGATCGTGACCCCACAAGAACTTCCAATGCTTGCCCGGAAAGATACAGGTGGTGTTGTTCCCAGACGTCTCCTCCGAACTACTTCGCAAACTGAATCAACGTCATATGCTGTATCAATAGAGCCGTAGCAGTTAACACGGTAGCGTCGTAATCCGCCAGTTCGGCTTGTACAGCACCGCTCTGCGGCAACAGAGAAAGACGATCAGCCAGACCAACAAAAGTGCATACCTGACGTTCATGGAATCACCATCAACTTCCTGACTATACTTGTCATTTGCTCGCGAAGTCGTAATAAAAATTAAAGTCATCAGTGACATTGCGTTTTGGGCTAGGTTGCTTCTTACGCTTTGGAACCAGACCACCACCAGAAGGCTCTCGCTTGGCTCCTACAGAACTCTTTAGTTTTCCCCATCCCTCCCCGGCGTTCTTGGAGTCGTCCTCTGACAGTCATCCCAGCGGATCATTCCTTCCAGGGTTCATCGCCACTTCCATCAACAGGATACCTTGCCGGATCAACGAAATCTCCACCTTTGGAGGGCCGAGACCCAAGCCAGCATGTTGGCAGATGTGATTGACTGTTCATCCACTGTCCACTCGCCATACGCTTTCGCATTGCTTTGCACTTCACTTGCCATTTCCAGTAATCCCTATCATATTCCACGATGTGCGAACCATCATCATTAATATAGTAGAATACTGTCGTATAATAATGGGTTATCCTAACGTACACGTCCCCTCCATACAGACCTTTTCCGAGTCCAATTCTATCGCAGAACACACGAAGGTCAGAGATTTGTGGGGCATCAGCAGAAGTTCCACCTGGTGGGGCTTCTGGGTTTGCTGTCAGGGTTCATTCTGCTTTTCGTGCATCAGTAATGCGATTGCGTCTTCTGCTCAGTCCTCTGTCAGTCATAGTCTCTTGTCTGCTTTCCAAACCACTGCGTGCCGTTTGGAGACACTTCAGTTGTGATTCGCATGAATTGCTGTATCAGCAAATAATGCACTTTCCCGTCAATGAACGCAATTGGCGGATAGTTGAAGTACTTCTCAGTTGCTGCCCCCCATTTCGTTAGATGTTTGCGATACCGTCTCTTCATTTTCTCGAAAGCTGCCCTGTTTCTGAGGGAAACCGCAATGCTCTCCTCCAGAACTCGGCCAATATGTTTACCCTCTTCCTGGCCTTCATTTCCACCAATAATCCCGCCAATCCATCCTAAGGCATCTTCGATTAACCCAACTTCCGTTGCATCACCCGGCACATAGAAACCTCTTCTTCCCGTCACCTCCATCCCCTCGCTCTCGACCATGCCGCCTGTGCCGAAGTGGGGTGTGGCGGTGCTGCGGTAATAAGTACGCCAAACAGGTCATACTGGCTCTGCGTTGTGATTGTACCATTCACATTGAAGCTGTGAGAAGGTGTGCCGTTTACTTCGGTTACGTGGAAGTGCAGGCCGAGTGCGAGGAACTCGTAGTCAGCCGGATCGTGGTTGTTCTGGCCAACATCGGGCGCGGAGCGGTCGAGTGCCGCAGCGGCATGGCGTCCGTCCAGTTCCAGCCGGTGCCGGGGGTGTTGAGCGAGATATCGAGCGTGCGAACCGAGATGTTATCAGACTTGTGATAAAACTTCTGCCAGTTGAGGGAGAGTCTTCGGCGAACGTACCGGGGCGTTGTGCGGGTTCGTGCTCGTCGTGACGAGATCTTTGCCTTCGGCGTTCACCTTCTTGCGGCTCTCCGAGCAAAGCGGTCGGTAGTCCTCCGAGGAACTGCACCTCCGCCATCCTGCCTTTCGCGAGACGCACATTGCCGATGTCGTACGCCGTAGGTACATGTCCGTATCGCTGCAAGTGCCTGATCATGACCAGAATTGCTTCTTCGCAAGTCGTAATTCTAGCTGCAAAACGCGTCTCCGAGCCCTCTCGTCAACTGCGCTACTTCCCTTTAGCGAGCAAGGTACATCGCGATGCATTTCTTTTTTGCTCTGGCAGACCAAACGGGCTCGGGCGGTTGCAAGAAGCCTTGTTCCCCTCGTTCTCGGTTCGCAGAGAATTCGTCAGGCCCCAGGCGATACATCTCGCTAAGCGAATCATTTTTAACAACAAGAAACGGGTTAGATGGAATTTTAGAGTAGGTGAAGTACCCTATGTCAGAAGAAGCTCCTTCTATGAAAACGCCTTCCTGCGAGCCGTATGCCTTTACAAGACAGCCGTCCGGACAGTTTGCGAGAAAGAAGCTTGACACCGCGGACATTTTCGTCTTGTCAATGGAGAAGTCCTGGTTCCTTGCGCAGACCGAAGCTTGCTGCCATTCTGCTTCGCACCATAGATGCCTTTCGACTCAGCGGTTTCGAAGTAAACGTAGTCGGGGTTACGTTTTACCACAAGCTCGGCTTCTGACCACGCCAGTACTTGGCACTCTTTTTAAGCTCCGTATCCATTGAGATAACCTCTTCCCCATCCGCGCGAACGGTTGGTGGGACATTCCGCCGTTACCCGCGGCAAAACGGGTGGCGCGGTCGAAAGTCCCCTCTACTCCCCCGGCCATTGAGGGCGTCATCAATGACAACCCATGACCCAGCGTTTTCAAGTTTCACCGGCATAAGACCGTTGGAGAAATATGAATCCTCGCAGGCAGGCTCGACGCTTATCTCATTGCCGGAGAAGTTTGTTATCACAGCCTTTGTTCCGGTTCTCACGTAGAAGTAGTCCAAGCCCAAGTATTTGACCTTATCAGCCCTTCAACTCTCGAGGCCGCATCCGCGCCGCCGTCAATAAATTGCGTATCCGCCCTCGTCCCGTATTCCTTGACCCATGCAAGGAACTGCGGCCTCTTGGCCAAGGTCAATGAAGTGCCTCCCTGGCGTTGCTTATCCTTCTCCGTGAAACGCTTCGGGAATTCGGCATTCGCGGATGGAACATGGTCTCCAATTCCTGTCACGCTTACTCCCTTGCGACCTTCGATGTCACAGAACGTCCGCGTCAGATAATGATCCCCTTCTTCAATAAAGCGCGTGGCATAAATACCTCCCGGAAACCAAGTCACGAGTTCAGTGGGGAAAACCATCGATTCCTGAAACTCAGAATCAAGAATGCCCATTTCGAGAACCTTATCCTCTTCGTGGGTTTCGCGCTGAAAACAGTACTTCCTCGGGTCATCTTCATAGACACCGAAGGTTGGCGCAATTACATCGTAGTCGAATGGCCCATTCGATGTCACCTGATATAGCATCAAACGAACCACTCGTTTGGTTGCCGGATGACTCTTCTGCCACCGAAGACCTACTTGCTCGTGTTCTGAATACCGACCACTTGAGTACCTGAACCGATCCAGTGCATGCGGAAATTGTCATCTGCAGAGCCAAAGGGCTCTTACTTGATATCCGCCTTTGGGTGCAAGCTTGGACCTGGGTATTTGTCTAGTGGGACAGAGGGACAAGATTCTTGTCAGTCAGATTTGCATCTTTGGTGTGTCGGGAAACACTCTGTCCAGTAACAGAAGAACTCGCGTTAGCGCCGTACTCGTTCCGTCAAGGCTTCATGCCTTTCCCGGAAGGCGAAGTGGGATGCACCGACCGCGCCTGCAACGTTCCAGAGGGATGCATGGGAGACCGAGGACCAACGAAGGGAGCAAGTCAGTTCGGCGTGCATTCCGGCGTGTTCACCCTCTCCCAGTCAAGATCCTGAAATGAGCCTTTAACCTGTCTCCTTCGTCTGGACAGAAACCTTCCTCCGAATTTGGTGGAAGATACTCCAACCTGAGTTGACCTGACGTATCCGCAGTGGAGGCGAAGGGTAATACATGTCGGTGTTGTTGGAAGTGTCCTGATAGCGCACAAGGTTGTTCTTCCAGTCGCTGGTGAAGCTCCCGGTGCCCTCTGCCATCGCTACTTCCCTTCGGCAAGGTACATCCTGATGGATTTCTCTTTTGCGGCGCTGGCAGAGCCGAACGGCTCAGGCAGGCGCGGGAGCCTTGTCCCCCTCGTTCTCGGTTCGCCGAGAATTCGTCAGGCCCCAGGCGATACATCTCGCTAAGCGAATCATTCTTCACAACAAGAAACGGTTTAGATGGAAGTTTCGAGTCACGTGAAGTCCCCACCCTATGCTGCGGAGGGAGCTCCTTCTATGGAGACGCCTTCCTCCGAGCCGTATGCCTTTACAAGACAGCCGTCCCGGACGGTTTGCGGGGAGGAGCTTGACACCGCGGACATTTTCGTATCAATGGAGAAATCCGAGTCCCTTGCAACCGAAGCTTGCGCCATTCTGCTCGCACGATAGATGCCTTTTGACTCAGCGGTTTCGAAGTAAACATAGTCGGGGTTACGTTTTACAAGCTCGGCTTGCGACCAGCCAGTACCTGGCACTCTCTTCAGCTCCGTATCTATGAGATAGAACTCTTCGCCATCGCTAACAAGTGAATACTCGCCGTTACTGGAACAAAACGGGGTGGCGTGGTCGAACTCCCTGTCTCCTACGGTCTTAAGGGCATCATCTACAACAACCCATGACCCAGCGTTTTCAAGTTTGACCGGCGTGGGACCGTTCCGATATGTGGAATCCTCGCAGGCAGGCTCAGCGGCTTATCTCATTGCCCGGAGAAGTTTGTCTGGCACGGCGCTTGTTGTTTCCGGTTCTCACGTCGAAGTAGTCCAAGCCCAAGTATTTGACCTTATCAGCCTCAACTCTCAAGGCGGCATCCGCGCTGCTGTCAATAAATACATATCCGCCCTCGTCCGTATCTTTTACCCATGCGAGGAACTTCGGCCTCTTGGCGAGGTCAATGAAGTGCCTCCTGGCGTACTTATCCTTCTTGTGCGGAAACGTCTCAGGGAATTCGGCATTCGCGGATGGAACAACTTTTAAAACACCAATTACGCTTAATCCCTTGCGCTTGTTGATGTCGTAGAAGGTCCAAGTCCGATGGTGAGCACCTTCAGCAATGACGTAAGTGGCATACAGACCACCCGGGAACAAAGTTGAACGAGCTACTGAAAAGCGCTGCAAACTTGCCAGACCGGGATCGAGAAACCCTTTCTCGTCAGTCTTATCCTTATCGTGGGGTTCGCGCAGAAAACAGTACTTCCGCGGGTCATCTTTATAGACACCGAAGGTTGGCACAATTACATAGTAGTCGAATGGCCCGTTGATGTCACCTGATATAGCATCAAACACGAACCACTCATTTGGTTGCCCGATGACTATTTTGTCACCAAAAACCTTACCTTGCTCATGCTTGAACCCGACCACTTTACTTCCTGAACGATCCAGTATCCCGTAGGAATCGTTTTTGCAGACCAGAAAGTACTTGATATCGCCTTCGGGTGCAAGCTCGACATCTGAGTATTTATCATCAAACAGAGGGACAAGATTCTTATCATAGATTTGCATCTTTGGTGTGTCGGGAAACACTCTGTAAGTAACAAAAACTCGCGTTAGCGCGTCTCCACGTAGAGGCTCATCTTGCGGGAAGGCAAGTGAATACACCAACACACCTGCAACGCAGAGGATGCAGAAAACGACCAAGGAAGGGAGCAAATAAGTTCGGGTTCTTTGCGGCATTTCACACCTCTTCCCAGTCAATATCCTGAAATGAGCCTGTATCTGCTTGTTTCACCTGTCCTGATCGTCTGGCTCGAAGATTCTTTTGAGTGTCTCATCACTGCTTTCATAGGCTACGCCCTTTCCCGTCAAGACCCTTCGCATCAGAGCCGGTATGCGAGGGCTGATACTGCTGTGCCTATTCTGCGCTCTCTGTTCCGAGACGGGGTACTTGTACCGCGATCAATGTTGACACACATTCTTCTACTTGGCCTCCGGTCGGTATGAACCTACAGATCGTAAAGTAGGCCGTTCTCGACCTACTATGAAAGCCAAGAAGTTCTACATACATATTGTTCATAGTTTCCTCAGTTGTAGGATGAATCTCAAATGCAGGCTTGACTACTGGACGAGATCTACTGACGTCGGCAAACCGTACGTCACCATACTTGCTTCCGCGGTAAACGCTTAAGCAATAGGTGAAACGAGCAAGCTGACGAATCCTGTACGAGCCCTCTGGGAGGAGCTGATGGGTGGCTAGGCGACGAGAGGCGCCTTTGTTTAGGGCATAGCGACGAAGCAACCTTGAATCGTTATCCGCGTCATCTTCGTCCTTGGCAAATACCACTGTTCTTGTTTCTGTGTCATATCCGACTGGGAACAGACCTTGTTGCTCAGCATTTCCTTTATCCTGCTCTTCAGACCGTCCGGTTGTTGATCGCCGCAGGGCGAAGGAGTGTGCCGGATGCGCGACCTCTTCCAAACCCCTCAGAATTCCGAACATAATCTCTCCTGTCCCATCGGCTGCTGCCCGGTCTTGTATCGTAGGGATTGCTGAGAGACGGATCAAGGTCATCTTTGTAGAGCTCCATCTGAGATGCTGCCCTTCTCAAGGTCAGCCACAATTCCCAACAGTCTGTTCTTGACCGCAATGCACAGATGTGCCAAATTGTATTACCCACTTTGCCAAAGCGGACTGTTTTACATTTATTTCCTTCACGTATCGCGGCTGTTTGCTGTGATAGTAGTCCTCAACGAGGCTTGAAATTAAAAAACCTTGCTTGATAGAGCGCAACATCCTGTCAGCATAGAACTTAGGATATGCACAAGTGCTGAAGTAGCGAGGCTGGGCTGTTTTCTTGGTTTCAAGGTCAATCGAGAGTATCTCCAGCAAGCTGTGTACGTGGAGGATTTTACCGCGTTCGAACTGCAGTCCCTCAATGTCACCTTTAGCTTGTTCGGACCGAAAGTATTCTGAAGTCAGTTTCTCCATATACTCGAAATACTGCCGTTTCTCGACATCGTACAGGTACACGCAGTTATCATTTACGTAGGCATAATAAGGGTAGTTACTTATGTCTGGCAGAGTCTGTCGGAAGGACATGTGGGTTTCGACTCGACCACCTCTGGTTTTCAGAGGAACTGTTTATTTTGGGCCGTGTTGCCAATTACCCCTTTCTAAGCCTCTCCTGGCTGAAAGCGACCCGCTATAGCTGCAGATAACGCATCCAACCACTATTGCCGCGTTGAGAAACAGCTGTATCAACATCAAGCAATTTGCACGTATTATTGCCCTTGAGTTCTGTTTACCTGTCCCTATGGACGGACCCTTTTCCTGCCCAAAATTCATGTGGAAGATCCTCTCCTCCTGAGTTGACCTGACGTATCCGCAGTGGAGGCGAAGCGTAGTACATATCGGTGGTGTTGGAAGTGTTCTGATACCGCACAAGGTTCTCCACGCTACAAATACCGAACTCCGCGTTCAACTTCTCTTCACCTTCAGGAATACTCTACTCTACCCTCGAACAGCGCAAAACACAAAAATTCCAGTCATACTGGAAAGCCTCGTTCGTGCCCTTGGTCAGCAGGTTGCCGTTGTTGTCGTAGGTATAAGGAGAACCGTTTGCGGAAGTGATACGACCGAGACCGTTATGCATCATGAAACGCAATGCTCGCACCTTTCAAGAAAGTACTCAGTTCGAAGTACACAGCTCATTACACAACTATTTCTGGTTTATGAAAACGCCACCAGGGCGAAATAGAAGCTCATAGCGAGCCCAGGCTTTTCTCAGTGGCGCATCCGATATCCAGTCGTAATACTTGGAAAGAACATTGCCGTATTTGTCGACAATCAGGAACGCACCTTGCTCAGTCCTGACGATTGCTCGGCCCTGGAAGAACTCGCGAGCCTCCTTGTAAACAGCGTCGATAACCAACGCCCCGTTGCGGTCAATATAGCCCCATTTGCCTTTTAGTTTTACTGGGCACATGCCATCGACAAAAACAGTGGCGTCTTCGAAGCTCAGTACGCTGACAGTCTCCAACGAGCTGTTTACGAGAGAAAGTCTGCTGCGTTTGCCTTGCCTTTCCTTCGTTGCAACAAAGGCCAAACCCTTGACCTGCCCCCGTTTTTTGGTTTCCGGCCTGTCATGAGAGTTTCAGCCGCTGGTTCTCCGCACACACGCGCCTTTTGGAGGGCGAGGGTGGCGTGCGGGATGCAAGTCGACTGGGAAGGGTTTGGTTGTTAAGCGAACTGTGGCGACGCTTCGTATTGTCGTCCTTCCACTTACCGGCAAGCTTCTTCAGCTTGCTCGCCGAGGCCGTAAAAAATCTCCATGTTCGGAACTCGTCCCTCAAACGGCTGTGGAAGATTTGGCGAACCCGTTCTCCGGGGCTTTCCGGGCTCGATGAAAAGCGTGCCGACCTCGATTGACAACAGCCAGTTCGAGACTTCGAAAGCGGTAATTCCAAGCGTTATCGAGAGCAATGAAACTTCGGCGAGCCCCGCTCCAACATCAGCTTCCAGACATCAAGGAACGCCGTCTTTTCCGTGAAACGGAAGCCCGCTTCCAGCGCAGACATCGCGGCTGAACTCATCGACCAGACCGCAAGGATCTTCACCATGCGCCCGTAGAAAGGCGGTAGAAAACGAAATCATAGCTCCACATCGTTGAGCATCGACCATCTTCTTAGAACGACTCCCATTAGAATCGCCTAAATCCCCTTTCTACACCGTTTGCGGGCGCCCTAAGTCCTCGCGCTTCCAGAGCCTGTGGACTCTCTTCACGTAACATTGCCCCATCCTCGCCTTGAAGCTCAGCAGCCATCCTCCAGTATCCATACCTTCGGAAACGACCCGGCGCAGTTCGTGAATCCGCTTCACAAGACCTCGTCAGAGCTCCGCTTGATTTCGACAGGTTAGTACCTCTGGGTGGAGTGCTGCCCGGCCACACAGCAGGCTAGCGCTCCGAAACCTTCGTACTTCTCCACCACCATGTCCACTGCATCTAGCATGGCCAAGCTTTTTCCAGAAGCTCCCCTTCCACAGATGTCCTTAGGTTGTCTTCAGCGTTGAGGCTTGGCCCGAGCCACCATCTTCTTCAGGCGTGTGTTTGGACTGGAGCTCCTAAGCCTCTTCGCTTCCTCGGCTTTCATCCCGCCGTACTGGTTGCGCCAGCGATGGAACGTTGCCTCGCTTATCTCAAGAGTCTGGCATACCTGCCCGATGCTCTGTCCTCCTGCGTTTCGTCTCCGCGTCGTGAAGTTTCTCGCCGGTTGTAAATTGCTTTTTCCTGCGCTTCATTTAAGCCTCCCGGCCTTGGGCCTTCTCGGAAGTTCTTCATTGTAACTCGATCGATTTTTGGGGGGCATGCCACTCGCTGAATGAACGGATGTCGCTGAAGCGCTGTTCTAGATGGTTTTTGCATCAGTGTCTAACCGCGACGTAGCTACCTGATGTTTGAGTACAGCAAGTTTTGAAGGAATTAACTTCACCGGCTGGAATCCGAACAATGGGGCCATCACATCATATCGAGTTTCGTTTCCATGCTTGTCAATAATCGTGTAGTCCTAGGACGACGAATGGTTCACGAACACATGGTTTTAGCGGTTTGCATCCTGCTACCAGACGACACCATGTCGCGGACGAAGCGGCCATGCGAGACTGTACTGAGCCGGGATAACCACTTCACCGTTCTTGGAGCGGTATCCCCATTTGCTGTCACTAACGAACAACTCCAGCCCGCTGAGTGAAACATCCGTTTCTGCTTGTCCAGCAGAGTTTTCAAAGCTCCTTGAAGGGCTGGGTCTGGGACCGCTGCCATACCCCCTGGCGGGAATACATCCTGCAGTACCTGAACTGCATTAGGTTCAGTCCAAAGCAATGTGCCGTATCGCCGCTCTCTGTTGTTTGGAGTCTCAGCGAGAAGGCCCGAGCTGGGGTGCCGGCGCTCTGGCCGAACATTGGTGAGTCCTGGGATTCCACAGGTAGGCGGAAGGTGATTCATACTTCTGCAGGGGAAGGTCCTCAGGGCAACGTATTTCGCAATGAACCGGTGCAAAAACACCCTAAACCTGTTTACCCACGATGCTTCCATCCGCGTGCAACGTATGCCCAACGGTCATCACCAATACTCACAGCCGCATGACCATTGTAGAAGCGAGAGATAGGCTGTGCGCCCTGTTTGAGGCGAAACACAGTCTTTCCGACTGTGTTGATGCACCTGTAAGTTTTGTCAGCATCCCTCACAAACGCAAGACCTTCTCGAAATACAGCTGCATACTCAACGGGCTCGTCAAGAAGAAGGTTCCCTTCAATGTCGCAATAATTCTCACCTCCATTGAGCGCGTCCATTATAAGTTCATCGTCGCATACGGAAAGCGGCTCTCCTGGGAGTTTAACCTCTTCTCCCTTGGTGTTGATACATACGATATCGCTGTGAAATGCGCTTTGGCGCAACAGATCCATCGCTGGAAACAAATCCTAACCTCCATCATGAGCCGCGCTCCCAAGAAGTCTGTACTTACATGGAATGACAGGTTCGCCATCCAAGTTTACGAATCCAAGAAGAAAGTTCTCTTCAACTACACCAACCAGACCTTCATTTGGTAGCAGCAGATACTTGTACTTTCCATAAGGAACGATTATCTCTCCCATTTTGTCTATCATGGCAAACTTACCGTCATTGATAACAACAGCATCTTTTATCGTGGAATGGCATTGCGCAAGTAGAAGGTTGGCAGATCGAGAAGCTGCCGTTTCGGTCAACGTATCCGTGTTTCTTCGTTTTCTTGTCATATGCGGGAACGAGACCGCAAGAGAAAACAGGTGAAACCAAACCTAAGTAGGGCTCGGTGTCTTCTATTGCGTCGTGGTATCTCCAATTGAAAGCGAACATCTTCTTCGGAGGATGCACAGAGGTGTCGAAGCAGCAGTAATTATTAGAGCCGTTCCTGACTTTGTAGTACAACTCTCCGTCTGCCTCAGCTTTTGAACAGATAACGGCAAGCATAAACATGATACTGAGAACAAACATTATTCGAGTTTTCATTACTATACCCTTACTGTGGCGCTATCATAGGCTGACTCACTGCTATTGACATAGCTACCCACATCTTTAAGCTCTGAAGGTTCGTCATATTGCGGGTCGACTGCGAAAAACTGATCTGTTGAAGTGAAAGAGTACTTGTCCGCATCCAAGTGACCTTCAGTTGTTCGAATCCGATCCTCTCAATGCAGGTTTCCTTATATCCAATAATCAGAACACAGTGGTAAGGTCCATCAGGAGTTCTGTACGAAAAGAGGACGGGATTGCCTGTATCAATTGAGTGTTTAATCTGATCCGATTTGCTTGAAGCAAAATCCTCATCTGCATAATGCTCCAAATCTAGGTCTCCTTGAAAACCGCCAGCCTCAGCTTCTTCACGCGCAAGACTCTTACTCCCATGAGTTTTCAATGTTGCTCCCACAAGCTGCGGTGCATGCCCACTCACGGCTTCACACTTGCTTGTCTCCGTGTCTGTTCGTAATAGCAGACGCCCCAGTCCTTCTCCCTTGAACATAGTTGTAAGCCATAACAAGAGCAACATATGAACAGCTCGCGCCCTGTTGTGAGCCTCCACCACAAAATTGTCCTCTATTAGTGTTTAAGTAGTCTTCCCATTGTCCTTTGTTGCTGGCCCACTATTTCCTTTTTTGGGCAACGGAACAAATACTTCTTTGCACCAAGCAAAGTACAGTGTAAATGGTCCCTTTCGTTTATTCTCTGGTGGTTCGGAAACGTAAGGATCCTTTGTTGTGTTTTGTGCCGCAATATGAGTAAACGCTTTACGAACGATCTCATAGTGCGACAGGCCAGACAATATACCTACTACAGTTGATAACCAGTTATCTGATATTCTCTGTAGTATTGGCCCCATTTTGTTGCCCATACATGTTGCATCAAGACCTTGGTAATCCGGAAGACTACTTTTGCCTCCGCCTATTACTGGATCCGTTATGATACTCTGAAACGCCCTATGATCATTCACTCCCTTCAACTCCAGCTCTGTAGTTGTCACAGCGGTCAGCTGCGCAAACGCGTTCTGGAAGATCTGGGTGGTAAGGCTCTGGTTGGTGTCGGTGGTGAAGGCGTAGGTCCCGCGGGCGGTCTGCGAGCCGAAGTGGCAGCCAAGGGCAAGGCCGGTGGGGTCGAGTTGATCGTAGTTGTGTTCCTGAAGGTATTTGTTAAGGAAGTCGCCACTTTCAATCCAATGTCGCAGCATCGTGAACGAGCTCTGGGAGGTGTCCTCGTACATCAGGTTGTACATGGACGAAGTGTTGTAGCTCTTGATGTAGAACCGCTCGTAAGGGTTATTGAGATCCGCGAAGCAGTTTGTCGTGCGCGTGGACGTAGTGCGTGAGAACACAGGCATTCCGTCCAGCACCGCCTGCTTACCGCGGATGAGCTTGCTGCGGCTGCTTGAACTCCGACTCCGCCCTCTTCCGTCCAGCCCTTCGCTACAAGCGTGTTGCCGATATCATAGCCTAACCAGACATCTTCTACCGTTGTCGAATTCTGATATCTCACCAGATTGTTCTTCCAGTCGTATGTGAACGTCTCAGAACCCTTGGTCAGCAGGTTCCCGTTGTTGTCGTAGGTGTACGGCGAACCGTTCGCGGAAGTGATTCTGCCAAGGCCATTGTATGTATAGTTCGTTATAGTACCGTTCATGTTCTTCTGGTCCATGATGGACACCCAAGTTATATCGTTCTTACGGTCAGATACCGCTATCACACGTTTCTCCGTTTAGTCGCTGTAACCTGGCTGTGCGGCTCGCACGTCCATGCTGGACACCCTCCTGCTATCATTCTTACGGTCAAAAGCCGATTTCAAACGGTTCTCCGTTCAAGGTCCCGGTAACGCCCCAACCTTACTCGTTCTCCTCGCTGGCGGATGGGTCGAGCGTGAGCCTGAAGTAACCGTCCTGAGCTTCTATGAGGTATATCGCTGCTTCCTCGAAAAGGTCGTGGCGCCGATAAGTCGTGGGCTTGTCAGGAATTTCCTTAATGTACACCTTGCAGCCAGATTGCAGTACATCTCTCAGCTTAGAGAGGTCGCGCCTTTGAAGGTGAGTAGTGAAAGGACCTAAAAAAGAAGGACTGTCTGTAATGTCCAGGTAGATTGTACAGTTTCTGAGAAAACCGCCGTAATGAGCCGTGTTCTTCTGAAGAAGGTCGGGCCAGTAACTTAGACTTAGCCATACTTCTGTTTCCAGAACTGAAACAACGGCTGGAAGCACCAATCCGAACAATTTCACGTCACTGACTTTCAGGAAGCTTCTCTCAATGCGAGATGCGCTTACAGTGATCTTTCCATTCAGTCTGCAATTCTGAAGCATCGTAACTTCAACTTCGACGTAACCTTCATTCTCCGGGTGCTTGTATTGAAGCCCATCAACAACAAGATTCCCATTTGCAACTTGATCATAGCAGACACATGATTCCTCGAACACTGCATCCTTGACAATGGCGAAACCAGTTCTGACAGGACCCGAAAAGCAGAAGCTAAAAGAACAGTCCTTGAAATAGATATCTTCGACACTTGTAGCACAGTCCAAGGTCTCCAGAAACACGTAGTATTGAAGACAGGAAAACTCACAGTGGCGGACCAAGACAGAAGAGCCTCTGGCATGAATGAATCGCGGAAACTTCGCGTATTCGCCTGACATTCTGAATACAACGTGCTCGAATATCAGCAGAGCAGATTCGGAAAGGTCGAAGCTGAGCTTCTGAAAACTAACCACAAGTGGCCGGGAAAGTGTTCCTCGAATCTCCAGGGCCCCGCCGGACGCTGCTATCTTGCAAGGCTCGGAGAAGATAAGCTCGTCAATGCCGCTGAAAACTCTCTTCTGCCCAACACCGATCTCAATGGTCTGCTCATAGACGACTCGGCGAGTCATGCCTTTGCCTTCGTTATGTTCAGCGCAAGAGGCCGTGAACACTGGAAGAAGGACCAGCAATGCGCCGAGGTAAAAGCAACGGGTGAATTCTGTGTTTATCATTTCCATTCTCCATGTGGTGGCTGCAGATAGTGCGACACGTCTTGGACGCGCTTTGTGCCTGACGGATTCCTTCTGTAACTATCAAGAAAACCCTTCTCTTCAGGTGTAGCACGCTCAGTATTGTCCTCCTCTGGCTCAATCTTAGCTGTGTCCTTTTCCTGTTGCTTCATCTTAGCATAAAACGCATCTACATCTGGCCACCTCGAAAAATTGGCGCATCCACAACCTGAGTATACAACGTATAGGGTAGCAATCAACCGAAGAGAGTCTTAAACGGTTGAGGGATTCTTCGACATCGAGAACGTGCTTATGGGGCTCGTCGAGAAGGGGGACGGTTTGCGGGTAAACGCGGCGGTTTAAAATTGACGGAAACTGCTCTTTGCTGACGCGTTTTGCTGCCGAAAGCGGCGTTTCGGCGTCTAAAGTGCAAAACGCATACACTGATGCTCTTCTGTAAAAAAGATGCCGCGCTCGTGTCGCCGGGCCAGAACAGACAAAGGTGTTGCCAGCCGATTTCGGAGGGAACCTGTGAAGAAACTGTATTTTGTCCTTGTTGCTATTCTGCTCGTTTCGTTTGCCTTGAGTTCAAGTGCCGAGGAAGTTCCGGCCAGAACCCTGAAGGACCCGATTATGCTCGACAGCGGCGCCATCAAGGGAAAGGTGAACGAGAATTACGATGGTGTCAGGGAATACCTCGGCATCCCCTACGCGAAGCCGCCTGTCAAGGAACTTCGCTGGAAGCTGCCTCAGCCTCTCGACAAATGGGATGGCGTTAGAGAGTGCACAGAATACGGCAACTCCTGTCCTCAGCCGAAGTCGCTTCTCAAGCCCGAAAAGCAGCCGAAGAGCGAGGACTGCCTTTACCTCAACGTTTGGACCGGAGCGCAGTCGGAAGATGAACGCAGGCCGGTGATGTTCTGGATACACGGCGGAGGATGTACGACGGGCTCGGGTGCGCAGGATGCATATAAAGGCGGGTACCTTGCCTCGAAGGGCATGGTGGTCGTGACCATTAACTACCGCCTCGGCCCTTTCGGGTTCTTCGGCCACGAGAAGCTTTCCGCCGAGAGCGAAGACGGCGTGAGCGGTAACTACGGATTTGCCGACCAGGTCTTCGCACTTCAATGGGTGAAAAGACACATTGCCGCGTTCGGAGGTGACCCGGAAAACGTCACAATTTTCGGCGAGTCCGCAGGTGCTGTATGCGTTAACTGTCACCTTGTCAGCCCGATGTCGAAGGGGTTGTTTCACAGGGCTATAATGCAGAGCGGAACGGCTGTCGGAATCAATCGCAAGCTCGATGAACACGGGCGCGGAGGTGCGGAGGGAAGAGCCGCGAGCCTCTATTCCGTCGGCTCGAAGATATCGAAGAAACTCGGTTGCGCTGCTGAAGAGGACGAATTGAAGGCCCTTCGCGAAGTTCCGCCCGACAAGTTGCTCGAGGCATCGAACGCGAGCGTAGGTCTTTTCGGCGACGGCATCAAGTTCAACCCGGTCGTTGACGGACATTTCATTCCCGACGTTCCCTTCGAGTTGGTTAAGCAGGGCAGGGTGAACAAGGTACCGGTAATTATAGGGGTCAATCACGACGAAGGGACCATATTCCTTTCCCAGATTAAGCTGTTCTCGCCGCTCGCATACAAACTTTTAGTACGCAAAATGTACGGCGAGGATGCGGCGGAGATACTCGAACGCTTTCCGGCCAACACGAAGGAAGAGGTGAAGGAACAGATGAACAGGATTGTTACCATCCAATCGTTCGCTGTGCCTGCGCTTTTCATGGGAGAAAACCTGGCCGATGTCGGGTGCGATGTGTACTTCTACGAGTTTGACCGCGTGTTCCCCTCACCCTACACGAGAAAGTACGGGGCCTTCCACGCTGCCGAAATTCTCTATGTCTTCGGTGGAATCCTGACCGACCAACGTGGAGAGGACACCGACCAAGCTCTGTCGAGGCGCATGTCAACTCACTGGATGCTCTTTGCACTGTCGGGCAATACGAACGCCGACACGATCGACCTGAACTGGCCAAAGTTCGAGAGCAAGACCGGCAGCTACATGTATTTCGGTGACGAGTTCGACGTGAAGGAGGGCCTCCACAAGGAGCATCTGCCAATTTTCGAGAAGATTTTTCGTCGTTGAGTTTGCCAAGTGTCAGGCGTGAATTGATATTACGGTCTTTTTTTGAACCATTGAGTTCGGGCGAGGGTACAGAATAGAAAGTGATATTGACAATGGAGAGTTGATGAGGTACTACGCAGTTTCGCTTGCAGCGGCTTTGTGTCTTTTGCTTCTGGTGGGTTCGTGGCCTGTTGCGCAAGCGGAGAACGTCACAGAGGCGATCAAGGCCTTGCAGTCCGGCGAGGAGATGGAGAAGAACGCAAAGATAATCCTCAGAATCGGACATAGACGGCAAAAAGCTCTATCGGTACCTTACGAGAGACCGCAAGTACGAGGATGCCGACAAGGGCTGGGCGAAGCGGCTATGTGAAGTTCGATGAGGATTTCGAGCAGGAATACGTGTACTACGTGCACGAGAAGTACGACCGGAAGAAGCCGGTTCCCGTTATAGTAGTCCTTCACGGGGGAGTGAGCCGTCCTCAGCCGATTCCCGGGGAATCACTTAAGCGCTACGGCGGAAACTACGTGCCCTTGTTCGACAGCGGAAGCGGACACCTTACACCGTGGTATCGTTCCGGCGGGAACGGGAAACTCCGTGGTGGTCTGACAACGGTGCGAAGATGGTTTTCGACGCCATAGATGATATTAAGAGGCTCTATAACGTGGATACCGACCGTGTTCTCCTCACCGGTTTTTCGGACGGCGCAAGCGGTTCATACTATCTGTCAATGACTTCCCCAACGACTTTCTGCCAGTTCTGGCCGTTCAACGGTTTCGCGGCAGTCGCCACGATGACCGGCGGGAAGGTGTTTTTGGAGTCCATGAAAAACAGGCCCATGTTCGCATGCAATACCACCGAGGACAGCCTCTACCCGCCTAACTACTACAATCCTTTCGTCAAGGCGATGAAGGAAGCCCGAGTTCCCTTAACCTTCCACGAATTCGAGAACATCGGGCACAATTTCGCATACATTGACAAAATCGCCGAGGAAACCCGACAGCATTTCGCAAAGACCAAACGCGACCCGTGGGCGAACGAACTTACCTGGGTCAGTGCGGAATCCGGAAAGTTCTCTCGTATGGACTGGATAGAGATACTCGAAACCGGAGCCGCCGAGAATTCGTGTGAGTTCGAGAACAGAACCGTCTCAATCAGTTCAGGAGTGAAGCTGGGAATCAACATAGACCAGAACTTCACGGGCAAGGGCGTTCGCGTCGCCTCGGTCGAGGCAGGCAGCAATGCCGCGAACATCGGCATGCAGGCGGGCGATGTGATCCTCGAAATGCAGGGGAGTAAGATCTTCCCGGTCTCAACGACCTCAGGGCGGTACTCTCTGAACTCGAAGGCGGCCGAAAAGCTGTCGTCGTTACAGTAAAGCGGGGCGCAACGACCGAGAAGCTCGTCAGGGCACGGTAGCCAAGCCCCGCGCTCGACAGCTTTTGAGCTATGACACAGACCCCGGCTACGTGCACGCCGTGAAGAAAGGCAACACCTTCGAGATAGACGCGTCGCACGTCACGAAGCTCCGCATAATGCTCAATCCCGACTTCGTTGACTTCAAAAAGGAAATAGTCGTGAACGTCAACGGCAAAGAGCTGGCAGCAGGCGGCAGCGGACTTGACGAGAGGAGAGAACATCGTGCATTCCATCTTTGCGCGACTACTTCGATGTCCGGCACGCCTCGGCGGCCGCATATCTCGGAAGTTTGCGATTGACCTGACATCAGCCGAATTTTCCACTCGTAAGAAGGCGCGGCCGTGGCCGCGCCTTTTCGTTCCGTCTCGTTCGCCACTCAGTCCGGTAGGGACTGGCTCGTAATCTCGAGGGTAGGCTCGACGTATCCCACGAGCCTCCCGCCTTCGGAGAAGTACAGGGCGATGGCGATGTAGTACGTACCCGCCTGGGTGCCCGAGACCTCCCATGTTTCGAGTATGTTGGCGGTCGCAGTTGTGGATATTATGAGCGTCTCCTGTGTCCCCGTTGGCCCAGTCGAGGTCGTCGTCGAGATAGACCTCGAAAGTATCGAAGCGGTCTGATGAGCGCAATATGCCCTCGAAAGTGAATGTCTGGCCCGGAGCGAGCGTCTGGTTGTCCGCGGGCTGAACGAGCGTAAACAGCTCTTCGCCCTCGACCGTTATACTTATTCCGGGATAACCTATACTGCGCACTCCACCGCCTTCCACAACGACAACGAAGTTGTAGGTGCCGGGCGTGGCTGCCACGGAATCCCATTCAGTTGAGACCATAAGGTCGGGAGTGGCGAACTCGATGAAGGCCTCGTTCCCGTTGTCCCAGGTCTCATCCTCGTCGAGATAAAACCGAACTATTGTCCAGTCGTCGGGGTTGGGCATAGTGCCCTCGATCGTCATCAGGTCGCCGCGGTTGATAGTCTGGTCGGTGGCCGGCAGCACGAGCGGAGATGGGTCGTCTTCAGCTGGAGCCGCTGCCGCTTCCGCACGCGACGGAGAATGATAACAAAAGCAAAAGGACTGAGAGTGCGGCGAGATGTTTCATGTTTACCCCTACGCAGGGGCTGTTACTTGTGGAACGCTGGCTCAATGGTGTCGTGAACTCAGCGTCCTGCCCGTTGCGGTGACCGATGCGTGTGAACTGGGGCATGTACAGACCGGGTTCGTCGGTGCAGTCAATGATGAGGCTTCCGGCAAAGAATTTCAGGCCGAACAGTATCCGTCGCCCGTTGGACGAGGGAATATCGCGCAGGGAATCGGGCCAGAACTTCGTTCGGAAGAACAGGAGCACCGAGGCGTCCTTCGCAACGGGGTCGGCTATCTCCTGAGGCAGTCCGCCGTATATACCCGTTGTCGAACTGCCATAGTGACCAGAAAGAGCTTCCATCAGCGGCGCCTCCTCGCGCAGGTCATGAAGAAACTGGCCGGTGTCAGCCACTCCGAAATCCAGAGCTTTACGCCCTCGGGATAGGAGATCTTTCTTCCCCCTGTAATTAGCATGCGCCATCACGCTTCGGTCGCCAAACACCGAACCAGCTTTGAGAAGGTCAACAGATGTTCACGCACAGGTTTCCGTACCTATCCGGACGCATTTGGGAGGCGGTGCGGTGAAGCGTTCCGCACTCACTCCCTTGTCACCCGGACAGAACAAAAAACAGCGCGAACGGGCGTGGGAGAGCAGATCCGATGGTGTGATTCCCATTCCCTCGGCGTATTGTTCGCGCATTTGTGCGGCGTAGTCGGGTTCGGGGTAGACGGACGCTTACCAGATCGGTCCGGAGGGGGTTCAGCGAGCAGGTCTCCAGGCGGCAGCGGCTGGCTGCGTAGTCCGAAGGAGATGTTGGGAGGAATGAGAGGCGTTTCCACGAGCTTCTCGTTGCGTGCGAGGTAACTGACCCACTCGGGCGATTCCGCCACGTACAGCTTGAAGCGCGTGAACATCTGTTCCTCGTCCCAGGAGAACTCGACGCCCTTCGGAGATGTCCAGGGTGCGTGCGAATAAGCCCTGCTGGCCCGGGCAATTCGTCGGGGCCGCCTGTAATGCGTCCGTAAACGTCCTTGTCGGCTCCTGTCGCCACGACTTCGGCAAAGCTGCCTTGTCCCTCGCCGAACGGGAAGTTGTTCGTGAGCCGTTCGTGGAAACTGTTACCGCTCTTGCCTATGACCACCCGTTTGCCCGAGACCGCGATCAGCCCCTTAATGCTTCCTACCTTTATGTTGTTCTTCGCCAGAAGCGCCTCGGCTTCTTCCTCGAAGTCGAACTGCACAAACCCGCTCTCGTCAACGGAAAGCGCGGCGCCATGATGCGGTGCGCAAAAGCGGGAAAGCTCGGCTATATCGGTCGGTGACGAGCCCGTACTGTTCGCAATTGCGAGGGTTGCGATGTCGGTTTCGGGTGTGTCGGTTTCCTTGAAGAAGCGTGATTCGAGAAGCCCGTTTCGGCTGAAGGTGAGGAACATCTTACCTTCGGACGCGAGAAAGTGATGCTGAAGGTCCACGCGGTGCGGTGCGGGCGTTCGGGCCGGGGTCTGCGATTCAACCGGCTCGACCGAAGGGGAGGGGACGGCCTTCTCGTCTGTCGAGGTCAGTGCTGCGGAAGCGGCAACAGCGGAATCGGATTCCTCGGGTTCCTGAGAGGAAGAGGATGTGATTATCTGAACTGCCTTGTAGCCGTTGTAGGCAACCACCAGCGGGAACTGAGCGATCGCCGCTATAACGATGATCGTCTTTTTCATGAATCCTTCCTGGTTTCACAGTCGCACTGGGAAGAGTTGTAGTTCATCCGAACCTTGTTGATCAACGTTGCAGCCTTCTTCTTCAGGGCAATAACGCGCTCCATCATCGCCTTCGAGTACTTCTCGTCATTTATGCTTTTGAGGTTGAAGCAGACGTTCATCATGGCGGATTCGAATCCCGCTTCAGCAAGGAGACAGGATGAAACGGCATCGGTAATGCAGTTCGGATTACCGCGTTCGACAACTTGTGCAGAAAGTTTGAGTACCTCGAGCGTGGTCTCCATAATGGACAGGGGAACCTCGGCAGCGTTTTTCATGGCTGCCTGGATTGCCTGACTGCGTTCGGCCATTTGCTCGTCGGTCTCTTTGGGCATGGTGTAAGCCGACGAGACGAATCATACGACTGCAGAGTCGGTGGTGATAAGGTTGGTCAGCTCTTCACGGAGGGAATCGGCATCCTGTGCGATGCGGTTCATCCTCTCGGCGATGTCGGCGAACTTCTTGTTGGTTGCAGTCACCCGGGCAGACATGGCAACCAGGGAAGCTGCAAGTGCGGCCGCGGTGGCGGCGGCGCTGCCTCCTCCGGGCGTGGGGTTGCCGTCGGCGAAACGTTCGAGAAGTTTACCAAGCTCGAGCTCGTGCAGTGTCAAATCAAGTCTCCTGCTTCCACGAGATTACCGCCGCAGATGACCTCGGCCGCATGGTTCTCGCCCCAGTGATAAGGCATTTCGGGAAGGCTGCAGTCGAGGACGACAATGTCGGCGCGCTTGCCGACTTCAAGCGACCCCGTCTCCTCTTCAGCGTCGAGAGCGTAAGCAGCGTTGATGGTGGATGCCGTCAGTGCTACTTCAACCGGCATGCGCATTTGGAGAACTCCGAGCGCGAATGTTCCCTGCATGTTCAGCGATGGGCTTGTGCCCGGGTTGAAATCCGTAGCGAGTGCGATTATGCAGCCTGCCTCGTAAAGCTGTCTGAACGGGGCATGAGAAGATAGGTCGAGGTAGAAGGAAACGCCGGGCATGAGGGTTGCGACGGTGTTGGACTTCGCAAGTGCGAAAAGCGAGTTGTCGCTTATGCATTCGAGGTGGTCGCAGGATGCCGCTCCGAGACGGGCTGCGAGTGCCGCTGCGCCCGTGTTCGAAAGCTCGTCGGCATGCAACCGGGGCCGAAGACCGTGCTTGATGCCGGCGCGGAGGATCCTCTCCGTCTCAGAAGCGTTGAAAGCGTTGTGTTCCATGAACACGTCGCAGAAGTCCGCGTATCCCTGCGCGGCGACCGCGGGAATCATCTCGTCTATCACGAGGGCGACGTACTCTTCGCGCTCATCCACGTACTCTTCGGGGACGAGGTGTGCTCCGAGAAAGGTGGAAAACAGCAGTTGAGGGGTTCGTTCGCGAAGAATGTGTACAGCCTCGAGCATCCTGAGTTCAGACTCGGTCTCCAGCGCGTAGCCGCTTTTGCATTCCACGCTCGTCGTGCCGTGGGCGAGCATCCTGTTCAAACGCTGCTGGCCGAAAAAGACCATGGATTCGAGGCTCGCCTGCCGTGTTGCCCGGACCGTGGTGTTGATTCCGCCGCCTTCGGCGGTTATGTCCTCGTAGCTTTCACCCCTCAGCATGCGGGCGAATTCCCCGGTGCGGTCGCCGTGCCAAATCAGGTGAGTGTGGCTGTCCACGAAACCGGGGATGACATCGTTGGCACGCGCATTGACGACCACTGTCCGGTCGGTGATGCCGTGCTTCAGTTCGCCAATTTCGTTTTCCGGGCCTATGTAGAGTATGCGGTCTTCACTTACCGCTATGACCGCTTCCTCGACAGGCGAGGTGTCGAGCATCTCGCTTCCGCGCCTGCACTTTCGCCCGGCGCAGGTGTGCACGGTGCCGATGTTGCGTATCAAAACGTCAATGTGTTGCATCAGAGCTTGGTCTCGAGTATCTGGTTGAAATCGTAGTTCTCGAGGCCGATGTAGTAGGCGAAGCTCTCCGCTATCGCTTCCATGGGAATAAGCCCGATAATCTCGCTGCCGACGACATTTACACCGTAGCGGAGAGCCTCGATGCGAATAAGTTCCACCACACGGTAAATCGGAGTCTTCTTGTAGTTTACGAGGTTCATGGAAACCTGCGTAACCGGGCGGCCCTCAATGTCCATGCCAAGGGCCTTGACGAACCTCAGGCCGCCGGAAAGGTGGCGTACGTTGCGGGCAATTTGTGAAGCTATGTCAATGTTGTTGGTGTCGAGATTAACGTTGAAGGCGATGAGCGGCATTCTCGCGCCGATTGCAGATACACCGAGCTTGGGATGCGGCTGAGCGTCGCCGTAGTCGGGTTTCCAGTCGTCCTGCTGCAGTTTTTCAGCCATGCCCTCAAACTGTCCTTTGCGTACTTTGGCAAGGTTCTGTGCTTCGCGCTGGCCGAGTCCTCGTAAAGAATGACCGGCACGCCGTATTCCGATGCGACCTTTTCGGCGACCTCTTTCGAAAGCTCGACGCACTCGTCCATCGTGGCATCTCGAAGGGGCACGAAAGGTACCACGTCAACCGCCCCCATGCGCGGGTGTTCGCCTTCGTGGCTGGTGAGGTCTATGTGCAGACTTGCCATTTCATAAAGCTTGTAAATGGCGTTCTTGACAGCCTCGGGGTTGCCGGCCATCGTGAGGACCGTCCTGTTATGGTCGGGGTCGGAAGAATAATCAAGAATGCTTATGCCGTCAGTGGCCCTGACCTCTTCGATAATCTTCTCAACGACTTCAGTCCTGCGTCCTTCGCTGAAGTTCGGGATGGTCTCAATCAGTGCGTTCTGGTTCATAATACTGCTCCGTTATCTCTGTTCCGTTTCGGGGTTTGCGGGATATTTCATGAGCGGAATGGTAGAGTCCTCTCTGTCCCATTCCGGAAGTTCGAGAGTCGGTTCGAGAACTGTTTCGAGCTCGATTCGATTCATCAACAGGTTCGATGAGCGAGCCTTGTTGAGTTCGGCGATTGCGAGGTTGTAGTCAATAACCGCCTGCAGAAGGGTGTTCTGTGCGTTGGTCAGGTCGGTCTGGAAGCGAAGAACTTCGATGGGTGTGCTGCGCCCGACCCTGTAGCGGGCCTCTTCCTCTCTCAAAGACCTTTCGGCCAGCTCAGCGGCAATCTGGGCGGAAGCGATTCTGCGATAGTTGGTGCGGACTTTGCGGATGGCGTTTCGGATTTGAAGAATCACTCCCTGTTCTCCGGCAAGCACCTGTGTCTTGGTCCTGTTGAATTCGTGTTCGGCCCTGCGCAAACCGGCGATCGCGGCGCGGTTGCCAAGAGGCCACTCGATGTTGAATGCCGATGGAAAAGGTGTAGTAGTCTCCCCTTCGAGTCCTTCCCAGTGGTCTCCATAATCGTAGGCCATGCCGGTAAGGGCTACCGCGGCGGAAAGGTCAACCTTGGGCTTAAGCTGGTTGCTTGCGACATCCATCGCTATTTTGTTCAGCGCGAGTCCTATGCGGGCCTTGCGAAGGTCGGGTCTGCGCGTGAGTGCGAAGTTGGTGCACTCGTCAAACTCGCAGTCAATGATTGAGCGTGCCGGTTTGTCGGAAAGCTCGATGCGCGTGTCAGGAATCGAGCCGTCGCGGTTGAGGTTGAGAAGTGCTTTAAGCCCGGCCTGTGCGGAGCGCTCAGCGAGCTGAGCCAAATGCACGCCGTCCTGGCTGCTTGCAACGCCCGATTCGGCACGAAGAAGCGCGAGCCTCGTCTCGGTTCCGCTCTCGACAAGGTTTTCGGTTGTTTGATACAATTCGATGGCAAGCTGCCTGGCCTGTCGCGTCACCTCGAGCTTGTCGCGCGCAAGAGCAAGATTCCAGTACGCGCTCGTGATGTCGTATATGAGGCTGTTGAGCTGGTCTGAGACGTCGAGCCGGGCCATCTCCAGCTTATGGCGTTCAATTTCGAGCGGGGCAGTGTTTATTGTCCGGCCAAAGCCCTTCTGAAGCGGATGAGCGAGGGTCAACATAAATGTGGCCCGGTTTCCGGGGGAAGGCATGTTGAGCTTCGTGTAGTCGTCTGTGATCTCCGCGGAATAGAAAGTTCCCGTGCGAAAGCGCTTGCGGAATCCAAACGAGTAGGAAAAGTTGCTTGAATAGGTGTCCGTACCGGAACTCGAGGAGATCGTCTTCTTGCGAGTGAATGGAATGCTTGCGAAGAATACGTGGTCGAAAGCCGCATCCTTTTCAATAACCGATTCCCTTTGCGCAAGCAGGCCGTAACGGTAGCCTTCAACTCCGAGGTTATTGCGAATCGCCAAGTTTATCGCATCTTCAAGGCTGAGTTCAAGAGTATCGCTTTCGGGTCCAAGGTCGAGAGGGACTCGGTAGCGCGCCAGTGGGTCGTCTCCCGAGGCGGTGTCTTCCTCGCCCGAAACCGTCACGGCAGACGCGGCTAATACGGAAAGAAAGAGAAGCAACGTCCAGGCAAAACATCTCTTCATCTGCAATTCTCCTTGAAAGCGATGCTCGCTGCCAAACAACTCAAGTATAGAGGTTTTCACAGGGCGAGTTGCTCGCACAGTACCGAGCGAGTACAGAGAAATCTATCACGAAAAAATCAGTCGGGGGTGTTTGAGTCCATCACGCTGCGTTTCACGCTCTCGAGCAGCTTGTGAGGGTCAACAGGCTTGGTAATAAACTCTGAGATTCCGCTGTCCTGCATATTCTTTGCAATGGTGCCAGAGGAGAGGGCGGAAATGCCCACGACCTTCGGCCTGTCCAGCCGGTTGAGTTCGGCGATGTCATCCATCAACTCCACCCGTTCCCGTCCGGAAGCTGAGCGTCGAGTATGAGGTAGTGCGGGCGGAATTCGCTCAGAACACGTCGCGCCTCGAACAGTGAGCCCGCCGCCTTGGCCCAGATTCTTTGCTCGCTGGTCAGGACATCAAGCAGCATTTCCTTGAAGTCGTTATCGTCATCCACCACCAGCACCCTTTGCTTTCGCAAACGAAGGAGGGCTTTGGCGTCCAGTGAATGGGCACGGGCGAACTCGATTGCGTTTTCGAGCTCAATCTTTCTGCAGCCGCTCTCGTCTTCTGTCGCGGGAAGTTCGCCGCTGTGAACGGCTTTCATGACGGAGCCGAGAGATACGTGCAGATAGCGTGTTATCTCAGATGGAGTAAGAAGTTCCGACATTGTTCACCTTTGACGGCATCTTCGCCACTTTTGGCGACCGGAACACTCAACGCCCGCCCGTAACGGAGTCGGGCGGGTCTCGCCAGAGAAACCACTTTCCGAGAAAGGACTTCAGGTACACGAGCCGCTTGTCCTCGTGACCCTGTCGTTCTGAGAGAGTTACCCGCGCACCGCAGATTCCGTTCTCTGCGAACTCGAGCGCATCAATTGAGACGAGATTGCTTTCGGTGAACGGTATGGGTGCTTGGGAGGCCATCACGGCGGTCCTGTCGGGATTTGTCGCTTCTTCCGCGATGTAACTTCGCCGGTAGGGAATGTCATCGCAATTGAAGTATGCGAGAAGTAACCCGACGGGATGGTCCAGCACGTTGAACAGGGCGAACAGCCGATGTGATTCGGAAGCGAACAGGTCGCAGAACCAAGTTCCCTGTATGTTTATCAGTCTGAATGTCACAAGGCTCTCAGTTCCCTTGTTCGGGAAGTTGCTCGACCCGGCAGGACAGGGTTGCCGTTACATTGCCTTCCTGCCACGCTGGTTCGAGTATCTCGACCGGCTCGAAAAGTGCCTTGAGGCGGAACTGGTGAGCATGATTCATGAGAATGGCGCGTTCGCGGGGAGTGATATAGGCGATTTTGTCGGTGTAGAGTTCGCGTTCGAAGAAAACTCGCAACGGCCTGTCTGAAGGTGGCTCTATACCGGATTTCCCGGGCTGGTCTCGGTGAACCGGTTCGAGCAGTGAATTCGCATAGTACAGGCCGACAAGTATGCCTGCAATCGCCAGTAAAAGGAGTATTATATACTGGAGGTTCTTCACGGCTCCATTTTACCAGCTTTGCGTCGTTCTGTAACCCGTGGTCTCCCGGGATGTTATAAGGACGGATGAAAATTATCAGGTCAGTATCCAGTCTTGCGCTGCTCGCTGTTGTTGTGGCATCCTGCTACTTGTTCGCCGTTACCCGTGCTCCACAGCAGGGCGGCAGGATACTTGCTTTGTACGCGGAGGGCGACGCTCTGACCGCGGTTGACCTTTTCGAGAACGACCCGGCCCTCGCCATGGACTTCGAGGACAAGTTCGCCCTTGTTCGAAGCTACTTTCTGCTCGACCGTATGAGAGAAGCAAAACAGGTCGTGGATGTCCTTCTGAAGGAGCAACCGGACAACAGCGATATTCGCGCATACTCAGCCGCGCTCGCTCCCGGTTATTCCATGGCGATAAAGGCCATTTCCGAGGCGAAGGAGCTTTCCGAGGAAGAGACCTTGCTTCTGAAACTGTCTGCCGCTTCGACCAACCGTCGTTACCAAGACGCGCTACGGCTCATCCAGTCCAACCCCGACCTGCCGCACCTTTTGGACACCTCTGAACTGCGCCTGTACAACCTGCTGCGAGCAAGGGTTTACTTCAACACAGAGATGTATGACCAGGCTCACAAGGTGCTTGCGAAGTCAGTCGAGATGTTTTCCGATTTCGCTCCGCTGTACGAACTTCTCATCAAGGTGAAGGTTCGCCGCAATGCCTTGGCAGGGCTCGCCGAGGATATTAACGTCTATGAAGCTCTCGGCGGAAGCGAATTCACCATAGAATTCAATCGCGGCATTCTTTATGAACGTTCCGGAGACTTGAAAAAGGCCATAGAGCACTACACGAACGCTATAGAGCTGAAACCGAAACTGGGAAAGATATACCTGCGGCGCGGCAACTGCTACCGATATACGGATCAGAAGAAACTCGCGGCAGAGGACTACTCCGTCGCTTACAACAACGACCCCTCTCTCGCCGAAGCTCTTGTTAACCTTGCGATATTGAAGATGGAGTCCGGTGAGTACCGCGTTGCGCGGCAGTTGTACGACGAGGTAGTTTCGTCTCATCCCGATTTCCAGAGCGGGTATGTTGAACGTGGTCGCTTTTTGCATGCAAACGGTCTTGTGGAGCTTGCCGAGCAGGACTACGTGAAGGCGATGGAGCTTGCACCCACTGACCCCTACTGCTCATATCTCGCTGCTCTTCTGCACGTGGAGCACATGAATCTCGAAAGGGCGAAGAGGTTCATTGACATTACCATGCAGCGCGATTCCTCCTACCCGCGCATATACGTTGTTCTGGGCGATTATCACCGCCTGAAAGGCGACGACCGGGCCGCTATCGCCGAGTACAACAATGCGCTTCGACTTGACGGCAGAAACCTCGAAGCTCTGAGAAAACTGGCGCAGGTTTACATCGAGGTCCGCGAGCCCGCCAACGCGGTCAATGCCGCTTCCCGTGCGTTGCAGGTGTACGACAAGGATCTTTTCTCGATGTACTATCTTGGTCTCGGCAGGCTGGGCAGGGCAAAATTGGCGAAGCACAGGCCCAGTTCCAGCAGATTCTGAACAACGATGTCGGGTTCGCGCCCGCCTACTACGGCCTGTGTCTTGTGGCTTTCGCGAGGGAGGAGACGAGTTCCGCAATCAACTACCTTCACGAGGCCATCCGCTGGCAGCCCGCCACCGACTACGTTTACTTCCGGGCGCTGCTCGGAGTTATCGACCCCGGTCTGACCGTCGGAGATGAAGAGCAGCTTGTGTCCCAGATATCGGCTCCCTTTGAAGAGAACTCCTTCAGGCTCATCAAGACCGCCGTTGAAAAGGACGCGGGCGGTGTGCGCGCCGTAATCGAGCAGATGAAGACCCTCGAACGTGACGACATGCAGTGGCTGGTCGAATACCTGGCCAAGGCTGTCGAAGGCGAAAGAGTTTACTCGCGCCCGCCCATGCGCGACCTGCGCAAGAGAACCCTGTTCTCATTCTATGTCGCACTCGTCTATCACGCCACCGGAAAGAAGGATGCAGCTCGCTCGCTCCTCAGATCCGTTGTGGGCTCCTACGACTACCTCTCTCCGAGTACTACCTGGCCAAGATGTTCCTGTACAGGTTGCAAATCGGCCGATAGTCCTTTGCCTTGCTTGCCCCTTCAAATGTCATAGAATACCTCTTCAGTGGAACACCGCAAAAAGCTGATTCAAGGTAACATAGAACGGTTTCGCGAAAGGCTCGCCAATGCCTGCGACAAGGCTGGACGGTCTGCCGGGGATGTCCGCGTCATAGCGGTCACCAAGTACGTTGACGAGTACATCGCGGCCTTGCTCCCCGAGTGCGGACTGCACGATCTTGGAGAAAACAGGGTTCAGAACCTGCGTTCCAAGGCCATCGCCTTGCAGGACAAGGTGAGGTGGCATATGATAGGGCACCTTCAGCGCAACAAGGTGCGAATGGTGCTCGAAAACGCTCATGAGATTCACAGCGTTGATTCCGTGAGGCTCGTGAGGCGAATGCAACTCGATGCGGAGAGCCTGGACACCAACGTGCCGGTGATGCTTGAAGTGAACATCAGCGGAGAAGGAATCCAAGTACGGTTTCAGACCTGAGAACGTTTCGCAGGGAGTCGAGGCCGTGCTGGAAACCGCGCCTCGTCTCCAGCTTGCCGGCCTTATGACCATGGCCCCGTACGTGAGCGACCCGGAGCAAGTGCGGCCGGTGTTCGCAAAGTTGCGCGAGTTACGCGACGAGCTGCGTGAGAAGTTCATGCTCGATAAAAAGAAGTTCTTCCGCCTGAGCATGGGCATGTCTGTTGATTTCGAGGTGGCCGCGCAGGAAGGCGCGACCGACGTAAGGGTAGGCTCGATCCTGTTCGAGGGGCTTCTGTGAGTCTTTCGTTCGACAGCAAGGGCGACTCGGTTGTGTTCGAAGTACGTCTGAAGCCGCGCTCCTCGCGTAACGAAGTGCTTGGCGTGCGCGATGGTGTTCTTCACTGCAGCGTCACTTCGCCACCTGTCAAGGGCAAGGCCAACAAGGCGCTTATCGAACTTCTTGCGGACTATTTCGGTTTTCCAAAGAAGGCTTTCGAGTTCACTGCGGGAGCATCTTCGAGAAACAAGAGGATATGCATCCTCTCTCCATACTCGAATCGGGTAAAGAAATGATTATGGCAAATACAGGCAAAACATACTGCTACAGCCCCACCAGCCATTCTACGGAGGTGCTTTGCGTTCATGAGGCGACTTGTCGCCTCGTGCGCGTTGCGATCATATGACCTCTTACACCGTGGAATAAACATCCTGATCGCTTAAAGCAAGGAGTGGCAATGGACTACAAAAAGACACTGAATCTTCCCAAGACGTCCTTCAAAATGAAGGCGAATCTCACCCAGCGCGAACCTCAAATGCAGAAACGCTGGTGGAAGGAAGACATATACGCCAAGGTTCGCAAGAGCCGCAAGGGCAAGCCGGTTTACACGATGCACGACGGCCCGCCGTACGCCAACGGCGGAGTGCACATCGGCACCGGTATGAACAAGATCCTCAAGGACATTGTGGTCAAGTACCGTACTCTTGCCGGTTACGACGCACCGTACGTTCCGGGCTGGGACTGTCATGGCCTGCCAATCGAGCACAAGGTTCTCACCTCCATCCGCGAGAAGAGAGAGCATGTATCGGAAGTTGAGATCCGCAAACGCTGCCGCAAGTACGCTGAGAAGTACCGGAAGCTGCAGCGCGAGCAGTTCATGGCTCTCGGGGTTTTCGGTGACTGGTACAAGCCGTACATCACTTTCACACCGGAGTACGAGACCGGCGTTATAGGAGGTATTCAAGAGGATGTACGAGCGCGGCGTGCTGTCGCCCGTTCGCTCAAGCCCATTCCACTGGTGCATGAGCTGCGAGACGGCCCTCGCCGATGCCGAACTCGAATACAAGGACTCCGTCGCCCCGTCCATTTTTGTCCTTATGCCCGGCGCAGAGGGCTTCGAAAGCGCGTTTGGCCGTAAACTCGATGCGCCGGCTTACTGCCTGATTTGGACTACAACGCCGTGGACGCTTCCGGCAAACGTGGCGACTGCCGTCAACCCGAGAGTTGACTACGCCCTCGTTCGGTTCTCTTCCGAGAAGCTGGGAAAGGGCTACACGGTGGTCGCTCAAGACCTGCTCGAACAGGTCAGGGAGAGCACTTCTTTCGACAGCTTCGAGAAGGTCTCCGCCTGCAAGGGCGAAGCTCTCGAAGGAGTTACTTACGACCATCCTTTCATGGAGCGCAAAGGCAGGACCATCCTCGCAGACTTCGTCACAGTCGAAGATGGCACCGGAGTAGTACACATCGCGCCCGGTCACGGTGTTGACGATTATGTTGTCGGAATGCAGCACGGACTCGACCTCGTAAGCCCCGTAGACCATCGCGGCTGCTTCACCGACGAAGGGGAACGCTGGAAGGGCGTTAACGTTCACGAGGCCGACCCCATGATCATCGAGTTCCTCCTGGGCGAAGGGCTTCTGGTCGGCAACTCGAAACTGTCCCACTCCTATCCGCACTGCTGGCGATGCAAAAGCCCTGTCATCTTCCGTGCTACGCCCCAGTGGTTCGTGAGGGTTGACCATAACGGCCTGCGGAGGAAGATGCTGGATGCGATAGACGAAACTCGCTGGATTCCCGCCTGGGGTCACGACCGCATCTCGGGCATGGTGAAGGACCGACCAGACTGGTGCATCTCCCGCCAGCGCTCGTGGGGCGTTCCCATTCCCGCCTTCCACTGCAATGAATGTTCGCAGACCGTTTTGAACGCCGAAATCCTGGATGCAGTGCAGACTTACGTATCGAAGAAGGGCACGGACGGCTACTTCGCGGCACACGCGAATGAAATACTGCCCGAAGGCTACCGGTGTCCGGAGTGCGGTTCAACAGCACTGGAGAAGGAAAAGGACATCTTCGACGTTTGGTTCGAAAGCGGTTCGTCTTTCCGCGCGGCGGTGATGAGTCACCCGCAGCTTTCGTTCCCGTCCGACTGCTACCTCGAGGGCACTGACCAGCACCGAGGCTGGTTCCAGCTTTCCATTCTGCCTGCCCTCGCCGCGTATGACGAGAAGCCGGTTAAGACGATCGTCACGCACGGTTTCATCGTGGACGAGTGGGGCCAGAAGCTCTCCAAGTCCCGCAAGAAGGTGAAGAAGAGCAAGTACGACGTCACCGCCGCGCACGACTGCGTAAGGGCGTTCGGTGCTGATGTCGTGAGATTGTGGATCTCCTCGGTGGACTATCGTGAGGACGTTATGTTTTCCGAGGACATCGTAGGAAGGTTGAAAGGCTCATATTTCGCCATCCGCAATTGCTTCCGCTTCATGCTCGGAAACCTATCGAGCTTTGACGAGTCGCAAATGCTCGATTACGAAGAGCTTCCCGAACTCGACCGCTGGGTACTCGCCGAGCTCAAGAGAGTTACAGCAAGTGCGGCGAAGTTCTACGAGTCTTTCGAGTTTCACCGTGTCTTTTCCACGGTTAAGACCTTCTGCGAGGTAACTCTGTCCAGCGACTACTTCGACATGGTCAAGGACCGGCTCTACTGCGACCCGTTCGACAGCAACTCCGGCCTCGCGGCCCGAACGGTGCTGTTCCACCTCGCGACTTCGCTTGCTAAGGTACTTTCGCCTGTTCTCGTACACACCTGTGAGGAGATATGGGAAAGGCTGTCGAAACATGGCGACCTCGAGGAAAGCGTACATCTTGCATACTGGCCCGACATTCCCGCCCAGTGGGACAGCGACGAACTTCGCGATGAGTACGGCCTGTTGTTCAAGGTTCGCTACGCCGTGCGCAAGAGGCTCGAAGAGCTTCGCTCGCGCAACGTCATAAACCGCAACGAGGAAGCTCGTGTTTCCTTATTCGCGGAAGGCGTTTCCGAGCGCAATGTACTGGCGCGGCGGCTCGATACCCTTGCCGACCTGTTCAAGGTCGCGCAGGTGGAACTGCATGACGAAGCGACTGATGAAATGACTCAGGACGGCACCTTGGCGGGGCTGTTCATAGCAGTTCGCCGCTCTGAGTACGGCAAGTGTGAGCGTTGCTGGAATCACCGTGAGTCAGTTGGCACCAGAGATAAGCATCCCGAACTTTGCGACAGGTGCTACAGTGCGGTCAAAACCATGCTGGAGGCCGAATGAGTAAGAGGATAGCGTTTCTGTTGTCCGGAAGCGGCAGTACGCTCGCCAACCTTCTCGAACACATCGAGACGGATGATATCCTCGCGAAGGTCGTAAAGGTTCTGTCTTCTCGGTCCGGTGTGAAGGGGCTGAGCATAGCTGCCGACGCCGGGATACCCTCGTGCGTTGTCCGAAGGCGCGACCACGCGGACACGCAGGATTTTTCCGATGCTATCTCTGCAGAACTCGACTCCTGCGAACCGGACCTCGTTGTGTTTGGCGGGTTTATGTGTTACTACCTTCCGCCCAAGCGGTACCTGAATCGAATAATCAACGTCCATCCCGCCCTCATACCCGCGTTCTGTGGCAAAGGGATGTACGGGGACCACGTTCACAAGGCCGTGTTGGATTATGGCGTAAAGGTGACTGGATGCACCGTGCACTTTGTTGACGAGATATACGACCACGGCCCCATCATCGCCCAGAGCGCCGTGAAGGTGAAAGAGGACGATACCGTTGAAACGCTGAGAGAAAGAGTCCGCGCGGAGGAGAGAAAGCTTCTGCCACTGGTCGTAAAGCAATATTGCGAGGACAGGATATCGGTATCCGGGCGTAAGGTGCGCGTTCTTACAGCAAAGGAAAACAGGTAATGCCAGACATCAAGGAACTGCGCGATGAGTTATCGGATATACATACCACGCTCGAGGAGTTGGAGCAGGCGATAGACATAAAGCGCAAGCGTGCGCGACTCGCCGAGATCGAGAAGAAGATGTCCGCGCCCGACTTCTGGGACGATCAGGAAACGGCCCAGAAGCTCATGACCGAGCTTTCAAAGCTCAAAAAGACCGTTGAAGACTACTCAGACCTCGCCACACGGGTCAAGGAACAACTCGGCATGCTCGATCTCATCGAGGCCGAACCGGACAAATCACTTCTCGAGGAAGCAAATGCCGAGTTCGAAAAGGTTCGCAGAGAGGTAAATTCCTTCGAGACCCTGAGGCTGATGGAAGGTGAGAACTCCGACCGGGACGTGCTGCTTTCGATTCACGCCGGCGCCGGAGGGACAGAGGCCTGCGACTGGGCGGGAATGCTCTTGAGGATGTACACGCGCTGGCTCGATACTAACGATTACAAGTACGAGACGGTTCAGCACCTGCCAGCCGATGAGGCGGGCGTGAAGAGCGTCACTCTCGAGATATCAGGCTACTATCCCTACGGTCACCTGCGCTGCGAGGCCGGTGTCCACAGGCTCGTGCGCATAAGCCCCTTCGATGCGCAGTCGCGCAGGCACACGTCTTTTGCGAGCGTTGATGTCATTCCTCTTTTCGATGTCGTGGAGGTTGATATAGATGAGAAGGACCTGCAGATAGACACCTACCGTGCGGGCGGTCCGGGCGGGCAGCATGTTAACAAGACGGAATCGGCCGTACGGATCACGCATATTCCCACGGGCATCGTCGTGCAGTGCCAGAGCCAGCGTTCTCAGGTTAAAAACCGTGCGATGGCCATGCGAGAGCTTATCGCACGTATCCAGCGTTATCAGGAGGCCCAGCGCGACGCTGAGTTGAAGGCCATACTCGGCGAGAAAGGTGAAATAGCCTGGGGTAACCAGATTCGCTCCTATGTCATGCAGCCGTACACCATGGTAAAGGATCACAGGACCGGAACAGAGGAATCCGACGTGAAGAAGGTGCTCGATGGAGGTCTGGACAAGTTTATCGAGTCGTACCTGCGCTACAGGCTGGAAAAGAGGACATCAGCGCAGCAGTAGTTCCCGTCGCGCTCTGAGAAGGCTTTGAGCTGGCCGATAAATCATTTCACGTTCTGAACGTGATAGAGTTCGATAAACGTGCAATCAAGGGCACAGAGCTGAGTTTCGAGACGTCAGGCACGTTCTGCCGGAGGTACTTTGGAGCACATCAGGAAGTATATCAGATATCCGCTCAACGTGGCGTTTGTAGTCCGGGTGTGGCTCAATTACTACATCTGGACGATAGTTGGCCCGTTTTTCGGACAACAGAACTACGAAAAGCGCCTGCGGGTTATGCACAAGGAGTACTCGAAGCAGTTTTTCGACCGCGCTATCCGCTACCGCGGGCTGCTGATTAAAATCGGCCAGATCATCTCCTCCCGGCCCGATATTATGCCTGCTGAGTACATCAAGACACTCTCCAAGCTGCAGGACCGTATTCCGCCCGCCGAATACGATGCGATCAAGAAACGCATCGAGCACGAGTTCTCCCTTCCGCTCGAGGACGTGTTCCCCACTTTCGACCCCAAAGCGCTTGCGTCTGCCTCGCTCGGACAGGTTCACGAGGCGCGACTACCCAACGGCGACCATGTCGCCGTAAAGATACAGTATCCCGGCATCGAGGACATCGTGCAGTCGGACCTCAAGGTCATGTGGATTGCGCTTGTACTGTTCTCGATGTGGAAGAAACTCAACATCAAGGTGCTTTACGACGAGTTCAGGCGTGTCCTGCTCGGAGAGCTCAACTACGAACGCGAGGCCCGCTTCGCAATCCATTTCCGAGAGCTTTTCGGAGAGGAGAAAAACGTCGTATCTCCCCACATCTACGTTGAACAGAGTACCAGCAAGGTGCTCACCATGGAGTTTGTGAAGGGAGAGAAGATCAGCGACTTCGCCGCCCGCGAGAAGGACAAGGAACGCCGAAAGAGGGTGGTCAAGAGGCTCGTCGAGGTTTACAGTTCCCAGATATTCCAGTACGGCTTCTTTCACGCCGACCCCCATCCCGGAAACATCTTCATCTCGGACAACGACGAGATCGTGTTCGTTGACTTCGGCATCTGTTCCGAACTCGATGCTGCGACCCGCGAAGGGTTGCGCCAAATGGCCCGTTCGGTGGTGGACCTCGATATCGAGTCCATGCTCGCGGCCGCCCGCAAACTCGGAATCATCAGCCTTGACGAGGACGAGAGAAGAACGCGCGAGCTGCTCGTATATGCAATCAACGAGTACAAGGACATGTCGCCGCAAGAGTTCAAGGAGAGCGAAAAGGTGGGAGAGTGGGTCGAGAACGTTTATGCGTACCTTCAGGAGGCAAAGTCCTTCCAGATTCCCCACAGGATACTACTCTTTTTGAGAACCATCAGCATACTCGAAGGCCACCTCGCAACACTTGACCCCCATCTCAACCTGCTGCAGCTCGCGAGCCCCTATATCCGCAAGTTCGTGATGGATGATAAGTCCAACGCCGAACTGGTGCTGGACAGCGTGAAGGAATTCTTCAAGACCATCTACCGTCTGCCGCGCGAGGCGGAACGATTTCTGCAGCGTACGAACAGGGCCGAGACGTTTGTCCGCACAAGCGACGTTTCTTTCGAGAAACTTGTTGCGCTGCTGCCGACAATATTTTTCGCGATGCTCACAATGGTGTTGTTTGTCGGCATACCGGTAATGGCTCATCTCGACCTCAAGGCGTTGCTGTACACGCATATTCTGCTTACGCCGTTCTCTTTCATTCTTACCGTACTTACATACAGAAGGGGGCTTAAGAGGTGACCACAAGGGTTTGGAGGGTTTTCGTTTTCGAATTCCGCAAGGTAATTAGATGGAAGTACCTGTATGTGAGCTTCGCCATCGCGCTTATCGGTTGCGGGCTCGCGAGCGTCGTTCCCGAAGTACTCAGCGGGGAATGGGATGCGGAGTCAAACGGTTACACGCTTTTCGCCATAATCTCGCACTACGCGACCTTTCCGGTGGCTTCCCTTCTGTGTGTCGTTTTCGCGGCTCTCCTGGTGGGTCAGGAATATACCCACGGCACCATCGCACCTTTCGCCGCCACCCCGGTGCGGCGTTATGAAATGCTCTTGGGTAAGACTCTGCTTGCGCTGTGTTACAACGTTGTGATTATCGGCATCGTGTTTTCGTTCGGATTCATTCTCGCCTACTTTTTGCAGGGCTTCGAGACAATCCAGATAGACAAGCATCGCTCGATAACACTTCTCTCTTTTTTGGGCGATATGAGTGTCGCCGCGATTGCGACAGTTCTGCCGCTGCTTGCTGTGTCTTCTGTTGTCATGGCGATAACACTGGTCACCGAGAACGCAGGATTTTCCATTGGCATCGCGCTTAGTGCCGGTGTCATTCTGCCGCTGCTTCGGTTCTTCCAGCTCGATTTCGAACGTGTTTCGGTCATCGAATTCGTCGGAAGGCCCACGAGCCTCCTCGTTGAGATCGGCGAGGAAATACAGGTCGAGTGGCTTTACGAGCTTCGAATGCTGGGCATCGTTTCGGGTGTTACGCTTGCCGCGGGACTCGCGTTCATGTTCGTACTCTTCTCCTGCAAGAAGATTGTCTGACGAGGAGGAAGATATGTCAAGCAAGTTCAGAGCAAGATACTGGATTCCCGCATTGATAGTAGTAATGGCGGTCTCGATACTCTGGTACGCCACCGCTGAAGGTGCTTTACGCTACCAGGAACTCGAGATACCGGAAGGTCACATGGAACTTATTGACCTCGACGGTGACGAGCTTAACGACATTGTAGTTTACACCTATACGGCCATTCTGATTTACTGGCATCATCCCGGCCAAGGCTTTAAACGCCTGCCGGATCACACCATTCAGAACGCATGGGCCAGCGAATTCACGCAGGACTTCACCATAACCGACATCAACGCCGACGGGCTGATGGACGTGTTTCACATCAATGACGGTGCGGTGGAAGTCTATTTTCAGAAGCAGGGGCGGTCCTTTCCCAAAAAGCCCGACTCGTCCATCGAGTTTCCTGAAAACATCTGGCTCGTGGACCTCGGCGACATGCTCCCTTCGAAAGGGCTTGAAGTCGTCACTATGGGCAGGGACGGCGTTGTTGCCTGGCCCATAGCACCCGAGGCCGACTTTGATGCGCCATTCCGATTAACGGACAAAACCCTTTTCCTGTCAAAGATAGAGAACGAGATTCATGCCCGAAAGTGGCCGTGTCCCTGGAATTTTTGCATCGATGCCGACGGCGACGGAGATGACGACCTGTTCGTGCCGTCAATGAAGAGCATTCTGCTGTTCATACAGGAGCCTGCCGGTGAGTTCCTCGACCCCATAGAACTGGACACGCCGGTAATAACAGAATTCTCGCCGGGGCCGAACTATAACCGTTCGATGAAGCCGCTTATGGATTCCCGTTCCACCTCCCTGTGGACCGGTCTTCAAGCTCCGTCAATATCATGCTACGACGCGGACGGGGACGGTAGGCGCGATATAGTACTCGACCGTCACTTCGCCTACCTTCAGGACGAGAACGGCAAGTACCCGCACACAAGCGAGCTTCGTGCGGAGGACATACCGCGCGAGCGTCCCGAAAGTCCCATGCGCGACGAGACGTTCGACGAGTACTGTGATGTGAACGGCGACGGCATAACCGACCGTGTCTATCAGCGCAGACCCTGGAGCACCGGCGCCATGAAGAGCGAGGTGAAAGTCTATTTCGGCGATGGCAAGCGTGACCTGTACTCCATAGACCCCGAAAAGGAACTGCCCGACACGAAGAAGGTGGGCGGGAATTTTCTGTTCGAGGCACCACTGGTTGACCTGAACGGCGACGGCGCGCTCGACTTACTGATGTTCGACACGGAATACAAGATCACCGAGGTTGCGAACTGGGTGGAGATCAATCGCGGTAACATAGACGGAGAAGTAGAAGTCACTTTCTTCGATAAAGAACGCAATCGCTTCCCGTCCCGTGTTCACTTCCGAAAGAAACTGAGCATCAACTATGCCATTCGTACTTACGAGATTTTTCAGGGTCGTATCTTCGATTACGTGCGTACGATGATTTCGCCGTACTACGATTTCAACGGCGACGGTAAAAAGGATCTTCTCGTACGGGTTAAAAGCGAGGACGGGAAGGACACCCTTTACGTTTACAAGAACAGGGGGCACGAGAGGGAGATATTCTCCGAACGGCCCATGGTTATTCACACGCCGACTTTTCACCATTTCAAAATCATGGATGTCAACTCAGACGGCATCAACGACTTCATTTTGTACGACGGCGCGGACAGGCGGGTAGGCATTCTGATGTCCTATGAATCCGCCGGTCTGTAGCACTGATACGGCACACAAAAAGGGCCGGGCGTGATGCCCGGCCCTTTTTACATTCAGCTTGCCGTGAAGTCAGACACCGGGGTTGATGCCGCCGGAAACAGTCGGCTTCTTCGAAAGCCTGATGCGCTTGCGTAACATCTTCTTGTCACGAATTATCAGCAGGCGAAGGTAGTTGCCGGGAACCTTTGTTGCCATGACGCTCTTGAAGTCGTCCGGTGAGTCGAGCTTCTGGCTGTCTATCTCGATGATTATGTCACCGGTCTGAAGACCATATTGGTCTGCCGGGCTGTCTTTTGCCACGTATGCGACGACCAAGCCCTCCGACCCTTTGTTCGGCGTGAGCTTCACACCCATGTAGCCGGAACCTGGAATCATCTCCTCTTCGGGGTAGGTCACTTCGAATTTTATCTTTTTGCCGTCGCGCTCGATGACTATTCGCGCCGTGTCGCCGGGTTTCTCGCGTGAGAGTTCCTGTGTAAGGTCAGAGCTGGAGCGCAGCCTTCTGCCGTTATATGAGTAGAGAATGTCTCCGGGCTTGATTCCGACTTCGTCAGCGGGAGAGCCCTCGTCCACTTCGAAGACGAGACAGTTGAGTGCTGCCATCGTCAGCTTCACGCCGAGACTGACCTTCGTATCGTAAATGCCCTTGCCGATGTAGTTGACGAATGCCTTATATTCCTCCTCAATCTCCTCCATGGGCTTGTTCAGTATGTTCCTGAGCGTGTGAATGCCGGTGGGGTCTGTCTCGTAGTCGTTTATGTACTTATAGTAAAACTCGTAAAGCTTGTTCTGTCGGTACAGATAGTACATCAGGAGCCTGCTCTCGGCATAGCACGCACCGGCACGGGCCATGAAACGCCTGTGGTCGTAGTTCATGACCTTTTTGAGAGGGATGAATGCGTTACTTTCGAGCATCTTGTACAGGTGCATCAGGCGGAAACCGTGTCGGGGTATGAGTTTGCTGCGACCGGAGAAAGACGAGTTCTCGAACAGCGTGGCAAATCCCTCGACGATCCAGATCGGATGCTGCTGTCCCAGCCCCTCCTGGTCAGCGAAATGCAGGGCGTGGGTGTATTCGTGCACAAGCGTTCCTTCGCCGACATTCATATCGACGAACAGGGTCTTGGTGCGGGGCATGAATACTCCCAGCACATTCATCGGCGGGTAGTGCTTATTGTACTCTTCCTTGCTGGAGGGGCAGAGCACTATGTTGTAGATATTCGGTTCGTTGCGGAAAAGCTTGCGGTGATTCGCGTTCACCCGACGGATTATATCCAGCAGCCTTATGTACTGCTTCTCAGGAGCATCGCTTACGAAAATGACCCTGTCCTCTTCGTAAAGCTTTACCTTGTAGTGCTTGGAATAGTACTGCTTGACCGAGAGTAGTCGCTTTGCGTTGGCCTTTTCGTAGTACTGGCGCTTCTTGGCCATCAGGCGGCGGTACTTCATTGTCTTTCGGATTGAGTCGAGGTCGGGATCCTTCTCGGCCCAGCCGAAATCCACGTATCCGCTTTCAAAGGCGTTTTCAAGGTAGTTCAGGGCATCGCGCTTCTCTCCGATTATGGCCGCGCAGCATGCGGCGTTGTACCAGCAGCTCGCATCGTCCGGACGATACGAAAGTATCTCAAGCAGCACTTCAAGAGCCTGATCATGTTTCTTGGCACGCATCGAGATTACCGGCCTGCATAAGCATCGTGTCCAGTATTCCTTTTCGGTGATGCTCGCTTGTCCTTCTTCAGCGACTGCGGGGTTGTAGCTGGGAGCTGCGATGCACAGTATGGCGAGCGAAATAAGCAAAGCGGTGAATATCCGTTGCAGCATGTTCGTCTCCTCGGGCGAACTCGGTACCCTTTTGATACGATTCCTCTTTGATTATACCGCTTTAGTATTGAACGTTAGTGCTGTCGGAGGAGATATCCGGTACAAGTTCGAAATAGACTATTTCGGGCAGGCAAAGAAAGCGGAGTCCGGGAGCGCGTGGCGAGGTACCAATGCCCCTGCATATAATCACGTGCATTGCGTCAACGTGGTGTCTGCCGGGTGGAAACAGCCTGCTGACCTGCCCCGGGAGGAACAGGTCGGGTGCGAAGGGCAGGCGCACCTGCCCGCCGAGAGTGTGGCCGGCCAGGTATAGGTCGTACTCGAAGGCCGCGGCTGACGGCACGAGTTCGGGGCTGTGTGTGAGCAAAATGGAGAACGCGTTGGAGGGAGGCGGAGTGGAATGAATGTCCGGGTACTTCTCGGATGTGTCCGTTGCGATGAATATTGATGCGCCACCGATAGTTATCATTTGCCCGTGCGGCTTCAGCAGCTTCGCGCCGACAGACTCGCAGAATTCGATGTCCGCGAATGAGTTCACGTTGCCCAGGCAGAAGAAACGATTCTCGCAGGCGACCTCGTTGAAAGCCTCGGTGAGTTGCGGGGTATCTTCGAGGTCTGTCATGTCGCCGCCGAACAGGAGCACGTCAGGCGCGAACGCGTCGATCTTGCTCGTTATATCCTCAACAGGTACTTTGCAGTTCGGGTATTTCAGGTCGCTGACCAGGACAAACCCCAATGGCCTCTTGACATGTTCCGTGCTGAACTTGTACGTACTCGCAGTGAGCTGTGTCGGTTCCACAAAAAACGCATAAAGAACGGCGATTATGAGCATAACGGTGAACGCGTGGATTATCAGTACGAAGTGAGCGGGACGGCCCGCGAATATGGTCTCGCTCTTGCCAATCCGTTTGAGGTATATGCCACGTATAAGAAAGTACAACGACAGGGCAATAAACAGCAACACTGTCATGCCCATGAGCGACGCTATTATGGTCTGGGAGCTTGAGAGACTGTACACTTGCGCATACCCCTCCTGTTTGCTCACTATTATTGCACAGACGCTTCAGAACTTCAACGAAAATTTGTCAGTGGTGTTCTGATAGCACTTGGCCGCAGGTTTGACCCCCTCGAAAGAGACATATAATTCTCCGGTCAAAGGGCCACCTTAGCTCAGTTGGCAGAGCAGTTCTTTCGTAAAGAACAGGTCCGGGGTTCGAGTCCCCGAGGTGGCTCCACTTCTTCCAAATCCTTCCTGTTCCCATTCCTGGCAATACACTTCTGCGATATTTTGCGTTATACTGTTCTGTCCCCGACGAAGCACCCGGGGGAACATCGCCGCCGGGCCTCTTTTGCCGGTGGCATCAGTATGTCAATATTCGGAGACGGAGATAGTATGTACAGATTCGCTTTCGCCCTGGCATTCGCCGCGCTCATATTACTGCTCACTATGCCCGTGAAAGCTGAAGAGGAAGCACAGGACGGCAAGCTTCGCCTGATTGTTTCCACGACGCAGATTTACGATTTCGTCAGGCAGGTCGTCGGCGACCGCTGTGAAGTGGAGTGCATACTCGAAGCAGGCGCAAATCCCCACTCCTACAACCCCACTCCCGGGGACGCGAGAAAGGTCATCGCAAGTGATATCTGCTTCCAGAACGGCCTGCACCTCGAAGGCTCTAACTGGATGGCCACGCTCGCGAAAGATGCCGGTAAACCAATCATCACCTGCACTGATGGCATCGAGACTCTTGAACTCGAATACGGCGGAAAAAAGGTCAGTGACCCCCACGCATGGTTCTCGCCAAAACATGCCGCCGTATATGTCAACAACGTCACGCGGGAGATGATCAGGTTCGACCCCGATGGAGAACAGGAGTACAAGCTGCGTGCGAGCCTCTACCTGCAGCAGTTGAGGGCGCTCGATTCATGGATAAGGAAGACAATGAACAGTCTTCCCGTTCAGAAACGAATCCTGGTAACGAGCCACGGTCGCCGTCAACTACTTATGCCGAGTACGGGTTCGAGAACAAGGCTCCGGTAGGTTGGTCCACGGGCAGCGAGGTGGGGGCGGGAATGACTCCCAAGCGCCGTATGGCAGTAATCAATTCGATTAAGGAACTCGGCGTAAAGGCGATATTCGTTGAGACAAGCGTGAACCCGAAGCTGATACGCGAAATTGCCCGGGAGGCAGGCGTGAGCATAGGAGGCTCGCTGTATTCGGACTCTATGGGAAAGGCGGGCTTACCTGGTGAAAGCTACATCGGTATGATGCGGGAAAACACCATCAAGATCATCACGGCGCTGAAGTAGTCATTATGCTGAGAATAACAGGAGTCGTACTTTGCTGGATATTTTTCGTCGGGGGGCTGTGGTTGTACATGAACAACCGGCCCGAGCCCCTTCGTATCGAAACCGAAGTTCTTGAAGAAGCGACCGGTGAATACCGTATCGAAGTAGTTACGAGTTCCCGTCTTGTTCCCGATCCGTTCGCTCTTGATGTGTCCGATAAGAAACCTGCATCGCTCGAGTTGTACGCCAACGGCGAAGAAGTACTCAGCGTAAGCGATGAACTCGATGCGGGGAGCGTTTTGGTCGTCGGGAACCCGAAAGGGCTTATCAAGGGTATCAACGAGTTTTTCGTGTCCGCTTCTCCACCGCTTGAAAACAGCGGGATATCACATGCCGTCAGAGTTCGGGTGTATTCCGGCACAGAACTCATCGCCGACCTCACTCTGTGGTCCGAGCCCTGTATGAAACTGAGCGCGACATTCACAGCAGACCTTGCGGGGGATAGCACGAGTGAGTGAAGAAAAGGTCATTGAAGTCAGGAACCTGACAGTAAGCTACGGCCTCAAACCGGCACTTCTGGACGTGTCATTCTCTGTGGCCAGAGGCAATCTCATCGGTGTCATCGGCCCGAACGGCGCAGGTAAGTCCACGCTTATTAAGAGCATTCTCGGCTTCCTCAAGCCTGATATCGGAGAGGTGCGCCTCGACGGAGTTCCCGCCGGCAAGGCGAAAGGCAAGGTTGCTTACGTGCCTCAGCGCGGTTCAGTGGACTGGGATTTTCCCGTCACGGTCGAGGAAGTCGCGATGATGGGACGTTACGGGCGAATTCCGTTCTGGCGCGACCCGGGCGCCAAAGACCAAGAGGCCGTGGAGAAGGCTCTTGACATGGTGCGCATGAGCGCTCATCGAAATACACAGATCGGCCAGTTGTCCGGTGGCCAGCAACAGCGAGTGTTCATGGCGAGGGCCCTTACACAGGGGTCGCAAATTTCTGCTCTGGGCGGGGCCTTTCGTCACCACGGAGTGGATGCCGCTACGAACGAGCGAATCCTCGACTGTGCTCTCGCGCGCGAAAGCCGCGGGCAGCGGCCCTTGTCGTTGTTCATCGCCGACCTTTCGACTGCCGCGGAGTACTTCGACAAGCTCGTCTTGGTCAAGCAGAGGCTCTATGCATATGGCCCTCCCGAGTACGTCTTGCGCGAGGACTTGTTGAGCGAAGTTTACGAGGGACGGCTCAAGGCTTTCAGCAACCTGAGAGAAAAGGGGGGTGATTGATGGAATGGCTCGATGCCGTGCTGTTGCAGCCCCTCACCGAGACGTATTTCCAGAAAGCTCTTATCGGAGGCTCGGTTGTCGCGATTGTCTGCGGAGTGGTTGGGTGCCTTGTAATACTTCGCAGGATGGCATTTCTCGGAGACGCTCTTTCTCATGCCATGATTGCGGGCGTCGGAGCCGGCTACTTGTTCATGAAACTGGTTTTCGGAGTCGAGGCACATGCGCCCGCGATGTTGCTCGGGTCGCTGATCGCGGCGGTTCTCACCGTCGGGCTTATTGGCCTTGTGACCAAGAGCACGCGCATAAAGGACGACACTGCCATCGGCATCATGTACGTGGGCATATTTGCAGCGGGCGTAGTTCTCATATCCGTGTTTCGAAACGCGATACACATTGACATAGTTCACTTCATAATGGGCGACGTTCTCGGCGTGGCCGATGCCGATCTTTGGGTCGCTGCATTCGTTGCCGCGTTCGTGCTTTCTGTGATTTTCCTGTTCTTCCGACACCTCCAGATAACCAGTTTCGACCCCGTTATGGCTGCATCAATCGGCGTGCCTGTCCTGTTCATAAACTACTTGCTCACGACGTGTGTTTCGCTGGTGGTTGTCAGCGCGGTAACGATGGTGGGGGTGATTCTTGTTGTCGGCTTGCTCATAACGCCTGCGGCCACCGCCTACCTCCTGTCCGACCGGCTCGACCGGATGATGCTGCTCGCGGCCCTGTTCGGAGTTACGAGCGTTGTGGGCGGCCTGTACGTCAGCATATGGCTGGATTCCGCGGGTGGCGGCGCCATAATGCTGTTTTGCACCGCACAGTTCCTTACCGTGTTCTTTCTCGCACCGCGCTACGGAGTACTGTCCAACGTGCTTCGCAGGATGAGAATGGTACCGCAGCAGGCTATCGAGGACGTTCTGGGAAGCCTCGCCCGCAGAGATGAACTCGCAGCATCGCGTTCCGAGATAGAGCCGCATGTCTCGCTTTCCGGAGTGTCCTTTTCCAAGGTCGTCAGGACTATGGAACGCGACGAACTGCTGACCGCGAAGGGCCGGACTCTTTCACTTACGCTCAAAGGCGCGCAGCAGGCCCGCGGGATTCTGCGTGCCCACAGGATATGGGAGACCTATCTCGAAAGTCTTGGCGAGGCTTCCGACGATCTGCACAACAGGGCGCACGAGCTTGAACACGTTCGCGACGAGGAGGCGATCGCCTATCTCGACCACATCCTGGGGCACCCCGACACAGACCCGCACGGAACGGAGATTCCATCAGTCGCTGACATGGCCTCGAGGAAGGCCATTTACAGTATCAGCGAATTGCGCGCGGGTTCCGCTGCGACAGTTGAGAAGGTGAAGACGCCCGGGACAGGTCTTAGTGAAGGTGATAAAATACAGCTTATCGAGAAATCGAACGAGCCGAAAGCATGGGTGCTGAAAAGAGAGGGAGAACCCGAGAAAACTCTCGACCACGAACAGGTGGATTCCATTTTTGTCCGGCTTGACCATTATTCCGGCACTTGATTTGCTCGTATTTATGGCTCTGTGTCGCAACACCATGTCATTTCCAACGGAGGCGAGTTGAACGCAGATAAGGACAGAGAACACCGGAATCCATATTTGCTTCTCGACGAGCAAGGCAGCATAGCAGAGTTCAATGATGAGACCCTGAAGCTCCTGTCCTCGGAGAGCTTTTCTGCAGGCGACCATGTGAGCGAACTCAGTTGCGACCTGTGGGAACGGCTGAGCGTGGAGCTGGACAAGAACAGGTCGGACCGTTCGCTCGTGCGTGGACATTTTCATTATCTCGTTAACGGTAACTGTCCTTTCAGGGTGAGTTGGCAAAGGGTTCGCCGCGAGCGGAAGGGGCTTTACGTTATCCGGTTCGAGCCCACCTGTTCCTCGAAATCCAAAGAGTTCTGTGACGTGTTCGAACGGTGTCGCAGCATAGTTGAATGGCAACCGCAACTTATATGTTCTTTCAAGCCCGACAGCGAGCTTATCTTTGTCAATGCCGCCTAATGCGAGTTCTTCGGAATCGCCAAGAACGAACTCATCGGCAAGAAGTTCTTTGAATTTGTACTGACCGGTCAAGAACTGGTGCGAGTGAAGAAATACCTTGAGTCACTGAGCAGGGCAAACCCGACGGTTACCTTCGAGCAGCAGATTCAATGTGCTGATGAAAAACTCCGCTGGATTCGCTGGACGGACACCGCGTTCTTCAATCGATCCCAGGGTAATCAAATTAAACGCGGTTGGCGTTGACATAACGGAACTCAAGCGGACGCTGGCCGAGGTACAACGCAGCGAGCACAAGCACAAGCTTCTTTTGCAGAGCATCAACGCGCCGGTTCACTCGCACTGGACAGAGGGCCTAGAGACGTCTACTGCAACGAAAGCTATTCCAAGTTCGTGGGTGTCCCCATCGTGCAGATTGAGGTGAGAAGTTGGAGGAGCTTTTTCCGATTTTTACAAAAACGAAGTCATTTGCCGCGTACAAGAGGGTATTGAAGACCGGAAAAACGGAATCTGTCGAAGGTGAAGGCGGGGACACTTACCTTCAGTCATGGGTTTATCGAACTCCCTGGGGCATTCTCGCGGTGTGCGAGGACATCACTGAGAAGAAGGCCGACAACGCGTTTCAATACGGTCTGCGAATCAATGGAGGAGGCTATACTATCTTTTCCTGATAGCGCGTCGAAAGTTCTTGGAGCAGAACCTAATGACAACAGTCCGATCAGGGTACTTCTCGCGGAGGACAACAAGGTGAATCAGCTCGTTGCGAAGAAAGATGCTGGAAAAGTTCGGTTGTTCTGTGAAAGTAGCCACAGATGGCAGGAAGGCTGTAAAGACATTCGAGAGTGGCGGCTATGACATCGTTTTCATGGACATTCACATGCCTGAGATGGACGGACTCGAAGCAAGTAGGGCTATTCGCGAGGCGGAGGGAATGAAGGACAGAACGCCTGTCGTGGCGATGACGGCAAGGGTAATGGAAGGTGACCGCGAGGAGTGTTTGAACGCGGGCATGGACGACTTCGTGGCCAAGCCGATTAAGCCCCAGCAAGTGAAAGAAGTCTTGCGCAAGTACTGTCGAAACTCATAGTTGAGCCAGCGCGAACTCCCTGTCTATCAGAAGTGCGTTCGTTTCATCGGGCTTGTAGGGTCGCCGATGTCCACGCATCAACACTCAGGTTCTGCTCGCCCCTGGCGAACTGGAGAAGCGTGGCGCGCAACCTGTTCGATATCTCACGGTCAACTGAACTGTAGCCTCGGGAGGTCGGGAGATTTCCGAAAACGTAGCGCAACTCGCAACCGTGATGAACTCCCAACTCCTTTCGCCTCGCAGAACCGCTGTGACGGTCGAACCTGTACATTCGCGTGGGGGCCGACAAGGTCATACTTCGCGCAAGGAAGTCCGCAGAAAGTTCGAAACAGCGAGTGATCAATTCGCTCGCCATCTCGGTGGCGTTGTCGTCGGTTATCTCCACGTCTCCCACGAGCCTCATAGCCTGCTGTGCAATTGAATTATCCTGCATTAGTTTTCGCAGGTCTCCGGCGGTCCGTATTCCCATGGGTTTGACGAAGGAAGCTCCTTCATCCCTTGTCGTTCCGGTGATGAAGGGCAGGGGACGCTGGTGGCCGTACGCGAACAACTCCGATAACTGGCCGCGCAGAACGTGTCCATCCACAGTCAGGTTTTCCACGGTGGCGGAACAGCCATCCTGTCGCCCGTTTTGTCAGCGTTGAGAAGCGCTTCCTGCGAAACCGCTCTCGCCTCGTCGAGGTTTCTGACGCCAAGATTTTCAAAGAATTCTTCGCCCTTGCTGTGCATGCTGGAAAGCCCCCTGAATTCGCGGTCGAGTTCCCTCAGGCCCATTACCACGAACGCGCTCATGGCCAGCACACGGTGAAACAGCCCTTCGGTCTGCGGGCGTGTCATGTGAACACATGCGCTGATTGCACCGGAGGACTGGCCGAAGAGGGAGACGTTGCCCGGGTCGCCCCCGAAAGCGGAGATGTTATCGCGAACCCACTCGAGCGCCATCTGTTGGTCGAGAAGACCGTAGTTGCCGCTTGTGCCGTGCTCGCTCTCGTCTGTGAGCAGGGGATGAGCGAGAAACCCGAAAGGCCCGAGACGGTAGTTCAGCGTCACTACTACAGCTCCGGATTCCGCAAGCCAGTAGCCGTCGAAGATGCCCTGCGAGCCTTTTCCAGAGACGAACGAGCCCCCGTGTAGCCACACTATGACAGGAGCACCCGAAGCCGCCTTCGGTGCCCAGACGTTCAGGAACAGGCAGTCCTCGTCCATGTCCTTTAACCTGCCGAACATTTTGTCGGGCTGCTGGGGACAGGCGGGGCCGAAGGAGGTGGCCTGCGCGGTTTCAGTCCATTTTTCGGGGAGAACGGGTGGTTTCCAGCGCAACTCACCTTTCGGTGGGGCAGCGTACCTGAGACCCTTGAATACGTTCACGTCTCCCTGCCGGATCCCCTGAACCGGTCCATTCGTGGTCATAACCCTGGGGTTCTCGTCCATATTCATCTCCGGTGCATATCAACTATAGTTTCGAAGCTTCAGTTCTCTGGGGTGAGGGTTAATGTAGTACTGCGCGAGCAGGTAGTCTACCTCGTAAGCCCTTGCGTAGTGACGAATGACGGTAAGAGGCACGACCAGCGGAACGAAGCCACGCCTGTAGTCTTCAAGCGTGTTGTGAAGGTCCTGTCGGGCGCGGATGGAGGCTATATTGCGCAGGTACCCCGACATGTGCTGAAGGACGTTGAAGTTCGAGCCGATGGTGGACAGATTCGAAAGAGCTCGCATGTACAAACCGCGGTAGGTTTTTTCAAGCTCCGCCTTGTCAGAATCCTTCGCCGAGGCGACCAGCCTTCCGAGCTTGCGGTAGTTCTCGGGATCGTGAGCCAAAAGCAGCAATTTCTCCGAAGTGTGAAAGCGCACGAGGTCGCCTGTGCTCCATTCGCTGTCGAACAGTTTGCGAAGTCTCGCGTGGGCGAACAGTCGCTCGAAAAAGTTTTCACGAAGGCGCGGGTCGTTGAGCCGTCCCTCTTCCTCCACCGGAAGGTCGGGCATGGCTTTCACCAGCATGCCGCCGAATATTCCGGCATCAGGCGGAAGCGGATGCCCGTCGGGCTTGTAAACCTTCACCCGCTCCATTCCACAGCTCGGAGAAGCCTTCTTGAGAACATACCCGTCCAGCGATTCGCTTTTCAGTTCTTCAATTCGCTTGCGGCTGTAGTCCTTCATGGCCTCAGTGTGGTCTTTGCCGGTCTTGGAGGTCATAAGGCGAATGCCGTCGTCATATCTCACCAGACGCAAGGGTTCGCGCGGTATGCCGAGGCCGATCTCGTATTCGGGGCAGCAATGAACAAACTCCGCGAACTCGCTTACTGTGTTTACAAGAAAGCCATCGCGCTTGTGAACTCCGTTCCAGCGACACTCTATGCCAAGCAGACAGGAAGAAATGCCAAGTCTAACTTCGGGGCGGTTCTCGTTGTCGGCATCTTTCATTGTTCGTCTTTCTACAAAAGTTTCTGAACTTGTCTCACGTACGAATCGGAGTCGAACTTGCGAGAGGTGCTCCTGTGGCTCATGTAGCGAATCTTGCCGAATATTTCCCGTTCAGGCCAGCCTCGGTCATGCTTGCCTCCTATAGCCCACGCTATACCCGCGTAACCGTTCGGGTCGCGACCGTCAAGAGAGTACTTGTCATTCAGGTAAATCGTCCACTTCAGGGCAGTATCGGGCTCGCTTGTCCAGTGCAGTATCTTCTTGGCCCAGTACATTCTCATGTAGCCGAACATGAAGCCGGTGTGCACCATTTCCAACTGCGCCGCATTCCAAAGCTCATCGTGAGTTGCGCCGCTCTCGAGTGTTTCCAGGTCATAGCAATACGGACGTTCATCGTTGCGGTGTTCGTCGAGAGTTCCTTTCGCCCACTCGTGAAATCCGCGTACGGAGTCATAGTGCGGATTGTGCAATACGAAGTTCACTGCGAGTTCGCGCCTGACGATCAGTTGTTCGAGAAACGCATCCTTATCTTCATCGAGCGCGCCGGAGTCCCTGACCGCGAGCGCGGCCTCTGCGGGGCTTAGCTGGCCGAAGTGAAGATACGGTGAAAGGCGGCTGGTGGCGAACCTTCGTTCAGGACGGTTGCGGTTGCGGTCATAGCCTTTCAGGCCGTTTCTTACGAACTCGGTCAATTGTTTCCGAGCACCTGTGGGTGAGCCGCGGAAACCTTCTACCGGCTTGACATCGGTCGGCACATTGAGCCTCGAATACAGCAGGTCGGGGTCGGACTCCATGTTCGCCGGAGCTTTAACGGCCTTTCGTGTTTTGAGTTCAGGGGATGGCTCCGTTTTCAGGAACTCGTCAAGCCGGCGATGAATTTTTGGACGAATTGTTCTGGCGGCGTATTCTTCCTTGTCAAAAATCCGCGACGGAACGACCACGTCCGCGTCAACGGTTACGAACGGCACCTCGAGATGTTCTGCAAGCTTCTCCGCGCCAATGTTCCAGTTGGCGAAGCGGGTTCTCGTCTCCCACTACGAGGGCCGGAGAAAGCTTGTCTATACTGTGTTCGAGAGAGAGCTCCGAGGCGTTCGCGAACAGCATCGGCGCACCGAGGTCTTCGAGATGCCGGGCGGTCTCGGAAAGGCCCTCGAACATGAATTGATAGTGTCGTTCGTTTGCCCGGGGTATGTCCGCACGAGCGCTGAACACGACAACAAGTGGCTTATCGAGGTCGTTTGCGCAATTGATGGCGAAGTCGAGGGCGGGATTGCAGAAAGGCCGCTGCGCCCTCTGCATCCAGTAAACGACGCGTTTGCCCGAAAAGTTGACCTTGCCCGTGTTGCGCAGGAATGCTCTTTTGTCGCTGGCGAGACGCTTTTTAAAAAAAGAGTCGGAGCCTTTTTCGGCCATGGTTTCCCTTCGCTTATCTTTCTGAAACATATCACACGTTTACGAACAGGTTGTTGTACAGTTGAATGAAGGGAGTACATATGAGAGTTCTTGTAACCGGCAGTACCGGATTCATTGGAACGCACGTTCTGAAGCATCTCGATGACTTGGTCATTCTGTCCTCGAACATGCTCAGGGCGAAGTGCAAGTATCCTTTGGCGAAGGTGCACAAGTGGACGGCGTCGGAGCCAGTGCCTGAAGGAGCCCTGGACGGCGTTGATGCGGTGGTTCGCCTAGCCGGTGAACCTGTGTCGGGGAAGTGGGCGAGGAGAGAAGAGAGCCATCCGAGACAGCCGGGTGCAAGGAACGAGACACATTGTTGACGCGATAGGTAAGTGCGACTCCAGGCCCAAAGTTTTGGTTTCTGCATCCGCGGTCGGTTACTACGGTTCGAGGGGTGATGAGAAACTCACTGAATCCGCCGATGCCGGGGAGGGATTTCTCGCGGATGTCTGCAGGGAATCGGAACTGCGGGGCGCTTCGGGCGGAGCAGTTCGAAGCGTTCGTGTCGTGAGGACTCGGTTCGGACTCGTTTCTCGGCCCCGGACGGAGGTGCGATTCCTGAGATGGTCACTCCGTTCAGATGGGGACTTGGCGCATGGTTCGGTTCCGGCAAGCAGTGGACACCGTGGGTTCACGTTGACGATGTGGCGGGATTGGTGGTCAGTGCCCTAAAAAATGAGCAGCTTTCTGGCCCTGTTAACGTCACGGCGCCGGAACCTGTTGCGCAGAAGCGGTTTGCAAAGGCCCTTGCCGGAGGGTTCGGGATGCCTGCTTTACTGCCGTTTCCCACGTTCGCGCTGGAGATGTTCGCGGGTGAGCAGGCGCAGTTGATGACAGCGTCACAACGTGTTATTTGCGAAAAAGCCCGGCAGGTGGGATACGAGTTCAGTTTCGAAAACGTGGAGAGCGCGTGCGAGGACATTGCGAAAAAAATGAAGAAGGCCCGGCAGTGAGGCGGCTCATTCGATACGGAACACTCCGGAACCGCAATTTGATTTGATCGCCTTTGCAATGCTCACCGAGAAGGTCGATATCTTCACGGGCTTGTGCAGAATATCACAAAAGAGGTCGGTACGAAGAGCCTTCTCCGTGGTGCTCTGAATATTGCCCGATATGAGCACGACGGGAATGTCACCCCGTATCGCCTTGATTTGCATTGCGAACTCTTGGCCGTTCATGGTGGGCATGCGATAGTCTGTGCTCACGAGATAAAATTGCTCGGGAGCGGCGGCGAATGACTCGAGTGCATCGGTGGGGGATGAGAAGGCGACAGGGGTGTATCCAAGGTATTTGAGGTCGGGATGGCGAGACTCGGGAACCTTCGGTCGTCGTCGACTGCCCGGTACAGTGCCTTTACCTTTTTCCAGTTTCATTTGGTCATTCCGGTGTTTCTCTCGGTGTTCGAAAGGGGTATTCTACTCATTGATGAGCCCTGTCAAGTTAACGTTGTCCGGCCCTTGATGTTTCAGGAATTGCGGCCGAAAAACACGAAATAACGGCGTGCCAGAGCACGGCTCTGCCAATTTGATATTCGTTGAGAATGCTTGCGTGTTCAGTTTTGGGGAATTCGAATCGCAATTCAGGTGGGGGGAGAGATAGGACTAGCCCCCGACGGCACGAAGAATGTCATCGGGGCGAGTTCAATGTCAGAGTAAATTATTCGGGGGCGATGGCGTTGACCGGGCAAGACCTCGGCGCGGGCGCCGCGGTCTGGACACAGGTGTCAGCATCTATGCTGTAGTGGGGATCGCCTTCGTGAATCGCTTCTACCGGGCACTGGTCTATGCAGGAACCACACGCAATGCACTCTTCGGAGATTTTGTGAGCCATTTTTCCTCCATCGTTAGATGTTGGAATAAGTATAGCGCCGAACGCCCTGTTGTCAACGACAAAGGCGCAGTCGCCGCGGCCGTTTCTTGCCTGTGACAAGCACAAAGAAGGGCGACAGCTTGCGCCGTCGCCCTGCAGTCGGTCATCGCGGATGCATCAGAACCGTTCGTCCGGAGTCGGCTTGCCGACAGGATACGAGTACATGTCGCCAATCCAGGCTGGGATCTGCACCTTCTTCTCAGAGAGCATACCGCGCCATGCCTCGTCAGTCAGACGCTCAGATACGGGATGTGTGAAGGAGTAGTAGCTGTAAACGGGGCCGGCAAGCAGGATCTGCGAACCGTCCGGAGCCGCATATACGGCGACCATGGTATTCATGTTGCCGGTTGCTGCGTACAGTGCCCGTTTGCTGTTTCCGTCTGTGTGGATGTCTGCGATGATACGGGTGTCGGCGTTCTTGTTTTCCGAGCCCGGGTCGCTTTCGCCCTGAACGAATTTCGCATTGGCCGGAAGCTGAGACATGAACTCAAGGGTCTTCTGTTCGAAGTCTTTTCCTTCGAGCTGCGCGATGGTCATCTCCAGAAGCGAAGACAGTATCCTGCTGAACGTGTTGCAACGGTACTTCAGTTCGTACTTCGGTTCGAGCCCCATGTCGCGCAGGCCATTCATCATCATGTTGTGAAGGGCCAGGATACGAGCCCATACTTCGGGTTCAGATTCGGCGTACGCGGGGATTTCACGCGGTTTAGGCGGTATCCCGAGTTCCTTTTTTGTGGCGGATTGCTTGGCGTAGAGGAGTGTGTCATGACGGAGCGCAGTCCACGACCCAAGTGCGGTTACAAGCTGTCTTTCCTCCCAGGCATCCGTTCTCTGGAAGGGTTGATACCCCTTGTTGGTCTTCGCGAACAACGGCTTGAGCGTGTCCATCCAGCCCATGTAAAGGTTCGAGTGCCACGCGTCTTGCGAGAGTTCGTTCGCCTCGGCTTCGAGTGCCTTGAAGGTGTCGAGGTAGTTGTCGTAGTTGGTCATGCCGTTCGTGGTGAGGTGGGTCTTCGCGTTTTCGCTTCCGAGAAGGAACATGACGTCGAACGGAGAGGGAAAATAGCGTTTCGGTTTACCGGTAGGCGGGTTGCGCCTGCCGAGATAATTGCCGATTGTGGGGAAAACGAGTTTCCCCATCCAGTATGAATCAATAATGAACCGGCGGCCCAAGAGCCGCAGGCCGCGTGTGGCCTCAAGGGTCGTGGCCAGTTCGTCAGGTTTGCCCGCTCCGGCGTTTGCCGCCGGGTCTGTTATCATAACGTCACCGAGACCGCCGTAGATCGCAGGGGGAGCTAATTTGCGCACTTGTTCGCGCAGTTTGGTGAGCTTGTCATCGGCTGTTAGCGCGAAGATATTCTCGCCCTCGGCCAGCGTCTTGGCGAGCGCGTTGTCGTAGTCGGCGGGAGTCAGGTCGTCGGCATAGCCCACGAAGAACGACGTTACCGCGTAGATTTTGTTGTAGTCCGGATACAGGTCAGAGCCCACAAGGGCGTTCGCGAGCATGGCTCCGGCCATTGTGTGGACTTTCGCGGTCTTCTCGTCCACAAGACCCTTCTCCAACTGCTCCTTGCTGTTCACGAGGAAGGTCATTCTCCCGAGCCACATTACGGAACGGAAGTACATCTTTAGCTTCTCGGAAGAAGTGTAGTGTCCGCGCGGTACGTATTGCGAATAGTCCTCGGAGTAGCCGAACAACGGCGAATGAGCCTGACCCTCGTGGGCGTGAATGAGCTTCAGTTCATCTCCGACGACACCTTCACCGTCTTTTTCGCCCCTAAGTAGTGCTGATGCGACCTTGAGGTAAGAGACGGCCGTACTTACAGCAGTCTGAGACAATTCGTCCTTCGCATCTCCCTGCAACTTCTGCATGTCGCCGAGAAGCTCAGAGTACATCGTCTCAAGGGAGGAATAGAACCTGCGTTCCTCAAGCTGCATCAGAATGTCATCGAAAAGCAGGTGATACAGATGCAACATGCTGTCTGTAGTGACCAATATCGGTATGCCTTTGTCGCGCAGCATCTCGAAGTGGTCAGCAACGTTGTTCGAAGTTACCTGGTTTGTGATGGCGAATCCGTTGTTGAGAAGATGAGGGTCGTCAAAGTCGATCTGCAGGTCCTTCAGTTGCGCAACGAACTTCTGTGTCTGTTCGCTGTTGAGTGGCAGCGAATATCCCTCGACGGAGGGTTCGCAGTCGTAGTCAACTGCCTCGGTGGTGGCTTCAGGAAGTCCTTACCGGTCAGCTTGCCAGGGCGCGGTCGCTTCCTCAGCGACGCCCGAGACCGACGCGCTGATCGTTATGAAGCGCGCATAGCAGTGCAGTGAGAATTCTCGGCGTTAACAATTGCATATCTCTTCTCCTTGTTCGATTCGAAAAGACGGTGACATGAGCCACCGCCTTTTTCGCTTTGCTCTTCTCAGAACCTTTCTTCAGGAAGCGGCCCGGGAACAGGAGTGAATGAGCGTATCCAGTCGGGACGTTCCGGCGGATTGTTTTTGAGCATCTGCTGCCACTTCTCGTCGGTCAGTCGCTGGTTCATCGGCATGGTGAACTCGTAGTAGGAGTACACGGGGCCGATTGCCACTTCGATGGTGCCGTCAGGCTTGTGCCACGCGACGACGAGAGAGTTGAACTTGCCTGTTCCTTCTTCTACCACCACACCTTTCGTGCCATCCGTGAAAACGTCGGCCACGATCTCGCTCGTGAACTCCTTCGGGTCCTTGCCCTGGATGCCGGAGATGTAGTCGGCGATGCTCTCGAGGAAGCTCACGTGTTCCTTCCTCATCTCCTTTTGTTCCAATTCGGCGATGGATATATCCATGAGGGTTTCGATAAACCACTCCAGCTTGTCGGTGCGGGAACGTACGGACGCAGGCATGCGGTCAGCGAGGCCGAGTTCGGCAAGACCACGCTTGAGCTGCCTTACGTTCGAAAGCATGCGTGCGTAGTACTCGGGCTCGGGCTCGACGTAGCCGACTGCCTTCGGTTTGGGCGGCGGTGCCGCGCCGGCTCGAAGTCCGTAGGGCTGCTTCACGTACAGGATCGTGTCGTGGCGCAGCGCTGTCCAGCCTCCGAGGACTGTCTGAAGCTGACGCTTCTCCCACTGTTTCGTCCGCTGGAAGGGCTGGTAGCCGTCCGCGGTGCGCGAGAAGAGGCTCTTCATCGCATCGAGCTGGCCGAGGTAGAGGTTGCGGTGCCAGTCCTCGGTCGAGAGGGCCGCCATTTCCTTCTTGAGCTTGGCGAACTCCTCGCCGTAGCCCTTGTAGGCGGTCATCTGCTGCTCTTTGAGTATTTCGTAGGCCTCGGGGCTTCCGAGAAGGGCCATGAAGTCAAGTGCTGTGGAGCGGAAGCGTTTGGGTGCGCCGGTGAATGGTGCGCCGTTGCCGCTGAACTCGTTCACCGTTGGGAAGCACAGTCGCCCCATCACGTAGGAATCTATTACGAAACGCTGGCCCATAAAGCGCATGCCCATTGTGCTGGCAAGCGCCTTCTGCAGAATCTCCGGTTTAGGTTCGCCCTTCAGGGCTTCGGGGTCGTAAGTGGTTATGTTGCCCGTTCCACTGTATATGGCAGGCGGGCGGAACTTCAGAAGCTCCCTTTGCAGTTTCATGAACAGCTTATCGTTGCGGGCGATGTTCAGCACGTCGGCCTGTGCCTCGTTGAGGTCGGCGATGGCCTTGCTGTACTCGTAGGGCGTGAGGTCGTCCGAGTAGCCCACGAAGAAAGCGGTCGCGTTGTAAAGGGCATCGTACTTGGGGAAGCTCGGGTTTTTGCGCATGTGTTCAGCGATCAGCGCCGCCGCCGTGGTCTGTACCGCGGCGCGCCTGTGGCTGATGAGCGCATCATCGCCTTCGAAGCGTTTGCCCTTTGCGAGGAAGGTCAGGCGACCGAGCCACATCATGGACTTGAAATATCGCTTGAGCTTGTCGGTCTTGGTGTAGTGGCCTCAGGGGAATGTACTGCGAGTAGTCCTCGTCGTAACCGAAGACGGGGGAGGGTGAAAAACCCGCGTGAGCCGATATGTTCTTCAGCTCAGCGAGAACGTCAGGGTCGGAATAACCGTGGTCTTCCTTCAAAAGCGCAATGGAGACCTTGAGGAACTTCTCTGCTGTCGCAACGGCGTAGTCGGACAGGACTGCGTCTTTTGGAAGCTTCTTCGGCATTGCGTCCGGCATAGGACCGCACTTGTAGCCTCCCATATCGTCGAGAAGCTCGTCCAGAATTACAAGCAGGTCATCGTAGAAGACCTTTTCTTCGAGGTCCGCGAGAGATTTGTCGAACAGAACGTGGTACATGTGCTGGACGGTGTCTGTGGTGACGAACATGGGTACCTTGTTGTCGCGCAGACCCTTGTAGTAATGGGAGAGGTTGTCGGAGCGGTAGCCTTCGCTGACCATGAAGCCGTAGCTCTGAAGCGCGATGTCGGAGCTGGACGAGCGGACGAAGGTCAGGTCGTTTTCAAACGGTCTAAGCTGGTCGGCCTTCAGGGGAAGCGTGTAGCCCTTTATCGAAGGGTTGACATCGTAATCGACCTTCTCGTACCAACCGCCGAACGGCAGCTTGGACACCTTCTCCATGGGAGCGTCCTCTGCAAGCGACAGGTTGATAGTGGCGAACAGCAGTACAAGAGCGATGGTAAATGAGCGTTTCAGGTGAATCATCGTATCCTCCATCTCAAAAGAGACTATTGGAGAGTCTATTCCACGACCGGTTGCGGCGAGGCGTTTACTCGCAGGGAGTAGGTCCTGCCTTCGGTGAGTTTAGTATCAACGCCGTCGGCCGTGAGAGTACACGAGCCTTGCTTTATGAAAATTACCACTTCGAGCTTCTTCGCCGACTCTTCAAGCGCGAGCCCAGGCAGTTCGACCATATCGCCGGTTCTTATATCGCGCACGACAAGTGCTATCTCGCAACTCTTTTCGAGCACGATGGTTCCGATGTGCGGGAGGTGAACAGTGGTCTTTCTTTCGGCCTTGAGCAGGAACTTGCCGCCCTTGACGAAAGCCGTGGTTCCATCTGCCTCGAAGTAGTGGTAGCGTGGTTGCGGCATGGTTTGCTTTTCAATTTCGGGGAGTATTTCGGGTCTCCGGCTGCCTTCTTCAGGCTGCTGTGAACCCTTTCCGTAGCCACGTGTCAATGGCTGGGACGTTGGGCGCGGGGCAGATGATTTGTCGAGCTTCTTTTCTGTCTTGTCGTTGTCCCTGCTTCCCTCTGCGTCTTGTCCGGATGTTCGGGATTTGGTTCTGGTGTTCTTGTGCTTGGAATCGTCCTCTTTCGGGGCGGCGTCACCGAGCTTGGCACGATTGGAACGGTGCAGACCTTCGACTTCCTCTGACATCTCCTTCTCGGCTTCCTCCATCTGCAGCATGTCGTCGTTCGGTTCTGCAGAGTCTGAAGACTCGCGTTTCGCGGACGGTACGCCTCTGGGCGAGTCCGGTGAAAGGAAGTCCTTATCATCGGTTTGTGAGCCTGCATCCCTCTCAAAAACGGGGGATGTCGCGTTCGCTTCCCGGGGGCGTTCTTCAGTATCGGACATTCCGTGAAAAGCTAACGCGAGCCCTATTAAAAGCACGCACGCCACAACGGCCGCGATTTTGGCGAACGATAAACTTGCGGGCGAGAAAGTACGTTTCGCACGTACGGTCGAGATTATCTCGTCCTCCAGGCCTTCGGGGGGCTCGGGAGCGGTTGCGCACAGCAGGGCGGAGCGCACCTCGGCAATGCGGTTGAATTCTGCCTGCAGTTTCTCGTCCTTCTCGATGGCTTTCTCGAAAAGCTCCTTCTAGCCCGACGGTGAGTTCGTCGTCGAGGTAGGGGACGATCATCTCGTAGTAAGTGTTTTCTTTGTGGTGTTCCATGATTACTCCGGAAAATGTGAACCGAGTTTGCCGGCAAGCGCCTTATGAGCTCGATAGAGCCTTCCTCTTACGACCGCGAGGCCCGTGTTCAGCTCCTTCGCTATCTGGGCGTATGAGAGCCGCTTTTCGTAGCGCAACTTGATGACCTCCTGTTGGTCCTTGGGCAGTTGAGTAATTGCGTCGGAGACAAGTTGCTTCCTTTGCACTTTCTCTTCCTGCCTTTCAATCTCCGAGGACGGGTCAGGCTCGTCGTTTTCGTGTTCGACTTCGCCGAGAGCGTCGAGCGAAACTCCTCCTCCTTTTTTCTTTCTGAGGATGTCCAGCGCCCTGTTTCGGGCGGCTGTACGGAGGAATCCTTTCAGCGCCGACGGCTTTCGGATCGTGTCCACCTTTCTGTAGAGACTGATGAACACATCCTGGCAGACGTCCCTGGCATCGTGCGAGTTGCCTACGACTGAGTAGGCTTGCGCGAAGACCAGAGCCGTGAAGCGACGAACAGCCTCTTCGAAAGCAGCTTCATCGCCGGCCCGGAGTCGTTCTACGAGGTTGCGAAGCTCGTCTGTCATCTTCTCCCCGGTCACAATAATGACGGAACAGCACAGAATATGTCACGCAACATCTGAAAATCGAGTTGCAGCTGCAGACAAATGGTAATGGCTGAAGTGAATACTCACAACGAAAATACAGCACAAAGAGCGGAATTAGTGCTAACAGAGTTGATATTTGCCGTATAATGGCAGCGAAGGCAGCCTTGCATGCGGCCGCGGGCGAAAGCTCGAGGAAAGTCCGGCCTCCACAGGGGAGGGCGGTGGGTAACGCCCACCGGGGGCAACCCCAGGGAAAGTGCCACAGAAAACAAACCGCCCGCCTCAGGTGGGTAAGGGTGAAAAGGTAGGGTAAGAGCCTACCGCGCCGCTGGTGACAGCGGTGGCATGGTAAACCCCGCCCGGAGCAAGGCCAAATAGAGGAGAGGGCAGGCCATCCATGCTGTCCCGGGTAGGCTGCTCGAACTGTCCGGCAACGGATGGTCAAGAGGAATGGTCGCACTCGACAAAAGCCGGCTTACAGCGATGCTGTCTTCACGGTCTGGGTACATACCCATGACATAAGAAGGCGAGGCCATCTGGCCTCGCCTTCGCCTTTTTACACAGGAACGGCTACTACATAGCCCAGCCGGGAACCGATTTCAGGTCAATGCCCCATATCAACGGCAGCAGGTACATCACGAACAGTGTAATGAGCACGGCTCCGATGATGTTCATCCAGATGCCTGCCTTTGCCATGTCCTTGATGGATATGCACTCGCTTCCGAAAACCACCGCGTTAGGTGGCGTTGCGACAGGCAGCATGAACGCCGCGGAAGAAGCGAGACACGCCCCGATTATCGCACCGTAGGGATGGATTGACATGGCGATGGCGGCTCCGCCCATGATCGGTACGAGCAGCGTTGCCGTCGCCGTGTTGGAAGTTATCTCTGTGAGGAAGATGACGATTACCACCACGCAGAAGATGAAGATGAGTATTGAAGAGCCCTCGAGTGCTCTCAACTGCTCCGCAATCCACAGCGCGAGCCCGGAACCCTGAAAGCCCTTGGCCAGCGCGAGGCCGCCTCCAAACAGCAGGATGACGTTCCACGGTATCTTCACCGCTGTCTTCCAGTCCAGAATGAAACGGCCCTTCTTGAGGTTCGAGGGGATAATGAACAGCAGGATGGAGCCGAATATTGCTATCGTCGAGTCGTGAATGTACTTCAATTCGATGATGTCTTCGGCCCCGGGCAGTTTGGTGACGAATCCCCGGGCTATCCACAGAGATGCGACAATTCCGAACACTGTTATTATCCAGCGCTCTTCCTTTGTTATCGGGCCGAGGTCCTCGAGTTGATTGCTGATCAGTTCCTTGCTGCCACCGAGCTTGGCCTTGCCCGGATTGAACAGCACCTTGGTTAGCATGAACCAGGTTATCGCGAGAAAGACCACGACAAGCGGAACGGCGAAAATCATCCAGTCGAGGAAGCTTATCTGCTGGCCGTACAGCTTCTCGACCATGCCGACCATCACAACGTTTGGCGGAGTGCCGATTATCGTGCCCACACCGCCTATGGATGCCGCGTAAGCTACCGAAAGCATCAGTGCCCGTCCGAAGTTCAGCTTGTCGCGGAGCTCGGGAGGGTTGTTCATGAAGTCGGAAGGTGTGCAGCCCGTCGCGCTCTTGATTACGGCAAGGCCGATGGGAACCATCATCATCGCCGTGGCCGTGTTGCTCACCCACATTGAAAGGAACGCCGTCGCGAGCATGAATCCGAGGATGATGCGCGCGGGGCTCGTGCCAACGAGCTTGATGGTGTAAAGCGCCACGCGTTTGTGCAGGTTCCACCTTTCCATGGCCACAGCAAGAAAGAAGCCGCCCATGAACAGGAATATCAGGTGGTTGCCGTACTGCATCGTCGCCGCGGAGGATTTCATGATTCCAAGCGAGGGAAAAAGTGCGATGGGCAGCAGGGCGGTAGCGGGTATCGGAATGGCCTCCGTTGATCCGCCATACCGCCATTAGCACGGTTACTGCCAGGACGGAAAGACCGTTGTAGGTGAGTCCCTCCGGTAGCGTGAACAGGAACGGATAGAACCGAATCAGTATGAACAGCACTGATCCGAGAAAGAAACCGAATATCTTCTTGGGCTCCTTCATGTAAACGACCTCTTGGATGAATCTGTCCCGACACCTGTGTTTATGGTGCCGCTGATGAATGAAGGCTCTGAAGGCATGTTCGGGTAGCGCAACACCGGCTTAGTTCGCTCAGTCCACGAGGTCCGAGCCGAATTTGTCGCGGCTTGTCGCCGCGTCCATCAGCTTCTGACCGTCGAGAACAGAGCTGAAACGTAAGGGGCTCGCGGCGTGTTCGATGACGTATTCAGTAAGGTACTGCTCTACGGTTTCATGCAGTTCCTCACGAGACCATGGCTTTCTGATATCATATGGTCGAGGTTTGCCCTGTTGACAGCATCAATAGTGGCGTCGAGTCCGGCCTGAGCGGTGATGAGCACCTTTTTGGCCTTGCTCGTTCGCTTGTCCGTCCTCAGGCCGATCAGGAAGTCAACTCCGCTCATTCCGGGCATGATATGGTCGGCGAGAACGAGTGCGACTTCAACCTCGTCGTCTTCGAGTTCGTCGAGGACAGACATGGCGTCCTTCGCGCTCTCGGCAGGTTCGATGCGGAAATGGCGAGAGAACTTCTCGAGGTCGTTCGTAAGGGCATCGAGAACGTCCCTCTCGTCGTCAATACAGATTATGGCAAACTCTTCCATTCGCAGCTCCATACATAACAATGGCCGAACGCGTTGCTCACAAAGCGAGGATTATACGTGCATTCGGCTATTTCAAATCCAAAAGGGTACCTCTAAGAATTGGTTTCGTACGAAAACGAGCGAGGCAAAGTCAGGCGAGGAAGAAACAGCTTTATGACGAAGCATGACAAAGCCGCAGCCGTTTGCAGTAAAACCGTATTTTTCGAGGTGCCCAAAAGGCACAGCGAAGTAAGTTACAGTCGAACCACTGCCTCCGCGGCCGGGAATTGGAAGAAAATGTTCGTTTATTCAATCACGAGGATTATGACTTCGCCCTCCCGGAACCATGTAAGGCCGTGCAGACGTGAAAGCCAGTCGAGCATCTCCTTCAGGGTCAGCGTCCTGAGGCTTCAGGGTGGTCATCTGCATTCGGTCGTCCATTTCGAGGATAATCTTTATGCCGAATTTCTCGGTGAGTGCCTTCACTACAGCCTGAAGTGTCGTGTCAGCGGCGTTTATATCGGCGAGCCCTCGACATGAACGGCATAGTGGAAAAACCTGTTGACAAGTGGAAGGTGAACGTTGTCGTAGCGTTCAATCCTGTGGCGTTTCTCGCGCGGTATCATCGTGTCGGAGTGGGGTGCGTTCGGCTTGTCCGAGATTACTATGTGGTCTCCCGCGATGTACCAGGAAAGACCGGCAGTTGCACATATGAGGTTCAAAGAGGTTTCAAGGGTCTTGTTGCGCAGTTCAATCGTTATCCGCTGTGAGCGTTTCTCGCCCTCGAACCTAAACTCAAATTGGATATCGGAAAGGGCCGATAATGTTGAGACTAAGTCCTCGATGTTCTGATCCTCGAACATCATCGTGATACGCTGGTCGAGCTTCTGCTGAATCATTGCGCTTTTAAGTCGCCTGATGCGCTGAAGGGCAGCTACCGCGTATTCGTAAGCTTCCACGAAGTAGTGGTCTTCGAGCTTGTTTCGCAGCGCATTCTCCGCTATGGTGATACTTTCACCGAACCTCTCGTCTTCAGGACTATAGATTGATGCGACAGCCTCGCACGTGTCGGCCATGGTAACGCACAGAAAGTTGGCGCACAGTGAGAGCTGGCGCGAATGACTCTGAACAATGCGAGCCTCCATGGGAGGTTCGAATCGCGCGAGGTGGCGGATAAGCTCATCCTGCTTCTGTGCGGCAAGTGTGCCGTGCAATGACACGAGCTCCGAAAGCGCTTTCGTGAGGCTATCGTAGTAGACGGCAACCTCTTTCGGTGTCAGTTTCTCGTGTTTCAGAAGCTCTTTGGTTTTGTGGGTGTTCACGGCGATATGCAGTGTTCTGCTGAACAATGAGAGCCATTCGCCTTTCGGCATATTCATTTTGTCGGCGGTTTCGAGGTTGTCACCGGCTTCTGCGAGAGCGGTTGCGCGCTGCGGAGTGTTTCCTGCCTCTTTGGCAGTCAGGAGGTTCACGTATGCACCGGCAAGGTAGGCGAGTATCAGGTCGGCCTTGGGAATCTGACCGTCGGAGCGCATGTCCTTGCAGACCTGCTGTGCGGCATTCTCGTAGCCCTTTTCTGCGAGCTCCATAGCGGTGAGCGCGAGGTCTTCGGCCCTTGGCGAGATACCTTCAGCCGGGGCTGAGAACGGCATGGAGAGAAGGATGATAAGGGACGTGAGAATAATCGAGCGCTTCATGTACTTCCCCCTGTTAGGTTGGGTTTCGTGTGCAGTATATCAGCACTTTATGGAAAAATGAAGGAAGTTCAAAAAAAAGCCCGGCGCAGGGGCGGGGCTTTTGCAGTGAGCGCTTGTATCGGGAATCAGAAGATGAACATTATCCCGATGTTCAGGATGAAGCCGCTCATGTCGAGGTCTTCTTCGAGTTCGTCTCCATCGAACTGGATGAGCCTGTAGCCCAGTTCGCCGAAGATCCGGAACTGGTCGAAGGTGTAGTTAACACCAACGGCAGCCTCAAATCCGAACTCAGTGTTATAGTCAGGCGCAAGAGTGTAGTCGAGGTCAACGTTTGAGATCATCAGGCCGGCCCTGCCGTAGGGCGACCAGTGTCCTTCAGCTACCGGCATAAAGTTGTAAACACCGGAGATGATGAAGGATGTCGAGTCAACGTTGTCGGTTGTGCCGAATTCGATGTCCAGGCGGATACCGAAATCCTCATTGATGTTGTACTGACCAACAAGACCAAAGGTGAAAGCGGTGTCGTCATTTTCCTCGTTGAGAGGTGCAGCCTCGTCGAGTTCGTCCGCTCCCCAAACACCGATTTTCGCACCAACCTCGAAGTTTTGTGCATAGGCGGGGGTAGCAACGAACGCGAAGCCTATCACGAACACTGCAGCTGCCAAGAACAGGTTACGCATTTGTTCTCCTTTCAAGAATGTCCCCGCGTCCCTTCAAGAACTGCGCCGGTTCGACCACTCCCATAGTCGTAACGTGAAAGCGCTGCATCCGCGAGGTAGGGTTACTTTTGAACTATCATACCACATCGTGCACGAAAAAAAACGAAATCGTGCCCGATGATCAAAAAACGCATCTTTTCCGTTTTACGGTTCAATGCCTGCCGCGTAACGAAAACCATGTGCTAAGGCCGCTAAATCTCGGTTTCAGCGTCGCCGGACTCAATGCTCTCCTGCAAATATAGCACACGTCCGCAGTTCGAACAAAAAACCATTTCTCTTCCGATGTAAAGACGGTTGAGAACCTGGGGCTCTACCTGCACGTTGCATGTCTTGCACAGGCCCTGACCGGTCAGTTCAGTTATCGCAACGAACTCCGGGGGCCTCATGAGTTTTCGGTAGAGATGGTAGTCTTCCGGGTCGAGCTTGTCAACGAGCTTCCACCGCTCGTCTTTCAGTTCGGCCACCTTGTCCCTGGCCTGTTCTCTCTGCTCTTTTCCCTGTTGACGAAGCCCCTGTATTATCTCCTGTTCGGACTGTATCTCTTCCTTCAGCTTCCGAATCTGCTCCTCGACGGTTTCGAGCTTTTCCATGAGTTCCAGGGATTGATCCTCAATATGCTTCTCTGGTTCCCACTTCGTTAGTCGCTATCTGGTTTCTGAGCGCGTTGTAGGACCTCTGGTCATTCACTTCCAGGAGCTTCTGCTGGCTCCGGTTAACTGTCGAGTCCAGAGCTGCAATATCGAGCTCAAGTTCTTTGTTGTCGAGCTTGAGGCTTTTTGCGCTCTGCTCAAGCTTTTCAAGTTTCTCGCGCTTGGCTTCCACTGCGACCTCGCGTCGGTCGGCCTCAGCGGGGATACGCGCGAGTTCTTGCTTTATCTCGAGAATCTCCTGATCTATTTCTTGTAAGGCCACGAGTAACCGTAATCTCTTCAGCATGCATTCACCGTAGGCTTCTAAATTGAGAAAAAGCACTTATTATTTCTGTAGCATTATAGGCGTTGTGCGGCAAGGTCAAGACTCGTGCAACGCCCTGAATCGAAAGCTGGAAAAAATGACGGAAAAGCCGAGAAGAGAGACGAATTTCTGTCCGGTTTGTGGCGAAAAGCTCGCACAGGACAACGTATGTGCCTCGTGCGGCTTCGTACCCGAAGGCCCTTCCGTTTCCCCAAGGACCTTTCGGGCGGCGAAAACTGTTGTTTTGGCACTGCTTGCTGCCGCTCTCGTAACACTTGTTTGGCACACGGTCATACCCGAAAGTCCCCAAAAGCGCGATGGCTCTTACGAAGTGCTCAACTTCGAGGGTGAGACCGTCTTCGTTGCGGAGGAAGATTTCGCCGACTGGAAAGACACCACCCGTAAAATACTGAAACTAAAGGATCGCATCGCGGACTACAAGAGTAAGAAACGAATGGAATTCGGCAACCTTGATGAGGAGAGAAGGCTCGAACGTCTTATCCTGAACGCGAACAACCAGCTCGGTATTCTTGTTGACAACGTAAGGGAAATGGAGAAAAGGGAGCCTTGACGTAAGCTTCTTTGCTGGTATGCTGGGAGTCGGAGACATAATTGCTTAAGAGATTTGTACATGAGCAGACCGAGTACAAGATTACCCGCCTGATTGCGAGGGGCGGCATGGCCCTCGTGTATGAGGCTCAGCAACTCGGCGTCGAGGGCTTCGGCAAGACGGTCGCCATAAAGATGATCCTCGAGGACATATCGAATGACCCCGTCTTCCGTGAAATGTTCATCGGTGAGGCCAAGCTCGTTGCCGACCTTGTGCATCAGAATATCGCTCAGATTTACCAACTCGGAAAGCACAAAGCCTCTTACTACATGGTCATGGAGTACCTTTCAGGAAAGACACTTGATGAGTTTAACGCCCGTCATCGCCAGCTTAACTGGCGTGTGCCGAACGATTTGGGCGTATTCGTTGCTTCGAGGGTTTGCAGAGGGCTCGAGTACGCGCATGCGCAGAGACCGTGACGGAAGGCTGCTGGGAATCGTTCACAGGGATGTGAGTCCCAAGAACCTGATAATAACCACCGAGGGCGAAGTCAAGCTCACCGACTTCGGTATCGCCAAGGCGCGCATGTACATGAAGGACGAGGAAGGCGATGTGCTTATGGGCAAGGCCGAATACATGAGTCCGGAACAGGCCCGGTTCGAGCAGACCGACCACCGTTCCGACCTCTTCTCGCTCGGCATCTGCCTTTACGAGATACTGACCGGTGTCAATCCCTTCGACACGGGTGACGACGTTCACCGCATTCTTGACAACGTGTGCAAGTCCGACATCCCCGACCCGCGCGAGCACAACGAGGACATTACGCCCGAGCTGTCCAGGATAGTCATGAAGGCGCTCGAACGTGATAAGAGCAAGCGATACCAGAGTGCGACCGAGTTTGTTTACGACCTGGAATACTTCATGTATCACGACCGGTATGGTCCGACGATTATGTCGCTTCACAAGTACATGAAAAAGCTGTTCCCCGAATCCGACCCCGCAAATCCTTTCGCAGGAATGTTCACCGAAAGTGACCTCGATACATCCTCGAGTTATACAGATAACCTTTTCCCCAAGGAGTGACATATGGCCAAGTTGATGATCCGTCGCATGGGCTCCCCTGATAAAGAAGTCAAGATCAAGAAGAACGTGTTCGAGATCGGGCGCGTGAAGAAAAATGACCTCTGCCTCAAGGGAGATGTCAAAATCTCTCGCCGTCATGCAAAGATCGAGTTCATAAAGGGCAGGTTCTACATCGTTGACCTTCAGAGTGCAAACGGCACCTACGTCAACGACAGGCTTATCAGAGTTCGTACAGAGGTCAAGGATGGCGACAAGATAGTGCTTGGCGACACCGAGATGGTCTTCTTCACCGAGGGCGGAGTCGAGGAAAAGCCGACCGAGCAGAAGCTCGAACCCGTTTCGCCGGCCAACATCGAAGAGTTGAAGAAGGCAGGGAAACCGGATGAAAAGAGCGCCGACCAGACCGATGTCATGAAGAAGGAAGAAATGCCCTTCGAAAAAACCAAGCCCGGGCCCAAGCCGCTCAATTTCGGCGACGAGGATTCGAGAACCGTCAATTGTCCGAAGTGCAACTCGGTAATAGATGTCTCGAGCATTCCGAAGGGCGCAAAGGTAGGCTGCGCCAAGTGTAAACACATATTCACCGTCTGATACAGGGGGTCGCATGGTCCGAAAGCGTCGGATCGGAGAGATACTGCTCGAAGAAAAGGCCATATCTCTCGCTCAGTTGAATCTCTCGCTCGAGCGAATGAAGTTTACCAAGCTGAGGCTCGGAGAGCAACTCGTCAAGCTGCGCATATGCACGGAAGCCGATATAGTGCGCGCACTTTCGAAGCAGCTCAAAATTCCGGTCGTGGAGCTTGATTCGGTAAACTTCGACCCCGATGTTTTCTCTATTGTCACTCGCTCGCTTGCAGTCGAGTGCAACTGCGTGCCTTTCAAGGTGGAAGGGGAGTACCTGCATGTCACTTTCGCAGACCCTCTCCGACTCGACCTCGTTCAGCACCTCGAGGCAAAGACCCAGAGGAAGGTGAAAAAGTACATCTCGACCCAGTCCGAGGTCGAACAAGCCATTGGGAGACGCTACAAGGAAGACGACGCCGCCCGCGAGATCATGGACAACCTCGACGACACCGACGAGTTCTATCTTGAAGGTATGCAGAGTAAGGAGCAGGAGGCACAGCAACAGTATTCCTCCGAGCAGGAAGATGTCGAGACCGCCGACCTGCCCGCCTCGGAACTGCTTGATGCGTCGAAGGACAAGGGCGTCGTCACCACGGTCAATCAGATAATAAAGATAGCCGTGGGCAACGACGCAACGGACATTCATTTCGAACCACAAAGACGCACCCTTCTCGTCCGTCAGCGTATAGACGGTATCCTCCAGGAGCTCACGCGTCTGCCACGCTCGGTCGCGAGTCCCGTTATTGCGCGGGTGAAGTCCCTCGCCGGTCTCGACGTTGCCGAGACCACGGTGCCCCAGGACGGAAAGGTCGCCGCGAAGGTTAAGGACGACGAAACGCTCGACCTGCGAGTTAACACAATGCCCACGCGGTTCGGCGAGAAGGTCGTTGTGCAAATCCTCACCAACCAGATGGCCGAGGTGTCGTTAGAGAGGATATTCGTTGACCCCGAACAGCAGGAGTCCGTGCGTGAACTCCTTAAGGCCAACGAAGGACTTGTCGTCGTCTGCGGCCCTGCCGGCTCAGGCAGGACGACAACCCTGTACTCGCTTTTGAAGGAGCTGCGAAGCCCTGAACGAAGCCTCGTCTCCATAGAAGACCCGATCGCGTTCGAGCTTGACGGTGTTAACCAGGTGCAGGTCAACCGTCGAATCGGCCTGAACTTCGAGAGGTTAGCGTCGCTTGCTGCGTCAGAATCCCGATGCCGTTCTCGTGGGCGACATACCCGACAGCAGAACCGCAACCGTTGTCGCAAATGCCGCAAGGGACAGGCTTGTTCTTGCGTCCATGACGAACCTCAATGCAGTTCACTGCGCCGAAAAGCTCGCAGGGCTCGCCATGGACCGTTCTGAACTAGCTTCCATCCTGAAAGCAATTATTTCGCAAAGGCTCGTGCGCAAGCTCTGTCCTAAGTGCAAGGAAAGCTACGAGCCTGATGCCGCAGAGGTATCTCCGTTCGGTTTGAATCCCGGAATCTCTCTGTACAAGGGCAAGGGCTGCGACAACTGCAATTACTCTGGCTACAAAGGCAGGATAGCCCTTGCACAGGTGCTCGTCGCGAGCGAAGGGCTTCGCGAGGCTCTGAAATCAGGTGCGGACGTTGAAAAGATCAACGCGGCAGCTATCGAGGAAGGTCTCGCGTCCCTTGCCGAAGCAGGCGGCAAACTGTGGAAAAAGGAACTGACTACTACTGAGGAGTTGAGAAGAGTTATCGGTGAAGAAAGCTCCTCGGGTACAGTTCTGCGTCCGAAGGCACTAGTGAAGCCCTTTTCGTCCGGTGAAAAGCCGCTGAAAGAGGTTGAAAAGGTTCTGCGACCCCTTCGTCGAAGCCAAGAGCCTCGCCAGGATGGTGAGGAGAGGAAGTGTCCCGAGTGCTCCGAGAAGGTGAAGGGCGGGTGGAAGATATGCCCGTACTGCGGCAAGTCGCTTCTCGAAAAACCTGAACTCTTCGTGTGTCCTTCATGCGATGAAAAGGTTGACGGCAAGTGGAACCTGTGTCCGAACTGCGGTGCGGATTTGAAAGCTGGCAGAGAGGAAGCTCAGGAGTCTCCCGTCTCTTCAGCCGACGAACCGGCGCTTTCCAACGAGAGGCCGAAAATAGAGGGCCACCCGAGGGTTCTCGTGGTTGACGACCAGCGTTCGATGCAAAAGCTCGTTTCCATCGCGTTGAAGGGCATTGACTGCGAGGTATTTACCGCTGCAGACGGCATTGAGGCCCTTGAGAAGGTAAAACGCGTTAAACCCCATCTCATAATACTGGATATTGTGATGCCGCGCATGGACGGGCTGGAGGTCTGCCGCAGGCTGCGTGCGGACGTTCGTACAGCGTTCATACCGATCATCATGCTCACCTCGCTTTCTGACAAGAAGAGTCGGCTGAAAGGCTACGTGGCCGGTACGGATGACTATCTCGCCAAGCCGTTCATGATGGAGGAGTTCTACACTCGTGTGCATAATCTGCTTCGTCGCACTTATGGCTATCAAAGCGACCACGACGACCTCGTAGATGTCGGCAACGAATGGGACTCTGCCACAGAGGACTACCGCAAGGAACAGAAAATCCGCGACCTGCAGGAGCATCAGAGAATGTTGGAGCAGGAAAAACATGAGGACGGAATGGAAACCTGAGGAAGAGCATTTTCCTGTTGCAGCGACAATGTCTGTCGTTGCGGGTTCCTGGCTGAATAAGAAAGGCCCCGGGCGATGCCGGGGCCTTTTTATTGAGCGGTATCAATCGTTATCGGGCTTCGAGAGCGTACATCAGCGTGAGGGCATGCATCGCCGCGACTCCGCCCGTGCGGACGTTGCGCGAGAGTCCTCTGCGAGGGATGGGATAGCTGAAAGAGGACGGGTCGGAGGGATTGAACCTGACAGAACCGGCTTCTGCCGCCGCGAATGCTGTCGTACAGGAACTGCCACTGACCGAGTCCGAAGTGCTTCCACATCCACGCGTTGAGCATCCAGCCTTCGGGTGATATGGCGTTTGAGCTGTGCTTCAATTCACGGCAATGCAGAAGGAACTTCATGCTGTTGCCGGAGGGGAATTGCTTGCCGCTTGACTTCAGCAGCGCGAGGACAGAGCCGTAGTTCAATACCTCTTGCGCTGTTCCCGCGCGAACCGGCATGCCGCGGGAGTCGAGAAGTTCGCCCTCCGTGACTTTCAACCTGCCCATTGCGAGGTCATGAGCCTTGTCAAAGGCCCTTGTGGCGTTTCCCGGAAAGGGCGCACCGGCATCCCAGGCTATACGGAAGGTAATGGTTGCTATCGCGGCATCCGCAATGCCTTCCTGACCGGATACGGACCTGCCGTAAGTTCCGTCTTCGAGTTGCAGGCTAAAAAGCCTTTCCAGCGCGAGCCCCAACGGTTTCCGAACCCGCGGGTCTCCGCTTTCCGCGTACAGCTCCGCGAGTCCGAATGTCAAAAATATCTGCGGAGTGGACTGCATGCTTGATGATATAATGCCGCGTTCGTCCATCGTTTCGGTAATCCACTTGAATGCTTTGGCCACCTTGTCGCTGTGCGGGCCGCGTTCGAGCGTATTACCGGCCTTGGCGAGAGCGGCAATGGGAAGACCTGTAACAATGTCGGACACGAAGCGTTCGTCGTTGTCGCTGACAGAGAAGAATCCCGGAGCCTTCTGCAGCGAAGCGATGTGAGACAGTGACGCATGCAGCGCGAACGCCGGTGAGCCCGGTTTGAGGTTCTGGGCCGCGTTGTTGACGAAGGTGAAAGCGTTCTTTGCTGAGAGCATTGCCGGAAATGTGTGCGTATCGGGCGAACTCCATGAGTCTTTCGTAGGCCTCCGCACTTTTGCCGGTCTCGATCATGGGGGAAGTCTCCTGCACGAGCGGATCCCAGATGGCCTTCAGGCGTCTCCGTTTGCCACGCTGCGCCTTGATGGCCACGGGAGCCTTAGGGAACAGCGATGCGAAACGCGGGCCGGATGCGGTGATAGGTCTCGATTACGGTCTTATGATCGCCGTTCTTCTGCGCCCCTTTAGCATCCTTCCTGAGCTCTTCGAACTCCTCTTCGCGAACAATGTACAACTCGCACTTCTCGAGCTTCTGTTCGGCTTCAGATACGTCCCCTCCCGGCCAGCGGAAACCGAGAGCGAACACGAACTTGTCGTAGGCGGTCTTGTAGTCGTAACGCTTGTAAACTGCGTTTGCCTCGGCAAGGTAGTGCTTGTAACCGGTTCGCAGATAAGCGTTTTGAACTTCTTGGTCGCCCGGTTTGTAAACGGTCGCCCTGTAGAAGGCACAGAAGGCATCAAAGACGACACCTTCTTTTTCCCACTTCACACCATTTTCCCACCAGGTGTTGAAGCACCGGTTTTTCTCGACCGGAACGCGTACAACGCACTTGTCATCTATGAAGTCAACGTCCTTATTGAGGTTGAGTTTGGCGTTGGACTCCCAAAAGTTGACGCCCGTGACGGTACCCTTCCCGACCTCTTTGTAGTCGTTTTTCCGTCTTGACAAAGAATTATAGGTCGCACCGGTCTTGACCTTTTCTATCTGGCCGGGCAGGATGACGATCTTGTCGCCGTCATAGAACTTCGTACCCGGTGTGTATATGCCCTGTGCGAGCGGGAAGTAGTGGAATTCCGCTACCTCTGCTTTGGTTGTGACTGCCACCGAAAGGAAGCAGAAAAGAATTGATGCGAGTGCGAGAAGCTTTCTCATATTGCCCTCCGCAAATGTTATGCGGTCTGTGTTACGGATATGCAACGACTAAATATACCTGTTTGTGCAACGAAATTGCACTGCCGTTGTTACTTGAGAGTCAAAACGAACAGCCGGGTTCGAAATTTATACGGCACTGGCCGGCAATCGTGGGATTTTGTGCGGCGTTTTTTCACGCGAAACTTCTTCCGTAAGTGTATCTTTTCACTGTAGTCGGCCTTCTGGCATGACGGCGACTTACTGACTAACAGCAAATCAGGAATTATGAAGGGAGCAGCAGTGACAGACCTTTCAGTCAAGTACATGGGCATTGAACTCGAAAACCCGTTGATAGTGGCAAGCTCGAGTCTTACGGGCAAGGTGGACAAGGTGAAGAAATGCGCCGACACCGGTGCTGGCGCGGTCGTGCTCAAGTCTATTTTCGAAGAACAGATCATGGCCGATGCGGACGACCTCGAGGCCGAATCCGAAGAACACTACCACCCCGAGGCGATGAACTATATCTACCGTATCGGCATGGAGAACAGCAAAACGGCCTACCTCGAAACCGTCCAGAAGGCGAGCGAAGCGGTTGACATACCTGTTATCGCAAGCTGTAACTGCGTTTCCCGTGGCGGATGGGTGGAGTACGCGAGAAAGCTCCAAAATGCGGGTGCCGCGGGGATCGAACTCAACATGTACGTTGTGCCGAAAGACCCCGTTACCGATGCCGCGAATATCGAGAAGGTCTATTACGAGGTGTTGAAGGACGTGAAGGCACAGGTTGATATACCGGTGGCAGTCAAGATAAGCCCGTTCTTCACCAACTTCTACGCCGTTGCCGACAAACTCGCCGCATACGGTGCGTCTGCACTTGTCCTGTTCAACCGCTACTATCACTTCGACATTGACGTTGACACCCTCGAACTCAAGCCCGGTGTGCCATACAGTACGCCGGAGGAGAATGCACTGGCCCTGCGTTGGGTCGCCCTTACCGCGGGGAGAATCGAGACCGATATAGCCGCGACCACGGGTATCCAGACCGGAAAGGATGTCGCGAAGCAGATTCTCGCAGGTGCGAAGACCTGTCACATCGCGTCGATTCTCTACAAGAACGGTATCGGGTATCTCGCGACCATGCGCACCGAAATGGAACAGTGGATGGAAGAGCACGGCTTCGCGAAGCTCGCGGACTTCCGCGGAAAACTTGCGCAGGTACAGGCCGAACATCCGACAATGTACGACCGATTCCAGTTCATTAAGGCGTTCGTCGGCCTCGAATAGTCCCTACGCGAAGGAGAATCTCCGGGCCGTTCCGCTTAAGGAACGGCCCTTTTCGTCTGTCAAGATGTTCTCAGAAACGTGGAAAACGGGTAGAATCTACATGTTGAACGCTCAACATGCCAATACACTTGCGTTGTGGAGCCCATGATCATGTCACGAGCCTTGCAGATATTCCTTCTTGGAGCCTTTGCCGTCCTTGCCGGCTGTGGCGGGGAATCTTCTGAAAAGGCGTTCATCGACTCCTATCTCGACACCTCCAACACGGCAACATCGCAGAAGGACCCCGTTCCCGGCGGAAGCTCGCACAGCGCACTCTCCGGAGACGTCGAGGAACACCCGGAGATGATCGGCAAGATATGGCTTCCCGAGGACTACATGTCCGGCTCCAACCTCGAACTGAAGCTCCGTGTTTCGCGGTCGTATATCCTGAAAGGAATGTACTCTTCAGCTGAGAAGGAACTTCTCAAGTTTCTGCGTTCGGAACCGAACAGCGTGCTGGGGTCGTTTTTGCTCGCGCTCGCCTACTGCGGTATGGGTGATGTCAGGCGAGAAAAGCTCATGCTTGAACGTACGCTCACTCTCGACCCCAAGCACTATCTCGCCAACTACAATCTCGGCTGTCTGTACCTGTCCGAAGGCAGTAACTACCCCGCGCTTCTCGCTTTTGACGAGTGCCTTTCGGCTTATCCGGCGTTCGCTCCCGCACTGTACAATAAATCCATTATCGCTCTCGAATGGTGCAAGTACGATGCCGCAGTGCGCTTTTTGCAAATTGCGGACAGGCTTCAGCCCGACGATGTCTCCATTCTCAACAACCTTGCCGTGGCCTGCGAACGCAGCGGCAGGCTTCAGATGGCCGAGGGCTACTATTTGCATGTTCTGACTTTGGACAAGGACCACGTCCCGGCACTGCAGAATCTCTCGGGGCTGTACCTTGCATCCGGCAGGCTTGAAGATGCCTTTCAGATGTCCCGGCGCTGGCAGGCCGAAGAGGGCAAATCTCCTCTGTGTGCTTATCGCCTATCCTGTATCGCCGCCAGAAGAGGAAACCTTGACCGTTCGCTCGAGCTGTTGAGAGACGCGCTGCAACTTGGCTATGACAACTACGACCATGCACTCGCCGACCCGGATCTTGCGCCCCTGTACAAGGGATATCCCGGTGTGCGGAACTCGATTATGTCCAGAAGGGAGAGCGGCAAGTGACCACTGCATTAGAGACGAGGGACCTGTCCAAGGTGTTTTACGGTCTGAAAAGCCTCGCCGACCGCAAGGGCTACGCCGTTCACAAGCTCTCCATGACCGTGGAAGAGGGCGACATTTACGGTTTTCTCGGCCCGAACGGTTCCGGTAAGACTACGACTATTCGAATGATACTCGGACTCGTACGGCCTTCGCTCGGAACCGCGAAAGTCTTCGGTCAAGACGTTCGAAAAGACCGTCTTAAAGCCGTTTCCATGTGCGGGTCCATGATAGACGTCCCGTCCTTCTACCCGTACATGAGCGCACGCAACAACCTTCGCCTTTACGGTGGGCTTTACGGTGGTGTTGACAGCGGGAGGGTGGACGAGGTGCTCGATGTTGTCGGACTCGCGAGCCGTGCCAACAGCAGGGTGAAGACGTTCTCGCACGGTATGCGTCAGAGGCTCGGGTTCGCGCGGGCGATTCTCATGAAGCCCCGCCTGTTGCTTCTCGACGAACCCACCAACGGTCTCGACCCCGAAGGCAACTGGGATATTATCCAAGCCATTCGCCGCCTGAACAGAGATGAGGGCATAACCGTTCTGCTTTCCAGCCACCTTCTCTCCGAAATCGAGCAGCTATGCAACCGCACCTGCATCCTCCGCCAGGGCCTAAATCTGTACGAGGGCTCGGTAAAGGAGCTTCTCACCGAAAAAGGCTGCGTTGACGTTTCCACGGATGATAACGAGCGGGCGCGCAGTATATTCGAAAGTGAAGGTCTCGAGATGTTATCCGCGAGCCTCGATGAAAAACGCATTACTGTTCGCTGCGAAGACCCTGCCCGGCTTAGCAGGATGCTTCACGACAACGATATTGCCGTAACACACCTTTCGCTTCGTACCCGCAACCTCCGCGACGTGTTTTTGAAGTTCATGCACGACGAGGACGAGAGCGAAAGAAACGGCGTAAGTGTGACAAACAACGAGAGGAAACAATGAACAAGGAACTCTCCAGAAGATACGAGAGGTCTCTGAAAGAACTTGTTGAAAAGTGGTCAGAAAAGGCCGAAGTGCAGGGGCTTGTCGTTTACGGCTCGTTCCTTACCTCCAAGATGGGCCGCTACTCTGATCTTGACCTCTTTATCGTCAAGGTCGGCAGTGATGACATGGACTCCCGCGTTTATCTCGATGGAGATGAGCTTTTCAACATTTCCGTTATAGGAGTCGAGGAGTTCAGAAGGCGTCTGAACGCGAGTTGTCTCGGCGAATTGCGCATGATGCTCGCACGCTACAAGGTGCTGTTCGACCGCGAAGGCGAGTTGCAGAAGATGCTCGAGCAGGCCGCACCCTGCACGAACGAGGAGCACGACAAGTACGCCATTACGCTTCTGTTCCATTTCCTGCTCGAACTCGGCAGGGCCGAAAACTTTTTCGACCTCGGCGAAACCCTCGACGCACTTCATCATTCTTTCCACGCCTGTGAACACGACCTAAGGCTCGCGCTGCTCGATGAGGAGTTGCCTTTTGATACTGACGTTTTCCACGCCGGATTGTCTGTCAAGCCCGAACTCGTCACTGCCATTCAGGACGTAATGGGCGACTCCAGCTACGACCTCGCACTTGTTTCCGGATTCATTGACCGGCTTCGGGAAGAGAGAGAAGAACTCCTTGGCCAATACGCCGACAATGTCCTCAAGTACATGCCGACTGACACCGCCGCCCTGAGCGAGCTTAAAAAGCAGGACGTCTTTTCCGAAACCGGTTACATTCTGTTCCAGGCTTACGTCGAATACGGCAAGCTCGAACGCGTGGGAGTGGAAAAAAGCGTTCCCGGCTTCCATGATATGGTCGCCGAGGAGGTTGGTTTCCGTAAAAAATGACCTTCGACTACCATGAAGCTTGCGGCTGGCTTGCCCGGAGTACCGGCTATAAACGTCCTTACGACAGGAAGAACAGGCCGCTTGACGGTTTAGTGCCCGCTTACTGGCAGGATATCTGCCGCGAACTCGGCGAACCCCGGAGTGCTTACAGGCTCGTGAAGGTCGCCGGCAGCAAGGGGAAGGGCATCACCGCGACACTCATCGCAGCCGCCCTTCAAGCGGGAGGTAACTCCGTCGGTCTCACCACGAGCCCGCACCTCGTTGACCAGCGCGAGCGGATGGTGATAGATGGAGAGATGGTCAGTGAAAAGGAGTTCGCCGCGGCAATTGAACGCGTTGCCCATGCCGCGAGCGAAGAGAGCGATGCGCGAACGTATTTTGGCGCGGTGATGTGTGGAGCACTTACTGCATTTGCGAAAGCCGCAGTGGATGTATGCGTTGCGGAGTGCGGAATGGGCGGCGCGAACGACGCCACCGGTTTCCTGAAGGCCGATGTCACCGTGCTCACAGGAGTCGAGCTGGAACACACCAGGCAGCTTGGCAACGACCTTGAGAGCATCGCATACGAGAAGGCCATGGCGGCAGCCGAAATGACGCCGATTGTGATACCGTCCCTTCCGAATGAAGCCATGGAAGGTGTACACAGGGCCGCGCGGGAAAAACGCCTGGATATTGTCCGTCTGAAGACGGCAGACATGGACGCACGTTCGGTTTGCGAGGCCTTGGCGAAAATTGCCTGCGGGCTTTCTCAAATGCCGTTCGATGCGAGCGGGCTATCGGAAGTCCCCGTTCCCTGTCGCGATGACGAAAGGGTTTTCGGCAGTTCCCGCGTGCTCTTCGACGGTGCGCACACGCCGCAGTCACTTGCCCGAATCGGGCGAAGGTACGGCGACGGAAGCAGGTTTTTGCTGTTTTCGTGTACTCCCGGGCGGGACAGCGAGGTCCTCGCTCGCGCTCTCGGAAACGGCTGGTCGAAAGCGTACTATGCCGGTCCGGCGGAAACACCGCCCGGTTTCGAAAAAATCGCCACTGACTCCTCGGTCAGCCTGATTCGCCAGGGCGGCGATTTCGTGGTCACAGGTTCTTTTCACTTTGCTGGAGAAGTCATGTCAATGCTGGGCATAAGACCGTTCAGGCAGCGCAGTTGACAAACATATATAATTCCGTTTTCACGAGAGGTATTTGATGTCAGGACTCAAACCGCTTGCAGACAACGACCCCGCCATCTACATGGCCGTAATGGGCGAACTCGCCAGGCAGAGGACTCAGATCGAGCTTATCGCCAGTGAGAATGTCGTCTCCCGCGCCGTACTCGCTGCAGCTGGCTCGGTATTAACCAATAAGTATGCGGAAGGATACCCCGGAGCACGCTATTACAGCGGCTGCGAGGACGTTGACGATATAGAAAACCTTGCCATCCAGCGCTGCAAGCGTCTTTTCAAGGCGGAATACGCCAACGTGCAGCCGCACTCCGGCACGCAGGCGAACATGGCGATAATGTTTGCATCGCTTGAATGGGGTTCCAAGATTCTTGCCATGCAACTAGACCACGGCGGTCACCTTTCTCATGGGCATCCGCTCAACTTTTCGGGCAAGAAGTACGACGTTGTCAGCTATGGCGTTTCGCGCGAGACGGAGATGATCGACATGGAAGATGTTCGGTCTCTGGCGCACGAACACAAACCGAAGATGATTATCGCGGGTGCGAGCAGTTACAGCCGCGAGATTGACTTCGCGGCCTTCCGTGAAGTCGCCGACGAGGTCGGCGCGCTTCTGCTGGTTGACATGGCGCATATTTCCGGACTCGTCGCAACCGGAGCGCATCCTACTCCCGTTCCATATGCGGATTTCGTTTCCTCGTCCACCCACAAGACCCTCCGTGGGCCCCGTAGCGGTTTCATTCTTGCCAAAAAGGAACACGGCAAGTCCATGAACCGTGGAGTGTTCCCGGGCATTCAGGGCGGGCCTCTCATGCACATCATCGCCGCAAAGGCCGTGGCTTTTCGCGAGTGCATGACTCAGGAGTTCAAGGACTACATCCGCCAGGTCCTGACGAACGCGAAGGCCCTTTCTCAGGAGATGGCTGAGAGGGGTTACCGCATCGTCAGCGGCGGCACGGATAACCATCAGTTCTCCGTTGACGTCACCGCAAAGAACTTGACGGGGCGTGACGCTTCAAATCTGCTCGAGAGCGTCGGCATCACCGTCAATAAGAACCTGATACCATTCGACGAAAAGCCCCCGCAGATTGCCAGTGGGCTGAGACTCGGAACCCCCGCCATCACGAGCCGCGGCATGAAGGAAGCTGAAATGGCGGTCATCGCGGACATGATCGACAGGGTTCTGTCCAATCCCACGAAGACGCGCTCTCACCTGCTTATTCGCGCAGAAGTGGCGGAATTGTGTGCGAAGTTTCCCTTGTACCAGAACATAGAGGTACAGCAATGAAGAAGTTGCTCACGCTAATGCTTTTACTCGTTTTCGCGTTTTGCGCAGGCTGTGAGGAGAGGGTTGATGAGGCCACCTCGCCGTCCATTGACGTGAACCGCGAACCCGAGGTGCTGATATTCGACACGCAGAAGAATGAACCCGAACCATCAAAGGAAACCGGAGCTTCGTCACAACTCGTGCTTCATCCCAACATGAAGGGCGAGTCGAAGGCGGATGAGGCGATGGCTCTGACCGAGAACCTCAAGGAGGACGCAGAACTTGGTGTAAGCGTCTTGTCCAAGTACTCGGACAACAGGTACTATCACCTTTACCTGTCAGTCAAGAATGAAGGAAAGGCGGTAAACACGTTAACCTGTATATATTCCATTATGACAAGGCGGGGAAGACCGATCCAAACCGATCAACGCGGCAAATACATTGCACCGCTCGAGACCTGGGTGTTCTACCAGCGCTATAATAAGGGTTCCTCTACAGCACGCTGGGTATTCAAGGCCACGAGGAGGAAGTAGATGTACTGTCGTAGAACATTACTTATGCTGCTTTTTCTTCTTGTTTTCGCGGTTGTCGTATCGCCTTCCGTCATACGCCGCCAACAAGGTCTGGGTAGGCGAAAGTCAAGGGATTCGACACCCGTGATATCGGCGACCTTACCTATATGCTCACTTTCAATATCGTCGAGGACATAACCGACGGCCGGTTCGGCAAATTTGACGAGGATGAGGTGCTGTTCACGGTGTCGGAGGAGGACGGCCACGTCCTGCGCATTATTCTCGACAGCGTTTCCGCCGGGATCTATAACGGCAAGAAGTTTGAGATGGACGGTTATATAGACTCTGTCGAATTCGACAACATTGTCGGTTCTTTTCGAAACCCCGAGATTCGTTACACGCTGTCTGGGCTGAGAGATATTCAGTGCTGAGATCACTGTTCGTTCTGAGAAGAAGCTTCTCCATCGTCCCAGTTTTCATAGACAAGAGTGACACTTCAATGATGTCTGTCAGTTTCAAAATCGTTACCGAAGAAGGAGAGACCGAAAAGCTGCCGCCGGACGCAAGACCCGGAAACCTGCTGGAACTTACCCCTGAGGACTTCGCCGATCCCTTTCCGAATAACATCGTGGAGCTGGGCGGCGACCTCAAAAAGCAACTCTCCTCTCTGAATTCTCTGCCGGAGGACAGCTTTGTAACGTTCTTCTATCCGCTAAAATTCATGCGGCCATCGGTCGCCAGAAACCTGTTTTCGAAGAAGCTTTCTCCCTGGGGTTGGATCGAAATCAACGACGACCATTCCATAATGGTCATCACCGACTACGTCAGCTACGTTCGTTCGATTGTCGAGAGCATTATCGTGTTCGACAAACCCATCCCGCAGGCGCAGATTACCGCGAAGGTGATGGAAATAAACATCACTGACAAGGAGGCGCGCGGGTTCGTTTACAACTTTACCAGGACGGGACCCGACGACATAGACGTGGGAGCCTCAAACCTCTTCGACCCCAATACGTACTATTCTGAGGGCATAGCCGGAGCAATATCCCACTACAGCGGTTCCGACTACAAGAAGTTCACGGCCGCGCTGAATATGGTCATATCGAAAGGTAACGCAAACGTTCTCGCCACTCCGCGCGCTCTCGCGCTTAACAATCAGAGCACGGACTTCCATGTCGGCGAGACCTACTACTACCTTGCCCCTGATTCCAATAGCTACTATGTGGAAAGATACGACCGAGATGACGACAGCGGCGACCACACAAAGGACCGTCTGACCGAGAACAGCCGATTTCGGACAATTCAGACGGGAGTCCATCTTAATGTTCGGCCTTATCTTCAGAACTCCGACTTCATCGAGTGCAAAATTCGCCTGTCGTATGACGAGGTCGTCGGTTTCCGTGGACCGATGGAACTGCCCGTTGCAGCCAACAGGTCCATTGACTCGAACGTCAGAATCCGTGACGGTCAGACGCTTGTTATAGGTGGTCTTTTCCGTGAGAAAGCCATGACCGTACGCAAAAAGATACCCGGAATCGGCGATGTGCCTCTCATCAAGCACCTGTTCAATTCAAAGGAAGAGGAAAAGGTCAAAAGCGAGTTGGTTTTCATTTTGACCGTCAATCGCATCAAGTAGGCTTTTATCAGAATAGCAGAGTCGCGAGAAAAGCCTTTGCTATCCTTGAGACATGACTAAAGGCACCTAAAATGGCGCTAACACTAAAAGGGAGAGAGTAGTGAGAAAGTTCTTTGTCGCAACTGCAGTACTGGCGCTCTTGCTTGCTGTCACCGCCTTCGGCAAGGCATACGCAGAACAGCAGGCGCTCGAGAGAACCGATGCTATCGAGCGCCCAAACGGCATGGTTCTCGCATATCCTCAGTTCAACGGGCAGCCCTGGTCAACCGGTTCGTCCTTCATGGGCAGCCTGCACCACATGTACCTCGATGACAGCAGGTTCCCCAATCAGGAGGTCGTATTCCTGCACTTTTTGGTGTGGGAGAACCCTGCGGAACCAAAGGCAAATCTCGAAAAAACGGCTCAAGATTGGTTCATGAAGCTTCTGACCGAGACATATCCGAACAAGGCCTTCCAAGATGAGGTCGCCACCGGTGAAGTCATTAACACCGTGCTTGGCGGAGAGTACAATCTCTCTCAGGTCAAGGTCAACGTTTTTGAGATGATCGAACAGGATGTTGAATCGGACGTTGAGGGTGAGGAGCCCAAAACTGAACTTAAGGCCGGGCCGTCCTATCACGCGGTCTTTTCACTCGTCGAAACAAAGAGGGCCGGACGGTGGCCTTCATGGGAACCGGCGCGGAAATGATGTACTCGCCGGCCGAGACTATTTATACCAGCATCGTCAACTCCTTCATGTTCGAGCCAGAGTCGAACACCGGTCTTGTTATTCTCATCATCATCGGTGTACTTATCCTTGCAGGGCTCGGAGGCGGCTACTACATGATGGAGCGCAAGAAAGCTGAGCGGCGCAAGCAGAGACTGGCGGAGATTTCCGGTCGCGCCGGCTACGATGACGATTATTACGAAGACGACGAGTACTACGAAGATGACTACTACGAGGATGATCACTACGAAGAGCAGCCCCGTCGTCCGGCTCGCAGAGGCTCAGGCCGCTCCAGCCGAGGCAGCAGGGGTGGTGGACGTCCGCGCAGACGATAACGCTTGGCTATATCCGCACTCAAAAGGCGCCGCTCATGCGGCGCCTTTTTTTGAACATTCTCAAAGCCCCACCGCACTGAAGCTGCTGAAAAGGAAGGCCGAAACCGGATATAATCGAAAGCCGAATTATGAGAAGGCTCGTTATTACATCCGTACTTGTTTTGCTTTGTTCCTTCGTCGCTTTGTCGTCGGCACCTGCCGAGGACGAAAACAAGCGAATTTTCATAGATTCGATGGCTGACGAGGGTATCGCGCTGCTGGAGAAGCTTAGGGCGGCAGTCAAGGCAGGCAAGGCAAGAAGCGCCGCCACGATTTTGCAGCGGTTATTCGAAGAATACTCTTCGACACTTGTGAAGACCGAAGAAGGTGCATTTGTCTCTGTTCGCGGGGTCGCCTTACAGGTCTTCTCGGCCCTTGCCAAAAAGGGTGTGAAAGCCTTTCAGGACCAGTTCGACAGAGCAGCCAGAGTTCTCGCACAGGACATGTCGCCCACCGACCCCGCTCCGGCCAGGCATATAATTACGGCCTATCCGCTTACAACCTATGCTGCAAAGGCTCTCTGCCTTCTCGGTGCGGTTCATGCCGACCGGGGAGAATATGCTGCCGCCGCCTCCCATCTCGAAGAGCTTTCGGCAAGGTTCCCCTACTATTTTTCCTCTGATAAGGTTAACTTCGCGCTGCTTGCGCTTTGTTATGCCAGGCTCGGGAACCAAAAGGGCATCATGGCCCTTGCCGAAAGAGCCCGGGCCGCAAGCCTTGAGGACGAGAAGTTTTCCGAAGGCACTCTCGGCTCGTACATCGAGCGGATGCGGAAGCTCGCGAGTTCATCGCAAACGAGTTCACAAACGTACCCGATGGGTGATACTGCGTCGCGTCAGCGGCGAAGTTGCGATGTCGAACAGCCGGTTTTGCTGTGGAAAGCGCCTGTTTCCTTTACTGCTGCGAACCAAAAAAGCGTGTTTGAACGTTCCTACGAGCCATTCCTCCATGCCCGCTCCCGCATGGACGTGCCCGTTTACTCGCGGCCGGTTATTCTGAATGACAGGATATACGTTACTGACGGCTTTCGCGCCTATTGCCGGGACCTTTCCACCGGAGTACCTCTGAACGCTTTTCCTTCCGACCGGGATGCTGCCGACCTCGCAAGCATAGCCAACGTCTCCGTGCCAACTGTCCTTTCCCTGTCTGCCAGCGAGCAGGTTCTGTATTTCTTATCGGCAAGCACCTCTTCGAGCTATTTCTCCACCCGCCGACATCCGGAAGCCTTCTCCGTCGTTGACGGAGCAAAGGTGTTCGATTCACTTGACGTACTGAGCGGTTCAAATCCCGAAGAGCTTGGTTCCGCCGCCACGGTAAACGCCTGCTCTCCCCCCGTTGCGATCTCCGGGAACGTCTATTACCTCGCCACGGCTGATTCCGGCATGACTGACGTTTACGCAATCGCCCTGGACGCATCCACCGGTCGCCAGATATGGTCCCGGTCGCTGTTCTCCTACACTGGCGAAAGGGCATCCCGTGGTCCCGGCATGACGCTTCTGTCGTACTCTGATGGCGACCTGTTCATCAGCATGCAGGGCGTGACCTGCGCAATCAACGCCGCGTCGGGAGATATTCGCTGGCTTACCACCTACGAGGTACGCAACGCTGGGAACGGTGCCATCCAGGCTCCCGTGGTCTTCGCACAGTACGACGTTCTGCTCTGTTCACCGGCGGATTGCGCGAAGATTACCGCTCACTCCGTAGAGACCGGCAGGATTCTGTGGGAAGAGGCTCTCAACGCGAGCTATATTGGATATGAAGGAAGCGTTGCTTACTTCGAGTCTGCCAGTGACGGCATTGTCTATGGCATAGACGTGAAAAGCGGCGAGCGCATCAGCACGGTCAACGCGGGTGGATTATCCGAAGGCCTTGCACCCTCTCTTGCGGCGGTTGCCGACGGCAGGCTTTACATTCCTGTACCGGGTGGCCTGAAAGTGGCCGACCTTTCCACCGGTGCCGGAATCGTCGAGTTCATGCTTCGGGGCGGAACCGCCTACATGGGGACCGCGGTGGCCGCGGGGTCTTACGTCGTCTGCGCCACTCCCGAGATGCTCTATTGCTTTGCCGACGGCAAACGCCTTACCACGAGTATTCACGACGCGCTGGAGGATAACCCCGGAGACCCTGTCGCCAACTACCGGCTCGGAGTGCTGGAGCACAATTCATCCAACCTTGTCGAAGCGCTGAACCTGTTCAAGAAGTCGCTTGAAAACGCAAACTCCGAGAAGTTGAATGGTCAGCCCGTAGCGGAACTTGCCCGGGTACGCCTCATCAGCGTGTACCAGAACCTTGCCGCGAACTCGCTAAATGACGCCGAAAAGGTTCTTGAATACTCCGAGGCCGGCCTGAAGCTTACTCGCAAGGGCGAGCATGTTGCGCAGTTGCTTCAAATGCGTGCTGGTGCTCTCCTGTTCCTCGACAGGAATGCTGATGCAGTCAGAGCGCTTGGCGAACTGATGATGCAGCCGCTTTCGCAGGAAGATATTCACAAGGCCCTGTACGTCGCGCTTAACGAGCGTGGCGTAAACGTCCAAAAGCGAGACAGGCATAGCGAGTTCTTATCTTCGCGCTGCTCTTGACGCCCATACAGGACGGAAGGCATGGCTCCGCATTCCGATGCCTTCGCTGAAGGGCTTGCTGGCAAAGTCGAAGACGGCGATGTTGACGCGGCAGAGAAACTCTTCAGCGGCTACTGGTTTACCCGCCATGCCCTGAAGATTGCCGAGGAAATTGCATTTGCGGTCATTGAAGGTGAGGGCGGGGAGAACAGCCGCAAGGTGATTGAACGTGCTGCTGTCAGCATACCTCCTGCTCGGTCGCCCGTTTTGCACCTTGCGAGAGCGAAGGCGATATCCGGCGAAATGCCCGCGCTTTCCGACAACATATGCCGTGATTTGGTCCGGTACTTCGGTTCCGTAAAGGTTGGCGGAAGTGAAACTACAGTAGCCGAATTGGCCAAAGAGATTTTGAGCGTTCCGAATGAGCCGAAGGAACGAATCGCCAACCTCGGTGGTGGAATGGTTGAGGGCGTTAAGTTAGCGATAACGCCCAGGCCTTCAGCCAGACGATTTCTCCCGTGATTACCACGAGCGGCGTAATCGGAGCCATCGGCGCTGGCGGTGCGATTACCTGCTACAGCCTTCGCAACGGGGATGTCTTGTGGACTAAAGAGGTGGGCAAGGGGCCTTTTCTCGGAGTAACTCTCGGAGATGCCGCCCGGGGAGCACTGGTGATATCAACCCTCGAAGGCGAGGCTGCACGGCGTGCGGGCATAATGGCAGGTGACGTCATAACTTCCCTCGGCGGGATGAAGGTAACGGGCCACAGGTCTCTTGTGGACGCCATTTCCGCACACGAGCCCGGTGACAAGGTCCGGGTCGTCGTGCAGCGAGCGGGGAGACAAATCGAGTTTGCGCTCCGATTAGGCAGTTCGGACAATCGCAAGACAGTTGTCGCACTCGAACTCGTTGACGATGACAAGGTCTTCGCCGCCGTGATGGCCGGTACGCGCGTTGAACTGCTGTCCCTTCGGGCAGATGACGGCAAGGTGTTGTGGAGCCGTTCGCTGGAGGCGAGCTTCTATTCCAACCAGATATCCCGCAAGGGCGATGTTCTCGTTGCGTCCTACTCGCCGCGGGTGGGCAATTCAAATGCCGCGGTGGCGGTTGTTGACATGCGTACTGGCGCGGCAATTCTCCACGAATTCGATACGGGCAGGCTGTACTACTCCTCCTCCCTGGTTTGCCACTCGCGGTGCGCTTTACATTGCCGGTGAAAAAATGGTCTGTTACGATTTGCTTTCCGGCGAGCTTCTCAACTCCGTGCAAGGCAACGTTTTCTCTTACTTCGGCGATTCTTCGCCCGGCCGCTTCGTGCCGCTTGCGCGGCGCCAGCATTCGTTTATTGCAGTGGTGGATTTGCTTGCGGATAAACATACTTTCAAGAGGATGGGGCAGCCACGCATGGCCGTAGGCGACTGGGTGGTTTACGAGGACGCAATGAGATTCAACGGCGACAGGGAGACCGTCCAGTTGCTTCTTATGCCGGAGCTTCAGGAGAAACTGGTGCTGAAGGGCCTTGCAAACGGTGCGAGAAGAGCGGGACTTGCAGACGGTGCCGTATTGCTTTCATGCACCTATCCCTTCGGCAGTAATCGCATTTACAGTGTTCTCTCAAGCTATTCCACGGATGGTGGCAGATAACTTCTGCCCGCGCTTTGCCCCTGACCGGCTCAACAGTGAACGGGATATCATCTTTCGGCAAAGTCGTATCGATAACGAATTACAGCAACACTCGTTCGAACTTCTCCGGTGCGCAATCCCAACCACGTGAACACAGGCGAGACGATTCTTCTTCTGAACCCGAAGCAGCTCACCACGTCTTGGGCTTTCGCAGATCAGGGACGGATTCATCGCCGTTTGCGGGTCGCAAAAGCCTCTCCTGTATCGCAAGGCGAACACAGGAGGACCGGCAGGTCTCTGCCCGCTCGACAGCACAGGACGAATTCCCGGACGAAGAGGCAATCACGGCAAGGGCGTGGGCGCTTCTCAACGCCTCGATGCCGGAAAAATGCATCGAGTTCTGCAGTGCCGCCGACGCCAGGCCTGGACAATGTACAGCAGTGTACAGCTCTCTCAGGAATCGCCGGGCTCGCACGGGAATGCATTTTCGAAAGGACGCAAATAGAGCTTACCGCCGAAAGGACATCCGCGAGCCCCGATAATCCCGCACCGTACTTCGACTCCTACGATTCGGGCTGGAAAAGCGCGGGTAAATACCAATACGCGACCCATTTCAGCAACTGGCAGTACCCGTCCGACGGAATCTGAACCTGTCGCCACCCCTGGCGTGCGGCTGCATCCGATGAATACATCTTCCTTTCGGCCCGCGTCAAAGACGACGTACATATCCCAGAGGGCGATGGCGAGAAGACCGACGGTGTCGAGTTTTTCCTAACCAGCGGTGACACCCGTCTCGACGCCCCACTCGCTCCTTAGCGAACATATCCGTTTCTGCTCTCGACGAGGACGTGCTCGTCAACTTCTTACGGCAGGGCAACCGTGCCTTCTCGACCCAGCCTCACAAATGGGCAAGGAAGCAATGGAACGCCAGTCGCGAAAACATGAACGAATACCTTGCTGTAACCTACTACGACCTCGTGGTACACAAGAACCTGTTCGAGTACATGTCCTCGGGATTTTTGCGAAACGAACACAAGAGCGTTCGAGTGAACATAGGCGTAACAGACATTGACTTGCCGAAGTCCGTGCTCCGGATCGACGGTCGAACTCGCGCCGACGATGTTCCCCCACCTTTATTCCCACATGCGCGTGCTGCTGTTTCCGAAAGTGATTATCGGCGAGGAAGCTGCATGGTAGGCGATTCATCAGGCAAAATCAATTCATCGTTGAGGTCAGCCGCTTTGAAGCTGAAGGCGGCACTAATCTTGCGTTCCACCTCCATCATGCTTTCGGTCGTCCTCGTGTGCCTGCTCTGCGCGTTCGCTGCTGACAGATTCATTGGACTTCAGCACACCACGCGACTCGTAGTTTTGCTCTTCGCATTTCTCTTCGTCATCGGCTATCCCCTTGTGCGAGGAGTTCTGCCCGCTGTCCGATCCTATTCAGGGCAAGCATTGCCCGCGCAATTGAACGAGCCTTCCCTTCCTTCAACAGTGTTCAGCAAGCAGCGACCAGGAAGGACATTAAAC
>JAXHMW010000014.1:0-152061 GCA_034521065.1 Planctomycetota bacterium | reverse complement strand
GATGTTCGCATCGAGGAAGACGTTGAACTATTTCGACTACACCATCGCCCCGACAGGTGACGAGCCCGTCGCATTGTCCTGTACGGTTGGCCCTTGTCCCTGGAACAGTTCCAGTTCACCTTGCCATGATCGGCGTCCGGGCAAAGCAGGTGCAATTCGATGATGTCCCACCGAGCAATCTCGTATCCGATTGACGTATCAGGTCATAAGTTCCTCCTGACAAACTTCCGCTTCTCAAGAAGTGTTACGCTCACCTTGTCGAGAACCTACGTCCTCAGGATCGAGTTTCCATCGTCGTCTATGCCTCGATGACCGGAGTAGTTCTCGAATGCACTTCCGGCAGCGCTAAGGAAGAGATAATGTCGGCCATCAACCGTCTTGAGGCAGGTGGTTCGACGGCTGGCGGAAAGGGGATTCAACACGCATACTCGATTGCAAAAGAAAACTTTATCGAAGGCGGCAACAACCGCGTTATTCTTGCCACTGACGGAGACTTCAACGTTGGAGTTTCATCAGAGGAGGAACTTGTCCGCCTTATCCGCGAAATGAGAAATCAGGGCATCTATCTTTCGGCGCCGGGTTTGGAGCAGGCAACTACCAGGGACTCGAAAAATGGGAACAGCTTGCCGACAATGGTGACGGCAACTACGCCGACATCGACTGCCAGTCGGAGGGCGAACGCGCCCTTTCAACGGAGATAGGCGGACGAGATTTACCGTGGCGAAAGACGTGAAGCTGCAGGTGGATTTCAACCCTGCCCATGTCAGTCACTACCGCCTTCTGGGCTACGAAAACCGCGTGATGGCAAAGGAAGATTTCGCGGATGATACAAAAGACGCAGGCGATATGGGAGCAGGCCACACGGTAACAGCCCTTTACGAACTTGTCCTGCGGGACGGGAAAGGCGAAGCACCTGAAAACAAGTACACATGGCTAACACTGAAGCCCGAGGCACTGGAAAGCGAAGAATTGATGACCGTTAAAATGCGCTACAGACCGCATGAAGGTGGTAAAAGCACCCTGCTTGAATACCCCGTGACTACGGTCGAGCCAAGGAGCTTTGAGAAGATGGATGCCGATTTCAGATTTGCCACAGCGGTCGCGGAGTTCTCTCGCGCCGCTTCGAGGTTTGCTGTATCGTGGTCAATCCACCAATATTCTTTACAGCCGTGAATCTTTTCTTGATGACACCAAGGGCAGGCGCTTCGACTCTGCACGCTGGTAAAGAAGTACATTGGTCTATCAAAGAGCACATACTGATTGCGTGTTCTGGGGTTGTTAGCTGTTTTCCCCGGCATCTGAGCGATGCTCCTTTTGCGACATCTGGTTTGCGTGTTCCTGCGGGGTGACGACCGGTATTTCGTAAAAGTACTTGTACTTGCTCTTGAGCTTCAGCAATACACCCATTTCCGGATAAAAACTTTCATCTGTGACAGCTTCGGGCGGTATCGCCATCGTGGCGGGGATTTCGGCAATGCCGACAAGCGCGTTCTTTCCCTGCACCTGCCTCTGCTCCCACGAGATGTCCTGAAGTTTTTGGAAGAACGTATGACTGCGCCGACCGACGGTCTTTCTGTCCCGCATAACGAACTCGAGTTGGGATCTGCCGCAACTGCACCTGACGGGTCGAACAGGATGAACCGAACCTGCTCGCCGGGCGCGTACGGAGCGTGCTCGAAGGCCATGCTGGTTGCATTCATCATTCTGTGGCGGGGAAACGCCATAAGGCCGCCGAGGAACACGAGGAAGCCTATACCGATAAAGCCCATGACAAAGTAACGGGGCGCTCCCTGGATTTCGTCCCCGCCAACCCCCAAAAAGAGCACTCCTCCGCCGCCGACTACGAGCCCCACAGCGCACAGCAACCAAGGATTGGCATTGGTCGAAGGCCTTGAGATGCGGTTTTCTATCAGCTCCCGTCTTCTCTCTTCGGCCCTGGCGCGGGCAGTGGTTATGCTCCTGTACGCGATAATCGGAACGACAATGAACGCCGCCCCGAAAAGGATGAAGAAAAGGTAGGTGTTGTCGGGGTCAATGTTGAGGACGGCGTAATCCGGGGATTCGGGGTCGTAGTAGCCGGTATAGGTCTCTCCGACCTTGTACTTTTTTATCAGCCGGTTGCATTCCCGCCTTTTAAGCGAGGACCTGACTCCGAGGGCGTACTTGTCTGCTACGAATTTCTTTCCGTCAAGTTCGTATTCGAACTCGACATCGAAGTAGTAGGAAGTGCTGTCCGAGGAGGTGGAGACACTGACTTCGGATGAAAGAATCGTCACCTCGACGGGCTTCATGCGCTTTGCGCGAATCCTCTTCTCGTAAAGGTCGTACAGGCCTGCAATGACGACGCCGATGCCGGCCAGCACGAATATCGCAAAGAACGCGAGCAAACAACCTTTGGGGAAAGACTTTTTCGGGGTTGCCATAATGCTCACATATTGCCTGATTTTTCGGTCGGCACAAGACTGATAGCACTTTTCAAACGCGCAAAGGCAGCTAAACTATACCCCCATTTCCCCCAAGACCCTTTTTCAGGATAGATATGGGAACCAAGCTGCTTTGGCTCTTAACCGCCCTGGTGCATGCAACCATCAATGTTACGGGTTAAGCGCGCTCTTCGTGCGCATTGCGGGCGGTGCGTCGTCAGCCGGAGTGATGGCGGTAAACGTGGCGGGCTGCTTTGCCGCGGGCATTCTCATGGCGCTCATAGACACACGCATCACGCTCTCGCCGGAACAGAAGCTGTTTTTGTTCGCAGGCTTTCTCGGAGCATTTACCACCTTCTCAGCGGTGTTCGTTGAGATGGGCAACCTCGCACGCTCCGACCAGTGGCTCCTTGCTGCACGCTTCATACTTCTGCAAAACGCGTTCGGAATCGCCGCTTTGTTCACCGGACTCGCGTCGGTAAAGATGATCTTCGCCCCCGCCTCCTGAGCTACCTGCGCAGAACGAACAGACGTATCTCTGACATCTCCTCCATCGAGAAGCGAATACCTTCCCGGCCAAGGCCGCTCTCCTTCACTCCACCGTAGGGCATATGGTCAACTCGCCATGACGGCATCTCGTTGACGAGAACGCTGCCCACCTCGAGGCTGTCCCAGGCCTTGTGAGCCTTGAAGATATCGCACGTGAAGACACCCGCCTGCAGGCCGTAGTCGCTGTCGTTTACCCGTTCCAATGCCTGCTCGAATGACGACACCTTATCCAATATAACGACAGGGCCGAAGACCTCACGACGATACAGGTCAACATTCGTGGGAACGTTTTCCATCAGCGTGGCCTCGTACATAACACCGTCACGTTTGCCGCCCACAATCAGCCTCGCGCCCTTCTCAACAGCCTCGTCCACCCAGCTTTCGATTCGTTTCGCTTCCTTCTCGCTGATGATCGGGCCGATGAAAACGTCATCGCTCTTGGGGTCGCCCATCCGGAGATTTGCAGCCATGTTCGACAGGGTTGTACGGAACTCGTCGTACACCTTCTCGTGAACGACAACGCGCTGAACCGAAACGCAGCTCTGGCCGGACTGGTAGTAGCCACCGATCATTATGCGTTTCGCGGCATCGGCGATGTCAGCGTCCTCGTCCACGATAGCCGCCGCGTTGCCGCCGAGTTCGAGCGCGACCTTCTTCTTGCCGGCCTTCGACTTCAGCTTCCAGCCGACATCCTGAGAGCCTGTGAACGAGAGCATCTTCAGCCGTTCATCGGTGGTGAAGAGGTCGGCCCCGTCCCGGCTGCACGGCAGAATCGAAAAGGCACCCTCGGGCAGACCGGTTTCGGCAAGTATCTCGCCTATGACGAGAGCCCCGACCGGAGTGAGTGAAGCGGGCTTCAGCACGAACGGGCAACCCACCGCCAGAGCCGGAGCAATCTTGTGCGCTACGAGGTTCAGCGGGAAGTTGAAAGGGGTGATGAACGACAGAGGGCCGAGTGGAACACGCTTGTACATTCCGAAATAGCCTTCGGCGCGTTCGCTGATGTCCATCGGGATGACCTCGCCGTAGAATCGCACCGCTTCTTCTGCGGCACAGCGAAAGGTATCTATGAGCCGCGTCACCTCGCCTCTCGCGTCCTTGATGGGCTTCCGGCCTCTACGCAAAGAGCCATGGCGAGTTCTTCGAAACGCTCGCGGAAGCCCTCGACGCAGTGATTGAGCACTTCCTGACGTCGGTAGGAAGGCATTTCGGCCATCGGCTTCGCGGCTTCGCAGGCGAGCCCTATGGCCTCGTCAATCATTCCGGGCGATGCGAGAGGTACTTTCGTGGCAATCTCGCCGGAATACTTGTCCTCTACTACGAGGTTGGAGTTGGGTCTTCTCGCTTCGTTCCCGATGTAAAGCGGATATGAGTCTTTCAGCATGATTTCTCCGTAATTGTTGCGGTGTCAGACGACCGGGCAGATGATCTGTCCGAGCCTGTCCACGATTATCGCCGGCCGTCGAACAGCTCTATCGGCACCACGACCAACTCAGCGATGGCCCGTCGGTATCGAATGCGTGCTCGAGCGTCCTTTTGAGGTCAACCGAACGGTCACAGCGGAATCCGTTCCATCCGAACGCGCGGGCGAGCGATATCCAGTCCGGGTTGCCGAAATTCACGTTCGAATGACGACCGACGCCGCTCTGCTTCCATCTCATCAGGCCGTAGGAATGGTCTTCCCACACGAATACCACTATGTCGGAGCCCACTCTTGTGGCGGTTTCCATCTCCTGTATATTCATCAGCACTCCACCATCTCCGCATATTGCCATCACCTTCCGGTCAGGATAGATGAGGTCCGCGAGTATCGCACCGGGGAGAGCGAAGCCCATTGATGCGTAGCCATTGGGAATCAGGCACGTATTGGGCTCGTAGCAACTGTAGTAGCGTGCAATCCAAACCTTGTGCGCGCCGACATCGGACAGCAGAATGTCCTTTTTGCCCAAAACCTCTCGTGCGTCCCAAATCGCCTTCTGCGGTCTTATGAAATCTTCGGTCTCGTCGTCCTTGTGTTCGGAGAAGTCAGCGAGCATTTGCTCTCGAAGCGTTTTGTTCATTTCAGTGGAAAAGACGGGCAAGTCCCGGGTATCCTGAAGTCTCTCGTTGAGCATCCACAGCGTGTGGGCAATATCGCCCACTACCTCTACTTCGGTACGATAGAAGTCATCAATCTCAGCAGGTTGGAAGTCAATGTGAACGATCTTGTGCTTCTTTTCGGGGTTCCACAGCCTCGGATGGTACTCGACCATGTCGTAACCCACGGCAATGACGACGTCCGAAGCCTCGATGGCGCAGTTGACCAGGTCGCGAGACTGCATGCCGATTGTGAAGAGGCTCTCGGGAGAGTCCTTGCTCACAACTCCCTTGGCCATGAAAGTATTGATGACACCGATACCGGTTCTTCTTGCGAACTTTCGCAGTTGCTCTTCCGCCTTGCGTCTTATGACGCCGTTGCCGGCGATGATTACGGGTTTGCGCGCTTTCACGATAGTGTCAAAGGCCCTGTTGAGGATTTTCTCGTCCGGCACCGGTCTTCGCAGCTTTTTGGGGAATATGGGAACGTTGTCGGTGTCGAGTGCCGCAACGTCTTCCGGCAGTTCTATATGGCATGCCCCCGGCTTCTCAGACTGAGCTATCTTGAACGCCTTGCGCACGACTTCAGGAATATTGTCGGGATGGATTATGGGAGAGTTCCATTTTGTGACGGGTCGGAACATTCGCACGATGTCCGTGGCCTGGTGGCTTTCCTTGTGCATCCGGGTTCGTTCGGCCTGACCGGTGATTGCTACGAGCGGCGCGCGGTCCATGTTGGCATCGGCCACACCTGTGAGCAGATTGGATGCACCCGGGCCGAGGGTACTCAGGCATACTCCGGCCTTCCCCGTGAGCCTGCCGTAGGCATTGGCCATAAAGGCAGCACCCTGTTCATGGCGGGTTAGGACGAATTCGATCTTCTCAGACTTTTCCAGAGACATCATGAAATCCGCGTTTTCCTCGCCCGGCAGTCCGAATATGTATTCTGTGCCTTCCGCCTCCAGGCACTTTACAAGAAGGTCGCTTGCTTTCATGTGTCACCTTTCATTGTCATCAATGCTATAATACATTGCGGGAACGGGTTTTGTCCGTTATTGCGAACGAGGACATACGCATACGCCGAAATACCGACGACTCCCGAAAGGCAGGTTGAGTCCATGTATAAAAAGATATTTACAACAGCACTGTTCGCGTTTGCATCGGCGGTGTTTTTGTTTTCGTTGTGCCCGGCTGAAGAGGCTGAATCCATCACGGTGGGCGAAGGCGGGAAATTCAGGAAGCTCACAGAGGCTCTTGAGACGGCACAGGACGGAGATGAAATCGTCTTCCTCCCGGCGTAGCACGTCGCTCGACGTCCAAACGGATAAAGCCGTTCGCCTGACGGCCAGAGACGGCAACGCCACGACAGTGAGCGGCAGGCTTACTCTGAACGCAGACGGAGTTGAACTTATCGGCATACGTTTCAAGAAGGTTCGCCTAAACAGTTACAAGTTCGTGGTGTTTCGGAATTGCGAGTTCGAACAACCTGTTAATGGACTGGGCCTGACTGTTCCTAGGTACGGAAAGGTGCCACAACACGCGCAGTTGGTCGGCTGCACATTTCACTCAATCGACGACTTGTGCCTTTACTCATTGGGGTTTGTAGTCGGCATCTCGTCATGTTCGTTTTACGCAGAGGGCGAGAGAAAAAGCTGCTTCGAGCTGCACGACAGCGATTTCGCCATTTCAGGCAGCACCTTCAAGGCAGACAAGAGATCGGACAGTTGAACCTTCGCTTCAACAGCGCGATAAACGACTGCACTCGATGGATTGTTGAATACGCAATCAACGCGATCGGCACAGAGTGAACCGCTGGTTGAGAATTGCGAGTTCTCACTGGAAGAAGCGGGTCGAGTCAGATGGGCTTCTCAACGTAAAGGGTTCGACATTTACCGACTGCCAGACTGCGCTGCGCTCCAAACAGACGTGGGCCGAGGACTGCGTTTTCGCGTCCTGCGTTTTCGGCATCGCCGTCGGCCAGGGTAAATCGCTTATCACCCGTAACTGCACGTTCAGAAACTGCACCGAAGACGCAATAGACGCGCTTATACCCTCGAGCATCAACAACTCCGGTTACTTCCTCGCGTACTGGATCGAGCCGATGAAGCTTTAGGGCTTCGACAGCGCACATATCAGGGGTGCACCTTCACCGATAACCGCCGAGACGTTTCGCTCAGAGATCCGAATGAGCGCCAGGCGAACCCACATTGCACCTTCCGCCTTGGCTGAAGAATATTCGATCGGTCTCCTGAAAAGACCTGACAAGGCCATTGTGCGGAATTGCACCTTTACTGGTTCACCAAAGTGCGCAATCGCAGCCAGAAACAGTGAACTGAATGTGTATGATTGCGGAATACAGCTTGAACGCTGCGTTTTAGCTACTTTCGAGGAGTGTGAAGTTCGCTTCGAACGAACCGAAATGACACTTGCGGGCGATGCTGGCACGCCGTTCATTAATATCGTAAAGCGCGAAGTTACGGCCTCTCTTACCATGAAAGACTGCACCGTGAGCGGCCCAGCCGTCGCGGTGAATAACCTCAATAGCACTCTCAACATCGAGGGTTGCACCTTCAAAGACTGCGCAAAGGCGGTGGAAGCTGCGGCGGGTGTGGTTCATATTCGCGACTGCAACCTACGAGACTGCGAGTACGGCGTTCACATACACAGTGGAGGCAGCGCCATCGTGGAGACGACAACCTTCGAAAACTGCACAAGCCGTGCAATGGTGCTCGACAACACGCATCCGACGCTTAGGGACCTGACGTTCCGGGACTGCAAATGGGGACTCGTGCTTTCGGCTTCGCAAAAGGTCGAAGTGCACAACTGCAAATTCTTCGAATGCAACAGCGCTCTGGGCATAATAGGCTGCTCCGTGGAAGTTTCCGACTTGCGGGTAGTCGGAAGCGTCGGCGGCATCAAGTCGGCAAACAGCACGTTGAAAATATCCAACACGGTCTTCGACCGAACGGAAGTATCCGTTCAGACCAAGAACGTTCAGCTAACGGTTCAAAACTCCACTTTCAAAGACGGTGCGTCCGGTGTGAATTCTGACGGCAGAAGCAGCTGTTTCCATATCGGGCTGTTCGTTCACTGCGATGAGAAAAACTGCGCTGAAGATTACCGCGGCGTCCCTGAACATTCGTGGCTCTACCTTCGAACGCAATAACACGGGCCTTGAGCTTTCCGGCCTGAACGCCAGCATTTCTGACACACGATTCAAGGGCAGTCGGAAATTGGATATCCGCGCAGCTAAGTGCCTTCTCAAGTTGCACTCGTGCCACTTCCTTGCTCATCCTATTCCCGCAGTGGCCCTTTCCGACAACTCCAGTGCGACATTCGGCCTGTGTTCATTCAGCAATGAAACAAAAGCCGTTAAAGTGGATGGAACGTCCGAATACGAAACACGCTGACAAGAAGGGCCATGCGTTTCATTGGACAGAGAAGAGGCAGTACCCAATATTCCGGTTATTCACTCGGATATCATGGAGGCACAATGAGCTACGTTTGCAGAACTCTCGCGTTGCTGGCTGTCGTATCACTCGCAATGTTCTCAATCTCTTGCGGAGAGGACAACTATGTCGGTAAATCCGGCGCGATGGATTTCTCCGACCCCGAACAGATCGATCCTGAAAACCCCCAATACGCCGGAACCTGTCGACCGATGGCCGTGAGCTATCGGCGAAGGCGAATCAGGCATACCAGGACGGCGACTATCACAAGGCCGCACAGTACTACATTGCCGCGTGCTACGCCAACCCTTCGGATGCCGGGTCCCTGTACAACCTTGCTTGCTGTATGGGCCTTTCGGGTAAAGCTGAACTTGCAGGAAAGTACCTCAAGCTCGCATACAATGCTGGCTTCGACGACACGAACCACATGCAAAACGATCCCGACTTCGACAAGGTCCGAGGCAAAAAGGCATTCAACGAAGTGCTGGAAGAAATTGTAGCGGACAAGGCCCGTAAAGAAGCAGACACCGGCGAGATGATGTGGTTCAGGGGCGAAGCTTTCTTCCGCTGCCAGATGCACTTTCCCAAGAACTTCGACCCTGAGAAGGAATACCCGCTGGTCGTCGGCCTGCACGGCCTGGGTGACGCTCCGGAACATTACGTTGGGTTGAAAACCCGCTTTCAAAATCAAGACTTCATCTTCGCTGTACCGCAGGCAGCCATATCCCCTTCACAGCGGCAACTTCGTCGGCGATACAGTTGGTATCTATGGGGTACTGACAAGGCCGAAGAAGCTGTAGAGATGGCGGCGCTCTACATCGCTTCAACGGTGCGCGCGATTCATAGGAAATACAACATCAGCGAGACCACCGCTTTAGGCTTTTCGCAAGGCGCATCCTACTCGATCATCATGGGGGTGAAGTACCACAGGCTCTTCGACCGCGTCGCCGCATTCGGCGGCTGGATTGACCCGTCAATAGTGACCGACGCCGACCTCCAAGAGGTCGAAAATCTCGAAGTGTTCATCGCCCATGGCCGGAATGACAAGGTCTGCCCTTACACTGGCGCGGTCTCTGCAGTCGCACTGTTAGAGAAGCACGGCATCGATGTCGTATTCGAATCCTTCGACGGCGGACACAAGATTGACCGCGAGACGTTTAGAAAAGCCGAGGCCTGGCTGCTGCGCGACAAACCGTAATTGCGTTCGAATTGCTTGCAGACGAAAAAGGGCACGGTAAACCCGTGCCCTTTTTATTATCACAAAACGGCGGTCAGATTCGTCGTGCGGCAGCCTTGTCACAGAAATACGCGAGCCGACCCCAAGGTCTGACCGCGACTGCGGGCAGTCGTGTCATGTCGCCGCCCTCGAGTACTTTTCCGAGTGCATCGGCCTTGTGCTCACCAGTAACAAGAAACGCCACGCGCCGGGCGGAGTTAAGCAGTCGGTATGTCATGGTCACACGGGGCTCGCCGTCAGGAGAGATGCCCGTCGCCACGAGCCTCACCTTCTCTTCAAGCACGTCAGAAGAGGGGAACAGCGAAGCGGTGTGCGCATCCGACCCCATGCCCAGCATAACCCAGTCGAAACGCGGCTCACTGCCGAGTTCATCGCGCACGAGTTTCTCATATCGAGCAGCCTCTGCATCCGGGTCATCCGCTTCGCCTCGGATTCTGTACACGTTTTCCTGCGGAATGCCGAGTCCGAACAAGTTTTCACGCGCAAGGCGGTAGTTACTGCGCTCGTGATTTGGCCCGACGGGCCGTTCATCGCCAAAGAAGAACCGCACCTTGCGCCAGTCAACACCGGCCATCTCCGGTTCATTAAGGGCCTTGAACATCATCTTCGGCGTCGAGCCTCCCGCAAGCACTACGTTCGCCACTCCCCTTTCGCGTACGGCGCTTTCAACCGCCGTGCGCATGTCGAACGCGCACGCTCTTCCACACGCATCGGGGCGGGGAAAGCACAGGACGCTGCGCTCGCGTTCGAGGGCCCTGTAAATCTCGCCGACCCGTGCTAACAGGTCTTTCGGGACGTACTCGTCGGGCATTGGAAGTAAGTTCACAAGCGAATCATGAAGCGATGAGTATGCATGTACCGGGCGCACCCTCTCACCGGGCTCGTCTTCGATGCGAATGTGGTCGAGGAAGCCTTCCCAGCGGGTTGAAAGGCCTGGCCTGCCGGGAAAGGTGATCCTGCCGCTTCCCCATGCAATATCACCGTTCTGGATGACAGACACCCCCCTGCCCCGAGGAGTATAGACCGTAAAGCCGAACTCGTTTGCACATGCCCGGTGACGCGCATCATCTGACGAGACGAGCGATATGAAACCCGCAGACAGCACGGAAGTGTGGAAACTCATCTCGTCATGTGCGCAGTGGATGAAAACGTTGCTCTCAAGAGCATAGCGGCCGACCTGTTCAATGAACTTTCTGCCGGCATCCAGTATCGAAGGCCAGCGGATATCGCAGACCTCCTCCTCGCCGGTGAACCGGGAATACAGCCCTCCTATGCTCTCGCGTTGCGAGCCGTAGATTGATTTCGGCTCAGGCATTACAAATACGTCCACGAACTCCTTGAGGTGCCTGAGCAGCTCTTGCGAAACCGGAGCAAACGGAAGAAAATATACGGGAAGGTCGGCATCGACCAGCAGACGCCACCGCCGCTCGGCGGTGGCTGCGGTCGTCCGGTTCGACAGGCAAGAGAATCTCTTCAAAGCAGCTCGAGCCTTTCTTCTGTGGGTCGAGCGCGCAGGCAACTCGCATGGTGGGCTCGGAAGGGAAGCCTTCCACTCCCGAGGTGCCGAGCAGGATGAGCCGAACAGGGTGCAGACGTTGAAACTCGCGCATGTCGTCGGCCGCCTCGCTCCAGCGTTCACAGCCCGAAAGGTACAGCACCATTGTTCCGAAGACCACCCTCGCCTTCTCCTTCAACTCGGGCAGTTCGAGCGAGAACTACGTCGCGCAGGATGTCCTCTTCGAGCTTGTCGGGGCGAAGTGAACCGTAATCGCTGTAAACGATGTCGGCCATTACAGTCTCCTCCACTTCCTGTTGTCGCGGAGAAGAAGCTGGTCCGCCTCATCAGGTCCCCAGGTTCCGGGAGAGTAGTTGGGGAACTCGGGTGTAGGACCGCTGACCCACGAGTCGCGGATACCGTCAATCAACTGCCAGGAATGAAAGGCCTCCTGCTCGTGAGTGAAGAGAGTCATGTCGCCGGTGATACAGTCCAGAAGGAGCCGTTCGTAGGCGTCGGGCGAGGAAGAGGCGAATGAGCCGCCGTACTCGAAGTTCATCTTCACCGGCTGAACGCGAATCTTCATTCCGGGGACCTTTGAACCGAAGCGCAGCGAAATCCCCTCCTCGGGCTGGATGCGAATGGCAATGAAGTTACGGTGTATTCGGTCGCTGACGCCGCTGAACAGCATGTGAGGCACCTTTCGAAAGTGAACAGAAACCTCGGACACCTTCTTGGGCAGCCGCTTGCCGGTGCGAAGATAGAACGGCACACCGGCCCAGCGCCAGTTGTCAATCAGAAGTTTCAGGGCGACAAACGTCTCTGTCACGGACTACGGGGCGCGACATTAACCTCATCGCGAAACGCCTTGCACTGCTCGCCGAGAAAGGTACCGGCCCCGTACTGGCCGCGCACTACATTTTGCGACATGTCCTTCGCGTCCACCGCACGAAGCACCTTAATCTTCTCTGCCCGGACCGAATCCGCGTCGAAGGTGGACGGAGGCTCCATCGCTATCAGCGCGGTGACATGACCTGCAACAGGGCGGTTCTGCACCATGTCTCTCAGGGCGCCGGAGTGGTCGTAGTAACCGCCTCGAAGACCTACCCTGACGCTCTCGCCAACGGTAATCTGCACGTGGTCAACGAACTGGTTGTTCCATAGTGGCTCGAATATGGCGTTTGCGAAGCGGAAGACCAGTATGTTCTGGACAGTCTCCTTACCCAGGTAATGGTCTATGCGGTATATCTGCTTCTCGTGTAAGACCGCTCGGAGAGTAGTATTTAGGTTTCGGGCGGAATCGAGGTCTGTACCGAAGGGCTTTTCGACGATTAAACGTGTCCAGGGTTCATCGGAGCCTGATGGCGCTACGAGGCCTTCCTTCCCGAGCTTTGTGGAGATGGGGCCGAAGTTGTCCGGTGGAGTAGAAAGATAAAAGACGCGGTTCTTGGGGCATTGGTCGGCTTCGAGCTTCTGTTTCAGATTCCGGAAGCCGTCCCGAGAGGCGGGGTCGGCTCTTACAAAGTCCACGTTCGAAATAAACGCGCCCAGATGCTCCATGTCGCCGGTGGATACGCGCGCGAACTTGATCAGACTGTTTTCTACCTTTTCCGCAAACTGTTCGCGGGTCCATTCCCTGCGGGATGCGCCCAGAATCTTGAAGTTCGCATGCAGGTATCCGAGCTTGAACAGCACAAACAGGGCCGGCATGAGCTTACGGGCCGTCAGGTCTCCACTTGCACCGAAGATTACAAAGACGAAACTATCAGGCTCCCTGTTCTTCAGTGCATCGGATATGGTCGTAGGCATGGCCCCCTCCGCAAATCAGTCAAATGTAGCGTGTTATTCGTCCTTCTTAACCGCGTGGCCACCGAACTGATTGCGCAGGCCTGCAATCACCTTGCCAGAGAACGTGTCATCCTGGCGCGAGCGGAAGCGCATCATCAAAGACAAAGCGATAACAGGGGCGGGAACGCTTTCCGTGATAGATTCAATTACGGTCCAGCGTCCTTCGCCGGAATCGTTGACATAGCCTTTAAGGTCGTCGAGTTTCGGATCCTCGCCAAACATGCTCTCGGCAAGTTCCAGAAGCCACGAGCGGACAACGCTGCCCTGGTTCCAAAGGTGTGAAATGGCCTCGAAATCGAGGTCGTATTCCGAGTGTTCGAGTATCTCGAAACCCTCGGCGTAGGCCTGGAGCATGCCGTATTCTATGCCGTTGTGAACCATCTTCACGAAGTGCCCCGAGCCGGAAGGCCCGCAGTACAGGTAGCCTTCCTTGGGCGCGAGTGTCTCGAAAACCGGCTCCGCGAACTGGTAGGCACCCTTCGGCCCGCCTATCATGAGGCAGTATCCGACTTCGAGTCCCCAGACACCTCCACTGGTACCGACATCGAGATAGTCAATGCCTTTTGCGGCGAGTTCATTTCCACGGCGCTTGCTGTCGCGGAAGTTGCTGTTTCTGCTGTTTATGATGATATCCCCCTGCTTCATGCCTGGCAGGTCCTGCCCCACCACGTCGTCAACGGGCTTGCCAGCGGGCACCATAATCCACACCACCTTGCGCCCTTCGAGCACCTGTGGCATCCTGGCGGAGTCGTAGCAGGGGATGGCTCCCTCCTCTGCGGCCTTATCCACCTTGGAATCCGAACGGGTGTTCGCGACTACCTCGGTGGCCGTCCTGCAGGAGTCTGCTACGAACCATGTTCACGCCCATTCCGCCCAGACCGATCATTCCTATCTTCATGTCCATATCTCCGTTTACACCGCGTTCACGGTGCATTATGTCATTTCTCGATGTGGTCCATTACGCGTTCTACGACGTTTTCAACTGTGAAGCCGAATTTCTTACCGTTCACGCCGCCGGGAGCAGAAGCTCCGAAACGGTTCTGTGTTATGCACAGCGCACAGGAGTCGAGCTTGTGAAGCCCGAAAGACGTACCCGCCTCGATTATGACCTTTGGAGCCTCGCCAAGCACCTCCCTGATGTACTCGCGCTCTTGGTCGAAGAAAAGCTCCAACGATGGCATGCTCACTACCGCGGCGTGAACTCCCTTCTGTTCAAGCGCCTTGGCGCTGTCGAGCGCGAGGTTCACCTCGGAGCCCGATGCAACGAGCGTTACATCGCGCCTCTCGGGCTTCCTCAGCAGGTACGCGCCCATGTCAACCGCGAGTTCGGGATGCTCCTCAGTGCTGAGAGTGTCAAGTCCCTGACGGGTGAGGACCAGACAGGTCGGTCCGTCGCTACGGCGAACCGCCAGTGCCCAGCAAAGGGCGGTCTCGCGCGCATCGGCGGGACGCAGCACGAGCGTGTTAGGTATCAGCACGAAGAGATGCCACCCGCTCAACCGGCTGGTGGGTGGGCCCGTCCTCACCGACGTAGATGCTGTCGTGAGTGAGCACGTAAACAGCAGGAATACCCATCAAAGCCGCGAGCCTCATTGGATTTCGCATGTAATCCGTGAATATGAGGAACGTCGCAGCGTAGGGCCTTAACAGTCCCGAAAGAACCATACCGTTCATTATCGAGGCCATTGCGTGCTCGCGCACACCGAAGTGCATGTTGCGACCATCGTACTGCCCGGCGAGGAAGCTGGGAGAACCGTTGATGATGCTCTTGTTGGAAGGCGACAGGTCCGCGGAACCGCCCATCAGGTTAGGCATGAGCTGCGCGAGCTTTTGAAGCACGACACCTGACGCCTTGCGTGTGGCGGCATTGTTCAGTATCCCGCCGCTGTTGAGAGAAGCTGCTCTTCAAGGTCGTAAGGAAGTTTTTGCGCGGAGAATCTCACCCATAACTGGTCAATCTCGGGGTGTTTTTCGAGAAGTGCCACGAAGTCATTCTCCCACTTCTCGCATTGGCCCAAAAGCTCCTTCGCGCGCTCGGAATAGAGGTCGCGCACCTCCTGCGGAACATGAAAAGGTTCATGAGGCCACTTGAGAGTCTTGGCGGTGGCCGCTCGTTCCTCTGCTCCGAGTGCCTTGCCGTGGCACTCTGCGTCGCCCTCGTAGCTGGGTGAGCCGTAACCTATGCGCGTTTTTGCGATTATCAGCACGGGAACACTCTGTTCCTTCGCCCAGCAGAGCGCCTCATCTATCTGTTTGCGGTTGTGTCCGTCTATCTCCCTGACTGCCCACCCGAAGGACTCGAATCTCTTTGCACGGTCCTCTGTAAACGCAAGCTCGGTCGAGCCTTCAATGGATATTTCGTTGCTGTCGTAGATGTAGATGATGTTGTCGAGAGCGAGGTGACCTGCTATTGAACCCGCCTCGCTGGAAATACCCTCCATAAGGTCACCATCGGAGACAAGCGCGTAGATATTGTAGTCGAATGGGTCGAATTCTTCCGTTGCGAACCGTGCGGAAAGGGCTTTGGCCGCAATGGCCATTCCTACGCCATTGGCGAATCCCTGCCCGAGGGGGCCTGTCGTGGTCTCGACGCCGGGAGTGTGACCGTACTCCGGATGTCCCGGGGTCATGCTGCCCCACTGTCGGAAGTTCTTTAGCTCCTGCAGCGGCAATTCGTAACCCGCGATGTGAAGCATGGAGTAAAGGAGCGCGGAGCCGTGGCCAGCGGAGAGTACGAACCTGTCGCGACCGTGCCATTCCGGGTCGTCCGGATTGTATCGCAGGTGCTTTGAAAAAAGGACGTGGGCGATGTCCGCACAACCCATCGGAAGGCCCGGGTGTCCGGATCCCGCTGCTTCGACCTGGTCAATTGAGAGAAAACGAATGGTGTTGACGGCAAGCTGTTCGAGACTGGAGGGGATATCCTTCATGTTCTTCTGTTCTCCCTTTCGTATAGATAAGCTGGGACTGGCACAAGGTCTCCATTATCGGGGCAGGCCCTCAAAAATCACTGTTTTGCGAGAGTCAAACCCGAAGACGAGAATTTGCCGTTGGCTTGCGAAATTATTTCTGAAAGTATAATACCTAAAGAGGTGTACTCATGAAAAACCATGTCGTTTTAGCGTTCGCGGTTCTCACCATGCTTCTCGGCTTCTTTACAGCGGGCTGTGACAAAGGCGAGAAGGAATCTCCGAAAATCGCCGAGCCTTCTGAAATCGAAGAATACTCCGGATGCACGATCAAGAGCTTTCCCAAACAAACGCTGATCGTGTTCCGCTGCTTCGATACAATGGCCAACCTGTCGAGCAACTTTGGCGAGTTGTTCCAGTGGTTTGTGATAACGCAGACCGAGATTCACGGTCCCAATACCGCGATATTCTTCACCACGCCGACGCGCTTCGAGCGAAAAGATGACCAGAACAAGCTCATGTACTACGTGGGAATACCGGTGGCAGACGACACGATCGGTTCCGGCAAGGGCAAGAGGCTTGAGCTTGATTCCACCCGAGCCGCATGCACCCTCCACAGGGGTTCTTACACGCAAATCAACGACTCTTACGCCAGGCTTCTGAAGTGGATGAATTCCGAAGGGCTGGAATCCAAGGGGCTTTTCCGCGAGGTTTACATCCGCGGGCCCGGCCCGAACGACCCCGGTCTGCCATCCAAGTGGATTACCGAAGTCCGCATCCCCATAAAGTAATTCAGCTAAGCTCCAGCATCCTCTCGATGGCGACCCTCGCACGGTCGGCGATTTCGCTTTCCACGGTCACGACCGGTTCGAGCGACTCCAGCGCCCAAAGAAGCTTTTGAGGTGTTATGAGCTTCATGTCGTGGCATATGCTCACGTCGCTCGCCGCGATGAACTCCTTGTCGGGATACTTCTTCTTCAGCGCGTAGATTATACCGGGCTCGGTGCCTATGATAAACTTCTTCGAGGAACTTTCGCCGACCCGTTTGATAATCTGTGCGGTGGAACCCACGAAATCCACGGCCTCGATCACATCGGCCTGACATTCGGGATGTACGCATATCTCGGCGTCGGGATACTCCTGGGCCTTCTGCGTGATGAACATTCTGAGTATCTGGTGATGTACCGGACAGTAGCCGTTCCACAGGTAAGCGGGGGTTCCGTGGCCGCCCATGTCCTCGACCACCCCGTTAAGGTCTATCAGAAACAGGTTATCGCGTCCAAGCTTGCGCGAAGCCCATTCACCGAGCCATCTGTCGGGAACAAAGATGTAAGGGGTATCAGAGGAAATTGACGAGAGCACCTTCACCGAGTTTCCGGAGGTGCAGCACAGGTCGCTTTCGGCCTTCACCTCCGCCGACGAGTTCACGTAGCTCACGACTTTGGCATCGGGGAATTTCTGTTTAGCGAGCCTCAGTTCACGTGCGTCGCACATGTCGGCCATGGGACAGCCGCTGTGAATATCGGGCAGAATGACCTTCCGGTCGGGGTTCAGTATCGCAGCGGTCTCGGCCATAAAGTGAACGCCGCAAAATACGATAACGTCCGCCTCGACAGTTGCTGCCTCACGCGCAAGAGCGAGCGAGTCGCCGACGATGTCCGCGATGTCCTGAATCTCGCCGTACTGGTAGTAGTGCGCGAGTATCACCGCGTTGTGTTTGTTCTTGAGTTCGATGATTTTGTCCGCGATAGTGGACTTCATTCTGTTCCGCCCGTCATAACAGTTGAGATAATGCCGCCGCCCAAAACTCGGTCGCCGCTGTAAAAAACGGCGGACTGACCGGGAGTTACCGCCTCATGAGGCTCGTGCATGCGAACCTGCGCGACGTTGCCTTCGGTGAACACCCTGCATTCGAGCATCGGGCTTCTGTATCGAACCTTTACAAGGCAATCCAGCGAGCCATGTCGAGGAGGTTCTACAAGCCAGTTGAGCTGCCCGACGTCGAATGCACGACAGAGCAGCAGGCTTTTCGGCCCGACTAAGACACGGTTGGCCGAAACGTCTATGCCGATGACGTAAAGAGGCTCCGTGCCGCCCGGCAGACCGAGGTTGCGCCTCTGCCCAATAGTATAACAGTGTATTCCGCGGTGTTCGCCAATAACTTCGCCCCGCACATTCACCATTTCGCCGGGCTCGAGCTTCAGGCCATACTCTGCGAGAAACTCCGTGTAATCTTCGTCAACGAAGCATATATCCTGGCTTTCCGAACGACGGCTCGTGACGAGCCCCGCCCTTTCCGCGCTCCTTCGGACCTGGTCCTTGGAGACATCGCCGAGCGGAAACAGTGTGTGGGACAACTGTTCTCGATTGAGGCGATAAAGCGCATATGACTGGTCTTTGGAATGGTCCGATGCACGGTAGAGACCGAAACCGTCGTCCTTTATGATGCGTGCATAGTGACCAGTGGCAAGGTCGTCGCAGCCTGCCTGTTCAGCGTAGTGGCGGAGTAAGCCGAATTTTATTCGCTCGTTGCAGCGAACGCAGGGATTGGGTGTCCTGCCCATTCGATACTCGCGCACGAAGTCGTCCACGACGAGTTCTTCGAACTCTTCGCTCGCATCCACGACATTGTGTTCGACTCCGAGCTGTTTGCACACCTTCGCTGCATCTTCGGCGTCCTTTTCATCTCCGGCACCGGTACCGAGAAGCAGAGTGAAGGCCTTGAGGTCAACTCCGAAATTGAGAAGGTACAGAAGAGCGACGCTCGAGTCCACTCCTCCGCTGAGAGCGATAGCAACGGTCATGCCTGTTCGAGCTCGCTTTCGAGTCTGAATCCGAGTCGGCGCAGCATCAGCTTGTCCTTCTCCACCGGGTCGCCCTTGGTGGTGAGGTAATCGCCGGTCATGAAGCCGTCGGCACCGTTGGCGAAGATCTCGTCCTGTCGGTCTTTGAAAACGCCTTCCCTGCCGCCACATACGAATATCTCGCTTTCCGGCAGCGCGATGCGCAGGGCGCGGATGACGGCGAGACCTTCATTGGTGGTAATCATCTCGAGATGTCCCAGCGGTGTGTTGGGAATGGGACACAGGAAGTTGCAGGGAACACCGGAAGGTTCAAGGGAAGCGATCTCGCACACGAGTTCGGCGCGTTGCAGCATGGATTCGCCCATGCCGAAGATGCCGCCGCAACATATCTCCAGCCCGACTTCTTTCGCGTACTTCGCGGTGTCGTAGTTCTCTTCGTAAGAGCGAGTGGTGCAGACCTCCCCGTAATAGGAGCGGCTCGCTTCAAGATTGTGGTGATAACGGTCGAGTCCCGCATTGCGCAACTGCTCGAGCTGCTCTTTACTCATCACGCCCAACGAGGCGCAGACCCGTATGTCGCCCCACGACTTGACGTACTCCACGCACTGGCAGATTTCGTCCATCTCCTTTTGGCTCGAAATACCGTAGCCGCTTGTAATTATGCTGAAGCGGCTCGCGCCGATGTCCACCGCCCTTTTCGCGGCGGCGAGAATCTTCTCCTTGCCCACGAAAGGGTAGGAATCGCAATTAGAGCCGTAGTGCGCTGACTGTGCGCAGAACTTGCAGTTCTCAGGGCATGAACCGCTCTTGGCGTTATATATGGAGCAGGCCGAGGCGACCTTGCTGCGGTAACGGTCCTTAATGGCAGCAGCCTGTTCGGTCCTCTCCGCGGCATCCTCGCCCTTGACTATAGAAAGCGCTTCTTTCACGTCCATGTTGCTCTCCTTACTGTATGCCCGAATAGGGCCTTTCGTGAAGGTGTATCGAGTATCCCGAAGAATCGGCAAGCTCGCGCAGAAACGGAAGGTTCTCCGAAAGCCGTTGGTGTGCGTCTCTATCCGCCTGCACGAGTACGGTTTTCCGGTCGCCCTGCAATCTCGCACGAACGAGAGGAAAGCCCACCGCGCGCAATTTCTCTTCCACGAGCCTCAACCGCTCCATTTGTTCGGTGCTCAGCGGCATTCCGAGTGGGAAACGGGTTGCCATGCACGAGCCCGAGCGTACTGAAGGGTCAAGCCCTGCCATATTAGCGTATTCATGAAGCTCGTTTCGGGATATATCGAACTTCGTAAAGGGAGAGTATATTCCTCTTTCAGCGAGCGCCCGCATTCCGGGGCGTTCTTGCTCGATTTCCTGTGCGGTGGTGGCATCGAAAAAGGTATCCGCGCCTTCGGCGGAACCAGCGGACAGCAGCGCGTCCGCCATCGCACTCTTGCATGCATAGCAGCGCGTGCGTCCGTTCAGTTTTACTTCGCTTATCGAAAAAGTGTCAACTCTTATCACTCGCAGGTCAACTCCGAGCTTTTCGCAGACCCGCCGGCATTCGTCGAGTTCCCAACCTTCGGCAAGTGGGGTATCCGCATGCAATGCGACTATTCGTTGCGCTTCGAACAGTTCGGTGAACAACCAGAGAAGCGCGATGGAATCCACACCGCCTGAAACGAACAGTCCCGCCCTTTTGAACGTCGGCAGATGTTCAGCGAGAACAGCGCTATGCATCTTCGAGGAAGGGGTTTGTGCGCTTCTCTTTGCCAACGGTCGTTGACTCGCCATGCCCTGTGTGAAGCACGGTGTCATCGGGCAGAGAGAGAAGCTTTGTGCGGATGCCGGATATGAGCCGCTCGAACGAGCCGCCGGGGAAATCCGTGCGTCCTACCGAACCTGCAAACAACACGTCACCGGCGAATACCTCGTCGGGCGTGTCGTCCAAAATGAACCGGTAACAAACGCTGCCGGGGCTGTGGCCGGGAACATGAAGCACCTCGACCTCGCAACCGCAGACAGTTATCACGTCGCCGTCCTTTAATGCGACATCCACTGCCGGGATGCTGACATTCTCGTTGAAGAACCACGACATGTTCTGAGTAGAGTTCGCGAGCATCGGAACTTCGTCTTCATGAGCGCAGAGCTTCGCCTGTTCGAACTTCTCACGAACGGCTTTGACGGCTCCGATGTGGTCGTAGTGACCATGGGTGAGCAGGATGTGCGCGAGGGGCTTGCCGGTCTGCTCCGTCTCTTCGATGACCTTGTGCGCGTCCGCCCGGGTCAACCACCGCGCAGTCGTCCTCTCCGACTAAAACGAAGCAGTTCGACTGCAAATCTCCGACCACAATTCTTTTTATGGTGATATGATTCATTCGAAGCTGTCATCTCCTGCTAATGGTATGGCAGAAAATCGTACTCGCTTTTCGCATGCACGGCCCTGTGCAGGGAGTGGCCGAAGACAGAACGCAGACAGGAGGATATCAATGCAGTTCCACACCGAGTACCACACCTTCAACACGTCCAAACGGCGCGATTACATCAACATAACAGATAAAGTGCGCCAGGCCCTCAAAAAGAGCGGCATCCGGGAAGGCATGATTCTTGTCAGCGCGATGCACATCACCGCGGGAGTTTACGTCAACGATGCGGAATCGGGCCTGATAGCGGACATTGACGAGTGGCTGGAAAGGCTCGCGCCGTACGGAGATTACCGCCACCACAGAACGGGCGAGGACAACGGCGACGCCCACCTTAAAAACCTTATCGTACATCACCAGGTCATCGTACCCGTCACCGACGGAAAGCTGGACTTCGGCCCCTGGCAGCAGGTTTATTACGCAGAGTTCGACGGTCAGCGTCCGAAGAGATTGCTGATAAAGGTGATGGGCGAATGAACGACAGGGACAGATATATCGGATGCCTGCTCGGGCTCGCGGTCGGTGATGCCTACGGTGCTCCGTTCGAAGGTACGTGGAACGGGTCGTTCGAGCCGCCCGACCGCTTCGAAAAAGGCGGTTTTCACGATTCCAACCCCGGCGAGTGGACAGACGACACCTCGCTCGCCCTGTGTCTTGCTGACAGCCTGCTATCCAAAAAAGCTCTCGACCTGAACGATGTTGCCGAACGATTTCTCCGCTGGCACAGGGAGGGATATAAAAGCTCCCGCGAAGTAGCTTTCGGCATTGGCGGAACATGCAGAAAGGCGATCGAGTCCTTCGAGGAAACGGGCAAAGCCGAAAGCGGCCCCGATGAATACAACAGTGCAGGCAACGGCTCCATCATGAGGCTCGCCCCTGTCCCGATGGTCTATGCACATGACCCTTTACTCTCCGCAGAGATGTCGGAAAAGAGCAGCCGCGTCACACACCAGGCGCAACAGGCACTCGACTGCTGCCGCATCCTCGGCTACACCCTCGCGTCATTGCTCGGAGGCTCTTCGAAAGCCCAGGTCCTGAACTCGCTTCAAAGGGCGTTCGAACGCGAGGTGCACAACGAGGTTATTCCTATCATCAACGGCTCTTACAAGACCACCTCTTCGGAAACGATATCAACGACCGCTTACGTCGTCCAGACGCTGGAGGCAGCGTTCTGGGCATTCTGGAATTCAAGCGGGTTCTTCGAGGGCTTGAAGAAGCTTGTTGCGCTCGGTGGCGATACGGACACGACGGGCGCAGTTTACGGACAGATTGCCGGCGCCTTCTACGGACGCGATGGAATTCCCGAGCAGCTCGTTGACGAACTTAACGATACCGAGTCCATCCAAGGCAAGGCGGTTTCGCTTTTGCAACTTTCTAATGAATTCGCAAACGGAAAGTGAACGGAGAGTAACATTGACCGACGAGAAAGAGGCGCAACTTGATAAACTGAGGTCATTGCTCGCCAGCACAGCAACGGCTCTGTTCGTTTTCATGCTGCTCACCGGAGCGCTGGCAGGCTACACGGTTGGCATTGCGATCAACCGTCTTTTCTTTTCCAGCTACTTCGCAACTTTCATCGGCTTTCCCCAGTTGGGCGGCGCGTTCATAGGAGCTTGCCTTGCCGCGTTCGTGGGCATGATGCTGCGATTGACGGTTGTCGCGGCCTCGAAGGACTCTTCACCGAACGTGGACTTTTTGAAAAACCTGTCTCGCGAGTTCTCCCTCCTGATGGGAAAGGCCACCGAGCCCGTAGATACCCGCTCGGAAGAAGAGAGGGAGCCCCAAAAGACCGAAGGGGGAGATGACGCAGAAGCCGAAGAGTCCGCGAACGACAGTTAAGCGTACATACATATACAAAGACAAGGGCGAGACGGAAGTCTCGCCCTTTTTCTTGCAGGTGATGGTGGGCGCGGTGGGACTCGAACCCACACGGCCTGTGGCCACAGGATCCTAAATCCTGCGCGTCTGCCAATTCCGCCACGCACCCGTTTTCATAGTAATATCAGGCCTTGCCGAGAAGCCTCAACACGACGGCTTTCTGGGCGTGAAGGCGGTTTTCGGCCTCGTCGAACACCACTGACTGCGGACCGTCAATGACCTCGGCGGTCTGCTCATAGCCGCGAAGCGCAGGAAGACAGTTCATGAAGATGGCTCCGTCATTGGCCCTGCCCGTGAGTTCCGAGTTCACCTGGAACGGCATGAGGTCCGCCACGCGACGCTCCTGTTTGTCCTTGTCAATATGGTAGCTCATCCAGGAGTCGGTGTAAACCACGTCCGCTCCCTTTACCGCCTCGGCAGCGTCGTTGTGCACCTCGACCACGCAACCGGTCTCTTCAGCAAAGGCGTTGGCCTTCTCGAGCACTTCCGCCCGGGGCTCGTATTCCTCCCCTTCGGGACAGCCGACGGATATGCTCATGCCGACCTTTGTGCAGCCGAACAGCAGCGAGTGGGTGACGTTGTTGTTGCTGTCGCCCACGTAAGCGAGCTTGAGTTTTGAAAGGTCGCCCTTCTTCTCCATGATGGTCTGGAGGTCACCGAGTATCTGGCAGGGATGAGCGTAATTGGTTAGCGCGTTTATGACCGGAACGGTTGAGAACTCGGCCATCTTCTCGATGTTCTCATGCTCGAACAGCCTCGCCATGACGATGTCCACGAACCTGCTGGCCGTGACGATCGTGTCGTGCAGCGACTCCTTGCCGGATCCCATGGGTGAGTTAGCGGTGTTGTAGTAGATTCCGTGGCCGCCGAGCTGCGTCATGCCCGTCTCGAACGAGATACGTGTTCTGAGAGACGGCTTTTCGAAAATCATGAGCATGGTCCGGCGAAGACAAGCGGAGCCGTAGGTGGCCGGGTTCGCCTTGACCTTCATGGCAAGTTCGAGCACTTCCCTGATATCCTGGGTGGACCAGTCAGCAAGCGTAACGAGATGCTTCATAGTTCCTCCGAACAGATGTATTGTCTTAAGTTTACTACTGCCTGACGATGTGTGTGCCGGCATCGCCGTCAACGGCCTTCTCTACCAGTTCCGGAGTGGTGATTATGACCTCTTCGCCTCCTCCTTCGAGGAACTCGACGGCGGCCTGTATCTTCGGCTTCATGCTGCCCGCGGCGAAGTGGCCTTCACGTAGCCATTGCTTCATCTCGGTCACGGTCGCCCGATTAACGGCCTTTTGGCCGGGCTTGTTGAAATTGAGATACACATGCTCGACGGCGGTGGAAATGACGAGGACTTCAGCACCGATCTCAAGCGCAAGAACCTTCGATGCGAGGTCCTTGTCAATGACCGCATCCACTCCGTCTATCACTTCATTGTCTCGCATATAGACAGGGCAACCGCCTCCGCCAACCGCGATGACAACGAGCCCTTGCTCGTACAACCTTTTCACGGAGTCGCTTTCGAGAATCCTATAGGGAATAGGAGAGGGCACAACACGCCGAAAGCCGCGCCCCGCGTCCTCCGTGACCGCGACTCCTTCCTTCTTCAGTTCCTCGGCCCTGTCCGAGTCGAAGAACGGGCCGACCGGCTTGGTAGGATTGGACATCGCGGGGTCATCCGGGTCAACGAGGACCTGTGTAACCATCGCCACCACGTTGCGGTCTTTCGCTTTGCACCTGCGAAGGGAGTTCTTCATCTCCTGCGAGATCATGTAGCCCATCTCGCCCTGTGACTGCGCAACGCACACTCCCAGTGGAAGCTCGTAGGCATAACCGGCGGAGCGTTCGGAGCGGATTAGGATGTTGCCCACCTGCGGACCGTTGCCGTGAGTCATCACGATTCGGTGGCCCTTGCAGATGAGTCCTGCAATCGGAGCGAGTGCCTGTCGGGTGTTGCAAAACTGGGTGTAAACCGTTGGCCTCTCGCCGGGCTTGATGAGGGCGTTCCCGCCGAGAGCGACAACTATCTTCTTGCTCATTGCCTATCCGTTGTTGGTCTCGTAGTAATCCGAGATGACATCGTCGCGTCTGAAGATTGTCGCGAAAAGCGCCGCCCTGATCCACATCCCATTGCGAACCTGTCGCCAGTAAACAGCGCGGGGGTCATTGTCTATCTCATCGGGAATCTCGTTCCGTCGCGGCAAAGGATGCATTATCACGGCACTCGGTTTCAGTTGCTTCAGGAGTTTTTTGGAGAAGTTAAAGTCCGCGAAGTCTATGTTCCTGCTCTCTCCCTTGTCGTCCCATTCGTCCTGCAGGCGTGTCATGTACACAGCGTCGATCAAGGGAACCACGTCCTCGAGCTTGTCGGCCTTTTGCCACTTGACTCCGCGCTCGTCGAGAATATCGGTTATGTCGGACTCGATCTGCAGTTCGGGCGGAGCCACGAAGTACATCTCTATGTCTTCGAAGTTGGTGAGGAGTTGTGCGAGCGAACGCACCGTCCTTCCTCGCTTGAGGTCGCCGCAGAAGGCCAACGATTTGCCGTCGATGCCCATACGGTCCTCGAAGGAACGGAAGAGCGTGTAAACATCAAGCAGGGCCTGAGTGGGATGCTGGTCCTTCCCTGAACCGGCGTTTATGACCGGCACAGGCCTTTCGGTGTTTGAAAGCAGCCAGGCGATTTTCTCGGCGAACCCGGCTTCCGGGTGGCGCATAATGATAACGTCGAAGAAGGATGAGAACGTGCGTACGGAGTCTTCCGGGGTCTCACCCTTGATTTCGCTCGACGTGCGGGCCTCGCGCACCTCACTGGACTTCATGCCGAGAATCGGGCAGGCTGCGTGGAAGGAAAGAAAAGTCCTTGTGCTGGGCTGCTGAAAATAGAGCATGGCGCGCTTGTGCGGCAGAAGCGACTGCAGGAATGCCATTCCCGCCTTGCTCTTGGCAATGCGTCGAATCTTTGTAGCAAGTCGGCTTAGCTGTTCAAGGTCATGTCTGCTGAACTGCTGTGAGAATATCGTGTGATAGACTTTTCCTTCCATTCGGAAACTTTCTGCACGCTGCTGAAGGGATAGCGAATGGAACTCGTCCCAGGACAGCTTCATCCGTTCGTCGAATACGAGCATTTCTCCTCCAGGCTGGAAGAAGGTGGGTGATTCAATATGTCCCTGCGATGCTCAAGGGACGGCGGGCCGAAGTGACCCGAAGTATTGTATGAAAGTTTGAGAATGGTCAACTGTTCACAAGTGCCTTATTCGACCGCCGGAGTGCGCCGGCGCGCAAATTCGCTACACTTGTAAAAAACCTTATGAAAGCCAAGTTCAGACTGTCTGATATCAACTGGGCCGTGATATTCCCCGTTGTCGCACTTATGGCGACATCGGTGTTGGTAATCTACCGCATTCACGGGCTCGAACAGGCCGCATCGCAGGTCAAGTGGATGGCATTCTCCGCGGTGGCTTTCCTGCTTTTCGTATCTATTGACTACCGACTTATCACCCGGTACGCGCTCTTCATATATGGACTTTCGATCCTGTCGCTCGTATTAGTACTGTTCACTCCGCCCATCAACGGTGCGCACTCGTGGTTTCTGTTCGGAGGAATGTCATTGCAGCCTTCCGAGTTCGCCAAGGTGGCACTGATCGTGCTTCTTGCGGCCTACCTACCGTTCAGGGATTTTTACAAAAGCATGCCGGGCCTCGTCCCCCCACTGCTGCTCACTCTTCTTCCGTTCTCACTCGTCATTGTTCAACCGGACCTCGGTACGGCGCTGATCTTCCTGCCGGTCTTCGTGGTGGTCATGCTCGTCGCGGGAGTGAAGGTCAAGCACATGCTTTACCTTCTGCTCATCACGCTTTTGCTGTCACCGCTCATGTATATGATGCTGGAAGAACACCAGAAGAAGCGCATTCATGCCTTCATCAATCCCGGCATGTACAAAAAGAGCGTCAACCTGCATCTCGAACAAGCACGCATCGCCATCGGAGCGGGCGGACTGACCGGATACGACCCACTCGAAGAGGACACCGAGCCTCATCTCGTTTTCCTCCGTTACGCTTCCACCGATTACGTCTTTGCCGTCATCGGCGAACAGTTCGGCTTTCTTGGCACAGTAGCCGTACTGCTTCTTTACGCATTGCTTTTCTACGCGCTTTATTTGATGCTCGTGTCTGTGAGGGATCCCTTCGGCAGAATGCTCGTCGCGGGGGCCTTCGCGGCCATCGCGGCGCAGATGCTTATACATACCGGTGGAAATCTCGACCTTATTCCATTTACCGGCGTGCCATTGCCGTTCGTCTCGGCAGGAGGCTCTTCGCTGATGGCCTTTTCGATAATGATTGCGCTTGTCATCAATGTGGGAATGCGACGCAAGCTGGTATTCGGCAAGGACAAGAGCGTCGCCGACGACAAAAAAGCGGCCGCCACCCCCTGAGATGACGGCCCTGGAAAATGTTTCGTGCGTTCTCAGCGCGGACTGTTCGTCACTCGCCCTTTGCTGAATTCCACTCTCACGTTCGTCAGCCCGAAAATGCCCGCTTCCTGCCAGTTTCCGAAGGCATAGGTATATAGCACCGAGCCTGCGACGAGGTATTTCACACCGAACGCGTTCTCCGTGATGTCACACCAACTAGAATCGAAAAAGAAGGTCTTGTCGGTGGTACCGGTGTCGGCGTTGACGAGAAACGAGCGGGTATCGGGGCTGGAGACGATTACCGCAGATGAATCGTCAAGCCAGAACGGGTCCGTCGCGCCGATGGCGTCGAGCAGGACGTTTGCGGTCTCTGTACCCGTGGTTGTATCCACGATACGCGCACGGTAGGTTTCATCGAGCGTTGTGGCGACCGTGAAATACACGAGGCTCGCGCCGTCCGGCGAACAGGAATGGGGCAATATCTTCGCGTCGAACGCGCTTATATCGGCAACGACAGTCTCCGTGACGGAGTTGTCCCATTTCACGCGCTTGACCTGCCACAAGGGGGGCAGGAATCCTTCGACGAGCGAATATGCGACCCAGTCGTCCGTGCAGAAGCCGAAGTAGCCCATAAGCGGCCTTGCAGACGTACTGGCAAGAGTATCAGTCGTCAGGTCGTAGATGTTCAGGTTGCCTGACGGTGAGATAAAGGCGAGCCTCGTGCGGGAAGGCGAGATACGAACATCACCGGAGATGTTGCCGGTAAGCGAGGCGTAACCGGAACCGGTGACGTCGGTTCGGAAAAGAGAACCCGAAATAACCCACAGAACGTGCGTGTCGTCGGTCCAGAACAGGTCGGAAGGCCTGTCGTCGAAGGTTCCGACAACAGCGCTTCCACCGGAATCCATTCGCTGAATGACGAGCCTCCACTGGCCCCTGAGCAGCTCCATGTACGCAAGTCTGGCGCCGGAGGGATTCCAGGCGTACAGCTCCGCGGAACTGTCTGCTGCGTTCAATTTGGCCGAATCCGTCCCGTTCCAGAGGTACAGGTCCCATTCCGAGGGGTCGTTTCCGCTGATAGCGGTGTAACGCCTGTAGGCGAGGTGCTGCCCCGTCGAGGCCCACTTCGAATCCGTTACCTCGTAGTCGCCGGAATCTATCTGGTTGGCCTCAGAGCCGGTGATATGCCACAGTGAACCGTAAGGAGAGCTGTCGAGGACGCTGGTCTCCAGTCCTCCGAGCGCGGCCACCGGCTGATTGAACGCGCTGCTTTGGCCGGTTGTGAACGTTGCCGAAAATTCCTCTTCGAGCGAGATACCTGCCGCGGACTCCGCGTTGGTTGTAAGTGTGAACGTGTACTGAGTATCGGGAAGGAGGTTCGCGTTCGGATTGAAGACCATTGTGGTATCGTCTGTCCACACCGCAAGCCCGTTCACGGCGCCTGAAGGCCCGATGAGTGAGAAAGCGCCCTGCGTTTTCGCATTGTCCATATCTACCGAAAAGCGCAGGATTACGCCAATATCAGTAGGAATCAGCGTTGCGCCGTCGGTAGGGAAGCTGAAGGTCACCTCCGGGGGAGCCGTGGGGTCGCCTTCGGATGAGAAGAGTCGAAAGAACGTGTTCGCAAGCGTTTCGCCCGCGGAAGATTCCGCTGCAGTCCCTACCGACAAACTGTACGTGGTAGCATAGGCGAGGTCGGAGTCGGGGGTGAAGGTGAGTAGCGTGTCTCCATCCGACCATGAAAACGAACCGGCTACAGGGCTGCCGGCATCATTGACCGGCACTAAAGAGAAGGCGGATTCGACAGAAGAAGTATTCATCTCGCGGTCGAACTCAACACTGAATATTTGCGTGATCGGAACCGTTTCGAGGTTGTTCTCCGGCACGGATGAAACGACCTTCGGTGAGTTCTCGTTCTGCCCGTCGCCCGTGGTGAAGAAGGACGTGAAATCATCGGAGAGGCTATCGGTTCCCGCGGCGTTTGAAGCCGAATCCTGTATCGTGATGTCGTATGTCGTGCTCTGTTCCCACGCTCCGAACGGTACGAACACGCCAACGGTGTCGTTGCTCTGCCACAGGAAGCCGCCATCAACTTCACCGAGCGGCCCGGCAACAGAAAACGCGTTCTCCACGCTGGCGGTATCCGCGGACGAATTGAACGTGATGGTAACCTGTGAGAAAAGAGCTACATCCTGCTGTCCGTCAGCGGGTTCGATGCTCTCAACGTAGAAGCCACCCGGAGGGGGAGTTGGAGTGGGAGAGGGTGTCGGAGTCGGCGAGACAGTCGGCGACGGAGTCTGCGTGGAAGCGGTAGTCGGGGGCGGAGTGGATGTATCACCGCCGCCACCGCCGCCTCCCCCGCCACAGGCGAGTGCGAGCGCGATATTGAACGCTATCAGCGAAAGCATAAGCAGCTTCTTAGTCTGCCTTGTCAGCATTGTCCTCTCCTTCAGCGAACGGAATGGACACCCTTACCGTGGTGCCCTTCCCTGCCTCTGTTTCAAACTCGATCTTGCCCCCCATCTCGTCCATGAAGTCCCGCGAGATAGTGAGTCCGAGTCCCGTTCCGCCGATTCCGGGCTGGTCTGCCTTGGTGGTGAAGTAGCGTTCGAAAACCCGTCTCTTCTCGTCCTCGGTCATGCCCTTTCCGGTATCGGAAAACTCCATCACTACATAGGGGGTTCGGGTATATGTACGTATTTTCAGCTCTTTGCGTTCCGTATCCTGCATGGCTTCGCGCGCGTTACGAAGTATGTTCTCCACGACCTGAGACAACTGGGAGTAATTACAGTAAACGCTCGGAAGACCGGTGTCGAAATCCAACTGACTGTCAATCTGCATTTTGAAGAACAGGTCGCTCTCCATGAATACGACCTCGCGGCTAATCATCTTGTTCACATCTACGTGCACCTTCTTGTCGGACTCGCGGTTACGCGAACGCTCCAGGATGCTCTCGATTATCTCGTTGAGCTTCTGGCAGTTCTCGACGGTCATGTCTACCCATTCGAGCTGGTCCTTGTCAGGATCTTCCTGCGCGCTGATTTCCTTCTTGAGAAGGTGCAAATACCCCATGACGTTCGCGAGCGGACTTTTGAGATTATGAGTAAGGCCCTGAACGAGAGTGGCGATGATGGTCCTTTTCTGTGTCGCGATCAACTGTTCGGACTGGCTTGCGACCACACTCTGAAGGTCCTTGTTCGTCTTCTCGATGCGATTGAGGGCCCGGCGCAACTGCGCGGTCCGTTCTGCAATCACTGACTCCAGCGTCTGCTGGCTTTCCTCGAGTTTAGTAAACGCTGAGGACAGGTCGGTCGCAAGCTGACTGATGGACGCACTTAAATCGCTCAACTCATCGTTGTAGGCGCGCCTGTAAACCGGAAGGCTCTTTAGGTTGGAGCGGTTGAGTTTCGACACGTGCGCCGTCATCTGCTTGAGCGGGAACACGATGAACCTGGAAAACGCGAGCGCGAGCACGAGCACGAGAATGAATGCGACCAGCGAAACCGAAGCGATGGTGGAACGCATGAACATCATTTGCGAATAGATCTCGCCCGAGCTGACTCCGGTGAACAGGCGGGCGTTGACCTGCGTCGCGCCCACTGTGGACGTAAGAGACCGCACGTAGTAGAGCGGTTCCTTTGTTCCATAGGCCTCCGCGGGAAGAAAGAACGACTGGTGGAAGTAGTCCTCAACTTTCATGTAGAAGCCCACAGGTTCGCCAAGCATGTGAGGCTTCTCGTGGATGAGGAACCGTCCGTTGACCGACAGGCGCATGAGCGACTTTTGCATCTGGGACTGCATGGTCTTCAAGACCGGAGTTATGTCGAACACATAGCGGCATTCGCCTTCCCGCTGTCTGCCCCGAACAATAATGTACCAGCGTCCGAGCCCCTCATGCAGCATGAGGCCCGGCTCGAGGGGCGCAAAGGGCTGGAAGCCATCAACGTAGAAGCTGTTTTCAATGCCTTCGGCGCTCACTCTCTGGAAACCGACCATCCAGTCGCAAGCCACCGAAGCCCGGCTCTTGAGTTCCTCGTCGGTCACCTGCCCCGACTCGTGCATTTTCACAATGCGGCGCGCCGGATGCAGGAAAAGCTGCATGAGGGCAGTGGTACGCGAGGACTCGCTCTTCAACCTGGCCGTGGTCTTGGATACCTCGCTCTCGGCGATGATTTGAGTGGAGATTAACGCGAACACGAATATCAGCGTGACGGAGACCAGGAGTACCGAAAGCACGATTCGCTCGCCGAACGAGAAACGGAACAGGTTGGATATGCCTAACCCGAAAGGTACGCTCACTTTCGTAGTTGTCTGACGTTCTCCTTCTCCGCTCATTTCGCGCCCCTGACCGATGATAAGATCGAAAGGTAGTTGGCGGATTGGGCGTAGTAGGGATAAGTCAACCGCTTGAGACAGTTGGTGCTGTACCCGGCGGACACGCCGTAGTCGCATCCGGCATCTGCAAGCGCCTGAGCAAGCTGGTTGGTGCTCTCGTCGAACGAACACCATGCGAAGAACTCCACGATTCGCGAACCGCCGGACACAAGGTCAATTGCGCGCTCGTCCTCCCGGGCGTCCAATGAGAAAGTGACGAAAAGACGGTCGGAGACGTCGGACAGGGGCTCGGAGAACATTTGGAGGCACTTATCGAGAGTCATAACCGAGGACCCGCTGCAAATCAGTGCGGCGAGATGAGGGCGATCCAACCCGTTGGTCTTCACATCCACTCCGTTCTTGAGGGAGTGCTGAACAAGCACACAGGCGTCATCGGGTTCAAGCTCTGTTTCGCCGTTGAGAGCAGCCTTAACGAATCCCTTGGCCAGTGCGCCCGCAGGCTGAAACGAAATCCTCAGCGGGAGGCCGAAGGCAGTGGGAGCGGCGTGACCATCCTCGCCGAGTGCGCGTGCGACGTTTTCGGACAGCGGCTCTGAACCGAAGCATTCGGCGTTCGTCGTATGTTCGAAGTGTGAACCGGCCCAGCGGGGCACGGGAGCGATATCAGGAAGATTGCCCGATGCCGCCGCGGCCTGGATTCGACGCATCAGATCGCCGCCCTTGATAAGCGTCATTCGAACGTGCTTGCCATCGAAAAAGAGCTTCCCTTCTTCAAGCGAGAAGCCATCGCGTGAGGCAAGGTCTTCAGTCGAGAACGTGCCCTCGAGAACCCAAACATCCACACCGGTCCTACCGTCGCCATTGCCGTGCGAAATCAGACCTATGCCTTCCGCAGAGTAGTACAACAATACCACGAGCATAACGCCCAAAAGAACCGCGGCAAAGACTCTGAAAAGAAGGGGGAAGAACTTCATTTCCGTTACCTGGCTATGGTTTGGGTGGCTCGCCGAGAGAGTTGAGCCTCTGAGGCTGTATCAGCATCTCCCATTCTTCCTTACTGAGAAGTTCGCTTTCAAGCACCGCATGCTCAAGCGGCTGGCCCCTCTCTACAGCTGCACGGGCGATTTGTGAGGCCTTCTCGTGACCGAGGACGGAGACCAGCATCACCGCCGCGGCGGTACTTGAACGCAAAGTACGGGAAAGCACTTCCTCGTTGGCCTCGATTCCCACTACACACCTGGTGCAAAGGCCATCGCATGCACGAGCGAGCAGGTCTATCGAGGAAAGAAGTGACCAGGATACCAGCGGTACAAAAGCATTCAACTCAAGCGAGCCCATCGCGACAGCGTGCGAGAGCATTCCGTCAAAACCATACACAGCCATACCGGCCTGTGCTGCGAACTCGGGCATGACAGGATTGACCTTCCCGGGCATAATCGACGAGCCTTCCTGTCTCGTAGGCAGCCTCAGCTCAGCAAGCCCTGCCCTCGGCCCACTGGCAAGGAGTCGCAGGTCGTTGGAAATCTTTATGAGATCCGCTGCGAGCGCCTTAAGGATGCCGGATACCTCCACGAACTGGTCGAGGTTCTGCGTGGCATCCACAAGGTTTTCCGCACGCGCCACGGGCAGCGAGGTCAGTTCCCGGAGCTTGTCCGTCACGCGAAAGACGTACCTTCGCGGAGCGGTAATACCTGTTCCTATGGCTGTACCGCCGAGATTGACGGTGCGTATCCTCTCCCGGCACTTGAAAATACGCCAGCGGTCCCGGGCAAACGCCTCGGCGTATGCGCCCATCTCCCTTCCGAGTGTGACCGGCACAGCATCCTGAAACTGCGTCCTTCCGACCTTTCCGAGCGAAGCGAACTTCTTCTCGGCATCCTGAAAGGATTCGAGCAGCGCTGTTACGGTGTCCTCGAGACGAGTCAGTTCGAAAAGTGCCGCGACCTTGAGCGCGGTCGGGTAAGTGTCATTGGTGGACTGGTGCAGGTTGACGTGGTCGAACGGGTCAATTCGAGAGTAGTTGCCGGGCCTTTCGCCGATGAGTTGCAATGCCCGGTTGGCAAGCACCTCGTTGACGTTCATGTTCAGAGAAGTACCCGCACCTCCCTGAAGGCACTCGACTATGATGTGCTCGTCCAGCTCACCCGCGGCCATCTCCTCACAGGCCTGTATGAGCGCCGCGGCAACGTCCTCGTCAAGTTTACCGAGTTCCCTGTTGACACTCGCGCAGGCAAGCTTGACATAGCCGTATGCGCGTATCATGGCCGAAGGAACAGGTCGAACGGCTTCTCCGAAGTTTTCGACGGCTCTGTGTGTGTGAATGCCCCACAGAGCATTTTCGGGTACGGATACCTCTCCGAGCATGTCCTTTTCAGTGCGGGTTGAACTCATGATCTGGAAAGCTCCTCTTTGTAAGCCTCGAGGGCTGCCGGAAACGGTTCGAGCGCCCTTTCGAATATCCCCAGTGAATAGGCGATGGTCAGGCCGTAGTTGGTGATGGGTATCCCCTTGTGCCTGCAAAGGGCAATGCGCGACAGGACCTCGCGGCGGTTGTGCACGCAGGCTCCGCAGTGGATGACGAGCTTGTACTTCTCGAGGTCGTCGGGGAAATCGTGCCCCGCGTACTTGGTGAACTTCAGCTCGCCTCCGATGTACTGCATCAGCCAGCGCGGAATCTTGACGGTTCCTATGTCGTCCCCGATGGGATGATGGGTACACGCCTCGCAAACGAGCACCTCGTCGCCGGGCTTTAACTTCTCTATCGCGGTCGCGCCCTTGACCATTAGAGGCAGGTCCCCCTTCAGACGAGCGAAGAGGATGGAAAAGGACGTGAGCCACACTTCGGGCGGAGTATCACCGGCGACCCTCAAGAATGCCTGCGAATCGGTTATCACAATCTTTGGCTTGCGCTTGAGCCGGTCTATGGAGTCAGCCAGTTCACGCTCCTTCACCACCATGCAGTAGGCGTCGTTGTCCAGTATGTCGCGGATGGTCTGAACCTGGGGCAGAATGAGCCTTCCCTTCGGTGCTTCGAGGTCTATGGGCACTACGAGCACGGCCAGTTCTCCCGCCGGAAGCAGGTCACCGACAATGGTCTGCTGTAGCACGAACTCCTCGGGAGCAGAGCGGATAATTGCCTGGCGGAACTGTAGTATGCCTTCTCCCTCGGGCGCGCAGGTCTGTACCGTCATGACCTTTTTGTCCTTCAGCATCGCAAGCACCCGGGCGTCCGGAGAGGAGAGGTCGGACTTGTTGAAGACAACGATCAGCGGCACCTTGCGAAGCTCGAACTCGTCGAGCACTTTCTGTTCGAACTCGCCCCAGCCCTTCTCGCCGCAGACGATTACAGCGAGGTCGGTACGGTTGAAGACCTTGCGGGTGCGTTCGGTGCGCATTTCGCCGAGGACACCTGTGTCATCGATGCCAGCAGTGTCTATGAAAAGCACCGGCCCTACGGGCAGGAGTTCCATGGCCTTCTCCACGGGGTCGGTCGTTGTACCGGCCACGTGACTTACTATCGAGGTGTCCTGTCGGGTCAGTGCGTTGAGCAGCGAGGACTTGCCGACGTTGCGCCTGCCGAACAGGCCGATATGGAGACGTAGTGACTTTGGTGTTTTCTGCATGGTTACAGTTTACTTGGAGTGGGTGCCCTCTTCAAGAGAAAGTGTTCGCAAACACTTCTCAAATCGCATATTCCGCGTAAAACGGGGTGAAGAAGCACAGTTTATCAGCGGTGAACAAGTACGGCCCGGCATAAGGAGGCTGTCCGGCATTGTCTTTGAACAGCATCGAAGGTGCGTATAATCTGCACAAAGGGGATTCCAGGCCATGACAGAAACCGCTTACAGCAGAACCGACAACATGTGCGACAAGCATCCCGACAGGCTCGGCATCGGCAAATGCCGTGGTTGCGGGAGAGTGGTATGCAGGGACTGCGTTACCCGCATGAAGGGCATAATGTACTGCCCGTCTTGCGTGAGCATACGCTTCAAGTCCCAAAAAGGCGGCTCGGCACAGGGACTGACCACGTTGATTTCTTACGTGGAATTCACCGTCTCGTTCGTTCTTCTGTCAGCTTTCATTTACTTACTGTTTGTATTCATCGACAACCTGCGGTGGTGAGGGAATGGATGCGGAACACAGGCTGATATTCGACAGGGGCGCGACAGGAATCTTCGACAAGGCCATCGAGGTCTTTTCGGCGATTTGGCCCAAACCACTGTTCATATACCTTGCCGCTTCCCTTCCGTTCTACGCGTTCATCATGTTCATGGCAAGGCCTCGCTCGCACGTTACCTCTTTTGTCCCTGTACTTTTTTTCGCGCTCGCCATACTGCTGAAGGAGACCTTCCGCTGGGCCGCTACCGCCATGTGCTGTGATTACATTGAAGGCAAAACTTCTGCCGAAGGCCTTCGCATTCGACTGCCCCATATTGTCAATGCTCTTCCCATTCAGGCTTATCTCGCCTGCTTCTTCTTCCTCTCGGTCTTCATGCTTTCGAACCCGGCCACAGGGTTTCTTTACTTTATGATTTTTCCCTTTCTGCTTTTCATCACGTTTTTTGTGATGCTGCTACCGCCCGTGGCCCTGAACTCCAGGGTCTCAATGGCTCAGGCTCTTCTGAAACTGTTCGGGATGATGCAAAACTCGCGGCGTGTACTCCTTCGCCTTTCAGTTTTCGTATGGGGAATGGTCTTCGGCCTGTATCTTAATTTCATGCTTCTCCATCACGTCCTGACCATGTTCGCCGGTACGCTGTTCGGAATAGATATGTCTTGGCAGTCCGTGGCGATATCTCTCGGCAATCCGGTGGTACACCTGCTGTTCGGCCTGGGCACGTTCATGGCGTTCGACGTGCTATTCATCTTCCTCGCCCCTTCGGTTTACTACTACCTCACCGCCCGCAAGACGGGCGTGGACCTCAAGGCCCGGCTGCAAGTTCTCAACGAAAGGAAGCCCATTGTCACTTAGGCTCCTTGTTGTCTTAATCGTTCTTTGCGCTGCCCTGCCCGGCGCGGCATTCGCCGAGACAACGGCACCGGATCCCGGTGATGCCCGGGAGAGGCTTGAGAGCATTCTCGAACGTGAAGAATTCTACGACTCCGCCCCGCAGGCTGAGCCACAGGAGATAGACCTCGGCTGGTTCGGCGAGCAGGTTGAGAAAATGATCGACAACACCGTAATTCTGCTCAAGAAACTGCGCGACGCACTGAGAGAACGAGAAAGGAGGAAACCATCGAACAGTTGGGAAATGTCCGAGGGGCTCCAGACCGCCTTGCTGGTGTTTCTCATAATCGTTGTTCTCGGGGTTCTGGCAGCCATGGGCTGGTTCCTGATACGCACACTGACGGAATCAGCGCCATTGCGCTCGGCCTCGGTTGTACGTTACGGAGAGAACGCCCTCGAGCACACTCCCGATGAATGGCACTCCCTCGCCCATTCACGGGCGGACACCGGAGACCTGAGGGGCGCCACAAGGGCTATGTATCTCTCGCTGCTTTCCGAACTGCACGACAAACGAAAGATAGTTTACGACACGAGAAAGACTAACTGGGAATACTTGTACTCCATGAGCACCAATGAGCCGCTTCGCGAGCCTTTCCGCGAGCTGACCGGTTTCTTCGACAGGTGCTGGTACGGAATCCACGAGCCGGACAAGGACGATTTCAAAACATTTGAGCGCGAGGTGACCGAAATGAGGGGGCAGCTCGATGAGTAGCAGATGGACCTACGCCATCGGCACCGTCGCACTGCTTACCGTCTTCGGCTGGCTGGTGGTTGACCTGCTTTCGCTGTACGCCGGACGGGGTACGACGTTCGGGGAAGGCTCGTCCTATCGCAGCGATGAGGTCGGCACGCGCGCTTTCTACTTGCTTCTCGAGGAATACCCTCAGAAGTACATCGTCGAACGCATCAAGACCGACTCAATCGGCGACCGACCCGCCGGTGCGGCATTCGTCGTGGCAGAGGAATTCGACTGGGACCTCAATTTCTCCACCACCCCTTCGGAAGAAGACCCTGTTGCCGAATGGGAGAACTGGGTGAAGAGAGGCGGCAGGCTGGTCATATTCACCCGCAACTGCGATTTCTCGTTTGCGGGACTCGACGTCGAGGTCTCCGCTTCCGAACCCTTGAAAGAGGAATTCAACGATGAAGAGCCACAAACGCATTTTGTGACGGGAACGACCCGCGAGTACGAACACATCAACGCGAACTTCATTTCGGAGGAAATAGGTCTTAACATTCAGGACGGGGAGACCTTTTTGACCGGCCCGGACGGACCGGTGGGAATGCGCGTGGACGTGGGCAAGGGGCAACTCATCGTCATCGCGGATACCTATCCCATTTCAAACAAGGGCCTTGCACTGACTAATGACGGCTATCCCGGCAATCTCGACCTCGCATTCACTCTCGCTACCATGCCCGGCGAAGGTCCGAGCTGCGTTTACTTTTTCGAAACTCTGCACGGAGTGTCAGAAAAGACCACGGTCATGGGACTCGCGAGACGCTATTCGCTTCACTTCTTCCTGTTCCAGCTTGCGTTTGTCGCAATCCTCGGCATATGGGGAATTCGCATGAGGCTCGGCAGGCCGGTCTCGCGTCCGGAACCACCGGTAACACGCGAGGCCGAGTTCGCACGTTCCGTGGCCGCCCTTTACCGCGAGGCCATGCCGCGTGCGGCGATACTGAACTCACTGCTCTCTGAGCTTACGGAGCGAGCAGGCATAACAGCCCGGATACGCCCCTCAATTGAACCGCACACGTTCAGTGCTATCCTGATAAAGGCCGGAATGAGCCAACGGCGTTCAACAGAGATTGCAAAACTCTACCGCGATTATCTCACGGACCCTAAAGCCTCAGCACTCCAGATGCTGCACTTCAGCACGGTTCTGCATAAGGCAATGGAGGAACTCGATGAACAGAGATGAACTCAGAACCATACACGACAGCTTTCTGACGCAGGTGTCACGTGCGGTGCTCGGTCAGGACAAGGCCGCGCATAACCTCCTCGCCACCGTCGTTGCGGGTGGGCACGTTCTGCTCGAAGGCGTTCCCGGTACCGCCAAGACGCTTCTCGTCAGGTCTTTGGCCATGCTTTTGGGCGGGAAGTTCAAGCGCATCCAGTTCACTCCCGACCTCATGCCTGCTGACATGATCGGCACGCGGGTTTTCAACCTGAAGGAGAGCGCGTTCGAGATGTACTTCGGTCCCATATTCACCGACTTCCTCCTCGCGGACGAGATAAACAGAACGCCACCCAAAACCCAGGCCGCGCTTCTCGAAGCCATGCAGGAAAGGGCCGCGACCATAGACGGCACACGTTACGATATCTCGCCGCTGTTCACGGTGTTCGCAACGCAGAACCCCATCGAATACGAGGGAACCTATCCCCTGCCGGAAGCACAGCTCGACCGGTTCATGCTGAAGGTTTACATCGGTTATCCGGAACCCGAAAAGGAGCTGCAGATGCTCACGGCATACAACGAGGGGCGCGAACTCGCAGACCCGCACACTCTCGGACTCAAACAGGTCATGGACTCCGATCAGCTTTTGCAAGCACGCAAGCTCGCTGACGAGGTCACGGCGGAACAGGGCGTCATCGAGTACATCCTGAACATCATATCCGCAACACGCTCGGACGACAGTGTACGCCTCGGCGCGAGCCCCAGGGCCGCGGTCGCCCTGCTGAAGGCCTGTAAGGCTTCGGCCGCCCTTGCCGGGCGCGACTACATCAACCCCGACGACGTGAAGTCGCTCGCACTGCCCGTGCTGGGACACAGGATAGTATTCACTCCGGACGCCGAGATCGAGGGCATGAGTGCAGACCAACTTATCGAAAAGGTCCTTGACCGGACGGAGGTACCGCGCTGATATGCTACCCGCGCGCAAGACCTTGTTCATAGCCCTGGCGATATCGCCGCTGCTTCTGCTCGCACCTGCGACCATATTGGTCGTGCCGCTTGTGCTTGCGCTGGATTTGCTTCTTTTCGCTGTTATGGCGATAGAGGCGAAGTTCCTTGTGCGCGAGAACGACATCGAGCTACAGCGCGTAATTCCCGACAAGCTCTCACACGGTGCGGACAACGAAATCACCTATGTCATCCGGAACCACTCGAACCGCGCCTACACGATTCGCTTTCGTGACGAGCTTCCCGCCTCCTTCGACACGGAAGACCTTCGACAAACGGCAAAACTCGCGCCTCGCGGGGTGACAGAGATAACGGTATCCGTCAAGCCCTTCAAGCGCGGTGTTTTCAGGCTTTCAAAGGTGAGGACACAGCTTTCCTTGGCCTTCGCTTTCAGTCAGTTCGACGTGGAATGTCCGAGGATTGTGCGCGTGTATCCCAACCTCGTCCAGACGGGCAAATATGAGAAGCTCGCCTCATCGCGAAGGCTCTCGGACTACGGCATTCACAGGGCCAAGGCGATTAGCGTGGGAAGGGAGTTCGAGCACCTCCGACGCTACGTGTCCGGAGACAACTACCGTGACATCAACTGGAAGGCGACCGCACGCGTTCATCATCCCATCACACAGGTTTACCAGGTGGAGCGCAACCAGAACGTACTGATATGCATTGACTCGGGGCGACATATGACGACCGGCACCGGCGATAAGCTCTGCACCAAGTTCGATGCAGCCGTCAACGCGGCGCTGATGGTGGCCTACGTGGCCGCGAGAAGCGGGGACAGGGCCGGGCTCGTGGTGTTCTCGGACAAGGTGAACACCTACATGAAACCCCGTTCCACGGACGCCCAGATCAACGCGCTTACCGAGGAGCTTTACAACTCCCATCCCGATATGGCATCCACCAGTTTCATGCAGCTTTACACCGGTGTCATGCAGAGGCAGATGTCCCGGTCGCTTGTAATAGTGATAACGGACATCGGCGAGGGAGACGAGACGAAGGATCTTGTTCGCCACGTTCCCATACTCGGGCGCAAGCACCTTCCTGTGGTCGTAACAATGGCGGAGATGGAGATTCGCAAACTGGCCTATTCCAATGCCCGTACCGACTCGGAGGCGCTCGAGAAGGCAGCGGCGCTCGAACTTCTCACGAGGAAGCGCGAGGCGTTGCGCTCGCTGAGTGCCAAGGGCGTGCACGTTATCGACCTCGAACCGGACGAGCTTACCATCGGCATTGTGAACAAGTACGTGGAATTGAAATCGCGTCAGGCGATCTGAGCCCTGTGCCTGCGCAGGCTTCCCTGAACCTTGCGCGCCCTTCCCTTGCGGAAGAACAGGTAGTACAGGAAAAACGAATAGACGATGAGCGCGAACACAAGCTTCAGGGTGTAAGGCAAAAGCGGCGGGTGAAGCTGGCTGATAGTGCCCTCGATGAAGCCGGTGGGAACGAGAAAGACCGCATCCGCGAGCAGAAGCAGCACGGCATCCTTGCCGTTTTCGCGCAGGGCGTCACGAATCGGACGTTCGCCGGGAAAGAGGATCGCTTTTGCGAGAAGCAATCCGCCCGTGGCACTGAGCAGCAAGGAGGTGAGTTCCGGAAGTCCGTGCGGCAATATCCAAGCGAAGAAGAAAAGTCCCTGGCCGAAGGCGAAGTACCTTGCCATCAGCGCACCGAGTATTACGCCGTTGTAGAAGATGAAGATGACCGTGCCGATGCCAAACGTGAAACCGAAGGCGAAGTACAACAGGGAAACGCGAATGTTGTGGGTGAAAAGAGCAACCGAGAACACCGTGGCCGAAGAACCGCTGGTCACTCCACCGTACCCTCCGTTGTCCTGAATATCCTGCACCCGCTCGGTCGGAGTCTGCGACATGTGGCCCGGAGGTATCAAATACCGCTGCGAATCAGGGTCGAGCGAGACGGCAAGGGCGCCAAACAGCACGCCGCCGAAAAGCACAAGAGCGCTGATAAGGAACAACATTACGTGCTTGCGCACAAGAGCAGGTACGTCGTGGGCGAAGAATTTTCGAACTGTCGGCCACAGCCGGGGTCCCTGTTTCGAATACATCAGGCCATAAGCCCGGCCGACGAGACTGTTCAAATGTTCCACGAGCCCTTCGGTCGGGAAGAAAGTTCTGGCATAGTTGAGGTCGGCGGAAGTTTTGCGGTACAGGGCCAGAAACTCGTTTATATTTGTATGTCCGAGCCTCCGGAATCCCCGGTGCTCACAGACGTCGAGGAGTTTTTCCAGCCTCTTCCAGTCGTTACGATTGGTGGAGACAAAATCTTTAATGTTCATCGCTTCAGTCAATTCTACGCCGTATAGGGGACCAGTCAAGAATGCGCACGCTTCAAGTTCAGACTCCTGAGAAGGTGACAGTTTCGTTCAGGCTCGCGGGCCTGGCGCGGCGCATGCTTGCGTTTGGCATTGACCTGATGCTGATTATCGCGTTGGACATCGTAGTCATGCTCGCTGTCGGAGCTGCGAGCATATTCGCGACCCTCTCGACGGTCATGGCGATACTCGCGTTTTTTGTCATCCACAACGGCTACTTCATTATCACCGAGTACCTGGGCAAGGGGCAAAGCCCGGGTAAGAAGATTCTGAAGATACGGGTGAAGCGCTGCAACGGCACTCAAGTTGGCTTTTACGAGATATTCCTGCGAAACATCCTTCGATTTGTGGATAAGCAGCCAGCTATCTATATTATGGGGCCGGGCCTTTACCTCGTCGGCATGATAACCGTGGTCCTTCATCCGCATTCGAGAAGGCTCGGAGACATAGCCGCCGGAACGGTCGTTGTCCACGAGGCGGACATCCGCCTGGACACGAAACAACTGAGTTTCTCCCAGAAGGACAACCCTTTCGCGGGCAACGTCGCACTCGCCAACCGCCTGCGAAGAACCGCGGGGCTCGACGAGCGCAACGCCATATTCGAGCTTTGCATTCGCAATGACGAGCTTGAGAATTCCGCCAAGGCACCGCTTTTCGAGCAGTACGCGAGATATTGCTCAAAGCGATTCGAGCTCGAGATTCCACAAGGTATGTCCCACGAGAGATTTGTGTTCTGCATAGCATCGCTTCTTGCAGTTGAGGAGAAATGATAAAGATGGAGTTACCATGCCCTGCATAAACCATCCCGACCGAACGGACACGATGTTCTGCAACGATTGCGGAGTGGAAATCTGTCCGGACTGTGCAATTCCGTTCCAGGGGCACACCCTGTGCTACCAGTGCAAGGAACGAATTGTCCGTAACGAGCAGGCCGGTCTTGCCTCTTTCGCGCCATCCATATCCGGAGACCAGCGATTTCCCTCACCGTGGGAAAGGCGCAAGGAAATAGGGACGTTCGAAGCAATTAAGCAGACCTTCGGCGGTGTGCTGTTCCATCCCGCGCGAGTTCTACTCCACCCTGACCTACGATGGAGGAATGACGCAGCCGATACTGTTCGCTCTTCTCGTTCTAGGCCCCTTGCAGATGCTCGTCACGGCGATGGGGATTTTCGTGGGGGCTGTGTTCGGGCTTTCCGCCGCGGGCTCGTGGAGTGATGCTTTCGGTACCGGTTCCCAAGTGCTGCCAATGATACCCTTGTACATTATCCAAATCATTTCCGCACCGGTGGGCCTGATAGCGGGCATATTAATAGGCAGCGGCCTTGCGCATCTCGGTCTGATGATCGTAGGCGGGCCTCGCAGGAACTTCGAGGCATCTTTGCGTACTTACGCCTTCTCCAACTGCGTGGTGATATTCATGATAGTGCCGATCATCGGGCCGCTTGTCGGAGGAATCTGGGCGATAGTTCTCAATATAATCGGTCTTGCCGAGATGCACGATACGAGCTATGCACGCTCCGCATTCGCGGTGCTCTACCTGGTATTTCTGGCCTTCTGCTGTGCCATTCTGGTTATGGGCCTGATCGGGGGCGGTTTGGCACTCTGGGGAGCTTCCGTTTAGTTATGTTCAAGGTGCGGATCGTCACCCAACGTCCCCTCCTGGCGATTGTATGGTCGCTGGTAGGCGGGCTGTTCCTTCTCGGGGGCGCGCTGCACGAATACGTTCACTTCATGATGCCTTCGGGCTGCCCGTTCCACGCCTTGACAGGCGTGCCATGCCCTACCTGTGGCTCTACACGCGCAGTCGTCAGCTTCTCCAAACTGGACTTCGCCGCCTCGTTCACGTATAATCCTGCCATGTTCTTTCTCTGTATTCTGACAGTGCTGATGATGCTGTGGACGCTCTGGGCACTTCTCGTTCGGCCTTTTGACCTTAAAATTCGCGCAAACGGTGTGTACAGCACTCTCTTGCGGGTCTTCGCCATTCTCGTGCTGCCGCTCAACTGGATACTCGTTCTCTACTTCCATGGAGCCCTGACTTGAACAAAGAGACCATTCCGAACCCATTCGATGACGACCGGCAGCCCGGGCAAACGGATGCCGAACTGCGACCTGAGCAAGTGGTCGAGCGCGAACAGCCTGCTACCGACGGTCCCGACTTGCCCCCTCCGGTAACGGTCGTATGCCCGAAGTGCTCGTTCCCCCAGACCGTTACAAGAGCCGGAATGTACCACTGCTCCAAGGGTTCGTGCGACTGCGAGTTCTTCGTGAACATCCTCACACCGCCCCGCAATCTGAACCGCCGGCCAGTAAAGGCAACTGACGGGGCCGCCCGGTGTGTCAACCACCCAAACAACGCATCTTCCGCCGTCTGCAGCCGCTGCGGTGTGTTCATGTGCGCATTGTGCGAGACCACGAGCGAGGGCGGGAAGTACTGCCCGGACTGTTTTGAGATTCTGCGCAAGGAGAAGCAAACCCGCCGGTCGAGCCGGATTTCCTGGTCGGGCGTGTCCGTACATATCACCTTCTTCTCCTTCGTCATACCTTTCCTCGGCATCATCGGGCTTCTGTTTTCACTGTACGGGTTCTGGGGAAACAAGCGGCATGGCACGGGACACGGGAACCTCACTCTCGGCATCTGCGCGATGCTGAACGCAATCACCACCGTGGGCTGGTTCCTGTTGCTTACAAGCGATATATTCAAGGAAGCGATGCAATGAAAGAGCGCACGAAGTACGAACGCGGCAAATCGGACCTTTATTCCCTGCACCTCGCGGGCAAGAGCTCGATATTCGTCGAAGATGACCACGTTCTGAACGTCAACTTCGTGCTGTTTTCAGACAACTATACGCGCATGTTCTTCGACGAGATCAAAGCTGTCGCAGTTACAGAGACCCGTTCGCCCGTCGCCGTCCTGCTCTACGGCATGGTCGGCTTCGTGATAATGATGCTTGCGACGCTCTGTTTCATTCCCGAAGGCGTTGTATGGTCGGTAATGGGATTCTTCTTCATTCTGGACGGTCTGGCCCTTGTTCTTCTCGGCATTGCGAAGAGCGTAGTCGGCGAGATGCGCATAGAACTCATATCGGATTCCGGCAGACATTTGGGCATAACGGTTCGGCGCCCTAAGGCAAAGCGGGAGCGGTTTCTCGCAAGGCTCCTGTCTCACATTGAAAGGTACCAGATTCGCGAGCTTGAAAGGCTTGGCAAGGCGGTGAACCGCCTCGACCCACCACCGAACTTCGAGTGACAGACAAAAAGCGGCGACAGGTCAATGTCGCCGCTTTTTTTATGGGACACCCGTGCTGTTACTTCTCGTCAGCTTCCTCTTCGTTCTCTTCTGGCTCGGGGGCAGGCAGCATAATATCGGCATCGAAACCGAAGCCGAGGAACGGGTAGTCCGAGTAATTTCGCCAGTGGGAGTTATCGTACCAGGGGAAGGTCTTCTCCTTTGCCAGTTCGCCCTTCTGTTCGTAGCGGTCCCTACCCGCGGTGTCCATGAACAAGCCAACGGTGGCTATCCTGTCCCGGAATGTGCCGTTCTTCGGATATTCGACCGCTCCCCGCCGAGGGGAAGGTCCTTGCCGTAGGGATTTTTAAGACTCACGTGGTACAGGTCATCTCCGAAACGATCCCAGAACACAGCTATGCTGCCAAGGTCGCCCGCACCCCCGCAGCGATTGCGAAGGTAGTACTGGTCATTACCGTCTCCGTCTATGAATACGGCCATCGAACCATCCCTCGCGCAGCCCTGATACTGCACGTAAGCATCCTTCGCATCCATGTTATAACTGTCGTCACCCTCGTTGTCCACCATACAACCGATGGCGAAGTGAGGCGCGGAACCAAGCGAATACCACAGGCAGCGGTAGCTGTCGTTTCCGCCAAAATCCTCGCAGATGCCCAGTGACCACCAGTACGCACAGCCCTGCGAATATATATTGCCGTAGTAGGTATCGTCACCCGCTCCCTCCACGAGTATTCCCACACCGCCCGCAAGACTGTGACCGTCGCCGTAGTCAGCTCTCCTGCCGAAACCCGCGCCCTGAGCGAAGGATATGGGCCGGTGGTTGAACGGGGCCGAGAGCCGGGCTGTGTCGCTAGCTCGATAGCTGTCGTTGCCTGAAACATCAGAATTAGCCCGACTCCGAGCGTCGAACCGAAGCCCTGAGATTCCGTACCACAGAAATAGTCGTCGTCACCCTCAAGGTCTATGAGGATGCCCGCTCCGAAGTGACCTGCGCCCTGGCTCCATGAGTAATCGGTGTGATACCTGTCGTTTCCTTCGAAGTCCATCACGAGACCGGTACCGCCAGGCACTGCCGATGCCAGATTCCTCGTTGTGATAGAGGTCGTCGCCGGCGAGGTCGTAGATCGACCCCATTCCGAAAAGACCGCAAGCTATGGCTGCCTTATCGTCCTCGTTCACATAGCGGTCATCGCCGCCGAGGTCAACCACGGTGGAAATAGGATTCGCCAGGTTGCGTGGCACCGCGGTGATGCCCGTGTAGCTGTCGGAACCACCGAGGTCGAGCACGAGAGCGCGATTGTCGGCGATCTCAGAATTCGACGTATCGCATATGCTCACAGGCCCCGCGAGAGTATTGAAGTCCAGTCGCCCGAAGAGCCTCGCGATTTTCGGCAAATTCTTTTCGCCGTATTCGGCGAGTGCGGCCGATACGTACTTGTGATACATCACAGCCGAAAACGAAAGGTAAGCGAGGTCGAGTTCGTCCATGATCTCAAACGACTCGCGCGGGCAGTTGGAGGTCTCCCAGGGGCCAGTGGCAAGCGAGTACAGCTCTCGCGAGGGTACGGTGGTAATGTCCTTCGCCATGACGGCGTCGGCGAGCTGGTCGAGGTCGAAGGCCTTGCGAACGAACGGCGCAGAAACGACCGAGGCAATAAGCAGCCGCACGAATAGTTTCTGCTGGCTTGTGGGAAGTTGTTTGAACTCCGCTATACTCGTCTCATCCGCTTCCTCAACGAGAAGCGCCTCGAGAGCCTCTGCAGGAGTAGCTCCGTCGGTAATCGCGTCGAGTCCCCAGTCGTCGTCTGCAGGAGGTTCCACTCCCGCACCGGCTCGAACGTCCATGAGTATGTAACTAACCCTTGCCACAAGCCCGGGATTTTTGCTGTAAGCCATAAGTGCCCGAGCTATGCGACCGCTGTAGTCGGGCACCGAAGCGACATCGCGAAACAGTCGCTTAACAATGCCGAGACAGAACTTATCGGATGCGAAGTGTGCCATCTGCTCCTGCGTGTATCCGAGCCTCTCACCGAGTTTAGCTTCTTTCGCCACGCGCTTGAGTACGTCACGCGGGAGAGTAAGACCGGCACGACCCCGGGCGGGTGCATGGCGCTTTTCGAATACGAAGGAAAACACTTCGGTCTCCTGCTGAACACAGCCGCCGGTAAACACAGCCGCCACCGCGAAAACACAAATCAACAGTCTTGAAATTCGCATATTACCTCCGGTTGAGAGCATCCTTCCAAGAATATTCCGCTGTGACGAGGGGGCAAGTTTGACTACCTGCAATGCTGCTCGAGAAACTTGCGAATCTCGCCGATGTGACGAAGGTGATACATGCCGTGACCGTTATCGGCAAGCAATACCAGCTTCGACTCCACCGACAGTTCCCTCAGCTTACTGTGCATTCGCTTTGCCTGCGAAACTGGTACGAGGTCGTCTCGCTCGCCGTGATAGATGAGAAAGGGCGGGGCATTCGAATCGGCGACGTATATGGGGCTCGCAGCGCGAAGTTCGGCCTGCTTCTCACTAAGCGGCCCATCAAAAAGTCTTACGAGCGGGTTTCGAGGGTCGCTTGCCTCAGGAGCGGAAGGTTCGACGAGATTTGTGAGGTCGAAAGGTGTGAAGAAGGCCGCCACGCAACGGATGGGGATACCTTGTACGCGGTACGATGTCGCGAGAAGCGATGCGAGATGTCCTCCCGCAGAATTGCCCGCGACGGCGATACAGCCAGCATCGAAACCGCGTTCGTCCGCGTTGTCCACAATCCAGCGCAGGGCGGTGCGACAGTCCTCGACCTGGGCAGGAAAAGGTGCGGAATCGACGAGGCGGTAGTCAATGGCGATAACCGTCCAGCCGTAAAGGGCCATCACGTCGAGCGAACAGTTCGCGCGGCTTCCCTCAATCCACGAGCCCCCGTGAATCCAAAGCAGTACGGGGCGTTTGCGGTTGCCGAACCGCGGGGCGTGGATATCGCACAGCAGTTCTCTGCCGTCCGCCACACCGTAAACGACGCCGCGCTCGGTTCTTGTGAGAAGCTTTTTCCGAACCTTCAGTCCGAGGGAAGTCAGGAACATTACAAGCACCAGTGCCGCGAGTGCCGCAAGCAGCGCGAACAGCACTGCATGTCGCGGAGTCAGCCTCTCAGTCAAAAATATTCTTCACTCCGTCTATCAGGTTCTTGCCGCCGCTCTTGATCTTGTCAACCACTCCTTTGTCAATGGCCTCAAGCATACCGCCTTCCATCAGCGCCTTGCGAATGCCTTCAGGCAGGTCTCCCGCGAGGTCGAAGGACTTCTTTGCAAGCGCGCTGATAACGGCCTCTATGACCTGCGAGAGATTAACTCCCATGCCCTCGGAAGTGCCCGATATCCTCGACGACCAGTTCGTCAATCGTCACGCTGGCGGCGGGCACGACGCCGGTCTTGAACGTCACCTTGGCGTTTGTGATGACGATCTTATCTATCTTGAACTTCTTGCCCTCGCCGGAGGATTCCGCGTCGCCTTCGCCTCCCTCTCCCTTGAGATTATTCATCAAAGTCTTGACGTTGTTCTTAAAGCCTTTGTTCTCGATTAACATATCCAGCCCGTCAAGATTTACAGACGGTATCTCGATAACGCTTGTGAGGAAGGACATTATGTTGGCTTGGGCCTTAATTTCCTTCACACTCATCATCTTATCGGAATCGAATCCTTCAGGATTGCCAACATCAAGACCCGACAGACCGACTGAGCTGCTGAACACCGAGGCGCTCAACCCTCCGATACCGACATCTACCTTCATCTTATTGGAGGCCACTCTCTCGGCTATGGGCCTTGCAATAGTGCCCGGCAGGAACAGAAGAGCGAGGATGAAAAGAAGGACGACGACTACGAATATTCTGAAAACCCATTTCACGATGGCCTCTCCCTGGCTATATATCCTGAAAAAATGCGGGCAGGACGCCTGCCCCGCCCGCAAAGAATACTTCAAAAAGGTGAATTGTCAATCATTCCTGCAGCGGCTTGGGCTGACGGTCCTTGCTGTAAGGCGAAAGTTCGAGCAGCCTTTCGACCACCTTGGGAAAAACCTCGAGCGCGTAATCTATGTCTTCTTCGGTGTTGTAACGAGACAGCGAGAGTCTCGTCGAACCGTGTACACGAGTAAAGGGTACTCCCATCGCTCGTATCACGTGGCTTGGTTCGAGCGAACCCGACGAACATGCCGAACCACTGCTTGCGCAGATGCCATGTTGGTCGAGAAGAAGGAGTATCGCCTCGCCCTCAATGTACTCGAAAGAGATGTTCGTGGTGTTCGGCAGCCTGTGTTCCCGGTCGCCGTTGACATTGGCGACCTCGATGGTGTCGAGAATTCCCTTTTCGAGTCTGTCACGCAGCATCTTCACTCGTGTGTTCTCTTCGGAGAAATTGGTCTGTGCAAGCTCACAGGCCTTTCCGAGACCGACAATGTACGGCACGTTTTCAGTACCCGCACGCCTGCCGCTCTCCTGATGCCCGCCCGAGATAAGGTTGCGCACACGAGTGCCGCGACGGATGTACATGGCCGCGACGCCCTTCGGGGCGTGCAGTTTATGCCCGCTTATGGTTATCATGTCCGCTGGAATTGTATCTATGTCCATGGGAATCTTGCCCGGCGCCTGTACGGCATCAACGTGGCACACAACGCCCTTCTCACGGCATAGTCGAGCTATCTCACCAACGGGATAGATGTTTCCCGTCTCGTTATTCGCGTACATAATCGAGACGATTGCCGTCTCCTCGGTGAGAGAGTCCCTGAACTGGTCCATGTCGAGCCTGCCCTGCCCGTCAACGCCGACCATGGTCACGCGATAGCCCTTTCTTGCATAGTTCTGGCAGGTGTGAAGAACCGCGGGATGCTCCACGCGGCTGGTGATGATATGCCTGCGTTCGGGATACGCTTCCACGGTGCCCTTGATGGCGTGGTTATCCCCTTCGCTGCCCGAGCCGAGGAACACGATCTCATCCGGAGAGCACTTGAACAGTGCTGCGACCTTTGCACGGGCCTCGTCCACGGACTCCATAACCTGCCCGCCGAAACTCGTGCATTGAAGACGGGTTGCCGTACAGCTCGCAGAAGAACGGCATCGTCGTGCCCCTGACCTGGGCGAACCTCGGTGACGTCACGTTGTCCGAGACGGATAACTCTGCCCGTCATCTCCTCCACCTCCTCGACCTCGATGCTGGAGACGAACCTCCTCGTTCCTCGCCGACGAAGTCATCAGGCGTGAACTCGGAGAGCAGGCGGTCGGCGCAGTTGCGAAGCAGCTTGACAAGCACCTTGTCGCCCTGTATGTCAACGAGTTCGATATCGCCGCCATCCTGGTTGAGAATGGGACGTATCTCGTCTTCGATGCAGCGTTCGATGAGGCGCACCTTCTCCAAGAATGTCTTGGGCTCGGTTCTGGGTTCAGGTGGTTCCTCGCTCCAGATACGGTTGAGGATGTTCTGAATCTGTGGCAGACATCCGCCGCAGCCGCCACCGGCCTTGGTGTAATTCGTCACGTCCTCGACTTCTTTAAGACGGTTCTGGCGTGCCACCTTCTCGATCTCTTTGTCGGTGATGCCGAAGCAGTGGCAGACCACCTCGCCCTCGTCTTCACCGTTTTCGACGGTCTCAATGCCCTTGTAATCGTTTATCGCCGCCTCGAGGGCTTCCGCGCCCATCACTGAGCAGTGCATCTTCTGCCGGGGCAGGCCGCCGAGGAACTCAACGATATCGGCGTTAGTAATCTTTTCGGCCTCTTCCACCGTCTTTCCCTTGATCATCTCGGTCAGCGCGGATGCCGAGGCGATTGCAGAGCCGCATCCGAAGGTCTTGAACTTCGCATCGACAATCACTCCGTTCTCGACCTTGATCGTGAGTTTCATGGCGTCGCCGCAGGAGATCGAACCGACCTCTCCGGTGCCGTCAGCGTCCTCGATCTCGCCCGTGTTCTTCGGATTCAAAAACAGTTCCTTGACTTTCTTATTGTAATCCCACACGATATCACTCCAGTATGTTGAGGCGCAGAGCCCTGGTTTTTGGGCACATCGAAAAATACAGTTTTACTGCAAACGGCTGCGGCTTCGCCATGACTTCGTCATGGAGAAAATCCATCCGTATGTATGGCTATGGCCAAACCCACGTCAGATTTCCTCTTCTTCCTCGCCTGCCTTTGCCTCGCTCGGTTTCGTTCTAAACCAATTACTCGAGGTACCCTTTTGTGTTTCAGCTTATAATTTTCAGTCCATCGTTGGCCGCGAGTATGTTTTTCGTGCTCGCTTCGAGCTTGAAGGCTCGCCCTGCGCCCGTTGAAAAGTACTCCAGAGAGCGTTCTCGGTGGAAGACACTAAAAAACTTGCGAATGCCGGTGCGTGGTACACTCTTGTTAAAAAGGAGTCATCTTGAACTTCACCAAACTTCTAAAAGTAGAGACATCGGCCCTCGCGAAGCTCATGCCCGAAGGCGCACGGGACAATCCCGCACTTCAGTACTGCGCCGATTACCTGAACGGCAAACTCGAGAAAGGCTGGGCCGTCTATCAGGGCGAAACAGATGACGGCAGGGTCGCACAGGCGATTGTCTGCGAGCCAGAGTCCGGGGTGTTCAAGATATTCGCACAGGACACGAGAGTAATCCACTGCATATTCACGCCGAACCAGGCGGACTACGACAAGCTCTGCGGCAACCTCCTTCACCACATCGAAGATGACCTCGAGGACGAGTGCAGGGCAATAGCGGCGGTGGTTTACTCCAGCGGCACTCTGAACCCGTATCAGTTCTTCAAGCTCAACTGCTATGAATACGCGCGCGCAGGACACACATGCGTCGGTCGTGATAAAGCGGTTCGACCCCGAAGTGAAGCCTTTGACGTTCGTGCCCTCGCTTCCCAAAATCTATATACTCGAGAACCGCATACGTGTACAGATCAACTACGATCCCTCGTGCCCTATTACCTACAACTCCTACAAAGAGATCAACGATTATGTGCGAGAAAAGGTGAAGGGCGAAAAGGTTTTCGTGGAGGAATACGTCATAGATTCCGGTGAAAAATACGAAGTTTATGGCTTTCCGGGAGTGTTCATCAACCGCATGACCATGCCAGCCGGGCCGGTTTCCACAGAGCATTTCGCGAGGGAGCTGAAGAAGTTCCTCGACAACGACATTCCGCAAACACCCGCGGGCTGAGATTTTTTAAAAAAGGAAGACGGAAGGGATGAAAGTAGCGATCAACGGATTCGGACGCATCGGGAGACTTGTTTACAGAGCACAGCACGGCAGAAAAGGCTTCGACGTGGTCGCGATAAACGACCTCGCCGACAATAAGTCGCTTGCGCATCTTCTCAAGTATGACACCGTTCACAAGCGGTTCCCCGGTGAGGTGGGATACGATGAGAACAATCTCATAGTTGACGGCAAGAAGCTGCCTGTTTACAGCAGAAAGGACCCGGCAGAGCTGCCTTGGCGGGAACTGGGCGTGGACGTTGTCATCGAGTCCACCGGCGTCTTCCGCAAGCCGGAACAAATGCGAAGACACCTCGAAGCCGGTGCGAAGAAGGTTGTTCTTTCAGCTCCTGCAAAGGGCGAGATAGACTTCACAACCGTTCTCGGAGTCAGAACGACGAACTGCTCGCTCCTTCACACGACCTGATTTCCAATGCCTCATGCACTACCAACTGCCTCGCGCCCATCTGCATGGTGCTGAACGAGGAGTTCGGCATCAAGAAGGGATTCATGAACACCATTCACGCCTACACGGGCGACCAGCAGCTCGTGGACTTCTACCATCGCGATTTCCGAAGGGCGCGCTCGGCCGCGATGAACCTCGTACCAACGACGACCGGTGCGGCCAAGGCGGTCTCGGCGGTAATTCCGGAGCTCGAGGGCAAGCTGGACGGTTTCGCGATGCGCGTGCCGGTTGCGGATGGCTCAATAGTTGACTTGACAGTTGACCTGAACACCGAGGTCACGGTGGAGGAAGTCAATGCGGCGTTCCGCTCATGGGCTGTAGGCAAGTTGAGGGGCATTCTCGAGTACTGCCAGGATCCCATCGTAAGCTCCTCCGACATCGTCGGACAGTCCGCCTCCAGCATATTCGATTCACTCTCGACCCTCGCAAACGGCACCTTCGTAAAAGTGCTTTCATGGTACGACAACGAGTGGGCGTACTCGATGCGTACGGTGGACCTGATACTGAAGGTCGGCAAGGTCAATGGGTACTCACTTTAAGGAGAGTCAGGGTGTTCGATAAGCTATCAGTGAAAGACCTGCAAGTGGCGGGCAAGCGCGTACTTGTTCGAGTGGACTTCAACGTCCCGGTCGAGGACGGCAAGATAACCGACAACACCCGTATCGTACGGGCGCTTCCGACCCTTCGGTATGTTCTCGACGAGGGAGGCTCCCTCGTAGTCATGTCTCATCTCGGCAGGCCGGGCGGTTTGAGAAGTGACGAGTTCTCGCTCAAGCCTGTCTCGCAAGAGCTTTCCAAGCTGCTCGGGCGCGATGTCATAATGGCGCCTGACTGCACAGGCGAGGAAGTCGAACGCATCTGTGCGGCCTTGAAGCCCGGCGACGTGGTTCTTCTCGAGAACCTGCGTTTTCACGAGGGCGAGAAGGCCAACGACCCGGCTTTCGCGGCGCAACTCGCAAAGCTCGGTGACGAGTACGTCAATGACGCCTTCGGCGCGTGTCACAGGGCTCACGCTTCGGTCCAGGGCATTACGGCTTTTCACACTGGTGCGATGGGACTCCTCGTGCAGAAGGAACTGGAATACTTCGGAAAGGCGCTCTCCGCGCCACGCAAACCGTTCGTGGCAATTGTGGGCGGAGCCAAGGTTCACGATAAACTGCCCGTGCTCGAAAATCTTTTCGACAGGGTGGACACGTTCCTCATCGGCGGAGGCATGTGCTACACCTTCCTGAAAGCCAAGGGAATTGAAGTGGGCTCGTCGAAGCTGGACGAGGACAACCTCGAAATGGCCGCAAGCACCCTGCGCAAGGCCGAGAAGGCCGGAGTGGAGGTTCGTCTGCCGTTCGATCACGTGATAGCCGACCGTTTCGCCGCTGACGCGAACATAAAGACGGTCGAAGGAGCGATTCCGGAAGGCTGGATTGGGCTGGACATCGGCCCGAAGACCGCTGAGGACTTCGCACGCCTCGCGCGAAGCGCGGGAACACTTGTCTGGAACGGCCCGCTGGGCGTTTTCGAAATGGAACCTTTCAGCAAGGGCAGCAGGCTCGTGGCTCAGGCTGTTTCCGATTGTCCGGGTACCTCGATCATAGGCGGTGGCGACACGGCCTCGATGATACGTGCTAACGGGCTTGAGCGGAAGATGTCGCACATCTCCACCGGCGGCGGCGCATCGCTGGAGTTGCTGCAGGGCAAGACACTGCCCGGAGTCGCTGCTATATCGGACAGGCATTGAAATAAAAATACGCTAACATATTCTTTTACGCACGAGCCCCTTCCGGACGTGCGAGTAAACCTGTTTATAGCCAGAGGCGAGCCAAAATGAGCGACAAGCTTCAGACCCCCGTAAGGGAACACGCAAAGGTCCGTATCAAGGTTGACGAAGAGCTTCTCGAGGCGGTCAAGAGCGCTGATTCCGCACTGGAAATGGACCTCGATGACGAGAAGATCAAGCGTTTTTACGAACACAACTGCAACCGCCGCGAACTGAAGCTTTACAACCTTCTCAAGCAGGTCGTCGGCGACTTCAACGAAGCCCTTTCCTCCACTCGCATACGCATGCGTATCATTGAGGAAGGCCAAGGGCTTTACCTGGAGATGGATATCTGAGAATGCTGAAGATATCCCCCTCCATACTGTCCGCCGACTTCGCCGACCTTGAAGGACAGATAAGGCTGATAGAACAGGGCGGTGCCGACTACGTCCACCTCGACGTAATGGACGGGCACTTCGTACCCAACATTTCCTTCGGTCCCATGGTCGCCGCCACAGTTAACCGTATTACCGACCTCACCTGCGACGCCCACCTGATGATAACCGACCCCGATAAGTACATCGAGGCATTCGCGAAAAGCGGAGTTGATATCTGCACCGTCCACATCGAGGTGCTCGACGACCCGCGTTCCACGCTCGCGCGCATCCGCGAACTCGGCATGGCTCCTGCCCTCACGCTCAACCCTGACACCGATGTCGAGCTTATACTGCCACACCTCAACCTCGTGGAACAGGTGCTCGTGATGTCGGTCTTTCCGGGTTTCAGCGGTCAGTCGTTTATTCCTGATACACTTGACACGGTTCGGCGTCTCAGAAGTGAGGCGCCCGAACTCGACATAGAGATTGACGGAGGCATGAACTCCGATACTGTCCCGCAAGCTGTCGAGGCCGGTGCGAACGTCCTGGTAGCTGCTTCGGCAATCTTCAAAAGCACCGACATCGTCCGTGCAATTCGGGACCTGCGCGCCGTTGCACAAAAGGCGCTGAAACGAGAGGAACAATGAGTAGCTGGGAGAAGTTCAAGAGCTTCCCGCTGAGGGGCAAGGAACGCCAGATTCCCGACGGCATGTTCAACAAGTGCCGCAAGTGCGGAGCGATATTCGTCCAGAAAAACTTCGAAGAGAACAATTTCATCTGCCAGGAATGCGGCTTCTATCATCCCATGCCGGCGCGCAAGCGCATAGCGAGCATCTGTGACGAAGGCTCGTTCAAGGAGACCCATGCCGACCTGAAGACCGCCGACCCGCTTTCCTTCAAAGCAATTACAGCATACGAAGGCAGGGTCGAGCGAGAGATGGAGAAGACCGGACTGCCGGAAGCCATAATTACGGGCCGCGCAGAGATAGACGAAAAGCCCTGCTTTATCGGAGCAATGGAGCAGACCTTCCTGATGGCGAGCATGGGCTCGGTGGTCGGCGAGAAGGTGACCCGCCTGTTCGAGGACGCGCTTGAGGCAGGTCTCCCGCTAATACTGGTAAACGCTTCAGGCGGAGCACGAATGCACGAGGGCCTTATATCCCTTATGCAGATGGCGAAGACGAGCGCCGCCGTGGCTCGCTTCAACGATGCCGGACTGCTTTACATAAGCGTTCTCACCAATCCTACAATGGCCGGAGTAATGGCGTCCTACGCCTCGCTTGGCGACATCATTATCGCCGAGCCCCGCGCACTTATCGGCTTCACCGGACCTCGAGTCATCCGCGAGACTTTGCGGATCGAACTTCCCAAGGGTTTTCAGTTGTCCGAGTTCTTGCTCGAACACGGGCAAATTGATAAGATAGTTGAACGCAAGGACATGAGGGATACACTTTCCTCGCTTTTGAACTACTGCTGCGCTGACACCGCTGGTAACAGGCACGACAAGTCCGTCACGGGGAAGACCAAATGAACAATCACAGGAAAATCGCTCTTTTGATCGCCGTCGCTTTCGTTTTCACCGCCGTATTCGCCTATGCTGACAAGTACCCCGCGCGAGGCGTAGTCACGGGCGATAACGTGTACGTCCGGGCCGGAAACAGCAAGAAGTACGAGACGCTCAGAACCTTTGACAAGGGCAAAGAGGTTACAGTCCTCGGTCTTTCAGGAAGCTACTATCTTCTGAAATGTCCCTCCGGCGTACCGGTGTGGATCTACGCGAAATACGTTGACGTAAACGGCAAGAACGGCACGGTCAACGCCACCAAAGTGAACGTTCGGGCACGCAAGAAAAGCGGCACGGTCGTGTGCCAGGTCAACAAGCCCGAAAAGCTTCGCATTATCGAGAAGAGCGGCGACTGGCTGCGCATTGAAGCACCTTCGAAGGCCAAGATCTATATGCACAAGGACTACGTGGAACTGCTGCCTGAGAAGACCCCGCCCCCGAAGGAAACGAAGAATACTCAGCCCGGAAAGACTCCCGAACCCACTCCCGCCCCCATGGACAAGTGGCAAAAGAAATTTGAAGAGGCGGAGAAGGCCTTCCAGACCGAACAGGGCAAGCCACCTCTTTCGGCGGACTTCGAGAAAGTCAAGCGCATGTACGAGAAGATCGTCGCATCTCCCGAGGCCGAAGAGCTTCACGCGGACGCCAAACGCCGAATCGCGGTTTGCGATTTCTACATTCAGCAGAAGAAGGCGCTCGAGGATCTGAAGGACAAGAACGAGGACCTCGAAAAGCGCCTCGAACAGCTCAAGCGCGAACTCGACGAGAAGCTCAGGAAGCTGCGTGAGGCTCGCCAGGAAAAGGAAGAGGAGGAGAAGGTAGAGTACGTCGCCACCGGAGTCGTTTACTCCATGGGCGTCGTCATCAACCGCCCCGCGACCCACAAGCTCTACAAGGGCAAGGAAGTCCTTTACATGCTCAAGAGCGAAACCATCAACCTCGACGACTACTGGGGGCTGTACGTGGGAATACAGGGAACCGTGGTCCCCGCGCCCCAGGGCTGGGACTACGATATTATCGAAGTGACCGAGGTCACCATCCTCGACCATGAAAAGCGCACTCCCCCGCGCGACTGAGAATACGGCTCGTCCGAAAATCGAAGGCCCGCCATTCGGCGGGCCTTTTTTGCCTTGGCCCAACTCCCCGCATCAACCGCAATTGCGGTCCGTACTTCGTGCAAACCTATGAATAAGCCAACAGTCAGTGAGTGTGCGTGAGCAGAAAGTACCGGACGCTTTGCGCTGTTTGAATGTCACAGGCCGAAGAACTCGGGGTACTCGTTCACTGCGCGTTCTTCGAGGCTCTCGGGCGTGTCGCCGGGAAGGCGGTCAATCCATTTGACATCTTCAAACTTCCTGAACCACATGTACTGCCTTCGTGCGAACTGGCGGGTGTGGGTGCGGATATTCTCTATCGCCTCTTCGAGCGGGAGATTCCCCGCAAAATGCTCGAAGAGTTCCTTGTAGCCCACGGCCTGAAGCGGGCCGCGCCCGAGTCTCGCCCGGTCTCGATAAAGATCTCTGGCCTCTTCCACCAGCCCTTCCTGCACCATCCTGTCAACTCGCGCCTCACACAGCCTGTAACAGTACTCCCTTTCGGGCAGGAGTCCCAGCACGAAGAACCGGTAACCTTCCCTTCGTGTCCCGAACTGCTTCTGCAGGGAGGTAATGGTTTGGCCGGTCGTCCTGTACACCTCGAGAGCGCGGATGATGCGGCGTCGGTCGTTTTCGAGAATGCGCTTGCCGGATGCGGAGTCAACTTTCGACAGTTCCGAGTGCAGGGCGGGCACGCCCTCTTCGTCGGCCTGCTTCTCGAGGCTTTTGCGCACAGCCGGGTCAACCGCAGGGCCTTCGAATATCCCCTCGATTATGCCCTTGTAATACAGAGCGGTACCGCCTGCGAACAGCGGTGGTTTGCCCAGCCCGTGGAGCGTGTCGGCAATCCGCATGGAGTCCTGAACGTAGTCGGCCACGGTATAGGTCTGGGTGGGTTCGAGAATATCGATCATGTGATAGGTGACCTCGCGGCGCAGCTTTGCTGACGGTTTGGCTGTGCCTATGTCCATGCGGCGGTACACCTTCATGCTGTCCATGGATATCACGTCGGTCTCAAGCCGCTTCGCCACGCGAGCGGCGAGCTTAGACTTGCCCGATGCGGTCGGACCGATGATTATGCGGATATCCTTTCTGCGAGCCATCACCTACGTCCTTTTGAACCACTTTTTCACCTGCGCGGGAGACATTCTTATCACCGCCGGTCTGCCGTGCGGACAGGTCGAGCCCTTCGACCCAAGGGCCCTGTACTGCCGAATCAGAGACTCTATCTCAGAGCGTTCGAGTGGGTCGTGCGCCTTTACAGCAGCCTTGCAGGCCATTGTCTCCAACACCATCCTGGTATCCGCCCTGCCCTCTCCGCTGGCCTCACGAATCGAAGCCTGCAACACCTCCGCGCATTTCTCTATGGGGAAACCCTCCGGCACCGCGTGTATGGCTATCGTGCGCTCGCCGAACTGCTCGGTCTCGAATCCGGCCTCCGCAAGTCCTTTGGATGCGGCTTCCCACATGGCGAATTCCCCGCCGGAAAGCTCTATCACCTGTGGAATGAGAAGCCGTTCGGAATGGGGCTCGTCGCGTTCGAGAAGCTTTTCGTACAGGATGCGCTCGTGAAGTGCGTGCTGATCCACCACGACAAGAGAATCACCTTCGGTAAAGAACAAGTACGTGTCATCGAGCGAGCCCATGTACTGCCAGCCGTCAACTTCGAACTGCTCGGATACGCGGGGCTCCTTGCTCGGTTGGGGAATCTCCGGCCTGCGCCATTCCCGCGAGGACTGGTACGAATGGCGCGTCTCGGCTGCGCCCTTATCGCCGTACGGTGAAGGCGGCCGAGAGGACATTCTGTCTCGCAAGCTGGTACGGAGTTCTCTCTGAACGGACGAGGACGGCATGGAGGGGGAATCCGAGCCAATATCGAGTGGACCTTCGACCTTGTCGAGCGCTGCGCATATGGCGTTATGAGTTACGGAAAACGCCCTGTGCTTTTCCAAAAAGCGCACCTCGGTTTTGGCGGGATGGACGTTCACATCGAACAGTTCCGGTGATACCACGTACGAGAGAAACACGAGCGGATACTGCCCGCTAATGAGTTTGCCTCGGTAGGCCTCGGCGATGGCGGCGGAGAACTGACGGTCCTTGATGTATCGTCCGTTGAGGAAGGTGTACTGGCACTTGCTGTTGGCCCTTGCGAGCGGCGGTCTCGACACGAAACCGGAAAGGGATCCGAACACGGAATCCTCGTAGGAGACTTCCAGCATCCCCTCTGCGACCTCGTCGCCGAAAAAATCCCTGATACGCCTCAGAAGACCCGACTCGGGAGTTGCGAGCAACGAGGTGCGCTTGCCGGACGTCAGGCGAAAGCCAATGAGCGGATATGCCAGGGCGAGCCTTTGAACCATCTCGCTGATGTGCGCGGATTCCGTCGAGGGCGCTTTCATAAACTTCTTTCGCGCAGGCAGGTTCTGGAAAAGGTCGGCTACCTCGATGACCGTGCCGACTCTCATTCCGCATGCGCTTATCTCCCCTGTCTCGCCGAAGGTACAGCTTATCGAATAGCCCGTATCGTTTTCGGGTGTTCGCGAGCGAATAGTGAGACGGCTCACCGAAGCTATCGAGGCAAGAGCTTCGCCGCGAAAACCGAGAGAGGTGACCTCGGCCAGTTCGGCAGAGCTTCGCAGTTTAGAGGTGGAGTGGGGTTCGACAGAAAGAGGCAGGTCGTCCTTCTCGATGCCGTGCCCGTTATCGGAGATGCGTATGAGTTTCCTGCCGCCCTGTTCGAGGTCGATGCAGATGTCCGTGGAACCTGCATCTATGGAGTTCTCCACCAGTTCCTTCACGACCGATGCGGGGCGTTCGATTATCTCGCCCGCAGCAATCTGGTCTATTACCGACCTGTCCAGCTTGCGGATACGGTTCATTCAGTTGACCTCTATACAGGTTATTCCGTTGCGTCTCAGAAGCGCGGTGGCAACGCCGGTGCCGTTCACCAGTTTGCCGTCCACCCAGACATGATAACCGCCACAGGACGGTGAACGGCCTTTCACAAGCGCGGCCGATGCATTGTGCTGTTTTGCAAGCTCAAGCGCCTTTTTCGCGCCTGCTATGAACTGTTCGGAAACGTCAACGCCTTCGCAGTTGATGACCTTCGCGCTCCCGTCCAGCACCGCAGCACCATCGCCGCATGAAAGCATCTGAACCGGCCTTGGCGTGGGGAGCCCGCCGTCCTGTTCAGGACAGAAGGAAACCACAACTAAGTCGCTGAGGGGAAGGTTGCGGACAGGCTTGCTCGCACCGTCATAGCGCGTGCGATGACCGAGCAGACACGCGCTGACCAATATCGCAGGGCGCTTACACGCCCGTGACGACCGGGAACACATAGTCCGCTCCGAAAAGCCTGAGAAGAAACTGGGTCACCTCGTTGGGGTTGAGGAAGGTCAACCTTTTGCCCTGTGCGAGCACACGGGAGTAGCTGCGAAACAAAATGGACGCGGCGTACGGTGAAAAGAAGGTGACCTTGTTCAAATCGAGGTAGATCTCGCTGACCTCTGCCAGTTCGCTCGACGTGATCCGTTCCACCAAGTCGGCGATATCTTCTTCCTGGACGACCCCTCTCGCGGCGAAAAGCGCGCGGTCATCTATTTTCCACCGACCTTCGACCGGCGTCATTTCTCAAGTACTTCCAGTGTGACCAGCGTCACGTCGTCATTGGGCTCGGCTCCGGAACGGAATTCGTCAAGTTCTTCACGAAGTTCCATGAGGAACTCCTTGGAAGAGAGGTCGGAGTAGTCCTTCACGAAACGGAAAAGGCGGTTTTCGCCGAACATGTCGCCGCGACGGTTGACAGCTTCTATCACCCCGTCGGTGTAAAGCACGATCCTGTCTCCCGTTCGCAGCTTCATCTTAGGTTCCTGGATACTGCGGTTGAATACCATGCCGGTGTCGAATCCGAGCGCCATGCCGTTAGGTTTCACAAGTTCTATCGAGCCCGACGTAGCGCGGTAAAGCACCATCTTGGTGTGACCTGCGCAGGAAAAGGTAATCTCGTTGGTCGGAATGTGATACAGCACGTAGTATGCGGTCACGAACATGCCGCGGGGAATGTCCTTCGACAGGTGCTCGTTCGTCTTAATGAGAACCTCGGAAGTGGATGTATTCCCCTCCGCAAAGCGGCGCAGAGTGTTCCGAAACAGCCCCATGACCATCGAGCCGGTAATGCCCTTGCCCGATACGTCCGCGATGATTATGCCGAGGTGTTCCGGCGAGACGGGGATGAAGTCGTAGTAGTCGCCGCCAAGTTCACCGGCGGGCTCGTAGAACGGATATATGTCAAGCGTGGGAATCTTGGGATTGCGGTCCGGCAGGAGCATGGTCTGTATCTCGCTTGCGAGATTCATCTCCTCCTCGACCGCCTGTACGCTGTGCTCGGCACTTTCGAGGCTCTCGGCCAGTTCGTTTACCGACTGGGCGAGCACACCGACCTCGTCGTCGGAGCGCACTCGTGTGCGAATCTTGTAGTTGCCGTCGGCAAGGGCGCTGATATCCTTGATAACCTGCTTCAAGGGCTTGGTTATGGACAGGGAGAACATGTAAGAGAATATCCCCGCAAGCCCGACCAACAGCACGAGCAGCGGAGCGACGATGCCCCAGTTCGTGCTGGGGGCGCCGAAGGCGAAAAAAAGCCCCGCTTCCACGATGACGACCACGATGACCGAGCCCACCGTTATCTTCATCGGCAGCCCGAACTTCACCTTCTTTGCCGCTCGCTTTCTCGACCTTGATGACCTCGCCATGTATCCGCCTTTGATGTAAGCTGCCTCGATTGGCGTTCAACCTTTACCGAGGCATTTTATCCGCAATTGGACTCAATGCAATTCACGAACGAATATCACTTGTCCTCGAATTCGATCATTTCGAGCCAGCCCGGAATCTTCATGAAGTACTCCAGCCTTACCGGCAAGTCCGCGAACAGGCCGTACTCCTTCTTCAGCCGAAGGTAGTCGTCCCTGCTGCCGGAAGCGTCGTAGTAGTCGGTTGCTCCGCCGGTATCGAGAAAAAGCGAGAAGGAGTAGCCTCCGTGGTAATCGTTGCCGCCTGCACGGGCCTGTCCCTGAGGGCAGTAGTAGCGGTCGGAACCATAACGGTCGTGGAACAGGCAGAAGGAATTGTGTGCCGAGGCACCTTGGGAAAAGCCGCTGCCTTCGTAAGTATCGTTGCCGTTGGCATCTATGAAGAAAGTGACGCACTCGTCCCAGGCGAGTCCCTGTGCAACCGCCTGACGCGTCTGGTACAGGTCGTCGCCGCCCTCGTCGTAGAACGCGCCCACGGCCTGGTGTGCGCTGAAGCCCTGGTTGTAGCGCGAGCCGATGTAGTGGTCGTCCTCGGTGGAGCAGTCAGTCAGGATTCCGAGTCCGAAGTAGTAGCCGCCGCCCTGGGAGAAGTTGCCCGCTTCGTAGCGGTCCACGCCGCTCGCGTCGGCAAGAACTGCGACTCCACCCGAAGAGAACGAGCGAAAACCTATGGCGCAACCCTGCGACCAACCGTCGTAGATACCCGCATCGCCGTAGTTTGTAGGCCGCGAGCCCTTGCTGTAGTAGGTGTCGTCGCCGCCGCCTTCGAGCAGCATCGCGCACGAGCCCGCACCGGCCAATGCCTGACAGAACTCGTTGCCCTCGTAGCGGTCGTTACCGTCGGCATCTATGAGCACGGAGATGCCGAAGATTGAAGCGGCCTGGCAAAGCTCTCGTCCGCGGTAAACGTCGTCACCGGCCATGTCTATGAGTGTTCCGCAGCCCATGAACGAAGAGGCCTGCCCCCACTGAATGGAGACGTACTGGTCGTCGCCCTCCAGGTCGAACAACAGTCCGCAGCCAAGCGAACCCGAGCCTATCTCGAAGGAGCGCGTTGACTCGTAAACGTCGTCGCCGCCGAGGTCGAGCACTACGCCAATCGGCACGGCCAGCGCACGTTTCTTGTTCTCCTCGCCTTCCTTGTTCTTCTCATAAACGACCGAGTGGTAATTGCCGGAGCCGCTGTTGCCTGAGTAGAAGTCTTTGCCGCCCAGGTCTATAATCAGCGCGTAGGAGTACTCCCTATACCAGTGGCTTCGGCTCTTGCCGCCGATGGCCATGGGGCCGAAGGGAGTTTCGAAGACCTTGATGATTCCCTCGTCGAGCTTGTCCTTATATGCGGTCTCGAGGTCCGTTTTCAGCCCCAGGACGAAGTTGGGCCGAGTGAGCGCGAGAAGGGAGAACTGCGCTTCGGCAAGCGCCGTGTAGTCGATTTTTTCGGCAATCTTTAGAAGTCTCTGGTTATCGGCCCAGCGTTCCCTGTCGCGGTCGATGTGAAGGTATATGTGCTCTACGAAGACCTCGGTCAGAGCGTGGCGCTGCTCCGACAGGAACTCCATCTCCTCCTCCGTCACTCCAACGAAGGCCTGCCTGCGTAACGTCTCTGCCTTTGCAAAGACCTTGACAATCTGCTCGATGTGCTCTTCCGGTGTCAGTCCCGTTCGCAGCCTTGCAGGCCGGACGGACTCGAAGATGTCCATGCTCCGCATCGCCGAAAGATGAGCACCGAATATCGCGTAGAACGGGTTATCTTGCACGGCCTTGGCGTTATCTACCGCGAAGTGCTGCACAGCGCTTTCGAGCTTGAAGGGGTCGCGGTGGACGTAAGCCATGAGAGTGCGCCGAAAGGCATCCGGAGCCTCGTGAGTTGCCGCGAGGCGTTTGAGAAGGTCGTCGTACTGAGCACGAATTCCATTCGCATCGACAACCTTGTCTATAAACGCACGGTACAGGCGGGAGTCCTTCGTGTCTTCGAGAACGTCAGCGAAATAGGTCTGTTCGTTGGCTATGACGGGTTCGGCGTCTCCGCCACGCTTGCCGAGAGTGAGTTGAATCTCGACTTGCATCACCTGCACCGAAGAGCGTATCTCGACATTCTCACCGTCACCCGCTTCGGCGAGCCTCTTCTCGTACTCTGCGAGTACGTCGTCCGTCTCGTACCTTCTCGCCATTGACGTATAGTTCCTGCACCACGGACTTACGGCTTACGGACAGCGCTACCGTGTCGACCTGGTTCCCACTTGCCCGAGGACCTCTCGCAATTTCTTCAGCCCGTCCTGTCCGGCGTATTCCACGCCGTCAACGGCCGTGATGACGTCTCCGTCAAGAAGTCCCGCCTCGGCGGCGGGAGAATCTTCCCATACCTTCTGGATGAGTATCCCCGGCGGGTTTTCACTCACGCCGAGGTTCACTCCCATGTACGCGCCTTCGGCGAGAACTGATGAGCAGAACAGGGTGAGAGCGAATACTGTCAGAACTATTGTGAATCTTTTCATGGCGGGCCTTTCGAGAGAGAGTTCGAACATGTTCCTCACTTTATCTTGACATTACTACAAGTATAATGCATATCGCTCAAAAGTCAGCCGCTTCACTCCAGATGCACTCAGAGGGTTGCAAATGAAGTACGCATTCATCATGGCAGGAGGCTCGGGAACGAGATACTGGCCGAAGAGCCGCAAGAACACACCGAAACACCTAATCCCGTTCGGCGAAATCGGCGTTTTGCTCGAACGCACAATAGAGAGGCTTCTTCCCTTCTACAAGAAGGAGAATATCTTCGTGGTATCCGCCAGGCAGCAGGAAGAGGTTTGCAGGGAATTCACCAAGGAGCTTCCAGCTGAGAACCTCATACTCGAACCGATCGGAATGGACAGCGCGCCCTGCGTTGCTCTTTCCGCTGCGATAGCGCAGAGGCTGAATGACGATGCGGTCGTTACAATGTTTCCCGCGGACCACCTGATATACCCTCAGGACGCCTTTCTGCGAACCGTCCAGAAGGCCAACGAAGTCGCCGCCGAAGGGAAGCACCTTGTCACCATCGGCGTACGTCCCACCCGCCCCGCCACCGAATACGGCTACATCCATCGCGGACAGAACATCGAACCGGGAGTATATTCCGTAACGGAGTTCCGCGAGAAGCCACCGCTCGAGGTCGCCAGAAACTACTTCGAGTCCGGCGAGTACTACTGGAACTGCGGCATTTTCGTATGGAAAGCCGCGCGCATTCTCGACGAGTTGCACAAATTCCTGCCAAACACCTGGGAGAAGGTGACGAAAATCGCCCAGCGCTGGGGCACGGACGACTTTGAAAGCGCATTCTCGAACCACTTCCCCCAGACCGACAGCATCAGCATTGACTACGCCGTGATGGAGAAAACCGGCGACGCCGTAATCTGCGAGGCAGAGTTTCAGTGGGATGACGTGGGAAACTGGCTGGCACTCGAACGCCATATGTCCTGCGACAAGAACGGCAACCTAATCACCGGCTCGGTCGTTGAGCTCAACGCTGAGAACTCGATTATCTGCGGCGAAGGCGGTAGGCTCGTGGGAGCCGTGGGCGTGAAGGACCTCGTTATAGTTGACACGCCGGACGCTCTGCTCGTAATGCCGAAGGAGCGTGCTTCAGAGATCAAGACGTTTATCGAGAAGCTGAAGAAGGAAGGTTACGAACGCTATCTCTGAGTGGAGCTGAGAGCCTCACGAACGGTTTGCCACAGGGTCTCGCGCCACTCGATGCCGTAGAAATTGTGGTTCGCGCGCTCTATCTCCACGTAGCCTGAAGAGATTTTCCTCTTGCCGTATTCGGACTCAAAGTACGTGCGGGAGGGTTCGTATTCCGGATCCGCGGTGGCATATACGTGCACGATATTCCCGCTGTAGCGTTGCAGTCCCGCCAGAACATCGCGCCGGGCGTCCTTGAGCTTTCTGTCCTGAGAGACCTTCTTCTTCGAGTGGTGGCCGAACAGTGTGCGCCATACCCCCTTGAACGAGACCGCGCCCCGAAACAGCTTGCCCCAGGTCTGAGCCTTGAAGAGCTTCATAAGGTAACCCCTGGCGAAACCGGCCGTCTTTCTGGTCTTTGCACCCTTGTCGGATATCTCCACGAACGGAAACGTCGAGACAGCAATCACATGCGAGACCTCCGCGCCGGTCGAAACCGCTCCGAGCGCAGCATTGCCGCCGGAACACAGCCCGAACAGCACTACCTTTTCGGCACCCTTTGAACGAGCGAACCCGACCGCATGAGTCACGTCGTCCATCATGTCGTCAACGCAGACCTCCGATGGGTCTCCCTGCGAGTCTCCGCGCCCTGACAGGTCGAAACAAAGCGACATCTCACCCGCACAAGCCGCTTTCTTGCAAAGTGTTACCAGCAGGTCGTTGGGCCCAATTCGGTTCGCTCCCCAGCCGTGAACGGTTACGAGGCACACCTTCCCGCCGCCGCTGCGCAAAACACCGGTAAGCAGCCTGCCCTTCGAACCTTCGAACTGTACCGCTTCGGATGCGTAGCTCAAGCTCTCCCCTGTTTGGAAAGTCGAAAAACTCCGACCAGGAAGCCAACCACTCCGACCGCGAGCAGAATTCCGCACGGCAAAGCGAGTTCCGCATAGCTGTAATCTCGCCAAATCGCGCCCTCAAACGCTGTTATGCCCCATTTGACGGGCGAAAAATCGCTCAGGACAAGAAGCCAGTCGGGCATTATGAACAGCGGTATCATTCCGCCTCCGAACATCGCCATTATCAGAAGCACGCCCCAGCTCAGACCGCCCACGGCCTGTTCCGTTTTTCCGAGAGTGCTCACAAGCATTGTGATGCCAACGAAGCATAACGAGTTGCATATTACCGCGAGCGCGACCTTGCCGGGCTCGTCGAAACGCACTCCGAAGGCGGGCAGTTGGCTGATTGCAAGCAGCATGAGCGTGACGACGGTGCATGCGATGAATGCGGCCAGTGCCTTTCCCGCGAGGAAGTGCGAGTGGGTGACAGGTGCGACGTTCAGTCGAAGCAGCGTGCCGTGAGTGCGCTCGCGCACGGTGGAGACAGCGAACGCGGAGACGCAGGCAATCATCGCCCACAGAATGCCGGAGGGAAAGGTCACCTCGAACGCCGAACGTGGGCCGACGCTGTCCCTGGAAACGTCCTGCGTCACGATTTCAGGGCCGTTGAAGCCCCCGCCTTGGGCACCCTGCGCGAAACCCTCTTCATCGCTGACATTGCCGAGCATGTCATCCAGAGACCTCAGAAACGTCAGCAGCACGCCCTTCTCCATCCAGCCCAGCTCCTCGGACTGTTCGAGTTGCTCGATGCCGTCGCTAACAAGTTCACGGGAACGTTCAACGTCCATGAAACGCTGATGCATCAGCTCGAACCAGGTTCGCATGATAAGGCCCCTGAGAATGCCGGACTGCGCCTGCTTGGTGGGGTCGATCCCCATGCGCAATTCGCCTCCGCCTTCCCAGAAGCGGTCGAGCGACTTCTCAAAGCCTTGCGGAAGAACGAGGAAACAGTCCACAGAGCCCTTGCGGACGTACTTGCGGGCAAGCTCGACTGCTTCATCGTCGGGAACATCCCCGTCCTTTGCCAGGTTGGACCAGTGTATGCCTTGATGTACTCATCGGCGGAGAGTTTTTCCACGAAGTCCGCGCTTGTTTCGGTATCGTCGAAGTCTATGAACACGACCGACAACGACAAGTTGTCGCCCGAACCCATTCCGCCATAGACGGTGCCGGTAAGCAAGCTGATAATGAGAGGGAAGGCAAGCACGAAGAAAAGCGAGACCTTGTCGTGCCCAGAGAATGCGCAGATCCTTTACGGCCATTACAAAGACCTTGCCCATCAGTCCCTCAGCTTTCTGCCGGTGATATTCAGAAAAACTCGCTCGAGGTTCGGCCTTTCGAGCTTCAGCGTCCTTACGCTCACACCGTACTTGAAGAGGGTCCGCAGGCAATTCATCGGTTCTTCGGTTTCAATGGTCACAACGCCGTCACGCACCTCGCCTTCGCCCTTCCAGCTCCCCGGGTCGTCAAGGCGGATGCTCACGCTCGACGAGCCTCCGTGTTTTTCGATAAGCGCATCAACGGTGTCGAGCGCGACGATACGGCCCCTGTCCATGATGGCGACTCGGTCGCAGAGCCTCTGCGCTTCCTCCATGTAGTGGGTGGTGTAAACGATGGTCACCTTGCGCTCGCGCAATTTCTCTATGGCGTCGAACATGTGACTGCGGGACTGGGGATCAACTCCCACCATGGGCTCGTCGAGGAAGACGAGGTCGGGTTCGTGTACGAGCGCACAAGCGAGGTTGAGTCTTCGCTTCATCCCGCCCGAGTAATTTCGTACCCTGTCGCCGCGGCGCTCTGTAAGCCCCACGAAATCCAGCGACTCGGCGACCCTTTTGGCGAGTTTCTCCCCCGAGAGGCCGTACATGCGGGAGAAGAAAGACAGGTTGTACTCTCCGGACAACTCCTCGTACAGCGATAGAGCCTGCGGAGCGATTCCGACCGACCTGCGTGCCTCGGGTTTCGCGGGATTCATGCCGTCTGCGAGCGATATCTCGCCTTCATCGGGTTCGAGCAGCCCGCACATCGCGTGTATGCAGGTGGTCTTGCCGGCACCGTTGGGGCCGAGAAAACCGAAGGTCTCGCCTTTTGCGACAGTGAAGCCGATTCCGTCAACTGCCGTTAGCTGACCGTAGCGAATAGTCAGGCCGGAAATAGTTATTGCGTCGCGCAATGCTCCTCCGAAAACTGTTTAGTGTATTCTATCCCCGTTTTCGAGAGTTCACGCCAATGAAAAAGGGCCGCACTCGGCGGCCCTCTATATCTTTTTCGTACTTGCCTATACCCTTACGTTTCTGCCGCAGCACTTCTTGTACTTCTTGCCCGACCCGCACGGACAGGGGTCGTTGCGTCCGACCTTGGGAGATGTGCGCTTGTGCTGGCGAACGGACGGTTGGCCACTCTCGCGGTTCGTGGCGAGGTTGTCCACACCGGAGTATTCTTCCTTGATGGCGGAGTCAATGGACCAACGCTGCCGCAGACGTTCCTGTGCGTCCTCGTCAACCGTGCGAAGGTAGAACAGCCTGTTGGTAATCTCTTCCTTGATGGAATCCACCATCTGGCTGAACAGTTCGTATCCCTCCTTCTTGTATTCCATCAACGGGTCTCGCTGACCATATCCACGGAACCCAACCGACTCCTTGAGGTGGTCCATCGCGAGCAGGTGGTCCTTCCACTTGCCGTCGAGCGTCAGGAGCATGAGATACTTGGTGTACATGCGGAAGGTGTCCTCGCCCACTTCCTCCCTGCGCCTGTCGAGTGCTTTTCGGGTCGCATCGAGAATCTTCTCGCGGCACTGTTCCGGGCTCATTCCCGAGAAGTAGCCCGAAGGCACATCCATGTTGAGCTTGCGCTCGGTCCATTCCGCAAGGCCCTCGTAGTCGCGGTTCTTCGGATCCTCAACCTCCAACAGGTGAATGTCGATGGCGTTGTCGGTGGTCTCCTCGAACATTTCCCACAGCATCTTTTCGATGTCACGGTCTTCGAGCAGGTCCTGGCGCTGACCGTAGATAAGCTCACGCTGCTCGGTCATAACCTTGTCGTATTCGGTAAGGTTCTTTCGAATCTCGAAGTTGTGTTCTTCTCGCTTTCGCTGCGCCTTCTCGATGACGTTGGTCACCATCTTCGATTCGAGCGGCTGACCGTCCTTGAGCCCCACGCGCTTCATGATGTTCTTCACCATGTCCGAGGCGAATATGCGCATCATGTCGTCTTCGAGACTGAGATAGAAGCGTGACGAGCCCGGGTCTCCCTGTCGTCCGGAACGACCGCGAAGCTGGTTGTCTATTCGCCTTGCCTCGTGTCGCTCAGTACCCAAAACGTGAAGACCGCCCAGCTCTGTAACGCCGTCTTCGAGCTTGATGTCAGTGCCTCGGCCCGCCATGTTGGTCGCGATGGTGACGGCGTTCTTTTCGCCCGCCGCGGCGACGATCTCGGCTTCCTTCTCGTGATACTTGGCGTTGAGCACCGTATGCTTTATGCCCTTGACCTTGAGCTTCTTGGAAAGGTACTCGGATTTGTCGATAGACGTCGTACCGACGAGTATCGGCCTGCCCTTTCTGTGGTTCTCTATAATGTCGTCTATAACCGCATTCCACTTCTCCTCGGCGGAGCCGTAGATGAGGTCGGGGCGGTCGTCGCGAATTACAGGCTTATTGGTAGGCACAACTACGACATCAAGCCCGTATATCTTGTTGAACTCGACCGCCTCGGTGGCAGCGGTTCCAGTCATGCCTGCGATTTTATCGTAAAGGCGGAAGAAGTTCTGAAATGTGATGGTCGCGAGGGTCTGGTTCTCGCGCTTGATCTTCAGCCCTTCCTTGGCCTCGACCGCTTGGTGCAGTCCGTCGCTCCAGCGCCTTCCTGACATGAGACGGCCGGTGAACTCGTCCACGATGACTATCTCACCATCCTTGACAATGTAGTCGCTCTCTCTTTTGTAGAGGTTATGGGCGCGAAGGGCGTTATCAACGTAGTGCATCATGTCTATGTTAGCACCGTCGAACATGTCAGCTATGCCGAGGATGCGCTGGGCCTTGTTGATGCCCTCGTCCGTGAGACCGCAGGTGGCTGCCCTTCTCGTTGAGGGTGAAGTCCTCGCCTTCCTTGAGCAGCTTGCCGACCTTGTTGCAAAGGTAGTACTTCTCGACACTGTCCTCAGCCGGGCCGCTGATGATGAGCGGGGTGCGAGCCTCGTCAATGAGGATGTTGTCCACCTCGTCGAGAATGGCGTAGTAGCGGCTTCTCTGGACTTGGTTCTCCTTGGAGTCCTTCATGTTGTCACGCAGGTAGTCGAAGCCGAATTCGTTGTTCGTACCATAGGTGATATCAGCAGCGTAGGCTTCTTTGCGCTCCTCGCCATGTCGGACTGTATCGCGCCGACGGTAAGGCCGAGGGTCTCGAATACCGGGCCCATCCATTCGGCATCCCGCCGGGCAAGGTAGTCATTCACTGTCACGATGTGAACGCCCTGACCCGTGAGAGCGTTGAGATACGCGGGCATGGTTGCGACGACAGTTTTCCCTCACCGGTCGCCATCTCTGCAATCTTGCCCTGGTGAAGGACAATGCCGCCCAGCACCTGTACGTCATAATGACGCATTTCCACCTTCCGTTTTGCGACTTCGCGCACAACGGCAAAGGCCTCGGGCAGCAGGGAATCAAGATCCTCGCCTTCTTTGTAACGGCGTTTGAACTCGTCGGTCTTTGCCCGCAACTGCTCGTCCGACATCTTCTGCATTTCTTCTTCGTACGAGTTGACCTTGTCAACAAGCGGTCTCAGGCGCTTCAGCTCCCGTTCGTTCGGGTCGCCGAAGAAGAATTTGATCATCCGAGCTATGAACTTCTGAACCCATTGAAGCATTATCGTCCCAAGGTTAGATAGCCGCCGAGATTATATCTGCTGTTTGTCTGTAACAAAGTGTGTGCCGCTTGTCTTCTGCACCCATTTCCCGAATTTGAACGCACAAGACTACCTGCTTGCGCCATTTGCACTACAAGGATATAGAATATCAGAGTAGAGAGAACCCGAAAACCGCGGAGCGCAGAATGTCGTACAACTATAACTACCCTCGTCCCATGGTCACGGTTGACGCTGTGGTCTTCGGACTGGACAAGGACAGGCTACAGGTGCTGCTCGTCAAGCGAGGCAAGGATCCCTATCGCGACAGATGGGCGCTGCCTGGTGGTTTCGTTGACATTGACGAGACGCTCGAACGAGCCGTCGAAAGGGAACTCGAAGAGGAGACGGGACTCGCCAACATGCGTCTCTTTTACCACAGGCCGTACAGCATCCCCGACCGCGACCCCGGTGGCCGCGAGCATCTCTCTTCGCTTTCGTTGGCTTCGACGCTTCGCACGGAAAAGGACGTGGCAGCCGGCGACGACGCAGCAGAGGTCAAGTGGTTCGACGCGCTCGAACCGCCTCCGCTCGCCTTCGACCATTCCGAGATACTCTCCGATGCCATTCTGCGCCTTCGAGACTCGCTTTCACCTCTGATATCGTCGCTTCCACACTGCCGGTGCCGTTCGAGAAGGATATGCTCGTCAAGGCCCTCGAAATAATTATGGACGGCGGACTGGACTCAGTTCGCACCCTCGCCCACTTCATCGAGACGGGCCTTGCCCTGCCGGACGAAAAGGAGCCGGGCAAGCTCATTTCTCAACCATCGCTGCTGCAGGGAGACAATGGATAAGATTCGCGTTCTTCACGTTTTCGTAGGCCACCCTCGGCGGTACGCGCAGACACCTGCTGCAGATTGCGCGCAACATCGACCGCAACCGCTTCGAACTCGGGTTCGTGCTCTCTGTCAAAAGAGACCCCGAGACAGTGGAGAAGGACTCGAAGAACCTGCGGGATGAAGGCTTCGAGGTATTCAACGTGGAACTCGAACGTGAAGTCTGCCCAATGGCCGATATCCGGGGCGTGTTGAATGTGATGAAGGCCGTTCGCGCGTTCAAGCCGCGCATCGTTCACACCCACGCATCCAAGGGCGGCATACTCGGGAGGCTCGCGGCCAAACTGTGCGGAGTTCCCCTGTGCTTCCACACCCCCCATCTCTGGGCTTTCAGTTGGGAGAAGCGCTGGCTTCGCAGTAACCTGTACCGTCTCGCAGAGAAGTTCGCGGGCACTATGACCAACGAGGTTCTTGCAGTCTCGGACACCCAGTACGAGCAGGCCGCACGAGCCCATATTCTGCCGGTTTCACGCATACACGTTTTGAAGAACACGGTTGAGCCGCCACCCTCGCAGCTCAGGCGTTCCCCTCCCACGGACAAATGGACAGTCGGCACAGCGGCACGCCTAATGCATCAAAAGGGCCTGGATACGCTTATCCGCGCGTTTGCGGAGTTTCATGTGAAAGTTCACGACAGCCGACTGCTCATAGCCGGTGAGGGCCCTCTCGAAGAAGACCTTAAGGCCATGGCGGCGAGGCTCGGTGTGAGCGGCAGCGTCGAGTTCGTCGGTCACGTTGACGACATCTACGAGTTCTTCGTCTCGCTGCATTTGTTCGCAATGCCCTCGCGCTGGGAGGGCTATCCCTATACGCTTCTCGAGGCTATGAGCGCGGGAGTTCCTGTCGTTGCGAGCGACATCCCCGGCATATCCGAGGCACTGTTCCATGAGTTTAACGGGCTGCTTTTCGCCCCCGATGACGAACGCGCTCTCGCGAAGGCCCTTACCCGTGCACACGGAGAACCCCGGCTCCTGAGTTCACTTGCAGCAAACGCCCGTGATATGGTGGCCTGCGATGGTCCCGAGGAGTTCTGCCGCAAACTCGAATACCGCTACATTCGTGCAACAGAGCAATTCGCCGGATTTCATGGCTGATAACTACCTGACCATTGACGTTGAGGAATACTTTGAGGAAGCACCCGCGGAGGTCGCCGCAGGCTGCGTTTCACGTCTCGAGGATGAGATGCACCGCTGCCTGGACATCCTGGAATCTACATCCAACGGCGCGACCTTCTTCTTCCTCGCCTCCCGTGCGAAGGAACACCCGTCGCTTGTAAAGGAAGTAATAAAGGCGGGCCATGAGGTCGCCAGTCACGGTTTGGACCATTTGTTCTTCGACAAGCTGCCACAGGAACAGCAAATACAACAGGCACAGCAGAGCATCGAGATTATCTCGGACATCGCCGGTGAAGGCATACTGGGTTTTCGCGCTCCGTACTTCTCGGTCAAGGCGAAGAACTGCGAGCTTCTGCGCGAACTTGCGGCGAGCGGCATTCGCTACGACAGTTCGGTGTTTCCCGTACATCATCCCGACTACGGCTGGCCGGGCACGCCCCACCTGCCCTACCGCATAGACTTCGGTGACGAGGTAAACCTGCTGGAAATTCCTCCCACAACCATGTCGGTTGCAGGACTGCGCACCGGTGTCGGAGGAGGCGGCTATCTGCGCATCTATCCCTTCTGGATGACGAAGAACGTGCTGAACTCCCGCGTGCGCAGAGGTGAACCGCTTGTTGTTTACTTCCATCCGTGGGAGCTGGACCCCCGCCAGCCGCGCCTGCGGCTTAAGCTGCGGTTCCCGCTTCGCCATTACATAAACCTGTCAACCACCGAGAAACGCGTCAAATGGGTACTGGAAAACTACGATTTTTCGCCCTGCCGCGACGCGCTCAACGGCACCGAATTCGATACTCATGACCTCGACAGTCTCTGCAGACCGAGGAGATGACCATGTCCCGTACGCCTTTACTCTCTGTTATTTCTCTGCTTGTGCTATGCGCCGCTTTGCTCACTTCCCCGGGCTTCGCGGAAGAGGACAGGAAGTGCAGGCACTGCGATAACACCGGCAAGATACCTGTCAAGCCCTTTGACGAAACACCCGACATGCTTTTGGACAGCGAGCGTCTGAACTACCCTTCCGGCGACCTCGGTCTCGGCTGGAAGCCCTGCGAACGAGGTGAGGACATTCATCCCGAAGCCACCGAGGCGGCCAAATCCGAGTTCGAAGCCGTACGAAAGAAGCTCGAAACCTTCCTCGAAGAACGCCAGAGAGCGTACGACTTTCTGATCTTCGGCCCCGGCTACGAGAAGCATGAGGTCAACCATATCGAGACCGAGAACCATCGTGTGGTGAGCACTCTCGAAGGCTGCAGGATATTCCGAAAGAGCATCACCGGTCACCAGCGCACACGCCTGTACTGCATGCGAGTTGAAGATTGCTACTCGTACTTCCGGGAATTACTTGCAATCCCCGACTACAAGCCCTCCGTTTACGGTAAGTATCAGCTCCTGATGTGGGGTAAGGTTGACCAGCAGCTAAAGGCTTCCAACAAGATGGTCGGCAATACCCAGTACCCTCTTGCAACCGGCAACGCGCGCCTTCTGACGATTACTCCGTTCGAGCCACAGGGGGGCCGGCCTGCAGGCTATTCCGACGACCGGTTGCATCATGACGTTGTACACAACATGGTGCATATTTACTGCGAAGAATGGGACGGCTGGGTTGATGGTTGCTTTCCCATGTGGTTCTACGAAGGTGTGTCTCACTGGATAGAATACCGAACCTTCGCTCGCGTAGCATCCTATTGCACCGATGAGGGCGGAGAACTGCATTCGGCACGCGATAAGCACTGGGAACGCCTCGTTTACAAGCTTCTCAAGAAAGGCAAAGACACTCCGCTGCTACAGCTTTCGCCTGTCAAGATACAGGATTTAGACTTCGACATGCGCCTGAAGGGCTGGGCTCTCGTGGACTGGATGTTCCACCAGGGCGGAGGTGAAAAAATCCGGACGTTTTTGAAGGTTCTCAAGAAATCCAAGAACGAGGCGCAGGCGTGGCGCGACTCATTCGGTTTGACGATGCAGGAGGCCGATGACAAGTGGAAGGAATGGGCAATTGAGCACTATTCACCCCGCAACTGGCAGAAGTTCGACAAGGAGAACGACGAGAGGGTGAAGAAGTTCGAAGAACGGCAGCTCGAACTGCTGGGGCAGTTACCCTACTGAGGTACTTATGGCCGCAGGCAACATGCTCGACAGGCACTCCTTATCCACCGCCCTGCAGACACTGGTGCTATGTGTCTTGTCGGCCGTGGGCCTGTTTCTCGTCATAGATGCGTTCTCGCATCTCGGGCGCATAGCCTCTGCCATCGCATCTGGCTCGCAGGCAGTTGACGCGCTCCGCGCAAGCTTCCGCCGTTCGCCGTGCCGGAAGTGTTCGCGCTGACGTTCCCCCTCGTGCTCTTCTTAGCATTCTCGGTCCACATCTCGCTTCAGGTTCGAAATCGCCATCACCAACTCGCCTACTCGGTCGGAGTAGGAGCCTGGCGGCTGCTCGCTCCCGCACTTCTCGCCTGTGCTGCGGGCGTGGCCGCGTACTTCCTTGTAGTCAGTTTTGCCATACCGTACGTGGCCCACTCGAAAGCACGGCTGGAGCGAAAGCTCTTCGACCGTTCGGACGCCCTCGAGGAGGTTATCGTGGAGGACAAAACCAAGGGCCGGGAGTTGGTCTTTCACCTCGAAAGGCTCGGCGGGAGCGCCGTCCGAGGCGGCCTTTTCGCGACGGGATTCCACTGTTACCACTTTTCATCACAAGTGGCCCGGGAGGTCCACGCCAGGTCCGCCCTGTGGCATGAACAGACAAAGACCTGGGAGCTCGAAGACGGTACTGAGGTGCGGTACTCGTCGCCGAAGATTACCAGGGAGGACACACACGAGGTTTATTCCCCTCTGCCGAAGGAACACTACTTGTTAAACCTTTCAGCATCTTCATTCAGGCTCGGTGAGTTATGGAGGCTGAGAACATCTGACCGGCTTCTTTTCGAGCTCTGCAGCAGGGTGTTCACCTCTTTCGCACTCCTGTTCGGATTGCTGTTTTTGGGTCCCCTAATTCTCTCAGTCGCGTCAAGGGGAATCTACCTGGCGGTATCCGCTGCACTCCTTGTATCGCTTGTCTTCTACGGCCTTGACTTCATGGCAGGCGTATCCTATCAGACTGTGTCACCCATCGTTGCGGCAGCCCTGCCCCTTGCAGCAGCGTTCGCGGCAAGCATTTTCTCTTTCGTACGGACTCCATTGTGATGCGATAAGTTGACAGCGGTTTGCCAGAACGGCAAGGTCAGCAAAAAAAGTCCTTGAACATCATCAGGTTATATGAATAATCATAAGCGCTCCACTTGCTAATGCTTTCATGAGAATGGAGCTCGGCTCTCGGAAGCAGTCGGTGCGGGCACCTGACGCACTGTAATACAAGGAGGTACTACTGCACCATGAAAACCGGAGGAACCGACAGAGAGCACAAGAAAAGGTTCGAAGATGCGTGGCACAGCTTTGCCGATAATCTGAAAAAGGACGGACACCGAATCACGAAGAGCAGGAGAACCGTCTTTTACGCAGTGGCGAACAGGTCAGGTCATTTCACGGCGGAGCAACTCGCGTCTGAACTCGCAACCGGCAGCGACAAGGTCAGCCGCGGCACAGTCTATCGCACGCTTTCCCTCATGGAAGAAAAGGGAATCTTGCGTTCCTTCCGCGATTGCCAGATGCACTTCAATTACGAATCGGCACTGAAGAAGAAGCACCATGAACATATTGTGTGCGAGTGCTGTGGACATGTGATCGAGTTCAGCCATCCTGAGCTTCGAAGACTGCTCGAAGAGATCTGTATCGAAAACGAGTTTCACGAACGCGACCATTCCGTGGTCATTCTCGGCAAGTGCAAGGAGTGTTCACAAAAGAAGAGCTGACGCTATTCTCCTGCCCTGAACCTCAGGATATCTCCCTTGTCAGGCGTGTAGTTGTCAGTTTCCCGCCAGTCCCCTTCCCCTTCGACGCTTACGCCTGAAAACTCCACCGGCACCGAAAAGGTGTCGACGTTGCCTGCCCTGTAGCGAGAGTATCTGGGCGCCTGACGGCGAACCCCAGCGTGCCGAGAGGCTGCCCCTTCTCGACCTCTCTCGCGCTTCACCAGAACTCCGTCCTTCGCGAATCCGCCTATCTTGACGCTTCTGTTGCCTGCCGTTAGCAGCAAATAATTGTTGCGAGACAGGTCGTAGCCTTCCCCCTCGCGGTCCTCGAAGGTGTTGAGTACGTAGTTCACCTTGCCATCGCATGGGGCGAGTACAATGTAACCTCGCCAGCAACTCCCACCGCCCACTGCACCCAGCACGAGTTCGAACAGGTTGTACGCGTTGGCCTGAGCGCCGCTGTTGCCGTTCGAAAGCACCTTGACCTCGCCTGCAAGTGGAGCGAAAAGTTCAAGGGGATCGTCCTTCAAAAACGGCCTCGCCCACTTCACGGCTTCGGTGTGGAACTGGTCCATTCGCAGGATGTAGAACGAACACTCGCGCAGCCCATCGGTGATACCGTAGTTTCGAGCCCACCGGGCGAGTTTCACGTAACCGTCCTTGTCACCGCAGCGAAGACGCGCTTCGCGATACCTGTACTCCTGCGCTCTCTCTCGGCGCCATTTACCTCTCTCTTCACGGTAGGACAGAGCTTTACGGGCTTCGTAGTGGTCGGGCTGAAGCTCAATGACGTCCTTGTACAGGGCCATGGCTTCCGGCATGAGGAAATGACTCACGCACCAGTCCGCAAGCTCCATAAGTGCCTCTGTGTCGCCCAGGTCCGTTGCATCGCGCCGGAAACGGTACTCGGAATACGTCGCGCTCCTGTCTCCGATTTCGAGCACCTTGTGCTTGTCGAAAACGAGTTCCTTCGCCCCGACATCGAGCACGAGCTTGCCGTCCACCCAGCTTAGCTCGCCCTGCTCCACCGTTCCGTCAGCGAGACGGAGCGTCTCCGCCCGAACGCTGAGCGCCGCAAGCATCAAAAGCAAAACTACAGTTATCATGCACCGAAACACGTGTTTCATACTCGTGATTTTAGCCGATTTGTACAAACCGCACAGCTACAGAGCCCGGTGATGCACCTGAAACGCGTACTCAGGGCCACAAAACGAGACAATGTGTGCTCCAAAAACGAACGGAGAACATCTGGCCATTTCACTGCGGAAACTGCTCATACCCGACCTTAAAGCTTCGCCAGAGGCCCGCCGTGATCCCCTTGCCGGTGGTTGCCGGCATGGGCTCGTACACCATCCTGCTTAACGCGGATACAGCCTCCTTCGGGCCGTCTGCGCCGACTTGCGCAGGCGTGGCGGGCATCGCGGACATCGCCTTTTTGGTAATCGCGCTCACGCTCGGTGGAATCAGTATCGGCACGCAGGTGCTTGTGGCGAGACGGTTCGGCGAGGGACGAACTGAACGCATCGGAGTTATCACCGACAACGGAATGGTCGCTGCACTCGCTGTAGGAGTTGTGTCAACAGCATTCCTGTTGTTCTTCCTTCCCCAGTTAACCGCACTTTGCTTCGAGTCACCGCAACTTCGGGCACTGGGCGAGCCTTTTCTGCAAGTGAAACTTTACGGTCTCGTCATATTTTTACTGATGGCCCCCCTTCGCGGTTTCATTGTAGGCATCGGCGAAACCATTCACTTCCTCGTAGCCTCGGCGATTCGAGCGGCCTGCGATCCTTCTTCGACTACGCACTGATCTTCGGGAAATTCGGAATGCCCGAGATGGGCATCCAGGGAGCTCCGTGGGCGCAGAACATAGCCCTTGCGGTGGCTCTCGGATATCTTGTTGCGGTCGTGTTCTTCGGAAGCTACAAAAAGCGGTTCTCATTGTTCTCCTTCCGCCTCGAATGGGCGGTTTTGCGTAAGATGTTCTACCTTTCCACTCCCGGAGGCGTGAGGCATTTCATCGGGCTCGGAGCGTATCTCGTGTTCTTCAGGATAGTGGAGCAGATGGGCACGGTTGACCTCGCCGTGGCGAACATCGGCCGGGCGGTGTTCAACTTCCAGTTCATGCCGGTGCTGGGAATAGGTTTTGCGGGAAGCTCCCTTGTGAGCCGCAATCTCGGCCAGAAGCGTCCGCTGCAGGCGGAGGCCAATACGTGGCATGCCTACCAGCTTGCCACTCTTGTTTCGGTGGCGGTCTATGTCATTGTGGCGGTGTTCGCACCTGAAATCGCATCTGTCTTCACAGAGGACCCGCACGTCGCTCACCTCGCAGTGGGGTGTTTTCGAATCGGGGGACTGTTCCTCGTGCTCATGCCTGCGGGCATGATATTTGCTGCCACGCTTGAAGGAGCGGGTAACATATGGCTCGTTTTGGGATTTGAAGCAGTATGCTGCGCGATTTATCTCGGCTGTGCGTGGTTATTTGGAATAACATGGGGTGAAGGTGTAACGGGGGCTTACGCGGCGGAGACCGTTTACTGGCTCGTATTCGGCACAGTCTGCGCGGCGTTTTTCCTGCGCAGGGCGTGGCACCACACGAAGGTCTGACGAATGACGAAGTTCTGGGAAAAGGCGTTCCTTCACTGTGATATGGATGCGTTCTTCGCGTCCGTAGAGCAGTTGGACTTTCCCGAACTCAAGGGCAAACCCGTCATCGTGGGCGGAGAACCAGGTACGAGAACCGTAGTATGCGCCTCATCTTACGAGGCCCGCGTCTTCGGCGTTCGCAGCGCGATGCCTGTTCGCATGGCTCAGAACCTCTGCCCCGACGGCATCTATCGCAAGCCCCGCTTTCGCCGCTACCTCGAAACATCCGAACAGATGATGAACATCTTCCGCGAGTACTCTCCACTCGTGGAACCGATTTCAATTGACGAGGCATTCATTGACGTAACCGGTAGCCAGAGGCTTTTCGGCACTCCCGAGGAAATCGCGCAGGAGATCAAGGACCGTGTTCTGGACGAAATCGGGCTGACGATTTCAATCGGCTGTTCGACATCCATGTTCGTGGCGAAGATGGGCTCGTCAACGGACAAGCCGGATGGCCTGTCCGTAGTTCCGCCGGGGCACGAGAAGGAATTCCTCGCGCCGTTCGAAATCGGCGACATGTGGGGCATAGGCGAGGCCACAGAGCGCATACTGCTCAAGCACGGAATAAGAACTATCGGAGACCTCGCCAAGACGTCGCTCAAGTGGCTGTTCGACCGCTTCGGCATCATAGGGCGGCAGATGTACCTGCTTGCGAATGCACTGGATTTGCGCGAGGTATCACTGGGTATTATGCCGAAGAACGTGACAAACGGCATGACTCTCGAACAGAACACGACCAGCTTACCGCTGCTGTGCTCTCATTTGCTTTACATTTCACACCTCGTCGGCTTTCGGCTGAGGCAGGCGGGGCTCGCGGGCGAAACGGTGGTCCTCAAGGGCAGATGGGACGATATGACCAGCTTCACGCGCAACATGCGCATTCCATTTCCGACCGACATAGACGAAGACATTTTCTACTGCGGCACTGAGCTTCTAAAGGCCGAGCCTCTTATCCTGCCCATGCGCAAGATCGGAGTGGGAGTCACGAAGATAACCCGTTCCGTTGACCCGTACCTTCTTACCGAGGCGCAGCGCAAGAGGCGCCTCGACCGCGCGTTCGACCACATCGAGCGCAAGTACGGCAACGGGGTTATAGCGAAGGCGGGCGTTCTGGAACATGTTCGCAGGCCAGTTGCAGAGCATCCGTTCATGATACCCCAGGAACGCAAAGGCATGGTAGAATCAGATAAGAACGACAAGAGCAAGGACAGACCCTAATAAAGAGGTGGCGATGAAGAAAGAAGGCAACGGAGAGAAGATTGCAATTATCGGAGCGTCCACCGACCGAGCCAAGTACGGCAACCGCGCCTTGAGGGGATTCGACATGGCTGGATACGACGTCCTTCCGGTCAATCCCAACTACGACGAGATAGAGGGAATCAAGACTTATCCCGACCTTGAGTCCCTGCCCGACAAGCCGGATATCATCTCGGTTTACACTCCGCCAAAAGTTACGCTCAAGCTTGTTTCGCAGATTGCCGAGGTGGGAGCGAAGGAGATATACTTCAACCCCGGAAGCGCAGATGACGAGGTGAAGGAAAAGGCCCGCGAGTCAGGGCTGGACGTGCTCTACGGCTGTTCGTCGGCGCCCGGGCGTTCTTCCCGGAAGAGGCCGACGAACAGGGCTAACTCACCGTAAACGCTAAATACAGCGAGCAGGCATTGTACGCACCGTGCAGGATAACGCACGGAAGCAGCGACCCGTACACCTTCCGGATAAGTCCGAGCGCAAGGCCCAGGGTAAACACGTTCGCAAGGCCGAAAAACCCGTACTGCATGTGAATCAGGGTCCACAGTACGGCACAAACGACAACTGCCACTCCCCAGTGCGAGTGCTCCTCGAGCCCCTTCCAGAGAAGCCCCCGAAATACGAGCTCCTCACCAATTGGCACGAATATCACCACGACTCACAACTACGGCAAGAACCGCCCGGTCGGCGGTCAGGTTCAAGACAAACGTGTCGAGGTCTGCATGGGGAAGAAGAGTCGAAAGCCAGCCGAAAAATACTGTGAAAGCTACCGCGAGAAGTATCGGAACAACGTATCCCCATGCCTTAACGGGCTTTATAGCAAGGTAGTCGAACAGGTCATGGCCTGAGAGTCTCAGCACGAGAACAACGGCAAACACGGCACCCGCAAAGCCTGCAGCCAGTTGCGCCGACATGTACAGTCCGCTTTTCAGGGCCTCGGCGGCCTCTTCCAGGTTCCCGGCCTGCCCCGTAGCAAAAAGCAGACCCGCTATCGCGAGCGCACAGAGTATCTGGCAGCCGAACACGCAGAACTGGGCGAAAGCAGCGGCAAGCAGTGAGTGGAACGGACTGAATGCGCTTCGACTGTCCTGAGATGACCTTTCTTCCATGGATACCATTATACCCGCTGCACGTAAAACGGGGAGGCTCGCACCTCCCCGCCTTGTTCAGTAGGTTATCCGAGCTTATCGGTATACAGGAATCTTTTCCGACGGATGCCGATGCAGCATGAAACGTCGATTTCGATCTTGCTGCCCGGCTTGAGCTTAAGATTCCAGGTCACGATGCCCTGGTCGTTGTGCTCGTCGGGCTTCACGGAGAAATCGAGTTTCTTGATCTTGACGTCATCTTCCTGGCTGACTGGCACGAGGTCCTTCAGGGTCAGCTCCATGCTACTCGTGGCGTTGTTGGTGAGGACGATTCGGTAGTGAACTTCCCGGCGCATTGTGCGGCCACGGTCGTCGAGCTGGTCTTTGATGGTCTTTCGTTCGACCTTGACGCGCTTCTCTGTTCCCAGCGCGAATTTCGCGTCTGCACCTACCGAAATGCGTTCGAGGAAGGTGCGGCAGCTCAGTGCGCCTTCAATGTAGCAACGTGCGGGCCCACGAAGCATCGGGTACTCGCTCGTGTTCTTCACCTTCGCACGGATGAACACTTCCCTGGTCACCCTCGGAACGGTGTAGTTGGTGACTTCCGCATCGAGTTTGAAGATTCCGACTATGAACTTCTTGCTCGCGCCTGTAGCGACAGACATATCGTCGCCGACCAAGGGCGCGGCGAGTCACGCTTCCTGTATCGCGGTTGCAGAAGCGAAGTCGGCATCACGTGAGGACTTCTCTTCCAGTTCCATCTCTTCGTCCACCTTGGCAACACGGTCCTGAAGTTCTCTTTCGAGCTTCTTCAGCTTCCTGCCATAGGCCTTCGCATCCCTTGGGCTTCCTGCAGCCTCTGCTGCTCTTCGTCGATAGAAGCCGCGAACGTGCCAGGGCGAAGGCTTTGGAGGAGAGAGGTCCAGCGACGGTACCGAGGTGGAGAGGGTCATCGCAACGCCTTCCCAGTCGAAACCGGTAAGCTCTTGTCGTCGCACGACGACCGCCGTACCGGACTGTCAGGTGCTTCTCGCCCGGCTTGTAGTCTATATCGTACTGAGGTGACCATGAGCAGTTCGAGACGAAGTAGCGAAGCTGTAAGGCCGCCTTTCCGGCCCGGGGAGCGTCAACCTCCACGACAACGGCGGTCTGGCGACGGTTGTACGAACCGAACTTGTTCTTCAACTCGTCCTGAAGCTCCTTGAGCTTGAGTCGCTCACTGGCCTTCGCTGTCACGGTCGAGCTTGGCAATACTGCTACGAGCCTCCGTTGCCTTCTCACTGTACATTGACAGCTTTTCGGCAAGGCCGGTGAGTTCGCCCTGCCCCGTAGCGAGACCGACCGAAACAACCTGCTTCGTGTGTTCGAGCAGCTTGTCAATGAGATTGAGCTTGTAAGACTGAACGTTCTTACGGTTCTGAAGGCGGGTGATGTTGTCCTGCATTTCCTGAATGCGCTGCTGGAGAATCCTGAGCGCTTTCGATGGGTTCGGCGAGCAGGGACTTGACGTTATGTTTGATAGCGTTTACAAGAGAAGGCCTTCCAGACCCTGCATCTTCACCGTATTGAACCGAGGTGGGAGTTGGGTTCAAAGGTGTCGGTTTCTGTCGAGACCGGCCTGGAGTTCGGCCTCCGCGGTGCGCACGATTTCCGCACGTTGTGGCAGAACGGTCACCGCGTCTATCTTCGTTTTCGCATTTACATCGGTGCCTTCGGCGAGAGCCGGTGTTGTGAACACGGAAAGTGCGAACATGAACGTGAAGAGTGTGATGAGATGTCTCATTTCACACCTCCTTCCAGGGGCCCGACCAGATGGTCTTGGTGGTCCGGTCATTTGACCTAGAACGAGACGGTAATTTCCATCTCCTCGCCGGGGTCGAGTTCGATCATCCACTTGACGAGGCGGTTCTCGTCCTTCTCGAAGTCGTTTACGGGCTTGGGGGAGAACTTAACACTTTTTAATGAAAGCTCGTCGTTGCCGAGCTTGGGCATGGCGTCTATCACGTTGATGCGAACCTTTTCAGGCGAGTGGTTCTTGAACTTGATCGCCCATTCGAAGTCAACGGTCTTTGACCACCAGCCTTCGCTTTTCTTACGCTTAATCTGGCGGTACTTCACCTCGATACGCTTGTCTGCACCGAAGTAGAGCTTGAATTTCTCACCCGAAGCCACGGTGTCGATATTGGTCTTGCCGAGGTACTCTCCGCCGGAAAACGCGCGCAGCGGCCCCGCCATGAGCGGGAAATCGTGGCGGTTGACCACTTCGAAACGGGCGAAAGCGTCCTGTCGAAGACGAGAAAGAGTACGTATTCGAGGCCCGCATCGAACTCGAGGTTCTTGACCGACGAGCAGCCTTCTGTTCGAGCCGTCGCCGGGAACGCTCGCGGTCGAGGAAGCTTGAACTGACCGACTTCCTCCACCGTCAGGAACGGGTCTCGGCCTCGGGTCGAGCTGATTCAGACGGTGCTGCGTTGTCAAAGCCGCGCGACGTTCTGGGGCGCTGGACCTTGGCCTTATCTTCCGCCTTCTGCACCTTATCCACAAGGGCGATGGCAACCTTCTTCAGTTCGGGTGGCAGTGCCACCGCGGCGATGCTGTTGGTGGAAAGGCTCATTTCAACGCCTTCCCAGTCCTCGCTCGTGCGCTGTTTTACGTTGGCGAAGTAGCTGAGCGACAACTTGCCGTTCTCCTGCAAGCGTGCGTCGTATGCCGTTGACCAGCCACAGCCGCCTGTAGAGATAAGTCTTCAGTGCTATGCTCACATCGGACTTCGCACGGACAGCCACGAGCGCCTCATTGTAGTAAACCTTGGACGCACCAACTTCCTTGAGCTGCTGATTTCCACCACGAAGTTGTCGTTAACTTCACCGCACTGCGATGTCGTTTTCGAGTTTGCGTTCATAGACCGACGTGAGGCCTTTCTCGACCGTGTCGAGTAGCTTCTGCGAGTCCTCGGCTGAAAGCTGCTTGAGTTCGTCGGGAAGCTCGTTTGCCGAGATCGCCGACGGAGCAAGCGACTTGTACACCGACTCCTCCTGTTCGAGAACCTTCAGGGTAATCGAGTGTTCTTCGAGCTTCGCCAGAAGTTCGTCTTTCTCCTTCAGAAGGGTCTCGATCTGTTTCGTCGGCGCATCCTTCTTCCAAAGGGTTCGAAACTCCGTGGAGATAAGGGTAAAATCCCCTGAACCACGTACGATGGTGTTGTTCGAGCTGACCCATCGGGGCAGTCCCGAAACCTTCACCAAGGAATAGCCTGCTTTTACGTCTGCCGTGGCAGCCCGCTTGACGAGACCTGCGTCCATGAACACGGTCACTCCGCTGATCTGAGAGGTGGCTTCCACCATCTCGGCATCGGAATGTACGTTCGTGAACGCCAGGACCGACGCGAGCGCGATCACGGCGACGAGAACTGTTCTTTTCACTGAATTCCTCCTTTTGACTCTCTGTTGGCACGGGCCGATATTCGCCCCGTCACTGCAAAAGACGGAGGAACGGCCCGCTTGTTCATGGGTGGTGGTGTGAATGGCCAAAGCTTAGGCAAAATGACGGCTATTGCGGGAGATTGCTCCGGTAGAAAGCCAAGCCCGTCGCCACGGCATTCAAAGTCGGGATAGTGTCGTGCTTGTGACCAGGTACCGGTGTGAACTCGTGCTTGATGCTCAAAGAAGTCAAGTGACGGTGGAAGTCTACGTTGAATTCGAACAGGTGGTCACGAGTACCGCATATCTGCCTGATGGCGAGAGGTTCATGGTCGGAGTACGCAAAACGCTGCGCGATGACCCACGGACTGAGCGCGAAGTAGCGTGGTCGTTCCCGAAGACCTTCTCGTCGGGTTTTCTACCGCTTTGAGGGTTTTACTCCGCCGCGAGCAGGACAGACGTGGAAGTCTGGCTGCAACGGGCCACCTGCGAGAATGGACACCGCACAGAAGACATCAGGATACGTCATAGCGAGACGCGGAGCACCATAACCTCCCATGCTCCAGCCTTCTATGATGCGACCGTTGCGGTCGGCGATTGTTCGGTAGGTTGAGTCAACATGCGGAATGAGTTCTGTCATCAACAGAGTCTCCATCGGGATGGAGCCGTCCTTTGAATCAACCCACATGCTGTTACCGAGTCCGTTAGGGAACACAACAAGCGCAAGAGGCATGTCCTTGTTGCGCATGGCTTTGGCGAAGAACTTTGAGAGCGGAGTTACCCCTATACGTCCATTACCCGTGCCGTGAAGCCAATATATGACGGGACATCTTCTGTTCTTCATGTTGTGGTAAGGACGTGGAATAAACACGAAGTAGCTTGTTTTCGTTTTCGCCGCTGAGCTGTAGAACACAGGACGCTCGATGACCAGCAAGTGCTATGGGCTCGCAGCCCGGCCTGGTGATCGCTCTTATCCTGCTCGGCTCCATTGCAGCCAACGCAACCGAGAACCACGACTGTCAGCACTGCGAGCAGGGCAAAGGCTCTACATAAGGTCGTCATAGATAGTATCGGGCCTTCCGTCTTTTTCTTTGGTCACGTCTATCATGGGGGCAAAACCCTCTGTCTGGATTCTTACGCGTGACAGCATTATGCCGCAGTCATAAGTCCCATCTCCGAGCCTGTCCGCTGGCATGGGATCTGGGTCGGTGTAATCGAACACCTCGTGCGAGCCCTTCTGGTCGGTGAGTATAAGAGTGTAATTATTGCCTCGGCGCTTGAGAATGTAATGGAACCAAAACCTGTGCGAAGAAGAGGTGTAGAGCCTGAAACGCGAGCGCTTGAGGGTGTCGCCGGGGCGAGTTGGCACACGTTGATTATTGCGCAGAATCCACGAGCCCGCGTTTACGGACTTTTTTTCCTTGCCGCCGAGAATGAAATTATATCCGCTGGACAGGTCGGTCGTATCGGAGACAAGTGCGACATTTATGTCACGAGCGTAGTTGTATTTGCGCCCACCGTCGTTGCTCATCTTTATTCCAAAGTACATCTCGAAGGTGAAGTCTCCTTCGAGTTTTCTGCGCCACCACAGAAGCGCGAGTTTGTCGCTGATACGGCCCTTGTCATCGCGCTCGCTGTCACCGCTGAACAGGGCAGCCGGTTCAGCTCCCGGCGTAGATCTCCACGTCACCGACCTTCCATTCGCTGGGCGCCCTGCTGAACAGGTATTCGTAAGTGGAATCGCTGGAAATCTCGAGCTGGCCGGAGTCAATCGAAACACCGTCCATCCAGTAAGCCACGCGCGACATCGGCAGGGATTCAGGATGGATGTAGGTGCCACGAACCGTACCGTTCAGCATTGCCAGGACAAAACTACCGTCCCTGTAAAGGCCGATGCTGCTGACCCTCGTGCTTGCGGGCAGGTTCTTTGCCCACTTTTCGGAACCTTCGATTTCAAAGCGCAGTTGCAGACCTTCCTCGGACTTACGGGCGAACAGTGTCGGGCCGCTGGTGTAGTTCTCGGGCTCGAACGGCATTGCCACCGAAACGCCGAACTTATCCGTGTCAGCCTGTTTGTCTGAAAGCGAGAGTGTGGCCTGCATCCTGCGACTGAAAACTCGCTCGTTGAGCTTGCTCAACCCGCGCCCGTCAACGGTCCCGCCACGAATCGTGCGCCAGTGCAAGGAGTCGTCATTCCAGTTGCGCATGGTGTCCTCGTGAGTGAATATCTCGTTCACCCACAGCATCAATTTCGAATGATTCGAGGAACTGACCTTCAATTCACGGATTTTGACTCCCTTCGTGCCGCCAACTCCGAACATCAGCGTACCGTTGGCAAGCTCCACGGTCTCGCGAATAAAGCAGTCGCCCTCCACCTCGATAAGCGCGTGGCCCTTTCGTACGGTCACAGTAAAGGTGCTCTCGCCCCCGTTCTTGGCATTGTCCGTTCCGTTTATGAACTCTCCGGTGTCAGACCAGGAGGCTATCGCCGGAATGCGAACCGTGGATGGCGAAGACGAAACTCCCTGCGTGAATATCGCCGCGCGAGAACCAGCCTCCCAAATGACCTTGCCGCTGACTGTACTGCCTTCGAACAGGTTGAGCGGCAGGAAGGAAAGAGAGGTCTGCTGCGTGGTGAAATCAATTGACGAGCCCTGTGCTGTTGGAGAACCGACGTGATACCACGAGTTTGTGGAAGCCATCAGTGAAGCGGTCTCCGAAGGAGTGAGGGAGCGGACATCGAGGTCGTCGAACTCGGCAAAACCGTTCTCGGTGACGATGAGCCCGAACTTCCCAGAGGTAATCTCGGGAGAATTGAGGCTGAGAACCTCATGGCCGCAGATATGAACCGACAGTCTTCCGAAGCTCTGGCGCAGTTCAACGTCGTACCATTCACCGGGGTAAATGGTCGCGTCTCGTTTGATAAGGGAATCGAAGAACTCTCCCTTTTGGGCGACAATGCTTACCGAACCATTGCCGTTTTCGTCCGGTTCCAGCAACAGCACGTTGTAAGTATCGTGTGACGAGTAGTCGAAGACTATTCCACAACTGCCACTATCCTCTTTTGGACGGATACTCACGGACGCGGTGTAGTTATCCCAGTCAGGAAGGTCGAGCAAGTTGAGGGCGGGAAAACTGGCGAACCCGCGCCCGGCGAGGCGGAATGCGTTTGCACTGCGGCTCGGGTTCGGACGAGAGACGATGCTCCAGTCCCCGCTTTGCGACTGCCATTCACCTTCCTCAGGATCCATGCGCATAAAAGTATCAGCGAACAGGGCCGCAGAAAGAGGTTGAAACTTGACAGGGAGAAGCTCCGCCGCCGTTCGAGCGCCACCTGCTCGGAAGGTTCTCCTCGCTAAGATAGAACGCCTTCATACCATCGCCGTCGCGCACTCCGCAGTTTCCGCCACGAATCATGACCACTATCTCCCGTCCGAGCGAATCGCCCGAGGCAACCTCTTCGTAAAAACCATCCGCTATGCTGCCCGACGTTAATCTTGTCGCCGGAATACGAAAGGCTCATAAAGTTCCGTGCATCGCGTACGCCGAAGAAGAGGCGGTCTTCCAGCAGCAGGTTGCTGTCAAGAACGAGGTTGTAGTTGGCCACCGACTCCGCAGCGGAGACCTCGCTGGTTATCTGCAGAGGCTTCGGGCGGGATTGCTCGAGTTCCTTAAAGTAGTTCGCACGGGCGTAGAATGGCAAAACGGTTGCCAGAAGTACGCCGAGAATCGCGCTAACAATGATGCTTCTCATCGGTCCTTATCTCCCGGGGAAGGGAATCCCTCGTTCAGTGATGCATATATCAGCTGCGACAGTTCTCTTGCCACAGTCTTGTTGTCGCATTTTTCACCAGTTTGTTCGTAAACAGAAGTAGCTGCAATTTCCTCGCCAAGGTCGGAGGGCATCAGGTTGGTGTTCAGCCCGACACCCATGACAAGTTTTCCGTCGACCTGTTCCACCAGTATTCCGGATATTTTGCGCCCGGCAACGAATACGTCGTTGGGCTCTTTGATGGCCGCCTCCAAGCCGAGATTTCTGCGCAGCCAGCCGACGACCTGCTCCGCGCATTCCAACGAAATAGCGGAATAAGCGGTTTGGGAATCCTGAACGGAACCGACATGACGAGGGAAAACATCGCGCCGCCGTCGCGGGGACACAGCCAGCGATTTTTGCCCCTGCCTCTTCCCGAAGTCTGGTAGTGGGTGAACACAACCGTTCCGTCGGGGAGTTTTTCGGCGTTTCGGCGAGAATAACTGTTCGTGGAATCCACCTGATCAAGCTCGATGAACTTCATCTGTCGGATTCTTCCACGGCGTCGAGGCCAATATCCACAATTACCGGGGCGTAAGTCAGTGCCCCCATAGATATGCGGTCAACGCCGCTTGCGGCCACTTCGTCTATCGTCTTTTCATTTATACCACCTGAAGCCTCGAGTAATACCCGTTTGCCTCCGGCTGAAACGCGTTCGTCGCGAAAGGAAACGCACTTGCTCATGAGTTGCGGAGACATATTGTCCAACAGCAGGATATCGGGTTCGGCGTCGAGCGCCCGCTTGAACTGGTCGAGGTCGTCCACCTCTATCTCAACTACCATCCGCTTCGAGAACTTCTTCCTCGCCTCGCGAACGATGCGCTCGAAATCTTCCCTGCCTCCGGCGAAGAGCGAAAGATGATTGTCCTTAACCAGTACCTGGTCATACAGGCCCATGCGGTGGTTGACTCCTCCGCCGAGCTTGACCGCGTATTTCTCGAACGGCCGCAGAAGCGGCGTGGTCTTGCGTGTATCCAGAACATCACAGTGCCCGGCTACGATTTTCACCATCCTTTTCGTCTTGGTGGCGATGCCGCACAGCCTGCACAGGAGATTGAGCGCGGTCCGTTCGACTTCGAGCACAGAACGCGCTGGGCCATTCACATGTATAAGGTTATCGCCCGGACCGAAAGAATCCCCTTCGCTGACAAGGGTGCGCGTTTGTACTGTTTCGTCGTGGAGGCTGAACAGCTTCGTGATAAACACTCCACCGGCCATAACGCCTTCGCAACGCGCCCTGAAAACGGCCTGCAGGCTTGCCGAACTGTCGAAAAGAGCGCTGGTTACGTCGCCGTCGCCTATGTCCTCTTCGAGCATCTGCCGCAAAAGGTCGGAGGTTTTTTCGTCAGGCTTCATCTTTGGTCACCTTCTCCGAGGACGACTCCCGGGGGTTTCTGCGATAATAAAAATACGAGATAAGCAGCACCGCGCCCAAAAGCGATATGAATACAAGTGCGGGGTTTGTCGTCGCGGAGTTCCCCTGAAGTCGGCCGCGTAATTTTCGGCCAGTTCTGCGCCGTCGGGCCCCATTACTGCGACTAAAACGGTGTTCGCCTCTCCGTTGTTCATAAGCGCGATATGCAAATCGCCTGTTTCAAGAAGAAAACCGCGGTAGTCGGCAAGCTCGGTTTCCACCTTCGCGCCTTTCTCTTTCAGATACACGAGTGCTGCACCTGTTCGCTGCGATAGTTGCACGAGGTGAAGCACGTTATCTCCCTTTGAGAACGCGAGTATGTCCGATGCGCCGGGGGCGGATGCGACAACTTCTTTGACGAACCGCGGGGCTGGGCGTTTCGTGAGTTTCATGTCAGGAGGATGCAGTTTTGCAGCGGGAACCGCCGCGACCAGCAAAAGCGCTGTGGCTATGAAAAACAACCTTCTCTTCATCGCCTGCGCCTTGCAAGGAAAAGGACAAAGACCGCGCAGGCCAGCACGACTATTCCCGTCCTAACCCACCTTTCAGAAAATATGCCCTTTCCGGCAGCAGACGGATAGAACAGGAGGTCTTGCGTGTCGCGCAGCTCCATGCCCACCGCGGAGCGCGCGAGAAGGCCCGAATGCCGCGAGACGATTTCCCGGGAGCCTATCAGTTCGCAGACCATCCAGCCGAAGTCGTACTTTCTCGCATACGCACAGCCGTGAAGGTCGCCTGAAGGGGTCTCGATGATGAAATTAAGAGCGGCGAAGTTCACTGAATGGTCGGAAAGAACGACGTTGCCGGTCATGGTGTAGCCGCTGTCGTCGGAGTCGAAGCCGTTGAACTTCTCGTAGTGCTTATGAAACCTGCTCAATTCGAGAGTTCGACCAGCAGGCTCGCAGATTGGATAGACCATGACGTGATACTCGGCGGCGAGTTCCCCGGTCACCCCGGTGGGGCTCGCGAAAAGCATGTATGCGGGCAGGACCTGTCGGAGGTATTCTTCTCGGGAGGCGAAGTTGGAGTCATATTCGACGAAGTACGGCATGACCTGTTCGAGGATGGCCGAGCGTGCTGCGCCGGACGCGCTTTCGAATCCCGGTGGCATGGCGAAGTTGACCTTCAGTTCGGTCTCTACCGGAGGCGGGGACGCGGTCTGCTCAGCGCTGCAAGGTGAACAGAAGGCCAGAAGCGCGACGAGAAACACTGAAGCCGCGGCACCACCCGACCGCTTTCGCAAAACCCGAGATACGAGCCATATCAGCAATGCGCCTGCGAGGACGAAGTAACCGTACTTGAGAAGTCTCTGCATGGGGTTCTGAGGCACAGGCTGCTCACCCGCCTCGACGCCTTCCATAATCGTCTCGGCGTCTTCTTTTAACTCTTCGAATGCCCCTTTCTCGCAGACGAAGATGAAACGGAACGTCGCTTCCGGCACGGAGAACAGGTACTGCATTATGCGATACTCCGACTTCGAGCCGAACGAACCGGTTATGTGAAGCATCTTGTACTTGCCTGCCTCTACGGTCTCACGCTCGAAGCATACGAACTCCCGCAGCATTCGCCCGAGCTGTTTGCTCGTGGAGTTCATAATTTGTTCGCCCTGCAGCATACCGATAGGGCCTGCCGGTGAAGCGGCGATGACGCGAAGGTCGGCCTTTCCTTCGCCGAAGTCTCGCATGAAAGTGCCGGTGAGAATTCCCTCTGCAAGCTGCTGTTGACGTTTTGTATCGTTCCATCCGGCAAAGGTCTCCGGCGATACTGCTTCCTGCGGTGCGGTCTCCCAGCCGTCGGGAAGCTCAAAAGCAAGGCCAAGGGGCTCGTAGGTCACGCTGAGCGCGTGAGCACTTGCTCCAGGCTGCGTACAAAGCACCCCGATTGCGAGTAAAAGAAGCAGGGCTGTTTTCATGGTGCAATTATACCCACAGTTGTCCGCCATTCCAAAGGTGGGTAAACTTGCAAGGGCCAAGGAGAAAGACTAAATGAAGGTATTGCTTGCAGAGTTTTGCGGTTTCTGTTTCGGAGTGAAACGGGCACTGCAGATTGCGGAACGCACACAGAAGGAAAACGGTAGAGATTTACACCGACGGTCCTCTGATTCATAACAAACAGGAGGTAAAGCGGCTTTTTGAAGAGGGCATCAGGATGCTTGACTCGGACGACCTGCTCGAGCCGGGAGACACGGTTCTCTTGCGAGCCCATGGAGTTTCTGAAGCGCGCAAGCAGGAACTTGAAAGCCGCGATATCCGTGTTATTGATGCCACCTGCCCCCGAGTTACACGGGCGCAGAAGATAATCAGCGAGCACACTTCACACGGCCACCGCGGCATCATTATCGGTGATGCCGACCATGCGGAGATTCGCAGCATTCTCGGACACGCCAAGGGCCCATGCACCGTTGTCTCCGACATATCCGAGGTCGGCAAAGTAAAGGAATCGCAGGCTCCGTTCGTAGTCATCAGCCAGACCACCTTCGATATCTACAAGATACGCGAAATACTCGAAGCCCTGCCGCTCGACCCGGAACGCGACCACATAGTGAAAACCATCTGCGACGCGACCCACAAACGACAAGAGGCCGCCAGTGAACTGGCGAAGTCTGTTGACGTCATGTTCGTGGTCGGCGGATATCACAGCGCGAACACTCGCCGTCTTGCCCAAGTATGCAGACGTTTGAACCCACTGACCTTCCACATCGAGACAGCCGACGAGATACGCCGCAGCCTCTTTCCCGACGCGAAGACCGCGGGCGTGACCGCCGGGGCTTCAACCCCCTCCTGGGTCATTCAGCAGGTCTGCGACAAGCTGAGGAAAATGTGACCGAATGGCTTGGCGGCATAGACGAGGCCGGGCTGGGAGCCCTTCTCGGGCCGCTCGTTCACGGTGCCGTCAGGGCACCTATAGGCTGGGAGAACAAGTTTCCGGTTCGCGAGGCACTCCGCGATTCCAAGTTGATTTACTCCTCGGGACGCGGACTTGCCAGGATGGAAGCTGCAGTGGTTTCTGCGGCGAGGCTCGCGGGCTGGAATGGCAACTCGCTCGTGTCGCTGCTTCGTTTTCTGAACTGTTCCCCCCTGCCCCTCGCGCCCTCCTGCTTCGACCTGTCCGACCTGCCCTTTCCGCTGTTTTGCGAGCAACTTCCCGCCCCTCCCGTCCTCCGCGGCTTCAAGGTCCATGCGAGGGTGACTCTGCCTGCCTCTTTCAATGCGGTCGTGAGCCGCTTCAACAAGGGACAACTCGCGATGATGCGCTTGTACGGGCTTATGAGGCTCGTGTTTGACCCGGAGGAATCGGGACACCTTGTAGTTGACAAGCAGGGAGGACGTAACAACTACATTTCATTCCTGTTCGAACGAAACGGTAACCGGCTTGTGGCACCTCTGCGCGAAGGCCACGAAGTTTCATCATATATGATAGGGCTCGCACAGGTGGACTTTTCCAAAGGAGCCGAAGAGTTGCACTCCGAGGTCGCGCTGGCATCGGTCGTGGCCAAGTACGTGCGTGAATGCTACATGCTGCGCTTCAACGAGTACTGGACGAGCAAGGTTCCGGGGCTCGCTCCGACCGCGGGCTATCCATCAGATGCGCCGCGGTTTTTCAACGAGATATCCGAAGCCGCAGCGAAGCTTGGTATCGAGCGCGAGACGCTGTTGCGCGCCCGTTAGGGGATTGTGATATAGTTCAGTGTACGTCGCACATGGAACAGCATTGGCCTGAGCGACACTAACAAGATGAACAAGGACTCACAATGGAGGACGCCATGAAGAAACCACTGAGTGAGATCGAACATGGCAGGCAGCTCGAGATGCTGGTGGAGATGCTTCCGATCCTTACAGAGATCGCGGAGAAGTATCAGCGCACGAAACATGATTTGCGCAGCCGCCCGTCGAGGAATCCCTCCGAGTCCCGTTTCATCCGCTCTTTCAGGAAGAAGGAAGGATGAACTGCCTGTCAGCCGCATTACCGCACTTCTTTTTCAGCTAATACTGCGGCGACATTTCGGTCGGGAAAAGGACGGGCTCGCCCGTCCTTTTTCTTTTCCATAGCATTTCCCATCACAACGAAAAACCGCCCGCTCTCAGGTGAGAAGCGGGCGGTTTTAGTTTCTTACAGCGGGGGCTATTCGATGATAATCTCGTTCTCCTCAAGCATCGGGTTGTAACGATAGTAGATTTCGAGAGTGAGAATCATCATCGTTGTGCAGTATATACGACCGCCTCGGATAGCTCCGACGGCACTTCCTACCTTAGTTCCTTTCTTGGACTTGCCAGCACCCCAAGAACCGTAAAAGTCGCTGGAGATGTCGGCCTCCTGCACCTGAACGACATTGCGAATCAGCTTCTCGTTCCACTCGCGCCAATAGTCAGCTCCCATCTGGAAGTTCGCGAGAGTTGCGTAATAGATAAAGTAAAACGCGAAGTTCAGGTTCCTCGCTCCTGTCGCCTGCTCGAACGACACATCCCAGTCCTTGAGGTAGTTGGCGTAGGCCCGAATCTGCGGGTGTGTACGCTTGTAGCCCATGAACCTTCTCGATATAAGAGCGATGGCAGTCATTGCGGCGAGCGGCTGAACGTCGTCGTAGCCGGAACCGCACTTCTGGTATATCTTCTGCACAAAGTTGTCGAAGTACTTGGTCTCGCGCAGGTCTGGCGTTTCGAACTCGTCGATTTTCTCCGAAACGCTCTCGTACCAGCGAATCGCACCTTCGAAACATTTGTCGAACACTCTGAAACCGTCCACGATGGCGGTCTTGAGTGACAGGATATACCAACCGGTGACCGAGGAATCGTTACTCTTTGGCATTGTGAAGTAACGCCAGCCAAGAAGGATGTTCTGCGTGGCCTGGATGAGATCCACCGCGCTCTGGCAGAACACCTCGAGGCTCTCCTCCCTCGTCATGGTGTAGGCTTCCAGCACGGCCATGGTAGCGGTGGCCTGTTCGTAGGCTTCACCGTCGCCGTGTGAACTTATCTGCTTGTAGCGCCACATTCCGTCGGTCTTCATGAAGCCGACAAGCCATTCCAGCCCACGCTCGTACACGTCGGCGTACTTGCCGTATTTGTGAGTGTAGCCAGCAGTCGAGAAAGAAAGAAGCGACAGCCCCGTCATCGCGACATCGCACTGTTCCATAGCGGGAACGTCTCCGGGAAGGTTGCCGAGTTCGGGATACTTTATCGCGTCCCACGAGCCACGCGGCATCTGGAACCGGGCGAGCCAGTAAAGTCCCATCTCGACGCTCTTTTCACTTTCGCCCGAGCCACCGAAGAACTTGATGGATTCGTTGTGGTCGCGGCGCATCTTGCTCTTCTTCTCGCGCTTTGATGCCTCGATTATGTCCTTGTTCTTCTGAACCTTCTGGTAGAACTCCCACCACTTTGTCCAGATATCGTTTGTGGGTCGGAAACGGTGCCCAGTGATGCGTTCGAGCGTGTAGAGGACGCTCCGGTGGAATTCTGCCTCAGCACCCCTGGCGTTGCGCTCGTACTCGTCGGGCAGCTTGGAGATTAGTGCCTCGACCGAGACCGAGGTCGGGAAAAAGCGCAGGCTCTTCGCCGCCTTGTTGCGATCCTTTTCGTCCTCTCCGTTCAACATCTCAACGAGAAGCCTTGTACCTTCGTTCTCGTTGATGTCAGACAGTGCCATCGCCGCGAGAAGGAACTTGACCTCGTCCTTCTCCTGCTTCTTCTTAATATACTCCACGAGCCTCTGAGCGTCTTCGGGCTTGCCGCAGATAGATATGGCCTCGAACAGTCGCGCGGCTTCCTCGTCCTCGCGAGCCCTGTCGGCCATGTCAAGCAGCTTGTTCTTGACGCCCTCGTCATCGAGCTTTGCAAGTGCGAGAGCAGCAAAATAGCGCACGAAGCGCACTCTGTCGCTCTTCAGTATCCTGAACAGATCGCGTTCGTAGCTCTTGTCCGGATGGTTTGCGAGAACATTTAACGCTGCGGAACGAACGTGCGGCTGACGGTCCTTGAGGAATACGTCGAAGTTCTCCGTGTTTCCTTCACCCATCGGCCCGAGGAAAGCACGCAGGAGGGCTATCTTGACATCACTGTTGCCCTTGTTGGCGAGTATCATGATCTTGCGGAGCTGGTTGGACGATACCTTGAACTGTCCGATCGTCCAGGCGATGTTGTTATAGAGCATCAACTCATCGCCTTGGTTGGCGTTCTTACCGATTACGTCCAGCAACGGATCCACGGCATTTTCAACATGCCTGTTGCGTATGCAGGAAAGGATGGCCATCTTGACGTTTGTCGAAGTCTTATCGTCCTGCATGAGGTTGAACATATGCTGCTCAGGCAAATCAGTTTCCAGCTTACCGGCAGACCGGATCGCGACGGCGAACAGTTCCTCGTCTCTGTCTCTTTTTCCCGAGTCGAGCAATGGAGCAAGCCCGTTCGAAGCTTTTGTCCCGCCAATGTAACCGAGAGCGGCCGCAACGGCCATTTTCGCGCCGTCCTTGCCTTCCGCCTTCGCAAGCAGGGCTTCCGCGCCCTTCTCCTTGTCGAGCTGGCCAAGAGCCCAACCGCAGTTTGTAGCGAAAAGCCTGTCCTCCACGGTTCGTCCGAGTGAAACGCAATATTCCGCTATATCTGTAATGTACTGAGGGTTGCCCGCCGCCCCGACGCCACGTATAGCGCTGAGACGCACGAGAGGATGGGTATCCTTCATGAGCGGCACGATATCGGAAGCGTACTCGGGGACGTTGAGATTACCTATTCTCTCGCAGACACCGGCCCGCTCGAGCCAGTCCTCGCTTTTGAAATAGGACTTGTTCATGGCGTAAACGTGCTCCTTCATGGCCTCTTCGTCAACCTGCTCCGCGCGCACATCAGTACGCAAGGAAAACAGGCCGAAACCGACGACCAGAAGCACTATGAATGCGAAGAACCTTCTCATGTCAACCTCCGGATGTGGAAGGACTTTCGTTATTGTCTGCAGCCGGTGCGAAAGCTGGCATCCCGAACGCAAGTATTCCCGCAGCCACCGCCGCGTTGAGAGATTCCCAGCCTTCTCGCATGGGAATGGAAACCTTCAGCCCGTGCCTCAGCACGCTGTCGGGTATTCCGCTCCCTTCAGAGCCTATCAGCAAAACCGCCTTTTCGGAACGGGGAGTGAACCGATAATTGGAACCGTCACCACCTGCGGCGCAGAAGAACTCGACTTCCTCATGTTTGACGAACGAGAGGAAGGATTTCACGCTCATTCTAAGGATATTGACCGCGAATACCGCGCCCGCACTGCCCCTCACCGCCTTGGGCGACAGATGGTCGGCGCAACTGCCGACCGCTATGAACAGGTTGAACGATGACGCAGCAGCGATGCGTAACAGCGCGCCGAGATTGCCCGGCTCCTGTACCTCGAAAGCTGCGAGGGCCCTGAGTTCAGGCTGATCCAGAACCGACGTGTCCGTTTCCTGTGGCACAGGGAACACACCCGCAACGCCTTTAGGCGTATTCGATTCGCAAACCTTGTTCATACACTTCTCATTAAGCACGAGAAGGTCTTCCGTAGGTACGAAACGCTGCGCGTACTCGCGTGCAGAGGATTCCTCCACAATGACGGTTGACGGCTTGTGTCCGAAACGGATGGCCGCTGAAAGCACATTGTCGCCTTCAGCAATAAACTGCCCGTGACGACGCCGATATTTCGCCATCGCAAGAGATGACAACTGCTTTACGCGGTCGTTCGACGTGCTGGATATCTGATGAACCTTATATGATGGTGCTCCGCTGCTACTCATAATTGCCATTATAGCCTATTGCAGCATGGTTTTGCAAGAGGCCTTAACGATTATCTTCACCGACGGTACAATGGGTAACTTATCCGGAGTACAAAAGGGGGCCTTCATGCGCCGTTTCGTTGTTCTACTACTGCTCTTAGGAGCATTCGCAGTATTTTCTCAGCCCGCGGGTTCAGAAGAGGCCGATGCCGCCACCCGCTACGACGAGGCCATGGCATTGATTCAGCATTTCGACGAAAACTACGAGTACTTTGAACTGAAAGGCATCAAGCGCGAGTGGAAGATGAACGTGCGATCCTGGAGAAGGGAGGCGAAGGACCTCGAATCCGACGCACAACTGCTCGTATTCATCGAAAAGGTACTCGACAGCCTCAGAGACGGCAATGCCCGGATAATGGAATGCGACGTGCAATACGAAAAGCCCGTGTACTACTACTCCGGCATCAGCCTCGTCGAAGGCGAGCGAGGAAAGCTCTACGTACTGAGGAACAATTCCGGCAGGTACAAAGAGGTTAAACCCGGCGCGGAACTTCTCAAGATAGACGGCCGCAGCGCTTCACGCACAATGAGCAAGGCTGCAAATGACCTCTGGGACGAAGGCGGACGCTTATCAAGTCCACAGCAGGCGGCGTTTTTGCTTACGAACTGGGCTTTGCGCACCGCCGAGAAGGGCAAGGAATACGAGCTCCGACTTCGCGATGGGCAGGGACCGCTTCAGCGCGACGGTCACCTGCGATATCGAGGTACCCGTACCGCCCTACTGCATGCCGGTAGTACCCGGCCTGTCCAAGAGTCCCTCCGACGAATATGTAATGTACAAGATGCTCGACAGCGGCGTGGGCTACGTTTACTGCGGCCGAACGAGCAGTCAGACCGACCGTGCCGTAAGCGAGGCCATAGAGAAACTCAATGCCACCAAAGCCTATATTATTGACCTCACCGACTGTCACGGTTTCGAGCAGGCCACTCTCGCCGCGATAACTCCCTACTCCGGCAACTGCGTGGCCCTTGTCGGCCCCGGCACTGCACACTTCGGAGAACGCTACGCCAGGGACCTCACCACCGACATCCGGGCGACTCTCGTAGGCTCCAATACCGCAGGCTGCGCGAGCTACATCACGAAATACGAACTGCCCCGCGGACTCGGTGTGGTCGAATACTCCGAGAAGCAGGTGCGCGGAAACTTCGAGTACAAGGGCATCTCACCTTCGATGAAACAAACCCACGAGCCCGAACCGCTGACAAAAGGCACCACCGCGCTCATCCAGAGGGCCGAACGGAAGCTCAAGCGATGACATGAAAACGGGCCCGCCGAAGCGGGCCCGAAATAGTCAGTTGTTCCTCGCGCTTCAGCGCGTGCTGACGATCCTCTCGTTCACTACCGCGTCCACCGCCACACGCGAACCTTCCGGCAGCGCGGGGTAGTCCTTAACCACGGCTCCGCCCTTTTGATCGTCCCTGTCCTTATTGGCCACGGTGTAGGTCTGCTCGCCCTTTTCCGGACAGGCCGGGTCAACGAAAGTGAAGGTCATGTTGCCTTTCGAGTCCCTTGTCGCCCCGGTTACAACGACGTAATGCCCCCCGACTCGCTCGTCCGTGTCAGGGTCGTAGTATCCGAGCAGGAGTTCCACGTCATCGCCGTTCTGAATGGCATCGTGAATCGCTTGGAAATTGGGATTGTTCTGTCTCGTGGTTTCGATGCCGGAGCCTTGTCCGGTCTGTTCTATGGCATCCGAAGCGTACTGCTTTCCGCGCACGAAACCACCGATGGTCGTGCCTTCTCCTTCTCCGGAGTTCATCATGCCACCCGGGTCGTCACCGGGCACAGCAGGACGCGACATAATCTCTCTCAGCCGCTCGTGGAACGCGTCCTCCCAAGCCTGATGCTCCGCCGGTGATGCTGATGGCGACAGAGGCTCAAGCGGGGCGAACAGGTGCTCTCCGGACGCACCGTTCTCCTTGAGATAATCGAGAAGACCTGCCCTCTTCATCATGTACTGTACTGAGTTCGCAGCCGCGTAAGGTCCGCACTCGTCAGAACCTTGAGGTTGCTTCTTGTCAACCATATCGCCCGGAAGATATGCGTTATCTACGAGTTCCTCCGGCTCATCTTCGGGCGGCGGAGCTGTATCGTCGGGCTCGCTCATGGGAGTGGGCGTTACGGGTGCATCCTCGTAGGGGAATATCTCGTCGGTATCCTTGACCGGAACCGGATTGGCCGGTTCACCGTTCACGGGTGGGTCGCTCGGGTTGCTTGTGACGGGAGGCCCCGGATTGGGGTTAGGATCGGGTGCAGGTGGGAATTCAGGAAATTTCCAACTCAAACCGTTGTGCCAGAATTGCGGAACGGGGTCAACGACGTTAACCGACGACGGACACCAATCCTCTGTCTCGCCTCGAGTAAATCCGCCGACCGGCCCTGAACCATCCCAACCAGCAGTTCCAAAAATGGACGGGTCGATAGGCGCGGTGGAAATCGTCGCCCGAGTGCATGGGAAGGCGTCCAGCGCATTGCGGTCAAAGAGCCTGAAAGTGCCGGACACCACCATGTTTTTACTGGTGAAGCGAATGGGCATGTTGATGATCACCCATTCGTGCTGATAGAATCCGCCGGTCATGTATCCGGCGAAATTGCCGCTGCGGTTGAGGTCGCAGGCCACGTTCAGGTAGCGAGTCGCGGTATTGGAATCCGTTCCCACGGAAACGGAAACGAGTGCCTGCAGAAACTGCGTGCCGCCGTTGTAAAGAGTACGGATATTTATGTAGCCATCATCTTCGTCAATGTCCGTAAGCTTAGCGTCGTTCTCCGTACTCGTGCTGGAGACCGGCAACTGTCCTATCCATTCGTGAGAAGTATCCAGATGATACGGTGCGGTGCGCCCGCTCCAGGCGTTGCCAGTAGAGTACTTGGTGGGAAAAGTACCGTCTGACATATCACCGAAATCGGCGAGCAAGTCCTCGGGCGGCCCGTCAGAGCCACCTCCACCGCCTCCGCAAGCTATCGCAATCCCGACGAAAACCGAAAGAAGAAGGAACAATCCAACTCGACGCATATGTCCTCCATATTCTGGCAGAGTCGTACCGCCGTCACCTTGTGTTTTCTAATATAGCACAAGGCTCACGTTAAAGAAAGCAGATTGCACAATTTTAACAAAAAAAGAACCGAACCTTGGGGGTTCGGCTCTTCAGTGGAGAACAGGAATTCATCACTCTCCAAGATATTTTCGAACGAGTCGTTGCCACTTGTCCGAGTTTGTATAAGTCAGCAAAGCCCTGTTAATACTTTCCCTATAGGGGCTTCCCTGTCCGAGGCCTATGCCGTAGTGCTGTTTGCCCTCTGGTACGGAGATGACCATAACATCTTCAAGGCTCCTCTGTTTCACCATGTACTTCAGTATGGGGGCGTCATAGACCACTGCTTCGGCGTTGCCGTCCATGAGTTCTCCAATGGCATCCAGGTTTGTCCGCGACTCGATGACATTGCGCACCCGTAACTGTTCGAGGAACCTCGCGCTGGTGGAGTCTGCGAGGGTTGAGACGGTGACCCTGTGCAGGTCGGAAAGGGACGACACGTTAGCCCTCAGGCTTTCTGTTGTAAGGGTGGTGGTGATGGACGCGGTGAAGACCGAGATCACGATTATGCCGAAAAACATCCATATGCCGCCGAAGATTCGGCCGGGGAAAGTTGAGGGTGCCTTGTCGCCATAGCCGACAGTTGTCATCGTCACCGCCGACCACCATAGGGCATGCAGAAGACCTTTGTCCTTCTTGCCGTCGAACTGCTCCGGGTTCGCGCGACGTTCGAAGAACCACACCACGATGGCGAACAGCAACATAGCCGGAAAAATCGCAAACAGCGCCTTGAAGAAGTCCCACGAGAACAGTATCTGCACTACGGGGAGCCACTTCCCGCTCTTTGTGGCCCTCGTGGCTATACCCAGTCCGGCAGTGTAGAACGGATGTGAGAAATCAATGACCTTTTCACGCTCGGAAGTGACCGTCAAAGCGGCCACGGCAGCTTCGTACGTCCCGTCTTCAAGGCCCGCAAGCATCTCGTTAAGCGTGGTTTCGTGAAGCTCGTAGTCCAGTTCAAGTTGCTCGGCTATATCCCGCCACATCTCTATCGAGATACCACGCCATTCTCCGTCAGGGCCTTTCATCGAAAAGGGTGGCGCGTTTTTCGTGGCAACCTTCAGGGGCTGCTCCGCCAAGGCGTCCGGCGAATACACCAGTATTACAAGCAAGAATGCCAATAGTGCAATTATCCTGTTCATCGTTGTCCTCCATTACCTGTTGTAAGCTTCTTTCCCATCGCAGCAGCCTTACGCTTCAGTTTGTCCGTGACGCTCTTTACTCCCTTTGAACCCGCGCAGGTGACCGTTCCCGCAATCCTGTACCCGCCGCCTGAAAGCACCTTCTTAACCGACCGTAATGCTCCGCGGCTTTCCGCGAAAATGAAATTGAACGGCCAGGGAGCGGCGCAACTGGTCACGAGCCCCGCCTTTTTGCCCTTCTGGCGGCCCTTGGGAAAACCGCCGCCGCTTTCGTCGAGAAAGACAGGTACGTTGCGGTCGAACAGGCATTTCAGAGGGGCGGTCATGTTGCCCCAGTAGGCAGGTGTTCCCACAAGGAGGGCATCAGCCTCCCTCATCTTGCGCCCGACACGGTGGGCATCGTCCTTATTCAGGACACATTCGCCCTTTTTACGGCAAGCCATGCATGCGACGCAATTGGCCATTTCGAGGTCGTTGACCTTCACCCATTCCACGTCCACCTCTTGCGCCAATTCCTCAGTGGCGGCCTTGAGAAGAGTGTGGACGGTTCCGTTTTTTACGGGGCTCGCGTTCAGAACGAGAATCTTCACGGGTTACACATCCTTTCTTGTACATAGTATATAGCCTCATGGCGAGGATAAAAGGTATGCCTTTCGTGTGCCGGGTGAGAAATCTGCAAGAATAGCTCCATGCCCGACTTCTTCAGCGCTTTTGAATGGTATGTGTGGCCGCTTCTGTTCTTTGCCGGTTTCGCAGGTGGGCTCGTGGATTCCATCGCCGGTGGCGGTGGTCTGATAACCCTCCCTGCTCTGCTGCTGACAGGCATGGATCCCAAAATGGCTCTGGGCACGAACAAGTTCCAGTCATCTTTCGGTAGCCTGACCTCCTCCTCCCGTTACATAATGGCGGGCGAGGTAAAAGGACAGAGGGTTCCATGGGGTGTATTCATGACCCTTGTCGGTGCCGCGAGCGGAACTGTCCTCGTGCAAATGCTCAACACGCAACTGCTTACGAAACTCATTCCATTCCTGCTTCTCGCGATATTCATCTACACACTCGTGCGCCCCAAGCTTGGAGAGGTGGACAAGGACAAGAAACTTCCTGAAATGGGCTTCTATGCCATCTTCGGCCTGTCAATCGGCTTCTACGACGGATTCTTCGGCCCCGGTACAGGCTCGTTCTGGACCATCGCCTTCGTATCACTTCTGGGCTACAACCTGAAAAAAGCTACCACGCACACCAAGGTAATGAACTTCACCTCCAACGTGGTTTCACTCATCGTGTTCCTTATCGGGGGATATGTCAACTTCGTCGCTGGTATCGCTATGGCGTTGGGCGAGGTGCTCGGAGCAAGGCTCGGAGCCGGACTTGTCATAAAGCGGGGCACGAAATTCATACGCCCCATCTTCATTACGATGGTGGGGCTCGTGATGCTGAAGCTGTTCTGGGATCAGTTCTTCGCCGGTTGAGCAGCACATGTCGCTGACCCACGCCATTTCACCTGAGAATATACTGCTCGCCGCAGACATTTGCAGCAAAACTGTCTTTTTCGAGGTGTCCTCATAGTGTTTTGCCTTTCTGCGCCTTTTGTGTAGTTTCGTCCAATGTGATTACATGTCACAAAAAAGCCCCTCGCGCGGAAACGCAAGGGGCTATGTGCGCCAGCTGGCACGGTCATCAGTAGTTCTTAATCGCCCACTTCTCGAACTCTTCCTTCACCTCTGAAATAGGTATGCCGATGGAATCCTTGAACGCCATTCCGGCGGAACGGGTGCGCTTGGCTACCTCTATCCAAAGCTGCAGCTTGTCACCGCCGTATTCGCGGTATATCCAGTCAATTATGCCCCAGGCCATCATCTGTTCCTGGTACAGAAGCCGCCCGACGTTCTTGCTGTTGAACTGGATCACGTCGGGACATTTGCCTCTACGGGCGAGCACTTTAAGCCGCTTGCCGAAGTTCGAACCGGAAAGAGAACCGCTTCCACCAAGAGCCTCATCGCTCATGTTGTTTGCAACCCTCCCGAATACCGCAAGCTCAACGTAGTGCGCATAGGCATCCCAGAACCAGTCCGGAAGCCCGCCGTCAACGAAGCCTTTGTACTCCTGGATGATGCAATAGAACAGGTTGTAGATAATTGACTGATAATGCGATTCACCGGATGAATCAGGTGTCGTTATGAGGCGACCCTGAAACGTGGAAATGCAGGTCTGCGTGTTGCCGATAAGCCTGTTGGATGCCTTCTCAATCTCGCCGGGGCCGGACCAGATGGTTATCTCCCACTTCTCTTCGGGCTCGTAATTCTCGAGGTCGAGAAGTTTCAAAAACTGCTCCGAGTAGATCTTCTCCGTAAGGCGAAGGTAATTCTCCGAACGCTCCATGGCACTCATGCGCGTCGTCCTGCGACCGTTCCAGTCGGTACTGCCCTTGAAAGTACCGCAGACCACAAAGTGGTCGCTTTCGACATGATGAACCTTGTGTTTGCCGGCCTCGTCGCCGAAAACCCACTGGTCTATTCGCTCGCGCCGCTCCTTCTCCCATTCCTTGTAATCCTTCACGAGCCTGTCCCACTCGGCCTGTGCTCCCAGGCAATCCGGACACACCGTAAATCCGAAACCGTGGCCTTCGAACTTCTCAAACGCGAAAGTGCTCTTGTAGGGGTAGGGCTCGGGGCATTCCTTGTCAACGAGCTTTCCGTCGCCACCGCAAGTCTCGCATTTGTTCTCAAGTTCACCGATTACGGGGACAACGAAGAACAGCACGAATACAAGCAGAAGTGCGACAAGTGATTTGCGCGAAAACATATCTCTTCTCCGGAATTGGTGGAGTGTGATACCTCTCATAATACTACCGTCTGACAAAGACGGATTACCTTTGGCGCGGCAATAAACGGCGCAGATTCTCAGTCCAGCAGTACGCTGAAGGCGAAGTCATCGCGTTCTGCGCTATCCCTGCTGCCGCCGTCGTCAACTCCGTTGCGTCCGACAGAATAGACGACGAGTCTGCGCTTGCCATCTTCGCCTGTGACCTTCGCCCTGAGCATGTCGCCACTGAAGGGGTCGGTTATGCGTTCACCTTCGAAGCCGGTGAGGGCAAGAAGGTCCTCCGTCGAGCCGAGCTTCACCCGGTTGGGAGTCTTGAGCAGTTCCAGCGCGATGTCGCAGCAACGGATGCGTGCAACTGCTTTGCTCACCCCCAGTGAAATATGCTCCGGGCCGACCCACGAGAGCGCGACGTACTTATTGACCTGCTCTTCTGTGAAGGGGGGCTCGACTGTTTGCAGTTCCTGATATTGCATGTCAATGGCGGATAGGATGGAGTTAAAGTAGCGTATGTTCCAAAGCTGCTCCACCGGCAGGTACATCTTCATGTGAAGACTCGAACTCATACCGGAATAGTTATATGTCAGCCCGATTGAGCTGTCAGGGGTAATGTCATTTCCGCTTCTGATGGTCACATTTCCGGTTGCCACCTCTCTTAGAAGTGCATGCCGGTACGCTCGCTCAGACACCAGGCCAAATCTCATTTGCTTTACAGGTTTGAACTCCAGAAGCCTCGACTGCAGGTGCTGTAGCTCATCATCAGTAATATAAGTGGATATGTGCGACTTCTCGACAACTTCAACCGAGGTCATCATGTGAGCAATACTCATAAGCTGAGCAATGAGTCTTGGGACATCGTCAAACACGTGGGCAAGCGTAAATGCACTTTCACATGCATGATATACATCCTCGGTAGCTTCTTCTTCGACTTCTGTGGCCGCCCTTACCAGAAGGAGAGTGAAAAGGTGGCGAGTCTCAACCAAGTAAGTACTGTCGTGCTCGTTTGCCACTTCGTTTGCTGTATTGAAGCTGTGATGCGGCGCAGCAAGACCTTCTTCTATCAGCTCGAATACTCCCTCTTCCTCGCACTCAGAGATGAACTTCCTGAGCTTCCCCCACTCCTGATTGATGACCAAGAGCCTGAGCCGAGTCAGAGTAGCACGCCCTTCTTCCAGAATTCCTGCACTAACAAGGCATTTGCGGGCAACGCTCGCTGCCTTGAGCAGTTCATCCGAGCCGTTGTCTTCGTCATTGACGTGTTCAGGATAATAGCGAGAGATATCCATGCTCTCGCCGGTTGCCTCTACCTTCGCAATCTCCTCTTTGAGAGCAGAATATTGTGCGCCGCGCCAGACTGAATATGACACTACCGCTATCGCCAATATGACGACGAAAGCAACAAGCGCAATGTACATCAGTCTCTTGTGTCCGGTTCTTTTGCCCATCGCGTCCCCTTTTCATTCTTGGCCATTATAAACTACATAGGGCTACCTCGAAAAATGGCGCATCCACAACCCGAGTATACAACGGATGGAGTGGCAATCCACCGAAGAGAAGTAAGAATGGTCGAAGGTTTTAAGCTAAGGTTGACGTCGACAACGTTCTGGTTAGGCTCGAAAAGAAGGGTGATTTTCTTGCGTTCTTCTGCCGATCAACGCTTAGTGTCAAGAATTGCATTCAAGTCAGTACTCTGCAAACTTTCGCTGGACAACCTCGACGATTATCCGAGGTCGCGTCAGGGGCAAAGAAATTCTGGACGCTAATGAGCTTCCTTGTATACATAGAAATCCAAGCCGTCCACCCTTGATGTGCTTTCCTTATTGAAGTCTATACTGTCTTTCCCTGTCTTTTTGCACTTCTCCAGCAGATCCTCGTTGAACTTGGCAGACGAAAACAGTCCTTTCTCAGTTTGAAGATATACCACACTGCCTTCAGCAATTGTCTTTGGAAATGCCAGAACAGCATATCTGTCTGAGTCTTGTGTGTCAGAATTTGAGAAGTACCGAAATGCATAGCCGTGACGACCGTCTCTTGTATCAATGCCGACATATGGAATGATCTTTGTACTGTCTCTGAAGTAACTTGAATGTACGAGCATTTCTCTCTCTTGCACTTCAGCAATCTCTCGCATCTTTGCGATCACTGAAAGTTCGTGCATTTTCATCATTTGACTCGGCAAAGGCAGAAGCACTCTCAGGTTAGGCAGTGAAGCGAGTTTGCGCATTCCATTTGCTGTGATCTCTGGGTTCCCAGTAACATCTACCTCCTCCAGGGCTTCCAGTCTGCTCAGCTTGGTGAGAGTCTCGTCCTTCATCCCGCCGATGTTGTTGAGACAAAGGTACCTTAGTTCCCTTCTCGGATCAATATTCTCAGCCCACGCGTTGCAAGGGAAGAACTGGTTCTTGATGCTCAACCTTCTGACACCAGGAGCATTGCACAGAGCTTGTATGCCCTTTTGTCCTAAGTTTTCATACAACCTCGCTCCATCTATCCCAAGCTCTCGGATACAATCACATTTCGCAGGAGCAAGCGTATCTATGAAGTCATCGGTGCAAATCTCTGCGTTAATCACAAGGCTCGCCAATCTGGAAGAACCGAAAGCGATGCTCAGCACGCGATCCGAGGAATATGACAACCGTCGTGCCTGAGCTTGAGGGATGCTCAGCCGCAGGAGTTTCGGGTTCTCGTATTCAAGATCATAAGTCATTGAGAGAAGCCTGTCCAAATGCAGGAATGCGGGAGAAATCCTGCTCGAAATCTTCAAGCTTATCAATCGTCTTTGGGTCGTATTTGTGTTTGCGAACCTCACATCCGTATCAGTCAGTATCAGTTCCTCAAGCCTAGGGAAGTTTTCCGAGAGCCGCAGATTCTGCTCTATTCCCTTCCTTATATCGAGTTCGAGTTTCCTGATGAATCTGGATGCTCTAAGGTTGTCTATTACATTTCCTGTCAGCCTGTCACCTCTAAGTGCGACATCTTCGAGCTTTGCACAGCTTCCCAGGAATTCCGTGCAGTCATCGGTGACCTCATCGGATTCAAGGGTGAAGCTCTTAAGGGCGTCTGTTCCTTGCAGACCAGAGATTACGTCATTTGTTATCTCCGATCCTGTCAAAGACAGGTGTTGAATTCCTGGGATTTGAGCTATCGTCCGGTAGAGGGGAAGGAATCCGCTGCAATTCAGCAACTGCAGCGTATTGAGCTTCTCAGGGGACCAGCTATTCGGTATCTTCTCTGTAGCCAGCGAACACTGTTCGAACGTTATACTCTCAAGACTGCTGCATTGGCCAATCATCCGAAGCAGCCTGCTGTTGATGCTCTGCTTCGAGTAGGTGATAGAGACTATATCCTGAATCTCAAGCAACGCCATCTGTTCGGCAAGAGTGGCACGATATGAAAGCGAGAACTCCAGTATCTTGAGCTCGGCCAATCCGGCGATGAACTGCTGCAAACCAGACTGTGGTCTGCTCCTCAGCTCAACGGCAAGAGGTTTTTCAGGATCAAGAGCTACTGCTTTGCCATTGACTGAAGGGGTTGTCAGATACATCCCGGTCGTCAGTACATAATCGTAAACCTCGTCTACATTGGTTCTGTACTTCTGATAGTCCGGAGCGGTTTTGTCAGGAAACTCTCTCGTAGCAAATCTGAATATAGCCTCTTCCTGAGTGGAATAGTGTACCGTCCTCGCATCTTCCGCGTGAGTGGTTACAAATGCCAAAGCGATGAGCAACAGGAAACAACACAATATGTGAAAAACTACTTTAGAACGCCCATACATGTTCGCCATTGCCAATACCTCCCTCTTTCATTTTCAGCTGTCGCCCCGGCAGAGGCAGAGGTGGAAACTTCTCTGTCTCAATTTTGGAACTCCACCCATCGTCTTTACCGGTTGGAATGGCTGAGCCTTCCACAACCAGTGACTACCTCGAAAAATTGGCGTATCCACAACCTGATTATACAATGGGCTGAAAATAAGTCAGCCGAAAAGAGGTAAGAATGCTTGAGGGATTTTTCGACGTCGAAAACGTGCTTGCGAGGCTCGATAAGAAGGGTGATTTCCTTGCGAAGCTGAACGAGGTCGTTGACTGGGAGGATTTCCGTCCCATCCTTCGTCGGATCCGCAAGGGTTCCGCTAAAAAGCCGTAAACGGAGCGAGAGAAGCAGGAGAATCGCACGAAATCAAGGGTAAGAGCGAGAGCTGAACACGTGTTCGGGTCGGACGAAAATGACCGCAGGAGACCTTCTTCTCAGGTGCGTCGGGCTGGACAGGGCGCGGGCGAAGATCGGCCTTCGAAACCTCGCCTACAACATGAGGAGATTCGTAACTCTTCTGAAAGAACGACCTTGCACTGTCTAAGTCTGTCCTGAGTAGGAAAAAACGACTCAAAATGCGCGCAAAATTGCGCAAAACGGGACGCAAATAGCCGAAAAGAGCGCGAATTCGGACAGTTTTCAGGCTAATAATCGCTCCCTGACCAATAATTGCGCACCGGAGGCAAAATCTGCGCTTTTTCTGACAGAATTGGGTATTGTTCGAGGTGGCCTCAATATCGATTTTGCTATCACAGTTTGTTATTTGTTTGAGACCGTCTTTCATTTGGTCTATTCCAATAGCTTGAGCCTTCCGGCACTCTGCGTTCATCGAACGAAAGGCTCGGTCAGCGCTCTACAACAGACGTGCGAAGCGTCGTATCACCCATTCAGCGGCGAGCAGCAGTATAAGCAGTCCCCATACCAGCGGAGCGTCGAGCAGGCTTTCGGAAATCTCGCGGTCAGAACTCGTGCGGAGGTTTTTGAGGAGTTCCGAAAGCGCGTCCAGTTCGTAGAAGGCGAGATACTCGCCACCGGACTCGGCGGCCAAAGTACGCAATAGCTCGTCTTTCTGGCGAAGCGTAAGTTTTTCCGCGGAAATCTCTTCCACCAGGAACGTCACGCTTGCCTCCATGTCCTCCCATTTCAACGAACAGGTGTACTCGCCGGGCAGAACAGCATCGAAGGAAGCACGGTAGATGGCAGCCCCCTGCCTTTCCCTGTCCAGAGAAAGCTGGCGAGCGGAACCATCCGGCATCCTGACCTGCGCCAAGAGCTGCTCTACCCCTGCGGGCTTCATGGAGAGGTCGAGCGCACGGGCGAGCAGGCTTACCTCGTCGCCCTCGTCGTATGTGCGGCGCCCGACCTCCAGCTTCAGACGGTCAGAGCCAAGAATCTTTTCCTGGGCCAGGTGACGCAGAAGCTGGCCCCAGTAGCGATAGAAGTAGCGGTCGCCCACCTTACGCCGCCATCGCCAGGACGAGTCGAATGCGCTGAAGAACACCCTCCCCCGTCCATAATAGGCCTCGACGGCAAGTGGGTCGGCTCCGGCACCGGGATGGCGCAGAAGAACCCTCGCGCCCGGCTTTACCCGCGAGACGGGATAGTGCCAGAACAGGGCCGGCAGCTTGCGCCAAAGCTCATCGTTGCGTTCGTCATCGGCCGCAAGGCGCAGGGCGGGATGCGTTCTGCCCTCGGGAGTACGAGCAGGAATATAGGGGTCGGAGAAGTCGCCCGCTGGCGGGAGCTGCGCGAGGGCAACCGGCAGCAACCTCTGTAGCGCAGTGGACGAAAACTGCGAAAGCCCATTGTACTCGCCCGCCACGTACACGAGCCCCCCCCCGGTATCGGCCACGAACTTCTCCAGTGCATCGAGCGAAGAGGACGGGATGTAGCCATCCAGCGCGACATCTGCAAGCAGCACGACATCGAAGTTCAAAAACTCCTCGAGAGTAGCGGGAAAGGTATTCTGCGGATGGTCACCCTCGTAGAACCAGCCGCCATTGCGCTGCAGAAGAATGCTGCACTGCATAGTGGGGTCTCGAAGCAACGCGCTTTTGATAAATCTGTACTCCCAGCTCGGAGAGCCTGCCACAACGAGGGCACGGATTCGGTCATCCACAACTGTGACGGAAGCCCTGCGTACATTGTTGGAAAGCAGCGTTTCTCCTTCTGCGGGGTCGAGGCGAATTTCGAGCGAATACTCTCCGGCCTGTTCGAACTTTGTTCGAAGTTCCACCGGAGTAGGCGAGTTTGACGAGGACACCCGCACTATCCTGTTGCGGGTCTCTACATGGTCGCCAGACAGGGTAACGGAAACTGGAATGTCCTCGTAGCCTCTCGCTGCAACGGCGGTTGAAAGCACAAGCTCATCACCCTTGAAGATTGTGGAGCGGTACTCAACCGGCTGAAGGTCGAGGTCACGGGGTTCGTCAGTTCCTCCGAACCCGACTGTGAAGACCGCCACGCCCTGCGAGCGAGCGAAGCGAGCGGCCTGCACCGGTTGCATACCCTTATTCGAACCTCCGTCGGAAAAGACCACCAACCCGGCCAGGTCCTGAGAAGCGAGTTCGGTTACCGCGCCCCTGATGGCATCGCCCAGGGCCGTGGCGCGTCTCTGCTCGGCCGTCAGCCCCTTGTCCGCACTTCGAACGGTCGAAGCGAATTCGTAGCGTCTGAGGGAAAAGAACTCTCCGAGCGCGTCTTTGAACGGCTTCTCGCCGCGTTTAAGCGCGTCCTTGAGTATTTTCGAGCGGGTGAGTTCGCGCACCTTTTCGCGCACCTTGGGAGAGGGAGAGGAGTTGAAGGACTCTGTGAGGCCGGAAACCCAGGCCGCGCCAGCCTGCTGCACCTGCGTGAGGTTGTTATCGGCAAGGTTCATGCTGTTCGAACGGTCGTACAGCAGCGCGACGGTCGGTTTGTTCTCCACTGACACCGAAGACGACCAGACCGGCCCGAGAACGCACGCAAAGGCTCCCATCACTACGAGAGCACGCAACGCCACAAGCACATACAACACGAACGGAGCAACGCCTTCACGCGTTGCCCTGTAGGATATCCACGACAGCAGCACCGCCGCCAGTGCTGCGAGCAGGACGAGTTCGAACGGCGGGCCGATCTCAAATGCAAGGTGCCCGCCCTCGAACGGTACTCTTGTGAGTCCGAGAAGTCGCTCCATTCACGAGCCTCGACAAAAACGAAGGGGATTTTCACAGGGCCGATATAATCAGTGGTGGATTATACCCGCTTGTAAGCTGGAGACTCAGATGCTCAAAGTTCACAATACGCTTGGAAACAAGCTTGAGGAGTTCAAGCCCGTCACCGAAGGCAAGGTTCGCATGTACGTGTGCGGTGTGACCGTTTACGACACGGTTCACGTCGGCCATGCACGATGCTATGTGAACTTCGACACCATCCGCAGATATCTCGAGTTCCTCGGCTACGAGGTGACTTTCGTACAGAACTTCACCGACATAGACGATAAGATTATTAACCGCGCGCATTCCGAGGGCAGAGACTGGAAGGAACTCACCCGCATTTACGAGGCCGAGTACTTCCGCCTGATGGACTGCCTCGGTATCCGCAGGGCCACCCGCTACCCCCGCGCGACCGAGCACATCGCCCAGATGATAGATATGACGAAGGCACTTATCGAAAAGGGCCACGCCTACGTGACCGATGGCGGGGACGTGTACTTCGATGTCTCGACGTTCGAAGATTATGGTTCGCTGATCAACCGCGAGCGCCTTGAAAACGAGGGAGTGTGCCGTGTCGCGCACGGAGAGAAGCGCAACAAGGCCGACTTCGCGCTGTGGAAGGCCGCAAAGCCCGACGAACCACACTGGTCGTCCCCCTGGGGCGAGGGACGCCCCGGCTGGCATATCGAGTGCTCCGCGATGTCGCGCGAGTATCTTGGTGACACGTTCGACATTCACGGCGGTGGCCAGGATCTCGTCTTCCCGCACCACACCAACGAGATAGCCCAGTCCGAGTGCTGCACCTGCCAGACAATGGCCAGGTATTGGATACACAACGGCTTCATACAGATATCCGGCGAGAAGATGTCAAAGTCGCTGGACAACTTTGTTACCCTTGAGGATGCTATCGAGGAACACGGTTCCGGCGCGATGCGGATGTTCTTTTTGCTGAAACACTACCGGAGTCCGCTGAACTTCGACGTCGAACAGGTACAAGAGGCTCGTGCCGCTCTCGGCAGGTTCGAGGACGCGATAGGCGATGCTCAGACCGTGCTGGAGCACGTGGGCGACCGCGAAGAGGAGCTTACGAAGTCCGGACGCAAACTCAGGGGTGCACTCGATAGCCTGGACGACGACTTCCGCGCCGCCATGAACGAGGACTTCAACACCCCTTCCGCCTTGGCGGTGTTGTACGAGTTCGCCCAGAAGCTGTTCGGCTACGTCCGCGGCTGTGCCGCAGCGAATGCAAAAGGTGTCAGCAGCGGGTTGCTTTCGGATTCCGTAAACGCTCTGTCGAAATACCTCGGAGTTTTCGGTTTCGCACCAACTGAACGCGACTACGATGCCGAAAAGCTCGCCGAAGAGCTGAAGTCCACCGGCCATAGTTTGACAGGCGGAGACGCCCTCGAAGCGGCCTTGAAGCTGCGCGATGCCCTGAGAGCTGACAAGCGATATGACGAAGCGGACGAGGTGCGAAACATAATCGAGAAGAGCTGCGGCATATCGGTCAAGGACTGGCCGTTCGGCTCACGCGCCCCGCGCATGCAGTTCGAGGCGAGCCAGAAATAGAAGAAAGGCAGATGCCATGACCAAACTGAGACTCACAATCGTCCTGTGTCTTGTCCTTACGCTGTTCGTCTCACCACCCTTCTTCGCGGAAGAGGGCGAGGATGGAGAGAAGCAGGAGCAGTCCATTGGCGACCCCAACTGCCCCAAGTGCCACGGAACGGGCATAGTAACGCCGCAGGACCTCGCCAAACGCGGCCGGAAAGACGTTAAACAGTACATTCTGTACTGCTCCGAGAAAGCCTCCGGCAGACGCTGCGACGTGCTGATCGGCGGCTGGGCGCCCTGTGAACGCTGCAAGGACAGGCCGGGCATGGACACCATCGTCCGACAGCACAATCAGATAATCGACCACTACAAGATGCGCGCAAGCGAGTTCGATTTTCTTGACGAGGCCGGTTACCGCATGAAATATTACGAAGGCGTCCACTTCAGGCTCGTAACCAACTGCAGCCACGGCATGGCGCACGGAGTAATCAACAGCATAGAGAAGTCCTGGGACGTATTCTCTTACGAATGGGGCCTCCTTCCCATGTCGCATATCAGGAAGCAGCCGAAGGCGATGGAGGAGATCGAGGAGATTCCCGGCGGCGACCCGTTCGGCGCAATGATGTGGGAGAACATGTGGCGTCAGAGCCAACCGGTAATTTACCTGTTCAATTCAAAGGCCATGTACGCCAAGTTTCTGGACTACTATTGGAAAAACGGAGGTTCTGGCAAGCATGGCATGGGAGGTCTCGCGCTTTTGAAGAAGTGCGCCTCTTTCGGTGTTATGAACCAGTTCCCAAGGGCCGGGCGACCTACGACCGTGGCGCAATCGAGGTTTACTGCAGCCTGATACACCACTTCGGCCACAAGTACCTGCGCAATAACGGCGGCGCCGACCTGCCTCACTGGATTAACGAGGGCTTTGCCAAGTACATGGAGACGAGAGTTACCGGCAAGACGCTCACTCACTGCATCGCTTACGGGGGTGGCAGCAAGGTTGACGAACAATGGCGGGAGACCTCGGAATGGCGTTCTCGGCTCAAGAGGGCCGCGGCGGTACGCGAACCCCGTTTCGACGAGAATACGAACTCCTGGCACGGACTAATACCGTTCGAGATTCTTGCGAAATATCGTACCGAAACCATCTCATGGCAGGGCATGGCGCAGTCCTGGGGGCTCGTGTGCTACCTGATAGGCATGAAGCAGAAGGAATCAAAGCGCAAGGAGTACGTGAAGAAATTCAAGAAGTTGTCTCGTGGACTTTCGGGCCTGTCCAAGAAGCCCGAAGAGCAGATGAAGGTCGTGGAGGAAGTTTACGGAATACCCGCCGACAAGCTTTACGACCGCTGGCGCAACTGGCTTCTCAAAGACTTCTGAGCCCGGCCCGGGCATTCGCGAAAAACAGAAAAGGGACGGCCTGTGCCGTCCCTTTTTGTGTACTGGCAGAGAGTGGGGGATTCGAACCCCCGGTGCCCGTAGGGCACAACGGTTTTCGAAACCGTCCCGTTCGACCGCTCCGGCAACTCTCTGCCCCTAATATACCTGCCTTTGCACTTGTGCAAGGTACAGGCGTGTGGGGGGAGGTCCGAACACGGGTGCAAGGTGCTCTTCCGTGCGGTGTGTCAGGAGTTCTTTTTGGAGGGTATCACAACGGCGAGGTGGTCCAAATTGCGGTAGTTCTCGGCGTAGTCGAGTCCGAAACCGACAAAGAACAGGTCCGGCACCTCGAAACCGAGGTAGTCTATCTCCACCTTGGCTTTGCGGCGCGACGGCTTGGAGAGCAGCGAACATATCTCCACACGCGAAGCTCCAAGCTCTTTCAGCTTATCCTTCAACACGGCAAGAGTACAACCGGTGTCAATTATGTCTTCCAGTATCACCACGTTCTTTTCTCGCAGTACTCTTTTGGGGGGCAGCGACAGCGATACGTTCCCATCGGAGTTCATCGAGTCGCCGTAGCTCCTCGCGGTACAGAACTCGAGAGGTATGTTGAGCGGAATGTTTCGCACGAGGTCCGCTGAGAAGATGAACGCGCCCTTCAGAACGCAAAGGAACACGGTTTCATCCTCGAGTCCGGTGTAGCGGTCGGTCAGCTTGCCTGCGAGAAGCTCGATGCGGTCGCCTATTCTCTTCTTAGTAAGGTAGGTTTTGAGTGTATGGGGAATGAGTCCGCTCATGGCGAGTCCTCTGCGAGGTCAATGCCCTCTTCTCCTATATGAACGCGTGGCACCCGGCTTGATATTCGCGTGAGTATCTCGTAGGGGATGGTTCCGACCTTTTCGGCAATGCCTTCGAGGGAAAGCTCGTCGTTGTCGCCGGTGCCTATCAGCACGACTTCATCGTCAACCTTGACCTCGTGGTCGCCGACGTCCACCATGATCATATCCATGCAAACGCGACCGGCTATTGGATAAGTCCTGCCGTCAATAGCCACTACTCCCTTGCCGGAAAGCGCACGCGGATAGCCGTCGCCGTAGCCTATGGGTATTGTGGCAATTGTCGTCTCTTTTTCTGTTACGTATTCCCTGCCGTAAGAGATGCACGTTCCTGCCGGAATGCGTTTGACATAAATCACCTTGCTCTTGAGAGTGAGCACGCCTTTAAGGGGTAACCTTTCGCCCTGAGGGGACGGGTGGCAACCGTAAGCCGAGATTCCGACGCGAACCATGTCGAAACGGGAAGACGGGAAGTTCAATACCGCGCCTGTGTTCGCGCAGTGAAGAATTGGAACGCGGACTTTGTTTTCAGTGAGCTTCTTCTTGAGCCGGGCGAGCTTGAGTATCTGCTCTTCGGTGTATTGGCGGTTGTCGCCGTCTTCGGGTTCGTCCGCTACGGACAGGTGAGTGTAAATCCCTTCGAGATTGGTATATTTCAACTCGCGCTTTATTCGTGCGGCGATATCCGCAGCTTCCTCGTAAGGGCAGCCGACCCGTCCCATTCCGGTGTCAACCTTCAGGTGTATGCAGCTCGTCGTACCGCTCGCTCCTGCGACAACGTTAAGGTCCTTGGCCGATTCGAAGGAAAAAACGGTTAGTGTTATATCGTTTCTCAAAAGCATCATGCATTCTTCGATGAACGCTTCTGTGAACATGAGTATCGGCAAACTGATACCGGCTTTTCGAAGCTCGATGGCCTCGGAAAGGGCAGCCACTCCGAGATAGTCGGCGGAGTTAGACCGCTGCAGCATTCTGGAAATATTCACGGCTCCCAGTCCGTACGCGTTGCCCTTGACTACGACGAGTACGCGGGTGCCGTTCTCGAGCCTTTTGCGAACGGCATTCAGGTTCGACCTGATGGCTGCGAGGTCTATGATGGCTTTTGTGGACCTGAGTGCATTCTGTGTCATTGCCGAAACCTTTGCTGATCTTTTATAACGCGATTATACACCACGGGCAGGCCAAACAAAACCACTCTTGACGCAGAACTTTCTGTGCCAGTCGAACCGCTGAAACACACTTTCGACAAGGTCATGTCAGACGGAGACTTAGGACCCGACGGACATCGCACCTTGAGCAGTGGATTTCTTTTGACCCACCCTTAACGTACGATATTATGAAAATGGAGGTGTGTTCGACCGCACCGATACGATCGCTACTTTCCGAAAACCGGTTTTTCCGAACAGACTCTTTTCACACCACACATTGGTCCAAAGGAGAATGATATGTCCAAAGCGCTTGACGTCTTCATGAAGAAGATCAAGGCCAAGAACCCGGCGGAACCTGAGTTCCACCAGGCAGTGCACGAAGTTGCAGCGTTCCTCCTGCCCTTCATCGAAGAGAACCCCAAGTACAAGGAATTCAAGATCCTCGAGCGCATCTGCGAGGCCGAGAGAATCATCATTTTCCGCGTACCGTGGACCCGCGATGACGGCACAGTCGAGGTTAACCGCGGTTTCCGTATCGAGATGAACAGCGCGCTCGGTCCTTACAAGGGCGGCCTGCGTTTTCACCCGACGGTAAACCTCGGTGTTCTGAAGTTCCTCGCCTTTGAACAGGTCTTCAAGAACTCCCTGACGACTCTTCCCATGGGCGGTGGCAAGGGCGGTTCCGACTTCGACCCCAAGGGCAAGACGGACGCCGAAGTCATGCGCTTCTGCCAGGCTTTCATGAGTGAACTGTTCCGCCACATCGGCCCGAACACCGACGTGCCCGCCGGCGACATCGGCGTTGGTGGCCGTGAAATCGGCTTCCTCTTCGGAATGTACAAGAAGCTCCGCAACGAGTTCACCGGTGTCCTCACCGGCAAGAATCCGAAGTGGGGCGGCAGCCTCATCCGTCCCGAAGCTACCGGCTACGGTACGGTTTACTTCGCCAAGGAGATGATGGAGCGCCGCGGCGACCACATCAAGGGCAAGACCGTCACGGTCTCCGGTGCCGGCAATGTGGCTCAGTTCGCCACAGAGAAATGCATCCAGCTCGGCGCCAAGGTCTTAACTCTCTCCGACTCCGGCGGAACCATTTACGACCCCGACGGAATTGACGAGGACAAGCTCGCATACGTTATGGAGCTGAAGAACGTCAAACGCGGTCGCATCAAGGAATACGCCGAGAAGTATCCCAACGCGGTCTTCCATGCAGGCGCACGCCCGTGGAACATCAAGTGCAACATCGCATTGCCCTGCGCCACTCAGAACGAGCTTGATGAGGAAGATGCCAAGACCCTCATCAAGAACGGCTGCACCGTTGTCTCGGAAGGCGCGAACATGCCCAGCACCATTGAGGCGATTAACCTCTTCCTCGAGAACAAGGTCCTGTTCGGCCCGGGTAAGGCCGCAAACGCGGGCGGCGTCGCCGTCAGCGGCCTCGAAATGTCGCAGAACAGCCTCAGGCTCTCGTGGACTCGCGAAGAGGTTGACAGCAAACTGCAGAACATCATGCGCGACATCCACAACTCATGCGTCAAGTACGGCTTCTCCGAAGAGCGCCGGTACGTTAACTACGTCAAGGGCGCGAACATAGCCGGATTCGTTAAGGTCGCGGATTCCATGATCGAACAGGGCATCGTCTGACCCCGCACCCTGTAACGTGTCACGTAAAAAAGGCGCTCCGGAAACGGAGCGCCTTTTCTTATGCGTACGCGGTGTTACCGTCAGTTTTCGAGTGAACCCCGTTTGCGAGCCTCCTTGCGGTACTCATCTATCGCCTTTTTGACTTCGGTGTCGTTGCTTTTACCGAACACGAGCCTGAAAATACTGCGCATAAGCTTGACCTCTTCGTTAAGCTTCACGAACTGTCCTCCGCCGTGGCGCGAAAGCTCGCGAAGGAAGTTTGCCGTTCGGGTATTGGTGTCCCCCATGCCGGTATCAACGAGTACCGAGTGCAAATAGCCGCCCCTGGTTCCGGAAGCGTTCGGCCCATTTGAAGCACATATTCTTGTCACGCTCGTGCGAAGGAGCATCGGTAAAGACTATCAGCACACGGTATGCAGTCCTTCTCCAGCGCAGGCGCTTTACCCGGTGCAGCCCCTCCTGAACCGCCTCTTCGAGGTCACCGCCGCCCGATGCATCGAGGTTGTTCAGAAAGTACTTCAGCTCGGTAAGGTCGTTCGTGAAGTCTCGCGTGCGGGTCACGTACTCGTTGAGCGGCTCGAAATCACGATACGCTACGCAGGCGAAGCGGGTTGTGCGTACGAGCTTGAACGTGACGTTGTATATCGTGTCAATGCTCGTCTTCACGTCATTGAGAAGGTTGTCCATGGACGCAGTCGTATCGAACATGAACACAATATCCATTCCCATGCGGCGCATCTGAATGATAGATGGCTTGGAACCGTCCCGGTTCGGCCTGACCGGCGGACGGGGGAGTCTCCCTCTTATCTGGTCACCTCCCGGCGGGGGAAGTGCCTCGTCGCCCTCTTCGAAAATGGACTTGCCGTAAGAGGCAAATTCGGCGGGTATCTCGTTTTCGAAAGATATCTCATCGAGTTGCTCTTCCAATATCTCGTCCTCGAAGTCCTTGAACTGTTCCTCGGATGACTCAAGGTCTTCCCGTATCTTCTGGTCTTCCTCTTCCTCGTGCTCGATGCCGCCGACGAGAATTACCTCGCGAATCTCCTCGGAGGTTTTCAGGGGAACGAGGAACAGAACTGCCAGCAGGATAAGATGCGCTGTGAAGGAAAAGAACCATACCGGAGAGGAAAAGATGGCCCTGCGGAACTTGTCGAGAAGTGGCTTTTTTCGCCTTTGGAGCGCGGAGAACACCGCGCCGTAATGCAGCTTTGCAGGTGGTTTCGCATCCTCGAGAGGCTGCTCGCCCTTGTCAAGGCGTATCCTGCTGCCACCGGCAACCAGCCACTGACCCACACCTATCTCGCCCTCGCGAACGAACTCGCCCGCGATAGTGGTGCGGTTCCAGCCCCGTCGAGCACTCTTACTTTGAAACCTTCTTCTGTGCGACGTACCTCAAGGTGCCTGGCATCAACCCTCTCGCCCGACAACTGAACGTCACACACGCTGTCGGTACCGAGCACAGTCACATCCTTCTCGACCTCAACGCGACGAAAAGAACCACTTTCAAAAATCGCAAAGAAGTACTTTGAAGGTTCAACGGCTTCGGCTTTCTGTGTGCCATCGGGATTGACGGGAGGCTCGGAGGCAGGCTCCTGTTTCTGCTCGGAACGGGGCACGGGCCTATCATCTTGCGGTAGAAGGGGAAGATTGCTGATGTCAACTTGCCGGGGCTCGTGGGAATCTGCCACGTCCTTGCTCTTGTTCTCTGACTGAATGGCATTCAGCGGCTCTTCGGCTTCCTGCGCATGCTCTGAGTCCTGTTCGGTTTTTTCCTTTTCCTCGAGTGCACTCGTCACCAGTGCCGGAGATGTATGGGCTTTCTCGGTTGCGGGAAGCGAGGCTGACACCGCCACGAGCTTTACCATCGCGTTCGCGCACAGCAGCGTCTGGCCGGGCAGCAGACTCTGGCCTCGAACTACGGGCGAACCGTCCAGGAAGAAGCCCTGCGAGGCGGTCACCTGTACCGGGCCCCCCGGTAACGAACGCATCTCTATCCACCCGCCGTCGGTGTCGTTGTTCAGGTCGCAGGGAGCCTTTGCTCCATCTCCGAGACGGAACTCGCCTCCTGCCACCCAGAACCTTTCGATACCAGTGGTGTGAGTGGATTCGATCAGAACAAATGCGCTGAGGCTCATCGTTGGAGGTCAGTCCTTTGTGAAGTGCATACGGTGCATAGATAATACTCGGTTACAGGAATATAGGTACGGGTTATTTGGGCGCCTTTTGCTTTAGTTGTTTCGCGCGTTTGCTCTCCGTTTGGAAGATTGACTTGAAAACTCGGGGCGGGTCTTCCGCGAGCATCTTCTCGCAAATTTTTATCGCTTCGTCGTATAGCTCCTGGTTGCGCAGGGTAACGACGAGGTGATAATAAGCAAGCAGTCGGTCCTTATCCCTGCCATTCTCGGGAAAGACATCAATTGCCTTACGAAGCGCCTTTTCGGCTCCCTTGAAGTGCTTCAGCGAGATACAGGTTGTTGCGAACCGCCTATAGATGTTGAAAAGCGTCTCGCGGTCTTCGATGAATTCGTCGGAGTTGATGACGAGTTCAATGAGCTTTTCCAGTTCTTCCGCATTCAGACGCTGAAGATAGCGGAAACTTGCCGCGTTGGTTTGTGCGAGATACATGCGAAAACCGGGAACGTCCGGGTTCTCTTCGATCAGCTTGAACAGCATCTCCATGCCGGCATTCTTGTCCATCACCAGCCATTCCATAGTCTCGCCGCGGCCCGGATGTTCGATTGCGAGTTTCCTGATCTTCGGTATCAGTTTCGGAAAAAGCTTGTTGGTGTATATCTCGTATTCGGCTCTGAGCTTCTTGAGCTCCTGCTGGAAGCGGCGAAGTCCCTCGCGCTCGGGTTGGCCCTCGAAGACTACTTTCATCCCCTCGTACACAAGCTCCGAAACGTCCTCGTATTGCTCCTTTACGAAATAGTAGCGTATGAGGTCGGCATAGTTGATCAGGTCGTTGGGGCTCGTTTTGATGGCTTGCGTGTAAAAGGATTCCACCGAGGGAACCAGTTCGAGCAGAATGCTCTTGGAATCTCCGTCGGCGAGCTTTACTTCCCTCATCTCCTCGTCGTAGTTCTCCTTGAGCACAGACAGGTTGTGAGTTCCGGGAGACAGTTGGCAAGTAAGCGGCGTACGGCCTTTGTCCACTCCGTCAATGAACACACGTGCTCCATCGGGCATCGTCTTGACGTCCAACTGGGCGGAAGGCAGTTTCTCGAGCTTCGCCTCGACCGCTATCTCGTCAACACAGACTCTGGAAATTACGGCAGGACGGTATCCGCGCAGAATAAAGCGGAATTCGTGTACTCCGGGCTGTACGTTGTCGAGTTCGAGAGGGGTGGTACCCGCGGGTTCATCGTCTATCACTACAGCCGCACCGGGCGGGGACGAAATGACCTTCACGGACGCGGTGGACTCGAAAAATCCCGTGGACGCGAATACCACGTAGGTGAGCACAGCGACCACAACGAAACTCACGAGCCCCGTAAGAATCGCCTTAGCTGCGGAACCGGTTTGCTGCATTTCTATCTCCCATCAGCGAGTGCGCATCGGGCCATGAACGCGCACCCCCGCCAGAGAACGTCCTCGTCGAATTTCACTCGTGCATTGTGCAAAGGCCAGCGTTCATCACCGGCTCCCGCGCCAATCATGAAGAACGCACCGTTGACCTTTTCTGTATAGTAGCTGAAGTCCTCGCCGAACATTCTCGGCTTTACCTCGTCGTCTATCTCGAAACCGAGCGAACGTGCGGCCTGAACTCCGGTATCAACCGCTTTTTCGGAGTTCTTTAGAGCAATGTACCCGGGAAGTTCCGAGAACTCCGCGGTGGCGCCGTATGCCGCGGCTACGTCAGTGGCAATCTTCTCGAATGATTTGAACACGTGCGTCCTCACCTCTTTGTCGAAGGTGCGAACAGTGCCCTTCATCTCGACCCGGTCTGGCAACATGTTGAACGAATCACCGCCCTGGACAGACGTAAAGGACACAACAGCGGGTTCGAACACGCTGTTCATGCGCGAGACTGCGGCCTGCGAGGCCGTGATAACGTTTGCCGCCGCATAGATAGCGTCAACCGCCTCGTGCGGAGCGGCGGCGTGTCCGCCCCTGCCTATTATGACGAGAGAGAAGTGGTCAGGTGCCGAGAAAAATGGACCTCGACGCGTTATCAGCTTGCCCGTATCCAGTATCGGCTCGACGTGAAGACCGTAAATCGAGCGCACACCCTCGAGCGCTCCGTTTGTAATTAGGTTCAGAGCGCCGCCGGGCGGGCTTTCCTCGCTGTGCTGGAACACGAGCCTCACCGGTGGGGCATCTTCCATTTCCTGGAGCACAAGACCCGCTCCGAAACACATTGCCATGTGCAGGTCGTGACCGCAAAGGTGGGCCGCGCCCGTCTGAGATGCGAACTCGAGACCGGATTCCTCCTTGCCGGGAAGCGCGTCCATGTCAGCACGAAGGGCAACGCGTTCGTCCCCTTCGCCGATATCGGCAGTGAAGCCGGTGAACTCCTCGTTCTCCGTAACCTTCCATCCCTGCTCTTTGCACAGGTTCTTCAACAGGTTGCTGGTGTTGAACTCCTTGTGCGACAGTTCAGCCATGCTGTGCAGCTTTCTTCGCAGTTCGACAAGTCGTGGCTGCAAGTTCCTTGCGGCTTTCAGGCTGTCAGTCATGCTACCTCCCGGGTTTTCTAAATTCTAACCAATCTTGAGCACGGGTACCGAAAAGAAAAAGGGACGGCCGGAAGGCCGTCCCTTTGTTTCGTGAAGCGTTACAACGACTCAGGACTTCTGAGCTTTCGCCACCGATTCCTCGCGTGACTTGCGGTAGCCCTCGTATGCCGCCACTACCGGAGTTGCGATGAACACCGATGAGTACGTACCGGTGAGGACACCGACCAGCAGTGTAATGGCGAAACCGCGCAAAACGTCTCCGGAAAAGATGATAAGCGCGATGATCACCGCAGCCGTGGTGACCGAGGTGAGTACCGTTCGCGAGAGCACCTGGTTGATGGAGATATTCAGAACGTCGCGGAAGTCGCGTTTCTTGAACGTCCTCATGTTCTCGCGCATGCGGTCGAACACGACGATTGTATCATTCAACGAGTAACCGAGAACTGTCAGGATCGCGGCCAGAACGTCAAGAGAAATCTGAACGTCCAGAAGCGCAATGATGCCGAGAGTCATGAACAGGTCGTGAATCAATGCGACGACAGCACCTACACCGAATGCGAAACGGAAACGGAAGGTGATGTAGATGAGCATAGCCAGCGATGACAGGATGATAGCCCAGATACCCATAGTCTGAAGGTCGCTGGACAGGCTGCGCCCGATGGACTGCTCACGCGGGAACGGGTCGGACAGAGTTATTCCCACATCGTCAAGGCGGTTGGTCAGTTCAGCGCGAAGTTGCATCGTCGCTGTCAACGCATCATCTGCTGCTGCGAGTTCGCCCGTGCGCAGAAGAATGTCGAAAGTAGTGGACTCATTCCCGTCGCCGACTGCGCTGATCTCGAGAACCTGAAGCTGCTCGTGAGGCTCAAGGCCTTCATTGTAAGCAATGGACTCAATGGCACCCTTGACGGCTTCGGGAGAGGCCGGCTTGAGAAGGTTCATGCGAATGTTGAAGAAATCGGATACGATCTCGTCCTTCTCTTCGATCTCTTCGTACTTGGACGAGTCTATTTCGTCGTCGGATACCTCTTCCAACTTCTCGAACGCAACAGGCGCGAGTTCGGGTAGCTGTTCGCGGATGTACGCCTTGAACTCCTCCTTGCGCGAATGTGCGTCCATGCCCTCTTCGCCCTCGGTATCGTCCGGAGATGCGTAGGTGATGACGAACTGGCTGCCCTCCGTAGCGGAAGCCTCTACGTTCGGGTCGGCGTAGGTCTGCACGTTGGCGCCCTCTCCGAGTTTCTCATACACCATCTTACGCACGTCGTCTATTGAAACGGCCTTAGTGGTGCGTATCTGTATCATTTCGCCGCCGGTAAAATCAATGCCGAAGGAAGCGGTTGAGGCGAAGACGGCGATGCCGATAGCGATAAGAATCACTGATGCGATCACGCCGAAAGCGCGCAACTTGAGAAAGTTGATATTCGGGGTCTTGAACAGAAGCAACATGTTCAGCTTCTTGACGATGTTCGCATCGTACAAGATCTCCACCAGGGCGCGGGTCACAAACACTGCGGTGAACATACTTGCGAGAAGACCTATCGTCAGTGTGACAGCGAAGCTCTTGATGAATACTGTTCCGACGCTGTAGAGGATTATCGCCGTGATAATGGTGGTCACGTTGGCATCGAGAATCGTAATGAAGGCCCGTTCGTAACCGTTCTTGATGGCCACTTTCAGCGCCTTGCCAGCGGCTTTCTCCTCTCGTATTCGCTCGAAGATCAGGACGTTGGCGTCAACCGCCATTCCGAGCGTCAGCACGATGCCAGCTATACCCGGCAAGGTGAGAGTAGCCTGGAAAAGTCCGAGACATCCGAGGATAATCACCGCGTTTAATAAAAGCGCGACCACCGCGAGGATGCCAGCACCGAGATAATAAAGTAGCATGACCATTACGACAAGCGCGAAACCGATTATCAACGCCATGGTTCCGGCACGGATGGAGTCCTCGCCAAGTGCTGCGCCGACCTTGTTCTCGGAATCGATGGCGAGTTTCACGGGCAGAGAACCGGCCTTGAGAACGGTTACTATCCTCCTCCACCTCGGCTTGGTCGAAACCTCCGGTGATAGAGCCGCGACCGTCCTCGATGGGAGTCTTGATGTTAGGGGCCATTACGAAGTCGCCGTCGAGTATGATGGCAAGCTTTCTGTTGACGTTATCACGTGTCAGTTCGGCAAGCTTTCCGTCTGCCAGCAGCAGACATGGTGAAGATGACCTCCCAGCCTTCCTGAACAGACATTGACGAACTTGCGTTTGCAAGGTCGGAACCCCCAACAGGCACATCTTTGCTCACGTAAACGGGTTGTCCGCTATCATCAGTCATCAGTTCGTAACCGGGAATCTGCTCGCCCTTCCTCGCCTTCTCCCTGTCGGAATCGGTCATTTCCTTGACGAGCCTGAATTCCAGAATGCCCTGCCTCTCGATGACGCTCTTGATTATGTCAACGCGCCCTTCGTCGAGACCAGGGATTTGAATGAGAATGCGGTTCTCGCCTGCGCGCGCGACCTTTATCTCTGTAAGCGAGGTGGCGAGAATACGTTCACGAAGAATCTGCAGAACCTCGCCGATATCCGTCTTTCCCCGGCTGGAGCTTATCTCCCGAATCTCATCCTTTAGTTGGCTGAGTTCGTCGTTGTTCCTGCCGGAGAGGTCTGCTATGCGCTGCTGGATCCGGTCGATTTCAAGGCGAAGCTGATTACGCTTCTGGTCAACTCCCTGCTCGCCCGCAAGCTCCGCGATTTGACGCTGAATGTCGTCGCGCTGGCTATTGAGCTGCGCGAGAAGTTTGTCGCGCTTTTCCGCGCTGTCGGGGTTATCTTTGGCCGTTTCGGCGAGCTGGATATCCAGAACCCTGCGCTCGAGGCGTTCCTTGCGGGCCTCCTGCGCGGTCTTTTCAATCTTGACCATAAGCTCGGTACCACCGGCAAGGTCAAGGCCGAAGTTCAACTTCTCGCGAGGTGGGAATCCGGTTATCGCCATACCAACGCACAAAAGCACGATCAGAGGTATGCGCCAGTTCTGGTTGGGGAAGAAGAAGTATGCCGCGAGCGCGAGGAACCCGCCCGTCAGCGGGAAGTTCAAATGCCTCAGCCAAGCCATGTCGGGCTGGGTGAGGAAACTGAGGTGTTTGGCGAAAAACTCGCTGTCGTACATAAAGAAGAAGGTGAACGACGCGGCAGCAAGTATCAGTAATATTATGGCTTCAAGCCAGAAAACAGGTTTCCTGGACATGGTCTATCCCTTCGGGTTGTGTTTAAGAATGGTCGCCGAACAGGAGCGTCAGATTGAGCTGAACGCGGGTGGGGCTCTCGGGGATTCGTAGCGGACCTGCGAGGATGCCGGGGTTCTGTCAGACTTCGCGACCGGCAGCCTGGCCGAATGCAATACCGTTGTTATGGAGTTCGTGCTCGCAGCCACAGAAGCGACCGTTGTTGCGGCACGGGAATTGTTGCGGGCTGTGATACGAGCAATATCAGGATCCGCGCTCAGACCACCTCCGCCCCGCGAGGCAAAGGTATCGCGGCGTTCGTCCGTCTCGCTCGAGCCGGATTCCAAAACTTCCAGCCAGTTATTGAAACAGCTTACCGTTGGCAGTGCGGCAAGCTGCAACAGGGCGAGCGATATTAGTATGAGGCTCGTCTTTTTATGTTTCAATAAACAACCGTTCTCCGAAGTGAGGCATTGTATGCGGGTTTTGCCAACTTTCAATGCGACGATTGACCGCGGAGCAGAGCAGTTTCCAACCGGTCAATCCTGCCACTCGGCTACGCTCGCGCTTTGAATACGGTAGCGATACCTGCAATTTCTTCACGACCGAGCAGAGGCTGTTCCTTCGTCAACATCCCCGCATAAGGCGAGGATAAGCCCGGTCGGTTTCCAGGCACGAAAACCATTTGTGGTGTTCTGACCTCAAGTGTTCGGCTTTCACCGAGGAATAACGGACGGTTCTGCTACGGACATGTCAACGCTACTCTCCGTCCTCTTCTTCCTCCGGCTCAAAAACCTTTGCTATGGCATCGGTCGTCACGCGGACACGAACTTTGTCGGAAAGCTCCACGGTGACGCGGTCCGAGCGCACTTCGACGACCCTGCCGAACATGCCACCGATGGTGAGTATCTCGTCGCCCTTCTTAAGATTGGCGATCATTTCCTTCTGCTCGTTGCGCTGTTTCTTCTGCGGTCGAATGATGAACAGGTAGAACACTACGGCGATCGGCGCAAACATTAGAAGCATGGTAACCCAGTCGAAGCCCTGAGACTGGCCTTCTCCTCCTTCGCCTTGACCCTGCTGGGGAACACAAGCGAGAGCGGGAAGGAACAAAAGCGAAAGAGCCGCGAGAAAAGCGAGTTTCTTTTTCATATTTTTCAGCCTTCCGAAGAATTCGGCCCATTATAGCGCCTTAGCCAGATGCGCAAAAAATCGTCGAAACAACCTTCTTCAATGCTCTTACGGCAACGCCGAACGAGCGACTGGTAGTAATGGATGTTGTGTATGGAGCCAAGTACGCCTGCGAGGTGCTCGCCCGCCACATACAGATGCCGCAGGTACGCACGGCTGACAGTCCTGCAGGTGTAGCAGTCGCATTCGGCCATGACAGGACGTTCATCCCGGATGTGTGAGGCGTTCTTCATTCGGAGAGGCCCGTCGTCGGTGAACAGCATTGCGTTTCGGGCGTTGCGGGTGGGTACTACGCAGTCGAACATGTCAACTCCGAGGGCGATGCAGCGCACGATGTCATCCGGTCGCCCCAGCCCCATTAGATAGCGGGGCTTGCCGGATGGCAAATGTTCGAGCGTCGTCTCGACCATTTGGAGCAGAGCCTCGGTGCCCTCCCCTATTCCGAGCCCACCGATTGCGAATCCGCCGAACGGCAGTTGCACAAGCTGCTTCGCGCAGTCGGAACGCATGTCCTCGTACGCACCGCCCTGCACAATTCCGAAAAGGGTCTGCTCTTCGTTGTCGTGAGCATCGAGACATACTTTCGCCCATTCAACGGTGCGGCGCACCGCTCGGGCGACAATTTCCCTCTTTGCGGTGGGAGAGGGACATTCGTCGAATGCCATTGCGATATCCGCACCGAGCGCGTTTTGAATGCGCGTGGCCTCACGCGGGCCAATGAATATCTGGCGTCCGTCAATATGAGACCGGAAACTGACGCCCTCGTCTGTCACGTCCCGGATATTGGCCAGGCTGAAAACCTGGTAGCCGCCACTGTCGGTGAGCAAAGGTCCGTCCCAGTCCATGAAGCGGTGAAGGCCGCCCATATCGCGCACCACGTCCTCGCCGGGGCGAAGGTGCAGATGATATGCGTTTGTAAGCAATATCTCAGATCCGGTTTCAGCAAGCTGCCCGGTAGTCACTCCCTTCAAAGCGGCAAGTGTGGCGACCGGCATGAAAGCGGGAGTTTCGAACTCTCCGTGAACCGTCCGTGCAAGGCCGGTCCTCGCCTTACCGCTGACGCTGTGAAGTTCGAAGAAAAAACTCATCTGTACAGTCTCACACAGCGGGTGCCGGGATAGAAGTACGAGAGGATATAGCGGTAGTCCAGGCCCTGCTCAGCGAACTGTTTGGCTCCGTACTGGGACATACCCACGCGGTGGCCGAAACCACGTCCCACGATATTCACAATGTTTCCGGACAGCCTTATGTCGAAGTTCGGGCTTTTTACCTTCATGCCGCCGACAGCCGTACGGATGTCACGCCCCGTCATTGACACGTCATTCACGCCCTTGAAGGTCACAAGCTCGACAGTGCCGTCACCTTTTCGCTTAACGAGAACCTTTTCCGGCGGTTCGCTCATCCCCTTCCCGGAAGGCTCGAGCACTTTCGCGTTGAACGCGCCCCAACTCATCCGGTGAGTCCAGTTCGTGTGCGGGGACTGCTCGGAACGCATCTCCACGCGCGTGAGCGGAGTGATATCGGAACAATCGAAAACGGACGACGCATTGGCCGTGCTGCCGCCACTCGTGGAGTGATAGAAGGTCATCAGCAGGCGACTGCGATACATGAGCACCTCCCCGCGAGTAGCCTTTGCCGCCTCGATTGCGGAATCCGCGGGCTTGGAAGCGTTGAACTTCTGATGAGCTGTCGTCGAGGTAACATCATAGGGCTTCCGAGCGGAAAGGTTCATATGGCACAGCGCGTATGTTCGAGCCGCAACGGCCTGCGCCTTAAGCGCCTCGGACGGCCACGATACGGGCATCTCGGAAGAGACGACTCCGGCGATGTAACGCTCGAAGGGCACGAGCGCCAAGACCACCGTCGTATCGTTCACCTTCGCTATCCGGACGGGAAATGGAATCTCCGCGCCGTTGACGAAAATCGAGGTATTGGTGTGCACATCAGCGAAGCTCGCGTCTCGAAGACCAAAAGTCTTGCCGGAAACAATGAGCGTTTTGCCGGAAAGTTTGACTGTCTGTTCGCTTTCCGCACGGTTCTTCGCGATGAGCTTGCCGTCGGCATCGAAGACAGAATAGACCGAACCTTTCGCAATTACGGGTTCGGCCGACACCGCAACTCGTACACGAATAACGGGCTCGTCGCGAATCGGAGACTCCGGAAGCGGTACGAGGAACGGATGCCCTCCGGAAGTACAAGCCAGGGGAGTGAGCAGAAAAAGCCCGTAGAAAACGAAGATAAGCGAGCGCAGAAGATAAGGCCTCATTTTCCGCCGCCTCCGCCCTTGTACAACTCTTTTCCGGTGTTGTGGTATCGTTCGTACTCACTGAAGACGCAGCCGCAATACTGCTGGCGGTAAATGTTGTTGCGTTTCGCGTAGTCCTTGCCTTCAACGGCAAGCCGTCGGAAGTCCCGAACGAGAAAATCGACACCCTCACCCCGCGCTGCCTCCAAGCCTGCGGAGACGACCTTCTCGTAGTCCTGTTCGTGCGAGACGAGAAGAGTGCTGGTAAAGCTCTCGAAGCCATTTTCTTTCGCGAAGCGGGCTGTGCGCTTCAGCCTGTGAGCGTAGCAGAGTTCGCAGCGGCCACCCCTGAAGTTCCCGTCCAAATCATCCAGGAACTCCCACAAGCCGTAGCGCTCATCGTAAACAATGGGTATGTGCAGACGTTCGTTCATGACCTTCACGGCCTTGATACGCTTGCGGAACTCCAGAAGCGGATGGATGTTGGGGTTGAAGAAGTAACCTGTTACCTCGAAACCTTCCTCCTGCAAGGCCCGAAGAGGGCCGGGAAGGCATACTGCGCAGCATATGTGCAGGACGGTCTTTTTGGTCATAGCCATGTTCACAGGCGGTATGTTCAGAAAAGTTCGCTTACGTCGGAAGCAGATTCACCTGCGGGCTCTTTGCCGAGATGCTCGTAACCGTCGGCCGTGAGTTTGCGACCGCGCGAGGTCTTTGTCACGAACCCGAGTTGTATCAGGTAAGGCTCGTAAACGTTCTCGATCGTCTCCGGCTGTTCGCCGACCACGACCGAAATCGTCTTCAGGCCAACAGGGCCTCCGTCCTGTTTGTAGAGGGTCTCAAGAATATGCCTGTCGAGCGGGTCGAGCCCCTTTGCGTCAATGCCCATCATCTCGAGTCCGCGCGAGGCGGTTTCGAGGTCAATTGCGGAGTTTCCGAGCACCTCAGCGACGTCGCGTATTCTTCTCAGATATCGTGTCGCGATTCTCGGTGTGCCCCTCGAGCGCCGGGCAATCTCTTGCGAACCGTCCTCTTCAACCGAAATCTTCATAAGCCTTGCTGCGCGTGTGATTATCTCGTGCAGTTCATCAATGGAGTAGTAGTTAAGTCGTTCGTGCACTCCGAATCGGGCGCGGAAGGGGGCGGTCAGAAGACCTTCTCGGGTGGTGGCTCCGATAAGCGTGAAGGGCGGCACTTCAATTGTAACGGAACGTGCCGCAGGCCCGGTATCAATCATGATGTCAATGGAGAAATCCTCCATCGCGGAATAGAGGTATTCTTCAACAGCGGTGGGCAGACGGTGAATTTCGTCTATGAACAGCACGTCTCCGCGCTTCAGGTTGGTCAACAGTCCAGCAAGGTCGGCCGGCTTCTCCACAACGGGGCAGGCAGTAGTGCGAAGCTGGACTCCGAGTTCGTTGGAGATTACAGCGGCGAGAGTCGTCTTACCCAGTCCGGGCGGGCCGGACAAAAGGATGTGGTCGAGCGAAGTATTGCGTTTACGGGCGGCTTCGATATAGACCTTGAGGTTTCGCACGACTCTCTTCTGACCGACGAAAGCGCTGAAATGTCTCGGTCGGAGAGAAACTTCGCTGCTCTTGTTATCCGGGGATGAAGAGGCAAAACGTTCTTCGTCCATCACTTGCCTCCCTGCAGCCTTCTTGAGTGCGCTTACGATCAGAGTACTGAGTGTCAGGCGGCGGCGAGTCCGGCGGGAGCTCGGACAGAATGTCACCGACCTCTTTGCTCGCCCTTGCCCGGTCTATTCCGAGAGCTTGAAGTGCACCCACAGCGTCTGCGGTAGCCGGGGCAATCGGATGGGTCTCTTCGAAGGCCAAGTGCTTGACCTTTTCGGCAAGGTCAACGACGATGCGTTCCGCCGTTGTCTTTCCAAGGCCTTTCAGGGAGGAAAGCAGCTTGATATCGCGGTCGCAGATGGCCGAAGCGATACGGCTGACCGGAGCAGCCGTGAGAATGGACAACGCCAGCGCGGGCCCCACGCGGTTAACCGATGTGAGATGAAGGAACAACTGGCGTTCCTGCGGAGTGGCGAAGCCGTAAAGGGTGTCGCCGTCATCGCGGCGTGAAAGGTGAAGGTACAGAAAGCACTCTGAACCGTCCGATGGAAGCGCGTCATAGGTGGAACCAGGTACCCGAATGGAGTAGCCCACCCCGCCGGTCTCGACCACCGCCTCTTCAGGGCTTTTGGAGAAAAGCTTGCCCTTTAAGTGGTTGTACATTCCTCAGCCGTTATTCTTCCTCGAGTTCGAGACCGTAGGATGCCAGCTTCTTCTTCACCTCTGTGAGGCTCGTGAGCCCGAAGTTCTTGAACGTAAGCAGTTCCCTTTCGGGCATCTCGACAAGTTCCTGCACGGTCTTGATGCCCTCGGATTCCAGACACTTCTGCGAACGAACCGAGAGGCTGAGCGCAGACAGGGGCTGTTCGAGAATGTTGTCGGAAACGGTAAGAGCCGCGAGCCTCTGTGAAGGCGAGCGCATCTTGCGTTCGACCTCGTCTCGCTTCATGCCGAGTCCAAGCCCTTTTCGGGCGAGGATATCCTTGATCTCTTTGAGAGAGGTTTCGCCAAAGTTCTTGTATGCGAGCAGCTCGGCCTCGGTCTTGGAGATCAGGTCTCCGAGGGTGTGCACGTTCATGCGTGCAAGGCAGTTGCGAGAGCGTACGGAAAGCTCGAACTCGCTGATCGGCAGGCGCAGAATCTGGCGCAGCTTCTCGTCCTCTCGCCTGCGTCCTTCGTCGTAGAACATGTTTCGGCTTGCCTGAACGTCTCTGAGGTAGAGCCAGACCCTGTCGTTGTCGGGCGCGTAGCGAAGAATGTCGTTCAGGAGCTTCTCCGCCTCATCGTAGCGACCTTCATCTATGAAGATGAGCGAGAGGTTCACAGCGGCACCCTCGTGGAAACGCTCTTCCGCAACGAGCTTCTTGTAAAGCTCTTCGACCTGCGACACGTCAGCGCCGCGCTGGTCGAGAATGAACGCCTTGCGGAATATGGCCTCGGGCGCACCGTCGAAGTCAGCGATTATCTTGTCCAGCTTTTCGATGGCCTTCTCAAGGTCACCGTTGGACTCGCGTATCAGCGCGTCGAGAATGCGAGCGTCGAACATCGCCTTTTCGTCTTTGGAGAGGCTCTTATAGGTCTTCTCCGCCTCATCCGGCCTGCCGTTGAAGCACAGGCATTGAGAAAGGAAGACCCGTTCGGCGACGGTCGTCTCGTCGGCCTTCTCGGCGGACTGTGTATAACAGCGAATCGCCTTTGTCTGCTCATCTATCTGCTGATGGGCTCGCGCCCTGATGAGCAGAGACATTCGAGAATCACTTTCTTCGAGCAGGCGCAGTGCCTCGCGGGAATAGCCGAGAGCTACGTTGACAGCGGCCCTTCGCAGGTCGCGTTCTTCGTCGGCGAAGTCTTCGAGCTTCTTAGAGACCTTGCCGACGCTGGCGGAAAGCGCGTCGTATTCGGAGCTGTTTTCGCGCACTACATCGAGCAGCTCGAAGAAGTCGGTCGGACCGAAGGAATCCCTGTCGAGCACCTGCAATGTCCTTGCAGCGGTAGCCGCGGCGCCACCGGATTTAGCCATATTCGTTCTCCTTGGGAAGAATGGACGTAAACGAACGCGCTATTGTAACTGCCTTTAGGCTCAGGACAAATCACCCATTATCGCCGTCTTCAGGCTTGCCTTCGTCCTCTTTCTGTCTGAGATACCTGCGCGCTTCCTCTCGCAGTGGAGAGTCCGGAAAGCGTTCGATAAGCTCGTTGGCAAACCGTGAAGCATCCATAAAACGCTCCAGCTTGAAAGATGAACGTGCCGCTCCGAGCAGCGCGGGAGCAGCAAGCTCCTCGAAGTTCTCGAGGATTGCGACGAATGAGTAGTCCCTGAACGCCTCTTCGAACCTGCCCTGCGAGTACTCCAGGTCCGCGAGCTGAAGGGTCACGCGCGAACGCATACGGGCGCTCGTCTCATCGAGAAGCGCCCTGAGAATCTTCTCGGCCTCCGCCTGTGAACCCAGTGCGATAAGACAGCGCGCATTGGCAAGTTTCGCGTGATAGCGACGGGCGGCGTCGGGATACGAGGCCACCAGGGACCTGAACACTCGTGAAGCCTCCTCGTACTTTCCTGCCGATTCCATGGCAAGTCCAAGGTTGTAGCTGAGTTCGACCTCCGTACTACGCTGTTCCCTGCCCTCGTCGAGCGCGGAACGACAAACCGTCGCAGCCTCCATGAACCGTTCCCTCTCGCGAAGGTACTGCACCATCCACAGAAGAACGTCGTCCGGCAATACGTCGAGCCTTCCGGTACGGACGAGTTCGAAATACTGCTCCACTGCATCGTCCTTCATCCCTCGCTGGTAGTAGCACGAGCCGAGGCGCAACCGCGCGGTGGGCACTCTTTCGGAGTCGGGATGTTCGGTGACAAGACGCTTGTAGTAGATTATGGCTTTGGGGAGGTCGTCGTTTTCCTGTTCGAAGTCTCCGAGCATGAGAAGAACGCGGTCGCGGAAGGGCTTTGAATGGGGCGAGGGCAAAACCTCTGCAAGGTCGCCAGCCATCTTCTTCATCTGTCCGTCGAGGTAATAGGCCACGGCCCTGCGGTAGCGCGCGTACACTGCAACGTCAGCTTCCGCGGTCTTCAGTGCGCGGGAGTAAAGCTCTACGGCACGGGCGAAGTCCTCGGTCTCGATTGCCGCATCGCCAGCCTTGGAAAGGAGCACGGGAGTCTGGGCGTCTTCGGGATAGTTATCTGCAAACGCCTCGGCCGACCTTATCAGCTGTTCGGCCTCGCCGAGTTTGTCGTACAGAAGCGCAAGGCGCAGGCGGGCGAAGCGCAGGTGAGGCTCGTCGCCGCCATCCTGGAGGTACTTGTATATTGCGACGGCTTTTTCAGATTCGTTTCGCTGTTCGTAACTTCTTGCGACAAGCAGCCAGGAGTTGAAGTGCGCGGGGGGATTGTCGGCCATCGTGAGGGAGTAAGCGACCACTTTGTCGTACTTGCCGGCGCTGAAGAGAGAGCGCAGGTAGCCTTCCTCTGCTTCGAGTTCTCGGTCTTCGGAGAGCTTGTTCTTCAAGCGCACGCCTGAAAGCATCTGCGGCCTCGTCCCACGTTTCGAGCGCTGCGAAAGCCCTGCCGATATGGATATATGCCTCGCCGACGTAGGGCGAACGGGGAAAGCGGGAGACAAGGTCCTTCAGGACCTCCACCGCCCTGACATGTTGGCCTGAGTTCATCTTCAGCGCGGCGTACTTGAGTCCGGACGGGAACGCGTGTTCCCCGCTTTCGAGATTCACAAGCTGCAGATAGATGTCCGCCGCCTCGTCGAGTTTTCCGAGCTGTTTCAACGAGTCGGCCATGGCGGAAGCAGCGAAGATGCCCATCCCTTCGAGTCCTTTGGAAGCCACGACGCGCCTGAAGTATTTCACGGCGAGGTCGTGTTTGCCATTTCGAACCGCGAGCTTCGCGCGGGCGTAGGCGGCAAGGTCGGTGTAGTCGCCGCCCTCGGCTGCCTTCTCGTAGTAATGCACGGCGTCCGTCAACTCGTCACGGGCCTCGTGAGTTTTGGCGATAAAGTATGCGGCGCCCTGCCGATAGTGTTCGGGCGCGTCGGAAGATTCGAGTTTCTTCAGAATTGACAGGGCCTTCTCGAAGTCCTTCAGGTAGTAGTGACAGGTTCCGAGCCTCAAAGTCGCGGCGTTCGCGAGATCCGGTGCCACATCGGCCTTCAGAACTGCTTCGTAGAAGGGCACGGCCTGCTCGTAACGTCCTCTCAGAAGGTCGCACTCTCCGCGGCGAAAGCGCACGAGTTCGATTCTCTCGAAGTCAGGATACTTGTCCAGGAGACGTGAATACTCACGCGCTGCGAGGTCGTAAACACCCCGGTTGAAAAGCCCGTCGGCGAAATCCATCAACCTCGAAGGGGTGTTCATGGCCTCTGCGCGAACGGCGGCTGGCGAGGCGAACACGCAACCAAGCGCGAGAAGAGGAAGCAGCAGCGACAGAGCGAAGCGGTTCACACTACTCCTCCCTGTCGATAATGGAGTAGAAGATTCGCGTAACTCCGGCATTTGTGATTATCTCTATGGCGTTCACGACGTTTTGCCATACCACGTCCTTGTCGGCCCTCACAACCACCTTCATCTCGGGATTGCTGTGTGCGAGCTGGGTGAGCTTCCGCGAAAGGGCCTTCGAGTCCACCGGGTTGCCGTGCAGCTTGAGAGAACCGTCCTGGCCGACCTCGATATAAACAGTGTGTTTGAGCCCCTGCGCGAGCGACTGGATGTTGCTCTTGGGAAGGTCTATAGAAACGTCCTTCTCGAAGCTTTCCAGCGCACTGGTGGTGACGAAGAATATGAGCATGAGAAAGACGATATCAATCAGCGGGGCAATCTGAAAGCCCTGCGAGACGTCTTCCTTTTCTTCGAGGAAATCCACTTAGCCCTCCTGCGCTGCGTTCTTGTCATGGCGAGCCGGTCTTTTCTTCGTGGAGTTTGTCCTGTGCGAACAGGGCGAGCGCGAACTTCTCGGTCTCGCTTTCGAGTTCGCTCGCCATTTTCTGCAGTCTGCCGGAGAAGTAGTAGTAAAGCAGAAGAGCGAAGATGCCCACTATGAGTCCCGCCGCGGTGGTCACCATAGCCTGCCAGATGGCGGAAGCGAGCAGGTAGCTTTCCTGTGCGCGCTCAATTGCGTCGTCGGACAGCGATACCACCCGGAACGCCTGAATCATGCCGATGACCGTTCCGAGCAGGCCGAAAAGAGGCGCGACCTGGCCTATGTGCCCCAGCATTGCGATGCGTCGCTTGATGTTACCGACCTCGCGTTTGCCCGCATTCGTGAGGAACTCGGAGACCTTTTCGGCGCCATATGCTCTGACCGACAGCCCCGCCGAGAAGATGCGCGCGGCCACTGAATCCTGGCGTGCGGCGTAGTCGCCAGCCTCCGAATATCTCTTGTTGGCAATCAGTTCGGATATGGAGGCTACCGTCTCGTGCGGAATTATGGCCTTTGGGTCGAGAATTAAAAAGACGTGAAAGGCGATGCCGACGGCGGCGAGAGAGAGTAACGCGAGCGGCCACATGACCCACCCGCCTCTCGTAACGACCTCCCACGCGGTAAGAGCGCCTTCGGTTTCCGCGGCGTTCTCGGCGTATGCGGCGCCGCTTATCGCTATTACTGTTAACACAACAGCTAAAACAGTTATCCTTATGCGTGTATGCTTCATGGCCCCCTCTAAAGACTGAGTTTGTCAGGCGGTATCATAGTATTATACGGCGAAAATCTGCTCCGGACAAAAGCAAGAGCCGCTAAATCCGAAACAGGCAGAGAACAAAGGGAAAAGCCCCTCAGAGGATTATATGTGTACTAACGAACAGGTCAAGGCAGTGTTTTTAGACGCCGCCCATACGATACTCGAACTCTCGCGTCCATACCCTCGCATGCTTCACTTCGCGCTCAACAAGTATGGCTTTGAACACCCGTACAACCGGGTCGAACAGGTGCTGAGAAGCGAATGGAGCAAGGTCGAGCACCTTTTCAACGGCAAACACGAGGACACCCGGATGAGCGACGAGCGCGACAGGCAGCTCTGGGGCGACTTCTACCGAATGATGCTCTCCTCCCTCGGTATAGACGCGTATCCGACCAAACTTCTGGATGAAATCTACGCTCAGTTCGGAGACCCGAACAACTGGACCCTCTTTCCCGAGACTCTCGACACCATACGTTCGCTCAAAAAACTCGGCTACACAGTGGGAATAGGCTCGAACTGGGACAGTCATCTGCCCAAGATTCTGAAAACGCTCAAAGTACTCGACGAGGTGGATACCGTGGTGGTATCGGCAATAATCGGCCACCGCAAGCCGGCCAGGGAGTTTTTCGAAGCGGAATGCGAACAGGTGGGGCTCGAACCGCATGAGGTCATGCACGTCGGCGACCATCCTGATGCAGACGTTCACGGAGCGGTTACGAGCGGCCTTCGCGCGACGCTTGTGTGGCGACGTGAAGGCGAACCGAAGCTCGAGCACGACGTACCGGTGATTGACGACCTCACGGGGCTTCTCGGGGTTCTTCAGTCTTCGGGCACATCCTGAACAGCAGAATCGGCATCCTCTCCCTCGTCAACGAGACCGTGGACCGTCTTTTCCCAGTAGAACGGGTTTGTGAACAACTGCCAGAACCCTTTCCATGCCGCGAGCGAGATCAGCACCCAGTACAGAGGAGAGAGGAAGGCAAGCGGTATGAGCCGCTTGTAGTCCCGTGCGTGGCAGGCCAGTACGTTGACGAATATGAACAACAGGTTTGCGCACACAAGCACCCACGTAACCACGAAAAATATCACCGAAACGCCCGACCAGAAGGGGTCGTCAGTGGGGTCGGTGTAGAGCATCTTCCACGCAAGGGCCTCTGAAGCGGGGTTTCCGGCGGCGAAGTCTATCGTCAGCAGAGTAAGGTACAAAAGCCCTATCGCCCAGTATAGGGGGTTGAGTACAAGCATGATGGACAGGCCGCCGACGGTGAGAAGGAACGAAAGAAAGTCCTTCGGCCCGATGGACGCGAGCAGTTTGAATGGATTTCTCATGTGAACAAGGTGCGTCTGGAAGTAGCCCTTCACCCAGCGGGAGCGCTGCCGGATCCAGTTACCTACCTTCGAGTTGGCCTCCTCCCACGTGGTGGAGTCCATTACCCTCGTCCGGTAGCCCTCCGCGTGGATACGCACACCGAGATCGCAGTCCTCCGTTACATTGAAGGGGTCCCAGCCGCCAAGCTGCTTCAGAATATCCGTTCGGAAGTGGTTGGAGGTGCCACCAAGGGGAATGGGAACTCCAAGTGCGTGCAGGCCGGGAAGGTAGAGGTCGAACCACGCGGTGTACTCCATCGTAAACCAGCGTGTCAGCGTGTTCTGATAGGGGTTGAAGTAGTTGAGCTTGGCCTGCAGGCAGGCCGTCTTCTCGCCCTCGACCTCAAACGCGCACACAGCCTTCTTGAGCTGGTCGGGCTCGGGGCGGTCCTCCGCATCGTAAATCACGAGGAACTCGCCTTTAGCCTCATCGAGACCGTGATTGCAAGCCTTTGGCTTTGTTTTCGGCAGCGCGTGGGGCACGATGATTTCGTGATAGCATTCGGGCAGATTGGCGGCGTCGCAGGCATCTATGGTCTCGTCGTCACCCTCTTCGAGAAGCAGCTTGATGTCGAGCTTGTCCCTGGGATAATCCATCTCGTTGAGGTGGCGTATAATCTTCGAGGCGACCTGCGGTTCCTTGTAGAGCGGGATGAGAATGGTGTAAACGGGTAGTTGCTCGTCGGTAAGGGAATCAACCGCGCTTTGTGATATGGTAATCTCGCGCTTTCGAAACACCGAAAGCAAGACGACGAGGCACTTGTAAACGATGACCGAGAAGTAAAAGGTCGCCGCGACGAAGTTGATGATGGTCAGGGCGTAGAGCCAGTCGTACAGTACGAGCAGTACCGCGGCAGCGAAGAGCAGAACGTACCAGCCGACCTGGTAGCTGGTAAACACGCGGTAGGCGCATTGGTCTCCCCTCTCCCTGATGAAACGCTTCACCGTCGGGTCGGTGTAGTCACTGCTCACTCTTCAAGTTCCCTCTTCAGTCTCGTGATGTATTCCAATGCCTCGAGTGGAGTCAGCTTCTCGGGCTCGCAATCGCGAATTTTATCCAGAATATGTTCATGCGGAGATTCGAAGAGCAGCAATTGTACTTCCTTTTGCTTGTGTCCCTTTCGCATCTGGACGTTCCTTGGCTTGCCCTCGATATCAAGGGACTGCTTCTCCAGCGAACGCAGAATCTTGTCGGCCCTCTTAATAACCTCGTCCGGCAAGTTTGCGAGCCTTCCCACGTGTATGCCGTACGAGCGGTCCGAGAAACCGGGCTCGATTCTGTGGAGAAAGACTATCTCGTCTTCCCATTCTCTCACGAGCACCTTGTAGTTCTGAACGCTATCTTTGACCGAGGCGAGTTCAGTCAGTTCATGATAATGTGTAGCGAACAGCGTTCGGGCATTACAGGTGCGCGTATCGTGAATGTACTCCGTGATTGCCCAGGCGAGCGAAAGCCCGTCAAAAGTACTGGTTCCCCTGCCCACCTCATCCAGGATAATGAGCGAGCGCGGCGTTGCCGAGGCAAGAATCTCGGCGGTCTCCAGCATCTCGACCATGAAAGTCGAGCGGCCCCGCGCAAGGTCGTCCCCGGCACCGATGCGGGTTAAAAGCCGGTTCACGAGCCCCACACTGGCCTTGGCGGCGGGCACGGGGGCACCGGCCTGCGCAAGGATGACCGCCTGAGCGACCTGCCGGATATAAGTGCTCTTGCCGGACATATTGGGGCCGGTGATAATGTGGATGAGTTTTTCACGGTCCATCCTGGTGTCGTTCGGCACGAACTCGCCGGACGGCAAATTGTCTTCGACGACGGGGTGGCGACAGTCAATGAGTTCTGTCTCTATTCCGTCGTGAACCTCTGGTATGCAGAAACTTTTTTCCTCCGCCAGTCGCGAGAAACCGGCGAGGACATCGAGCGAGGCGAGAAGTTCAGCCAGCCTGTAAAGCGCGGACGTCTCCCTGGCAACTTTGTCGCGGGTCTCGCGAAAGATCGTGGACTCGATTTGCTCTATCTGTTCGCGTGCGGACAAAACACGGTTTTCGTATTCCTTCAGTTCCGGGGTTATGTACCTCTCGGCGTTCACAAGGGTCTGCTTGCGGATGTAGTCCTCGGGAACCTTGTCAACATGGGTCTTGGTGACCTCTATGTAGTAGCCGAAGACCGAATTGTAACCGACCTTCAGCTTGGGTATTCCGGCACGTTTCCCCTCGGTGCGCTGATACTGCGCAATCCAGGTCTTTCCGCCGCTCATGATATCTCGCAGCTTGTCCAGTTCCTCGTTCACACCGTCCCGCACGAGCTGTCCATCGCCCACATGTACCGGGGGGTCGTCAACGATGGTTTCGTTCAGAACGGCGAGAAGTTGCGGCATATGGTCGAGCCGGGAGCCGAACTCGTCGAGCGGATACGGGGCGGCTTCGAGCAGGCCGGAAAGCACCTTTACCTTCTCGAGACTCGTCCGAAGCGCGGCGAGGTCGCGAGGATTGGCACGAGCGGCAGCGGCGCGGGCAGTAACACGTTCCACGTCGCACATGCCCTTTATTTCGGCGATGAGCGCGGAACGCAGTTTGGTGTCGTCGGAAAAGGACTCCACCGCCTGCTGGCGAAAGCGAATGTGCTCGATGTCCGTAAGCGGCCCCGCAAGCCACTGACGCAACATGCGCGAGCCCATTGCGGTCGAAGTGTAATCGCACACTCCCCGAAGAGACAGTTTGCGACCGCCGGAAATCGAAGAGAGTATTTCGAGATTTCGCAGCGAGCGGGAATCTATGGCGAGGGTTTCAGAAAGTGCGTTGTCGCGAATGCTCCGAAACTGGCCAAGGTTGCCGCGCTGCGTACGGTTCAGGTAGGCATACAGTCCGCATGCGGCCCCAAGCCAGGCCTTGCCTTCGAGCGTATCGGCCTCTGTATCGAACAACTTGGCGAGTTCCGCGGCGAGCACGGACGGGTCGAAGTCCGCAGCGTCGAGTGGGACGAGAGATACGGAGTCAACCGAGGCGAACTCCTTGTGCAAGGCCTTTTCGACTTCGTTCTGCTCCCTGTGAAACAGTATCTCGCGCGGAGTAAGACGATTAAGCTCCGCGAGCAGCCTGTCGTGCGGGATGCGGTCAACGGCGAATTCCCCGGTGGAGACGTCGGCATACGCTACTCCGAGCCACTCACCAGCCCTGCAGACGGAGGCGAGATAGACATTCGAATCGGCGGGCACGATGTTCTCTTCATAGACGGTGCCGGGAGTGATGACTCGCACGACCTCGCGCTTGACGATACCCTTTGCCTTTGCCGGGTCCTCGGTCTGATCGCAGACGGCGACGTTGAGACCGGCCTTGATGAGCCTTGCGAGGTAGGAATCGGCGGCGTGATAGGGCACACCTGCCATTGGCACGGCCTTTTCGCCCTTTTCGCGAGAGGTAAGAGCGATTCCGAGCACATCCGAGGCGACCTTGGCGTCGTCGCCGAACATCTCGTAGAAGTCGCCCATGCGAAAAAACAGTATCGTGTCGGGAAATTCGGCCTTGATGCGCGTGTACTGGCGCATCATGGGGGTAAGCTTCTTCGACTTGGCGGGACGTCGCCTTCTGTCAGCCACTATTCGAGTTCGTCCCACGGTCTCAGGAAACAGTCATGTCCGGTCTTTCGAACCTTCTCGGCAGCCCGTTTCGCGGTCTGCCTGCCTTCGAACGGTCCGAGGAAGACCCGGAAGCCTCCTTCGGAAACCTTCGTCCTCACCGCAAAGCCCTCTTCCTCCATCCTCTGAACAAGCGCGTCCGCGTGAGTCTTTCGTCGAAAATAACCGAGTTGCAGCCCGAATCTCTGGTTCCGGAGAACATTCATATCAAGCCGGGCGGCGACCGAATCGCAGTCCGGAAAGTACTCGCCGAGTGTGCGGTATTCGGTACGAATGACGGCAAGCCAGCGTTCAGCGGTGTCACGCTGTCCTATGCGCCAACTCGCGGCACAAATGCGCGCGAGACACAGGAAACGGGCATGGGCCGTTGTGCGGGGAAGAATCTCCTCGTAGGTGGCAAAGGCCTCGACATACGACCCCTGCGCGTACCGGACATCTCCTATGCCCATCCGCGCGGAAATCCTGAACTGCTCCTGCACTTCGGAGGAGAGAACGTATTCGAAATACGAGTGGGCGACGTTATGGTCGCCCGAGGAAAGCGCGGTGACTCCCGCCCAGTATGCCGCACATGGTTCACGCATTCCGGAAGCCGTAAGTTGCTGAACGAGCCCCTCGTAATCCTGCGGGTCCGAGAGTTTGAGAAGAGTTCGTTCCACGATTGCCGGAGGAACGGGCGCGAGCGTATCCGCACGGTCCCCGGAGGAACCGTTGCACGCAAATGCGGGGGCGATAACAACCGCGAGTGCGAGCAGCAGGTTTAGTCGTAGGAGCTTTTCTCGAACCAGCTTCTCCATGCGTTGACATCCATTCCGAAGTCCTGGCGGGTAAGGACCTTGAGGCTCTCGTAGGCCATTTCTGCGACGGTCTCGTCGGGGTCGCCCAAAGCGTTGAAAAGCAAAAGCACGGCCCCGCGCCGGTTGAATCCATCCTGTACCTGGCCGATTGCAAAAGCGGCAGCGCGGCGCACAGAAGCATCATACTTGAAGCTCTCGTTGTTCTCGAGGTCGCGCATGTTGATGAACCGACCGAACTTCGACAGCGCGTTGTTAACGGCTCTCTTGGTGTCGTTGGTGACCTTGATCTGGCGAAAGAAGTCACCGAGTATCTGAATCATCTTCACGCGTGTTTCGGCATCGAGCTTCTCATCCTCGAGCCGGTCTATGATGGGGCGAAGCGACTTTCTGTCGTTGATGGTGTAAAGAATCTTGCATGCGGTGACCGTCACGGCCGCGCTGCTCTTGGGGTCGGCGACTATGTCCGCGACGTCGTCGAGCGTGCTGTCCATCAGGATGCCGTTTCGGACCATGAAGCACAGGCAGTCACCGGCCTTGACACGGGTCTCCTCGGTAAGCTCGCGGTTTTCGAATGCTTTCAGCAGCTTGGTGGCGATGACAACCGAAGTGAGGTCTCCGCCCGAAGACAGGAGTTCGTAAATGCTGTCCACAGCCGTATGCACGAGGTCGGGGTCGGAAAGCGCGAAGTTCAGGGCACTCTCCGCCGCGGTGTCGCCCAGCTTGCATATCGTGCGGATTACGGCGATACGCAACTCGTTGTCCTTCTTGGGAAGTTTGAGAAGGTCACGCATGTAAACGATGTACTTTTCGACGCGGGGCTCGCCGGGATTGAGCGACATCAGGACGCCCACCGTGCGCACGCATCCGGAGCGGACGTGAATGTGCGCGGAGTCGTCGCGCACTATGCTCATCAGGTCCTCTCCTATGGAGAACCGGTTTATCATGCGCGTGAGCATGAGCTTGCGTATGGCCTCCACCGAGGAGTAACGCACCCGCGGGTCCTCTTCCTTGTCGCGCAGTATCCTCAGAAGCAGAGCCTCCAGCCCGCGCTGTTCGAAAACGTCCTTGTCCTTGAAGTTTCCGATGAACTCGAGAACGAGTATCTTCTCGTATGAGGTGCCGAATTTGAGATTGGACAGTTTTTCGTCGAGCGTCCTGTGGACGTCGTCTTCCTGCGCGAACGCGACAAGCGCGAAGCAGCAGACGAAGACAAGGGTTAACAGGTTTCTCATCTGTCCTCCAGTACGGTGTTGACGAACGAAACGCTCTCTACAAGATATTACCTGCGAAAGGCTATGTTCGCCAAAACCGGCTATTCGGCCCCCTCGGGTTCGTCTTCGGCGCCTTCGTCCTCAGCGTCCTTAGCGTCCTCTCCCTGACCATCCTGTGCATTCCCACCGATCAGGAAGGTCTCGGCGAACTGAGAATAGACCTCGTTCGGTGCCGCAAGCATGTACTTCTTGCCCTTGATCCAGCAGTACACGCCCTTGTCGTCTCCGTCCTCGTAGTCCGAGCCGAACAGAAGGGTAACGGTTTTGCCGGACTTCTCGCCCTCTTCGTTTTCAGTAGTAAACGAGACGGTGAGCTTCGCGCGCGGGTTCTCGGGGTCTATCGTCTTTTCGCCGGGCTTGTGTTTCATGGTGGCAAGGGCGAAGAACTTGTGCCATTTGTCCAGCGCGGCTTCAAGTACGTCGGTGTCAACCGTCGCGTCGGGCCGGGTATCACATACCCATTCGCCCTCTTTCTTGCTAAACGAACGGGCCTTGCCTTCCTGTATGAATGAGACGTAAGTGACTTGCTCAACGTCGAAAAGCTCGTGTTTGCGCTCGTAGAAGCTGAACCGGGACAGCTCGAGAAGCTTTTCGAGCTTATCCCTGGCGACCAGCAACGCCACACCCTCTTCGTTACGCCTGACGTAATGGCCACCGGCCTCCTCGTCGAAGGCGCCTATCTCGAGGCGCAGGTGCGATGAAAGGGCAGTGTCGCCGGGATTGATGTCCAGCACCCAGCTTCCGTCGAGTCCGGCCTTGTCCTTAACGTCATCCAGCACGTGAATCTCACCGGCCTGAAGGTCGTTGAGGTAATTGTACAGGTCGTCCATGGCGCCTCCGTCGGCACCGAGGTGTTCCTCTTCACGGAACAGGAGTTCGTCATCTTCCATGTACAGCTCGAACTCCTCGCCGTCGAGGTTCGCCTTCATGAGCTTGAATTCGGGGTACTCGATATTCGCGATGTCGGGGTCAACAAGTTTCGTGGCATCGGAGGGCAGAGCGTCAACGGCATCCTTGCGAACAGCGAGCACGTTGTTGCGTTCTTCGAGCCTCGCGTAGTACACCTTCTCCTGTTCGCCTTCCGGTCCGACAATTGCCTCGTCGCCTATCAGAAGACGGCTTTCCTCGTCTTTATCGTTGACCACAATAATCACACCCTGCGGCTTATCGAGACCGTATTCGGCAAAATCACCGGGCTTGTCGTCAACGAACTCGAAAACTTTCAGCCCGTAGATATCGGAACACAGACCTTCTGCTTCAATAGTGCCGGCGCGGGCCTTGAAAGGATCGGTGAGGAGCCACTTGTCGCCCTCGTGGCTCAAACGGTAATTCCACATGCCGCTCAGGTGAACCTTCGCCGTACTTGTGGCCGAATAGTCAATTGTATTCTTCGAGCGGTAGGCATAAATATCGTCGTACAAGTTTTTGAGGATTGTATCGGGAATGGCGTACAGTTCGTTTTTGCCCTTCACCACGGCGTAGATCTTGTCGGATTCGGCCGCAGTGGCATCGCCTAATCCGGCCTCGACCGTTTCTTCCCCGCTTGTTACACGCACGGTGTAGCGAGGCTCCTTCAGCCCGTGTTCGCGCAGGAGCTTGTCCGTTATATTCCTGACCGTGCGCTTGGAGGCGGCCAGGTCGCATTCGTCGGCGATGTTGTTAACGAGCGTGGTGTCCGCGGGGTAGGCGATGGGTTCGGTCATGTGCCATTTTTCGCCGCTCTTTTCGAAGACCACCTTGAATTCCGGGGTCTCCACTTCGAGCCTCTCGGCATCCATGAAGAAATCGCGGCCCTTGTCGAAGATGTTGCGGCCCTTCCGGCCCTTGTCCTCGGTGTTCTGAATGATGGCAATAGCTATTGCGAGCACCGCACAGATTGCGAGCAGGATGAAAAAGCCCCTGTACCTCTTCCACATACTACTTCCTCCTTATCAACCAGACGCTGATGGCGGCATAAAGACACAGCAGCGGTAGGCCGAGCAGAACGAACAGACCAATCGCCTTCAGTTTGCGGTTGGTGAAGGTGAAATGGAATTGCTCCGGGGATTTTTCGTCTATCTCTATCAATGCCTCCTGACCGACAAGCCAGTTGATGATGTTGAGAACGAAGTCCTTGTTCGCGTTGTCGCTGCCCATGTACGTGTCCGAGGGGATTCGGGTATCGCCCACAACCACGAGCCTGAACTGCTCGGTGGAATCGCCCACATTGCCCTCGAGAGCTGCTGCGATGTCGAAAGTCCCCTGCTCTTCCTCTTCGCCCCAGCTTCGAACGGCGAAATTGCTGGAGGAAACGAGCCTATTGTACTTGACCGAATCGGGCTTGTCCTCGGCTTCCCTGAGCGCCTTGGGGAAAAACGAACGGATGTACCTGTCTCCCAGCGGGTTCACTATGGGATGAGAGCCGAACTTGCTGTAGGCCGCGGAGAAATCACGGAAGAACCCCTCCTGCCTGTCCTGCTGCACAATGCCCTCGAGCACTTCAACGCCCATTCGCCGCAACCAGTCGTTCAGGACGAAATCGTTGAACGGCTTTGATTGCTTGACGCTGGGCACGAATACTACAATGCCGCCGCCCTCGTAAAGGTAATCGTCTAGATTCTTCAGCGCAGCCTTGGAATATGGAATCTCCGGCGCGGCGACCACGAGCGCGTCAAACCTGTTGGCAATGGGCTGGCTGGGGTCGAGCCCTTCGACTTCCTTGGCTTCCGAGCGAATCTGGTCGGTCAGCGTGCCGAGACCGTTGCTGCCGTCTTCAAACGGTATTTCACGGTGCGCATTGGTGAAACCGATGAGCGAAACGTCCTTGCTGGACACACGCAACAGCGCCTCGGTGAGCTTTTCCTCGCCGATGAAAGATGCGCCGCCCGGCGCGAACATGTCCTGCACCGGACCGCCTGCTTTGCTTCTTCTCGTCCCAGACGATCTCGCCGTTGTCCATGTAACCGCCATAGACGACAACCTTCTCGCCCTCTTCCTTCTGGGCTGACCTGTTCGAAGTTGGCCCTTACGCCAGGTCGCGGTCGGGGTTGATCTGCTCGACCTTTACCATGGACGGGTTGTAGGCCTGGTACTGTTCAAGATATTTCTTGACCAGCCTGTACTGGCCTTCCGTGCTGTAGTAAACGTGAACAAACCTAACAGGGGATTGCAGGTTCTGAACCACCTGTTTGGTCTTTGGCGAGATGGAATACATCTTCGTGGAAGTGAGATCCCACCCTCGGTTGTAGCGGTTGGCGAGCCAGTTCACCATGATCGCGATAGCGAATGCCAGAATGACCATTCCGACCACGACGACGGCGGTAGTGAGCCTCTTGCCCCTTGCTTGGCGAGTGAAGTAGTAGATGAAATTACCGGCACCGACAAGAGCCATTGCGACGCCGACTACAGCCGATAATCACGCCGAGCGTGATGGCCAGACCCTTGCCACCGGCTTCGGGCTTGAGAGTCATGACGATGAGAGCTGCCAGCGCGAGCACCAGCCCGAGCGGACCGAGAAAGCCGAGCAGCATGTTGATGTTTCTCTTGCGGTCGTCCATGGCTTACCTCCACTTCCTTGCTTCGAGAGACCTGATGGTTATGAAGATCGCAAGGAACGATATGGAGAGGAAGTACACCGCCGCCCTGAGTTCAAGCAGGCCCCTTCCGAAATCCTCCATGTACTTGTGTGCGCCGATATGCCGAGCACGTCCGCGGCTATGCCGAACTCGCGAAGGTAGTCCGGTGCGAAACCGACAAAGAAGATGACTATCAGAAACGAGAAAGTCAGAATGAACGAGAGAATCTGGCTTCGGGTAAACGATGAGAACATCGTGCCCACACCGACGAACGCGAGCGACATAAGCACTACGCCGAGATACGAGCCCCATACTGTTCCCAAACCCCACCGCGCCGATGTCATCAACGTTCAGAAGCAGAATGCCGAGATACAGCAAAGTGGGTATCCACAGGCACATGTAAAACACCCACGCCGCGAAGTACTTGCCCAGTACTACCTGCAGCGTTCGTGACTGGTGCGGTTAGGCAACTGCTCCATCGTACCGGACCGTTTTTCCTCGGCGAACAGGTGCATAGTGATAGCGGGTATCACTCCCACGGCGGTAAGCATGAATATGATTCCCGTCATGAGAATGGTGAGCGCGTCCATCGTTGCGGCCGACTGGTACCGCTGGCTTTCGATGGTAATGATGATATAGAAGATGAGCCCGTTGAACAGCAGAAAACCGAGCATAACGAAGTACCCGATCGGGCTCAGGAAATACCTTTTGAACTCTCTCATGAAGATGTGAAGAGCGGTCATTCAGCACCTCCTTCCTTGCCTTTTTCCTCATCGGAAGTGCTTTGTCCGGGGTCGGGGGCCACGTCGCTTTGTTCCTGTTTCTTCTCGGTCAGTTCGTGTTCTTCTTTCGCCTTTTCGGCAAGCTTTTCGAATGAGTTGAGCATTTCCTTGCGTTTGCTCTCGCCTGGGCCGGGAGGAGCGGGATCCCCGGATCGTATCCGCGACATGCCGGGCAGGAGACTCGTCGCCTTCTTTCTCTTCGTCAGAGTCGGACTGCTCACCTTCCTGCGCCGCCTCGTCCGTCTGGGGGCCGTCATCGGATTCGGCTGCATCGGATTCGGCTTCCTCGCCGGATACCTCGCCTTCGGTCACCTCTTCCTGCTCGTCCGCGTCCGCTTCGACGAACTTTTCGCTTGTGAGCATGCTGAAGATGTCCTCGAGCGTATAGCGTTCGCTGCGAAGCTCGAGCACGATGTATCCAAGACCGGAAAACTTGACGGAAAGCTCCTCGCGCAGGTCATAACCCTCTTCCTGTTCTATCTCGAGCTTGAGGACCTCCTCGCGGGAAGCGATGTAGTAGCGTACGATGCCTTCGGTTTCCTCAAGCAGCTTCTCGGCCGGTCGCGGGTCAGTGCCCTTGAGTTCCACGAAAAGCTTGCGGGCATCGCTCATGGACTCGATGAGGCCTTCCTGAGTGTCATCCGCGACAATGCGGCCCTCGTGGATGATGACCACGCGGTTGCATATCATCTCCACCTCTGTGAAAACGTGGAGAGGCACCAGCATGCCTCAAGACTCCCGAAAGCGACTTGATGAGCTTGCGGGTCTCGCGCACCTGGTTGGGGTCGAGACCGACGGTGGGCTCGTCGAGGATCAGGACTTCCGGAGAACCGAGCAGAGCATCAGCGAGACCGACCCTCTGGCGAAAGCCCTTGGAAAGGTGGCCGATAATGCGGTCGGCGGCATCCTCCAGCCAGCACTGCAACGACCTTGTCAACGTGTGCGGACCTTTCGAAACCCGGAATCTTTTTGAGTGCGGCCCTGTAACGCAGGAACTCGCGCACTCTCATTTCCGTGTAAAGCGGAACGTTTTCCGGCAGGTATCCCAGCCTCTTCCGAACTTCGAGCGACTCGTCGAAGACATCGTGGTTGGCTACCATGGCGCTTCCGCTGGTGGCCGGAATATAACCGCAGATTCTCATGGTGAGCCCAGCGCGCGTCGCGCTCAAAAGTGGATGCAGCGTCCGGCGTCCTCTCTATGAAAGACGATACGCCCTCAGCGCTGGATCGGTACACTTTTCAGGTCTTTTACCTCTATCAACCCGGCCTCCCTATGTAAGGCGGACCAAATGCTCAGAAGCCGTGATTATACAAAGCTATAAGGGCGCGGCAAGCCCCTCGGCACAAGGTGTTTCAAGTCTTCTCGCGCTCATGCGCTGAAACTACCGCAAACGGCATTATCCTATTCGATAACATGTGTGCGAAAAAATCTCAAATTGCGAGGGTCGGACTCGAGGTTCACGCTAGGCTGAAAACCGGCATAGTTCTTTGCCCGGTGTCCTGTGAATAATGATTTTCTTGCCCAACTCCCTCACTTGCGCGAGTATGTCGCACAGCCCGGGGCACTGCCCGTTACGGATGTAAAAGCGGTGAGGCTCGCCATCGCCGCAGCAGTCATGTTCGGTTCGAATATAGCGGATATCTGCGCTTCGACCGAAAGTGCAATCTTTATCCGACTCGCCAAAGGGCTATCAGATTACCCAGCATTTTAATCCACTCGCACGGGGCGGCTCGTTGGAGTTGAGAGACGGCGGGCTCGTACGACTGCGTCAGATTCATATTGAAGAGGACTCAGCGAGGCTCGTACACGAAGGAGACAAGACACTTGTTGACCTGAACCGGTGCGGGGCACCGCTTATCGAGATAGTAACGGAACCCGACCTTTCGAACGGCACCGAGACCGGCGAGTTCCTCGCGCTGCTTCGCAGGTCACTTCAGTTCGCGGGGATATCGGACTGTGACACGCAGTCGGGAGGTTTCCGGGTTGACATTAACGTGTCTGTCTGCAGGGGTGAGCGCGTGGAGCTAAACGTGGGTCGGTCCAGAGCCGCCCGAAACGCGGTGGACGTGCAGGCGGAACGTCAGCGAGAATACTCGAAGCCGGAGACGAAGTGACCCGTGAGACTCGCCACTGCCTTGACGAAAGCGGGAAAAGCGCATCATCGCGCGGTAAAGAGCAGATGCACAATTACCG